>JBAZLG010000007.1:0-3152 GCA_041650395.1 Candidatus Micrarchaeia archaeon | reverse complement strand
CCTGGTAGACCCTACGCTGCTCATCCTCTGGAAGCCAGGCGGCGAGAATCCTGCCGGAAAGGCTCTTGAACGGAGACTCCCTCTCGATGGAGCGGGCCTGAATGGACTTAGTGGACAGTATGTAGTCGACTATCAACCTCTTGCGGTTGTGCAGCACAGAGAGGGAAATGTATTCGCCGACGGCTTCATGGAATTTCCACATGGATGGGCGCGCCAGCTCCAGAAGGGGCTTGTAAGCCTCAGGACTGCCGGAGAGGAGATAGGCTTTCCTCCCTAGTGTATAGCCCTTCTTCCTGTTTTTCTGTTCAAGATAGCCGCATTGCACAAGGGTTTGGGCAATCCTGGCCGTCGTTGGCAGCTTCAAGCCAGTGTCAGCTGATATTTCGCGAAGGCTCCGGCTGCCTTCGGAATCAAAAGTGACGCTTTCAAGGACTGCCATTGCACGCGCTATCACCTGTATCGGATTTGTCATCTATTTTACCATAGTGAAATTGTTTTCTTGTTTCTTGTTAATTATAGCAGATGTTTATTTTCCTGTCAACATACAAACTATGCTCATTTTGATAATAGGCTTGTATATTTATGTTGCATTTTTTCTCGTCGAAGTATTGCTAATAAAATGAAAACGCGATATAATCCATTTCATCAGACCAATCCACAGCGACCTAGCGAGATGCCTTTTCGCTTGAGGCATACGGCATTATGCATATCAGTCAACGTCAAATAAAGGGGTAAGGAATCATGAGAGGTAAACGCTGCAAATTCACACTAATAGAGCTTTTGGTGGTTATAGCCATCATTGCCATCCTGGCGGCCATGCTGCTGCCATCGTTGAACAAGGCTAGGGAGATGGCTAAGCGCACAGCCTGCTCAAACAACATGCGGCAGATCTACACTGGCGTTTCGCTCTACGTCCTGGACTGGAGTGGCTATATGCCGCGAGTTCGCTACTGGGGCATGGGAACTGTCGCCGTCAGCGAGTATCTCAGGCAGCGCAACGATGGACTCAACGGGCTAACTGTCATATACAAGCAACGCACAGGCGCCTTCTTCTGTCCGGCCACGCCGGCGGCTGGCGCATCGCCATGCTGGCCAAGCGGAGTGACTCCTGGAGTCTACCATGTCTCGAACTACAAGGAGACCGTGGTGGGAACCACCAACGAGCGAAACGGCGGCTGGAGCATACAAGGCAGCGACGGACAGCTTCTGCCGCACCGCAGGTTCGACACTATAAAGGATGGCAGCATGATAATGGGGGAGATGAATTACTCCGAAGTCGACTCGGGGCAATTCAACCGCGCGGCTGCCTGGGGCATGAACTACGCATACACGAACTATGCGCCGAATCAGGCGGAATCCCCCAGCTGGGCGCATCCTGCCCTAAGCGTTAACTTCATCTTCAAGGACGGACACTGCGCGAGCTTCACACGCACTGGATTGCGGCTTACCGACTCGGACTGGATTCCTAAAAAGTAGAGGCTCATTATGAAAGTCAATTCTATGCCTGTTAAAATGATCGCTCCTTTGGCCTTGCTTGCCTTCGCCTTTGTTGCTGTCGCGGCTGATCTCCCCATCGACATAGGCAAAGCCGCCAACATGGGCTTTGCCGACCCCGTTGCAGGGGATGGCAAGGGCGGCTGGTCTGATCAAGGTCCGGAGAGCGACTTCAAGGATTTCGACTTCAGCCGCTCCAGCTATGAAGGGATCAAGTTCTCAATCCCAGACCCGGCGAGGAGGGCTGGCCGTGCAATAATCACCTTCAACGGCCCACATGCGAATACGGGGCTGGCAAACGCCTTCTTCGACCTCTCCGCTCAAAAACCGCAGGCGCGCTTCCTCTACCTGCTGCATACCAGCTGCTGGAACCAGGAGGCCGCCGGAGCTCCAATAGGCTCCATAGACGTCTCCTTCTCCGATGGCTCCTCCGCAAAATTCGACGTCAAGTCGGGAATTGACATCGCCGACTGGTGGGCTCCGGGCAATTGCAAAAACGCCATGGTCGCCGTCAAGCGCCAAAACAAAAGCTCCGAGGTCGGCGTCTTCCTCAGCAAGTTCGAACTGCCGTCCAAAGGCATGAGCATTGCCTCGGTTTCATTGCAAAGCAACGGCAAAGCCGTCTGGATAGTGATAGGCGCTACGCTGTCCTCCAGCGACATCTCCATCAGCGACAGGAAAACAGTCTTCAACGCCAGCCATGAATGGAAGCCTGTCGACATGTCAGACATCCAGGTGAAGCCAGGCACCGCGCTGGATTTCTCCAGCATTGTCGGTGACTCCCCGGCAGGCTGCCATGGCCGCACGATCATCAATGATGACGGAGAGCTTGCCTTCTCCGGCTCTCCGGGAACTTCGACCAGGCTCTACGGCTTCAATGGCTTGTTCGCAGCTCTTCTGCAAGGAGGGCTAGAGGGTAAAAGTCCAGAGGAGACGGACCGGAACATCGAGAATTACGCGCAGCTTGTCAGGCGGCAGGGCTACAACTTCATCCGCCCGCTGGCATCGGACGTTTTTCTCATGGAGGGCTCCAACTCAGACACTGTATTCAATCCAGCCAAGCAGAGGGTGTTCGACAAGCTCCTCTTCGAGCTGAAGCGCAACGGAGTCTATAGCTATATAACCGTAGCCGCCTATCGCGTCGGCCTCAGCAACAGGGACCGGGCCTGGGTTGAAAGAAACAAAATCAAAGCGAAGATGTATCTTGGCGATCCCGAGACCCGAAGCAATTGGAAAGCTATCGCCAAGCAGCTTCTTGAACACGTAAACCCATATACGAAGATGGCTCTGAAAGATGATCCGTCGGTTGTTTGCGTGGAGATATACAACGAGCAGGAAATCGGAATCTACCTCCCGCACATCGAAAAGCTTGATGCCGCGACACGCAGCGCCATGGAGGCAAAATGGCGTGCATGGCTCAAATCCAAATATGGCGGCGGCAAGCGACTTTCCGATGCGGCAGGAAAGCCGATTGATTTCGATGCCCAGAAAATACCATCCTCCGCAGATCCGCTGGCAAACGATTTCAAGCTCTTCCTCAACAGCTTGGCTTCAGAATGCTTTGCGTGGAGCCAAGGCATCCTTCGGGAAATTGGCTACAATGGGCTGGTTTCGCAGTATAATCTCTCGAAGAGCTTCGCCGACAGCGCGATAAGATG
>JBAZLG010000006.1:0-3767 GCA_041650395.1 Candidatus Micrarchaeia archaeon | reverse complement strand
CCTGTCTTCAGCCTGACCCGGATATCGAATATTCCAATTCCAGCCCTGTTGATGTTGATGATGCTGAGTATGCTAAGCCTGTTAATCCTACCCAAACTCGTCCGTTCGACGATTTTCTTAATGTTGAGTGGATTGAAAAATCATTCAGCTCGCAGCATGATGGAATGAACAATAGCGCTCTTGTGCTCAACAAGGACACGCTATCTGGTCTGCCAATAGCTTTTGCATGCAAGTCACGCAATGCCGACGTTACAATAATCCTGCCCGACGAGGAGAACAATGGTATTCTTTCACTGATTGAACAGCTTTGGGCCAAAGGGATGCGCGGCATGGAACTGGCAGGGATGTTGAAGGAATGGATTGCAGGCTCTGAAATCCAGCCGCATCTTTCTCCTTCGCTGCCAGATGAACAGAAGGCATTGCCGGAAGGCGCGGCTTGCAGCGGAGGCGCGCAAAGCAATAGCGGCACAATGCCGCCTGCCCAAGAAGCGCAAGGCAGCAATGTAACGAAGTCGACTGAGAGCCAGGAAACTAGAGCTGCAAGTGCCGATGAGAGCATGCTTCAGAATCCAAGCGGAGAAGATGCGAACCAAAAGATTACCCCTGTTGAGCCTATTTTCAGCATTGTCTGGGAATCGAACAATGGCATTGGTTCCTCCAAGCCAATGGAGAAAATCAACTATTCAAGGCATCATGCTCCATGCGGAAAAAGCAAGAAAGCCGAGGTTACGCTCAGTTCCGCCGTCAACCTTGCTCTTTTCTGGGCCTACTCAAAAACCCAAGAACAAGGGTTGGACTTGGGCAAGCAAAATATCCGCCAATTACTCAAGTCGGGCGGATCCGAAAAGAAAGATTATGTAGCATGCATTTTCAAGAGCAACAATAAAAAAGCCCCGTTCCCCCCTGCAAGCAACCAAGGTAATACTAATGGGTTCCTCTAAAAATGGCATTTGATCAAGAACCAGCTACAACTCTATAGGCGTGCATGATATATTGCCGGAACCGATGACGAACGGAGGCGATGGGATATGGACAGCTTTTTCGACAAGGAGTTCCGGCTTGAGGAGCTTGAGAGGTGCGGAGACCCGCTGACGAAGCTGAACGAACTGATTCCTTGGGAGGAGTTCCGTCCGGAGCTCGAAGCGTTGAGGAAGAGCGAAGGCGAGAGGAAAAGCCCCGCCGGGCGCAAGCCGTTCGATGTGGTGCTGATGTTCAAGATCATGATCCTGCAGAGCCTCTACAACCTGAGCGATGCGGCAGTTGAGTTCCAGGTGAAGGACCGGCTGTCGTTCATGCGCTTCCTGAATCTTAGCCTTGCGGACAGGGTTCCCGACGAGAAGACCGTATGGGCTTTCAGGGAGCAGTTGGGCAGGCTTGGGTTGGAGTCGAAGCTTTTCGACCAGTTCGACAGCTACTTGAGGACGCATGGCTTCTCGGCGAAGAAGGGTCAGATAGTGGACGCCTCGATAATCGCCGCTCCGAAGCAGCGGAACACGCGAGACGAGAACAAGGAGATCAAGGAAGGCTTTGAGCCGGACGGCTGGAATGAGGCTAAACGCCGCCAGAAGGACATCGACGCCCGCTGGACGAAGAAGAATGGGATCAGCCATTTCGGCTACAAGAACCACATCCAGATAGACGCCGGGAGCAAGTTCATCAGGGACTTCTCCGTTACGGACGCGTCAGTCCACGACAGCCAGGTCTTCGAGGAGCTCCTTGACCAGGGGAACAGCAGCCGCGATGTTCTGGCCGACTCGGCATATCGCTCCAAGAAGTCGGAGGAAAGCCTTGAAGCCAAAGGCTTCCGCCCGCGGCTGCAACATAAGGGCTGCAAGAACAAGCCTCTCTCAGAAAGGGAGCTTCAAGGCAACAGGACAAGGGCTCGGATCAGGTCGAGGATTGAGCATGTCTTCGGCATCCAGGCGATGCGCGCAGGCGACCTGGTCATAAGGACAATCGGACTGGCGAGGGCGAAAGTGAAGATTGGACTGCGAAACCTCGCCTACAACCTGGATCGCTACGCTTCCTTCATGAAAATCCAGCGCGTTGAAGCCGAAATGGCGGCGTAAAACAGGGGCAAGACTCCTAGCCTCCGCCAAAGATGACTTCCGGTATTTCAGATGTAGAGTCGAGCCATGCAGGCGTGTCGATTTGCGGTTCGGCGCGTTTGGTTGCGATGATGAGGTCGGCAGGGCTTTCGGTGGTTCCGAATGTTCCTCCAGGTAGGCGGCACGCGAAGATTAGCTTGAAGCCGCTGTCGAAGAGATGCGCCTTCAGTATGCCGCGTCCATCGAGCGTCGTTGTGGATGTCACGATAGCCAACAATCCGCCTTCACGCAGGAGCTTGAAGCTCTTAGCCATGAAATAGTCGTGCAGCTTCAAATCCAAGCTGGCGTAGGCAGGATCATAGGGGCGGACACCCGAGAATGGGAAGTTGCCGAGAATCAGGTCGTAGAGCCCATCGACGTCGGGATGCTCCTTGAAGTCCTCTGCTTTGGCGTTGCGCTTGGCGCATGAGGTGCCTTCAAGGATGGCGTCGCAAATAGCAAGGCTTGTCGGATTGATGTCGCAGGCCGTGATGCGGCAGTCGAGCATCGCAGGATCGCCGCCCCAGAGGAAGAGCCCCGTTGAGCAGGCAGGCTCCAGCACCGACATTTTGCGGTTCGGCTTGAAGCCCAAGCGCATAACCATTTCATGAATTGAGGAAACAACGTCTGGCGGCGTAAGATAGGCGGTGGTTACCGAGGCGCGTTCACGCTCGAATGCGGCATCGTCCAGATGTTCCTTCAAAAAGCGATAAGCCTTGCCATCAGCGCCTTTGAGAACCTTCTCGTTCGCCTCGCGCAACCAACGGTTTTCAGTTTCGCCGTCCTCGTAGGCTGACGCAGCATGTTTGAAGATGCCCTCGGAACGGTCGCCCCAGCCGGAATACAGCGCAAGGCAACTGGCGTCCTCCTCGTTAGCGACTGGCCGCCCCGACTGAATGAACTTGATCGCTTCGATGTTGGCATCGACGTTCGAGCCCTTGAGATGTGCCTGCTGAACCTTCGTTATATCCGGCAGGATTCGAACTTTTGGCTCAGCTGACGGCTCTGCATCTTGCACTGAAGAAGAAGCGGCTGCGGAGCCTTCGGCATCGTTAGGACGAGGGGGTGTCCGCTCGATTGCCTCCGGCTCCGCAGCCTTAATTGGAGCGAATTGCGCTATGTCTTCTGAAGAAAAGTCGTTATCAATGACAGGGATTTCGCATAATGCAACCTCATTGTCATTCACTTCCTTTCTATTGCCAGCAACATCCGCAAAACACGTTTGTCGGTTTTGGGCAATCGACTCCGCAACTGTGATTGCCGGAGTGAAATCGAATCCAAATAGATCTGGAGTCTCGTCGTGACTGTGTTTCCTCGCCATGTGGGCATCGCCTTTGGTGGTTGTTCCTTGGTTCGCGGCTTCATCTCCGGGCCGCGAACCGATGGCAGCCTGGAAAGAATTCGGGAGACAGCTTGAAAAACGCGAGAGGAGCGGGCATAATTACATATACTTATCAACAAGTATAGGTGTTATTGCCCATGCTTAGGGTGAAAAACAGAGTTCATGACAATGGGTTTGAACGTGTCGCAAAGACATTCAACTCCCATGGCGGCATCCTGCGGACTATGGAAGCTGTACGGGCCTGCGGCATAAGCAGACGGGCATTCTACGCAATGAGGATGGCTGGCAAGTTTGAACAGCTTGGACGTGGCCTCTATCGTCTTGCGGATGGAGCGAGC
>JBAZLG010000005.1:0-5032 GCA_041650395.1 Candidatus Micrarchaeia archaeon | reverse complement strand
CGCTGACGTGAATGCCAGGGACGAGGACGGCAATACCGCCTTGATAGAGGCCAGCAGCCGCTGGGGCAATGCGGCCATCGTCAATGTGCTCCTCTCTGCAGGCGCATACATGAATGCGAAGGACAAGTACGGCGAGACCGCCTTGATTCGGGCCTCGTACCTTGGCCGTACGGACAGCGTCAAGGCGCTCCTCTCTGCAGGAGCAGACGTGAATGCGAAGGACGAGAACGGCGAGACCGTCTTGATGGTAGCAAGGCGATTGGGTTATAAAGACATCGCCGACATCATAGGAACCGCAATAAAGCGGGCGCGGCGGCGAGCGAATATCTCGCGACTGAATTTTAGGCGCATCTGCACATTTTGTCTCGAAAAAACTTTCGGGTTCAAACACCGCCCAGATACCGTTGAAGCCTTGAGCGAGGAGAACGCCGAACTGCATGAGGAAGTCCGAGAGCTTGTTAAGCAGGTCTGCCAGCTTGGCACCCTGCTTGACCGGGAAAACGAAGGGAAGCCCCGAAAGGTCTGTAGGTGGAGGATTCCTAACAGAGGATTGGCCATTCCAGGGTGCCATTTTGTCTATTCGCCATTGTGCATACCCGAGTCCCTGCAGGCCTGGCAGTTCTGCCCCCTCTGCGGAGAGGCCATACAAAAAATAGAGGAGGATAAATGAGCGAGCCAAAAACCTGTACGTGGAAAGTTATTGAACTAAACTATCCGGCAAGTTCCTACTCCTATAAAAAGGAAGGCATCACCATAAAAAGAGTCCATAAATGGGCCTTCCCAGGCTGCCGAGAGGACAGCACCATCCGAGAGCTACCCTCCACCTGGCAGTTCTGCCCCTTCTGCGGCAATCCCATAATGCCCCGATTCTATCGCGAATGGCGCGATTCGCAACGCCAATCCAAACCCGGCGAATACGACAATACCGGGCCGGGCATCAGCTGCCAGGTCTCCCCGCAAGATAAGCCGCCAGGCCAGTAGCGGACGGCTCAAGAAATCCCGCTTCTGTACGCAAAACAGCACCCCACAAAATCCCCGATTTCCCGCCACCAGCCTCATAAATCCACTACCATGTTATAAATTGTTCCACGTGGAACAATCGGGCAAAGCGGCACCACACGCCGGGGGCAAAGACGCCCCCCCCACCTCCACGGGGAGGTGCCCCACACCGGGCAGCGGTCAAATACCCCATCACCCACCCCCGGTCCCCTCTTGGGGGGAAAGACGCCCCGGCCCCACTGGCGGGGACAGCAGGGAGGGCGGCCCCGGAGCGCCGGGATTTGGAACCCGAGAAGAAGAGGTTTAGCCGGTTGGGGAGGGAAAGGAAGAGTGTGGGAAGTAGGTGGAAATAGGAGATTAGCTAGCCGGTGGGATGGGGGAGGAGCGGTCTTTGGGAGTCTTGGGATTGGTGATAAGTTGGCGTGCCGCTCAGGCGCCGCGGCGGGCTATGCCGTGGAGGGTAGGGAAGGGCAGTTATTAATAACTTGTTTTGGTCCTGTTTCGATGGTGATGGGATTTCGGCATGAAGCTGGGCGGGGCGGGGCGGGGCGGTGAAGCGTGACAGCTCCCCCTTGCCTTGCCTGTCTCCCCGGCCTCCCCTCCCACCTCGGGGCATGAAAGCCGCCTTGTCTTCCGGTCGCAGGGGCCGGGCGTGAATAGTATAAATCCTGAAAGCATGAAAGGTATAGAGGGAGAAGAAAAAATAAATAAAAATAAATAAAAAAAGACTTGACAATTCGGGAAAGTGTGTTATACTTAAGGTAGAGTGAAGGACGGTTGAAAACTAAAGGGCTGGGCAATGAAGACAATCGGAAATACGTATGGTGACGGGCGCGGGAAAGCTGTCCCCAGCCCGGCGGCTCCCGCCCCGTCGCTGTACAATAAGGAGGGCTGGATTATGCAGAACAAGGCGGGTGCGAAATGAAGAGCTTATATGAAGAATTCAGGCCGGAGAAGTGGGACGAAGTTGTTGGGCAAGACAAGACGCTTGCCAGAATAGCCGCCCTGCGCCCGCGCGGGCTTGCGGGGCGGGCCTATTGGATAACGGGTGCCAGTGGCACGGGCAAGACTACGATTGCCCGCCTTATCGCGCGGGAGGTCGCGCCGAACGTTCACATGACGCAGGAAATAGACGGCGGCGATCTGACGGTGGCGCAACTCCAGGCATGGGCGATGGATATGCAATACGCGGGGTTCGGCGGGGGCGGGCGGGCGTATATCGTTAATGAGGCGCACGGCATGAAGCGCGAGGTTATCCGCCGACTCCTTACCGTCCTGGAAGCCATGCCCGGGCATGTAGTAGTTATCTTTACTACTACTATAGAGGGTAATAGCACCCTATTAGACGACTATGACGACGCGACCCCTCTTACAAGCCGGTGTATCGCGCTGCCGCTCGCGCGGCGTGACCTTGCGCTGCACTTCGCGGCGCGGGCGCGGGAGATTGCACAACAGGAAGAGCTTGACGGGAAAGATATTAATGCGTATGTGGAGCTTGCGCGAAAGCACAAGAATAACTTCCGGGCGATGCTGCAGGAAATCGAAATCGGGGCGATGCTTGATTAAAACTTTTTGAAAGGGAGGGCTGGATTATGAAAACTTGCAAGCGATGCGGAATTGAAGCATTAGAAGGTATGCAGGGCTGGAAAATAATGAAGATGAAAGAGCAAGACCAGAAGCTAATCGACGCGGCGCGCGCGGGCGACCTTGAGGGGGTCAAGGCTGCGCTCAAGGCAGGGGCAGACGTGAATGCGAAGAACAAGACCGGCTATACTGCCTTGATATGGGCCAGCAGCTGCTGGGGCCATACGGCAATCGTCGAGGCGCTTATCGTCGCCGGGGCAGACGTGAACGCGAAGAACGAGAACGGCTATACCGCCCTGATATTGGCCGCGTACTGGGGCCATACGGCCACCGTCAAGCTACTTATCAAGGCAGGCGCGGACGTGAACGCGAAGAACGAGTGCGGCGAGACCGCCTTGATGAAGGCCAAGCGCCGGGGCTATCTTGTTACGGACATCGTCGCGCTACTTAGAAAGGCGGGTGCGAAATGAAGAGCTTATATGAAGAATTCAGGCCGGAGAAGTGGAAGGAGGTTAACATGCTACCAAGATTACGCTTTCAACAAATTCGGGATGAAGCTGAAAAGGCTTCCGTCGAAGCAGCCGAACGCGGAGACCAAGATAGTGCCGACGCATGGGAGGAAATTGGTATGGTTGCATCTGATGCCAATATCAAAATTGCAACTCCCTTTCGCATTATCGAAGCTCGTTTGCCTCGCGATGTTGACCTGTCTGTGGATCAGTGCGATCCGATGGCTGACCTGTTTGCAGTACGAAAATCGTCTGATGACAAGTCAATCCTCGATGACCTCGACCTCGCCTCGCAATTGCTTGAGCGTCATTGCGGAGAAACCGGTTTTGCTCTCGCTAATAGTATTTGGAAATTCATTGGAAAATCCCGCGAAGTCCTAAAAGACGGAGGGATGTGAAATGCCTTACGCCGTGAAATCCAGTTGCTTGACAAATAAAACTTTTTGAAATGGAGGGCTGGATTATGAAGTACATAAACGCAACGGAAGCGGAGCGCGCGCTTACCTTAGCCCGAGAAGCATTCAAAGACCAGCTGTCGCTTGAACTGCTTGAGTGCATTCAAGAACGGCTTGATTTTATTCAGCGGGCTATCGAACAAGGAGCGGTCGCCGTCAAGCTCGATGCCAAAATTAAAGTGAAATGAAAACTTTTTTTACCGCTTGACTTTCGGGAAAGTTATGTATGATAGAAAATAGGAGGGCTTGAAACTAATGAAGATATTTGAGAAGGATACTAAAGTCAATTTCGTAGACAAGAACAACCGGCTTGTTGGCTATGACATGGAGGCGAACTGCTGCGAGGATTTCGGGTGGTATATTTCGGCGCAGGATGCCTGCCCTAAGGGGGTTGCCGATGTTGCCGATTTCGGAGAAAATCTTGAACCGTATTGTTTTGAGGATGTGCAGGTTTTCACGAAAAGGGAGGCGGAAGAAGATGAATGCGGTGGAACGGCAACATTCGAGCTTACTGCTAAGGGTAAATCTCCGCTATACCTGACTCTCTACAATTTCCACAACGGCTATTATTCGCACGGATTCGAGATGCGCGTCGGTAAAAAAGTATTAGGATGCCACGACCTTTAAGGAGGGCTTGAAAACGGTCTGGAAGATACGCCGCTGGAGCGGATAGCAATGGAGGGCGAGCCGGAAATCGCGAGAGCGCTCATTGAAGCGGGCGAGATAAGGGGGGCGGAATGAGAGAGATAATTTACTGCGGTGTTTGTGGTGCGGCGTTCGAGGATAGGGGCCGCCGCATATGTGACAGTTGCTTTATTGAAAGGGAGGGCGAAATCATGCAAGAAAGACCTATTTGCGACATTGAGCAGAAAATCTCCGCCGAGGAGCGCAAGCAGCGCCTGAACTGGCAGCACTTCGACGAGATTTTCACTATCCTCCATGAGATGAATGAGAACATAGCAGCCATAACCCTGCGGCTCAATAATATCGTGAAGGAGATAAACAATGCGGCAAACTGAAAAACTCCTCCAATACTTCAAGAATACAAAGCCAACCATCACGACTTGGGAGGCATGGGAACGACTGGGAATATCCCGCCTTCACGACGTTGTCTTCAAGCTGCGCCACGGCACAGCAGGCGGAAGTCTAAGCGGGCGCACGTTCAAGATTACGAGCATCCCGTGTAACGTAAAGAACCGTGACGGCGAGAATTGCAGAATAGCCGTATATGAGTTCGCCGATGGGGGTGCAAAATGACAGAGCAAAATAAGAAGCTCCTCGAAGCGGTGTCCTCGGGCGACCTCGCGGGTGTCAAGGAAGCGCTCGCGGCGGGGGCTGACGTGAATGCGAAGGACAGGGACGGCTATACCGCCCTGATGGTGGCCTCGTACTGGGGCCATATGGACATCGTCAAGCTGCTCATCGCGGCAGGTGCCGACGTGAATGCGAAGAGCGAGACCGGCTATACCGCCTTGATAGAGGCCG
>JBAZLG010000004.1:0-52390 GCA_041650395.1 Candidatus Micrarchaeia archaeon | reverse complement strand
AGGAGATACTGCTGGACTTGAGAGTGGGGGAGGTCAGGAGTACTTGTGGGGTAGTGGTAAAATACTGTAATCCTACAAGGACTTCCAGTGGCGAAGGCGCCTGACCAAAACACGTCTGACGGTGAGGGACGAAGGCTAGGAGAACGAATCGGATTAGATACCCGAGTAGCCCTAGCAGTAAATCATGCAGACTGTGGTGTTGCGGTAACCTCGAGTTGCCGCAGTGCTGTAGCGTAGGTGTTAAGTCTGCCACCTGGGGAGTACGGCCGCAAGGTTGAAACTTAAAGGAATTGGCGGGGGAGCACCACAAGGGGTGGAAGCTGCGGTTCAATTGGATACAACGCCGGGAATATTACCGGGAGCGACGGCAGAATGAAGGCCAGACTAAAGATCTTGCCTGACAAGCCGAGAGGTGCTGCATGGCCATCGTCAGCTCGTGCTGCGAAGTGTCCGGTTAAGTCCGGTAACGAGCGAGACCCTCATACACTGTTGCAACTTTCCCCTCCGGGGGAGAGGCACTCTGTGTAGACTGCCTGTGTTAAACAGGAGGAAGGAGAGGGCGACGGTAGGTCAGTATGGCCTGAATCTCCCGGGCTACACGTGGCTTACAATGGCAAGGACAATGGGTTGCGACTCCGAAAGGGGAAGCTAATCTCACAAACCTTGCCTAGATTTGGATTGAGGGCTGAAACTCGCCCTCATGAAACTGGAATCCCTAGTAATCGCTTGTCAACATCGAGCGGTGAATACGTCCCCGCTCCTTGCACACACCGCCCGTCAAGTCACCCAAACAGGGTTTTAGTGAGGCTCCGCTTCTTGGTGGATTCAAACTAAATCTTTGCGAGGGGGGCTAAGTCGTAACAAGGTATCCGTAGGGGAACCTGCGGATAGATCACCTCCTAAATTTATTTGATTTGAAGGCTTGACAGCCTGAAACGCTGATAGTTTGGGACTAAAACAAAATTCCAAAATTCAACGCTTAGTTCTTCGGAACGAAGCAATGGACGAAAGTGACAAGGAAATGCGAGGCAATTACTTTGGTTTCATTTCTCGACCTCATGTTCATTTGATTTCCCAAAGCCTATTTCGTACTTTTTAATTTTTTCATGCATCTTAGCGGGAGCCATTTTCCCCATGCCCCGGGTCTTCATGCCTGCCTTTGGCTGGCGTTCCTATTTTTTGCTGTCATGAAAAGAAGTTTCTTTCTTGTCTGCCTGTATCGCCTAATTTTTCATCTCAAGCCTTGCCGAGTTTATCTCGGTTTCAAGGTTGGGCGCGACTTTCATCGCCCGCCCAAGCCATTTTTCCGCGCCTGCGTAATCCTTTGCGGCAATGCATGCCACGCCCGCCGCATAGTATGCCACGCCTGCCTGGTAGGGCTTCTGGCTTTCAATAGCCTCGATTTCCTTCTCGTTCGCCTTCCCTATCTCGGAAATCACGAATCCGGGCTCCTTCCTCGCGAATTCCGCCAAGCCGGCAATCGCGTTTTTGTCGCGCGGGTCGAGTTCTATCGCATTGACGTAGTTGTCCATTGCCTTTTGCAGCTCGCCATGCGAAGCGTATATGCCAGCAGACCTGCAGTAATAATCAACAGCTGCGGTTTTCGAGCTTTCATCCTTGGAATCTATCCTTGCAACCTGTTCGTAGGCAATGGCAAGCGTTCCCGTGCTGTTTCCCTGTTTCTCAAGCATCTGGACGGCCTGGTCAAGATAGCGCCTGCCAACCTCTTTTTGGCCATTGAACCTGTATGCGTTGCCTACCAGCAGGAACTGCGCCGCAAGGCCTGTCCCGCCCCTCCCTTTTGCCGCCTCCATCTCTATGTCAAATGCCTTTTTCTCAAGGAAATCGCCGCCTGCCTGCGAGTATGACATTGCGACATCCACAAGCAAGCGCTCGTCGTCGGTCTTGATTCCCATGGCCTTTTCGTAGTGCGCAAACGCGCTCTTGTAATCTCCAAGCTTGACATAGCAGTCGCCCATTGCCTCGTTGACAGCGGCGTATTTGGGCCCCGGCTTCAGAAGCTTGGAATACAGCTTGAGCGCTTCGCCGTATGCCTTCGCGTTTTTCAGGAATTCGCTTGCTGTTTCAAGGTACTCGTTGTAGGCCTTCTTGTCGTTTTCAATCCTGCCAGCCGCGTAGTTCCAGTCGACCGCGTCGTTTGGCTCCAGCCATTCCCCGCCCAGCCGTGCGGTGAAATTGTAATTATCAACAGCCTTTTTGTAAAGCAATGCCTGTTCCTTGCCGATTTTTTCCTCTGCCTTCTTTGTGAGCTTGCCGTCAATGCGCAGTTCCAGGATTTCGTTGTCCTTGGCATTTGCCATGTGCAGGTATTGGAATCCAAGCGCCGCGGACGCGTAGCCGTTCTTCGGATTCAGCTCAAGCGCCCTTTCGAATTCCGCTATCGCATTTTGGTCGAATTTGTCGCCTGGAGACGCGGCGTACACCCAGCCGAGGACGAAATGCACTGCGGAATTGTCGTCCGAATACGGCTCTACGGACCAGCCCTTGGTTATGTAGTCGGTTTCCCAGAATGTCCTGAATGTCGCGATATCGCCCTTTTTTGACGTGGTTTCTATGAATATCGGGTCCTCTTCCCCAGGCACGTCGACTTTCAGCAATGCGTGGCCGGGCACCACCACCAGCCCTATGCCCTTTGCTCCGAACGAGTCAAGCAGGGCGGCGACAAGGTACGAGCTGGTGTCGCAGTCAAGCGGGTTTTTGCCATCCCCAAGCTCGCTTGAGAACGCCTCAAAGAGGGTATTGGTGCTCGCATAGGAAAAGTTGCTCCAAATGTACCCGTGTATCTCCGCCACCAGCGCCATCATGTCCTCGGAATTTCGCGGCGGCATTTTTATCCTGCCATCGAGGCTCTCAGAAACCGCGTCGTAGCCCGTGGCGAGGAAATCCGATAGCCTCTCCTCGGCTTTTTTGAGCAGTTCCTTTTTTTCCGCCTCCGGGATACGCCAGTATTTCGGGCTGGCCTCGAAAAGCGCCCCGCATTCCTTCCCGATTATCCTGTGGCATGCGGTGTTCTGCCTTAGGCTTGTTGCAGCGGCGCTCTCGCTGCCGGCGGACTCTTCCAGCTTTACTGGTATGAGCTTGCCCTTTTTCAGGTTCTGCTCGGATGCCGGGTCGATGGCTTGAAAATCAGGCTGTTTAAGGATTTCTAGCTTTCCCATGCAATCCTGTTGAAAGGCTCATTCCGAATTTATATACCTTTCAAGCGCCGCAATCCGGGCAATCAAAAAGCCTTAAAGCCTGGGCGTCGCTTCTATTACCATGAAAATCTCGCTCACGCCCCAGATGTGCTACCTTCTCGGGCTCCACGACGGCGCGCCTTCCAGGGACGGGTTTGGCGTATTCGGCCCTCCGGCCATGCTGGACGCGTTTTGCGCCGGCCTTGAAAATTCCGGCCTTGCAAAGCCGGGCTCGATACGCCGGGACTCCATGCGCGCGTGGATAGAGCATGCTGCCTACGAGTCGTTTTTCAGGAAGGCGCACGCGCAGAGGCTTGAGAGGTTCAAGGGCAAAAACGATTACAGCGCGAACTACCTCGCCGGTCTTTTGGACTCATGCGGCTTTTTGCTGCCCGACCTGCCAAAGGGGAAAAAGGCGTTCGGGTTTTCAGGCAGGGACCAGAAGGACGAGGTGCTTTTCCTGCGCCTCGGGTTCAAGGCCAAGGTGGAGAAAAAGACCTTGCTCGTGGCGGACTTCGACGGCTCGTTTTCAGCCTTTGTAAAGCCGCATTCTCTTGTGAAAAAGGACATCCTCGCCTGAAACGCTCGTTTTCAAAGGGTTTCCCACGCTGCCCAAATTAAGCCCTGCCCAGCTTGCGCTCTGCCTTCATGAGAAGAAAAAAGAAGGAAAATAAAAAGAAAAAAAAGGGCAGGGCGGCCTTCACGTTGGAAGGATTGTGAGCCCTATTGTGACGCTCTTGTTCATTGGCTCCGAGCTGTTTGGCACGTAGTCCACGTATGTCGCGTTTGGAATCACCGAGTAGTTGGTGAACACGAACGCGCCGTCTACCATTGTGCCGCCCGTCTTTATGCTCGTCTCGAAGTCAGAACCGTACGCCGCAATGTCGCCTGACAGGATGAATGTGGGCAGCTTGCTAACGTTGTACGTCTTTGCCAGGTCGGCTGCTCCCTCGTCCGTTATGTCAAGCGTCTTGAACTGCTCTATCTTCACGCCCGTCTGCTCGAATATGCCCTTGTAGACCGAAAGGTCGGAGCATGTCGGGCACGCCTTGTCTGAAATGACGGTCATGGAGAGAAGCCCCCTGACCTGCCCTGTCGCAAGGTCGTAGTACGGCGGCAGCTTTATGTCCATGACATAGTCGCTTCCGACCATCCTGCCTACGTTGGACCATTGCGGCGCGAGGCTGTCGTATGCGCCGAAGCCTTCGGAGAGCACGAGGAACGGCGTTGTTGTCGCTCCGTATTTCTCAATGTATGTCTGCCCTTCGCTCGTGTTGGCGTCTACCGTCTTCTCGCTTGAGAATACGACTCCGTTCTGCTTGAGCGCGGCCGTGAACTGGGTCAGGTCCGTGCACTGGGTGCATGATGGGGTGTATATTATTACCGAATCAACAAGCCCGGCAACCTTGCCGGACGCGATTGAGACGTACGGGGCCGCAGGCTTAGGGGACGTTATGGCGCCGTTGGCGCTCGCCCAGCCGTATGGCGCGCTTATCTTCGCGATGTCGCCGGTCATTATGACCGCCGGGGCGCGCGTCACTGAATACTGGCCTGCAACCTGCTTTGCCTCGGCGCTTGAAGGGTCGAGGTCCTTTTCCTCGAACTTTACGCCCGCCGCCGAGCTCTTTATCTGTGCCACCTCGGAGTCGAATGACTTGCACTGCGTGCATCCGGGGGCTGAAATCTTGTATATCGTCACTGCCGGTGTCGCGGGAGGCTGCGTCGGAGGCGTCCCGTTGCCGAATCCGCCGAGGGCGAAAAAGGCCAGGGCCGCAATCACTACGACCGCGATAATCCCGATTATTATGTTGTTGTAATTCATGCCATCGTTCTTTTTGGCGCCGTGGGCATGTTTTTGTTCTTTCTTCTCACTCATAAAAAGCACCCGAGAAATGTATTTGTCCAAGGTATTCTTAAAGATATGGGGGTGCCGCGGCCCGCATTTTTCCCCTGCAAATCGGCTTTTTAAATATGCTTCGCCTATAAAATAACCATCTTGTTTTACGGGCTTGTAGCTCAGTGGTAGAGCGCGTGCTTTGCAAGCACGAGGCCGCGAGTTCGATCCTCGCCAAGTCCATTGCCAGCCCAAGGGGGTTGCACCCCCTTAGTCCGGCACCGCCCAAACCCCTGCAAGGAGCAGAGGTTAAATAGCCCCGTAGCATTATGCTATGGGGGGTGTGAAACAGCTTTCCATTAAGTATTAACCCCCTTCTAAACGGGCGTTGAATAGGTGCCTGTGGCATTTGGGGAAGGTGTGCGATTATGCAAGCAAAAGCAGGCAACAACCACGACCCGCTGGAGCCGGTCAAGAGGAAGGTGGCATACGAGGCCCTGAAATACGTGCGCGACGGCATGGTGATAGGCCTTGGGACAGGAAGCACTTCCAAGCACTTCATAACCGGCCTTGGCGAGCTTGTAGCGTCCAAGGGCTGGCACGTGGAGTGCGTGCCGACGTCATTCGATTCGAAGCACCTGGCGTTCAAGTCCGGCCTGCACGTTGTCGAGCTTGACGCGGTCGACCACATAGATTACGCGGTCGACGGCGCGGACCTGGTCAACACCAAGCTGCAAAGCATAAAGGGCGCGGGCGGCGCGCTGGTGCGCGAGAAAGTGGTGGCATACGAGGCCAAGGATTTCACAATCATAATAGACGACTCTAAGTACAGGGAGCTTTCAGGCATTGTCCCGATTGAGGTGACGCCCTTTGCCTACTCCACTGTCAAGCGCAAGCTCCGCCACGACGGAATCGAGGCCCTCGCTCGCACAGGCACGGGCAAGTTCGGCCCGCTGATTTCAGACAACGGCAATTACATACTCGACGCCAGGATGGAAGTCTCGGACGCTGCAAAGATGGAGCTTTACCTTGACGCGATTCCAGGCGTGGTCGACTGCGGCATATTCACAAAGTGCACCAGGGTAATCATGGGAAACAAGTCGGGGATAAAAATCCTCGGCTCGCAGTGATGCCCCGCTGCCTTTCGCGGTGGTCCAGTTGTATGCCATAACCGATAACCTGCGCGCGAAACTCAAGGAGCCGCTTGGGACGCTGTTCCCCGACGCCGGCCTGCACCCTTACCTGAAGTCCAGCGGCAGGAAGGTCTGCGCTGTGGGCGACGAGTGCGCCTACCGCATGATAATGGCAGGCGTCAAGCCTGAAATAGTGATTTTTGACAGGATGACGAAGCGCGCGGCAGTGCACGAAGGCGTTCGCGGGGCGCTCTCGTCCTATTGCAGGAATCCGCTTCGGGTGAAAAACCCGGCCGGCATGATAACCGGCGAACTGGAGGCCGCAGTGGCGGGGCTTTTTCAAAAAGGCTCGGGCTGCATCGAGGTCGAAGGCGAGGAGGACCTCGCTACGCTTGTGGCCATGCGCTGCGCGGGCGAGTCATGGCTTGTTGTCTATGGTCAGCCCGACGCGGGCGCCGTGGTCGTCATGGGCGGGCAAGCCGCCAAGTCCAAGGCTGGCGAAATGCTTGCAGGCTTTGAAAAGAAGTAATCCCCTTTTTAGGATATGAGGCTTTCGGGCCCGCAATCCTTAGTCCCCGCCGCCCTTGAGCTTGCTTAGAAGCGCGAAGACCATTATAGCGACTATTATCCCGCCTATTATGCCAAACATCTGGGTGCTTTCCCCGAGGTATATGTTGTCGCCCTCGGCAGTCAGCAGGTAGTATATCACATAGCCGAACGCTATGGCAACAAGGACCCTTATTATTGAAAATACAGCCTTTACTTTTGTGTCAGCCATTTTTTCGCCTTCATTTGGTTGAATCTGGTTGCCAGTTCTATCTCTTGCATGTATTTTAAACCTTCTTGGCCTGCGCCCGCATCGCATGCGTTTTGTTTTGGATATATCCTTTTTTGGATAGGTGCGTGCCTTTATATACCTTCCCGCGCATATCGTGCCAGGCGTCCCAGCAGAACAGGCATTTCGCATGGTCAAAAGTCATGTTGTCAACGGAGTGAAGGTCGAGTACGACGACGAATCCCTCAAAAGCGACTACGGGTTCTCAAGGAGTTTCCTCTTCCTCATCACGCTCTGGTTCATATCCAGGAAGCCGTCCTGCGGCTACGGGATAATGAAAAGGTTCCAGGCGGAGGAACTGCACACCGCCACCCCGTCGAGGATGTATCCCATACTTTCCGCAATGGAGTCGGACGGCCTGCTAAGCTGCTCGCTTGAGCCTGTCGGCAGGCGCAAAAGGAAGGTTTATTCGATAACCGCAAAGGGCAGGAAGACCCTGAAGTTCTGGAAGTCAATGTTTTTCAATGGCATGAAGCATGAATTCTTCTCTGACATGCTGCGCTGATTCGCGCGGCCCAGATGCCGCGTCATGGTGTGAAAATGGAAAAGAAACAGGCGAAAAAGGAAGTGCGCGCGCACGCCCAGGCACACCCCTCCAAGGGAAGGGGCGAGGTCGTCATGGTCCTTGACAAAATCAGGAAGACCTACCACATGGGCGAGAGTTCCCTTGACGCGCTCAAGGACGTGTCCTTCGAGGTGCACAAAGGGGAGTGGATTTCGATAATCGGGCCTTCTGGCTCCGGCAAGTCCACGCTTTTGCAGATACTCGGGCTGCTTGACTATCCCACTTCCGGTCAGCTAAGCATCGACGGCGTCCCTACCCTGCAGATGAGCGACGCCCAGCGCGCCACTTTCCGCGGCAAGAAGGTGGGCTTCATATTCCAGTCGTTCCATCTCATACCGACCCTCACCGCCCTTGAGAACGTCATGCTCCCCATGATGTTTTACGACATACCGTTCGAGGCGCGCAGGGAAAGGGCGACCAAGGTCCTCTCAAGCCTTAGCATGGGCGACAGGCTTGAGCACCTCCCAAGCGAGCTTTCGGGCGGGCAGAGGCAGAGAGTGGCCATAGCCCGCGCCCTTGTCAACGAGCCCACCATCCTGCTTGCCGACGAGCCTACCGGCAACCTTGACTCGAAATCCGGAGCGGCGGTGATGGACATCTTCAGCCTTATCCATTCGGAGGGCAAGACCCTCATCATAGTAACCCACGACCCGAACGTCGCCTCCCTCGCGCAAAGGATTGTGCACATAAAAGACGGCATGGTGGAGAAGATAGCGGAAGGGTCGAGGAAATAAAACAATCATGATACTGGCGCATCTTGTGCTGAAAAAATTGGTGGTGTGGATGTCAAACAAGTCGAAAATCTCCGGAATTGGCAAACTGGCGTTTGCAATGGCGGCAATCCTGGCATTGGCGGGATTGTCATTCGCGGACATATCCGTGTCCTCTTATGTGGTAAGCCCTACGACCGTCAAGCCGGGCTCTTCCGGCCTTGTGACCCTTACTGTTTCAAACAACGGCGCGGTCACTGTTGACGGAATAAAGCTGACCGCCCTTGGCAGCGGGCCCCTCAAGTCTAACACGGAAGTCTACGTGGGCGACATTTCACCCGGCGGCTCCACGATAATCTCGATACCGTTTTCAGTGCTTCCGTCCGCGGCCCCGGGGATATACAATTTCCAGGCGCAGCTCTACGGCTCCAGCTTCGTCTCCACGCTTTACAGCTCCTCAAGGGACATAACCCAGAAGAGCTTCACAATCCCGGTGTCTGTGGTCGACCCGCCCATATTCCAGGTGTCGTCCAAGTCAAGCACCGTATACACTGACGGGACGTTCACGCTTGAAGGCACGCTGAAGAACTCGGGCGGCTCGGTCAAGGACGTCAGGCTATACGTTGGCCAGTCTTCCGACCCGCGCACGTCAAGCGTGCTTGGCATGGGCTCCGGCTTTGTCGCCATGAGCCTGCCGCTCTACCTCGGCTCCGTCGAGAACTCCTCGGACTTCTCGACCGAAGTCATGGTGGCAAGCAATGTTTCAAGCGGCGTGTATTCCCTGCCAATCGGGATAATATACGACGACGACCTCGGCAACACCAATTTCGACCGCGCGGCAGTGCTTCTCAACGTAGTCAGGAAATCCCCTGACTTCTTGGTTTCGATAGCTGAAAACAGCCCCACGCCCGGCCAGATGACCAAACTGAAGGTCACTGTTGAAAACAGCGGCGACAAGCCGGCGTATTCGATGAGGGTCTCGCTTGGGACCAATACTGTGCTCACCCCGCTCGGCTCATCCATAGGCAAGGTCGGCAACGTGGACATAGGCGAATCAAAGGAAATCACGTTTGACGTGGGCGTCAGCAACATCCAGCCCGGGTTCTATTCGATACCCTTTACCATCCAGTACCAAAACAGCAAGGGCGAGGAACAGGCCCCGGTTTCCCAGAACGCCGGCCTCAACGTGGTGGTGAATTCGGACGTCGACTTCTTCGCATCCGGCAAGCCGTCGCCTATAGTGGCCGGGCAGCAAAACACCATAGAAATCCAGACTTCAAACGTGGGCTCGGCGCCGCTATCCGCCCTGAAGGTTTCCTTCGACTCGGACGCGTTCTCGCTCATTGACGCGCAGAACTCGCAGTTCATCGGCTCCCTGAACCCGGACGATTTCTCTACCCTGCAGTTCAAGGTCAAGACAAAGGACGTGCCCGACGGAAAGCAGCCTGTCACCCTGACCGCGGTTTTCAGGGACTCCTACAACAGCGAGCACACGGTGAAAAAGACGGTCTACCTCGACGTTGTGTCGCAGGCAACCGCCGCGCAGGACGCTGCGGTTTCAGGCGGGGGCAGCGGGACGATTGCCATAGGCATAGCGGTAGTCGCGGTGCTTGCGGTCGGCTTGTGGTATTTCAAGTTCAGGAAAAAGCCTTCAAAGCAAGCGCAGCACGTGGATTGACGGGCAACAGGGGCTTTTTTGGCCCCATTGACTCCCTGCCCATGCACGGGCGCCTGAAATGGCGCCAGGTTCCGGAGCTTTTCAAATGGATTTGCAAGAAATAATCGGGTTCGCGTGGAAAAACATATCCCACAGGAAAACGAGGTCTTTCCTCACAGTCCTCGGGATTGTCATAGGCATCGCCTCAATCGTGATACTTGTCGCTCTTGCCCAGGGACTTGACAAGGACATACGCGCGAGCCTGAACAAGCTTGGAAGCAATTTCGTGCTGGTGCTCCCTGGCCAGGCAAGCATCACAAGTTCCACGAGTTTCGTCCCGATCCTGCGCGGCATACTCACCGACAAGGACGTCAACGTGGTTTCCCGCGTGCCGGGTGTGGATTCTGTCTCCGGCAGCCTGTCGTATCCCCTTGCAGGCATCAGGTTCAAGAAATACAACGCAACGGCAACCATATCGGGCGTCAATGCGGACACCTATGACAAGTTCATAACCGCCGGCTATGAGGGGGGCAAGTTCTTTGAAAAGGGCGACAAGTCGTCGGTCGTAATCGGCTATACCATAGCAAACGATTATTTCGACGAGAAAATCCAGGTCGGCAACCAGCTTTACATCAACGGCAGGCCGTTTAGGGTTTCCGGCATAATAAAACAGGTCGGCCAGGGCGTCGGCAACATAGACAAGCTGATAGCGATAGACCAGGACGCGGCGCGCGACCTGTTCCCTGGCGTGCTTGCAAAGGACAGGGTGTCCGCCATACTGGCACTGACCAACCCTGACATGGACTCCGCAGCCATAGGCCAGGAGATAAAGGAGAAGCTTGCCAACAAGCGGAAAGTCAAGCTGGACAATCTGGACTTCACAATCATAACCGCCGCCTCGATACAGGAACAGGTCGGCGAGATAACCGGCATACTGACGCTTTTCTTGGGGGCCGTGGCGGCAATCTCGCTTGTAGTGGGCTCGATAGGCATAGCAAACTCAATGTTCACCTCGGTTCTCGAGCGCACGCGCGACATCGGCATACTAAAATCTGTCGGGGCGCCGAACAGCGCGGTGATGCTTCTCTTCCTTGCGGAGTCCGTCATGCTCTCGGTGATAGGCGGCGCAGTGGGCATTGCGCTTGGCGCCGTGGTCTGCGCCCTGATATCGGCTGTCGGTAACATTTCCACTGTTGTCAGCCCGGAGTTGATAGGCGGGAGTTTCATAGTCGCCATATTGGTTGGCGGCGCTTCAGGGTATTTCCCTGCCAGGCAGGCGTCGAAATTGCCTGCCGTGGTGGCGTTGAGGCGCGAATGAGGTTTTCAGTGGTTTTCCCATGGACATCGCAGAGATAATCAATTTTTCGCTCAAGAACGTGCTGCACAGGAAGCTTAGGAGTTTCCTTACCATACTTGGCATAGTGGTGGGCATAGCCACCATTGTCATACTTTTGAGCCTGTCCCTTGGCATTGAGGCAAGCATTGTGGATTCAGTGCAAAGCCTCGGCTCCAACTATGTAATGGTGCTGCCTACTACAAGCCTGCAAAGCGGCACTTTCAACAAAGTCCTATATACAAAGGACGCGGACGCGCTGCGCAGGCTGCCGGGCGTGGACGCCGTGGCAGGAGAAATACTGGTCTCCAATGCGCCCATCCAGTTCAGAAGGAAAATCACAGCGGGCAACGTGGCAGGCAGCGAGATAGACGTTTACGTGAAATACACCAATGCGTCCGGCGTGACTTTCCGGGACGGGGGCTATTTCCGCTCGGGCGACAAGTCGTCCATCGTCATAGGCAGCAAGGTGGCAGACGAGTATTTCGACGACAAGGTCTACGTGGGCAACAGCATCCTGATAAACAACAGGTCCTTCCGCGTTTCAGGCATATTCAACAAGAGTTCCGGGGCTATTAGCGACCTTGACGACACCATCCTCATGGAGGCCACTGCGCTGCGCGAGCTTTTCCCAAGCGCTGTCCCCAAGGACCAGGTATTCGACATTTTCATCACCGTGTCCCCCAAGGCAGACCCGGAGGCCGTGGCTAAGGACGTCACTACCACTCTTGCAAGGCGCAGGAAGGTGGACCCGGACAAGCCAGACTTCACGGTTATGACCGCCGCGTCCACGCTCGAGCAGATACGCCAGGTAACTGGCATACTTTCGGTGTTTTTGGGCTTTGTGGCGCTCATCGCCCTGGTCGTTGGGGCCATCGGGATTTCAAACGCCATGTTCACGTCCGTAATGGAGCGCACCAAGGACATAGGCATAATGAAAGCTGTCGGGGCCCCGAACAACCAGATACTCCAGATGTTTCTCATAGAATCAGTGCTGGTTTCAGGAATCGGCGGCCTGATAGGCATAATCATTGGCAGCGCCATCTCGCTTCTTGTCTCGGCCCTTGTGACAAAGACAGTCCTCAACGCGGAAGTCCTAGTGGGCGCAATGTCCGTGTCCCTGTTTTTCGGGGCGGTTTCCGGCTATTTCCCTGCAAAACAGGCGTCAAAGCTCCCGGCCGTGGTGGCATTGAGGCGGGACTGAAAAAAAGTCATTGCTCGCGCAGCGAGCCGTCTATTGCCGGCACTGCGTCTTCGCTTGCAGGCACGGCTATTGTGAATTTGGTGCCTTTTCCGGGCTCCGATTCCACGCTCACGCCTCCGTTGTTCCTTTCAACGAATTCCTTGACAAGCATCAGGCCCAGGCCTGTCCCTTCCTCGCCTGACGTGCTGCGGGTGGTTATTTTTTCCTTGAAGAGTTTTGACCTTACTTCGGGGTCCAGCCCGGGGCCGTTGTCTGCAACCCACGCGTAAACGTATAGCCCTTCCTTCAGTGCGCCTATCTCTACCCTGCCGTTTTCCTGCGTGAACTTTATTGCGTTTGAGGCAAGGTTCCTTATGGCCGTTGAAAGGGTGTCCCTGTCTGCGAACACTTCCATCCCTTCCGGCACGAGGTTTTCAAGTGTTATTTTTTTCAGGTCTGCCTTGGCCTGCTGGGTTGCCGCCTGTTCTGCCGCTATTTCGCGCAGGTCGAGGTTTTTGAAGTCCATCTTCATTTTTCCGCCTGACGCGTTTGCCCATGCAAGCAGGTTGTCAAGGAGCTTGTAGGCGCTTTTGGCCGCTATGTTGAGCTGACTCGCCACAGTTTTCATGTCTTGCTCGCCCTCATAGCCGCCGCTTGCCAGTATCTCGGAGTATCCTATGAGCGCCTGGAACGGCGTGCGCAGGTCGTGGCTTATTATGCTGAAGAACTTGTCCTTGAGCTTGACCGTATGGACAAGGTCGGCCTTTGTTCTTTGCAGGTCTGACATCTGCTCTTCAAGCTGCTCCTCCAGCTTCTTTTCGCCGCTGATGTCCATTATCACTATTATTGAGTTCTTCCTGACGCCGCCGTTTAGCGGCAGCAGCACAGTGCCCGCGTCGCCCCAGAAAAAGCTCCCATCCTTCCTTGTGAACATCAGGTCCATTGACAGGTAATCCTGCCCAGCCCCAAGCTGGGATTTTATCATCTTTTCCGCGAATGCGGCCTCGCCTCCGAACACGAGCGAGCCGTAATTCCTGCCAGCAAGCTCCTCCTCGCTGTACCCGAACATCTTTGAGAATGCGGGATTGATTTTGAGTATGTTGCCTTCCTCGTCGCCAATGGCAACGGCGAACTTGGCTTTCTTGAAAATGAGAGCGTATGCGTCCAGCTTTTCCTTCCTGGCCAGTTCGTGCGCCAGGTTTTTTTCTTCAAGCAGGCATTTCGCGCCGTATATCCTGAAGGGGTGCTTCGCGTGCAGAAGCGCCTTGCCGAACCAGTTGGTGTTTTGGTACTTGGCCCCGATATCCGACAGTTTTTCAAGTCGTGTGCTTGCCATTTCCCCACATTCAGGCAATTTCGCCATCAATCGCTGTCTGCAAAATAAGGCGCGCCTTACGCTGTGTAAATATTTCATTAGAATTTATAAACAGGCTGTTCGTGGATAGACATGTGCGTTTTAACGCCGCAGTAAAAGGAAAAAATACAAAAAAAGAAGAAAAAAGGGGAAAGGACTAGTAGTCCATCCCGCCCATGCCGCCTGGGCCTCCCGGGGGCATGCCGCCCGCGCCGCCCGACTTGCCCTTGGAGGATATCATGTCGTCAATCCTCAAAAGCATCCTTGCCGCCTCGGAGCCCGACTGGATTGCCTGTTTTTTCACCTTCGCAGGCTCGAAAACGCCCTCCTTTTTCATGTCGGCTATGGCGCCCGTGTAGACGTTCACGCCAAAGTGCGAGCCCTCCGCGCTCTTGTGCTTTGAGCGCAGGCTGACAAGCATGTCTATGGCGTCTGCGCCTGTAGACTCCGCGAGTGTGCGCGGGACTATCTCGAGCGCCTCTGCGAATGCCTGTATGGCAAGCTGTTCCCTGCCGCCGACCTCTGTCGCGTACTGGTTGAGCTTGGATGCGATTTCAATCTCCGCGGAGCCGCCGCCTGTCACGTACTTGCCGTCCTCAATAGCGGACGACACCGCGCCAATGGCGTCTGTTATCGCGCGCTCGGCCTCGGCGACCACGTGCTCCGTGGAGCCCCTGACGAATATTGTCACTGATTTCGCATTGGGGCAGTTCTCAACGAACACCATGGCCTCGCCTGCAATTTTCTTCTCTACCACGTCGCCTGCCACTCCCAGGTCCTTTGCCGTGAGGTCGTCAAGCGTGGTGGCTATTTTCGCGCCTGTAGCGCGCGCAAGCTTTTCCATGTCGGACTTTTTCACCCTGCGCACAGCGGAGATGCCCTTCTTTGACAAAAAGTGCTGCGCCACGTCGTCGATGCCCTTCTGGCAGAAGACTATGTTAGCGCCCGTGGAGGCGATTTTCTCGACCATGTCCTTTAGCATCTTCTCCTCCTGCGCGAGGAATTCCTGCATCTGCGTCGGGGAGGTTATCTCGATTTTCGCGTCGACTTCCGTCTTCTCTATCTCAAGCGCCGCGTCGAGGAGGGCCACCTTCGGGTTCTTCAATGCCTTGGGCATGCCCGGGTGGACAATCTCCTTGTCTATGAGGACGCCCTGTATCACTGCGGTGTCGTTTATCTCGCCGCCGGACTTCTTCTCGATTTTCACGAGGTCGTGGTCTATCACGTACTTGCCGTCCTTCTGCTCGGCGACCTGCGTCACCGCCTTGACAACAAGTTTTGCGAGTATGTCCTTCTGGTTGCCAACTCCGACAGACTTGGAGCCCATGGACACGGCCGCAATCTCCTCGAGCACCTTGCCGTCCTTTATCTCCACCTTTGTGGATATGCTGTCGAGTATTTCAATGGATTTCATGGCCGCCAGGTTGTAGCCCTTCACAATCGTGCTCGCGTGTATGTTCTGGTCGAGCAGGTCGCCGGCTTTTTTGAGCAGCGTGCCCGCAATCATGACCGAAGTCGTGGTGCCGTCGCCCACTTCCTTGTCCTGCGTTTTGGCGATTTCGACCATTATCTTTGCCGCCGGGTGCTCCACGTTCATCTCCTCGAGTATGGTCGCGCCGTCGTTTGTTATCACTATGTCGCCAAGCTCGGAGACAAGCATCTTGTCCATCCCCTTCGGGCCAAGCGTGGTCCTGATGGCGTTTGCAACCGCGTATGCGACTGCTATGTTGCTCCTCTGCGCGTCGCGGCCCAGTACGCGCGACGAGCCTTCCGGCAGAATCAGTATCTGCTGTCCTTCAAGGTTCTTGCTCATTTTATCTACCTCGGTTTGTTTGTCTTGAAAATCAGTTCCCGGCGCACGGGAAGCCCCTTGCACCAGTGGTGGATATTAATGCGGGCAAAACAATAAATACCTTTGCATGGCGGATGGATATCCGTGCGGTGCCATGCCGCATCCGCCCTTTAGCGCCCCGCATATAGGAATATAATTGCTATTGAATAAACCTTATTGCCGCAATGACGGCCAAGGATTTCACGGTGCAGTCTTTCATGCTGTTTCCAACAACCCCCTTCACGGATTTTTTCCTCTTTGCCTCAACTCTTATCAACTCGGACATCTTTTTCGCGCTTTCCATAGCCGCCATATGGCTTTTCCTCTCTTTCCGCAAGCCCACCTCTAACAGGGCTGCGCTTGCCGCCCTCGCGCTCCTGCTCGCGTTTTCAGCCTCAATGGTGGCAAAGGACTATTACAGGGTCGAGAGGCCCTGCGTTTACGGCGCGGAATCATTGATTCCATGCCCGTATTGGGAGTATTCTTTCCCAAGCGTGCACACCACCGTCGCGTTCGCACTCGCGCTTGCCTATCTCGGGGCGGCGGAGTTCCTGCCCCTCCTCGCATTCGCTGTCTTCGTGGCATTCACGCGGCTGTTCTTGGGCGTCCATACGCCCTACGACGTGGCCGGGGGCATAACCCTCGCAGTGCTTTCAGTCGGCGTGGCCCGCGGCCTGGCGCTTCGGACCGGCTCCATGTTCACCCCGAAAAAGGGCGCGCATTCCTATGCCACCGCAGCCTCTGAAAACCTGCGGCAGTTCCTGCACCTGTGCATAGGCACCCTTGCCATACTCCTCTTCGCGTTTTTCGGCAGGGAGTTCGCCCAATACGTGTTTGTTTCGGGCCTGGTCGCGTCCGTCATACTCCTCGGCCTCCTCTTGCGCGGGGCAAACCTCGGCTTCCTCACGAAGGTGTTCAAGATGCTCTCCCGCGCCAGGGGCACGGGATTCCATGAATACGACCTCGGGCTTGTCTGGCTGCTTGCGGGCATAAGCCTCGTGCTTCTCACGCTTAGCGGCCCAGCAGCAGTTGTGTCGCTTGTAGCGGTGGGCATAGGCGACTCGCTTTCGACGTTTTTTGGCAAGCACGGGACAAACAAGCTTCCCTACAACCACAAGAAGACGTGGCGCGGCTGGCTTTCCATGTTCGCCTGCTGCCTGCCCTCGGTGGTCTTTTTCGGGTGGATAGGGGTGCTCTGGTCCGTGCTGGCGGCTTTTGTCGAGAGCCTGCCCCTGCACATTGACGACAACCTGACCATCGCCTTGTTCTGCATATTGTTTTTCACCCTGCTTTGAATAAGTCTAATAAGCCTTGCCTGCGCAAAAAAGAGTGCGCGTGACATTTTTTTGCCCCCAGCCATGGCGCCGCCCGGGGCTTTCCGCGCGATTGGAAAAACATGCCTAGAAGTGTCGCTATGCACAAGTTTATTACAAGGGATTTCCCCAACGCTGAAAAGAACGCAGTTTCCTCGTTGCAGGGGAAACAGTATTTCAAGTCAGCGCAGCTTTTTGGCAGCGACAGGCTCGCAGCTTCAATTGAAAATTTGAGGCGCTACCTTGTTTCAAAGGGGTTTGGCGCCGCGGCCCAGGCCTGCCCCGGGCTCTTGGGCGAAACCCGGCTTGCAAAAGGCGTGGAACTTCCAGGCAGGCTCGGCCTTTTCGCCAAATCGTCAGGGGAGGACATAGTGCTTTTCGCACGCTATGAGTCAATAGGTCCAGGCGGCAGCGCAAAGGAGAACGCAGTTTGCGTGGCATCGTATTTCAGCAGCATCAACAGCCCGCTTGTCATGGAATCGCTTGAAATGCTCGAGCACGCGGGCAGTGCGGATTTCAGGCAGGGGATTGAGCTTGTCAGCCAGGACCTTCTCGTCCTGGTTCGCCAGGAAGGCAGCGCCCTCTCGGTCTACCTCGCCAGGGCCAGAATAACCCCGCGCGCGGAAATGCCGTAACCTTAATCGTCCTTGTCGTTTTCCTGTTTCGCCTTCCCGCCTTTCTTGTGCCTGACCTGTTTCTTGAAGCTCTCGGTCTTTTCGGACTCCATGTCTATTATGTCCTGCAGGCCTTCCGGCATGTCCTTGCGCTTCCCCTTGGCCTTCCTGCCCTTTTTGGCGGCCTTATGCAGCTTTATTTCCTGCGGCGTCTCAAGCTCGCCTTCCTTCCTTTTCCTGCCTGTGTATAGGTAATATGCGGCCCCCGCGACTGCGAGGACGGCTATTATCGCTATTGCTATTGCGAATGTGGCGCCTACGCCGAATATGGCCTGCTCCTGCACTGTCTTTGGCGGGGTTATAGGCGGCAGCGTTACTGTGGAGTTTTGCTGGGGTTCTGGCTCCTGCGTCTGGTTTGAGGCCTGCATGGACACGCTTATCGGGATTGAGTAGCCGCCGTATACTATGGTATATGTCCCCGCCTGCGCAGGGGTGAAATGCGTCTCGCCGTTGGCGTCTGTGGGGTCGAGGCTCGTGTCAATGCCCGGGCCCTTGACAAGCAGCACCGCGCCGCTGACAGCGCCTGTAGTGGTCGAGAATAGCACCACCTTGACCTGGCTGCCCTCTATGGCCGTGCCTGGCGCCACGATGGTGAACGCTTCCTTTGTCTGGTTCTGCCCATCCGTGTTGTTTTGCGCCGTGGATTTCTTTGAGACTATGATATTGACCTGTTCAGCCTTGCTTGCCGTTAGCGTGATTGTCTTTTTCTCGTAGTCGAGCGCGTCGCTTGAGAGGACCACTGTGTAGGTGCCGGGCTCTATGCTCGTGATTGCATACGAGCCGGAAGGGCCGATTATCTTCCCCTCGAGCCCCACTACGAAAACGCCGTTTTTCTGGAGCCTGACCTTCTCGCCGAAAAGCTCGTTTGCAGGCATCCCGTCTGCGTATGCCACCTGCCCGTACATGGATGCGAGGCTTGTCGCCCACATGACCACGTCCCTTTGCGAGTCCGAGCTGACGTTTACCACGGCTATCGTCTGCGGATAGCCGTCCCTCGTGAACCTGAGTATGTACGTGCCCGGCGTGGTGACGTTGAACGAATACTTGCCCTCGCTTGCGGCCGTGGCGGTGGATATGACTGTGCCTGACTGGAGAAGCTCGACGAACGTGCCTGTCAGCCTCGTGTCCTGCTCGTTTTTTATTGTCCCGTAGAGAAGGAACGGCGACGCTGTCCCTGCAAGGACGAGAAGGAATACTGCGCAGAGCATCAGGCTTTTTTCGGCATTCATGGTTCCACCAACATTTTATCTTTGAAAGGCACTGGTATGACCCGGATTTGTTTATTCTCCCTTATATATTTTGTTGTTCAAAGGTTGGTTATCAGCGCGGATGCCCTGTTTTGGATTTGCCTGTTTTTGCACGCGCCAAGCTTCCTGTCCGCGGCTTAGGGTGGTTTCCATGGGAAAAGCAGTCATAGTCCTTGACATGTTAAACGACTTTGTCACTGGCAGCCTGAAGTGCCCCAGGGCGCAAAAGATAATCCCGAACATACAAAAAGTCATAGCCGCGGCGCGGGAAGTCGGCGTGCCTGTGATATACTCGAACGACGCCCACATAGAGGGCCTCGACCATGAGTTTTCCGTCTGGGGGCCACATGCGATAGCTGGCAGCAGCGGCGCGCAGGTGATTCCGGAGCTTGAGCCCAAGAAGGGCGACTACATTGTCCCAAAGAGGAATTACAGCGGCTTTTTCGGGACAGACCTTGACGGCATTCTAAGGGGCATGGGCGTAGAAGAGGTAGTTCTATGCGGCCTGCACGCGCACATATGCGTGCGCCACACGTCCGCCGACGCGTTTTTCCGCGGCTATGATATAACCGTGATTGGGGACGCGGTCGAGTCGTTCACGGAAGAGGATTACAGGTCAGGGCTCGAATACGTCAAGATGGCCTATAAGGCTAAAGTGGTCCCTTCCGAGGAGGCCATAGCGCGCCTGAAAGGATAACCCGCCTGCCTTCTCATGGCTGGCCCCATTCTATCTCGTAGTATTCAAACCTGCTTTTCGGCAGGGAAACCCTCTTGACAAAGTAGTATGTTACTGAAGTTTCCCTGTCGACAATGGCTATGGCAAGCCCTAGCCCGGCCCTCCTGCACGTGTCAAGCGCTTCGGAGAGCAGCTCGCCGCCTATTTTCTCCTCCTCGGAAATTGCCATCATGAGGTATTTCGGCTCGCTTGTCTTCGGGTTTTGCGCCGCTGGCCCGGCCCTGTGGTAGAGCAGGAAGTCCGGCGTGAAAAGGCTTTTCTTGCGCCTTGCCTTCTTGCCGGGTATGGCAAGTATGAATGTCTTGTTGACAGAGTGCGCAAGCCTGATTGCCCGCGCCCATTCGGACACGAGCATCCTGCAATCGCGCGGGAACACCTGTATGACGTGCTTCGAGTGCACCCATGCGCCGTTTTCCGATACCGGGCTCGCGCCTGGGAAGTAGAGCCTGAAATGCGTGCCGAACTTGAAGCCCGTCTTGACAACGTAGCCGCTTTGCCGCCACTCCTCGAACACCTCGTATAGCCTGTCGAAGTCAGGGTGCGCCCCGAGAGCAGCCCTGCGCGCCTTTGCGGCCGTGGAGTTCGCAATCTTGAGCATCTTCTTTTTAGCAAGGAACACTGTCTCGAAAATGTCGAGCTTGAGGAGCTTGCCGCGCGTGTGGGCCTTGTATGTCCCGTACTGGCCAAGCCAGTGCCTGCCGTATGCGGCCATGCCGTCCTTGCCATCCCCGCAGACAGTTGTCAGGCTGCCTGGCAGGAAATGACCGGAGAGCTTGAGCCTGCCTGGCCTGAACTTGCCCCTTGCGTATTGCCTGGCGGAACCCTCGGATTTGTAAGGGGGCGACATTTCCATTGGGTCGCGCGCCACAAGCCCCCTGTCCTTCCAGTCCTTGTAAGCGTAATACCTTGGTATGAGCCTTTTTGAGCTGAAAGCCGAAACCACGTCTTCCATGCCAAGCTTCCTGCCGTCCTTTGCCAGGGGCAGCGCATTCCTCGCCTCGCACAGGTATAGCGCCTCTTCGGGCGCGAGGAACACGGTCCCCCTTGAAATCTCGCCGAAAAAGCCCTTCGAGCACGCTGTCACAGCCTGCGGCTGGGCTGAATACGCAATCCCGGCCTTCCTGTCTATAGTAATCTCGAGTCCCATCCTACCACTTGCCTGTTTCATCCGGGCATTTGCCCGCCCTTCTATTGCTTTGCGTAGATTTAATACGTTTCCAAGGGCAAAATGTGCATGGAAACCAGGTTCAAGGCAGTGCTTTTCGACATAGACGGCGTGCTTGTGGACTCCGAGGCCGCAAACATGGCCAATTACAAGGCCATACTAGAAGGGTTCGGCTATGACGTTCCTCTCCCGCGCATAAAGGAGGCCATGCTTGGGAACACCACGCACAGGCTCTTTGAGATGCTCGCGCCTGAAAGCACGCCCGAAATGCGCGACGCCATGGTCGCGCAGGTGGCTAAGAACGTGCCGTACACGTTTTTGGAGTTCAGGCCCACGGCGGCTCTTGAATCAGTGCCGGATATTTCCGCGGACTTTCTTGTTGCCGCGGTGACGAACAGGCGCCAGAGCGCCTATGCGCTTTTGAACCATTTCGGCATGCTCGGCTATTTCTCCGCCATACACACAGCTGACTCGCACGAGCCAAAGCCATCCCCTGAAATGATGCTTGCTGCGTGTGAAAGCCTGGGCGTCTCGCCCCGCGAGGCTGTATTTTTCGGGGACAACGCGGTGGACGCCGAGGCCGGCAGGCTTGCGGAGATAAAAACCCACATAATCGGCCCTGCCTGCGGCAGGGGCGAAATATTCAGGCTTATCGGGTCTGGCCGGGGCTAGGCGATTGCATTTTTATCCCCTGTTTTTCAGAAGAAGTAGCTCATTTTCTCGCGCTGGTCGCGCACAGCGTCCTTTATCATGCCGCGCACCTCTGATGTTGTCGGCACGCCTACATAAGCCATTGAGCCGTTTATTATTATGGCGGGTGTCGCCTCGACCCCGTAGCTTTCGGCAATCATCTGGCCCTGCTCGGTAATCATCGAAATCTCCACGAAATGGACATTCCCCATCTTGCCGAGTATGGATTGGAGCCTTCTTGTGGCTTTTGGGGAGTGCGGGCAGTTCGGGGATGTGATTATTTCAACGTACGTGGACATCAGGTCACCATGTTGTCACTTATTTGGCAACGTTCCAATATAAACCCATGCTAGATTGTCCTGCCTGCATGTGCGTTCATTGCTTTTTTTTGACAGGGGCATCGCAGCCAAGTGTCATGCCGCCGGTTTTTTTCCACTCGGCGAGGAACGTGGCGCCTGCAAGGGCCAGCGCGCCAATCCAGTAAGCCGCAACGTAGCCCCAGTCGCTCCAGTAATTGAAAAAGCCGGTCACCTTCCAATCGCTTATTGGGGCAAATGGCGCGTACGTGCCGGCATGCATGGGTATGTCTATCGCTATGTGCAATGCCACCGCCGCAATGAACAGGGCGGCAGGCGCCCTGCTTTTTCCCCATAAAAGGAACGGAAGGGCGAAGATGGCGTAATACGTTATCGCATGGGTTGAAACGTATGAGAACACGCCCCATGGCCAGAGCAGGTCTGGCATGACCGAGCCTGCAAGTGCCGCTGCCAGGCACGCCCATTTGCCTTCCCCAAGCCCGGCAAGCCGCGCAATCCTCCACGCCGAATATCCAACAAGCAAATGCGCAAAGTCGTCCAAGAGCCATCGCACCCTATTCATAGGTTTCCCAAAAGGTATTTAAATAGGAGCCAGAAAATAGATATCAACTCAAACTTGGTGGTGTTCATGGGCAAATTCGTTCTTGCAAAGCAGATGGCAGGCAGAAACATAGTGACAAACGGCGGGGACTACATCGGCAAGCTCATCGACCTTACTGTAAACGAGGTCACGGGCAAGCTCGAGTCAATCCTTGTAGAGCCCAACCCTGACAACGACATGGTCAGGAAAATGAGGAAGGAAGACGGCCTCATTGTCGTGCCCTACGACTCCGTGCTCGCCTCGTCCGACTTCATAGTCATTGACAGGAAAGGCCTCACAATGGAATGAGCGGGGCTATTATCCTGTTCCCTACTTTTGCCGTTCAAGCAGTTTTGTTTCCAGCGCGGGTTCGCGCGCCGGCTTCGCCCGGCACATGTTTTCCATGCAGCCGCAAGGCTTGCGGGTTTCAATGCTTATAGGAGGTATGTGGAATGGACGAGAACACCAAAAACGAACAGGCCGACATCCCGAGGATGCCCCTTATCGGCGACCTGGCGCCCGCTTTCACTGCGAACACTACTATGGGGGAGGTGCGCTTCCCTTCAGCCTACAAGGGCAAATGGGTGGTGCTTTTCAGCCACCCCGCGGACTTCACCCCGGTATGCACCAGCGAATTCATGGCCTTCGCGTCCATGCACAAGGAGTTCAGGAAAGTCAACACAGAACTCATTGGCCTTTCAATAGACAGCCTCTACGCCCACATCGCGTGGCTTAGGGCGATAAAGGAGAAGATAGAGTTCAAGGGAATGAAGGGCGTCGACGTCAAGTTCCCGGTAATAGAGGACCTGCGCATGGACGTGGCTAAAAAATACGGCATGATACAGCCAAACGCCTCGACCACCCAGGCGGTCCGGGCGGTCTTCATAATAGACCCCAAGGCAAAGGTCAGGGCAATACTCTACTACCCGCTCTCAAACGGCAGGAACGTGGGCGAAATCATGCGCCTAGTGGTGGCAATGCAGAAATCCGACAAGGACGACGTCGCGACGCCTGCGAACTGGCAGCCGGGCGACGATGTCATAATCCCCCCGCCCGACACTTCAGGCGCGGCAAACGCCCGGCTCGAGTCAAAGGAAGAGGGCAGGTATTGCCTTGACTGGTTCATGTGCCTGAAAAAAGAGGCAAAGAAGTAGGCAAGCCCCCTTTCCTGTTTTTACTCTTTTTCCTATTTTTCGAGCCTGTAAATGAAGTAGTTCTGGCGCCTGTTCCCCATTTCCAACAGCACTGGCTCCATGCCGCACTGGCTTATCATGCTCATGTTTTCCATTTCAAGAGCTGTCCGGTAGCCCCAGCTGTCTGTCCTGTCGCTTTCAGGCTGCCATGACCTGTCAAGTATTATCTCGAAGCTTGCGTAGTCTATGCCCCTGCCATGCAAGTTTTCGGCATGCAGGCTGCACTCCTCCATGTCCTTTTTGGCAAATGACATTATGATTCCCTGCAAATCCGGCGCATATCCGTTTGGGTCATAGAACTGCTGGACTGGCGAATATGCGAATCTCACCGGGGCGTTTTTTAGCGCGAGCTCTGACATGAGCCTGAAATCGAAATGTATCAGGTATGGCTGCATGGCGTTGTCCCATAGGTAATAGCGTGCCGCTATGGCGGTTGAATTTGGCGCAAAGAGCGTTTCCGGCTTGTCAAGGACCCCATAGCCCGAACTGTTCTTGAACGAATAGCTTTGCATCGACTGGGCGAGAAGGGCAGCCAAAAGCAGGATTCTTGCAAGTGCGAGCCTCTTTCCCCCGGGCCGCGCCCTGTCGGGGAACAGTGCGAAAAAGGCCAGGAAAGGTATTGTCTGGTAGCACATGTCAGACGCAATCGGGCTAGTGATCGCGAGGTATGTCTGCGGGAAATTTTGAGCTGCCAATAGCGCTATGCTTGCAACCACGAGCACGCCATAGGCTATTTTAAGCTCCCTTGTAGGCAGGAACGCGAGAAAGAACACAGACGCTATCGCATAGAAAAATGAGAGCCTCATGTAATCCTGGGAATTGTATGCCGGCATCGTGTATGCGCAGCCAATGTAGTTTTGCGGCTTTTCGTTTGAAAGGAGGGCGAGCGCGTGGCCGTAATACGTTATTATGAAGAATCCTGCAAGCACTGCTAGGCACAGCGCCATCTTCCTCTCTATCCTTATCTTTCCAGTCTGCGCGTCGAAAAAAAAGTAGCCTCCTATCGCAAGCAGGGCAACAACCGGCTGGGCAAGCGTGGCAAGGGCGCCAAAAATCAGGAAATTCTTCCACCTCTGGAGGTTCAGCGGATTCTTGAACATCAGCGCCATTATCAGGACCGCGAAAATCTCGCGAAGCCTGTTTAGCACGGGCGGCCATTCTATGTACGCTGTCAGGAAAAATACTATTACTATGACCGCTATCTTCATTTCCCAGCCTTCCCAGTCCTTTGCGATTAGCCATACTGCCGCAAGCCATATCATGGCCGACAAGAGGGTGAAAGTCGCGGAATAGTCGCCTGTGAATTTGTAGATTAGAGCTGCGACTGCGGGAAAAACCGGCGGGAAATAGCCTATCATGGGCGCGGACGATGAGAACGAGGGGTCCTGCGAGAATGCCATGCCCTGCGACACGAGCCTCGCCATGTATGCCGTGTCGGGCCAGTCGTATTTTTCCCAGAGCATGTCGTGCCCGCTTCCAGGCAGGTATGCGCCTGCGCCGTCAATGAAGTTTTTCAGGAACAGGGCGCCTGCGAGCACTATCAGGTACAATAACAGCATGTTTGCTAGCGCTGCTTCCCTTCCGCCCGCCTTGCCGGGCCCTGCGCGCTTTCTCATAGCAACCCTATCCTCAATTTCACTGCGCCAATCCCGAGCGCGAATCCGTCCTTGAAGAACCTGAACTTGCTGCCCTTTTGCCTGTCCGCATATGCTATCGGGTGGCTTATGCACTTATGGCCCGAGCAGGCGAGCCTGATTTTCATTTCCTGGCAGTGGGACATCCCGTCAGATTTCGGCATGTTTCGGGCCAGGCTTGAGCGCCTGAAAACGCACAGGCCGGACTGCGTGTCAGCGATTCTGGTGCCAAAAAGCGCGTTTATGAAAAAAGTCATGGCAATGTTTCCCGCGCGCCTGGCGGGCCTGATGTAATTGCCTTTTTTTGACAGCCTGTCCCCAAAGACCGCGTCAGCCCCTTCCCTTTCAATTATCCCAAGGCATTCCCTCAATGCTCCTGCAGGGTATGTGCCGTCGCCGTCTATCGAGGCTACGTATTTCGAGCGGGATTCTGAAAAGCCCTTTCTGAAAGCCGCGCCATTGCCGCGCCTTGCCTCCACTATCACGCGCGCGCCCCGCCCGGATGCGATGTCCCTTGTCCTGTCGCCGGAGCCGCCGTCCACCACTATGGCGTTTTTTCCTGCGCCGAGGCCGTCGAGCACCGCGCCTATCGTCCCCTCCTCGTTGATTGTCGGTATTATTATGCAGCAACTTGATTTTCCCAATCCGGCCGCACATTTTAGCATTTGCCGTTTTGCCATGGCGATACAGGCTCTCTTTTCGTTGAAAAATAATTATAAACAACCGCTTTCCAATCAATCCATCGGTATTTCCGGAGGGTGTGGATCAAATGCGCAAAGCGGGACTTATAGCAATTACGGCATTTTCGGCGTTAATGCTGTTTTCAGTTCCATTCGCGCAATATTCGGGCTCCTCAGGCGGGCTTGGCAATGCGCTTGGCAGGCTTTGTTCGGACCTGATGGGAATCCTGCCTATTGTTGCTATGCTTGGCATTGTCGCAGGGGGGCTTATATACGGCGCCGGGCAGCTCATGGGCGCTGAAACCCGCGCAAGGGCCAATGTCTGGGCAACCGCCCTTTTGACAGGCTCCGTGATAAGCATACTAATAGTTGCAGTGGCTCCTTCCGTGATAAGCACGCTTTATGGCTCTGCAGTAACATGTTCAGGCAGCGGCGGAGGAGGCACAGGCGGCAGCTGCGGAGGCAGCACGTGCTCTTCGGGCACCCGCTGCTGCGATTGCGCCCCTTATGGCTGCAGCAACTGGAAAGTCTGCGTGCCCAACGCAATCGCATGCTCGGATTTCTGCTATAATGCGGGCTGCTGACAGCCATTTTCATGTTCAACAAACCCAATTCCGGCGCTGGTACTATAATGGTCAAATCCCCTGTTTTCGCGTCCGCCCCTTGCAAGCTGATACTTTCAGGCGAGCATTACGCAGTCTGGGGCTCCCAGTCGCTTTCAGTCCCAATCGAGCTGCGCAACAGCGCGACTGTCAGCCTGTCCGAATCCGCAGGCTTCATTGTAAGGCGCGACTGGGGCGAGGCCGACCTGTCGCTACCTGTGGACGAGGTCGACCCACGCGCGCTTTTCCTCAAAGGCACATATGACGCCCTGTGCGGCATTGCAAAAAAGCCCATTTCAGGCATTGAAGCAGACATCCCTATTACCTCCAATCCAAAGGGCATAGGCAATTCCTCATCAGTGGCTGCGGCAATGGCCGCGGCGACCTTGAGGCTGCTTGGCATGCCGCTCTCCCCGGGCAGCCTGTTCGCCTGCGCGCATGCCGCCGACCTTGTGGCGCATGGCGGCTCCGCAAGCGGGGTCGACGCGCGGACGGTCACGATAGGCAGCCCTATTGTATTCAGGAAATCCTTTGAGCCGGAAAAATTCAGCTTCAAGAGGGCTTCCGTCAACATGCCTGCGGATTCGGCCCTGGTGCTTGTGGACACTTTCACCACTGAAAAATGCACTACGAAGGAACAGATTGAAAAGTTCGCGGAGTCCTTTGGCATGGAAAAAAAGCCTTTTGAGTGCAGCCCGGAAGAGCGCGCCGCGGTAATTGAAGATTTCGAGCCAGTCCTCAAATTCCTGCTCGCCGAATTCTCAAGGCCCAAGCCTTCCCCATCGGCGCTTGGCAGCCTGCTGCTTGAAAACCACGCGCTTTTGTCAAGGCACGCGGTTTCAACCCCGGAAATAGACTCTTTCATAAGCGAATGCGTGGGCGCGGGGCACGCCTGGGGCGGCAAGCTCACAGGCGCGGGCGGCAAGGGCGGCTCGCTTGTAATCCTTGCCAAAAAGGCGGGCGCAAGGGGCGTCAGTGCCATTGCGGAGTCGCTCGGGTTCCAGGCATTCCCGGTTTCCATTTCGAGGCAGGGCATACTTGTAAAGTGATTTCATGGGCCTGTTGGATTTGCTAAAAGGCGTCGTGGGCTCGGGCGGCTCGAAAAGCGGGGTCGGCTCCGGCGTCACGCTTGAATGCCAGAACTGCAAGGCCAAAATAGATTCCGGCATGGAAAGGTGCCCCAACTGCGGCGTGCACCTGTCAAGCATGTTCAGGATAAAATGCCCCAAGTGCGGCACCACGAACCAGTGGAACGCGGAAAAATGCGAGAAATGCGGCACGAGTTTCCGCTCCGCGCAGTCTTCTGGCAAGTCAAGCTACAAATGCCCGCGCTGCGGCTATGTGGCGGATTATTTCATGATGTCCTGCCCGTCCTGCGGAGTAAAATTCGTCTGAATCCGGGGCGCAAGCGCAGGATGCGTGGAAATCAATGGATGCGGATACAGGCGGGAATTTCCCATGCCTGCCAACTGGGCGCATAGTTGCGCTGTTCAGGCATCCATTTCTTCTTCGCCTTCTAAATCGTCTTCTTCCTTTGGCTGCGGCACCTTCATCCTGCCCGATTTTATCTCCGTCTCAAGAATCTTGAGTTCAAAGCCCACCTTGTTCCTTACCATGCTCTTTGCGGCGCCGGTGGGCCTTTTGGGCCTTTGCGAGCCAGTTATCTCTATGGCCTCCCTTCTTGCTATGCCTGCCCCTATTTTTTCTATCTCCGCGGTTATGAGGGCATTGACCTTCCAAAACTCGTTTTTTTGCTCCCTGTTTTCCCGCGCTTTCGGCCCATGCGAAGGCGCCGGCTTTGCGGTTTTAGCCTTTGCCCGCCCCGGCAGGGCCTTGCGCCCGGCCGCCTTTTTCGCCTTGCGCATCTTTGGCATTTTGGCGCGCGGCTTGGACATTTTCAGCGTGGCTTTCTTCCTCTTAAGGCTGGGGCTTGCCCTTTTTTTGCCCGGACTCATGCGTTTTTTGGCAGAATGCCTGATGGTCGCCTTGGATCTTTTTGCCCTTGCCACGTTCATATTTTGGGCTAACCTCTATATATTCATTTTGCCGCGCGCGCCATGGCTGGCAGGCTGCGGGGTCAGCTTAATTAGCTTTCCATTCCCACTCAATTCCATGTACATGAAAATCCATGACATAGGCGGAGAAAGAATACTTGCCGCGTGCGACAAGGAGCACATAGGCAGGAAGCTTTCCGAAGGCAAGATGCTAATTGACATTGCCAAGTTCTCGTCCTTCTACAAGGGCGGGGAGGCGGACGTGCACGACGTCGTTTCAGGCCTGGAGTCCTGCACCAGCGCCAACCTCATAGGCGAAAAGGCGGTGGGGTGCGCCATATCCCAGGGCATCGCCTCCAAATCCGACGTAAAGATGGTTTCGGGAGTGCCCGTCCTGATGCTTTTCCTCATGGAATGAGCCACGGCCGCGCCCTTGCAAGCCAGGCTTTTTCCAAAAAACGTTACAAAAAGCTTTAATTCATAGCATGCATATTCCCTGCGGGTAGGTTGAAATGAAACAATTGATTGTTATAGCCCCTGACAGGGTAGGCCTTCTTGCGGACATGTCTTATCTCCTTGGCAAGGCCAAAGTCAACATAGACATACTGAACGTGGGCCTCGTTGGCACGCAGGCGGTTGTCCAGCTTTTTGTCAGCGACGACAAGAAGGCGCGGGAAATCCTGCACAACAACAGCTACAACGTCCTCACAAACGACGTCCTTCTCCTGAAAATCCCTGACAAGCCCGGCGAGCTTTCAAAGCTTGCAAAGCTGCTCTCGACCAAGGGCGTCTCGATAAAGCTCGTCAACATGGTCTCAAGGGGCAAGAACTTCGCGCTCTATTCGGTGCAGGTCGACAAGACGAAGAAGGCGGAAAAGCTTCTCAAGGAATACCTGGTCAATGAGAAGGACGCCCTCCTTTAATATTTCCAAAATCCGGGAAACCGCTTTTTTTCCTTTTATTTATTCGCCGCGCTTATTTTCAATCAAGCTCCATCTCAAGCCTGCCGGTTTTCCTGTCTATCCTTAGCTTGCCTGCCTTTTCAAGCGCCATTGCCTTCCCTGTCATTTCCCTGTCGGCAACATGGCCTTTTTTCGCGTATTCAATGGCGGCTTCAACGAGGGCCAGGTTGGCAAGTATCGCCTTTCCTGCATCGCCGGAGGATTTGGCTTGGGCTTCAAGCGCGGCCATGTGCTCCTGCTGCCTTGCCTCCATTTCGGCAAGCCGCGCCATTTCCTTGCCCTGCCCGGAATCCTCCTTGGGCACCGCCGCCGGGTTGGCATTGTAATACTCGTCCGCGCATTCGGACAGGCTTGGCATTTCCTTTTTTGCAAGCCCCTCCATGCCTGAAAGTTCCGTGAGCGCGAATTCCTCGGGTTTTCCATCCGGGCCCGTGTAGAGCACGGGTTTTTGGCTTTCTGCCATGCCGCGCAGTTCCTTGCCGATTTCCGCTGCCTGCCCGGGCGTGAGGTCTGTGCCTTTCGCCTTCTGGCCAATCCCGAGCCGGCAGAGCGCCTCGTTTGTGTAGATTGTGCCAATCGGGAGCCTTGAGAGGCAGGCGGATACGTACTTGCCGCTTATCACTGCCTCCACGCCGAACATGCCTTCCCTTGGCACCTGCGGCGCGGGGAACTTGTACGGCTTTTTCAGCCTGATTTCCCTGTCCTTCCATTCATTGTATTCCGCAGCCGCCATGCAAACTGAATCCTTGTCCAAAAGCACGCAGTTGCCGGTAGAGAACATCTCGAAAACGAGCGTGAATTCCTCGCCATCCTTTGAAAACAGGAACGCCACCACCCTGTCTGCCTCGTGCTGGAACACCGACTCGAGCCTGGCGTTGGCAATCCTTTTCCTGACGGAAAACGCGAGGTCGGTAGGCGTCTGCGGCGAATCCCTTATGTATTTTGTCAGGTTGATGCGCAATGGCGCGTCAATGGCTATGTCGGCCTTGCCAATCCTTAGCCTGAAAGACTTGCCGCCATAATCCACGAACTTGTCAAGCCTCTGCCCGCACAAAGGCCCAAGCTCGGAAACTATGCGCATGTATTCGAGGCTTGTCATCTGTCTCATTTTCATTACCAGCAATTTTCATGCACCAGCAAGTATTAATCCTTGCACTTGCCCTGCCCGACTGGAAAAACTAGATTACCTGCGTGTATGTCATGGAGAGTATCTCTTTCATAAGCTCCATGTCGTCCGGGCTTAGCTTGTCCAGGCAGTGCTCCAGAAGCGCGTCATATGACCTCTTGTCAATGTAGGAATAGAGTATGTCGCCTTCCGAAAAGTCCTTGCCGACCACCGCGTCGTCAATGGATATGGCAACCTGGTCGCCTATGGCCGCGCTCTCGACGGATTTTTTCTCGACCTGGATTGTCTTGACCTTGCCTATCTGCACGCCCGCCTTTGTCATGAGCATTGTCTCGGGCTTGAGCGTGCCGGCGATTACCTGCGCGCCGAAGACCGCCGGCCTTTTCATCCTGAAGCAGCAGCCCGGCAGCACCTTGATTTTTGCCGGGTATGGGAGCGTGCAAAGCATGTTTTCCGAATCCGAGCGTTTTTGCTCCTCGACCCATTTCTTGTAATTGTCCAGCAGCTCGTATATGACCTTCGACTGGAATAGCGGGATTTTCGTCTTTTCCGACTCTTCCTGCGCGTCGTCTGTAATTGGCACGCTGAACGCGAGGACTGCGCCGAGGTATTTGTCCGCCGCCGCCACCGACGCCGCGTCTATTATGTCCTTTTTGGTAACCTTGCCTATCCGCGTGCTTTTGACCGGTATGCCCGCGTCGCCAAGCATCCTGGTGATGGCCTCCGCGGACCCCAGCGTGTCGGTCTTGACTATGACTCCGCGCGATTCAGTGCCTGACAATATGCCTTGCACCTGCGACTCTATCTCTGCCTTCTGCGCATCCGCGTCTCCCGCGGCTACCACGAGCGGGGCGCCCGCAATCGCGCCTTCCAAGCCAGGGGCGAAAATCTTTATCCCCGCTGCGGCGTTGGCCTCGTCGAAATACTGGAACTTGTCCTCGCCGGCCCTGATTTTCCCGGGCAGGTTGGGCTTTAGTATGGCCCTGACCTTGCTTGTGACGGCACCATTGACGCTGCCGAAAAGTATCCTGTCGTTTTTCCTGATGGTCCCGTCGTAAAGTATCATGTCCACGGTGGTGCCAAGCCCCTGCTCCTCCTTTACCTCGAGTATAGTCCCCTTGCCCGGCCCGACAACCTCGTATTTGAGCTGGCCTTCCAGGAATCTCTGGGACAGCCCCGCGAGGTAGAGGAGAAGGTCCGCAAAACCCTCGCCTGTCTTTGCCGAAACCGGCACTATCGTAATCTGCTTTGTGAAATCCGCGACCCTGTCGTATCTTTCCGCCTGGAACCCGTGCTCGTAGAACTTGCCCACAAGGCCGTATATCGCCTCGTCCACGCGCGCCTGCACGTGCTCGGGCTGCGCGCCAAGTGCTTCCGAGAACTGCTGCCTGCCGCTTGCGCGCCATCCCTCTATCAGGTCGACCTTGGTCGCGGCCACGAGGAAGGGCGTCTTGAACTGCTTGAGTATCTTGATGCTCTCAACTGTCTGGGGCTGGAACCCCTGCGCTATGTCTATCACGAGTATTGCGATGTCCGCGATGCTCCCGCCCCTGTGCCTTAGGGACGTGAAAGCCTCGTGCCCCGGGGTGTCTATGAAAAGCAGCCCCGGAATCGTGAGTTTTATCTTCAGCTTCTCAAGCATGCCGGAACATGCAGCCTCTATGTCGCTTGCCGGAATCTCGCTTGCCCCTATGTGCTGGGTGATGGCGCCTGCCTCCCTTTTCTGCACGCTTGTGGAGCGTATCCTGTCAAGAAGGCTCGTCTTGCCATGGTCCACGTGGCCCATGACGACTACTATGGGTTGCCTGACTGCCATTTTTACCACACACATTATCCTGAAACTTGCCGGCATGCCCGGTTTCGCCGGAATACCCGCTTGCTTCCTTACTGTTTCTTTTCGGCGTTCTCGCCCTGGTAAATCCCGCTGTAGAGGGTCTTTGCAGGGCTTGAGAGTTTCGCAAACGTTATCTGCGCTATCTTGGCGTTTTTTTTCAGCCGCAGGCCCGCCGGATTTGCCACTATGAGCAATGCCTCGCTCCTTCCCTGGTAGCCCGGGTCCCACACCGCAAGCCCGAGCATGGCGCCCGAGCGGGTGAGCGACGAGCGCGGGTATGCGAAGCCCGCCGCGTCCGAGGGTATCTTCACGTATTCGTTGAATATGACCTTGTACGTGCCGGGCGCGAGGGACACCCACGAGTGCTCGAAAAGTATCGGCGCGCCCTTTGGTATTACCCTCTCGCTGTTGTCAAAGTCTATCGAGCCCTGCCCTTCTATTTTTTGGACTTCCTTGAGCGTGAGGTCGACCCCGCAGGGCTGGAACTGCGACTCGCCTATGAATTCGGACACTATGCCTTTTTCCTCTATCTCGTGCCTTGGGAGTATCATGTTGCATTACCGCCAATAGCCTGCTTCTGCCCATAAGCCCGGGCAGGGCAGTTTTCATTCTTAGCAAAGCTCCTCTTTCTTGAAGAACCTTGCAATCTCCGCGGCAGCGGTCTCCTTGCTGTCGCTTGCGTGGATTATGTTCTCCTGCACGTCCTTGCCCAGGTCGCCCCTGATAGTGCCTGCGGGCGCCTGCGTGGAATTTGTCGGGCCGCAAAGCAGCCTGACAACGTTCACCGCGTCCTCGCCCTCAAGCACTGCCATGATTACAGGCGAGCGGGACATGAACTTGAGTATCCCCGGGAAGAATGGCTTGTCCTTCAGGTGCGCGTAGTGCTCCGTGAGTATCTGGTCGTTGAGCCTTACAAGCTTCATCGCGACCGGCTTGAGGCCTTTTGTGAAAAGCCTGTCCAGCACCTTGCCTGCCATGTTTTTTTCCATGCAGTCGGGCTTGAGTATTATGAAAGTGCGCTCTATCATCCAAACCACCACGAGTCGTTATGTCCTGACTGGCCTGTGAAACTGAAAAAAAGAAAAATTGGGAAAAGAAAATGGGGAAAAAGGCCTCATGCCTTTTTCTCTGGGGCCGGCGCCGGCTTTGCAGCCTGCTTGGGCTCCGCCTTCTTTTCAGGAGGCTTCGCCTCTGGCTTGGCGGCCGGCTTTGCCTGTGCAGCGGACGGCTTTGCTGACTTCTTGACCGTCCTGCCGCGCTCTTCCTTGGTGTAGGAGGTCCACTTGACCTTCTTTCCAACCCTGCCAAGGCCGAGCATGTTCTTTTTGGCCTTCTGGTTCTTGAAGTAGAGCACCGTGCCGTCTTTCCGGACGTAAATCACGCCTGTGCCTTTCGGTATTTCCTCGTTTGAAAACGAACATCTCATGTAAGCCACCCTATTTGGCGCGTATTTCCTTTGCCTCGCGCTCGGTGTCCAAAAGCAACAGTATGTCCCCCTTTTTCACCGGGCCCTTGATATTGCGCCTTATTACCCTTCCCTTGTCGTGGCCGTCGAGCACCTTGCACATGATTTGGTAAGCCTCGCCATGTATGCCTGTCTTGGCGCGAACTTCCACGACCTCTACGGGTATTCCGTCGTTATCTGCCATTAAAATCACCTAGATGGGCGAACCCGGCGCTTAAGCGCTTGGAGCCGCTGCCTCCTCCTTTTTCTTTTTCGGGGCGCGCGGCTTCTTCGGCTTGGCCTCCTTCTTCGCCTCGCCTTCGGCCTTCTCCTCCTTCTTAGCCTCTGCGGGCTTGGCCGCCTCTTCCTTCTTGGGCTTTGCCTCTTCCCTCTTTGGCTCCGCCTTGGGCTTCTGGCCCGCAAGCGGCATGTGGAGCGCCTCTGCGATGTCCCTTATCATTTCAGCCGAATTGCCGGCCTTCTCAATTGCCACTGCCGATGTCGGCACTGCCATTCCTGCTGCCTCGCCAAGCTCCTTTTTGGTTGGAACGTAGCAGTAGGGTATGCCCTTTTCTGAGCAGAGCATGGGTATGTGCATGACTACCTCTTCAGGGTCGACGTCGCCTGCCACTACGACAAGCTGCGCCTTCGCGCTCTCGATGGACTTTGTTACCTCGTTGGTACCTTTCCTGATGTGTCCCGTATCCTTGCCTACCTTGACTGCCTCAAGGGCTTTCTGGACTACCGGGGCTGGAGTCTCGAATTTCACGTATCCTTTTGCCATAAACTTTGCACCTCGCAATAAATTGCTTCATTGGTTTTGCCTGTTTTAACAGAACAAAATTAGCTTCATGAATTAGGAAAACTGCCTTTATAAAAGTATTGTGGAGAATCCGCCGCCTGGCATTTTCGGGCGTGGCAAGGCTTAAAAACACGCATTTCCCCAATATACCACTTTAGGTGATGGTTTGGCGTTCAACACGCTCTCTATACACGATATCAAGGACATAAAGGGCTTCAGGTTCAAGCCGCAGGTAGCCTCGCTCATGCGCAAAAAGGAGCCACTCCCGGAAGACATAGTAAAGACTGCAAAAATGATACACGCGGCCTACAGGCAGGCTGACAGGGTAGAAGCCCTGAAAACCTACCTTGCCCTCACGCTTGCTATAGACGAGACGAAAAGGGAGACCATAGGCCTGAACGCGCCGGCTACCTACAGCAACATGCTCTCCACCTACCTGGCGTCCTGCTTTGCCAATGAAATCATGCCAGACCAGAAGTTCATAGACTCCATTGCGGATTTCGAGAAGCGCATGGCACTTGAAATCAAGCCAGGCGTGAACCTTGAATACGTCAGGGGCGGCTGGTTCATACCAAAGACCATACTCTTCAGGGCAGCATGCCAGACCAAGCTTGCGGCAATCGAAGTCGCAGACCTGATTTCCATCCAGGCGCCTTCGCTTGCTGTGGAGGGCCTTCTCAAGGCATTCTCCAATCCCGCGGAAATCAATAGCCAGATTTTCTCCGAAATACGCGCAATGCAGAAGTACGGAGTAAAGACCGTAGTGTTTCGCGACGGCCTCTTGAACGTGGCAGGCTTTGACTGGATATTTTCCGAGACGATGTTCAAGCCTACAGGCGACCGCATGACCGACTTTTCGGCCCGCGCACATTTCAGGGACGTGCAGGCATGCATCTCCCTTGTCAAGCGCGGAGTGAAGCCGTCGGAACTGTTCAATGTCAACAACCTGAAATACTCTGCCAGGTCGCAATTGAATTTCACCTCCATTGACGGCTTGATGACCGCCTACATAGGCAGCGACGGCGAAATAGGCCTTTCTGCTGGCCCCGGAGTCTCCCCCCTGCGCGACATATTCGCTGCCCAGGGCCGCGGGGAACTATATGATTATTTCCACTTTGTCCAGCTCATGCGCTTGTTTGACCTTGTCGTGCCAGTAGTGCAGGTGGCAAAGATGCCTGTCCTGCCTTCAGAACCCTCCGCCGTCGGCAAAATCCTCCAGGCTTCCGGCATCTCCAAAAAGCCCAGGGATTACATAGACATACTTCTCCCCCGCGTAAGGCTTCTTGAGAGCCATTCGCCAGACGTGCTCGCTGACCTTATAAAAGAGGTCGAGGTCTCGGAAACGGAAACAATCAAGAGGGTGCACAAGCCGCATGCCGAGCATACGGTGATTGGCTTTGTCAGGCCGCTTCCGCAAGGCTACAAGCCGTCAAAGCGCGCGCGCGAGCTTGCGTTTGAGAACCTCAACGGCTACGTGCTCCAGGACAATGAGACCTACGTCAAGACGCACAAGAGCGGCAAGGGGCCTGCTAAGGACGCTTTCCACAAGGCGCGGCGCTAAATTCTTCAGCTGACCTTCCCTCCCCACTATTTTTAAGCCGGAATGGGTTAATCATTTCGCGGGTGTACCAGAGCCCGGTCTAATGGGCGGGACTTAAGTAACCCTTTTTGTCGCATGCGCTCCAAAAAGCGTTAACGGAAAAAAAGGGCAATGGAAATCCTGTGGCCAAGCGCCTACGTGGGTTCAAATCCCACCACCCGCATTTGCGAACGAAGTGAGAAAATGCGGGCATCTTGCCACCTGTCAAGCAGTGCCTTAAAATTCCGCCGAAATTTAAGCCCAATTCCGCAAGGATTTTGAGCTGATTAAAAAGAAGAAAATAAGAAAAAAGCAAGGGAGGCTCACTCCTTTGCAATCTTTATGTCGTCTTGCAAGTCCTGCAGGTCCTGCTCGTGCTCGACCTCGTCCTCCATGATTTTCCTTATCATGTTGTAGGTTATCGCGTCGCTTGAGCCCTTCAGCTTCTGCAGTATGCTCTGGTATACTCCTATGGCGCACTGCTCTCCCTTCACGTTCTGCTCGAGTATCTTTTCCACGTGCGGGTCTTTTGGCGCCTCATAGCCGCAGCTCGTCTTTTTCATGAAATCATTGGGGTTGAGTATCGGCGTGCCGCCAAGCTGGATAATCCTCTCCGCAAGCATCCCCGCGTGCTTGAACTCCTCTTCCGCGTGCTCTTTGAGCTCTTTTTGCACGTCGGGCCTAAGCGGCCCCCTGACAACCAGCGCGCCGACCCAGTACTGGTAATACGCCAGCCATTCGTCTGCAAGCGCCTTATTGAGAAGCTCCACTGTTTCCTTGACATTTGAGCCTGCGACTTCCATGCCTTTTGTTCCCATTCGAATCAACCCCCAAAAAAAATCGTTACTTGCCAACTGCATTGATTATGGCACCAAGGCAGTTATAATGTTTTCCCGGCAATTAGTCAAATTCCGCGGCATAACCCTGTTATATCGCGGTTTTTGCCGCATTGATGCAGGAAATTGGAAAAAAGTGGTAAAATGCCAAGGCAGCCAAACTATAGGGAATCATTCTCGCGCAATTATCCTACCCTGTCAAAGCGCCAGCAGGAAAAAATACGGCGCGCGAGGGTGGCAGTAGTGGGCCTTGGCGGGCTTGGCGGGGCCGCATTTGAAACCCTTGTCCGCCTCGGATTTGAAAACCTCCTGGTCCTAGACTGCGACAGCGTAGAAGAGAGCAATCTCAACAGGCAGAGGCTCTCGTCCCTGCGCTCAATGGGCGTGAAAAAGGCAAAAGCCGCCGCCATCCTTGCAAAATCCATAAACCCGTCATGCAATGTCAGGTCGATTCATGGCAAAATTGAGGGCAAAAACGCGCCTATTGTGGCGGCATGGGCAGATATCGTGCTTGACTGCCTTGACAACCCGTCATCCCGCCGTGCTCTCCACCTGGCGTGCGAGAAAGAAGGGGCCCCGTGCGTGTTCGGCTCCGCAAGCGGCGCCTATGGCATGGCAAGCGTGTTTTCCAAAAAAGGCTTTGCAAAGGCGTTTTCAAGAATCCTGCCTGCAAAAATGCCCGAGGGCTGCACTGGCGATGGCTGGAAATGCGCGAGCGTCATTGCCACGGCCCCAAACGTAATAGGGACGCTCCAGGCGCAGCTGGCCCTCAACGCGCTTTTGAAAAAGCCTGTCCCGCGCGCGCCGCAGTTCCTTATTTTCGACGGATTCTCCCCCATGATTTTCAGGCTTGTAAGGATATGATTCCGAACCGCCCCTATGCACTTTTGGCGGTCATAAACCCCCACATAGGCTTAAATATATTTTTTATATATATTACCCCCTAAGTAGTAATCTATTGAAGAAATCCAGTTTGTAATTTGTGGAGGGGTTCACTTGCTTTCTATTACGAAAAAGGCGGATTACGCAGTCAGGATTCTCGCGTTCCTTTCAAACACGCCGCCTGAGACTTTCGTCTCCTCTACGGACATATCGAAAAAGACCCTCGTGCCGCGCAAGTTCCTCGCCCGCATAGTCCTTGACCTTATTCACGCGGGCTGGCTCGAGTCGAACCGAGGCTCAAAGGGCGGCATCAGGCTTTCCAAAAAGGCGCCTGAAGCCACGCTTGGCCAGGTGGTCGAGCTCATGGACGGCCCCATTGCCCTTAACGAATGCTGCTCGCCGGACGGCAAGTGCGTTTTCAAGAAGACGTGCAAAATCCACCCTGTCTGGGTATCTGCGCAGGCGGAAATGAGGCGCGTTCTTGACAACTGTTACGTGGTGAAAGAGGCAAGGAAGAAATAACCGCCTCCCACTTATTTTTCACGCGCTCCAGTACTTTTTCGTCCTGATGAACTGCTTTTGCGCCTCGAGCAGATCGGCAAAGAAGAGCTCGTCCTCCTTCCTTAATTTCCCAAGCACGCGCGCGGCTGTCTTTGGCCCCACGCCAAACGCCGTCATTGCCCATGCCCCCCTCTTGCCATATGCCTCTATCAGGCTTGCGGAGAGCATCCTCTCGTCCTTTGACATCTTTTTCTCCGCCCTCACCCTGCTGTCGCCCACAAGGGCCACAAGCGGGCTTTTGCAGTGTTGGCATGCTATCTTTTCGCCAAGCTTCGCGGCCTCGTAATAGGACACCTTCTTGCAATAAGTGCACTCGAATTTCAGCATTTTCGAAAGTATCCCTTTCCTAAACGAGTCCACTATGGTGCTATACGGCTGGACAGGCTCCAAAAGCTCCAGCGCGCGCACCTGCATCAGGCCAAGCTCGGATATCCGCGAGAACGATTTCGTGTCGTGCGCGTGGACTATGAATTCGCCGCGCGAAACTGCCGCGTAAAATCCCTGCGCCCCTTCCATGTCCAGGTATTGGCGCGAGACTGCCCTTTTGGTCTCGTCAAAGACAGCGCTTTTCTCAAGCATGGCAAGCATTGCCTTGCCTATTGTGGCGTCGTCTGAGAGCACCCCGAAAGCGCGCGCCACGTGGTTGAGCTTGTACCTGAAAAGCCCCCAGTTCGAATAGTCTGACCAGAGCAGCCACTCTGCGTTTTTTCCAATCTCCAGGAACGCGTCCTTGACGTCCGCTGCCTTCAGGGGGCGCGGGGACTTGATTATTATCCTGTATGGGTCGGACATGACGTAAGGCTGCCTTTTGTGCCTCATGCCAAGCATTATCGCAAGGCACCTGCCAATTGTGGTATTGATTCTCGTGCCCATGCACGTGTTTATCACTGCCGTGTCTGCCCGTGCTTCGATGACTATGTTTTTTGCCTCTGCGAAAAGCCCTTCTATCTTATACGGCTCCGGGATGCTTCCGAATTGCGCAGACTCCTTTTTCCATGCCGCCTTCCCCATCTGCTCCCGCAGGGAAGCCACTTCCCTTGCGATTTTGCAGCTTACTGGCAATTCGTCCCCCGACCAGTCCGGAGGCGAGAGCGCCAGGTCCTGGCTCTGCTCCACGAAAATCTCGTCCTCGTGGATGCCTGTGACCACCCATGGTATCCCCCTGCTGATGAACCCTGCGCCCACCTCGAGGGTGGCGGCGAACGCCTCGTCGAGCATGGCCACCTGCTTGTTGCTCTCCGTATTCGTTATCCTGTATTTCTTGGATTTCGGGATTGTTGAGAGGTGCGAATAGTAATAGTTCCTGGTGCCTGCGTTTTTCGCCACGAGGCCCGTTTCAGGCGAATATGAAATCAGCCGCGCGCCCGCAAGGGCGTCAGCTGCCTTTGCAAGCCCTTCAATCCCGATGCCATACGCCGGGCTCTTTGAAAACAATGAATGCAATTCCTCCAGCTTCACTGTCCCTTCCCTTGCAATGCAAACCCCGGTAATTTCATGGGCGACCACGTCAAGTGCGCCGGATTCCATCTTCTCCGGGTCAGTGTAATTTTCCCTTGCCGCCTTTGCTATGGCTACGGATTCCACCAGGTCGTCCTCGTCCGCAGGCAGTATTATGCCGGAAGGCACAAGCCCTATCCTGTGGCCGGACCTGCCAATCCTTTGCAGCAGCCTGCCGGACTGGCGCGGGGACATGTATTGTATCACGTCCGTGACGTCGCCTATGTCAATCCCCAGCTCGAGGGAAGAGGTGCACACCAGCGCGTCGAGCCTGCCCTTGCGGAAATCGTCCTCCGCCTTCAGCCGCGCCTCCTTTGCAAGCGAGCCGTGGTGCACTGCCACCTTTGCGCCGGAGGCGATGAGCCTCGAGGACAGGTTTTCGGCTATGTGGCGCGTGTTGACAAAAATCAGGACCTTCTTATCCCTTATCCTCGCCATTATCTCCCTGAGCCGGGCGGCCGCCTTGTCGTCTATGAAAAGCCTTGATGCGGCCCCGGCGTCCTCTGCCTTTGGCCTGCACTCGCATATCTCTATGCCAACTGGCCTTGGATAGTCCACCCTGACTGCCTTGCCTCCGCTTGCGCCGAAAAGCCAGTTTGCGGCCTCCTGCGCGTCCCCCACTGTAGCGGACAAGCCTATGATTTGAAGGCTTCTAACACCAGCGCCTGACTGCCGCCATTGGCTTCCTTCTTCTTGATTTTGCCCGGCTCGTATGTTTTCCTTGAGCCTCTCCATTGCAAGTGCCAGCTGGCAGCCGCGCTTGTTCGAGAAAATGGCGTGGACCTCGTCCACTACTATGTGGCGCGTGTTGCACAGGGCCTGGGACATCCTGCCTGTCGGAAGCATTGCCTGCAGGCTTTCGGGAGTCGTTATGAGTATCTGCGGCGGCTTCTTGGATATCTTTGCCCTCTGGTATTGCGGCGTGTCGCCGTGCCTGACGGCGTAGGTTATGCCAAGCTTCTCGCACCACCACTCGATTCTTGCAAGCATGTCGCGGTTGAGCGCGCGCAGGGGCGTTATGTATAGCGCCTGCACCCCTGTCTTGTCCTCGTAGTCTATGAGCCTTTCAAATATGGGCAAAAGCGCGCTTTCAGTCTTGCCAAGCCCCGTGGGCGCTATGAGAAGCACATTCTCCCCTTTCTCGATTGGGGGTATTGCCTGCTTCTGGGCCGGTGTGAATTCGGCAAAGCGCTCGCGTATGAGGCTTTTCAGTTTTTCCTTTAGCATTTCATCTTCCGTTTTGTCTCAATTGCTGAATAAAAATAAGAGGGGTAAAGAAGGCACTGGCCGCTTATGCTTCCACTGCCTTTCCGTCGGTATTTTCTAGCCTGGCTTCCGGCAGGGTTATGTGGAACGAGGAGCCGAGCCCGCGCTGGCTTTCAACCCAGATGTTGCCGCCCTGCGCTTCCATCATTCCCTTGGCAAGAACCAGCCCGAGGCCGGTGCCAGGCTCGCCGTCGGTGCCTTCCGTAGTGAAGCTGGAGCCGAGCTTGAATATCCTTGGCATGTCCTCTTCGGCTATGCCCACTCCGTTGTCCTCGACGGTTATCTGGACAAATCCATTGCCCGCGTCCCTGGCGCTTACCTCTATGCTTCCGCCTTTGTTTGTGAACTTTATCGCATTCCCGAGCAGGTTCTGCACCACCTGCGATGTCATGTTCTCATCGAAATATGCGTAAAGCCCGGCTGGAACATTGCTTGTGATTTTTATCCCCTTGTCTGCCGCCACCAGGTCCAAAAGAGCTATCTTGCCATCGACTATCGCGCTTACCGGGAGGTTTTCAGGGCAGTATTGCATCCTGCCGGAATTCAGCCTGCTCCATGTCAGCAGTTCTTCAAGCAGGTTATATGTCTTGTTGGCCGACTGCTCGAGCATGCCCGCTATGGTCCTTATCTCATCCCTGCTCAAGCTGTCTATGTCGGTTTTGAGTATGTTGCTTGCCCCAAGCAGGCCCTGGAAAGGGCTTCTCAGGTCATGGGCCATTATGTTGAAGAACCTGTCCTTGGAATCCACTGCTTCCTTGAGCATGTTCTCCATTTCCTTGCGCGCCGTGATGTCCCTTATGAACGAGAAGAACCTGCCGCCGAACTCCTCTGTGAAGCTCGCGCTCACCTCCACGTGGAATTCGCTGCCGTCCTTTTTCCTGTGGACTGATTCGAAATATGTCTTGCCATTGGTTATTATTTCCGCCAGGCGCATCCTTAGGTCTTCCTTGCTCTCGTTTGCCTTTATCTTGAGTACGCTCCTGCCTATGAGCTCCTCCCTTGAATATCCTGTTTTGGCGCAAAACTCGTCGTTGACGTTGATTATCGTGCCTTTCAGGTCGTGCTCCAAAAAGCCGTCTATTGCAGTCTGCATAATCTTGGTGTTCTTCATCTCCAGGTCGTGCTTAGCCGTTACGTCGTTTATTATGGAAAGGAGCAGGCCCTTGCCGGCCTCCTCCATTATGGGGCTTGAGAATATCTGCACACGCCTTATGCTGCCGTCGGCAAGCCTGTGCGGGTATTCGAAATGCGTCTTTTGCTTGGCCCTTGCCGTCTTCATGCCGTTTACTATGGTTTCCTTGTCAAGCATGTTGATGTTGGTGATGCTCATTCCGCGCAACTCTTCCCTGGAATAGCCGTAGAACCTGGATGCGGCCTCGTTGGCGTCTTGCAGTATGCCCGTGTTGGAGTCGATGAGGAACATGGGCATTGCCGTGTCCTCGAACATGGCCTTGTAAAGGTTGTTCTGCCTGCCTGCGAAAGCGTTTTGGATTGCAATGTCCATTTGCTCCTGTTTCCACAGCTTCCTGCTCATTATCGGGTGGCGGGCCTTGAGGAAGATTTTTTCGAATGGCGTGGCTGCCTCGAGCCTAGACTGGAAGGCGGCGTATTTAGGGCTTGGAATTTCCCTGCCTTTCATTGTTATTGGGTTTGCCATTTTCGTGCGCCTATTGAATCAAGCAGATACCATACTTAATCTGTGTTAATTTATGGTAAATCAGGTATTTAAATATATGCTTGCCCCAGCCAAGGCTCGAAATGCCGCCCGCCTAAATCTTTTTTTCAAATTCCGCAAGGCCGGCTTCCGCCTCTTTTTCCATTTCCATTATCCTGTCCCGCGCCTCTTTCGGGATGCCTGCTGCCTTTGCCATGCCGCGCGTGAATTCTATGAATTCATGGTAATGCTTTTTCGGGTTCTTGCACCTTGTGCCCCAGTCGAATACCGCGCACTTCATGTTCCTGCCAAGCCATTCGCCATATTCGGACAGGGTGAATTTCCTCGTCTCCTCGGGCATTATGGACTCGTGCTCCAAAAAGCGCAGGTCTGTGCCATCTGGCATGAGCGTGAAGAGCTGCTCCCCTGCGAAGAAATAGGTCTCAAGCCACGGATGCGCAGCCGCAAGCTTCTCGTGCGCGTGCTGTATCTTCCTCGCGCCTTCGGGCGAGCCTGCGAGGGTGCAGACCACGAGCTTTTTCATCCTGATGCCCTTCTCGTCAAGCGAGTTCGCAAGGGACTGCAAGCCCCTGAACATGGTTGCGCCCGTTGCAATGGTGTCGCCTATTATGACCACGGCGTCCTGCGGCAATGCCTCGAAATTCTCATATCCGACGCGGGCGGAGAACTCCCCTTCCGTCCCCTCTATCCTGACCCTCTGGATGCCGATGAAGCATTGTGGTATGGCAAAACCATGGGCGCGCTTGAACCCCGTGGGGATGTTATAGAACAGCCCTCCCGAAAGATAGACGAGTTCCACGAGGGAGCCAAGCTTCTCGCCTTTCAGGGCGAGCTGGGAAATCACCCTGACAAACACCTCGCCCGCATCTTCCATGGCGTCCTGCAGTTTCTTTCCCGCAAGCTGGGGCCTGTAAAGGACGCGCCTGAACTTGCCGGAGCATATTATGTAGGAATTCTTTGGGAAACCCTTCTCCTTCAAAGAGTATATGGTGCCGTAATCATGCTTTGAGACCAGCGAGACAGTTGCCATTGCTATGACCTCCCTTCTGCCATTTTTGGCACGTTAAAGTAATTAATCCTGCGCAGCGCCCGGCCATTCCAATCGGCTTGCCGGAAATGAATTTAAGCCTGCATTGCGCGGGTTTAATCATGAAATTCAAGCCTAATGAGCAGCAGACTGGCGGATGGGAGAGGTTCAAGTCCATCCCAAAGAGGGGTGGGCGCAAATATGGCATGTTCGAGCGCAGGATGATGCAGTACGTGATGCCTTACAATGAGAGGTTCTTTGCCAAGATGTACAAGGAGCCCAAAAAGGCGAAGGAGAAAACCCGCGAAAAGTACAACCCTGCGACCAGCAAGGGCCAGAAAAAAATCAAAAGGGGTTTCCTTGTGGCGAAACTCTACGGAGTTGCCGACATTGCGCTTGAAACATTGAACTTCGCGCTCATTGGCGCGGCGGTTTTGTATTTTTTCCATGCGGCCGGCACGGTTTTTGATTCCACCATACGCACAATGCAGGACTTGCTCGGGCATTTTGGCATACAAGCCGACGGCAACGGGCCAAAGTACATACTCGTGGGTCTTTGTTCCATCTCAAGCAAGCTCCTTGTAAAGGTTGGATGCTGGGTCGAGATGTTCCAGATGTTCAAGGTGGAATCCCTTGCGAGGAAATCCGGCGCAGTTGCGGACATCCAGGCGCGCCGCCAGCTTGGCAAGTATTCAGGCGAGTCAATCCGCGAGCAGTTCAAGGACATGGTGGTGGCTTTCCTGGTCTTTGCGCCTTTTGTTGAGCTTCTTCGCCGCAAGAGCGCGATTGTGTCGGAGCTGCGCCAGCTGCGCTATATAGGGAACCTTGAAAGGCTCATATTGAAGAAGAAAGAGCCAGTTGCGGAAAATGTTGTTGGTGACAAGCCCTGATGTTTATCCTCCTTTTTTCAATTTTGACTTTTGCCAGCCTATTGCAAAAATGTAGATGGGCCCGCGGAGGATCGAACTCCGAGTCTTCTGCGTGTAAGGCAGACGTGTTAACCATTCCACTACAGGCCCGATGTTTCCGTATTTTCCCAGTTAGTAATTTTAAAGGCAGACGCGTCCGCAAACATGCGAATGTTTGTGGCACGACGGCGCAACAGCGCCGGCTGTGTAACCATTCCACTACAGGCCCGATGTTTCCGTATTTTCCCAGTTAGTAATTTTAAAGGCAGACGCGCCCTGCCTGCGGCTCGGGATTAAAAAAAAGCAATAGCCCCCACCGGATTCGAATCTACTTGCCCGCGCGGCGTGCAAGTCTTCGAATCCTCATGTGAGGGACTCGCCTTTTCAATAGCCCCCACCGGATTCGAACCGATGTAACGAGGTAACCCTTAAGGGTAATTCGGTTCAAATCGCCCCATTCAGAGCCTCGTGTCCTTGACCGCTAGACGAGGGGGCTATAGCATGCTCAATATGCGGAGAATAAAAATAAAAATAGGAGTGTGGGCGCCGGCGGCGCCCACATCCCTGCTTTCGGGGGCGAATGTGAAGGGGTTGCAGGCATTGATGGTGCCTTTTGCTTCCTGCCTGCAACCGCCTTACCTCGGGGGCGAGCGTCACTTCTTCTTTGCAAGCCATGCCTCAAGGCTGTATTTCCCGGGGCCTATCAGGGCTATCGCGGCAGTGGCGAGCATGTACGTGAATTCCAGCTCCGCCTTCGTGATTCCCATTGGAAGGCCTGCCTTGAGAACCATGCCAAGCCTTGCAAGCAGTATGGCCACAAGCATGTCCATTGCAAGCAGTGCCGCAAAGTACCTCGTCCCTATGCCGAACAGTATGGCTATCGGGCCGAGGGTCTCAAGCAATGCTATGAAAAGCGCCATTATCCACGGGAAAGGTATCCCGAGGCTTGCGAAAAACGTGCTCGTGCCGTCCAGGTTCGTAAGCTTTGACAGGCCGTGGAAGAAAAACAGCACCACGGCTGCGCGGAGGGCGAGCATTCCCCAGTCCGCCAGGTCGGCATTCTTCATGAATTTTCCCATTATGAAATCACCTTTGGAATCGTATGGCCCTCATGCGGCAAACCTTGCCGCAATCATCAGCGCGATGAGGGCGGCCCCCGAATAATTGACTGCGTTTACAGAGAGCATTATCGGGCTGGCGGAGCCGCTTTTTGCGCCCTTTAGCGCAGGCAGGGCGAAATAGGCGTATGGCAGCGCCGCAAGCATCATGTATGCCATTCCGGACATGGCGGAAAATGCAGCAAGCGAAGCCAGCGCCGCGAGGCAGCTCATGCCATAGGCAATCTGAAGCGCGCCAGCGCCCCACATGGAACTTATCGTCTTCTTGCCTGAAGCCTTGTCTATTCCAATGTCGGGCACCTGCGCCGCAAGCAGGACGTTTAGCACAATGAAGCCAAAGAACGCGGACATGGGCAGCACAAGGGGGCTGAACGCGCCGTAAGCCGCAATGAACACCGCGCCTGCTAGAAGCGGCCCCATGCCAAGGAATGTCGCTATCTCCCCGAGCATGTTGTAGCCGAGCCTGAAAGGCGGGGCAGTGTAGAAGAACCCGACAAGTATGCCTGCAAAGCCGATTGCCGCCACCAGCGGCGAGACGGCAAGGCCGAGGTATGCGAATATCGCGGCTGCCGCAATGAACGCAGCGTTTGAAATCCTTAGCACGTCCTCTTTTGCATATGCGCCTGCCTGTATTGCGAAACTGCCCCCTGTAGGCCCTGTCTTTTCCAGCGGGTAGTTGCCGTAAATGTAATCGTAATAGTCGTTTGACATGTTGGTGCCCACATGGGCAAGCCCCACAGCCGCCAATGCCAGGGCGAAAGGCGCAAGCGAGGCATTGCCAAGCCCGAACGCGAGCGCGCCCGCGCCTATGGCCGGGACAAGGCTTGCCGAAAGGAACGGCGCGCGCGCAGCGTCCGCGAGCTTGCGCACCTTGCCAAACGCGTCAGCATTGATTGTCTGCATCCCATTGCCCCCTTGGAATTCCCTTGCCCTGCGGCACGCCTGCGCCGCGGGCGAACATATATTACTTTTTTAGTATTCATTTTAAATCCCTTTGGTTAATAAACCTGCCTGAAAACAAGGGAATGCTGGTTTCCATGCACCTGATTATCTACGCCCATCCTGACAATGCATCGAGCCACAGCGCGGCAGTCTTGAAGCTCGTGAGGGAACATCTGGATTCAAAGGGGTCCAAGTACCGCGTCATAGACCTCTACGCGGAAGGTTTCGACCCGGTAATGCCTGTTTCTGAATACAAATGGCAGTCGGGAAAGGGCAAGGGCGCAGGGCCGGAGCAAGCGGTTCTTGGCTACCAGCAGGCGATAAAGGATTCAGACGTGCTGGTATTCATACTCCCTGTCTGGTGGTATTCGCAGCCAGCGATTCTCAAGGGATTCCTTGACAGGGTGTTCACCCCCGGGTTCGCGTACAAGTTCAAGAAACCGCCATCCTTCTACAAATACGTCCAGCCAGCAGTCAACCTCTGCTGCAGGGTGGGCTTCCTCGCTCCCCTGATAGAATCGCAGATGCCAATAGAAAAATTCCTCACTGGCAGGCGCGCGGTTGTCATAAGCACCTATGGCGGCTCAAGCGAGGGCTTCTACCTCTTTGGCAAGCCGAACTACTATTCGCTTGACAAGGCAGTGCTCGAGTTTTGCGGCATCTCGCCTGTTTCGAGGATAAACTGGTGGGAGGCAAGGCATTCAACGGACGTGCCTGGCTATGTCCGGGAACAGATAATAAAGGCCCTTTGAGCATTCCAGCGCCCGCCAGCTGCCAGACATTCCATCAGTCTTTTCCCAAACTGCTCATTATATAAAAATTATATCCGCATTTCCATAGCTGCTTTGCAGCGGAAGTAATTATGATGAGTTCAGGCAGGATTTTTGGCAATGAAAGCAAGGGCACGGGCGGTTCCAGCACTGGCGTATCGCCACAGAAAAGAACAAAGGACTTCGAGAGCAAGATACTCGACGCCATCAAGCGCACGCCTTTCAACGGCACTGCAGCCGAGAAGGAAAAAATCATGGTGCGCATAGCAGGCAAGGTTTCCCAGCTTTCCATAATGCGCGAGAAGGACATGGAACTCGAGGGCACTACCCGCGGCGTGGAGTATGAAGGCCATTATTCGCGGCTGCTTTTCAACACCATGGTCCTCGAGCACTCCAGGGCGGAATACGACCTCAACTCCGCGCTCAACCTGCTTGACAAGGGCCTGAACCTGCTCAAAAGCGATTCCGAAGCGTCCAAGAAAAAAATCGAGCTCTACAACAAGGATTTCAAGAGGTTCTACATGGAGGAGGAAGCCGCATCCAAGGCATGATGCCTTTCCGGTTTTTTTCTTGGAACTTGCTCCCCGACCTTGCTCATTATAAACTTCCTGCGGCATTTCTTTTTGCGTGGCAGAGATACAAGTCAAAAAGCACGACGGCACCCTGGAACCCTTTGACAAGGGCAAGGTCGTGCGCGCGCTTGTGCGCTCCGGGGCTGGCAGGGCCGCTGCATCTGAAATAGCCGAGTCAGTGGGGGAAAAAATCCGCGACGGCGTCTCGACTTCCAAAATCTACTCTCTCGCGTTCAAGTCCCTGACGGAATACAAGCCCGGTGCAGCCTACAGGTATTCGCTGAAAAACTGCCTGATGGGCATGGGCCCGGAAGGCCACGCGTTTGAGACCTATCTTTCCGAGGTCCTGCGCGCGCACGGGCACGACACCTCCACAAGGCAGATACTGCGTGGCAAGTGCATTACCCACGAAATCGACGTCCTCTCGCTAAAGGACGGGAAAAAGGAGATATTCGAGTGCAAATACCACAACCTGTCCGAGGGCAAGTGCAGGATACAAAACGCGCTTTACACGTATGCGAGGTTTTTGGACCTGCAGGGCGCCGGCTCCTGCGACCACGCCACTCTTGCCACCAACACCAAATTCACAGGCGACGTCATAGCCTATTCCAATTGCGTCGGCTTGGGGCTTCTTGGCTGGAGCTATCCCGCTGGCTCCTCGTTGCAGGACCTTATAGAAAAAAAGCGCGCCTACCCCATAAACATGCTCACCTCCGTCAACAAGTTCGTCTTTGCCAGGCTGCACGCGGCGGGCATAATAACCGTCAGCCAGGTAGACGCGCTCCCAGACTCGGATTTGGCCGCGCTTGGGGTCGGCAAGGCCATAGTCGCGAAGATGCGCGAACAGTCGCTTGAGGTATCCCGCAGGTAGCCGGTGTTTTTATGGGCAGGAATTGCGAGCGGTGCAGGCGCGACATAACCGTCGGCGGCACGCATTACAATGGCCATGAATACTGCATGACATGCTACCAGTTCGTCAAGGCGGAGGACGAGAGGCGCAGGGCGCAGGCCGCGCGAAAGCAGGAGGAGGACGCGCGAAAGCGCAGGGAGGAGGCGCTAAGAAAGCGCGACGAGGACAAGCTTCTCAAAAAGGCCTCCTATGTCCGTGAGGCGCAGGAGGCGCAGCGCAGGGCGGAGGAGGCCAGGCAGAAAAAGGAGCTTGAGGCGAGGCAGAAAAGCGCGCAGGCGCAGAGGAAATCGTATTCAACGCAACAGGCGGGCCAGGCAGGCCAGCCCGGGCTGGCTGCGATGCCGCAGGCATACTCGCCCCTTCTTGGCATCCGGGGCAAAAAACAGCGGGCCGGCGCGCCCGAGCAGGCTAAGGGCCGCCGCGAAATAGCCATGGGCGGCCTCGTGGCAGGGCTTGGCAAGAAGCAGGAAAAGAAAAAGGATGAAAACCCGCTTGCGGAGGAATCCAAAAAGCGCGTTTCAGATTATCTCGCGCTTACCATTGAGCAGGAGAAGATAGCGGCCGGCTCGGCGCTTATGCGCAAGAAGGCCAAGGAATACAAGGCGAAACTCGAGCAGCAGTTCAAGGAGGAAAAAATAGCAGTCAGCGGCAAGTACGAGAAGCTCGAGGCGGAATTGTCAAAGCGCGCCGATTCCCTTGGCGCCGCAGAATTCGAGCGCCAGCTCGAGGCCCTTGAGGAGCAGAAAGCCCAGGAGCTCGGCAAGATAGAGAAATGGTATTCGGACAAGGCCGGCGTCGAGGACAAGAAGCTTGACGAGATGAGAAAGGCAAGCTCGGCCAAAATCTCTGAAATCGAGAAAAAGAAAGAGAAAATCGAGTCCGAGATAAACAAGCGCATAGCCAAGAACAATATTGAGGCTAGCCTGCCCGCAATAGCCGAGAAGGAGCTGATAGAGCAGATAGACAAGCACGCGTCTGCCGCCATGAAGAGCCTGTTCCCCGATGTCGCAGCGGAGGGCGAGGGCAAGGAATCCGGCGCTGCCAAGGGGCAGCAAAAGCAGGGCGGGGAGCAGGAATCCCCGGCGCAGGGCAATGTGGCAGCCGACATAATAGAAAGCGAGATGGCCCGCCAGGCGGCACTTGAAATAGGCGCCCTTCTTGGAAAGGAGAGGGCCGCTTCAACCTCCAAAAAGGGCGCCAAGGAACTTTACATGGAACTCCTTGAAGTAGAATATTCGAATAAGCGGGAAGAATACGCCGCCCCAAAGGCGCAGGAGGGCGAAGGCTTTGGGCAAAAACAGGCCTGCCCCGCCTGCCATGCTCCAATAGGCAAGTCGGACAAGTTCTGCAAGAAATGCGGCAAGCAGTTCGCGCCAGCTGAAGGCATACACCTTGAAATCGACAAGCTCCTGCCAGTCTCTCTCTCGCAGGGCCAGCGCGAGGCGGTATGCGTCCTCATAGGCACAAACGCCGGCCCCGAGCCTGCCCGGTGCTCATTGCAGGCGCTTCTTCAGGATTCGAGGAAAAAGGGAATCGGCATCCAGCTCTCTCCTTCAAGCGCTTCAATTGCCCCAGGCTCAAAGTCGGGCTTTGAAATACGCTTCGACCTGCCGGAAGACGTCCCTACCGGCCCTCTCATGCTCTCGGCGACTCTTTCGTTCAATGGCGGCTCGAGCAACCCCGTGAGCTCGGTTTCAAATGTCAAGACGCCGCTTGCACTTAAGTATCTCGTGGGCAGCGCGAAGCTTGGCGGCAAGCTCGACAACTTCATTGTACTCGCATTCGACAATGCCGGCGAGAGCGGCGGCCTTCTCATGCTTAATTCAAGGGTGATTTTTTCCGACGGTTCAGGCGGCATGAAGACGGGCAGGCTGTCGGCAATAACAAAAATCAAGGGTCTTGAAAAAGGGGTTGAACTCTCTTTCGGGCCCGTGGCCATGGGGCAGAAATTCTCATCCCTGTCCTATGCCCTTGAAGGCGTGGACTCCAATGGCAAGCCGTACAGGTCCGAAGGGAAGATATAGCCTTTTGCCAACCCTGCCTGTTTTTTCCCGCGCCTAATGTTCCAGCAGCCCGCCCACAAAGACTTCCTTTGACGCGTTCTTGTCGAATGCCATCGGTATGTCAAGCTTAACGCTCAAAGTCCACACGTGTATTTTCCCGTCGTGCCCGAACTCGTGGCTTGTAGCCGGGGCGTCCTGGGGCAGCTCGAATGAGACCTCTGCCTGCCCGTTTGTATATATGTTCTGCCCGCCAAGCTCTTTTTTCTGGGAAAATGCCGTGCTTGATTGCTCGGAGGTCTCGGTCTTGATGTTCGTGGACTTAGGTATACCAAGCTCCTTTTCTATCCTGTAATCGTCCTGGTCCATGACTGTGTGCGTCTTCACCTGCTTGCGCTCCATGCACACCAGGCTTGCCTCGAGCTTTCTTGCCGATACAGGGCTTGAAAAGGAGTACTTCACAGTGGCCTTTACTGTTTCGCCAGGCATGTATGAGTCCTTGTCGAGTTCGATTCTCATCATTTGAAGCGCCCCCTCGGGCCGGTTCAGCCCGCTGCGGTTGTTTTCGCGCACGTCCCGCTGGCATCAGGATAGTCGCCGTCAAGTTTGCATTCATATCCTTCAGGGCATGCAAAGCCGGCTATCCCGCCGCAGAACTTGCCCTCGTATTGCCACAGGCACATCCTGACTATTGTCGAGGCCTCCTCGGCGTTCACCGTCACTTCCCTGCAGCTTAGGCCTCCAGTGCAGTCCGAATCAGAGCTGCACGCCGGGTGGCACGCAGCGTCGCCGCGCTCCATGCCGCAGGACGTGGTGCCGTCCTCAAGTTTCATGCACGGCTTGTAATAATAGCACGAAGACCCCGAAGGGCACGCGCTTGAGACATTGCAACCGGGCTTTATCTCGCACTCGCCCCTGTAAAACGCCCATTCCTCGCATGAGCTGTACCCCGGCTTCGAGCACATGCCGCTCTCGCCGCCTGCCGCGTCCCTGACTATGGTCAGGTTGTATCCATTGTCTATGCAGTTTTGCGACGCGGGGTTTGCAACCTGCCCGCCCGAATCGCCAAGCATGCGCTGCGAGAGCTCGTCGTATTTCCCGTCAACGATAGCGCCTGACACCGCGCCGTTGTCTGTGGCGACTTCTATGTCGTGGTGCGTTTCAATGCTGTTTGACGCGTTGGCGCGCGGGCCATAGCCTTCCTCCGGCGCGGTCTAGGAGA
>JBAZLG010000003.1:0-375815 GCA_041650395.1 Candidatus Micrarchaeia archaeon | reverse complement strand
TGTCGAGCCCCAGGTCAGCGGCGTATTTCTTCAGGTCGGCGACATTGAGGCCGGTGCCGTCCGCCTGGCTGTTGGCAAACAGCGTGTCGTGGTATTCCCATCCCTTGCGCTGGTCCAGGGCGCACTCGTAGGCCTCGGCGGCCTTCTGCGCGTTCTGGTGGAAGGAAAGCGGGAAGTGCTTGAAGTAGAACTTCACCTTGTCCCCGTATTCCTGAAGTATCTGCTGCGTGGTCGGGAAGACGCGCACGCAGAAGGGGCACTGGAAGTCGGAATATTCCACGATGACGACCTTCGCGTCCTGCCCGCCCTTGAATGGCAGGCCGTCAAGCTTTATCTGGCCGGCCTGCAGCTGCGGCGCCTGTGGGGCTGCCTGTTGTGGCTGTGCCGCTTGGGGGGAGGGGGCGGCCTGCTGCTGGGCTGCCGCTGGCGCAGCTGGGCCTGAAAGCTTCATGGCGCCTATTGAATCCGAAAGAGAGGACAGTGAAACATAGAGCGACGCAGACACCAATAAAGCCGAAAGCACGATTGCGATGCCCAATACGTATATGGCATCTTGCCAGTGTTTTTCAGCCTTTTTTTCTTCCATCAACACAACCTCCGAATTTATATTTTTTGCCTCAATACTACTTGAGTGTGAATCGTACAGTTGAAACCATATTAGATACTTCATGAAACTATGGTATCAGTTTTTGAAACCAATCAATTTGCACTTTCTGCGGGGCGGGCGCATGATATCCAAAAATCAAAAGATGCTGGCAGGGCTGCTGCTGTTCGCGGTTTTCATTTTCCTGCTCTATTACGTGCCGGAACTGCTAAAGCAGAATTCCCCACCGGCATGCCGAGATGAAGCCAATTGCCTGCATGAGGAATACATCAAGACCCTTTCAACGTATTTCCCCGCGTTCGTCCTCTTGGGCTTTGTTTTCGGAGTGATGGCGGCCTACCTTTACTTTGAGAAGAAAATAGACGTTCCAGGCCCGCACATCGACAGGAAAAAGGCATTTCTTTCGGTGTTGGGCGCGGATGAATCCAAGGTTCTTGAGAAAATCCTGGAGGGCGGGGGCCAGGCCATGCAGGCGAGCGTTTCCCGGCTCGAGGGGCTTGGCAAAGTGAAGACCCACCGCACGGTGGAAAAGCTCGTCAGGCGCGGCGTTTTGGTAAAGGAGCAGGTCGGGAAGACGAACCTTCTGAAGTTGAAGAAAGAGCTGAGGGATGCCCTATTCAAATGAAGATGGCGCCCTGTTTCCGCGGAAATGACCTGTGTGTGGCGCTCAGGCAGACTAACGAGAGCCTAGCGGACGGTCTGATGCAAAAATAACATTTTTGCAGACTTGCCCGACAGGGCAAGTAGAAGGAGTAATTCGCAAGAATTACGACTGACTTGTCGCTTGCGACAAGTAGATGCGTTTTTGCTTGCCTTAGCTACACGGGCATGTTTGGGATATGCGCTGAAAAATCCTTCCGCTGTTGCCGCTTTTATCACTTTAACCCTTCTTTTTTGAGAAGTTTGCCGAAAGTGAAAGCCTGTTCATTTAGGCAAACGAGCCTGTCTTTACCGCACCTGCTCGTGCGTAAGACGCAAATATCACCCCGCTTGGGGAAACCGAGCTTTCAATTAGCTTGAAACCCGCAGGTATGGTGCCTTGTGCAAACAGCCGCTTGCCGCTGCCCAAAGTGACAGGAAATATTTTCAGCCAAAGCTCGTCCACCAAGTCGTTTTTCAGAAGCGTCTGGATAAGGTCGCCACTGCCATGGACCTGTATTTCAGGCCCGTCCTGTTCCTTTATTTTCCTGACTGCCTGCGCGACATCGCCTTTGAGAAGCTCGGAATTTTTCCACTCAAGCTTCTTCAACGTCCTTGATGCAACGTATTTCTTCGCGTTGTTCAACGGATCTGCAATTGCCTTCTGCTCGGGCTTTGCATTGGGCCAGTAGCCTGCAAATATCTCGTAGGTTTTCCTGCCAAGAAGCAAATCAAATTTATGCCCCATCTGCTTTCCCATCACCTTATTCCCAAAATCGTCAAAGTAGGGGAAAGTCCAGCCTCCGTACTTGAAGCCGCCGGTGGTATCCTCTTCAGGTCCGCCAGGCGCCTGCATCACTCCGTCAAGGCTTATGAAAGTCAGCACAACCAGTTTTCTCATATTACCCGCCTCCATGCGCTCGCTTTAATGTTACCAAAAAGCTCATATTTAAAGATTTCCGCCATAATTAAACGCCGTAAAACCCCATTTGGCTGGCTTGTGCAAGGCATGGGGTATTGCCCGATACCAATGCATTTTTAAACACTAATTACCATATATTTGCATGAAACCCGCAGAATGCAAAATGCCAGCCCAGGCCCAAAGTGCAGAGGCCAAGGCAAGCGGCAGGCAAAAGGGCGCAGAACTTGTTTTCCTCTCCAAGTTGCTAAACGTCCCAAAGGCGAAATACCACGAAATCAAAGGCAGGCGCACCAAAGAAGACGACACTTGCGCCAATCATTTTCAGAAGGCTGCGCATTATTACCTGAAAGCAGACGACCACCTGAATGCCTCGGAATGCTACCGCGACGCGGGGCGCGCATACCAGGATGCCGGAAATACGGCGTCAGAACCGGAAAAAAAATCGCACTATTTTGAAAAGGCGGAAAAGAGCTATGCACTTGGAGGCGAGGAGGCCATAATCGCAGGCAGCATAAACAAGATGCTAAACGGTTTCGAGTATGCAACTTCCTGCGCTGCATGGAAAGGGAAGGAAACGCCCAGTTACCTTGCCAGGATGGGAGACATACTTGAAAAAAACGGAGACGAACTGGCATATTTCATGTACTTGCGGGCGGCAGAAAAAACCGAAGGCAAAATTGAAAAAATAAGCCTTCTCAAAAAAGTTATTGGCGGCAATTGCAAAAACAGCGATTATCTCGGCAATGCGTACGAGGAAATGGCGAAATTGTCAGAAGAGCCCGCGGCAATTGAGAAATGCAATGCCCTGGCAGGAAAGCATTACAGCCAGGGGACAGGCTATGGAAGCAGTGTCCAGAACCGCCTGGCTGCGGAGTCATACATGAAGGCGGGCCTGGCAACAGACGACAGCGAGAAAAAAGAATACTATTTTGCATTGGCTGGCAGGCATTATGCACTTGCAAAAAAGCCTGAAGAGGCGGGTGTGGCTTATCATTACGCGAGCCTTGCCACAAACAGCAAGGACAGAGCTTTCAAATACGAGGCACAGGCAGAGTCGAATTTCAAGCAGGCAGAATCTGAATACGTGAAAAACCGCCCGGCACCCGCACTTGAATGGCTGCTTGAAAGGCTTGGAAAGTTGTACAATGCAGGCGCTGAAACCGCAATTGAGAATGACATAAAAAAGGCGTACCACCTCAAGGCGGCGGACTATTTTGCCAGAAGCAATAATGACCTGGATTCCGCGTTTTCATTGTTGAAGGCAGGAAACCATGCAATGAGCAGCCAGGAAGCCGAAGAGCTTGCAAATTCTGGATTGAAAATGCTCGTTGGCATTCAGGCTTACCTTGAATCAGAAGGCCGCTATGAAGACATAATTTCAATGTACTCGCAGGCGGAGAACTTGACTCAAGTCCCGCAAGTAAAGGCGATTTGCAATATCAAAATAGCCTCAAATGGCATTAATTACTCAAGAGAGCTTGAGGCCGAAGGCAGGCATGGCGAGGCAGGCATGTGGCTTCAATATGTCGTGCCCCTGTGCGGCGAGAGCGTGCACTCGCAGTATTATCTGGAAGCTGCGGAAAACTTCTATAAAGCCAAACAATTTGAAAATGCAATAGAATGCTACCTGCTCTCTGTTGCATCTGCCCTTGACGGGAAAATGAGGCAACTGCTTGAGATAAGGGCAAGCCTCATAGAATTTGCATTCAACAGCAGGAACTGAAAAAAGCAATTCTTGGCAAAATCGGTTGTAGCGGGCGGTCTGATGCGGTTTTATCAACCCGGGCGGGCAGCTTGGCCCTGCCGGAAAAAGAAATATAAACAAATGGAACCATCCTTATACCAAGTGGTGAAAAAATATGAAAAAAACGCCGGCAAAGGAGCAGTCATGGGAGAGCATCGGAAAGGCAATCGGTGCAAAGATAGAGAAGGAAAGCAAGGACGGCTGTTACAAGGGATGGAACTTCAAAGGGCCTACATCCAACCATGGGGGCGCAAGCGCGGTTTATATCCTGGGCTTCATTGGCGCTTTGGTATATTTCCTGACTACGGCCACAAGCCTTTGGATGGGAGTGGTCGGGGTGTTTAAGGCAATATTCTGGCCGGCATACCTCGTGTTCGGGGCAATGAAATTCCTTGGCATGTGATTGCCAGGGAAAACACGGATGGCATAGATGCGGGGCGTTTTGCCCCCAACATGCTTTTTCTTCAGGATTCCTTGCGCCTTTCTATCGTGACTATGTCTGGGTAGTCGCCAAACTTGTCCTTTTGGATTCTGTTTATCTCGAGCTTGAATCTCGTTGATGCGCCAATGAGCCCAAGTTCGCATGCCCATGCTGCGGCCCTGTATACGTTGCTCGCCTTTTCAAATAGAGTGCCAGGCGACAGGTTTTCCAGGCGCATGAACCCTGTAACAAGCTCGCCATAATAATTGGCTATTACCGATTTCCCGTCGGTAATCATGCCGAGGTATTCCTTAAGGTGGCTTTCAAGCATGCCCGCCAGGCCCTTTTCATCATTGCCCGACTTCAAGTCTCCAAGCGCAAAATGCACAATGGCCTTGCCTCCATCAGAAAGCGAATGCGCTATGTTTCTAAGCCCCAGATGCGGGAGGGCGAGATAGCCCATAGTATAAAACGAGAATATCATGTCAAACTTTTTGGAGAATTCCGCTGGGTAAAACTCCGCGCTTAGCGAGTGGTGCGCGTCCACCGGGGCATGCGGCTCCTCGAAAAGGCCGAGCGCGTGGGTTTCTATCCTGTCCCCGAACTGCCCTTTCAATTCATGGAGAGTGTTTGAGTCGCCGGCGCCTACTTCGAGTATCCTTGCCGGGAAGCCGTCGTTTTTGCATGAGATGGCGACTGCGCCGGCAATGTCCACTCCTTCCTTGCCATTGTAATCAGAAAGCGTGCGGTATTTCTCAAATGTAATCCTTTTGGAACATTGATTCTTGTCGCATTTGCACTCGAATTTTGTTTTGGAACCCTCCCAGTCGGAAAAAGCGCTTGCTACCAGCTCCCGCCTCTGCCCAATGTCCAAATCCGGCTTGCCTGTGAGTGCTGTGTCGCCGTCGATTATCCTGTTCGCCAGGCCGCCCATTTTATCCCAATAGCTTACAAACGCGGCATTTGTGGCAGAAGCTATGATGAGCTTTTCATCTTCAGTGGTGCGCACAAGCGGCCTTATCTCGAGAAGTGTTTTCACCTTGGCGTCTATCTCCTTCTGCGGCACAGTGATTTTTCCGCCTGATGAAACCTGCCTCACAACAGCCTGCCTTGGGCTAAGCATTTGAGCGTTTTGCATGATTTTCTTTCGCCACAAAATTATATAAACTAACACCGTTCTCGCCTTCTGCCCCGGAGGGGCGGGTGTAATGTATAGTTTTATATACTTTATGTCAAATAAACTATACTTGGTGATCAGCATGTTCGGAAATCCAAAATGGTTTACTCCTAGAAAATTCGGTTGGGGCCTCGGCGTCAACACATGGCAGGGTATTGCGTACATACTCGTGTTCGTTGCCATTGTGCTTGTGATTAACGCATTGCCAATGCCTCTTGACATAAGGCTTGGCCTCTCCGCGCTGGCAATCGGCATCCTCCTGATAGACGTACTGCACATAATGACGCAGGTCTATTCGGGGCTTGACGAGCGCGAGCAGATGCACCAGGCGCTTGCCGAGAGGAACTCCGCATTTGTAGCTGTTGTCGGGCTGGTGGTTTACGGCTTCTACCTCTCGCTGGCTGTAAAGCCGGAAGCTTTAGAGCCCCTCCTGCTTCCACTCATAGTGGTGGGGCTTGGGATGGCGGCGGCAAAGGGCTTTACCCTGATATACCTTGAGCGCCAGTCCTGAATTGTCTTGAACCGGTGCAACCATGGAAAACAAGCTGCGCGAACTTAGGGCGAGGCACAGGCTCACCCAGGACGACCTGGCGACAAAGACGGGTGTCACACGGCAGACTATAGTCGCAATCGAGAATGGCAAATACCTTCCGTCCCTGACACTCGCCTTTGCGCTTGCAAAGACGTTCAAGTGCAGGATTGAGGACATTTTCTGGGATTAGCCATTCCTTTTTTTTCCTTTTATCTTCTTAATTTCCCCCAAAATTGTCGCAATTTCCCAAAAAACGCGTTTTTTGCCGCATTGGGGGCTATTATAAATTACACAGGTTACATCCTAACAGGGACATTTAATGTCCAATATAAATAGGTGGAAAGAATGAGTTTCGACGACAGAGACAATTACGGCGGCGGAAGAGGCGGCAGGGGCGGCTACGGTGGCGGCAGCAGAGGCGGCTACGGCGGCGGCGACAGGGAAATGCACAAGGCTGTGTGTTCAGACTGCGGCCAGGAGTGCGAAGTGCCTTTCAAGCCGACAGAAGGCAGGCCTGTATACTGCAGGAACTGCTTCCCGAAGCACAAGAAGTTCTGATTTCCAAAAAATCGCTCTTCTAAAAAGTTTTCTTTTTTTTCCTTTTTTTATTTTTCTTCTTCAGGCTTTTTCTCATCCTATTATGCCTTATTCCAGCGCCTTCTCTAAAAATCTCATGAATGCAAAGTGCCATGGCTCCGACTTTTGGTCATAGGGCCTGACCTTCACGGCCTTCATCCCAGCAAGTTTTGCGCCTGCTATGTCCGTGAACAGGTTGTCGCCTACCATGGCGCACTGGGCTGGCTTAAGGCTGAATTTTTTCGCAATGTATTCGAACTGCCCGGGCAGGGGCTTTTTGCCTTTTCCCCTGCTCACTGCGATTTTCACTCCCTTAGCCCTGAAATAATTTTCAAGCTGCGCCACGCGCGCCTCATTCGGGGCGTTGCTTGCAATCCCAAGCCTGTATTTTCTCGAAAGGCTTTTGAGGAATGCGAGGGTTTTCGAGCCTGCCCTGCCGGCGTGGTGGGGGAACAGGGTATTGTCTGCGTCGAAAATGACGCATTTTATCCCGTTTGAATCGAGCCAGCCAGGGTCCAGCCCCAGAACCGACTCCAGCTTCAGGTCCGGGGCGCACTTTCCCGTGAAGTCTGCTTTTGCTATTAGAAAAATCCTTTGGACAAGTTCGAGCATTGCACCAGCTTCCTCTATCACATTTGCCCCTCTGCCTTATTTTGCTTTGCGTGCCTTTCGGGTTTTTCCCGCATGGCAGTGCTATTTCGCAAGGCTTTTAAACTTTCTTACATTAAGGTTACATTGGTATTACTTTGAGCCGCTGCGTGATGCGGCTTTTTAGAGGTGGGAATATGGACAAGACGTTTATCGCCGTGCTCGCGCTGGCGCTTGCGGTCTCCGTTGGCGTGACATTCGCCGCTTCCGGATGGCGCGGGTTCGACGTTCGCATGCCAGGCGAAATGGCGCATGGCAACTGGACCTTCAACGGCACAGGGAATTTCACAGACCCGCACGGGTTTGCCCGCGGCGAGGTTGAGATGGGCTGCCAGGCCCAAAACGGCTCGTCCGGCAGGGCGTGCTGGTTCGAGGGCAACGAATCCTTCAACGGGACAAGGGGCTTAATGCGCGGCAGGGAAGCAATGAACGGGACTTTCAACTCCACGGCAATGGAGGAATTCCAGAACGCCGTGCTTTCAGGCGACTATGCGGCCGCAAGCTCTCTGCACTCGGAATACGGCTTTGGCGGGCCTATGTTTGGCAAGCTCAATGAGACAACGTTTGCCACGTACTCGCAGATAGCCGTGCTCTCGAGGCAACTGCACGAGGAGCTTGGGCTGAACTCTACAATGCCCGGGCTTCATGAAGGCATTGGCATGGGGCTTGGCCACGGGGAATTTGAAGGCAGGATGCCCCCTCCGGCCGCCGAAGGCGGCGAGTCCCGGCAGTAAGGGATTTTTTTAAGCCAGGGGGATGGATCACCTAATCTTTTATCCGGCTGCGCATGCCCTTCCCCCTGGCTTTTCTTGATTATGGGCTGCTCCACGGGTGTATGACATGAACGAGAACCTCGAGAAATTCCTCGTGCTCCTGCTTGTGCTCCTCATAGCCTTCATCGTGCTCTCGCAGGGCTGCACGAGCCAGCCCCAGGGCGAGAAGGGCGCCAATTGGCAGGCTGACGGAAACAGGGACTTTTCAGGCAACAGGACAGGAGCCCTCGACGATTCGCAAAGGCAGGCAATGCAGCAGGCCCTCGGGCAGGCATGCAATGGAAAATCCGCGGGCGACTCATGCGCTGCGGATTCAGGGCGCTTCAACATGACAGGCACCTGCCAGAACCTAAACGGCTCCCTTTTGTGCGCCCGGAACCGCACAGGCTTTTTGGGGCAGAGGCCTTCGGGCCAGTAAGCCCTGTTTTTTCCTTTTTGGGTTTTTTGCTCCCCTGCTTATTTCCCTATTTTTTCCAGACCAAATTGCTATAAACTTAGTGGAATATACCTTTAAGCAAACGGAAGGTGGTTCCAATGGGCAAATGGTTTTTATTCGTGCTGATTATTTCCGCAATCCTGCTTTTTGGCTGCACTGGCGGCCAGGCCGCGCCCCAACAGCCCGGCGCGCAAAACACGGGGCAGGGCGCAATGCCGCCCGCGCCGCCTGATTCCGGGCAGCCTGGCAATGGCGCTATCCCGCAGCCGCCCCAGCCCGCAGGCGCGCCTTCGGCGCAGGCCCGCGTCGACATAGGCGGCTTTGCGTTCTCGCCTGCGGAAATCACGGTGCCAGCGGGCACGGTTGTTACATGGTCAAACAGCGACCCTGTGGCGCACACTGCCACTTCAACTTCCGGGATTTTCAATTCAGGCAACATCCCCGCCGGGAGTTCGTGGAGCTACCAGTTCAATTCAAGCGGAACTTATGACTATTATTGCACTATACATCCGGGCATGAGGGGAAAGGTAATTGTAAATTGACCTGCCCCTGCCGCGCGGATTTGAGAGGCGTTTCTAATGGACCTAGGATGGGGAAATGAGCTGGCAAGCAAGTTCGTGACCGGCGTCGGGCTGATAACAAGCCACGGCCCCAACGGCCATGACATAATGGCTGCGGAATGGACGTATTACGTTTCATGGTCGCCTGCGCTCATGGCTGTCCATGTCGGCGGGAACAAGACTGGCAAGGCCACGTCGCAGAACATAACAGCCTCCAAGGAATTCGGCATAAGCATGGCGGCTTCCGGCCAGAACGTGATTGCAAGCGTGGCAGGCGGGAGTTCGGGCCACGAGGTCGACAAGGTTTCAGTCCTCAAGGAGCTTGGCTGCAATTTCTATCCAGGCAGGAAAATCGGGGCCCTCATGGTCGGGGGCGCTGCCACCAATATCGAGTGCAGGCTCGTTGAAATCAAGGAGCTTGGCGACCATGCCATGTTCATAGGCGAGATAGTGGACATATCCACTGACAAGGAAAAGCGGCCGCTTGCGTATTCCTTTGGGAAATATTACGAACTTGGCGAAAGGCTCCACAAGCCGGAACAGGCAGTGCTTGACAGGATTGAAGCGCTTAAGGCGAAATACGCGAAGAAAAACTGACGCACGCTTTTCCGGCTTTCCGCCGCAGGATTCTTCCCTCCTTCAATTGATACTCTTTAGGTAGTATTTTAAACCTTATTTTCCTTAAGGTTACATTAGCCTTACATAACCAACGTAAAGAGGTGCATGCAAATGAAGAACTTCATAATAGCGATACTAGTGGGCATGCTGCTGATATTCGGCTGCACAGGCACAGGCAACACCCAGCAGGCTGCAAGCCAGCACGCCTCGTCCATGGCCCCCAATGCGGCAACAGGGGCAGGCACGCAGGCGGGCGCAGGCTCCCAGGGCCTCCCCGCCCCAAACGCCGTGAAACTTTCCGACGAGCCATACGCGCCATACGCTCTCCAGATAGCCCCCGGCGGGCTTAGCGACGCTGCGAAAAGGGCGATGAGCGGCTTTGGCATTTCGCAGGAACAGCAGGCTGACGGCTCAATCCTTGTGAACCTCACAGTGGCAAGGACAGGGCAGACATCGCAGGTAAGCCTCAAGCCGGGCTATTCGCTCTACATAATAGAGACAAGCTATGGCGACGACCCGCAGCCAAACGGAGAGACGTCCTTTGGCGACGACAGCTTTGTCATAGTTGACCCAAGCGGCTACGTGGTCCCGGGCTGACATCCCTTTTTTTCCTTTTTTCCCATCCGGCCATGGCTAGGCAGGGTAATATATCAGCTGCCTTGCCATACATTGCAGGCATTGGGGCCTGACTGGTGCTTTGCTTGGACATTGTAAAAAAATTCAAGTCGATAAACGTCTATGACTATACCATAGCCGCGCTTGCGGTTTGCGCAGCCATAGGGCTCTATTACGGGTTCGGGGCTGTTTCATGGCAGCTTGTCCTGGCGCCAATTACTGCTCTCGCGCTTGACTATCTTGCCTACAGGTTCCTAAAAGGCAGGGACGCTTTCCCCAAAAGCGGGCTTATCACAGGCCTTATCATTTCTCTTGTGATTTACCCGTCAGGCCCGCTGTCTGCAGTCGCAGCAGCGGCGCTTGCCATTGCCGCAAAGCACCTTGTCACATACATGAAAAGGCCAATTTTCAACCCTGCGGCGTTCGGGCTCCTCGCATCCGCGGTTATATTCCAGTCATCAGACAGCTGGTGGGCAGCGGGCCTCTCAATATCCGCACCTGCAAGTTTCATAGCAGCCGCGCTTGCCATAGCGGCAGGCTGGAAAATCGGCAAGCTGCCCATCACCCTCGCGTTCCTTGCAGGCACCCTGCTGGTATCTGCCGCATACCTCGGCCCGGCGTCCCTTCTAAACGCGCAGATGCTTGCGGCAGTGCTCGGGTTCTCGTTTTTCGCAGGCATCATGCTGACAGACCCTAAGACCTCGTGCTATTCAAGGAACGCGCTTGTTGCGCAGGGCATTTTCGTGGTGGCATTCAACCTGGCGTTCGGCTACGTGTCGCCAAGCCTGCCTTTCTCGATTGACGGGATTCTTGTCGCGCTGCTGGCGTCAAACCTTCTCGTGCCGGCCTTCAACCGCTTCTTGCCTGTGCGCAGGCAGCCTGCGGCCCAAATGCCCGCCCCAGCCTGATTTTCCCCTGTTCTTTTTCCGCCTTTTCGCCACTGCAGCTTCTTTTCCTGCCAAATTGCTACCTCGCGGGTATCAATTGACTGCCATGTTTAAAAGCCGCCCAATCAAACGTTAAATACGACGTGCCGGTTGTTTCCGATGGGTGAGAGAAAATGGCGAAAATACTACTCAATGTCCTCCATGACGCGCAGGAGAGGCACGGCTACCTGTCGGAGCACGCTCTCAAGCAGATAGCGATAGACCTGGACATTCCAATCTCGCAGGTCTGGGGCACTGCCAAGTTCTATACAATGCTTAAGACCGAGCCGCAGGGCAAGAACGTGATTGAGATATGCGGCTCCCCGTCATGCGTGCTAAACAACGGCATGACAATGGAGAAGTTCCTTGAAAAGGAGCTTGGGGCAAAGTTCGGCAAGACCACAAAGGACGGGATGTTCTCGCTTTACAAGACGTCGTGCATAGGCTGCTGCGACGAGGCTCCCGCCATGCTTGTCAATGGCGTCCCGCATACCAAGCTGAGCGAGGAGCGCATTCTCCAGGTAATCAGGAAATTCAGGGAAAAGGCTGCGAAGCCCTCCGAAAAGCCGGGGCAGAAAAAGCGCAAGTGAGCCGCAGGAACAATAGTTGATGGTTATGCAAATCCTAAGGCAGACGAACATGTACGCGCTTGACAAGGCGAAAGCCATGCAGCCGGAGGAAGTTATCGCGCTCATAGAGAAAAAAGGTCTTGTGGGCAGGGGCGGCGCCGCCTACCCAACCGGCAGGAAATGGCGCGCGTGCAGGGCCGCGCAAGCGGACGAGAGGTTCATAATCTGCAATGCGGACGAGGGGGAGCCTGGGACTTTCAAGGACAAGTTCATCATAATGCACAATCCCCGCACAATGGTCGAGGGGATGCTGATATGCGCATACGCCATAGGGGCGAAAAGGGCGTTCATCTACCTGCGCGGGGAATATGGCTACCTGCGCGAGAGGCTTCAGGAGCACGTCGACGACGTAGTGGCGAAGTCCGGCATGGACGTGTCCATCGAGATTGTCAGGGGCGCCGGGGCATACGTGTGCGGGGAAAAGACGGCCATTGTCCAGTCTATCATGGGATTCCGCGGCTGCCCGGACGACTCGCACCCCACAGTCCACGGTCTCTGGGGCAAGCCGACTGTGATAAACAACGTCGAGACCCTCACGTGCGCCGCGCAGGCCATGCTCTATGACGACTGGAACCCGGACATGCGCATGTTCTCGCTTTCCGGGAACATCACAAACCCCGGAGTGTACGAATTCCCGCTTGGAGTGAAGATGTCCACCGTGGTCGACATCGCAAGGCCCAAGAACAGGCTCAAGGCTATGTCGTTTGGCTGTTTTGGGGGGATAATGCCGGTCGACTACGGCGCCTCCATAACATCGGACATGATTTGCAAGGAAAACTGCCAGCACGGCGCATACTCCGTAATATTCATAGACGAGAAGCAGAACATAGTGGACATATCCTACAGCATTGCGAAATTCTACACCTACGAGTCCTGCGGCAAGTGCACGCCCTGCAGGGAAGGGACTATCAGGGTGCTCGACTTCCTCAAGAAAATCAGGTCCGGGAAGGGCGAGGTGAAAGACCTCGCTGACCTGAAAGAGCTTGCAAGGCACATACAGGACACAAGCATCTGCGGCCTTGGGCAGTCGGCGGGCAACCACATACTCACGGGGCTTGAGCATTTCATGCCCGATTACATCGAATACCTCAAGAAAAAACCGACAAAAGCGTGATTGGCGGCAAGGCGGAGAACCCACATGAAAATCAGGATAGAACCCGACGGCGGCAAGGACGCGGCGCCAAGGCCCATGGAAATAACCCTTGACGGGGCAGGCGTGCAGGTCGACGGCTCGAAGACATTGCTTGACATATGCAAGGAAAAGGGAATCAAAATCCCTACTCTTTGCTACCACGCGAGCCTGTTCCCTGAAAGCAGGTGCAGGATTTGCATGGTCGAGATGGACGGGAAACTCGTGCCCGCATGCTCGACAAGGCCTAGGCAGGGCTCTGTAGTCAACACTTCAAACGAGAGGGTGAAGAGGGCACGGCAGCTCAACATCAACCTGATGATTCCAAAGCCGCAGTCGTGCTCCGTCACGGACGACAATGAGATTTGCGGCGTTTACAACGAGGTGGGCATAGAGTTCACGCGCTTCGAAGTCCTCAAGAATTACAAGCCCGACCTTGGCAGCTCCGTGATACGCGACAACAACAAGTGCATAAACTGCGGCAGGTGCGTCAAGGTCTGCGCGGAAATACAGGGCGTTTACGCCATAGATTTCTCAAGCAGGGGCTACAGCGAGCACGTCTCGCCCTATGGCGGCAAGCACCTGGCGGACGTGGCATGCATCAGGTGCGGCCAGTGCATACTCAACTGCCCCGTAGGCGCCATTTCCGAGAGGTCGCACATTGAAGAGGTCAGGGAGGCGCTCGCGGACGATTCAAAAGTCGTAGTGGCGCAGACAGCGCCTTCAATCAGGGCGGCGCTTGGCGAGCTTTTCGGCATGGGCGCGGGCGCGCTTGTGACCGGCAAGATGGTATCATCCCTGCGGCGGCTTGGCTTCGACTATGTATTCGACGTCAACCTCGGCGCCGACATGACCATAATGGAGGAGGCGTCCGAATTCCTAAGGCGGTTCGAGCGCGGCGGCACTTTCCCGATGATTACCACCTGCTGCCCAGCATGGATACTGATGATGGAGCATTTCTTCCCGGACCTGTTCCCGCACATGTCCACGTGCAAGAGCCCGCACGAGATGCTTGGCATGCTCACAAAGACATATTGGGCGAAAAAGGCGGGCATAAAGCCGAAGGACATCGTGGTCGTGAGCATCATGCCCTGCACTGCCAAGAAATTCGAGTCCACGCGGGATGAAATGGCTTCCGCGGTGGATTACGTGCTCACCACTCGCGAGCTTGGCAGGCTCATCAAGATGAACAAGGTCGACTTCGCCAAGCTCCCAGACGAGAACTTCGACCCGGCGCTTGGCGTGTCCACAGGCGCGGGCGCAGTGTTTGGCGCTTCCGGCGGGGTCATGGAAGCCGCATTGAGGACCGCCTATGAGTTCGCGGAGGGCAAGGCAGTATCGAGGCTCGAGTTCGACCAGCTAAGGGGCATGAAAGGCATCAAGGAAGGCTCCATTCAAATCAAGGGCAAGGAAGTGAAATTCGCCTGCGCCAGCGGGGGCATGAACATAAGGAAACTCCTTGAAGTTAAAGACGATTACCAGTTCATAGAAATGATGGCATGCCCCGGAGGGTGCATCGGCGGCGGCGGGCAGCCCATTTACCAGGCTCCAGACACATTGCAAAAGCGCGCGGAGGCGATTTACCTGGCCGACAGGCAGCTGCCCCTGCGCCGCTCGCATGAAAACCCCGTAGTGAAGCGGATATACTCGGAGTTCCTCGACCATCCCGGCTCTGAAAAGGCGGAGATGCTCCTGCACACGAGTTACACCAGGCGGGACAGGTTCTAAACAGGCGGGGAATCGGCTAAGTTTTTCAAGCCCGCCTGCCACGCGCGGCTTGTTCGCCGGATGCCCGATGCAGAGCGGCCTTCATCCTGTGGCACTCCCGCCTCACTGGTTTTCCATTGCAGAATCTATTGCCGCCTTTACCTTGCCAAGCACGTCCAGCATGCTTTTCATAATCTTGTTCTGCCTTAGCCCGGTTCCGCCAAGGGAGGCGTAGGCAAGGCGCATGCTTTCCCTTTCAATGCGTATCCTGTCGAATTCAGCAAGCAGCTTTGACGTGAACCCATCGGCGTTTTTCGCGCCTTCCCTTGAAATCTCGCACTTGTCAAGCGAGTACTGGAGGTCGTTTTCATAAAGCGCGTAGCCGGCAACGCCCCTGGCTATGGTGTAGCTGTAGCCGTCGCCTGCAGGCACCGCGACCTCCTCGCCCATCCGCATTTTCGCCACGAGCACGGCCTTGCCGTTCAATGGCACTATGTTATTGTCAAAAAACGCTATAGCGGACTCGGGGCCTTGCTCCACGCTCATCTGCGTCCTTTTGTCATTGACGCTTACGCGTATTGCGCATCCCTGGCACGCGCCGACTTTCTTGAGCCATGTGGAGAACTGCCTGGTCTCGAGTATGTGCAGGTCGGCCCATGCCTTTTCTATGCCTTTTTTTTGCATCCTGCTGAAAATGCCCTGGCCATTGTCCCCGGCAGGCTCGGTTTTCTGCCCCGGCATGTTAGTTAGTACCTTGTTTATGGTTTGTCGCATATGCCCGCCTTCTGGCTCCTTGATTGCCAGAACCGCGTTTATTTATTACCCGCGCAAGGTGTTTATTATTATCTGTTTTTTGGGCTGAAATGCCATTTTGGAGGTATCAATTCCATCTGCTTTTTTAATCCCGGTTTCCCAAATCCCAACCCATGTTAACCCAACTTGCCGTCGCACTCGGGCTTGCGGCCGACTGTTTCGCAGTTTCAGTGTGCATAGGCATGTCGCAAAATGCCCAGGCAGTAGCCATTGGGCGCAAGGCCAGGCCCGCACATCCAAGCGCGGACAGCTCCGGCCAGGGCTACCTGAATTACTATTTCCCAGCACTCTCGTTCGGAGTTTTCCAGGTGGGCATGACCGGGACAGGCTATCTTGCAGGCGCGTTCATATTGCCCCTCATCTCGGCAGTGGACCACTGGATTGCGTTCGGCCTGCTCTCCTATGTAGGGTTGAAAATGGCGTACTCGTCGTACATGAGCGATTCGTGCCCTGCAGTTGACACCAACCTGCGCTCAATACTCATGGTCTCCGTTGCCACGAGCATAGACGCCCTTGCAGTGGGCATATCCCTGGCATTGATAACCGGCGATTTCCTCTCTTACCTTGCGGCAATTGGCGTTGTGGCCTTCATATTCTCGGCAATAGGGTTGAAATTCGGGCACAGGCTTGGAAAGGCCGGAGGGAAATGGTCGGGAATAATCGGAGGGCTGGTGCTCGTGCTAATCGGCTTCCAGATACTCCTCACGCACCTTGGGATAATCGCCTGACTTTTCCCTACTCCACCCTTTTGAACTTCTTCTCGAGGTCTGCATAGGTCAGCCTGATTCCGGTTGGCCTCCCGTGCGGGCAGGTATACGGCTTTTTGCACGCGTCAAGCCTAAGCACAAGCTCCTTTATCTGGGGCATTGAAAGAATGTCGCCCGCCTTTATCGACGCGCGGCAGGCCTTTGTGGCTATTTTCCCCTCTATCCTTTCCTCGAGCGTGCCCCTGGAGTCCTCAACAGCCGCAATCAGCTCCATTGCCAGGTCTTTCCCGGGAATGCCAAGCAGCAGGGGCATGTGGGTTATCTCGAAAGTCGCCTCGCCCTTTTGCACAATGCCCATCCCAAGCCTCTCAAGGCTTTCCATGTTCTGCCTTATCGCGGCGGCCTTTGCCGGGCCGACATTGAGCACAATGGGCGCAATCAGGCTGTTTTTCTGCACGCTTGAATCTTTCACCTGCGAGAGGAACTTCTCGAAATTCACCCTCTCCTCGACCGCGTGCTGGTCGAATATGGCAATCCCTTCCGGCGTTGCCGCAAGCAGGTATGTCCTGTTGGCCTGCCCTAGCATGAAAAGCTGGCCGAGCTTTTTTGGCATGAACGATTCAAGCCTTGCCTGCGCGTCGGCCGTCGCGGGCGCGTGCGCCACCGCCTCGCCTGTCCGGGCGCTAAGCGTGCTTTGCGTCCCCTTGTCGAGGCCGTACTGCCCCACTGCCCTTGACCGTGTCACATTGTCGGGGCTTACCGAAGGCACGAGGTTTTGCGCGGCGAATGCGGACTTCACTGCCTCGAACACGGCATTATAGAGCAGGTCCTCCCTCTCTATCCTGATGATGTTTTTCTGGGGATGCACGTTCACGTCTATCTTTGAGAAGTCAATCTCGAATTCAAGCGCGCAGACAGGCTGCCTGTCCAAAAACAGCATTGTCTTGTACGCTTCCGCAAGCGCCTTCGACACGGTTTCGGATTTCACCAGCCTGCCATTGACGAATATGACCTGCATGGACTTATCGGGCTTTGTTATGTAGGGCTTGCCAAGGAACCCGGATATCGCGCAAAACCCGTCCTTGTACGACACGGGCACGAGGTTTTTTGCAATGTCAGCGCCCCAGACCGTGGTTATCCTGTCCCTCATGCTTGCGGCCCTCGGAGTCACAACCGCCTGCCTGCCGTCGGAAACCAGCCTGAAGACAACTTTGGGGTATGCGATGGAATAGTTTGAGACCAGGGAGAGGATGTGCTGGAACTCCACCTCGGCGCCCTTGAGGTGCTTTTTCCTCGCGGGCGTGTTGAAAAACAGGTCTTCGACCACTATGCGCGTCCCGACGCTTGGCCCGGCCTTTTTCTCGGACTTGATCTCCCCCGCCTCTATCGCGAGTTCCATGCCAGCGCCCTTTTTCTCGCCCTCGGCGTCGCATGTGGTTATGCCCATGCGCGAGACTGCCGCCATGCTTGCAAGGGCCTCGCCCCTGAACCCAAGCGTCCTGATGTCGAAGAGGTCTGACAGCTTGCTTGTGGTGTGGGACAGGGCGCACACGCGCGCGTCCTCCGCGGACATGCCGCTGCCATTGTCTGAAACTGCGATGAACCTCTTGCCGCCATCGCGCACTTCTATGCCTATTTCAGTTGCGCCGGCGTCAAGCGCGTTTTCGGCAAGCTCCTTCACTATCGAGGCCGGCCTCTCTATTACCTCGCCAGCGGCAATCTTGTTTATAGTCTCCTTGTCAAGGAACCTTATTTTTCCCATTTTAACCAAACCCTGCCCTCATGCGTCCATTAGCGTCTTTTGCCCCTTGTCCTTGTACCTCGTCTCGGTCTTTTCCTCGCGAATCTTGATTTTCTTGCCCGTGTCAGGCTCGTGCAGTTCAATGTCTGACTTCGTGGTGGTGGTCGACTCGACGGACTTTGGCACGCCGTTTTCCGATTCTATCCTAGCCATGACCTCGCGCGAGCGGCGTATCACGCCGTCCGGGACGCCCGCAAGCTTTGCCACGTGTATGCCATAGCTCTTGTCTGTCCCGCCCTTCACGATTTTCCTCAGGAAGGTTATCTCGCCGTTGTCCTCGCTGACAAGCGCGTGGTAGTTCCTTATCCCCGGGAAAGACTTTGCGAGGCCGTTTAGCTGGTGATAATGCGTGGCGAAGAGGGTCTTCGCGCCTATTTTCGAATACAGGTGCTCCGCAATGGCCGTCGCAAGCGCGAATCCGTCGTACGTGCTTGTGCCCCTCCCTACCTCGTCGAGTATGACAAAGGACCTTGCCGTGGCATTGTTGAGTATGTTCGCGCACTCGCTCATTTCAACCATGAACGTGGACTGCCCCATGGACAGGTCGTCATACGCGCCCACGCGCGAGAATATCCTGTCCACGACGCCCATGGCGGCGCTGTCCGCCGGGACGAAGCTGCCCGCCTGCGCCATGAGTATGGCAAGCGCGTTCTGCCTCAGATATGTGGATTTGCCAGCCATGTTCGGGCCCGTGATTATCTTCATTTTCTCCGCGTCGGAAAACGCGCAGTCGTTTTTCACGAACCCGGGCGCAATCCTCTCAACCACGGGGTGCCTGCCGTTCACGACCGACATCGCGTATGATTCCGACATGGCAGGCCTGACATAGCCGTTTTCGGCCGCCGCCTGTGCAAGGGAGAGCATGCAGTCTATCGAGGCTATCTGCCCGGCAGCCTCGAGCATCTTCCCGGAATTTAGCGCTGCCTTTGCGAGCACTTCCATGAAAAGCTCGTATTCTAGGGCAATGCTTTTCTCCTGCGCGCCGAGATAGCCAGTCTCTATCTGCTTTAGCCTATCCGTGGTGAACCTCTCGCTGTTGGCCTGCGTCTGCTTGCGCTGGTATTCGGGCGGCACCTGCTTGAGGTATGAGTTGGAAATTTCAATGAAATAGCCGAAAACCCTGTTGAATTTTATCTTGAGCGTCCTGATGCCCGTGCGCGCCTTCTCTTCTTCCTCCATTTTTTCAATTTCCGCGCGTGCGGAACTCCCGGATTTCCTCAACGCGTCGAGCTGGCCGTTATAGCCTTCCTTGATGATGTTTCCCTCCCTAGTGGTTGCCGCGGGCTCGTCCTTTATGGCCGAGTCCAGAAGTGAATGCAGTTCCTCCATGCCCGGCATCCCGGCCGCCTGGGCAAGCAGCCCCGACTTGAACGGCGCCACCTCCCTTTTGAGGGCGGGTATCGCGGCAAGCGACGCCTTGAGCCCCACCAGGTCGCGCGGGGAGGCGGTCCCAAGCGACACGCGGGCGTTTATCCTCTCCAAATCGCCGAAGCGGGAAAGCGCCTCCCTGATTTTCTCCGCTGCGAAAGTGTTGCCTGCGAGTTCGGAGACTGCGTCGTGCCTTTTTTCAATCTCCCTGATGTCCATCAGCGGCTGGAGTAGGTAGCGCTTGAGCGTGCGCGTGCCCATGGGCGTTTTGGTCCTGTCAAGCATTTCAAAAAGCGTTCCCTGGCTCGAGCCGTCCCTGATGTTCCTCACAATCTCCAGGTTCCTGATGGTCGCCGAGTCTAGAAGCATGAATCCTTCGGGAGAGTAGTAGGACACTTTCTTGACGTGCGTGATTTGGGACATCTGGTGCTTTTTCAGGTAGGCGAGCAGAGCGCCTGCTGCGCAGGCAGCCGCGGGTTTCCCCGCAAGCCCGAACCCGTCCAGGAACGAGACATTGAAATGCCCCATCAGCTCCTTTTTGGCGCTGTCCTCCCAGAAATGGCGCTCGTCGAATGAATTCACGAACGCGCCCCTGTCCCTGATGGACTTCGCTATCGAATGGTCGGCTAGCGCCGCGGGTATTATGGCCTCCGTTGGCTTGAATTTCTCGATTTCCGAGAGCAGCTTGGCCTCGCCTTCCGCCTGGGTCGCCACGAATTCGCCTGTAGATATGTCCGCGAACGCGATGCCGTAGGTATCCTTGTCCTTTGCCACTGCGCAGATGTAGTTGTTCGAATCCTTGGAAAGTATGTTCTCCTCGACAACCGTGCCCGGGGTGATTATCCTTACCACTCCCCTCTTCACAAGCCCCTTTGCAAGCTTCGGGTCCTCAAGCTGCTCTACGATGCACACCTTGTAGCCCTTTTTGACAAGCTTTGCCAGGTAGCTGTCCAGCGCGTGGAACGGTATCCCGGCAAGCGGCGCCTTTTTCTCGTCCTTGCCCCTTGACGTGAGCACTATGTCAAGCTCGCGCGAGACTGTCCGCGCGTCGTCATAAAAAGTCTCGAAGAAGTCGCCCATCCTGAATAGCACTAGGCAGTCCGGATGCTTGCCTTTGACCTCCATGTACTGGCGCATGCCTGGAGTTAGTTGCATTATGATTCTCCGCCCCACAACCCGTTGCTTTTTCAGGGTATAGGAATTGCCGGCTATAATTTAAAATAATAAGCAGAATGGCAGGCCCGGCTTTTGCGCCGGGAAGGCGCGGCAGCCGCGTGGCAGTGCAAAGCGGGCATTTCAGGGTTTGGCGCCCTTGCTTTCAGACAAATGCCAGCCCTGCCTTGGAAGGGCCGCCCCGCCCGGGGCCTGCCTGATGTAAACGTCGCGCTTTGGATACGGTATCTCTATGCCGTTTTTCCTGAAAGCCTCGTGGATGGCGATTATCGCCTCGCTTGTGACGCGGTATTTCTCGTAATACTCTGTTATGGCAAGCCACGCCTTGAATGTCACGCCCGAATCGGCGAACTGCTCGAACCAGACAATGGGCTCGGTTTTCTTGTCTATCGCCTTGTCCGCCTTTTGCAGCCTCTTCATTGCCTCGATAGCGACTTTTTTCGCCTTTTTCAGGTCTGTGGCATAGCTTACCGAGCAGGGAATCAGTATGGTCAGCGTCTTGTCGGGCGCGTAGAAATTTGTCAGTATGCTCGAGGCCAGCTTTGAGTTCGGGACAATCACCGTGTTGTTGGTGATAAGCCTGATTTTCGCGCTCCTCCAGCCTATTTTCTCCACATATCCCTCCTGACCTGTCTCAAGCTGTATGTAATCCCCGTCCTTTATGGGCCTGTCAAGTGAAATGTATATGCCCGCGAAGAAATTGCCAAGCGTGTCCTGGAACGCCAGCGCGACAGCCAGGCCCGCAATGCCAAATGACGCGAGCAGGGGGCTGACCTCGATGCCGGCCGCAGTGAGTATCATGATTATTGCGGCTGAAACTATGAATATGCCGGCAATCCGCCTGATTGTCGTTTCCATCTCGGCAATGCCGGGATTGCGCTTTGGCGCGACCTCCGCCACGTACCAGCGCAGGGTTGCGCAAAAGAGGTTGTACAGGGTGTAGGCCGCAAGCAGGATTAGGAATTCCCTCGATACGAACTGGAAAACCGGCAGGCCGTCTATGCCGGAGAACACCGCGGCTATGTATATGCTCAATCCTGTCAGGCCGATTGTCAGGGGATTGTCTATGGCGTTCAGGATAAGGTCGTCCAGTATGGTTTTGGTCTTGCCCGCTATCCTTTTTGCCAATATTTTTATGGAATAATTTAGCGCCTTTGCGAGGGAATACGCCACTATCGCGGCGAAAATGAAGGGCAACAGCCTCGAAGGGTCGAAGTTGCCTATTGATATTATGCCTGCGTCAGCCAATGTTCCACGTTTTTATCCAAGGGCCAATGCCGGGAATGGAGGCGCGAGCCTCTCTTATTCCTCTGCGAATTTCTTTATTTCCTCAAAGTTCTCGACAATGAGCTTTGCCTTTGACTTGCCGAAGCTGAACGGGTATTGGTCGTTCTCGTCCCTTTTGAGCTTTATGAGCTTGTTGCCCTTGTATTCGCCGAACTCTACTATAGACATAAAATCCCCCACGCTTTTTCCCATGCCTGGGCATGGGACATAAAATAAGTATAATTAATATGATTTATAATTATATTGTAGCCCGCGCTACGAGGCGCCCTGCCTGCTTTCCCTTCCTAATCCTCCTGCCATGCCCGTCGGGGCCCGCACCTACCGCAAGTTTAAATATCCGGGCGGGGATATTGATTCCGATAGCATGGGCATATCTCAATCACGGGACTTCCTTTTTGCGGCTTTGTTTTTCATGATTGCATGGATTGCCATAGCCGGGCTTTCCTATTCCCAAAACGACCCCTTGTATTCCACTGCTTCAAACCTTTGCGGCTCGCTGGTTTCCGTACTTCCTATAGTTTCCCTTATCGGCGCAATCTCGTCCGGCCTCGTCTACGCTTTCGGGCAGTTTTCCGGCTCTGAAATGCGCGCGCGCGCCGCTGTGTGGGCTGCAACCCTTCTGGCAGGCTCGCTTGTCTCGGCGATTGCAGTGGCCGTGGCGCCTCCTGTGCTTTCGACAATGCTTGGCTCTGAAGTGAGCTGCCAGGGTTCGGGCCCGAGCTGGTTTTTCGACCTTAACAGCCTCCCTGCCTGCACCCCGGGCGCAACAGCAAGCGCCCAATGCTCGTGCCAGGGCGCGGGCGCGTGCGGCGCTGGGCAGAAATGCTGTTCGAGCGGGGCATGCGTGGCCCCGACCGCTTCCTGCCCGTCCTATTCGCAGTGCGGCGTAGGCCAGCAGGCCAGCCAGACCTGCATTTGCGGGACTTCCAACACCTGCTCCCCGGGGCAGTATTGCTGTTCCGACAACACGTGCAAGTCCGACTGTTACCCTGCCTGCTCCACAGGCTCTGTCTCCAGCCAGCAGTGCAGGTGCAATGGCAACCAGGTCTGCTCCTCCGGCTTGACGTGCTGTTCAGATGGCACGTGCAAGATATTTTGCTCGTGCCCGCAAAGCAACACTGCCCCGCTTGCGGCAGAATGCACCTGCGGGCCTTCGGCAAGCATCTGTTATCCGAGCCAGTATTGCTGCTCTGACGGCACTTGCGGCTCATCCTGCGTCCCTGACTGCGCACACAGCGACACCAGCCCGATAACTTCGCAATGCAAGTGCGGCGGAATGGCAAGGACTTCCGGCTACTGCTGCGCCGACGGGCATTATGATGTAACTGGCTGTTACGACCAGTGCGCTTCCGGGTTCAATGTATTTGACTGCAAGTGCGGCACTTCCGGCCCTGTCTGCACCTCCTCCACAGGCAGGTATTGCTGTTATGGCGGCACGTGCCAGTCCGGCGCATGCTCTGTCGCCTGCACTGACGGGCAGCAGGGCTCATGCAAGTGCGGGACTGGCGCTGTGTGCACCACAAGCCAGTATTGTTATCTCGCAGGGAACACCTGCGTCCCTTCCTGCTCCGAGGGTTCCATCTCCTCCGCGTGCAAGTGCGGCAGCGGCATATATTCAAGCGGCTTTTGCTGTTCAGGCACGCATCAGTCGGCAACGTGCGCCGTGGCGTGCTCCGAAGGGGCCATACCTTCTTCCGGCTGCCTGTGCAATGGAGTGCTAAAGACGTCAGGATACTGTTGTTCGGGCACCTACTCGGCAACGTATTCGTGCTGCGCACAAAACCAGCAGGGTTATTGCCAGTGCGGCCAGACCCTGTGCAATTCAAATGGCTATTGCGACTATGTGGGCGGCTACAACTGCCGCGTGGCCCCGGCCTGCACCAACAATGCGGCCGTCACAAGCATCTGCAAGTGCGGTTCCACAATTGTCACTTCGGGTTACTGCTGCAACAGCGTGCCGCAGGCAACCAACTGCTACAACCTCTGCACAACCAACCTCCAGCAAAACTGCGTGGATACCGCGGGCAATGTCTGTTACAGCAGTGTGCCATATTACTATTACACCGGCACTTCCAAGTGCGTTGGCAAATGCCCCAACGGGCAAATTACAAGCGCGTGCTACTGCGCAGGCGCAATCAGGACCTATGGCTACTGCTACAACCAGGGAAGCACGTGGCAGTCGTCCTATTCATGCGCAACTCAGAACTCTTACTGCGGGGGCACTTCCGGCTATACCTGCTGTTCTGGCCTCGCGTGCAAGAGCAATCACTGCTGCATAGGCTATGGCATGCTGTGCAGTTCCACTTCGCAGTGCTGCTCCGGCTACTCTTGCAGGAAAAGCGGCGGGCATTACGTTTGCGTTTGAGCAAGCCCTTTTTCCAATCATGCCGGCGGCTTCCCTAATTGCTCAGGATTAAATATACTGCAGCCAAATATCCCCTGGATTATATATGGGACATTCTCAAGCCAGGGATTTCCTCTTGGGCATTTCGTTTTTAGCGCTCGTTTGGGCCATTGCCGCAGGCTTGGCATATTCGCAAACCGACACTTTGTATTCCACTGCTTCAAACCTTTGCGGCTCTCTTGTTTCCGTACTTCCTATAGTTTCCCTTATCGGCGCAATCTCGTCCGGCCTCGTCTACGCGTTCGGGCAGTTCTCCGGCTCTGAAATGCGCGCGCGCGCCGCTGTGTGGGCTGCAACCCTTCTGGCAGGCTCGCTTGTCTCGGCGGCTACGGTCGCGGTAGCGCCCCCCTTCCTCTCCACGCTCGCAGGAACTTCAGTATCATGCTCCAGCTCCGGCTGGGTATCATCAATAATCAATCCGCCTCCAAACACGTGCAGTGTTGGCGGCACTGGCACATGCCCTTCAGGCCAGACATGCTGTTCCAATGGCGCGTGCGTGCCTTCGGGCACTTCCTGCCCCGCATATTCGCAGTGCGGCGTAGGCCAGCAGGCCAGCCAGGCCTGCATTTGCGGGACTTCAAGCACCTGCTCCCCGGGGCAGTATTGCTGTTCCGACAACACGTGCAAGTCCGACTGTTACCCCGCGTGCTCCACAGGCTCTGTCTCCAGCCAGCAGTGCAGGTGCAATGGCAATCAGGTCTGCTCTGCAGGCCTCATGTGCTGTACCGATGGGTCATGTTCCTCATCCTGCGCCCAGGCGTGCACGCCTAATAACAACAACCCTGTCAGTGCCACGTGCAAGTGCGGCCCATCCTCCACACTCTGCTCGCCTTCAAGCAAGTGCTGCACTGACGGCACGTGTTCTGCCTCCTGCATTTCCGACTGCGCATGGAGCGACACCAGCCCGATAACTTCGCAGTGCAAGTGCAGCGGAATGGCAAGGACTTCCGGCTACTGCTGCGCAGACGGGCATTATGATGTAAACGGCTGTTACGACCAGTGCGCCTCTGGCTTGAATGTATTTGACTGCAAGTGCGGCACTTCCGGCCCTGTCTGCACCTCCTCCACAGGCAGGTATTGCTGTTATGGCGGCACGTGCCAGTCCGGCGCATGCTCTGTCGCCTGCACTGACGGGCAGCAGGGCTCATGCAAGTGCGGGACTGGCGCTGTGTGCACCACAAGCCAGTATTGTTATCTCGCAGGGAACACATGCGTCCCTTCCTGCTCCGAGGGTTCCATAACCTCCGCGTGCAAGTGCGGCAGCGGCATATATTCAAGCGGCTTTTGCTGTTCAGGCACCCATCAGTCGGCAACGTGCGCCGTGGCGTGCTCCGGAGGGGCCATACCTTCATCAGGCTGCCTGTGCGGAGGCTCGCTTAAGACTTCAGGCTATTGCTGCCTGAATACATATTCCACTTCCCAATGCTGTGCAAATGCCCAGCTGGGCACGTGCAAGTGCGGCAACGGGCCGGTTTGCAGCACAAGCCAGTACTGCTTCACCAACGTGTGCGCGCCCTCATGCACCAACAACGCCGCAGTAGTATCAACAGGCTGCAACTGCGGCGGCACTCTTGCTGTTTCAGGCTATTGCTGCAATGGTGTTCTCCAATACAGCGCCTGCACCCAGCAGTGCACGGCCAATCTCCAGCAAAACTGCCTTGACTCTTCCAATACGCTTTGCAGTGGAAGCAAGTATTACTATTCGGCCACAAAGAAGTGCGTGCCATTGTGCACTTCGGACGGGCAGCAGAACTGCCTCGACTCCGCAAAGGCATACTGCACAGGCACTACCTATTATTCAACATCCACCGCCAAGTGCACTGCCAAGTGCGGCTCGTGGGGGACAAGCTGCATGTGCGACGGCTATGCCTACTGCTCGTCCACATACCATTGCTGGGTTGGCATGCACCAGTGCTACAGGGAATGCGGCCAGGGCAAGATTACCAGCATGTGCTATTGCGGGAACCCGCCTAACCTTTATAATCCGCCCTATTACTGCTGCTCCGGGAGAGCCCAGACTACGGCATGCCCCCAGTCAAGCGTCCTTGGCCCGTGCTCTGTATCCTCGGATTGCCAGAGCGGCCTTGTATGCTCCAACAAGAAATGCTGCGTTCCCGCGGGCAAGACAGCCACAAGCCAGAGCTATTGCTGTTCCGGGCAGGCGACTGTTTCTGGTTATGTATATCTCTGCAAGTAGGCGGCCGATTGCCGCATTTCCCTGTTTTTATCTTTTCTTCCTTCCTGCTCCCTTGGCTGCGCCGCTTCCCTGCCTGGCCTTTTCCATCATTTCGAAAATAATCCTGTTCGCGTAATCGGCAAACAGCGCGAGCTGTTCTGGCTCCTTCGTATGGACTATGAGGTTCGCCTCGTACCAGCCAAGCGCCTTGACCTTGGATACGTAAATCCGCACAGAACCCATGTCGTCAATCCCGAACCGGCCAAGCGTCAGCCCCTCCCTTATCCTCTTTTCCAGGCTTTCAGGAGATATTTCGCAGGGCGCCTCGAACGGGACAGCAAGCGAGGCGATTTTCGCGCCCTTCGTGAGCCTGGTGACGCGCTGTTTCGCGAATTCGGAGTTCGTCGCCACTATGGTGTTTCCCGCCATGTCGGCAAGCCTCGTGGTCCTGATGCCTATTTTTTTCAGCCTGACAAGCTCTCCTGAAGAGAGCTTCACGTAGTCGCCGTAATAATATGGCCTGTCGAGCTGCAGGGCCATGCCAGCGAAAATGTTGCCAAGCGTCTCCTGCGCCGCAAGGCCGACCACTACGCTTGCGACGCTTGTCACCGCCAGTATGCCCGTGACGTCAAAGCCCACCTGCGCCAATGCCATTGCAAGGCCGATTATTGCGATGAATATCTGCGCTATCTTCCTCACAAGGGGCAGGAAGGTGACGTCCAGCTTTATCCTGCTGTCCTTTATGCCCTCCTCCTCGTACCACTCGAAAAACGCCTTTGCCACGTTGACAAGGAGGTAGGTCACAAGAATTATGGCGATTGAGGTCGTGTAATCGTCGATTACCCGCGCCGCGTCATTGAACACGCCTAGGTAGTGCGTGCCCATGACAAAGACGAATACGAAGAAAAAGGACTGTATGGGGCCGGATATCTCCTTGAATATCCTGTCGTCAAGGGTAGTCTTGGTCCTTGCGGTGAAATGCTGTATTATCGCTATGAGGACGGGGCCAAGCGCCTTGCCGGCAATGAGGGAGAGAATCCCAAGCCCTGCAAGATAGCCTGCAATAGTCAAGTCCATCGCTTTGGCGCCCCGGGTCCCCTGCTAATCAGTATTCGACGCTTTCAAGGACTACCCTGCCTTCCTTGACCACCTTGACCTGGCAGCCAAGCCTCTGGTTCTCCTTGGCGCCCGCGCCCTCAAGCGTCATTTTCTCGTTGTCCTCCTTTTCATTGAGGAGTTCGGCGCCTTCAAGGACATTGCACAGGCACGTGGTGCACACGCCCGACCTGCACGAGAACGGGAAGGGGACGTTGTTCGAGTCGCACACGTCGGCTATGTTCGAGCCTGCCGGAGCGTCTATCTCCATGTTCTGGGATTTGAATACTATCTTTGCCATTGCAATAACACCTCTAAACCTATGAGTGGCACTCTTGGAATGTGAATCTGTTTCTACGCTCCCGCTTATATTAATATCGCATCGCTCATTGACGAAAACATCCCAAAGCCCTCTCTTGTTATGCTGGGTTTCGGGGCTGCAGTCTAGAACTTCCCTTTCTTGTGGACCTTGGCTGGCTTGATGCCTGAATCTTCTGGCCGAGAGTCATAGGGCGTGATTATGAAATCATCCTTCTTTTTCACTGGGAAAATGATCTTCTTGGTCTTGGGGCTGGGGTAATCCTTGACTATCTTCTCCTTCCTGTTGGAGATTACCTTGACGTAAGCCACCATGCCAGACATGCGTAAAAATACTTTATAAAGTCAGGCATCAAATGTAAGTGCATCAAGAGCACAAGATGTGGATAACAAATGGGCGTACAAATTGACTTTTCCCACGTATGCATGCACCCTGACAAGATCGAATCCGGCCTGTCCAGGCTTGGCCGCAGGCACGAGGAACTCAAATCCGCCATGTCCGGCGCCGCAGCCATGCAGGGGGACCTGTTCTCCGCGCTTCCGGCTGCGCATGAGTTCTCGGACTCGGCGCTATCCTTCGCCTCGCGCCATGCCGACAAGGACACCATAGTGGTCGCGGGCATAGGCGGTTCCAACCTTGGCGCAAAGGCAATCATACGCTCGCTCACAGGCAAGTACGGCAACCTGACAAGCGACAAGCAGGTGCTCTTTGCCGAAAGCTGCGACCCGGAATCCCTAAGGGCCATACTCTCGGTTGTGGAATCGAGGGTCAGGGAAGGCAAGAAGGTCATGGTCCTTGGCATTTCAAAGTCCGGCAAGACTACGGAGACTGTGGCCAATTTTGAGATATTGCACGAGACCCTGCTCTCCGCTGGCGCGGACGTGAAGGACAGCATGGCAATCATAACAGACCAGGGCTCGCCCTTTGAGAGGGTCGCCGCGGAATTCGGCATTGAGGCGATACATTCCCCCCACGAGATAGGCGGCAGGTATTCGGTATTCACGACTGTCGGGCTTGTCCCGCTGGCTTTAGTCGGAGCGGACGTCAAGTCTGTGCTCGCAGGGGCGCGAAAGGCCAATTCTGCATGCCTTGAATGCGATGTTTCGGAATCGCCTGCTGCAAAAAGCGCCAGCATACTCTACGGGCATTACATGTCGGGCAGGCAGGTCTTCGACCAGTTCATATTTTCCCCGGAAATGGAAGCTTTGGGCAAGTGGTACCGCCAGCTCCTCGCGGAGAGTTCTGGCAAGGAGTGGAACATAGACGAATCAGCCCGCGTCAACACGGGCATACTCCCTACAGTGTCCATCGGCACCACGGACCTGCACTCGGTGGCGCAGCTCTACCTGGCAGGCTCGAGGAACATTTATTTCAGGCTCGTGTCCTACGACCCTGCGGGCAGGCACATCCAGGTGCCGCAGATGCCCCAGTACGATTCCCTGGTCAACCACATCCAGGGCAAGGACACGCAGGAAATACTTGACGCAATACTTGGCGGCGTCAAGGGGACGTTTTCAGACCTGTCAATCCCGTTCATGGACGTCAGGCTGAAATCAAAGAGCACAAGCTCGCTTGGCTATATCATGCAGTTTGAGATGATAGAAGTCGTGCTTCTCTGCCACCTGCTCGGCGTCAACCCTTACGACCAGCCCAACGTGGAGCTTTACAAGTCAGCGACACGGAATATCCTGTCCGGGAAAATGCCCGGCCAGCAGGCATGAACTGCAAAAGAAGTCAGCGCCTGGCGCCCTTGCCCTGCTGCCGCATACCTTTTTGCGCGCTCAAGTATGCCTTTGCGAGTATCAGCGCGCCTTCCAGGCTCGGGTTCTCGAATTTCGCCAGAGACACGGGCGTGCCCTGCAACGGCCCGATGGCCGCAGACAGGAAGCCTTCCCTGAAATCCGCCGCGTATTTCTCCAGGTAATGCGGCGCCACGGAGCCGCCTATGACTATTTTTTGCGGGTTGAATGCGTTCGCCATGCTCCCCGCGCCCCTGCCGGCAAACCATGCCGCGCGCCTGCAAACCTCGATGGCAATCTTGTCGTCATTGTTCTCAAGTATCTCCTTTGCGGAGGCTGTCTGGGATATTATGTGCGCATCGAGCTGGTGGGGCCTGTCATGGTCCTCCCCCGGCTTCCCGCCCGCGGCTTCGAGGCGTTTCCTGTATTCGCGCTCTATTGCCTTTCCCGAACAGAAGGTTTCAAGGCACCCGGTGCCGCCGCATCCGCAGGCCTCGCCTTCGGCTGCGACCTTCACGTGCCCGAACTCGCAAGACATGTTTTTGGCTCCGGTGTACATCTCGCCGTTTATCACCGCCCCGCCGCCGACCCCGGTTCCAAAAGTTATGCCGAGGAGAGGGTTTGCGCCCTTGCCTGCGCCCGCAGCGTATTCGGCTATTGCGAATGCCTTTGAATCGTTTTCAACCACCACCGGCGCGCCGAGGCGTTTTGACACTTCCTTGCCAATCTCTATCTTGCCGGTTATCCCGATGTTTGGCAGCCCGTGCACTACCCCGTCTTCGACAAAGCCCGGCATGCAAAGGCCTATAGCGCTCACATCGCGCGCTCCGACCCTTTGGGCAAGTGTGGTTATCGCGTCCACGAGAAGCTTGTGGTTTTTCTTCGGCGTGCCGACCCTAAGCTCGCCGACTATCTTCCCGTTGACTTCGAGTATTGCGTGGGACTTCGTCCCCCCTACGTCGATTGCGAGTATGGCTTCCCTGTAATAGGACTTCCTCTGCTCCCTTGACTGGAATGCGCGGCCCGTATCATCGCCCTGCCCGCGCCTCTCGTCCCTGCGCTGGTACTGGGCGCCGCCGTAGCCGCCCCTGCGGCCCTGCCTGTCGTTTTTCTGGGATTCCGATTGCCCGCGCTGCCTGTCGGCGCGCCTGTCTCTCCTGCCCGGCCCCTTCCCATGGGTCTCCTGCTGGGATTTTGACGGCGACTCGCCCATCCTGACGCTGGTGCGCGCGAAACTTCCAATCCATAATTTTCTTGACATATATTGATAATTTATCCCTGCCTTTAAAAATGTCCTTGCTTCATACTATTTCCCTGATTATCATTCTTACCGGTGATTTCAATGAACCGTCTTTCCGAGGCAGTATGGCAAATCCCGCAAGAGGGCGGGATGAACGTGCCTGCGATAGTCTTTGCCACTGAAAAGCTCATGGCGACCATGGGCAGGGACAGGACTTTCAACCAGCTCAAAAACGTCGCAAAGCTCCCAGGCATTGTCTCAAACGCGATACTTATGCCCGACGGGCACGAGGGTTACGGGTTCCCTATTGGCGGGGTCGCCGCGTTTGACCCGGAGGAGGGCGGCGTGGTATCCCCGGGCGGCGTGGGCTATGACATAAACTGCGGCGTGCGCCTGATAAGGACGGGCATGCCCGCCAAGATGGTCCGCGAGAAGCTCCCCGAACTCGTGGAACTCCTGTTCAGGAACGTGCCAAGCGGCGTGGGCGTGAAAGGCAGGCTCCGGCTCCAGCCCGGCGAGTTTGCGGACGCGCTGGCCAATGGCGCGGAATACGCCGTGAGAAGCGGCATGGGCAGGAAGGAGGACCTCGACGCCTGCGAGGAGAACGGCAGGATGGACGGGGCCGACCCGCTTGCTGTTTCCGACATGGCGAAAAAGCGCGGCATGCCGCAGTTCGGCACGCTTGGCGCGGGCAACCATTTCCTGGAGGTCCAGGAAATCCAGAAAATCGAAAACAGCCCTGCGGCGAAGAAATTCGGGCTTGTGGAAGGCGAGGCCACAATACTCATACACACAGGCTCGCGCGGGTTTGGCCACCAGGTATGCGACGACTCGCTTCGCGTGATGCTTCGCGCCTCGGAAAAATACAGGATAGAGCTGCCTGACAGGGAACTTTGCTGCGCTCCCCTTGATTCGAGGGAGGCGTCCGATTATTTCAAGGCGATGAAGTGCGCAGTCAATTTCGCGTTTTGCAACAGGCAGGTAATGACCCATTGGGTCAGGGAGACGTTCGATTCAGTTTTTGGAGGCGGCACGGGCGACAGCATGTCAGTCGTCTATGACGTGTGCCATAACGTGGCAAAGTTCGAGACACATAAGGTAGACGGGAAGAACAGGCAGGTATGCGTGCACCGCAAGGGCGCCACGCGCGCGTTTGCGGCTGGCAGGAAGGAGATTCCTTCCATGTACAGGAACACAGGCCAGCCTGTCATAATCCCGGGTTCCATGGGCACGGCGTCCTATGTCCTTGTTGGCAAGCAGGCGGGCATGGAGCAGGCTTTCGGCTCCTCATGCCACGGGGCAGGCAGGGCAATGTCCAGGAAATCCGCCATAGAGAAGATGGGCGGCATGGACATAGCAGGCGACTTGAAAAAGCGCGGCATAATCGTGCGCGCCACAGAGCCGCGCCTGATAGCCGAGGAGGCCCCCGGCGCGTACAAGGACGTTGACATGGTGGTTGATTCTGTTAAGGCCGCAGGCATTTCAGACATTGTGGCAAGGCTTGTGCCGATGGGCGTAGTCAAAGGCTAAGCGTTCCAGCAGGCGCCCGCCTTCACAGGCAATGCATGCGGCTTGGCTGTTCCAAGCCTTTCCATGCTTTCCCGCATGCGTGTTCCTTACTATTTCTTCTCCCCGACGGGGCCCCAGACGACGACGTATTCCTTCGTGATTGTGGAGACGTCGTAGTCATTATACTTGCCCACGAACCTCTCCTTGAATTTGGCTATTATTTCCCTCAATTCCTGCTGGCTTTGCACGTGGACTTCGGCAAGCACGTCGTATTTCCCAAGCATTTCAATCGCGAAGAGGCACTTGTTGGTTGAATCGAAATACGCCATTATCTCTTTTCTCGCGCTCGGGTCGTTAAGAGAGATGTTTATCTGCGCGAACTGCAATCCGAGCATGTCGAAATTAGGCGACGTGACGTACGCGAGTATTATCCCCTCTTTCTCAAGCCTTTTCAGCCTGTACTTTGCCGAGGCGGGGGTTATGCCCGCGGCCTTTGCAATCCCGATTATGGGCAGCCTGGCGTTTGACTGGATGCTTTCAAGTATCCCCATGTCTTCCTTGTCAAGCCTCTTGCCGCCAAGCTCGTATGGGTATGTCCAGTCCGCGCTTTTCCCCCCGGCGTAGAGGAATTTCTGGTTTAACCTGTGCGTGGCGAGGAACACGCACACGTCCTTTTCCTGCACATATGCCCCGTACCTTTTCATGAACGCGGAGAAAAAACCGTCTGCCTGCGCCATGCTTCTGACCATCACAAGCGCCACGGCGTCGTAGCGCCCTTCTAGGCTTGCAAGGTATGCCACATGGCTTTGCCCCGACATGTATGAGAAAATCTCGGATTCCTTTTTCGGCGCCGCGTCCTTGAATTTCAGGTATGCCTTGACGTAGAAGAGCCCAAGCGCAGAGGTGTTGAATACCGTGTAGAACCCCTTTATCCAGCCCTGCCTGACAAGCCTGTTGAGCCTGAAATTAATGGTCTCCTTGCTCCTGCGCAGGCGTTTTGCAAGCGCGGACGCGCTTGCCCTGGCGTTAAGGTCGAGCTCGTACATGATTTTGCGGTCCAGGGCGTCCAGCCCCTGCCTGCCATCCTGACTTCCTGCCATATTATTGCTTATATTATCAATTCTTTATAATATTTTCTCTATTTGTGCAATTTTTATATGTGAATTTTAATATTTCCTGAAAGCCCCAAACAAGCATGGCAACCAAGACAATCCGGGCGCCCGGGGATGCGGGCGCGGGCGCCGCCGTTGAGGCGGCATGGGATTCCACATGCAGGATAATTTTTGGCAGGAGCATAGGCCCGCTCGGGAAATACGAGGCATGGCTTTCGCGCTCAATGCCCGCACGCGCCAGGAGGAAATCATGTGTTTCGGGCAGGAGCGTGTCCCTTGCCATGGACTGCTATGCTGGCGGCTCGCGCTTTGTCTCCGCTGAAGAGGTTGAAATCAACAAGCCATTTTCACTTGGCATAAACCAGGTCAAGGACCTCGATTCTATACTTGAGGGCATGCGCGGGCAGGCCGCATACGCGGGCAACAGGCATCTCGGCTCAAGTTCGGGCGTGATTGACTCGGACATTGTCCTGGACTCGCAAAACGTCATGAATTCCGGCAATGTGGAGGAATCCCGGTGCGTCGCGTCCTCCTTCATGGTAAGGAAGGGCAGCAGGAACATATTCGGCTCCGGCATGCTTGGCGCCGGCGAGTTCCTCGTGCGCGTTTTCGACTCTTTCGGGCAGAAGCGCTCTTTTGAATGTTCCATAGTGGGCATGGCAAGCGACTGTTATTTCTCGCACAATGTGCTGAATTCCCATGACATGCTCTTTTGCTTCGGGCAGAGGAACAGGGCGTATTGCGTCGGAAACCTCCAGCTGCCCCGCGACAAATATCTCGCCATAAAATCCAAAATACTCGGCGAGGCGGCGGATGCGCTTGAAAGGGACGGGGAGTTCCCGTCTTTGCTGGAACTTGCAGGCGATTCGGAACCGCCCGGGCGTGCAGGCCTGGGCCTTCCGGCGCAGCAGGCTTGTACCGACATAAGCCAGGTCGAGAAGGGCTTTTCAGCCACTTATTCCATGCTTTTTGGCAGGAAGCCGGCGGGCATAAGGGAATACGGGGAGTGGCTCTCGCAAGGAAGCGTCGGCATGTCGCCAGTCCGCTCTGCGTTTGGAGATGCCACCTGGCTTCCATCGACCCTCCCCTTTTTCAGGGAATACCCCGTGAAAAGGACGGTCTCCATGCGCGAGTCCCTGGCTCTTGGGAAAATCCCGGCAAGCGCCAAGATAGAGGACCTCGCATCCGCAATCAGTGCCCTGCCTGAAATAGCCTATTTTACACCTGAACTTGCAGACGGGCAGAATTCCGGGCTCGTATCATTCCCGCACGCGTTCAATGTGGTCAATGCCTACAAGGGGCACGACGCGGTATATGCGGAAAACATCGGGCTATGCTCCTTTGCCCTGAATTCAAAATACGCCTATGGCTGTTACAGGGTCCTCGAATCCCAGTTCGCGCTGAAATGCTACAATTCCCAGCACCTCAACAGGTGTTTCGAGCTTGACTCGTGCGCCAAGTGCTCGGACTCGTATTTCTGCCACAATTCGGAAGCGCTGTCTGATAGCATGTTCTGCTTCAATTCCAAGGGGCTTCGCCACGCGATAGGCAATCTCGCAATGCCAAGGGACAAGTACCTGGCAGTCAAGGAATCCATAGTGTCCCAGCTTGCGGGGGAGCTTGAAAGGAACAAATCTACAAGCGCGGGCATATTCACGCTTGGGGCGAAATGATGTTTTTCCTGCCTTGCGCGGGCATGCCCTGCCAATGGACGCGGGATTTGCACTTTGTTTCTGCCCTGTTTTCCGCCTTGTTTTATGTCAAGGTTTATTAACAGGTTCATTACATTAAATCAAGCCGTGGTCAAGATGTCAAAGAGCAGAAAAAAGGCCAGCCGGGGGCATGCGTCCAGCAAGCCGCGCACCCTTAGCGAACCTGAATACTGGCAAAGGATTGCCGACCTGCATTCAAGCCACGCATCATTGAAGTCCCATCTCATGCACAACCTTGCCATGGCTGGCACTGTCTCGCCCCAGCGCGTATATGAGGACTCGCTTTTCCTCCTTTCCCTGTCAAATGCCATAGCCGACGTGCTCAAAAGGCCCTCCGGCCAGTCGCAGGAAAAGGAACAGGTTGTCGAGTCCTATAACAGGATAGTCGACGCGTCAAAGGCACTTTCGGAAAACCTTTACGCAATGGACATGCACCAGAACGCCTCCGACCTTAGCGCGGATTTCGCTGGCAACATGGTGGAGCTTGAGGGCCTGATAAACGATTCCTCTGTCCAGGCGATATCAAACGGCGGGCAGTTGTCGGAAGAGGAGCTGTCGGAGAATTCGCGCAGGCTCGCAGCGCTTTCAGCCGAGTTCTCGGAAATCAGGCGCAAGCTGTATTCCCAGCCGTCCTCGCTTGGCGAGTCGGAAAAGGCGCTTTCGAATTTTGACAAAATCAGGAAGAACATAAAACAGATTTCAGGGCTTGTGGAGTCAATGCCCGAGCCAGCCCCGCCCATGCTCGCCCCGTCCGCGCCAGCCGGGCTTTTGCCGTCCGCAGGCTCGTTTGAGAAGTTCAAGGTGGCGCTTGTCAAGTCCCTTATCCAGCTCGTGGCGGGCAAGGTCCTCATAGACCGCAAGCACGTGACATTGAAATCCACGCATAACGGGATAAGGAAATCATTCAAGGTCGACGAGAACGCGCGCCACGCTCTATTGGACATGTTCGAGAGCACGTTCGTCAGGGAGACCATCTCGGAGATAATGGGCGGCTCGGACGGCGTCGTCGTGGCGCAGTTCGAAGTGTCCTACGAGGGCGCGGAGCCGCGCTCAATCCACCTCAACATAGGCTCGAGGAAGCACGAAGGCAACTCAATCACTTTCTCGCCTGTGAGCATGTACCTCCCTTCTGGCCAGGTCGCAGCCATAAGCTCGCTTGACTTTGAGACTGAGAATTCCTGAGTTCTCCAAACCTCCCTTATTTCTCAGAAGGAGATGAGGGAGCAGAGGAATTCATATTATTAGTATCTTTTGTTATTCCTAACAGAGTAAATGCAATAACTAAACTGCTAACTAGTCCTAATAGGTAGTCGATTTGAACAGTTTTATATTCGATAATTTGTCCAATAGCTAACCCTGCAAAAATTACTATTAACAGGGTAAGACCTGCGAGTTTCCAAGTTAATTCTCTATTTTTTTCATATTTCGCCATCACTAATACAATAACAGCGCCAGCTACGATATTCACTACATATGCTCCCATTATTTTTTCTCTTATTTCCTGTAGGTTTATTCCAAGAACAAGCATTATCAAAATGATTCCTAGTGCAGTAAATACAAATGCTGTGATTATGTATTTTGCTAGAAGAGTTGCTATATCTTTTAGCGATTCATTTATCTCGTTCCTTCCCATTAATTTTTCCTCTTGCTATTTTTGTCAGTCTATTTTTAGGAACTTGTCGCCGTTGAAATGAATCATGTGCTCCGGCATTTCAGCTATCCACACTTCTGTTTCCCAAGCGATGTCATCTATATGCCTTTTGAATTCTTTAAAGTCGGGGAAAGCGCTGACAAAAATTTTTTTAAAGCCGACTTTTGCGAAGTACTCTGTCAATTCAATTTGTCTCTTCTTTGATACTGGGCCATGTGATGTAACTGCTTCTATAAGATAAAGTCTATTTTTGGCATTGTCCAGTAGGACAATGTCTGGCAATATTTCATGTTTTGTTATCTTCAGTCCTATCTCCTTCAATTTCTTTTCATTTAAGAAGAGCATTTTCTTAGCGGTGTCACCGAAATAAAGCACTTCTGCGTCTTTGCAAAAAATTTCCCTGAAGTTTCCAATTATGTCTATTTGGAGTTTATTATGTTTTCCTGGCGACAAGGGATATTCCTTCTCATCTATAATTACTCCTTGTGCGGGTTTTGCGCGTTGCCAGCCGGAGCTTTCACTTCTTCCTCGCTTTTGCATCAGATTGTCCACATTCTTTTTCCATTGTTTTGTCCCGTAGCTTCTTATTGTTTCAAGTGCCTCTTTTGTAACCGCCCATTTTGTATTTGGGCTGTTTGTTGGTCTTGTTGGGTCATCTGAATTTCTTTCAACAATTCCTACTTCTTTTTCCAGTTGGTGAAGGCTTTGTCTTCTTATTGTTTCTCTGGTGTTTTCTGCGTATTTCTTCTTGTATTCATTTTTTATGAAAATCATGATGTCATGTATTCTTATCAAAGTTTTCTTGGCACTTTTCCAAGGCTTGTTGTTTTTTAGCGAGAGTAAAGCCAATAGAGTCAGGGCTGTCCTTTCATTCTGTTGTTTTCTTGGCACGTTAAGCTCTCTCAAGATTTCCAGTGCATCGTCAACTTTCCTCATGAAACAACCCCTGCCTAATTTGTTAATATTTGTTCCAATATTCTTTCCTGTTTTTCATTAGCAAATTTATCAGTGTTCTTTCCTATTTTTTCTAATTTTTTTGCTTCTGGAAATGGAAGCGCGTAGACTTCATTTGCATTGACCTGAGTATGGCCGTTTAATATCCTAAAATATCTGTCCACTATTGGGAGAGATAAATATTCTGCAATGCCACTTATTGTTTCCCTATTCAGCTTTTTGCCAGGGCAATATATGTAATTTAGCATATTGTCTAATGCAAAATATCCTTGTTTTTTAAAATCTTCATCTGTGACAAGCGCAACGTCAAATCTTTTTTTCTGTTCCTTTGTGGTAAATCTTTTCATAACAACGTAATTGCCGTTTTCTATTAGCAATTTTTTTGTTTTTTCGTTTTTTTCTATCGCCCTAGCCTTCCCATTTTTCTCGCTCGGCCAGAGTATCCTCATATTTCTTATGTTATGCATCCATATCAACGGAATGTCTTTTTCACCAATCTCTTTTTTCAAATATTCACTATTTCTAAAGGCTACTACTTTTCCTGTTGATATTTTGTACCCTAGTTTGTAGAAATTCATCGGCAATTTGTCCAGTTTTCTTATTATTGCAAGTTCTTCCTTATCCGCAGGCAACCTGAAGAATATGTGCCCGTTAGATTTGTAGATTATGTCGTCTTCATTTACTTCTGTTTTTTTTATCTCGTCCATGTCTCTTCCTTCACTTGTAGACATGACAATCTTTAGTGGCTTGGTCTTTGTAAATTTGGTTATCACATTCTCCTGTAGTACCTTGTCTTTTGCAAACACGTTTTTCCTGGATTTGAATATGTGGACCTGTGAGAAATGGACTCTTTTGATTAGCCAATTCCTAAAACTGCTATAATACAACCCAGAGCAAAAGCTTCTTGGTGTAATGAATATCATTTGGCCTTCATTGCTTAGCATGTTTGTCGCAATTGCCATGAAAATGTAGTATATGTTTGGCTGGCCTGCAGTTATTTGCTCGATTCCGTAGGTTTCAATTTCTTTTTTATTTATTTTAAAATAAGGCGGGTTAGATATTATTATATCGTATTTCGGATATTCCGCTTCGTTAAAAGAATTAAGTTTTGGTGTTATGTATTTTACATTAGATGCAACGAAGTCTTCTTGTCTGACTTCGTAATTAAATCCTACATTATATTTCGAAAGTCTTTTCTTCATTATATTCATTACTTCGTTTAAGTAAGGTATAATTTTTTCGTCGTTCTCGTATAATGTCAATTCTACATTGATTAGCCGCTTGTTTTTTTCTCTTATTTTTTCTATTAATGCAACTGAAAGTATCCCAAGACCTGCTCCCGGATCAAGTATTTTTATCGATTCGGATTGAACATCAGCGAGTGATGCCATGTATGCCGCGATACTCGCAGGCGTAAAATATTGTCCTTTTTCTTTCTTGTTTGTCCCCTTCTTTTCATTGGAGTAATAGTTAGACAATCTTTCGGCAAAGTTTGTTATTGATTCGTGATTGACTATCTCGGTTATTTGCATTAAGTCGCACCTATGCGGAATAAGCTATCCTCCCTTTCCTGGATTCAACTTGCTTTTTCCTATTTAAAAAGAGTTGCTAGAGACATTTCCAGTGTCTTGCCTGATTTTTTCGGTGCTCTCTGAATTCCATGGAGGTTGCACTATCTCTTGGCCAGGTATTCCAGCGCCTTTTTGTTAGCGGCAAAACTTTTTTCAATGGCCTTGTCAACGGAGTTTATGTATCTCTCAAGTTGTTTGCCAGATAGAATTGTGGAGTTCTTTTTGTCCATATTCATCCCATCATTAATTCGCTATTTCCTCTTTATTTACTTTTAGGTTGCCCCGCTACTTTTAAATACCCTTGATTCGTATATCCTGAAGCTTTTCGGAATGTGGGGTTCGTTACCTGAACCGATTCGCGCATTGATTCGCCTTGAACCTTGATTGGTCCATTGATTGTCTTGATGCCTAGCCCTATTAACGAATTAAAAAGGGGCAAAAAAACACAACGGTGATTGGAATGGGAATGTACAAGTACATTAGCGAGGCTTTCCAAAAGGAATACAAGGAACGCTCGCCCGAATACAGGAAACGCGTTACCACCTGGAGGCGCGGGCCGACGGTTGTCAGGGTAGAAAAGCCCACCAACCTCGCGCGCGCACGCTCGCTTGGCTACAAGGCGAAGCAGGGCATAATCGTCGTCAGGGTAAAGACCGGCAGGGGCCAGAGGAAGAGGCCGCACCCGTGGGGTGGAAGGAAGCCGGCAAAGAACGCCGCCTACCGCGTCCCGGGCAAGTCCTACAAGGCAATAGCCGAGGAAAAGGCGTCAAGGCGCTACAGGAACATGGACGTCCTCAACTCCTACTTCGTTGGCAGGGACGGGCAGTACCAGTTCTTTGAAGTCCTCATGTTCGATTCCGAAGTCTACTATGGCACAGACAGGCACATGGGCAGGGGCTTCAGGGGCCTGACATCCTCGGGCAAAAAGCACAGGGGCTTGAGGGGCAGGGGCAATGGCTACGAGCAGGCTTGAAGGCCTGCCTTCACTTTTTTCTTTTTTTCAATTTCATTTTTTCCTGGCGTTTAATCCGCTTTTTATTCTTTCCAGCGCATATCCCTTGGTCATCATGGCATATTACGACATTGCTCTCACGCACATTGGCACATTGCGCCAGCTCGGCTATTCGTCTGTTTACAATGCCAATGACTGCAAAAGCAGGATAATCTACGCAGCGGACGCCAAGAGCCTGGGCAACATGGCAAAAAAGCCCCTTGTTTTTTTCCTGAAATCCTACGAGCTTGACCCGGGGGCCATAAAGGCTGTGGCGCAAAACAACGGCGCTTTCGCGTTCCCGCTCTCCGATTTCGTCATGGGCGGCGAGAACCGCCCGTTTTCAATCGCAAAAAAGCTGGGCATGGCGCGGCTGTTCATCAAGGCGTGCAAGAAGGAAGGCGCGCGCGTAATCCTGTGCTCTATGGCGCGGGAGGAATTCATGGCCCCGTCCGAACGCGAGCTTGTCTTCTTCGGCTTGCTGCTTGGCATGGAAGAGGCCAAGGCAAAGCAGGCCATATCAATCGCGAACATATACCTGGAAAAGGAAAAACCAGTACAGGAGGGTACGGGGGAGTGAAGGCCAATCAGGCAGCTTGCTGCCATTTCCGGCCTTCATTGAAATTTCCCGAAGTCAAATTCCGGTGTAATCATGGCAAAGGCGTTGTATCCGAAAAAAAGGTATGTGGCCTTCAAGATAGTCGGGCCTGACAGGGCTTCAATCAGCCCCGGCCAGGCATGGGACCACGTTTCAAATTCATTGTTCTCCTTCCTGGGCTCGCTTGGCATGAGCAGGGCGCGCTTCAAGAAAATCGGGCTCGACATGGAATCTAAAAAGGGCGTTTTCCGCGTTTCAAACGCGATGCACAGGAAAGCGCTTGGCTGCCTTGCCATTTCCGGGGCTATACAGGGCAAAAGGGCGCGCCTTCAAATCCTGCGCTCGTCGGGCAGCCTGAAAAAGCTTCTTGAAGACGCGGCAATATCTGTCCCAAAGAAAACGGCTTGAGCCTGCCACGCGCGCAAACAATCTGCCCGTAGGCGCGGGCAGGCATCTAAAAAAGCGAATTATTTTTTTCTAAATTGTCCCAAGGCAGATAGAGTAGGCCTTGAGCACCTGCGCGTCCGACCATGCCTGGAAAGGCGAGCCTGCGGGCATGCGCGTGTCAGGCTCATACAGCTCCGGCACGTGCCCTGCCCCATACGAGCCGATTGACTTTTTCAGCGGGTTGAAGAATTCTAGCCCGCCGTCATGGCGCCATTGCTGGCTGCCGGGAACCGGGACAATGTCGAATTTCTTCTGGAACTCCTCTACGCTGTAACACCCGTCCATCCCGATTTTCCTTTTCTTGCATATTATCCCCGCGTTCTTTTTCGCGCTGAAGTGGAATCCTAGGAGGTACGGCCAGATGGCGCCGTTGTGGTAGGCCCTGTCGCGCTCCTGCTGTCCTCCCCTGTAAATGCCTATGAACCCCTTGCCCTGCCTTGAGAGCGAGAGCAGGCCGTAAGGCGTCAAAAGCTCCTTTTCAACTGCCTCTATCGAGTTTGCAGTCTCTTCCCTGCCAAACGGGTTTATCTCAAGACCGAGGGCTATTGCCTGGTTCGGGCGCATCTCGAACTCGGCTTTGCCAAGCACGTCCTTCAGGCATGCCCTCTCCCTGTCATAAAACTTCCCCATCTGCCTTCCTGTCTCGTCCGCCATTGCCGAGAAATTCGCCCTCTCCTCCGGTTTCATCCACTGGCATCCTGCGGCAAGCGCAAGGCAGTTGTGCCAAAGGGCATTGACTTCCACGGGCTTTCCAATCCTTGGCGTGAACGCGGCGCCCGCGGCATCCCTAGCGTCCATCCATGTCAGTCCGCCCTGCCGCGTTTCCACAAGCAGGTCCTTGGCGTCAGCGCCAAACCCGTCATTGCCTTTCAGGTACGCCCCTATGCCCTGCATTATATGCGGGCAAAGCATTTGCGCGAAGCGGGGGTCATTGGACTTTCTCATGTAAAGCAGGGCCTCGTACATGAGCCAGAGCGTGGAATCAACGCTTCCCGCCCTGTCGCCGCCCCTGCCGTAATCTCTAGTGTTCGGTGCAAGGCCATTCTCCTGCATTGAGGCGAAATGGATAAGTATTTCCCGCGCAATCCCCATCCTGCCGAAGGGGAGGAGGGCGCCGTCAATGAAAACCATTGCGTCGCGGCTCCACTCGTAAAACCACGGATAGCCCGCAAGCGCGGTTACCTGCCCGTTTGGCATGGCGGTTATGAATTTTGCGCATGACTCCTCAAGCCCCGCAGCAAACCAGTCCGGGCTTTTGCTCTCCCATGCCAGCGCCCCGGGCGGCTTGCCATTGCCTTTTTTCAATCCCGCGCCCTTTCCTGCCATGGCCTGCGCATAGGCCTTCCCGTCATTGTTGTGGGCCGCCGTGTCCCTGTAAAATGCCCTCGCGTATATGGAGAACCTGCCAGACTTGGCATATTCCATGAAAACGCCGGGGGAATAAAGGTCCTCTGAAAACTCATAGCCCCTCTCCCTCTCAAGCGGATACGTGCACGACCTGAATGTCTCCTCTTTTGGGGAAAACCGCATGTCTGGCGACAGCATGTCAAGCAGCCCGTTTTTCGTGCCAAACCCGTAGGTGTGGAAATCGCACTCCTGCCTGCACGCGCCGCCAATCGAGTGTATCTGCCTGTGGTTGAATTTAGGGATTAATTCAATGCGTGATTCCGCCTGCAGGTCGAAAGAATAGGAAACCTTGGCGGCCATGCCGCCTTCTACCATGCGGATTTCCTTTTCAATTTTCCCAAGCCGGGTGGAATAGGAGAACCTTATTGCGTGCGCGCCCATGGAAATTTTTTGCAGGCTCTTGTACCCCTGCGGATATACCGCGCCCGGGTAGAAATTGGTGTCGAGTTCGAGTGCCGCGCCTTCCGGGGGCGTTATCCTCTCGTCAAGCTTCTGGAGTATCAGCCATCTCTTTGGAAGGCCTGACGGGTCTGGCGCCGCAAGCACGCCGTGGTATTTTCTCGTGTTGGCTCCCGGCGCGGTTGTGGAGGAATAACTGCCTGCAAACCCGCTTGCCAGCCATTCAATGCCAAAAAGCGCGCCTTCGGTCGCGTGCCCTGGATAGACAATTTGCATTTCCTTACCTGAAACCCACTTTGCCTTGCCCTGGTTTTAAGCCTATCCCAATCTCATGATTTTCCGCTTTTTATGAAATAACACCGGCGCGGCTTGTGTTACTGTATGTTTATATATGTGTTTATCCGAAAATGGTTATGGCAAGCGCGAATCCAAACATGCAGCCTGCGCCTTCCAGCGGGCAGGGCAATGATTCAGCAAGGCACATGCGCGTCCAGTCGATATTCGAGAGGAATTTCAACAGGCTCAAGGACGCCAACGAGAGCATAGCCCTTGCTAAAACCCACGAAAGCCTGACAGCTCGGGCAATGGCATACCAGAGGCTCGGGCAGTACGGCCTTGCCGCCGCCGACTATATCGAGGCGTTCAAGCTGGACGCCAGGCTTCCCGCAAGGGACCTGAAAAACGCAATCATCTGCCTCGACAGGTCCGGCAAGCCAGACAAGGCAATTGAGCTTGCAAAGGACATGCACTGGCTCTATGACTATGATTTTTCAGCCTCGCTTTTCATAGGCGCGCTCCTTTACAGGAAGGAGAAGTACGATGAGGCGGCGGTCTACCTGAACGAGGCTGTCAAGACCATCCAGATGCACGGCCTGTCCGCATCAAAGCCGACATTCTACAAGAAGGCTCTCTCCTATCTTGCCATGTCGCAGTATTTCACCGACGACTTTGAGGGCGCGATAAAATCCTTCACGGAAATCATAAGGCTTGACAAGGACAACAGGGAGGCGCACATGCGCAGGGGCCAGTGCCATCTCGCCTGCGGCCACTCGAGCATGGCGGTGGACGATTTCATGTACGCCCACGTGCTTGACCCGGACGACTATGACGCCATCACGAAGCTTGGCGCGGCGCTTGCCATTCTGGGCTTCCGCGAGGAGGCGTTTAGCTATCTCGAGAAGGCGCTTGCGAAGAAAGGGCCGCACTACGCGGGCGCGCTTTACAACATGGGGCTTTTCTATTTTGATTCGGGCGACTACTCCAAGTCGATGGAATGCCTGGCGCGGTCGGTCGAGGAGAACAGCAATTACGCAATCATGGCCTCGCCCTACATAGAAAAGCTCAAGGACATTTTCCGCGGCGAAACAGGCTCGGACTACCATGAATAGGCAGGCACAGGCTTGGCTTTGAAGGTGCATTTTCCATGTATTATGTTTTGATGGACAAGAAGCCCATTAAGGGCGGCGGGACAAAATACATCCCAGAGGCAAAGGGCAGGTTTTTCTCCAAGCAGATGGATATGATTGACATGCTCCAGGCAAAGGGCAGCCTGACTGCAAAGGAAAGGCTTGCTATGGCCATGGCATATCAGAGGCTCGGCTCGTACGGACTTGCGGCCGGGGATTATGAAATCGCATTTTCACTCTCGCAGCCCACGGGCAAACAGGCAGCAAACGCGGCCCTGTGCCTCTGGCAGATGGACGACTATGATGGCGCAAGGAGGCTTCTTGAGGGCTATTCCATCTCAAACAAGGCCGACCACCTGCCATTTTTCATTCTTGGCATGATGGATTTCCATTCGCACAGGCACAAGGAGGCGGCCAAGATGTTCGACAAGGCATTTGGCCTCGCACGGGCTGCGAAGAACCAGGCCGCCATGGCAACATGCGCGAAATACGCGGGGCAGGCATATTTCTATTCAGGCAGCCTGCCTGAAGCCCTCTCCTTCCTGGCGCTTTTCGTCGAATATAGGCCTCGCGAACTTGACGTCAAGCTCTCGCTTGCGACGTGCAAGCTCATGATGGGGTTCGCAAACGAGGACGATTCCAAGTTCTTCGACTCCCAAAACGGGCTTTTGGAAATACTGGGCGCGCATCCCGATTCCGAGGAGGCGTATTTCCTGCTTTCCATGTCCAAGCTGGCCCTCGGGTCCCCAACAGGCGTGGCTTTCATGGAGGAATTGCTTAGAAAAAGCGATGACGACGCGCTCAAATCGCTTGCCTGCCTGAACCTTGGCGTTTTCCATTTCAAGCAGGAGGACTATGACGCGTCCGCGCGCTATCTCATCAGGGCCATGAAATACCACGACGCGTTTCGCCCCTACATCCAGAAATATTACGCAGAACTGATACACAAGACAGAAGGCAGGAATGCCGCGGGCGGCGAGCCTTCAGGCAGTTCCTAAGAAGTGCGGCCTCAACCTGTGTTGTTTGTTTTCGCCTGCTGGCCTCCTTTGTCCTGCAATTTCGGGCCTTCAGCCTTCTTGCTGCCTGTTGGCGTGAATCCCCGCAGCGCAATGTTCCCTTCCATTGCCTTTGCAAGCGAGGCGGATATAGTTTCCTTTGAGGACTTTGTGTCCGCATGCTGTTCCATTGCCCTAAGCAGGCCGCAGACTTCCTGGCTTGGCACTGCCTCCATTTCCGCAAGCACGCTTTTGATGTTTATTTCTTTTTTAGCATCCCAGTTGAGGGATATCATTGCCGATATTTCCGCGCTTGCGGGGAGCAGGTCGTCTGCAATCTCGCTTGCCTTTAGGATTTCTCCCAATATGGCACGGGCTTTTGGCTTGAACTGCGAGCCGAAAAGCGGGTTGTATTCAGTATCCCCAAGCAAGAGGTCTATGTGCAAGAAACCCGCGCGCAAGCGCAATGAGCCTATTTCGCGCTTTATTCCCTTGATTGCTTCGTTTCCTGCGGCTGCTGAAGCGGAAGCGATGTAAAGCACTGCGCGCGCGCTCTCAAGCTTTTGAATCAGTGGAACTATGCTCCTGCCTGAAATATACGTGCAAGTGGCCCCGTCGCCGGTTCCCTCGATTGTTCCCCATGGCGTGAAGTCGGATTTTACGTATTCAGCGAGGCTTTCTGCCATATCCCTGGCCGTGGCGTTTGAGCCGTCGTATTTGTACATGTAGTGCCATGCGAAAAAGTGCGCCGCAGCCACAGGAACCTTGAAATCCCCCGTGGTGCCGGCTAATTCCAGCAGTGCGCTTGTTGCGTAATCGCCGTATGGCTTCATGCCCTCCTTTTCCATTGAATTGAGGGAATAAAGGACTTCTGCTGCCGCAAGGGCTGTGACTAGGGGTTTGGAGGGGCCGCCAAGCTCTTCCCGCAGTTCATTTGTGCCGTTAATCATACACTTATTACCACATTATTTATTATTAAAGCTATTGACTGGGCGCTTCAGCCTGGAAATTAAAAATAGGCAGGGCAATGTTTCAGTACTGCCTTGCGATGTAGACGATTTCCTTTGCTTCCTTGCCGCAGTGGATGCACTTCTCGCCCGCCGCGGGTTTTTCGCCCTTCCCGAAAAGCGTGCCGCGCACGTCGCCAGTCGTCTTCGCCTTCACTTCGTCCGCGCATCCCTTGCCGTCAAAGTCTGTCGAGCACCACGGGGCGCGCGCAAACCCGCCAATCTCAAGCACCTTTGCAAGCTCGGCATAATCCTTCGCGTCCCTTATCTTCCCTTCAAAGCCTGCCCTGGACTTAGCCGCAATCCTGCCGTCCATTTCTGCAAGCAGCCTTGGAATCTCGGTTGCAAGCTTCGACTCGTGCACCTTGACTTTTTCGCCAGTGTCGCGCATTGCCACAGTGAGTTCGCCCGACTCGGCCTCCCTGCCGCCTATCTCTATCCTCGCGGGGACGCCTTTTAGCTCCCACTTGTTGAACTTGAAGCCCGGGGTGTTTTCAGTGGTGTCAATCGTGCATTTTATGCCCGCGGCCGCAAGGCTTTTCTCGACGGCCTTGCACTTCGCAAGCACCGCCTCCTCGCCGCCCTTTTTGTAAATCGGGATTATCGCAACCGTCATTGGCGCAAGGCATGAAGGCAAAAGCAATCCCTTGTCGTCGCCATTGACTGAAATCACCGCGGCGTAAATCCTTGAAATCGCGGGGCCGTAGCACGTCTGGTAGACGAACTGCTTCTCGCCCTTCTCGTCGAGGTACGTGATGTTGAACGGCTTTGAGAAATTCTGCCCGAGCAGGTGGGTCGAAGGCAATTGCAACACCTTGCCGTCTGGCATCAGGGTATCGGCTGCGAACGTGTCGTCCGCTCCGGGGAACTTGTCCCACTGCGGCCTCCTGAAGAACAGGAACGGCACGCAGAACCTGCCCGTTATGACGTTTTGCGCCATCTCCATGTCCTGATGGACCTGCGCCACCGCCTCCTCGCGGGTGGCGAACGCGTCGTGGCTTTCAATCCAGTGGAATTCCCTGCTCCTGATGAACGGGCGCGTGGCCTTGGTCTCGTGCCTCCACACCTGGGAGGAGTGGTAAATCTTCAGCGGCAAATCCTTCAATCCCTGCACCCATAGGGAATACATCTGGTACATCGCGGTCTCCGAGGTGGGGCGCATGGCGAGCCTCTCCTCAAGCTTGTTGCCGCCCGCTTCGGTCACCCAGAACACTTCAGGCGTGAAGCCTTCCACGTGCTTTGATTCCAGGTGGAAGTTCCTCTCGGGGATGAGCGCCGGGAACCAGGCAGGCACGTGCCCTGTGCGCTCGAGCTCCGCCTCGTAGAGCCTGTACATCTTCATCATGCTCATGACCGACCATGGGAGGAAGACCACAAAGCCCTTGACATTGTAGCGGATGTCTGCAAGCTCCGCCTCCTTGATGAGTTCCGTGTACCATTCCGAGAAGTTTTCAGTTTTTTTCGTTTTCATGAGAATTACCTTTTGCTCCAAGGGCGCCTTGCCCTGCCTGCCTGATTATGGCATGCGGCTGTTTTTAGCTTTTCGCAGCATCCCGCCAAGCCCGTGATATGCTTTCGGATAATTATATTTATAAATATCTGAAAATACAGTAATATCCAATGTGTGGGAGACGCATTGATAGGCGGCAGGCCAATGGCTTGCCGGACTTTGCAAAAACAGCCTTCATGGCCCTGTTTGCCTTGTTGCCTATTGTGATTCTTGCTGCCCCCGCCGTCCATGCGCAGTCCTATTCCTCCGGCGGCACTCTCGGCCTCACAATCGTGGCGACCTGCGGCGCCAACGCATCCATCCATTTCTTCAATGTCACCAACGGCAGCATAGGCACGTATTACGATTTCTACTTCATACTCAACAACACCGGCAATGTCCCGGTATCCGTCAATGCCAATTCTTTCACCAACCAGGGCGCGGACCCGCTTTTCCAGGTCCTTGCGTCAAACTACGCCCCCGCTTCCTGCGCCAACCCGCTTTCCAACTGGACAAGCGTGCCAAACAGCTCGGCCTCGCCATTGCAGGTCTGCGACGTGTTCAATTATACCACTTTCCACGACCTCCTGCTGATAAACGGCAGCTATTACGTCTCAAGCTCCCTTTTCTCGCCCGACGGCACGAACAACACAAAAAACGAGTCATTGCGCCTTTCTGGCGGATTCACCGGCGGCAACCAGACCTGCACGTACAACGAGACAATCACGCTCTTCTTCACTGGGGCGTACGGCGGCGAAACTGGCAATTTCACTCTGGTGCTTGACAACAACGTCACAACTGTCATGTTCGTCGCAGGCGACCCGCTCAACCTAACCGTGCTCAATGCCACATCGGGCTCCTATGTCAGGGTAATCGAGGACAACTCATGGCTGCCCCTCGCCCTGCCGCAATATACGCAAAGCAATGTCTCAAACGAGGCAGTGGGCATCGTTTCAGCCGTGAACGGCACTTTCCCGTCATTCACCATCGTCCCGACGGGCGGCAGCGTCTTCATCGACCCCAAGATAGGCAATTATTCGGCACGGGTCGAACTGCTTAGCTCGACAGGCTCGGTTCTTGCCACAATCTACCTCAACATAACAAACAGGGACCTTGCGTCTGATTCAGTCGCGGCAACTATGCGCAAGAGCCCGGCGAACAGGGCCAACATACAGGCGGAGAACAATTTCATTTACAGGCTTTACGACGCGTACATGACCTATGGCGGCGGGCCGACCTACAACGTGACCATCCTTTCGGACAACACGTCAACCGGCTTCCCCTCCTCTGTCAGGGCCGCCATGCCCATAGCCCTCAACCTGACTGCAAGATATGCCAACAACTCGCCAATCGCGAACGCCACCATAGAAATCATGGAGAAAAACGGCTACATTTCATGGGCAATGAACCAGTTCACGGACTCCAATGTGACCAATTACGGCTATGCATACACGCGCACTGATTCAAACGGCAATGTCCAGTTCGTCATCACCCCTACAGGCGGCGTTATCGGGCAGGAAGCCAAAATCGGGCCATATACGCTTGTCATGGTGGGCAAATACCCGGGCGGCAGCCAATTTTTCTCAAAGGAATTCAACGTGACAAACAGGGACTATACAATAACCCCCTCGTATAACGGCGGCACCCTGCCAAACAGGGCAAACCTCGACGCCGCGATTCTTTACGTTTTCAGGGCCTATGACAGGCTCAATGCGTGGCTTGTCTATGGAACATGATAAAACCTGCCTCCACTGGCATGAAAAGGTAATTTTAAATGTATCGCGGCAATAAGCATAAGGGGAGGAAATTGGGTATTAAGCCACGCTCATTGCTACTGTTCTTGTTATTTGCCGCGCTTTTTGCATTGCCCGTTGCATATCCCTACATAATAAACGCCACCATAGCCTCCGACAGCACCGGGCTTCCCGTGGGCCTTTACTACGACACGAGCGCCAAGAACTTCCTTGACGGCACGACAAGCAACCCGAACGTCAAGCTGCGCGTGTATTACACCAATTCGGGGGACATAGCCGACGGCTCATACGGCGGCTTCGCATACCGTGTTAACTCGAGCTATTACGTTTTCACCACCACCACTAACGGCATTTACGGCCTTGACCCCTTCGGCTCGGAACAGGGCAGCCCAGGGGCTTATTACAGGGACACGACCTCTGCCCTTGACACCCCGGGCGTCTATCCCGCCTATGCCTATGCCGTGGTCTCGCCGGATTCAAGCCCCGGCCTGACTGACAGTTTCGTATTCATCCCGCAATCCGGAGGCTGGATGAGGGGCTCTTATTCGGTCCCCTCCTTCGCCTCATCGTACAACCAGAACACAGGTCAGGTGACCCTACTGGGTTTCAGCTCCATAACCGGCACGGCAACCACGGGCCCCTCGACAATAAGCGCCGACAACCAGCAGATAGCCATAGGCGTTTGCACTGACACCGTTGGGCAGAACTGTTCCTCCTCAACCCTTACAACACGGACTGGCACCGTGCTTCTCCAGACTGGGGTGACAGCAGCGCAGGCAAAGGCGTCATCCCAGACAAGGTATCTTGTCTATAACGGATTTTCAACCTCCTTTTCAGTTGGCGTGGACCTGTCATGCTCCTCCCCGTCATACTCGCCCTCGGGCACTGTGTATTACGGCGACAACCTGACGATAAGCACCGTCGTGAGCAATGCGGGCAATGTCAATGCCTCTACGCCTTTCAACGTGACCTTCTACAGGAACAGCATAAGCCCCTCAAACGTGCTGGGCTCCACGGTTGTTTCCGGCGAAATACCGCCCGGCTCCACCACGACGCAGAGCATCACGATAAACACGTCCATGTGGAACCTGTCAAATGCGAATGACAACCCGACCACGTTCTGGGTGTCATGCGACAGCGCGAACGTGCAGAACGAGACAAGCGAGTCCAACAACAATGCCTCAAGCCAGAAGACCATATACAAGGTAGTGTTCATGGACGTTTACGTGGACGGCAGCCTGTCAACGAACTTCACGTACGCGGGCAGGCCTTACAATGTCACAGTGGTTGTCTACGACTCGGCCGGCGGCTCGCACTTCGGCGACATAATCAGGCTTGCCGAATACAATGGCGTGAGCATATTCGCGCCCATACAGGTCTGGGCCGCCAACAATACCAATTATTCCCTCAAGCCGACAAGCATGGCGCAGGTGATGGCGAACGAGTCGGGCATGGCGTCGTTTGCATTGATACCCACGGGAAACAGGACATACGTGCTTGACCCGGCACTTTACACTTCGGCACTCGGGCCGTATTACATCTCCGTCTCGTCTTACACAAGCTCCGGCACCGCGCTCAAGTCGGTCAACATGACAGTTGTCAACCCCAATCCGCAAAACCCCGGGCTATTGAGGACAGGGATAATCAACCAGGGACAGGTGGCTGCGCTGAACAACATCGTGGCCTCGCTGTACTCTTACGTCACGAAATGGCTGTCCTGAAAAAGTGGTCAATTTGCACAAGGCATCAGTTTATGCATTTCTCGCCATTGCGGCATTCATCCTAGCAGGCAACCTTTTCGCCACTGTTAGTTTCGTCGACCAGTCCAATAACACATATTGGCTGCACTGGGACAGCGGCACTGAAAGCTACAAGGACAGCAGCCTGACAAACCAGGACAACCTCTGGCTCAAGGTCTGCCAGCCGGGCTATAACAGCTCCAGGGTCGGGCTTTTCTTCATTGAAAACAACACCACTTCATATGTCCACAACTACGGCCCCGGCCTGGCTTATTTCGTGCCCGACCCGGTCAACTGCTCGCTTTACGACATAGACGTGCAGGACATAAAGTCGCGCCTGCCCGGGCTTGTCACCGTCGTCTTTTCAAATTATACGAGCCTCGACGTGACGCGCGACCAGCAGGAGAAAATGGACGCACCCGGCGGCTGGCTTGTGGGCAGCTACCGCGCGAACATGAGCCAGTCCGGCTCCGTTGTCACTGTAAATATCACGGACGCATACACAGGGCTGCTTTGCACAAGCCCCGGCCTGCGGCTGACCAACTATTCATGGCAGCTTACGGACAATGTCTCGAGAATGAGCAACGTGGTGGGCGTATACGACTCGAACGACAACCTGATAGGCTCCGACTTCGTGCACGTAGGAATACCACAGAACATATCTGTTTCAGGCACTGCCGCGTGGGTAAGGATAAACGGCATCACGCCGTCAACTTGCGATTATGACCCGAACTGCATTGCGCCAAACATGATGTGCCCGGACGGCACGTGCGCGTGGACGTGCGTGGAGTCGGGCGGCGGCGGGTCAAAGCCCCCGCGCATGAACCTATCGGCAATACTCAATTCTACGGGCGGCACGTATTTCAATGCCAGGATGAACCTGACAGGCTGGGCAAACGCGACAAGCGCCAATTCCTCTGACATGGTTACTTATTACCTGAAATGGTACCAGGACGGCACTCTGCGCTACGCCGACCACGTTTCAAATGCCTCGACTTTCGCACTTGGCAATTCAACCCTGGGGCTCTGGCACATGGGCGAAACCAACGGCACCCTAGTCGCAGACGCCACGGGCAGGTTCAATGCGACTGCGACAAGCGGCGCAGGCGTCTCTGCGGCGCGCTTTGGAAATGCGAGATATTTCCCGCAGGAATCATATTCTTCAAACTCGCAGGCGGCGGCGCAAATCTACGCGAACGTCACTTCTGCCCAGATGTCCGGCCTTAACGCATTGTCGGTTGAAATGTGGCTTCGCCCCAACCTCTCTGCCAATTATTCCGGCAACAAAACCAACATGGACTATATCGTCCTTGGCGGCAACCTCTCCCAGCTCAAAATCGGCTATTCGTTCTCATCTGGCAGGCTCTACGCCACTGCTATTGACAAGGCGGGGGCGTGGAACTCTTCCACCATCTCCGGCGGCGGCATTGTGAGGAGCCTTGCCGAGTCCCCGTCCGGCAAGCTTCTTGCAGGGACCGACATCGGCCTGTATTCAAGCTCCGACGACGGCGCCACTTGGAGCTATGCGGGGCTTTCCACCCTTGTGAATTCGATTCTGGTGATGCCCGACGGCTCTGTTTATGCTGCGGGAGATGACGGTGCGGGCACGGCCAAGGTCTATTATTCGGCCTCAAACCTGTCCAACTGGACAGACACTGGCTCGCTTTCAGGAGCAACCACCGCCACGCAGCTTGCGCGCGCGCCTGATGGCTCAATTTACGTGGCCACGGACACCGAGAACATATTGAAATATTCGGGCGGCTCATGGCAACTCTCATGCGGCTCTGTTGTCGGCGCCACGGCAGTCAATTCCCTCATGATAACTTCGCAGGGCACGTTCCTCGCGGGCAGCGCGTCAGGGGAGATTTACAAAAGCGCGGACTGCTCCAGCTGGTCTTCGGCTTATTCAGGCTCGGTTTCGGTAAACGCGTTCCTGGCGGCGGACGATGGCTCCATCTACGCGGCCGCGTCACAGACATCCACTTCGGGCAGGGTGCTAAAAAGCACTGACAATGGCACGACTTGGGCAAACACCGGCACGCTCACAAGCGCTTCTGACGTCCAGTCCCTGCTTGAAGGCTCGGACGGAACAATCTACGCGGGCGCGAGGATTGGAACAAGCTCGTCCTCATACAGGAGCAGGGTGTACAAGAGCGCTGACAAGGGCGCCTCATGGTCGCTCATGAACGCCAACATAGGCCCCTCGACAAGCTCCAAATACGTCCAGTCCCTGCTTGAGGCATCAACGGGCATGATTTACGCGGGCACTGGCGAGAGCGGGATAACGTATTACCTGGGCACAATAGCGCCGTTCTCGGGCAACCTCTACACTGGCCCGCTTGACAGCAGCCAATGGGAATACATCGCATACAGCGCCAATTCCACAACAACCAGCATTTACCTCAACGAGTTCCAGGCGGCGAATTTCTCCTTCGGCATGCCGGCAATGACATTCGACACTGCGCTCATAGGCAGGGGCAAGGCGAATTATGAGCCTGACAACGGCTTTGCCACAGGCTCGCGCAACTCCGGCTTTGTCGGCCTGATTGACGAGGTCCGGATTTTAAACGCCAGCATAGGCCAGCAGGCAGCCCGCTCCACGTATGGCTGGTATTCGCCGTCCGCGCTTGTGAATGTCCAGAACTTCTCGGGCCTGGTCTCATACCAGAACTGGACACTCGAGGTCACGCCCTCAAACGGCATCAGGGGCCAGGCGCTCAACTCTAGCCCCGTATATATATCATATGCCAACATCCCGCCTGTCATGGCGAACAGCACAATACTCAATGCCACAAACGGCACTTACGCAGACAGCTCCGGAACCCTTGTGGGCTTTGCCAATGCCACTGACGCGGACAACAACACATTGTCATATTACTATAAATGGTACAAGAACGGGGCATTGTTCTCAAGCGGCGTGGCTGCGGGCAATTACACGCAGGGCAGGCTTGTGAACATTTCCTCCATACCAAACTCGTCCCTGTCCGCGGACTCGGTCTGGGTGCTTGAAATCACGCCTTTTGACGGGCTGGACAATGGCACCGCCCTCAACTCATCGCCCTTTGCCATCTCGCACATGCCCCCTTCGATTCCATCCCTGCGCGTGCTCAATTCCACTGGCGGCACTACGTTTAGGAACGGCTCCGTGCTTGTAGGCTATGCCAACGCGTCGCAGGCTGACAATGACACGCTCAATTACACTTACAAGTGGTACAGGAACGGGGTGCTCAATTCCACGGGCAGTTTCGGCCCGGTGCTGCAAGGAATTGAAGCAAACATAGGCAACTCCACGCCTGCCGTGGGCGGGGACAGGTGGAAATTTGAGGTCACCGCTTCAAACGGCTATTCCAATGCCACGTCCTCTGTCTTTGTGGCAGTGGGCTCCGAGCCGCAGCTCTCGCTTGTCCAGATAAGGAACTCCACGGGCGGCAGCGCGCTTTACACGAATTCCAGCCTTCTCGGCTATGCAAATGGCACTGACTTTGACGGCAACAACCTCGGCTATTACTACAAATGGTATCTTGACGGCACCCTGAATTCAAGCGGCTCTATCGGGGTTGTTTCCGCGCCGTCTAACGCAACCCTGCGCCCCGCGGGAATCGGCAATTCAAGCCAGCTAAGCGCGGAACCCGCGCCGCCAAACTGGCAAAGCGTTGACGAGGCGTCTATGGACGGCCTCACGTCCTACGTGTTCGCGGATTCGGGCTCATACCTGCTCGACCTCTACACTGTGACGTCCGGCATTGTGCCTTCGGGCTCGCCAATCACTTCATTGGAACTCTTCGCGGTCGCAGAATCATTCGGCGCTGGCACTGGCGGGACCGTGGAGCTTGCGATACGCGAGCACAATGTGACGACCCTGGGGGCAGCGCACTCTGTCACTTCCTCGTGGGCTACATACTCGGATTCATGGCAATACAGGCCAAGCGACTTTGGCAACTGGAACTCCGCGGACATGTCAAGCCTGCAAATCGGCGTAAAGGCGAAAGGGCCGGCGACTTCAGGCTCGACCTTTGTCACGCAGGTATATGCCATTGTCAATTACTCTACTCCAAACGGCTTCGCGTCTAGCGCGCTTGTGAACATAGCCAACATCACAGGCACGGGCGTAGTGAAGCACCAGAACTGGACCCTTGAAGCCACCCCCACAAACGGCCCTGTCAATGGCTCTGCCGTAAATTCCACCACAATCACCGTGCTGGACACGGCGCCCGTGACTTCGGTCCCCGCAATAGCGCCGCCAACCATTTACCAGAACACGTCGCAGGTGTCGTGCGTGAACGGCACGAGTTCCGACTTTGACGGCGACAATGTGTCATTCTACTACAAGTGGTTTGTCAATGGCAACTTTTCCGGCATTACAAGCCAGAACCTGACGAACTCTTCATTCTCCAATGGAGCCACCATAATCTGCCAGATAACTCCCTTTGACGGGGAGCTAAACGGCACGAGCATGAACTCGTCGCAGGTCCAGGTGATAAACTCGCCGCCTGTCACAGGCACGCCCGTGCTCTCGCCTACGCCCGCTTACAAGACCACGCCTTCCATAACCTGCAGCGCGAATTCGACCTATGACCCGGACGGCGACAATGTCACGCTGTCGTACAAGTGGTTTGTAAATGGCAATTCTGCCGGGGTTTCAAGCCAGTCAATAACGAATTCATCATATTCCAAGGGCGACTCCATAGTCTGCCAGGTAACGCCTTCAGACCCGTTTGTCAATGGCACAAGCGTCAATTCCTCGCCCCTCGCCATACTGAACTCCGTGCCGCAGATGGCATTGCAGAACTCGATAGCTAACCAGAGCGCCGGGCACAGGTTCCGCGTGAGCGCGGGCGTGTTTGACGGCGACGGGGCTTCAGACATGGCCTCGACCAACATTTCCTCGACCTCCGGCTCGTGCGTTTACGTTTCAAACTCGACCGCGGGCGGATATTTCAACGTGACATACGAGTGCTCTGGCACCGCGCTTGCATCAACTACTGTCTCAATCGGCTTCACGGACAAGTCGGGCGCTTACAATGCCTCGACTCCTTCAGTGGCTGCATATCCAAACCACCTGCCCGTGGCAACCAACGTGACTCTGGCGCCTGCCGTGGCCTACGCATCTACTTTGCAGGTGAATTGCACGGCCTCCCCGTCCGACGCGGACAATGACACGGTAACACTGAATTACCTGTGGTTCAAAAACGGCGCGTCCACTGGCATTGCCACGAGCTCCATTTCAAACGCCTCCTATGCAAGGGGCGACTCCCTTGTCTGCCAGGCCACTCCTTATGACGGCTATCAGAACGGCACGGCGGTGAATTCGACCGCGCTTGTGGTTTCCAACAGCCTGCCTGTGACAAGCGCGCCATACCTCGTGCCTTCAGTGGCAAACAAGAACACGCCTGCAATAACGTGTTATAACAACACGACGGCGGACGCCGATGGCGACTCTGTCACGTTCTCCTACCTGTGGTTTGTGAACAATGCCTCTACCGGCATAACTGGCCAGTCCGTCACCAACGCCACCTATTACAATGCAGTGGACCTGCGCTGCCAGATTACTCCCAATGACGGAATCGGCAATGGCGCGGCTGTTAACTCGACGATACTCGCCCTTACAAACACCCCGCCTGTAACCGCAGCACCGGCTCTTTCGCCAATTCCCGCATACAAGTCCAGCGGACAAATAAACTGCACCAATGGCACCACAAGCGACAATGAGAACGACACTGTGGCTTTCTTCTACAGGTGGTACGTCAACGGCGTGGCGCAGGCTGCCTCGACCCCGTACCTTGCAAGCTCGAATTTCAACAAATCGAGCTTGGTTGTCTGCCAGGTAACGCCCTTTGACGGCATCGCGAACGGCACGGCAGTCAATTCCTCGGCGCTCGTGGTGTCCAATTCCAACCCTGTGCTGGCAGTCGAAAACGTTTTTGCCAACCAGAGCGCGGGCCACAAGTTCAGGGCCACTGCCGGGGTTTATGACGCCGACGGCGGCTCTGACATAGCCTCGACCAACATTTCCTCGTCAAGCGGCTCGTGCGTTTACGTTTCCAATTCCACTTCGGGCCCCTACTTCAATGCGACATACGAGTGCACAGGCGCAGCCTTCGCCTCAAGCACCGTCTCAATCGGGTTCACCGACAAGTCGGGCGCGTACAACGCGTCTGCGCCAGCAGCGAACTCATACCCCAACCATCTCCCTGCCATCTCCAACATCAGCCTCTCGCCTTCCACGGCGTATGTGACTACGGCGCAGGTCAACTGCTCGGCGACAGGCGCGGACATCGACAATGACACGGTGTCAGTCAGCTATTCGTGGTTCAAGAACGGCGCAAGTGCCGGGGTTTCAACAAGCTCCATCACGAATGCCTCCTATGCCAGGGGCGACTCCCTTGTCTGCCAGGCCACTCCTTATGACGGCTACCAGAACGGCACAGCGTCCAATTCTTCCGCTCTTGTGATATCAAACAGCCTGCCTGTGACGGGAGTGCCGACTCTCGCGCCGCCCACGGCAGCCAAGACTACCTTAAACATAACCTGCAACAACGGGACAACCTCTGACGCTGACGGCGATTCGGTCTCATTCACTTACAGGTGGTTTGTCAACAGCGCGTATTCGGGCATAACGACCCAGTACATAACTAACTCGTCATACACCAACGGCCAAAGCGTGGTTTGCGAAATCAGGCCGTTTGACGGCACGGCAAGCGGCACGGCGCGCAACTCGAGCGCGCTTTTGATAAACAACACGGCGCCCACCACCGCTGCCCCGATACTCGCCCCAATTCCTGCCTACAAGTCAACTGCCCAGATAAGCTGCACTCCAAACAACACGTTCGACGCGGAAGGCGACACTGTATCGTATTATTACAAGTGGTATGTCAATGGCGTGGCGGTTGCCCCCTCGGCAGCTTCAATCAACAACTCGTACTTCTATAAGAATGACATTGTAATCTGCCAGGTGACGCCTACAGACGGCCTGCTCAATGGCACTGCGGCAAATTCCTCCGGGCTTGCGATATCCAATTCCAACCCTGCGCTGGCAGTCGAGAGTGTTTTTGCCAACCAGAGCGCGGGCCACAAGTTCAGGGCCACTGCCGGGGTTTATGACGCCGACGGCGGCTCTGACATAGCCTCGACCAACATTTCCTCTTCAAGCGGCTCGTGCGTTTATGTTTCCAATTACACTTCTGGCTCCTACTTCAATGTGACATACGAGTGCACAGGCACAGCCTTCGCCTCAAGCACCGTCTCGATCGGGTTCACCGACAAGTCGGGCGCGTACAACGCGTCGGCGCCCGCAGCTAACTCATACCCCAACCACGCGCCCGCGACCTCGGCGCCGTCCCTTGCACCGTCGACTGCATACAAGCAGACGCCGCAGATAAACTGCACCAACGGCAGCACCAGCGACCCCGACAATGACACTGTGTCATTCTACTATTCGTGGTCCGTCAATGGCGCTTCGGCAGGAATAGCCACATCCTACCTGACAAACTCCTCATACTCCATTGGAGACATTGTCTCGTGCAGCATAACCCCGACAGACGGCTATGCCAATGGCACGAGCCAGTCTTCGGCAAACCTGACAATCGTGAGCTCCGTGCCCTTCCCGCCTGCCAATGTGACAATCAGCCCGTCGCCTGGCTATGGCAATTCCAGCTTCACGTTCGCAGGCTATGGCGCGTCCACTCCTGACGGAACCAATTATACCTATTATTACAGGGTGAGGAACTCGACCGCCACGCTCAGGGCGTATTCAAGCAATGCCACGTTTGACTGCTCCATTGCCGCAGGCTGCTCCGGCAGGCTCTATGTGGACGCCATAATAATCAACCAGTACGGCATCAACTCGACTTCGGCGACAAACTCGACGCAGATACTAAACAGCCCGCCGTACATCGCAGTGCAAAACACCTTTGCGGACTCGGCGTCCAACCACTCGTTCACTGTTACAGGCGGGGTATATGACGCGGACGGCTCGGAGGACATCACGAACATCCAGATTTCTGCAAGCTCTGGCACGTGCACTGTCCAGTCGATATCCCAGGGCATAAAGACGCTTAACGCAACCTATTACTGCACCGGCGCGTCAGGCGTCTCCACCACCATCTCGATCACGTTCAGGGACAGCGCGTCGCAGCAGGCATCCACTACGCCTTCTGTCCACGCGTTCCCCAACGGCGCGCCCGTGACATCGGCGCCTTCCATTGTGCCGGTGCCTGTCATGAAGGCCAACCCGAGCCTGACCTGCCAGAACGCGAGCGTGTCGGACCCAGAGAATGATTCGACTTCGATGCATTACGCGTGGTATGTCAACGGCGCCCTCGTATCGGCTTCGCAGGTGATTCCAAGCTCGTACTTCAACAAGTCCGACACGGTATTCTGCCAGGCAATACCTACAGACGGCTATCTCAACGGCACGGCACAGAACTCGACGTCCTACGTGGTGCAGAACTCGCCGCCGTCCACGTTCGGGGCGGGCCTCTCTCCGGTCCCGATGTATCCTAACTCGACCGTGACCTGCGCCAACACTTCGGCGATAACCGACGCTGACGGCGACGCCGTGTCCCTCACTTACAGGTTCTTCAATTCCACAACCGAGCTTCAGGCATTCTCCCCGGCGGGCACGCTCTCGTGCTCGCCTGCCACATGCCCGGCCGGCATGACCCTGTCCTGCACAATCAGGGCAAGCGACGGGACGGACCACACTGACGCCACTGTAAGCAGGGTGATATCCTCGCCTGCCAACACGCCGCCCGCGGCGCTCTCCTCGCGGATTGTCAATTCCACCGGGGGCAGCGGGTTCAGGCGCGGCTACATACTTGTTGGCATGGCAAACGCCACCGACAACCAGTCAGACCCGGTATATTACAATTACAAGTGGTATCTCAATGGCACGCTCAATTCTTCGGGCTCGTCTGCGTACTTCGCCCAGGGCATTGAGTCCAATGCCGCAAACAGGACCGGCGGCATAGTTAAAGGCCAGAGATGGGTGCTTGAAATCAGGCCAAGCGACGGCATGGCTGACGGCCAGGCAATCAATTCCACCGAAATCACTATAGGCAACACGCCGCCGACAGACTTCGCAGTCGGCATATCCGCCCCTGCATACCCCGGCACGCTTGTGAACTGCACCAACCTGACGCCGTATTCGGACGTTGACGGGGACAGCCTGGCAGTGCGCTACCAGTTCTCAACTGGCTCCGGCGTGGTGCAGGCGTTCTCATCCTCGAGCCAGTTCGCATGCTCTGCATCCACTTGCCCGGCAGGCACTAACCTGACGTGCACTGCAAGCGCGTTCGACGGCACAGACTACACCAATGCGTCGGCGTCTACCACCATCCAGTCGATACCCAATGCGCCGCCGCAGGCGGGTTCTGTCAGCCTGCTCAATTCCACAAACGGCACCTACGTTGCCAGGCAGAACGCCATATACGGCTGGGCCACGTCAACTGACCCCAATGGCGATTCAATATCGTATTACTATTCATGGTACCTCAATGGGGCGAGGAACAGGACCGGCTTTGCCTCCGGCTTCCAGTCGGGGGTTTCCGGCCTTGTCTCGTCAATCCCCGCTTCTGAAGTCGTGAAAGGCCAGATTTGGACGCTTGAGGTTGTCCCGACGGACGGCACCCTCAATGGCACTGCGGCGAACTCGTCGGCCCTCACCGTGCAAAACACAGCCCCGCAGGCGCCGTACCTGATTGCGCCTTCAAGCGGGCAGGTCCTGACAAACGGCAATGTCAGCTTCGACTGGTCCGACTCCGCCGACCCTGACGGCGACAATGTGTCGTATTACCTCTACATGGGCACTTCGCCAGGCCCGGCATTCTATGGCATTTCAACTTCATCGGCAACCAACTTGTCGCTCTCGCCAGGCACGTATTACTGGCGCGTGGCAGGGTTTGACGGCACCGGATTCTCTGCGAATTCCAGCGAGTGGAACTTCACGATAGACTTGAGCGCGCCTTCGGTTCAGTTCGTGGCGCCCACGCCCGCGCAAAACTACATAGGCAGCACTGGCAGGCTTGACATAAACGCGTCAATCAGCGCGGTTGCAAACATCTCTTCATGCACTGTCACCATCAACGGCATAAGCTTCAATGGCACGTTGAGTTCGCAGGCGCCGCCTGCCTACTGTTCCTATTCGCTCCCAACTGCGCAGGCAGGCTCATACAACTATTCCGTTCTCGTGGCGACAACGGATTCAAGGCTTGGCTATTCAGGCACCAGGACCTACATGGAGAACTCGCCGCCAAGCCTGGTTTCTGTATCGTCCGCCAACGCAACTGTGGCCTTCGAGCAGCCCTGGCAGGTCTATGCAAATGCGACGGACCTGCAGTCGAGCCTGCAAGCACTCAACTATTCGTTCTACCTTGGCACGAGCCTGTCGTCTCTTGCGCTTGCCCAGTCCGGCACGTCGCCTTCGGCATATTTCAGCCTTGCCGACAACACGACCTATTACTGGCAGGCTGTCATATCCGACGGCCTGAATTCGACCTCGAGCCCCGTGTTCGCGCTGCGGGCCGACTTCTCCGAGCTTGCTGCAAGCATCGCGTCGCCCGCGCAGTCGCAGGTCATTGCCGACACGCTCGACTTCGCCATGGTCTACAGGATACTCAACCCGCAGAATTCCATATCGTGCTCCTACGAGCTTGCGGACTCGAACGGCACTGTGATAAACAGCTCGGCCATAGCGTGCAATGCCACAAGCCTTTCTGTGGCTGCGCCTGCCTATGGCACCTATACCGTCAGGCTCTATGAAACGGATTACCTCGGCTATTCGCACACAGCCAATGCCACGTTCTCGCTCTCGCAAAGCCCGCCGCCCGTGTCTTCGGGAGGCGGGGCTGTGGAGCGCAAGCTGCAAGTCGACCTCGCCGCTACCTGCGCAGGCGAGACCGCCACCATAACAGTCAGGGACTATGCCACGCGCCAGCTGCTTGACTCCTCTGTCGAGGTCACGCCGTCAAGCCTCGGTCTCTCGCCCGTGTCTGTTTCAACCTCCTCCGCCGGCAAGTACGTCTTCGTGCCCGAGGCAGGCTCATACCAGCTTTCAGTGTCCAAGGTGGGCTATTCGTCCACAAGCAAGTACTTCACTGTCCAGTCCTGCGCAGTGCCGCCGTCGTGCCGCAACCTGACAGTCTCGTGCCAGAACGATTATGACTGCTGCTCGGGCATATGCACGGACGGCATATGCTCGCTTGAGCGCAACCAGACGCCTGTTGTGCTGCCGCCAATCAACCTTACAGTGAACGCGCAGTGCACCCAGTTCTACGGGAGCGCGTCGGTCAGCCCGCCGGACGCAACACTAAGCCTTTACAGGATTGTGAAAAACGTGAGGGTGCCTGAAAGCCTGTTCCACAACGGCACGGGCGCATACATATTCCAGCCGTCGCAAAACGGCACGTTCGTTGTCACTGCGGTGCGCAATGGCTATCTCTATTCTGAAAAGCAGTTCGAGGTGGTCGACTGCGCCAAGCCGCCTGCTTGCCTGCCGGACGGGCAGGTCTGCTCGCTTGGCACGAGCTGCTGCTCCGGCTACTGTTCCGAGGCGGCGGTATGCGAGGCGCGCCTGCCGGTGTCGCAGTGCAAGCTGCCAAGCGCGTCCTGCCAGTCCACGAAGGAATGCTGCTCTGGCGAATGCGTGGCAAACAGGTGCGCCGAGTGCTCGCCGCTATTGCAAAAGTGCCAGATTTCATCGGACTGCTGCACGGGCTTCTGCAACATGGAAGGCAGGTGCGTGCTTGGCGAAGTGGTGCCTGCCCCGGGCATCCAGCTCCCGCAGATACCCGTGGAATCCATTGCCCTGCCGCTTGCGTGGCTCGTGCTTGCGGCCTCCGCGTACATGGTTTACCGCGTTTCAATCGGCATGGCGTTCTTCCCGATAGAGCTTGGATTGCTGCCAGTGGTCGCGGGCATGTTTGTGCACCCCGTGATTGGAATCGCAGTCGCAGCCATAGAGCTAGTTATTGTGACAAAGTCCGGCCTGCCCGCGACAGTCAAGGAATTCCTGGCGAGGAGGAGGCGGGGCAAGGGCGACGGGCAGGTTCCGCCCCAGGACATTCCTATCGGGGATTATGGCCTCCGGGAACAAAAGGAAGGGCCGCAAAAGCCGGCGCCGCCCGCGCCAAAGGAAGATTAGCCTGCGCGCCTTGCCTTATTCCGCAACCCCAATCCCGGCATGCCGGCATATTTGGCGATTGTCGTTGTAATCTGGTTTTAATCCTTGCCTTTTCCAATGTTTCAATAACGTGCGTCCAGTTAACCAAAGGGGGTTTGTTTGAATGATTGCAGATGAAATCCTGTCAAAGCTTGACATATTGCCGCTTGACAAGCTGCTTGGGCATGAGCAGACCATAAAAAAGAACGAGATTTACCTGAAGGAGGCAATGCTCAACATAGGCAAGCTCGTGGACCCAATCATAGTGGACAAGGAACATCACGTGGTCCTTGACGGCAACCACAGGTTTTCAGTGCTCAAGGCAATCCAGTGCGTCAGCGCAGCTTGCCAGGTTGTCGATTACGATGACGAGGAAATAAAGGTGGGCGGCTGGCTCCCGACAACCGGCGTGTTCCCAAGCGCAGTGGGCAAGCTCAAGTGCGAGATTGTGGATTTCGAGGCTGGCAAGGCTGCAGTGGACAACAAGCAGGCGTATTTCATGGCAATGACAAAGACCGCGTCTGGGCTGAAATGCTGCCTTTACGCTTCAGGCGGCAATTCCCTCGACGAGATTATAGCGGACCAGCAGGCCGTGCTTAAGGGCATCGGCGCGGCTGACGGCATGGGATATATCGAGGACTTCAAGTGCATGGAGGCGGTCGATTCCGGCAGGACGGTGCTTTACAGGCGCAATTTCACTAAAAGCGAGATTGTCGCAAAGGCAAAGACGGGAGTCCCGCTCCCGCCAAAGTCCACCAGGCATTCGATACCTGACAGGATTATCAGGCTCAACCTGCCTTTGGGCTGGCTCATGGAAGACGACATAGTGACTGCCAGGCAGCACATGGCAGAGATGATAAAAAAACGGGCGGCGGACTTTTCAATCCGGCGCTACACCGAGCCTGTGCTTGTCATATACTAGGCTGTTCTTTTTTTCGGCAGGCAAACTTGGCAGGCGCGGCTCTGCCATTCCTATTTCTTCTTTTTGATTTTGTCAAGAAGGTATTCGAACCTGTCGTACCTTGCCAGGGCATTGAAGTGCCCCGCGCCTTCCACTATCTCGACTTTGGTGTCCAGCATGTCGGCAAGCTCCTCTGCCTTTTTCAGCGGCACGTAGGGGTCGTTGTCCGAGGCTATGACGTGGAATTCTTCGCAGTTGGCCATTATTTCCTTCCACTTGAACCTCCTTTGGGTGAAACTCTTGTTCAAGTCGTCGAATTTGGGGTTGCCAAGCGTGCCCCGGAAACCGGAAACAAGGTATGCCGCCTTTGCAGGCGCTGGCATGTTCTCAATTATTGAAAGCGCGAACGCCACGCCTACGCTGTGCGCCACGAAAATGGTGCCGGGGCCGCACATGGCCTCGTATTTCTTGAAAACCCTGTGCCAGTTGTCTATCTCCTGGCCTTCGGGCGTGGGGAACCTCGGGGCTATGGCTTCAAACCCAGCCTTCTTGAGCTCGCGCTTGAGCCAGGGTATCCAGTTCTCCTCGGGGCTGCCATAGGCGCCGTGGAATATGAAAACAGTAGTCTTTTTTTCGGGCATGCTGTTATTACGCGCCCCGCATTGATAATACCCTGACATTGGATGAAATACGGTTGAAAAATGAAAATTCGTGGCATTGGGGCGGGCGCGGGGTTTTTATTCACGTTTATCTAAAATTTACAACATGCAACTCCTGTCCCAGCAGCCTGAATCAAAAAAGCCAGGCAATGTCTTCCTCAAGCTTCCCATCTTGAAAAAGCTCGCCTCAAAAAGAGTTGCGGCCGGCAAGCATGCCGCGAAGGAAACCCCGGACGTGCAGTCCGGCGTTTGTCCAGCCGGCCCGTCGGGCAGCTCAAAGGCATATGACCCTGTTTTTTCAGCCAAGGCATGGCTTGTGGACAGCATCTCCCGCAGCATGTTTTACGTCCCGGTCATAGGCCTGTGGGAATATTTTGTCGCGGGCATGGGTAGCTCGAAGGTCCTTGTCTCGCGCGGCGCCGCAATTCTGCTTAACTTCGTAATCGGGAGGGTGCACGGCAAGGCGCGCGAGCTTGCATGCGTGCTGACCCACACTGGCGACTTCAGCCCGCCGGGGAGAAAGAAGCTCGTGGAGACGGTGACAGGGGCGATAGTGGGCATTACCTCGTATCTTGCCGTGTTGGGCATTGCTGGCGCTTCAGTCATTGAATCCATAATTGCCGCGCCATTCGCTTTCATCTTTACCACTTTTTCCGGATATTACTTTGGCAAGTTCCAGGACTTCATGCGGATAAAGTTCAAGGCAGTGCCAGTATTTGACAAGGAAACGGCAAAACCCGAAAAGGCTTCCGTCCAGGCAAATCAATGAGCCTTTCCGCCTTGCCGCGCGGCTTTTGCCTTTTGATGGGCTTTTATTAATCCTGATTGCCAATTATTGCGTGGCGATGACGACACCGTCCCAGAATGAGCTTCCTACCGGAGGCGGTGATTGACGGAGTAGCTTCCGAGCCACTTAATTGTCATGAATTCAAATGCCCAGCAGGGGGCTGCGGGTTTTCACCATGGATTTGGGGTTTGCCATTGTCGCATTGGTTGTAATCCTTGCAGCAGCCCTGATAGCATTGAAAATAGCCGGCAAGGTCGCAGGCTTTGTCAGCCGCGCACTCCAGCTCGTCCTCTCGATATTGCTTGTCCTTGGAATACTGGCGGCGGCAATCCTCAAGATTCTCGGGATAATTTGATTGCTGAAAAGGCAATCGGGCCCGGCATTTGCCCAGTTTTGCCGCATTTTGCCATTCTATAAAAAATATATTACCAAAACGATAGATTATTATAGCCCGCCCCGAATCTTCTAAACGTGTCCAAGCCCAATTATCGGAGCGGCAATCCTGCCTCCCTTGCATCCGAATACAAGCTCGTTCGGCTAAACAGGGACCTCCGCCTTCTTAGCATGTGCAACCAGCTCATAGTCCACGCCGAGGACGAGCGCCAGCTTCTCTCTGACATGTGCAAGCTCATAGTTGAGAAGGGCGGCTACAAACTTGCATGGGTGGGCATTGCGCACCACGACAAGGAAAAAACTGTTGAGCCGGTAGCCTATTTTGGCATTGGGAAAAAATACATTGAAAACGCCAGGATTTCATGGTCTGGCACCTCTTTTGGCCACGGCCCTGCCGGGACCGTCATAAGGACCGGAAATCCCGTGATTGTCCAGGACACTTTTTCCGACCCGGGCTTTGCGCCCTGGCGGCCCATTGCAGTCCGCTTCGGGTTCCATTCAGGCGTTGACCTGCCGATAAAAATCAATCGCTCCACAATAGGCGTTCTTGGCATATTCGCCGCCGAGGCCAATGCGTTTGACAAAGCGGAGGAAAAGCTTCTTTTGGAGCTTGCCGGCGATCTGTCGTATTCTATCAAGAGCCTGCGCGAGCGGGAAGAGCGCGCCAAGGCTGAAAAAAGCCTGGCAGAATCTGAGGAGAGGTACAGTACCACGCTTGACAACATGATTGACGGCTGCCAGATCATAGGTTTTGACTGGCGTTATCTTTACATCAACGATGCGGCCGCCGGCCACGGCCGCAAGAAAAAGGAGGAACTTGTCGGCAAGACCATGATGGAAGCGTACCCGGGCATCGAGAAAACGGAGATGTTTGCGCAGCTCAAAAAGTGCATGAAACAGCGGGTACCTGTGAACATGGACAACCAGTTCACCTATCCAGACGGCGGCAGGGGCTGGTTCAAGCTTAGCATGACCCCCGTCCCCAGGGGGGTGCTCATATTGTCGGAGGACGTGACTGCGCACAGGAGGGCGGAGGAGGCCCTGCGCAAGAGCGAGATACACTACCGGAACCTGTTCGATTCCGTGGTGGACGGCGTGGTCGTGCTCGATGACAGGGGATTTGTGACATCCGTGAACCGGGCGGTGATTAGGAGATACGGCCACGACCCCGGCTATTTCATTGGCAAGCGCTTTGCGCGCCTGGGCATATTCCCATCAAGGCAGCGGGCGGCTCTTGAGGGCCTTTTTTCCAAAAAGCCGGGCGACCGCGCCCATGAGACCGAGGTAAAAGCCAGGTCCGGGGAGAGCATTCCGTCCGAACTCATTACTACTTCGCTCGTTGTGGAGGGCAAGATGGCAGGCTTCATAGTCATTATGCGCGACCTGAGCGAGAGGAAAAAGGCCGAGGCAGCCCTAAACCTGGAAAGCAGGCTCATCAATTCCACGCTGGACTCGGTTTACCTGCTAAACCCTTCGGGTCGCATTCTCTACGCCAACGACGGGATGCTAAGGATGCACGGATATTCCCAGGACGAGGTCCTCAAACTGCGCATCCAGGACCTCTCCGACAGGCCCAACAGGCTTGCAGTCCCTGAAAGAATGGAGAGGATAGTCGGCGAGCGATACCATACTTTCGAGACGGTCCACGTGCGTAAGGACGGGAGCAATTTCCCTGTCGAGGTTCACGCCAGTTCCATCATGGTCGATGGCAAGAGGACGATACTTGTCGTGGCCCGCGACATAACGGAGCGCAAGAAGACTGAGAAGGAGCTTGTCAACCTCCGCCTCGGCTTCGAGTACACTGACCAGATACTCTTCATGACCGACAAGGAAGGCGTGTTCACATATGCCAATCCTGCTTTTGAGAGGACATACGGCTATTCCCGTGGCGACATAGTAGGAAAGGTGACCCCCAGGATACTAAAGTCCGGACAAAGCAAGCGCAAGTATTATACGCGGTTCTGGAAACTCCTGCTCTCAAAAAAGACCGTCCATGCGGAGATAGTGAACAAGGCTAAGGACGGCAGGTTTATCAACATCATTGAGACCGTGAACCCCGCCCTTGACGAGGCCGGCAACATCACCGGGTTCCTGGCCATCCAAAGCGACATAACTGAGCGCAAGAGGTCCGAGGCAGAGCTGTCTTTCAAGACCGCCCTGCTCGAGGCGGAAAACGAGACTACCAAGGACGGCATCATGGTGGTGGACGACAAGGGAGAGATACTGCTGGTAAACAGGGCGTTTGAGGAGCTGATGAGCCTGCCAAAATCCTTGCGCGGAACGCACGACGACAAGAAAGTCCTTTCTTTCGTGACGCCTAAGTTTGAAAATCCCAAGCAGTTCCTTGCGAGGGTCAAATACCTATACGCGCATCCCAGGGAAAATGGGACCGACGTGGTTCAGTTCAAGGACGGCAGGGTTTTCGAGCGCTATACCTCTGCCCTGCAAATTGGCCCGGACAAGGTGCTTGGCAGGATATGGTATTTCCATGAAATAACGGAGCACAAGAAGTACGAGGCCTATCTGGCGCGCTACCAGACAGAACTTGAGGATGAGGTCCGCCAGCGCACTGCCCAACTGGAGGCAGAAAAGAAGAAAGTCGTGGAACTCTCGCAGGCAAAGGACAATTTCATCAGGGACATGAGCCACGAGCTCAAGACGCCTCTGGCAGTCATGCTCGGGAATATCTCGCTGGTGCGCAAGATTGTAAAGCCGGAGGCCAAATCTACGCTTGAGACCATACTTACCATGCTCGAGCGCAATGGCGTCAGGCTCCATTCCTCGATAAACGAGATACTCCAACTGTCCAAGCTAGACAGCCTGGAGATACGCCACGACCCGGTGCAACTCAAGGACGTGCTGGGCGAGGTTTTCTCCGAATACCTGCCGCTGGCGCAGCTTAAAGGGATAGAACTCAAGCTGGACGCCCAGCCTGTTTCGATAACCGGCGACGCCCAGATGCTTAGGCTCTCGTTTAGCAATCTCGTCAGCAATGCGATAAAATTCACTGACAAGGGCTCTGTTTCCATCGCGCTCGAGGCTGGCGGGCAGGACGCCATTGTCCGGGTTTCCGACACTGGCATTGGCATATCCCCCGAGCACCAGAAAATGCTTTTCCAGAAATTCTTCAAGGCCAATCCGGAAGCCCCCGGAACAGGCATAGGCCTTGTGATAATCAAGGGCATCATAGACAAGCACGGCGGCAGCATAAAGGTTGAAAGCTCGTTTGGGAAAGGGACAGCTTTCAAGCTTTCAATACCAAAAGGTGGTTAGGATGAAAAAAATCCTCATAGTGGACGACGAGGTTGACATAGCAGAGACAATGAAGATGCTAATCGAACTTGAGGGCTACGCGGTGGAATATACCACCGACGCCTTGAAGGGCCTCGGCATTGTCAAGGACTTTGACCTTCTCATACTGGACATAATGATGCCCAAAATGTCCGGCAGGCAGTTCCTGGTGGAAATGAAGAAAAGGCGCGTCAAGACCCCTGTCATTGTGGCAAGTTCGGTGGGCCTTCCCGGCGAGGTCCAGGCGGAGTTGATGGCCAAATACAAGGACATTGTGGTCATATCCAAGCCTGCCATGCACACTGACCTCGTGCCGGAAATAAAAAGGAAAATAGGATAGCCCAGATTTCCGCCTGCCGCCTACATCCTGGTTGGCTGGAACAGGCCGACGACATTGCCTTCCGTGTCCTTGAAATACGCGGCAAAGCCCATGTCCCCAACCTTCATTTTCGGGACAATGATTTTGCCTCCCGCCTTTTCTATTTTTTTCACGCTGTCGTCCATGCTTGCGACCCCGATGGTTATGACCGGCGACTTGACCTCCTTGCTCCTTTTCATCATGCCGCCGTTTATCGCGCCCGCCTTCAATGGCATCCTGTCCTTGTCGACAGGCGTAGTCCTTAGTATGGTGTAATCCATCTCTGGGTACGATTCGGTCGCCCAGCCGAAAACGCTTTCGTAGAACCTCTTTGCGCGCTTTACGTCCTCTGCGGGAATTTCAAAATGCACCACGCTTTCCATTCTATCACCTTTCCAGCTCCCTCTCCTGCAGGCAGTGGATGAATTAATACCTATTTGGTATTATTTATAACCCTTTGCCGCCCCTGCTTTTTCCGGCAACTTGCCAATTGCTTACCATTATATATCGGGCAGTGAAAAGGGATTCATGGCAAGGGTTGCCACGGCCCTGTTATTCATAGTCGGATTCCTTATTCTAAGCCCGCAGCTGGCCCTTTCCCAGGTGCCCGCAGTCCCAGACCCGACGTGCGCGGGCGGTTTTCTGCCCGACGGCACATTCATCCCGAAGGAAGAGGGCGGCTGTTGCCATGGGACTGACTGCTGCAATTACGCGGCATTCACCAACCTCCCCCAGTGCGCATGCACGGGCCTTGACTGCTGCAAATACGAAGTTTACAAAAACACGCCCCTTTGCGTCATAACCCCGCCTACCAATCCTAACACCAGCCTGAACACCACGCCTCCGCCCCCACTTGGCACAGTGCCCGAACAGACTCCTTATGATGAGGAATCCTATTATAGCGGGGACTGCACTGCGCCTCCTACCGAATGCCCGATTGGCGGCTCGTCCCCGGAATTGTTGGACCCTGACATAACAAGCGGGTCCAAGTGCAGGGGGGCATGCGGCCCGGACTGCCCTGACACGTGCATGCGCATGCCCGATTACCAGACGTGCGTCCCTGACGCAAAGGGACAGTGCTTGTATGTGTGCACTTACCAGAACGTAATCCAGTGCGGGGTTCACACAGGCTGCCAGGCGCATGATGCGTGCTATGACAGATGCGCCGAGGAAAAGGGCGAAAAAAGCATGTGCTATCTTGGGGGCTTTTGCCACTGCGGGTGCGACTGGGACTGCATAAGCAAATACGGCCCCATAAACTGCGCCGAATGGATGCTTGGCTATGGCCCTACGCAGTCTGAAGTCGACTATTCCTCGCCCCCGCTGCGCTCCGGGCCTTTCAGGCTCTGCCCGCTTTAATCCTGCTTTTTCCATGCAGGCATGCTTATTTATGCCCGGATTCCAAGTCTTATCATGGCGCATGCAAATGTCTTGAAAAAGGCTGTTTTCTTCTGGCTTTTGGCACTGGTTTTTTTTGCCGCAATGCTTTTCATCCCAGCAGGCACTCTGGACTACTGGCAGGGCTGGCTTTACATGGCTGTCCTTTTTGTCCCGGTGTCTTTTGTAATGCTCTATTTCCTGAAAAGCGACCCGGAGTTCCTTGAGAGGCGGTTTAGGACCAGGGAGAAGGAGGCAAGGCAGCAGCTTGTGGTCAAGGCTACTGGGATAATCTTTTTCATCGGCTTTCTCATCCCGGGGCTTGACCGCAGGTTCGGCTGGTCGCAGATGCCTGCGGAGGTTTCGCTGGTTTCGGCGTGCCTGGTGTTAATGGGCTACGCCATTGTCTTCATAGTGTTCAGGGAGAACAGCTATGCCGGCAGGACAGTAGAGGTAGAGAAGGGGCAGAAGGTGATATCTACAGGCCCGTATTCAGTGGTGAGGCATCCGATGTATCTCGGGGTGATAGTCCTCTACGTTGCCACGCCTTTCGCTTTGGGCTCCTATTGGGCCTTGCCGCTTTTCATCCTCATTGCGCCTTTCCTAGTTATCCGGATAATCAACGAGGAGGAAGTGCTTTCGCGCGATTTGCCCGGCTATGGCGCTTACCTCGGTAAAGTCAAATACAGGCTTTTCCCATACGTCTGGTAGCATCACAGCGGCTTTATCAGTTTCAGCATGAATTCCACAAGCCCGAATTTCGCGTATGCCCTGCGGGCGCCTGCGTTCTTCACGTTCGTGTGCAGGCTGAACTGCTTCATGCCTTTCCTGCGAGCCCATTTCTCCCCCTGTTCCAAAAGCAGCGTGCCAATCCCAAGCCTCCTGAACTCTTTTTGCACGAAAAGCTCGTCAACGAAACCTTCCTCGTCTATTTCATAAACCGGCGGGATGCGCTTTATTTCCATCATCAAGTGGCCTATTATCATGCCATCATTCACCGCCACAAAGATCGCTGACTTGCGCCCTTTTATCTGCTTTTTCAAAAAGCGCCTGTAAATCTCCACGTAATTCGCCTTGCGCCTGTTAGCAACTGGATTGTATTTTGAATTAAGGTCCATGAGGCATTTCCAGTTGTTTATTATCTGCCCCATGTCCCCAAGCACTGCCTTCCTAATGATTATACCATTGCTTCCCTGGGTTTTGCCGGTTTTTTCCTTCTTGCTTTTATCCATGGGCATATTTTGGCTTCAGCACGTTATAATTATTCCACCACCGCGCCTGCCGCTTTTTTTTTGTCTTGATGTGGCAAAACGTGGGATGGAATGGTTTATAATGGTTGGTCGTGCAATCATGCCATGAAATCAGTAATAACGCCCCCCAATCAGAAACAAAATTCCCAACTCAAAGTCCTGGATTTGGCCAGCTGGGGCACTGCGGCCCGCGGCTACAGGAATTCCAAGGATACGGAGAACCTAGTAGTTGACATCAAGTCTGTTGCAAGGCTTCAGGGCGGGGAAGAATTCGGCAAGACAAAACAGGCATGGCGCAGCCTCTCTGCCTCAAAGAATGGCGGCATATTCCCGAAAATATCAATAAAGAAGGTTTCTCTCCAAAGGGCTGAAGGCACAGTGCCCGACTGCCTCTCTTCAGAGCCTAAGGAATACTACGATCACGTCCACATGCATATGCTCCCCGGCTATGGCAAGATAGGCGTGTTTGAAATAGAGCCCATGATTGAATCAATATCCTCAATAATCAAGGACGGCGGGCTGTTCTTTTTCAGCGTGAACATCGACTTCGTGTCCAAGGGGGCGATAGACCTCCTCCACGGGGCGAACGAAAGCGTGTTTCACCTCACTGACAAGATAATCAATGACAGGTTCCAGGTCATTTTCAGGTTCTGCGACACTGACATGATGGTTGAAAACAACAACCAGGCAGAAATCGCCATGCTGCGGAAAAAGCCGAACATATTTCCGATAACAAGCAGCACTGCAAATGAGATAGCAGGCTCTTTCGGGCTCAAGTATGGCCTTGCGGCAGACCGCATGTCAGTCGACGAGTTCTACTCGAAATTCAGCGACGATGCCAAGCACGTGGCAGAATACTTCATAATTGCCAAGTCAAGGAAGGACATGCCAAAGCTCGCGGTTTCAACTACTGACTCCGTGCTTCTGCCGCAATACCAGAACAAGAGCCCGGAATTCGCAGTAGATTGAAACGGCCAGTTCCCCCGCCACTTATTTAAACAGCCCTGCCAAAGAACATTTAGCTTAAGCTCTTGCGAAAATCCTCGGGGGAGGGGGCGCGGGCATGCGGCCTTTAGCATTCATTGCATGCCGGAGTGATTGGCATGGGAATTTTCAGGGCAGTCGAACAGGTCATAACCGGCAGGGAAACCTTTGACGGCGCGGGCGTGAAGCTCAACAGGATATTTTCGCACAATTTCGCAAAGGAGCTGGACCCGTTCCTTCTTCTTGACAATTTCGGCTCTGACGACCCGAGCGATTATCTCCCCGGATTCCCCTGGCACCCGCACAGGGGCATTGAGACAATAACATACATGCTTTCAGGAGAAGTCGACCATGGGGACAGCATGGGCAACAATGGCAAGATACTTACTGGCGACGTCCAGTGGATGACTGCAGGAAGCGGCATAATCCATCAGGAAATGCCCCAGAAGGCAAAGGACAGGCTTTCAGGCCTCCAGCTCTGGGTCAATCTCCCCAAATCCAAGAAAATGATGAAGCCAAGGTACAGGGGCATAACGGCAAAGCAGATTCCGGAGGTCAAGGTATATCCCGGCGTGTCAGTCAAGGTCATCGCGGGTTCCGTAGGCAGCAAGAAAGGGCCAGTGAAAGACATAGTTATTGACATGACTTATCTGGATTTTTCCATGGCCGCGCACAAAGGGCTTGAGAGGAAGGTCAATCCAAAGCACACAGCGTTCGCATTTGTATACGAGGGCGAGGCAATTTTTGTCAATGGCAAGGAGACAAAGGTCTCGGCAGGAAGCCTCGCCCTGTTCGGCAAGGGCTCAAGCGTCCAGGTGAAGACAGGGGCAAGGCCGGCCAAGTTCATACTTGTGACTGGCGAGCCAATCAAGGAGCCGATTGCATGGGGCGGGCCCATTGTCATGAACACGAAAAAAGAGCTCGAAGACGCGTTCAAGGAGCTTGAGGCGGGCACATTTGTCAGGGACAAGCCGAAACTGTAATGTTTGGGCGTTTATCCAGTGGGTCCTTCTCTGTGTCCTGTTTTGCAGCCTTTTTTTCACTTTCTTTGCCTGATTTTCCAGGCTTGGACTGTTTTGGACCGTTTTTTTGAAACGGTCCACCCATGTTTTAAATAAACTGCCCAGGCGGCTTACCCCATCAGCCAGCAAGGAATAAAAAAGCGGGCTGGAAAAGGTGGTTATGATGGGTAAGGGAAAGCAATCAAATGCCTGCACGGGGCTGGCATTTATCGCTGCCATGCTTGTAATGTCATTTGCAGGGCTTGGCCATGCGCAATTCTCCAATCTTGGCATTGGCGATTCAATCCAGTCTGGGAGGTACGTGTTGACTCTCGTTGACATTGCCAATGTGACCTATGCAGATTGCAATGACGCAATGGACAGCACCCGCAACTGGAACCTGACGTATTACAACAGCTCTGTTGCAGTCCTGAATATTTCGGATTCCAATGGCACTTTCATAAGTCAGGCCAGGATTCACTCCGCCAATCCATTCCCGCCATCCCCCGTTGTGCAGCAGAATGTCATTTGCCTGTCCAGGGACGCGCTACTCCCTGCTGGCCACACTGCCCTGGACCCTAATGGCGACGTGTTTGAAATATGGGTCAATGCCACTGACAATGGCGCGTCATCAGGCAACAAGTCTGCCCTTGTCTTTGCCAATGTGACGCAATACTATGGCTGCTATGGCTATCAGAAGCTTGGCTTTTCCGAGAAAAACTATGTTTACAAGACAAACCTGACTGCCACTAATGGCTACACTGTTGCCTTATGGGGCACTTTCCCTGGCAGGGCTACCGTCTCTGTCCAGCATGACGGGGATTCAATTGCATTGTTTGAAATGCACGAGAATACCTCCCGCCTCTACGCCACTCCGGGCGGCGATATTCTCAACATAAGCGTGTGCAAGGCATTCTATGGCGTCTCCCTGGTCAGCACTGCAGCCTGGATAAACGTTTCCTTCACGCCTGCAGGCAAGAGCTCCGACTGCTCTGTCGCGCCTGGCTTGTCAGTTACGCCCCTCTACCTGCCTTCATATCAGGGCTTTGAGTCTGAGTCCGGCAGGGTTCATTCTGTGGAAATCCAGGTCGCAGGAAGGCAGGAGGAATCGTGCGGCAACCAGACTTATGGCGTGGACTTCACGAATGCCTATGCAGGCAAGGATTTCAGCCTGGCAATAGACGGCAAGCAGGAGAGGAACCTGTTCACTCTTGCTCCAGGCGAGATAAAACAGTTCAAGGGCTGGATTGGAGTAACTCCGGGCACTGCTGCCGGGAATTATACTGTCCAGGTGACTGCATATTCGGAGGCAGACCACTGGAACCAGGTCAGCCAGGACATAAACGTGTCAGTGAATCCCTCAATTGACTATTCAGACACTTACTGGAGCGTGCCGCTTGGGATAGGCTGGTACAACATACCCTATGTCTATGGCACAGGAGTGTTTGGCTGCGACAACATAACAGAGGCCTATGGCTACCTCGCGTCGCATGGAGAATACGTGAAGCTTGAACGCTATGGCCCTGTCTTCATGCCGCCTGCAGGTCTTGATGATTCCCCATTGAGCCTGTTCGTGTTCAGCAGGGGGAGCTGCGTTATGTATGGCAATGTGCCAGCTTCCACATGGAATTCCTTGGTTAGCCCAGTCAAGGGTGGCCAGCTCGTCCCAGTCCCGCCTGCATGGGATGGCGCGCAAGTGGGCTCCATGTCAAAGGCATGCCTGCCTGGCCAGGGCGTAGAACTCTCAATCAAGAAATGGGACGGGAACAGCCAGACCTGGCTCCTGCCAAGCGCTGATTCGCGCATGAGCGTGGGCGAGGTTTACCAGGTATATTCAAGCCAATTGTGCAACCTTGACTTGTCAAGGCCGCTTGATTCGGGGTAAGAATTTGGTTTTAAGCGCAAGGGCCTTGCTGCCCGCATTGCTTGTCCTGGCGGTTTCAGCAAGCTTTGCCGCCGACCTCCAGCCTCCTGCCTTTGGCAACAATGCGTGGTTTTTTTCAGTTTCAATGCTTGCAACCCCCCTGCCCCCAGATTCGCTTGTGCTTCTAAATTACACCACAATCGGGGGGCAGAATTTTGCGACCTACCTGGTGGCAAAAGGGAATGGCAGCCTGGCATTTTACACGCCATTTGAAATTGAGAGCATATCATTTGCCTATGATGACCCTGCAACGCCTGCGCAGGACGGCGCATGGATTGAGCCAGTCAGGGAAAAGTGGGGCAGGGTGCAAAACACGAGCCAAGCAGCTCAAATACCAATAGTCCTTGAGCCTGTAGGAGACATTGCAGGCACGATATCTGATTCTTCGGGCGCGCCAATCGGCGGCGTAGCGGTTGAAATCGGCTGTTCGGGCGGTTATTCTGCAAGCACCCTGACAAGCCACACTGGCGCTTTTGCATTCCCGAATGCCAGGGCTGGCACGTGCCTCCTTGCAGCCAATGCCAGCGGCCTCTCGGCAAGGCAGGAATTCTCGCTGTCGCATGGGGAGTTCAAAATCATAGAGCTTGAATTGAAAGAGCCACAATTCCCCTGGCTCCTCCTGCTTGGGGCTGCGCTTTTGCTTGCCGTGGTTTCCTTTGGAATTTACCGCCATTCAACTGGCAAAAAGAAAAATGCTCTCAAAGCCTCAAAGCCCGATGAAGGGCACGAGGCTTCCAAGCCTGAAAGCATGCCGACAAAAAGACAGTCGGACCTGCTTACCACACTGGATACAAAGGAGAAGCGCATTGTGGAATTCGTGATTCATTATCATCCAGGCTCTGTCCGCGTGTCAAAGCTTAGGCGCGAGCTACTCATTCCAAAGACAAGCCTGACGCGCACATTGCAGTCCCTTGAAAGAAAGAGATTTTTGAAAGTGGAAAAGGCAGGCTCGCGCATGTTTGCCAGGCTAAACGACTTTTTCATTGATGCCAAGGAATAGGCCGGGCTCTTGCATGCCCCGCCCTGTGTCTTCCTATTTTTGCACCGCGAGCCATGCGGCTGCGGCAAGTGCGAAGATTGCCGACAGCCCGAATGCCACTGGCGCTCCAAAACCTGCCCAGATGGCGCCTGCGATTGCGCTGGCTGGCAGGTATGCGGCGCCCACCGCGCTGTTATACGCGCCAAGCGCCATTGCCCGCGTCTTGTCCTTTGTTATCTGGGAAATGTACGCCTTGTTGACAGACTCGTCGGTCGATACGAATACTCCGTACAATGCAAACAGGAGCGCGAACTGCCATAATTCCGCTGCAAACGCGAACCCCGCTATTATGGCGGCGTAGAACGCGAACGAGAGCACTATGACGTTTTTCCTCCCTATCCTGTCTGCAAGCATGCCGGCAGGCACTGAAGCGGCTGCATATACTATGTTGTAGAGCAGATAGAGGCCAAGTATTGTCTCGGCCGCTATGCCTACTTCGTTTGCCCTCAATATCAGAAGCGCGAAGCTGAAATACGCGAGGGAAAAGAGGACCGACACCTTGACAAATGACTTGAACCTGGAGTCGAGGGCTTTCAGGCTTGCCCAGAATTTCGGTTTTATCCTCGGCTCCACATTTTTCTCCGGCTCGCGCACAATCAGGATGATAAGCCCGACGGCTATCAGCCCCGGCACAACCGCAGCCGCGAATACCGCCCTGTAAGCGTCGAAGCTGGAACCGAAATAGGCGAGTATTACATACGCTATGGCCGGGCCAGTTATGGCGCCAAGAGTGTCCATTGCCCTGTGTATGCCGAAGGATTTCCCAAGGCTCTCCTTGCTTGACGACGCGGCGATGATTGCGTCGCGGGGGGACGTCCTCAATGTCTTCCCTATCCTTTCAAGCCCCCTGAAAATGAATATCTGCTGCCAGATTGTAGACATGGCAATGCCTATTTTTAGAAGGGACGAGAGGCCGTATCCCGCGAGAACGAACTTCTTTCTCTGGCCCTGCCTGTCCGAGACATAGCCCACGAAAATGTCAAGCAGGCTTGCGATGCTGTCGGCAATGCCTTCCATCATGCCCACTATTTCCTTGCCCGCCCCCATGAACGTGGTAATCACTATGGGTATCAGCGGGAATATCATCTCGGATGAAACGTCCGTGAAAAAGCTGACAAGCCCAAGGGCCAGTATGTTTTTCGGCACGCCCGCCATCTTCTGCTTGCCGCCTGCCTTGCCCGCCGCAGCGCCGCCCTTATCGCTTTTGACTTTTGTTTTGCCAGGTTTTGCCATTGATTGACCCCATTAAGCGTTTTGCCGCGCTTGCGCGCGGATTTGTTCCATTCTTTTATTAACATTGCCCAAGAAATGTCATTGGATTTTCTGGAATTTGGGCGACCAGCCCTATAAATCTTACATATATGCCGGGAAGCGGTTGTCATGCGCCACAGGGAAGAAATTAACCTCAAAATCGCGGAATTGGAGCGCTCCAACAAGAAGCGCGCGAAACCTTCTGCCCAGAGGCAGGACTTGATTGAGGGCTTGAAATTCGTCCAGGAAAAGGGCAAATACTCCGCCCTCCACGACTGGGAGGACAAGAAAAGCGAGCTTAAGCGCATGGAAAACGTCATGGAATTCGGCTATTACAAGTATTGCAGGCGCGGGCCGTGGGGCGAAATCTGGCCGGGCGACAGGATGGATTCCATTGCCTGGAAAATGGCTGCCTATTCATGGGCATTGAAGGTGGAATCAGTGGACGACATGAAAATCAAGATTGCCATGTCCCCCAAACTCGCGCTGAAGAAAAAGGCAAGGCAGTGAAGCGCCAGTTGTTCCTTTTTTCACTTTTTGCCCGCTGCCTGCCCCATTATTTCTATCGCCTTTTCAAGCCTTTCAGGCTCCACATTGGCGCAAATCCTGAAAAACTCCTTTCCAGCGCCGAAATCGTCCCCTGGGGCAATTGCAACTCCCTTGTCGAGAAGCCCCATCGCATAGGCAGCGGCGTCTTTGACATGCGGATGCCTGGCAAACACGTACATGCCCGATTGGGGCATGGCAAACTCGAACCCTTCCGCTTTCATAGCCTTTGCCGCAGCCGACATCCTTGATTTCCAGATTTTCACATTCCCCGCAAGTATCCCCTTCTCGTTTTCAAGGCAGGCAAGCCCCGCCTTCTGGACAAATGGCGAAACGCATGTGGCGGTCGCCTGGTTGTATCGGATTATTCTCTCGGCTATGTCCTTTGGCGCCACAACGTAGCCGAGCCGCCAGTTCTCCATGTTGAATTCCTTTGAGAATGAGCGCACCCTTATTGCGCCCTTGTAATCCGGGATTTTCTCGAACGCTATGCCCTTGTATGCCTCGTCAAGAAGCAGGGCCGTCCCATTGGCTTGTGCCTCTTCCACTGCCCGCCTGATTGAAGTTTCGCTGTAAACCGTGCTTGTGGGATTCAAAGGATTGCAGATAACCGCAACATCTGCCTTTGGCAGCGTGCCAAATTCCCAGTTATTCTCAAGTCTGGCTTCCTGCGTTGTCACTTTTAGCCCGAGCTGCCTCGAGGCAATCATGTATGCTGGCCAATAGGGCGCGGGGAAGGCCACTTTGCCCCCCTTGCCCGCAAGCATTGTCAAAAGCCCGTATATCAGGTGCTTGGAGCCGGGGCCAACTACGACGTTTTCCACGCCGCACTTTTCCCTGCGCGCAATGGCTTCCCTAAGCTCCATCAGGCCCGCGGATGAAACATAGGCGGATTTGCCTTTTTCCATCTCCTTTTCTGCCGCTTCTATGGCGCAGCGTGGGGTCGGGATGTTCGTGTCGCCCACATTGAGCCTGGCGATTTTCTTCCCCTGCGCCTCGAGCGCGAGGGCCTTTTCGGCAATCTGGTAGAACATGGTTATCAAGCCCCTATGCTATCTTCTTTCGCAATTTGTCAAGGAAATCCCGCGCCTCGTCGTAATCCTTCGCCTTTATCACGTGCTTTAGGAATTCGAGCCGCGAGTTTATCCTCTCAATCTGCCTGACCGATTCCGGATTGAAAAGTATTTCGCAAAGCAGGTGGTCGTCCTCGGATAGGAGGCCCTTCGCGATTTTCATGTGCCTCGCGAAAGTCGCTCCCGGCACCGCCGTCTTGTCAACGCACGAGGCGAACACGAGGGAGCTGACAAAAGGCGTGGTTAGCGAGTATGCCATCATCTCGTCGTGTTCCTTGAAGCTGAATTCATGGACCTTCACGCCAAGCTTTGCGAAGAATTTCGTGAAGAATTCCAGCGCCTCGTGGTCTGACTCTGAAATCACTACCACGTTCTCCTCGCGCAGGGATTCCATGTTGGCAAACGTCGGGCCGAACATGGGGTGCACAGAGGCGAACCTGAAACCGCATGCGCCGTAGAACTTCTCAAGCCCGCCTTTGACGGATGCCATGTCGGAAATCACGCAATCATGCGGCAGGTATGGCATTGCCTGCCTGAACCCATCGATTGTGTTTTGCAGGCTTACGGCATTGACTAGCAATTCGGGCTTGAAATCCTTCAGGCCCTCAATCTTGGCAAGCACTTTCGCGCCGGGTATCCCCGCCGCCTTTTTCGCGTCAAGGTCGAACACCGCGACGCTGTTTTCCTCTGCCATGTGCCTTGCAAGCCATGACCCCATCTTTCCCATTCCTATTATCGCAATCCTCATTTGAATCCCTCCGCCGTTTATCCGTGCTTCACTCCTTTGCCTCCTGATAACAGCCGAGGAATTTATACGAGGGCGTCTCTTCCTTTATTTTCGCGAGTGCGGCGGATATTTTCTTGTCCGTGTCCGAGCCTTGGAAGTCGAGGAGGAACGCGTATTTTTTCGGCTCCTTTCGAATCGGCCTTGACTCTATCCTTGTCAGGTTTATCCCCGCGTCGGAAAATACCTTGAGTATGGAGAACAGTGAGCCTGCCTTGTGCGATGTCGAGAATATTATGGAGCACTTGTTCCCCGGCTTTTTCGCCTTCTCCTTTGAAAGCACTACAAAACGCGTGGAATTCGACTCGTGGTCCTCTATGTTGTCCTTGAGTGCCTCAAGGCCGTACAATTCAGCGCAAAGCCTGCTTGCTATGACCGCCGTCGCCTTTGGCCTCTCGTTTGCAAGCATGAGGGCCGCGCCTGCCGTGTCGTAGTATGGGCGTGGCTCGAGCTTGTTCCTTGATATGAACCCCCTGCACTGCGCAAGGGCCTGCGGGTGCGAGTATACCACCTTTATGTCCCTGTAATCCGTCTCCGGGAGCGCGAGCAGGCAGTGGTGGACAGGCAGCCTCACCTCGGCAACTATCTGCAGGTTGGTCTCGACTAGCAGGTCATTGACCTGGTTTACCGCGCCTTCAATGGAATTCTCCACTGGCACGATGCCAAGATCTATGTATCCCTTCTCGACATTGTCGAATACTTCGGCGAATTCCATCATTGTAACAGGCACCGCGCCGGCGTCGTATGCCTTTGCGGCCATCTCGCCGTAAGCGCCATGCTCGCCCTGGAACGCAATCAGTGCCGGGTTTTTCTCCTGGAGTTTTTTCGACTCCTCAATTATCTCCGCGAAAAGCTTTTGGGCGAACTCCGGCCTGACAAGCCCCTTGGCGTCGTTTTTGACCTTGCCGAGGACCTCGCGCTCGCGCGCCTCCTCCTGCACGCCGTTTTTCTGCTTTCTGGTCCGCAGGGCTATCTCCATCCTGACATTCAGGAGTTTTATCATCTCGGAGTCTATCCTGTCGAGTTTTTGCCTCAATTCTTCAAGGTTCATTTTCCACACCCCTATCCCATAAGCATTATGTCGGCCATGCACATGGCGGCCACGCATTCGACTACCGGCACTGCCCTGATGGCAATGCACGGGTCGTGCCTCCCCTCTATTTTCAGCTCTTCTGCCTTCATTTCCTTCACATTGACTGTCTTTTGCTTCTTGAATATGCTTGATGTCGGCTTGACAGCCACGCGAAGCACAATAGGCATGCCGCTTGTAAGCCCCCCAAGTATCCCGCCTGCATTGTTGGTCTTTGCCGCAACCTTGCCCGCCTTGACCTCATACTCGTCATTGTTTTGCGAGCCGCGCGCGGCGCTCCCTGCGAATCCGGAGCCGAACTCAATCCCCTTGACTGCGGGAATGGCGAACATGGCAAGCGAGAGCCTTCCCTCGATAGATGCGAACATGGGTTCTCCAAGGCCGGCAGGCATCCCATTTATCCTGCACTCGATGACGCCGCCTACGGAGTCCCCCTCGTCCCTGGCCTTTTCAATCTCCTTTTCCATGAGCTTTGCGGTTTTAGGGTCCGGGCACCTTGCGGCATTGGAGTACGTGTTTTTGGCAAGTTCCTTGTCAGCCGGCTCTGATTCGAGCCTCACTGTGCCAATCTGCCTTGAAAATGCCATTGTTGAAACGCCTTTTGCCTCGAGCATTTTCTTTGCAATCGCGCCTGCTATGACAAATGCGATAGTCATCCTGCCTGAAAAGAACCCGCCGCCTGGCTCCACTTTGCCGTATTTGATTAACGCGGGGTAATCCGCATGCCCGGGCCTTGGGGTCTGGCTGAATTTTGAGTAATCCTTTGAGCGGGTGTCCTTGTTTTTCACAATCACCCTTATCGTCCCGCCAGTCGTCTTCCCGTTTTTAATTCCCGCCTCGATTATGGCCTCGTCGTCTTCCTTCCTCTGGCTTGTCAGGGCGTTTTGCCCGGGCTTTCTCAAGTCAAGCATTTTTTGTATGTCCTGCTTTGACACATTGACGCCTGCAGGGCAGCCAATTACCTCCACGCCAACGTAGTCGGCATGGCTTGCGCCAAACACCAGAACCTTGAACTTGTCTCCGAATATGAAAGGGTCCATAATATCACCTGTCCTGCCGCAGGCTTTCAAGGTCTTCAAAAAAGCCCGGGTATGACTTTGCCACGCACTCCTCGCCTGTTATAGATACGGGCGCCGAAGCATTGAGGGCCGCGACAGCGCATGCCATTGCAATCCTGTGGTCATTGTGCGCCTCCACAATCCCTCCTGCGAGTTTGGAGCCTGTTATCTCCATGGCATCTCCTGAAACCCTGATTTTGCAGCCAAGCCTGCCGAATTCCTGCACAAGCGCCAGCCCCCTGTCGCTTTCCTTGCCCGCAAGCCTTGATGCGCCTTTAATCCTCGTGGTGCCCTTGCAATTCGCCGCGAGCGCGGCAAGCGGCGGGAACAGGTCCGGGCACTCCGTGGCGTCGAACTCGAAAGCCTCAAGCTCTCCCTGGTTTTGGGCCAGTAAGCCATTGTTTCCAAACACGGTTTTGGCGCCTGCGAGTTCCAGCGCTTCAAGCACTGCCCTGTCGGCCTGCAATGACTCCATGTCAAGGCCCGTGACATTGGCATTGCCTGCGATTGCGCCTGCCACGAGAAGGAATGCCGCGCCTGACCAGTCGCCTTCGACATTGTATTTTGCAGGCGAGTATTCCTGCCCTCCTTCTATTGAAAATCTGGCGAGTTCCTCGTCCGCGCCTATGCCTATCCCGAACCTGCCAAGCAACTGCATTGTCATTTGCACGTAAGGCCTGCTTTTCAATCCAGCCACGTTGATTTCCGAGTCATTTTCGCATTTTGGCAATGCCATCAAAAGCCCTGTGACGAACTGCGAGCTTGTGGAGCCGTCAACACTGGTTTTGCCGCCTTTGAGCGGGCCGCGCACACGGATTGGCGGCAAGCCATTGTTTGTGCTGCATTTTGCCCCAAGCCTTGCAAGGGGCTTTTGCACCATGCCTACTGGCCTTTTCAAAATGGAGCCAGTGCCCGTGATTGTGAATTCATGCCCGTACAATGCCGCTATTGGCGTGAACATCCTCAACGACAGTCCAGATTCATGGCAGTCCAGGACGCCGCCCTTTTCCGGCCTGCCACCCGTTATTTCGACGGAGCCGCCCTTTTTTGAAACTCTGGCCCCAAGCGCCTGTGCGCAGCCTATGCTTGCCTTGGCGTCATCGCAATCTGAAGGGTTTGAAATTATGCTTTTGCCGCCTGCAAGCGCCGCAGCTGCCACTGCCCTCTGCATCATGCTCTTTGAGGCTGGCGCGGCGACCGTGCCGCCTATTGCGCCCGGTTGGATTTTTTTCATGCAATATCTTCCCTGCGTTAGTTATCCCTTTTTCCTGCCATGCTTTTTGGCAAGCCCTGTTTCTTCCATTATAAGGTTTGCTATTTCTTCGGGCGCGAGATTGTCTGTGCCTATCACCACGTCCGCGCTGCTTGCGTATTTCGCCATCCTTTCCCCAAGCATCCCGGCAATGCGGCCCAACCTGTCCTTGACATTTAAAAGCGGCCTGTCCTTTTCTTTTTCAAGGCGCTTCAATGTCTGCCCGGGGCTTGCGAAAAGCCAGACAAGGTAATTGTTCCTGTCCAGAGCGCCCACGTTAGCAGGGTCGAGTATGGCCCCGCCGCCGCACGATATCAGGACGTTTTTCCTGCCTGCCAGGCCTGCTATTACCTCTTTCTCGATTTTCCTGAACCCTGCCTCCCCTTCCTTGGCGAAAATCTCGTTTATTTCCATGCCCTTCAGCCTGACTATCTCGGCGTCAGTGTCTATTATCTCCATTCCTGTGGATTTCGCAATCTCCTGCGCCACGCTGGTTTTCCCGCTTCCCATGAAGCCGACCAGGGCCACGCCAGACTTGGCGTTTTTCAAATGGCCGCGTATCGCCTCTTCCATTTCCTTGGCAGGCGCGTGCTTTTTCGTGAAGAGCTCAAATGCCGCCACTCCCTGCCATAACAGCCATTGCTTCCCGTCTATCACCTTGATTCCAAGTTTTTCAGCGTCAGTTGACAGGGCGGTCTTTTTGGCGTATACGGCGTCCAAAAGCGCCATCTGCCCGCCCAAAAGCCCAGGCTGGATTACCCTGTCCGCAGTGCTAAGGGTTGAGACCACTATTTGGGCATTTGAAAGCGCGTTTGCGAACTCCTCCCCTTCAAGCGCGCAAAAGCCGCAGCCGATTTTTTTTGCAAGCAGCATTGCCTTGGAAAGGGTCCTGTTGGCTATGGTCACCTTTGCGCCATGCGCCGCAAGGGCGTGCGCCGCTGCCATTGCTGCCCCGCCTGCGCCAAGCACAACCGCGTTTTTCCCTTTGATGCTTATCCCGTTCTTCTCAAATGCGCGCACTACCCCTTCCCCGTCCACGTTGTAGGCGCGCGTTTTCCCTTTTTCAATCAAAAGCGTGTTTGAAGCGCCCATGCCCTTGGCGGTTTTGTCCGCCGAATCAGACAGCCGGAGTATGTCCTCCTTGAACGGCGCAGTGACGTTGATGCCCGACATGCCTATCTGCATGGCTGTATTCAATGCCTCCATGGCATTTGGCGCTGCTATGCGCGTGTAAACGCACTCAAGGCCAAGCTTCCTGAACCCCGCATTTTGCATAGGGGGGCTCATGCTGTGCATTATGGGCTTTCCTGCCACTGCGAATATTTTCACCAATCCAATCCCCTTCTCAATCTATGGAGAGCGCGTCCAGCGCCCTTGAAAATTCCTCTTTTGTCATCTGCCCGCTGGCGCTTTCCTTGCCCTTCTTGTAGCAGGCGTAGGCAATCTGGCTGCCAAGCGCTTTCGCCATCACCCGCGCCTTGCTGCCTTCCGGCCCCATTGCCACGACGGCGAGCTTTTCCTGCCTGTCCAAAAGCCCCAGAAGCCTTGCGCAGTCCCTCTGGGATTTTGCCATGCACGCGATTTTGGCAATGTCCGCGCCTGAATCGAAGCACCACCTGATTATCTGCTCCATTTCCTCGCGCACCGGGGTTTTCTCCTGGTCGTGGAACGAGACAATTACCTTGCAGCCGGCTTTTTTCGCGGCTGAAACTATCTCCTGCTTGTACCCGTCCGACGCCTCGACTTCAACATCCACGTATGCCGCGCCAGAGGCGATTGCCGCAAGCAGGATTTCCTTCCTCTTTGCATCAGGGATTTTCCCCGGCCTGCAAGTTGCTATTGTTTTCGCCTTTGAGGAAAATATCTGCTTTATGGCCTTTGCGTCAAGCCCGGCTATTGATTCAAGCCTGATTTCAGCTGCCTGCTCCTTTGATACGGCCTCTATGCACTCCCCTGCGCCACAGCCAAATATGCTAACAAATATCATTTAGTATCCCCTCGAGTTCGTTTATTCCAACCTCTGATACCTGCGCCTTCCCTATTCCTGAAAGAAGCGACATCATTATAGAGCCGCTCTTCCTTTTCTTGTCCCTTTTTACTGCGTCGAGCAGTTGCGCCGCGCCTGCCTTGCCCTTTGGCATGCTTGTAGGCAGGCCCGCCTGTTTGAGCACTGCCTCCAGCCTCTCCACGTCTTTCTGGGCCAATATGCCGCGCTTTTGGGAAATGCCCGCCGCTACCATCATGCCAATCGAGACAGCCTCTCCATGGGGCAGTCCCACGCACTTTTCAATCGCATGCCCCACGGTGTGCCCGAAATTCAATTTCATCCTGCCGCCCTTTTCGCTCTCGTCTTCCGAGACTATGCCCGCCTTTACCGCGAGAGCGTCATGGACAGCCTTTTCAATGGCGGTTTTCTTGAAACCCATGGCGTTTTGCACGTTTTCCTCAAGGTATGCGAAGAACTGCGCGTCTGCTATGGCGGCGTGCTTGATTATTTCCGAGAACCCGCAGGACATCTCCCGCTTTGGCAGGGTGCGCAAAAGCTCGAAGTCGCATATTACAAACCTTGGCTGCCTTATGGTGCCCACAAGGTTCTTGTACCCGTCGAGGTTCACGCCGTTTTTCCCGCCAATAGCCGCGTCTGCCTGCGCCACTAGGGTGGTCGGCACGAACCCGAAATCCACGCCGCGCATGTATGTCGAGGCCGCAAACCCTGCCACGTCCGTGACTATGCCGCCGCCTATACCTATGACCGTGGAGCCGCGCTCTATTTCAAGCTCCGCGAACCTGCGGTATATCTTTTGCACAGTGTCAAGCGTCTTGTTCCCCTCGCCAAGCCCTATTTCTATAACAGGCGCTTTTGGGAACTTGCCGCCATGCAGTTTTTTCACAGTGGCGTCCGTGATTATCACTGCCTTTCCTATGTCGGCGTAGTCGTGCAGGTTCGCAATGGACTCGCCAATGAGTATCCTGGACTCGCCTGTCCCTGTGCGAAGGTTGAGTGTTCTCATGCAGATTCCTCTTTGCCCTTTCTCATTTTAATTCAGATACGAACTTGTGCACTGCCCTCGCGCGCCTTGCTATGTCGCCGAACTGGGCTGGCGTGAGAGCCTGGTCCTTGTCCGACATGGCCTCTTCGGGCTTCCAGTGCGCCTCCAGTATCAGCCCGTCGGCGCCTGCCGCAGCGGAAGCGAGGCTCATGGGGCCGATAAGCGGCACCCTGCCTGTGCCGTGGCTCGGGTCGGTTATAATCGGCAGGTGGGTAAGCTCCTTCATCGCAGGGACGGAGGAGAGGTCGAGCGTGTTTCTCGTGTATGTCTCAAAACTCCTTATGCCCCTCTCGCAGAGTATCACGTCCGGGTTGCCCTCGTTGAGTATGTATTCCGCGCAATTGAGCCATTCCTCCATTGTGGAGTACATGCCCCTTTTGAGAAGCACCGGCTTGTTGGACTTGCCGACCTCCTTTAGAAGCGAGAAGTTCTGCATGTTGCGCGCCCCTATCTGGAGCACGTCCGCGTATTCGCACACCCATGACACGTCGCGCGTGTCTATCACTTCCGTGACAATGGGCAGGCCTGTAATGTCGCGGGCTTTCTCAAGGATTTTAAGGCCTTTCAGCCCGAGCCCCTGGAAAGCGTATGGCGACGTCCTGGGCTTGAACGCCCCGCCGCGCAGCATGTCAGCGCCGTTTTCCTTGACCTGTATCGCGGTCTGGATTGTCTGCTCCTCAGACTCGACGCCGCACGGGCCGCCTATCATTGTGAAGCCTTCCCCGACCTTGACCTTGCCCACGCGCACTATGGTACGGCCTACGCCGTTCCTTGCGGCAAGCTTGATGTTTTTCATGGCAATCTACCCCTCTATCGCGACTCGCTCGTTTTCCTTTGTTTTTACCTCTTTTTTTACCTTCCCTGCATGGCTTTCGCTCCCCTGGCTCGTTTTTGGGATTTTTTCATGGCTTGCACTACTGTTGAAGCCACCAGGAGAAAACCCAAAAAGAATCAGGAGAAGTCTGTTTTTTGCGTTTTCCTAGCGGCCATAGCTAAAGCTGAAATAAGCATACCAGAAATTGGCGCTCTCCAGTGTTTTTGCCATGGCCATTCGGAAAACCGATTTTGGGTTTCTAGCGGATTGTCTCCGCAATTGTGTTACAATATGCCTATTCCTGTTTATAATTGTTGGTAACTCACACGATGCGACCATGCCCACGATTTCAACCATGGTTTGGCAAGCATCATTACGCATCACGGTTGGCATGCCCCGGGCTTCTGCCCGGGGTTTGTCGCACCGTGTGACTGCACGCGGATTTCATCTCCCGCGCGTATTTGGCTATTTTTTCAAGTGCCGTTTTCCTGTTAATCCTGTTTTTTGTCATCTGGCGCGAGTATATGTTTGCGATTTCGCTTCCGACTATTACGCCCTTTGCGCCTGCTGCGGCAAACCGCCTCGCATGCGCGGGGGTCGAGATGCCAAAGCCTGCGACCACAGGCAACCCGTGCCTTGACGCCCTTTTCACAAGCGTCAGCGCGGCAGGGTCTATGTTTTTCCTTGCGCCTGTAGTGCCAAGCACTGAAACTGCGTATAGGAACCCCTTCCCCCTCCTGGCGATTTTAGCAATCCTGCCGTCTGCGGTGTTCGGGGTCACAAGAAAGACAAGGTCTATACATGCCTTTTTGCACGATTTTGACAGGGCCGCGGATTCCTCAAGCGGCACGTCCGGGACAATGAGCCCGTCAGCGCCCGCCTGCTTGAGCTTTTTCAAAAACGCGTCCTGTCCCTGCGAGAATATTATATTGTAATATGTCATGGCAATGATTGGCGCTTCCACTCCGCCCCTGCGTATCCTTGCTATGGCGCCAAGAGCTTTTGATGGCGTCATGCCGCCGGCAAGCGCCCTGTTCGACGCCTCCTGTATTGTCTTGCCGTCCGCGATGGGGTCTGAAAACGGTATGCCAAACTCGATTGCGTCCGCGCCATTGCCGCAAAGGGCCTTGACAAGGCTGATGGTAAATGAGGCGTCTGGGTCGCCGCAGCAGACATAGGGCATGAATGCCGCGCCCTTTGCATTTGCAAACATCCGCTTTATCCTCGAACCCATTTAGCTCCCCTCTACCCCTATGACGTGGGCAATGTCCTTGTCGCCCCTGCCTGAAAGGTTCACTATCATCGCCTTGCCCCTGCCAAGCTTTTTCGCGATTTTAATCGCGTGGGCAATTGCGTGTGCCGATTCGAGCGCGGGTATTATGCCTTCGCACTCCGAAAGAGTGTGGAACGCCTCGAGCGCCTCCGCGTCGTTCGCCTTCACGTATTCCACCCTTTTCATGTCTGCAAGATATGAGTGCTGCGGGCCTATGGCCGGATAATCAAGCCCGGCAGAGACGGAATACGTGTCGCGTATCTGGCCGTTTTCATCTTCAAGCAAGTATGTCTTCATGCCGTGGAGCACGCCAAGCTTGCCATCGCCTGCAATCCTTGCAGCATGGCGCTTTTTCCCGTCCCCGCCCGCCTCCACGCCTATCATTTTCACGCCCGTTTTGATGAAGGGGTGGAACAGGCCAATAGCATTGCTCCCCCCGCCAACGCAGGCCACCAGGCAGTCTGGCATCTTGCCTTCCGCCTTAAGGAACTGGGCTTTTGCCTCCCTGCCAATAACTGACTGGAAGTCCCTTACCATTGTCGGGTATGGATGCGGGCCTAGGGCCGAGCCTATAAGATAATGCGTGTCCTTGAAATTCGCAGTATAATCCCGCATTGCGTCGTTTATCGCGTCCTTTAGGGTCTTTGAGCCGCTCTCGACCACCCTTACCTTTGCGCCGAGCAGTTTCATCCTGTATACATTTGGCTCCTGCCGCGCCACGTCCACGCTGCCCATGTAAACCTCGCATTCCATGCCAAAAAGCGCTGCGACAGTGGCAGTGGCAACGCCGTGCTGGCCAGCGCCTGTTTCCGCAATGAGCCTGGTCTTCCCCATTTTCTTTGCCAGGAGAGCCTGGCCAATCGCGTTGTTTATCTTGTGCGCGCCTGTGTGTAGGAGGTCCTCGCGCTTCAGGTAGATTTTCGCGCCGCCCGCCTTTTCAGTGAGCCTTTTTGCATAATATAGCGGGGTTTCCCTGCCCGCATAGTCTTTCAGGTATGCCATGAACTCTTTTTTGAATCCCTTGCTCTTGCCTATCGCCAAATAGGCGCGTTCAAGCTCCTCAAGGGCTGCCACCAGCGTTTCGGGCACGAACTGCCCCCCGTATTTTCCAAAATACCTTTTCATCTTTACCACTTGCATTGGGATATAATCGCATTTTTCAGTCCATTTTCAGTTCCCTTATCTTCGCGCCAAGGTCTGCTGCCTTCCATATGGCGGTGCCCACAAGCACTCCATTTGCCCCGAATCCCTTGAGGAATTCGACGTCTTTCCTTTCCTTCACGCCGCTCTCGCTTATCAGGGGCTTTTGGATTTTACCTATTTGCCCCATTATCCTTCCTGTCCTTCCAAGGTCGACATGGAGTGTCTGCAAGTCGCGGTTATTAATCCCTACTATGTCTGCCTTGCTTGCAAGCGCGATTTCCATCTCCTCCCTGTCATAACATTCGAGCAGGACTTCAAGCCCTTGCTTGTGCGCATAATCAATCATCTTGCCCAAATCCATGCCCGTGCGCGTTGCTACCTTGACGACAAGCAGCATCGCGTCTGCGCCGCTTGCAGCCGCGGCATCTACCTGTTTTTCCGAAATCACGAAATCCTTGAAAAGCACGGGCAGGCCCGTGCTTTTGGCTATTGCCACGTTTGATATGTCGCCCTTGAATATCTTGGGCTCGACAACGACAGATATCGCGTCCGCGCCGTTTGCAAGGAATGACCTGGCGGTCTTTTCAACGTCAATGTCGTCAAAGGAATATTCGCCTGCAGGCGAGGCGTGCTTTATCTCCGCAATGAGGGTGAATTTTCCCGACTCCAGCCTTTTTTTCAATGACGCTTTTTTCACTGCCGCCTTTTTGACATTGCCGTAATAGCCCGACGCAACGTTTTCCCTTGCCTTTTCAATGAATTTGTCAAGTATGTCCGCCATGAAATTTACCTCTTTATCGGATAATCGCCATCATTGCCATTAGCTTTTTTCATTCGGCCTTGTAGCCTGCAATCTCCTCAAGCTTTTTCGTTGCTGCGCCGGAATCTATTGCCTGCGCCGCGAGTTGCACGCCTTCTTTTATTGAGCCTGCCATGCCTGCAACGTATATGGCAGCTGCCGCGTTTAGTATTGATATGTCGCGTGCAGCCCCTTCCTTGCCTGCAAGGGCGTCCCTGATTATCTGCGCGCTTTCCTGGGCAGTATTGACTGTGGGCACGGGCCTGTTTTCAAACCCGTAATCTGAAGCGTCAAGCTGGTATTGCTTTATCTCCGTGCCCCTGACCTCGAAAACATCGGTTTTCCCAAGCCCTATCTCGTCCATGCCATCGCTATTGACTACCATCGCATGCTCCACGCCAAGGCTTGCAATTACTTTGGCCATTTTGCCTGCTGTCTGCTTGTCAAACACGCCAAGCACCAATGCCTTTGCGCCTGCCGGGTTTGTCAGCGGCCCCAGTATGTTGAATATAGTCCTGATTCCAAGCTCTTTTCTAACCGGTGCGATGTTTTTCATCGCGGGGTGGAAGTATTGCGCGAACATGAAGCCAAACCGCGTCTTCTCAATTGCGCCTGCGACCTGTTCGGGCTTGAGTATGCCTATCCCAAGGGCTTCAATCACGTCTGCCGAGCCGCTGGAGCTTGATACTGCCCTGTTGCCGTGCTTTGCAATGCTTGCCCCTGCAGAGCTTGCGATTATGGCGGCGCACGTGGATATGTTGAATGTCCTTGTGCCGTCCCCGCCCGTGCCTACAGTGTCCACGAGCCTGCCCGCTTTCGGGCTGATTTTTACCGCGTGGGCGCGCATTGTTTTTGCGAACCCTGTTATTTCCTCAATTGATTCGCCTTTCATTTTCAAGGCAACAAGTATGCCTGCCGACTGGGCGGGGGTGAACTTGCCTGTAATCATGCCTTCCATTGCCGCCCCTGCCTCCTGTTCCGTGAGGTTTTGGCCTGCCGTGAGTTTTTTCAAAATGCCCATCAAAACAACCTTCCATTGCTTGCTATGATTCATAGTTTCAGGAAATTCCCAAGAAGTTTCATCCCGTCGGGAGTCATTATGCTCTCCGGGTGGAACTGCACGCCGTATATGGGGAAATCCTTGTGCCTGACTGCCATTACCTGCTTGTCGTCAAGCGAGGTGGCGCTTACTTCAAGGCAGTCGGGGACTTCAACCCCCACGAGGGAGTGGTACCTCATGGCCTTCATTGGCGATGGTATGCCCTCAAAAAGCCCCTTGCCATTGTGCTCTATCATGCTTGCCTTGCCATGCATCGGCTTGTTTTTCACGATTTTCCCGCCAAAATGGGCTATAATGCCCTGGTGGCCAAGGCACACGCCAAGTATTGGCGTCTTTCTCACGCTTGCAAGCACGTCCGCGCACACGCCGAAATCCTTCCTGTTCTCCGGATTCCCCGGCCCCGGGGAAATGACTATCCTTTCAGGTGCCATTTTTTCAATGTCCTTTATTGTCAGGGCGTCGTTTCTGGCAACCACCACTTCCTTGCCAAAGCTGCCAAGGCACTGGTAGAGGTTATAGGTGAATGAGTCATAGTTGTCTATCAATAATATCATGCGAATCACGCGAAACTTACTTTATCGTCCATTCCTGCTGCCGTCTATTTGGCTTCCAGCGCATTTAGTGTCGAGCGCATCTTGTTCTCCGTTTCCTCGTATTCGCGCTCCGGCACAGAATCATATACTATCCCTGCCCCAGCCTGCACATATGCCTTCTGCCTCTGCGCCACAAGGGTCCTGATTGTGATTGCGAAGTCGCAGTTCCTGTTGGATGAGAAATACCCGACTGCCCCGCCGTACGGCCCGCGCTTTTCGGCTTCAAGCTCGTCTATTATCTCCATTGCCCTGATTTTTGGCGCGCCAGTCAGCGTGCCAGCGGGGAATATGGCATTGAACGCGTCAAAGCAGTCCTTGCCGTCGGCAAGCTCGCCGGTGACATGGCTTGAGAGGTGCTGGACGTGCCTGTATTTGTGCACTTCCATGAGTTCCGGCACCTTCACAGTGCCGAATTTTGAGACCTTTGACACGTCGTTTCTTGTCAGGTCCACAAGCATCGTGTGCTCCGCGCGCTCCTTCTCGTCCCCAAGCAGCCTTTTCTCGAGTGCCGCGTCCTCCTCGTGCGTCGCCCCCCTCGGCATTGTGCCTGCGAGCGTCGCATAGCTGTCGATCTGCCTGCCTTCTACCCTCACGAGGTTTTCAGGGCTTGAGCCTATTATTTTCCTGTCACCGAATGACAGGAAATACATGTAAGGGGACGGGTTAGTGTGTTTGAGGTAATTGTAAAAGCGCAGCAGGTTCCCTTCGTATGGAAGCGAATATCTCCTTGAGAGCACGACCTGGAAAATGTCGCCTTCTGTTATGTATTCCTTCGCCTTTTCGACAGCGCCCATGTATTGCTCCTTTGACATGTTGGACTTCGCGCTGCCGCTTTCAAACGGGCCCATGAAAAGCTCCTCCTTTGCAAGCGAGGAAAGTTCCCCCGACCTGTCCTCCCCGTGCGAGAGGTAATGCACTGTCTTGTCCCTGTGGTCGTAAATCACGCAGTCGTTGAATATCCCGAACTCAAAGTCGGGAAAGTCCATAGCGTCCTTTTTGGCTTCGGGCAGCTTCTCTATGTTTCTAATATAATCATAGGCGAAATAGCCGACCGCGCCGCCCACAAAGCCTTCCTTCTCGATTTTGAGTTTTGGCAGGTTCCTGTCGATTTCCCTTATGGGGTCGCGCGAATCCACCTGCTCCTCGCCTATGCTAACCACGCTGCCTTTGGCCCTGATGTGCTTTTCTGGCGCAAAGCCGATGAAGGAGAACCTGTCGAGCCTGTCCTTGCCCTCAAGCGATTCGAGCAGGAACGACTCCGGGTATTCCCTGCTCACAAGCGAGTAGAACTGGTAGGGGTTATGGGTAATGCTGAGTTTCTTGTAAATCATCAATCGCACCTTTGCTGTTCCATGGCTTATCCTGTATTTTCTATGCAAATACTGCTTTTCGGGGCTTTATAAGCCTGCCTATTTCTGTACATAAATGGACAGAAAAAGAAACCACTTCAGGCGTCGTGCCATTCCAATCCCTTCAATTCCCGCTTTTGCAGCGCAGGGCCGGCCGTTTTCCGTTTGGTTGAACATATCATTTTAATTATTCATAAGCAAATTGGGGCTTGACAGAGCCGTGGGTTATGGGGCTTGATTTTTATGGCGGAATCTTTTTCATCATCCGAGCAGGAGATACTCCAGCGCTTTTGCACCAATGCGGACAAGCCGATTTTCGGGCTTATGAACCTCCCCGAAGTGGTCATGGGCGCGCTTTTCTCAAGGTATTCAAGAAGCTCCAAGTCGCTTAGGAGGCTGCTTTTGGACGAATTCATAAACAATCCGGAGGCCGGTTTTGAGCAGATAGTTGCGACAGGCTCGGGCATGGGCCTCTCGCAGATAGTCGCAACGCAGAAGGCCGAGGAATTCTACGAGCGCGTGCTTGTTGGCTATGGCGACGACTCTGTGGCGGAGCTTGGCGGCGCGCACCTGGCAATAGAGGACGTCTCGATTGTGATGACAAAGGCAATCGAGGATTCGAGGATAGGCCTCTCGCCGCTTGAAAAATCCACGCGCTATGTGTATTTCAACCAGAAGGTGGACGGCAGGTATTCCTATGCGCTGGAGCCCGACATAATGGCTGGGAACAATGCTGACGATTACGTCAAGGCGTGCGACACGCTCTTTGACACATATTCATCGCTTATAGACCCCATGTCCAAATACGCGATGGAGAAATTCCCTATGGAGGAAGGGGTGAGCGAGCGCGCATACAAATCCTCCATCAGGGCAAAGGTCTGCGACGTGCTGCGCTGCCTGCTTCCTGCGTCCACGCAGACCAACATGGGGCTCTACGGCAATGGCAGGGCGTTCGAATACATGCTCTTGAAACTCTACGCTTCAGATTTGGCGGAAGGGAGGCAAATTGCCTCAAGCGGCCAGGCGGAGCTCTCAAAAATCATACCCTCTTTTGTGAAAAGGGCGAATGACAAATACGGCCTTGCCGGGCAGCAGTATTTCAAAAATACCAGGAAAGGCGCGAAGGGGGAAGTCGAGAAACAGCTCGCCTCCCTTGGCGCAAGCCCGCCTGAAACCCAGAACGAGAGCGTGGTCCTGGTGTCATTTGACAGGGACGCCAACGACAAGGTCATTGCGGCCATAATATTTGAAAACACTGACTTCTCCCTTGGCGAGGCCGAGCTTGTGGCTGCGCGCCTTTCCGCGGCTGCCAAGGAATCCATCATATCCGCTTACATTGGCAACAGGGAAAACAGGAGGCAGAAGCCATACAGGGCGTTCGAGGCTGTTGATTACACTTTCGGGCTTGTGGGGAATTTCGGGATGTACCGCGACCTGCACAGGCACAGGCTTCTCACGCAGGTGCGCCAGCCCCTTTCCACCCGCCTGGGCTTTGAGATGCCCCCCGAACTTGTCGAGGCGGGCTTTGACTCGAAGGCCAGGGAGGCTGTCGACAATGCGGCAGCGGTATATTCCAGGCTTGCGGCATCCATGCCGCAGCAGGCGCAATACGTGGTCCCCATGGGTTTCAGGCTCCAGTGGTACATGAAGATGAACCTTAGGGAAGCCTACCATTTCATAGAGCTAAGGAGCATGGTGCAGGGGCACATTGATTACCGCAGGATGGCGCAGAACATGTGCCTGAAGATAAAGGACGCGCACCCTGTGCTTGCATCGGGCATGAAATTCGTCGACATGTCAGGCTCCGCGCCGTCCGGGCTTGAGAGGCTCGAGGCGGAGAAAAAAATCGACAAGAAGCTTGCGGACATCAAAAAGAAATACGGGCATTAGAAAACGCGCCCGGCTCTGGCGGAAAACGCACGGGGGGATGCCAAGCGGCGCGCCCGCGCCAATGCCGCCCCGGCAAGAAAAGGTGGTCTTGATGAGAAAAATCAGCATGTTTTTCCTTTTTGCAATCCTGCTTTCGGCAGTATTCATGCTTGGCTGCGCAAGCCAGGGCAACAATCCAAATGGCAACAATGGTGGTTCAATGAACAATACTTCGACTGCTCCGGTCCAGACTACTGAAAACCCCATAGTGGTGTTCGAGACCACAAAGGGCGTTTTCAAGGCGGAGATTTACACTGACAAGGCCCCGATAACAGGCAAGAATTTCATTTCCCTTGTGAATTCGGGCTTTTACAATGGCCTGACTTTCCACAGGTATGTCCCCGGCTTTGTCATACAGGGCGGGGACCCCAAAGGCGACGGCACCGGCGGCTCGAACAAGACGATTCCGCTTGAAGTCAGGCCGGACCTGAAGCACGTTGCCGGGGCTTTGGGCATGGCGAGGGCGACCGACCCAAACAGCGCCTCGAGCCAGTTCTATGTCGCACTTGCCGACTTGCCCCAGCTTGACATGCAATACGCCGTCTTTGGCCAGGTGGTCCAGGGCTTTGACGTGGTGCAACAGCTTCGCCAGGGCGACAGGATGACAAGGGTTTACGTGCAACATTAATATGCACCCTGCATGGGCGTGTGAAACGTCCCTTTCCCATCCCTCTTCTTTTCCTTATTTCCCGTTTTTTGCCTTTCCCTTGCTTTTTGTTTTGCCACTGCTTTTTGGCGTGATTGCCTCAGGCCGCGTGGCACCTAATCTATATAGAATAAATAGAGTTTTCAGTGCTTTTTTAAATATTTGATGCACACTTTTAATCAGTGGGAGCTATGAGGTTTATTTGCGGGGCTGCCTGATGGAACATTCCCTCCATCTCAAGGACATATTTGATTCCGTCAGCCAGTCGTTAAAATACTCGTTTATATCCGGAGTCGAGGATTCGCCTGGCACGAAATCCTGCTCTTTGGACCCCGCAACCAGGACCGTGAAAATAGACCTTGACGCCTTTGTCGGCGAATGGGGCATTGAGCACGCCAAGGCGCGCGTGGCGCATGAAATCGCGCATCTCGAGGTCTGCCCCCGGACTTATTCCACCCTCATCGAGATCGAGGCTGGCTGCCTCGTGGTCGAGGAAGACAAGGAGGCCGCAGAGGAGCTCGCCCACGTTTTCACAGACACGATTGTCAATGAGCACATATCGCGCCTCGGCTTTGACGTCACCATCCCTTCCCTTGACATGTCAAAGCCCGACAAGTGGCACGCGATTCCGATAGAGAACAGGCAGTACGCCGCGTTCATAGGCACTCTCCATTTCCTCTGCGCGGGCGTGCAAAGCCCCTACAGGAAAATCGCCGGCATGACCACTATGGCTGATTCCAAGGAATACTACCGCATTGCCACGGACTTTTCAATACCCATCTATCGCAGGTCATTGCAGTGCGCCGCGATACTGCAGAAATACCTGCCAAAGAAAAAGCGCAGGTTCATAGCCGCGATGGAGGCGCTTTGGAAGGTCCAGCGGATGATGGGCATCGGCAGGAAAAGGCAGCCGCAGGAGCACGTGTCCGTGGTCGACGCGCGCAGGCTAAGGCTTGCGATAAACGGCCAGCCCGCGCACAGGAAGCTCCACGACTACGTTACCTCCGACAGGCTGAAGGATTCTTCCTCCATATCGAAGGAGGAAAAAATCGGCAGGTTCCTCTCGACGCTTGACGAGGAGGACAGGCGCAGGGCGTCTGCAGGCATCGGCATGTCCGAGCACGTAAGCCTTGCGGAATTTGACATGCTCCGCTTTGCGGCGCTTGAACAGCTCGACTTCCACCTTCTCACAGTGCCCACTTACACGGGCGGCATGGTGACCCCGCTTTACCACAAGCAGTGGAGCATAGGAGAGGACCCTGAAAAGATTGATTTAGCCCAAAGCATGGTTGAAGGCGGCGGTGACATTCTCCCAAATTTCAAGACAGTGCAGGTGGTCAGGCGCAAGGGGCACGGGCAGAACCTGGAGATGACCCCCATAACCCTCGTGCTCGTGGACACTTCGGGCTCCATGGGCAAGGCAATTTCCTGCATTTCCACTTTCGCGCTTGTTGAGGCGCACCGCGTGTGCAATGGCAAGATTGGCATAATCGGCTTCACCACCGACGTGTGGCTTGACCTGCCGCCTTCGGACGATTACGCCGGCTACGAGCGCATGTTCTACGATAAGTATTCCACGGGCGGCACGGAGTTTTCCGCGTGCATGGCGCGCGCGCGCTCTTACAGGGCCAAAAACCCGGGCCTCGACGTGATGCTCGTGTCCGACATGTGCGCGCCCGATTCGGAGGTCAGGGCAGCCCTTTCGGAGGGCTGGCTTTCAGTGGTGCACACCGGGGAGAAGGCGCAGGCTCTAAGGCTCGCGTCCGAGACCGGCGGCAAGGTGGTGCACGTGAAGTCCCACCAGCATTTAAGCAGCGCGCTTCTAAGGTTATTTTCAACAAGCAGGCATGAAATGATGTGATTCGGCAATATTTCGTTCAACTCGGATTATAGATGGTGGTAAAATGACAGGGCACAGGGTCGCATTGGAAGGGTATCTGGAATATCTCAACACCCAGATTCTTGGGAACAGGGAAAATAACGAACTCATGTTCGCGGCTTGCATAAACCCGCACCCGACAAACGTGATAATCATCGGAAGCCCCGGCACGTCAAAGACCACTTCAGTGAACATCATAGCCAGGCTTCTTGGCCAGCCATTTGCAAAGGTCCAGGCCACCCCCAACCTCGACATAAACAAGGTGCTTGGCCCAATAGACCTGAAAAAGCTCATAGTGGACAAGGCGGAGATAATACGCTGGTCCGAGTGGACGGAAGCGTATTTCAAGTTCATAGACGAGTTCAACAGGCTCACGCCCGAGTCCGCGGTATCATTGATGGAGATTCTTGACACCTCCAGGGGCAAGAGGTCGTTGCACATTAACCAGCACGAGGCGCCCACCCTGCCTCCAGGGCCGCTTTTTGCGACAATGAACAATCCGGATTCGGGCACCAACGACGTGTTCCCGCCGATGCTTGACAGGTTCGACATGTGCATCGTGATGAAGCACCCCCACGCCCATGACCTGCTTAGAATTGGCAGCGGCGAGCTTTCAAGGTTCAATTCGCCCCCGCAGATGACAAGGCAGCAGTTTGAGTCATTGAAAAAGGAGGTCGACAGGGTCAAGGTGCCAAAGGAAATGCTGCGCTACGTTTCAATGGCTGTGCGCGACCTGTCGTTCTGCCAGTTCGGCGAGATGGAGACAAAGACAGCGGCGGCTGCGGAGCATTGCGGCCGCTCGTGCAGGTTCTGCCCCAAAATAGACCACCGCTCGCCGGCATCCCCGCGCGTGCTTCTAAGCATCGTGTCCATGGGCAAGGCGCTTGCATACCTGCGCGGCAAGGACGAGGTGGGCTTTGACGAGGTGCGCTCTCTTGTGGCTGCCGCCATACGGCACCGCGTCAGGCTCAACATGGCCTACCTCAACAAGTTCAACAACATAAACGACGCCTATTCCGACCTGTTTTCAGAGCTCAAGGCCCTCTGGGTCCAGCGCGAAGGCATAGACGTTGAATTGAAAAAGGCGTCGGACCTCGCGGCGGCGGGCGACGTTTTGGGCGCAAAGCCGCATCTCGAAAAGGTAATCAACTACGCCAAGTCCGACGGCGTGTATTCAGAGATGGTGCACCACGACATCGCGGCATTGAGGAAAAAAGGCGTCCCTGCCTAAATTTTCCCTTTTATTTTTCTCCTGCATGCGGGGCATCTTTTGGCGAGGAGCAGCAGGTTTGCCTTTCTGTCTATTTTCCAGCCCTGCTGCGCTTTTGGCAGGTAGCCCATGCTAACCGATTTCAGGCTTTTCGTCGCATTGTAGCCGCGCGCAAGCATTTCATTTTTCAACTGCGCAAACCGTCTCACCACTGACTTTGGCTCAATGCAATTGTGCTCGAGCCAGCCGTCAAGCCTGCGCCTTTTTTTCATCAGCCCGGCTATCATCAGGCACTCGGCGTATTCGGCCCTAAGGTGCTTGCCGCACATTTTTTGCGGCTTTGCCATCCACATCCTTACCATTGCCGCTATATTGGACGGCAAGAAATAAAAAAGAAAAAAAAGAGAAAAAGGATTTTTTTGGGTCTGGGTGCGTTTTTCACTTAGCAGCAGTTTTCACTGTCGTGCCCGCTCTCCTGCGCTTGCCCTGCCTGCGGCGCCTTTGCCTCCTGTGGTTTCTGCTCGGCCGCCTGCTGCGCCTTTGCGCTCTTTTTCTTTGCCATGGATTGCACCTCCGTCAGTGCATTCGCCTTTTTGCCCTTAGGCGGGCATTTTCATGCATTTTTGCCTTTCTCGCCCAAAGGCGGCAAATCCTCTAATCGTTCATATCTGCAACCTGGCAAAAATATCTTGAATGAGAAGATTTAAAGACAGTGATTCACTCTGTTTCCAGTGCTAATTATTGCTTCAGGAAAAGCTTCGCGCTGGGGCACAATTCCCTTACGGGGCAGGCGGCGCACTGGGGATTTTTCGCAGTGCACTTGGCGCGCCCGTGGAACACGAGGACGTTTGATACTATGCCCCATTCCCGGCGCGGGAAAATCGCCATGAGTTCCTGCTCTATCTTCCCCTGCTTGTCAGTGTCAGCCCAGCCAAGCCTCTGGGAAAGCCTGATGTTGTGGGTGTCAATGGCTATGCCCTCGTTCTTGCCATAGGCATTGAACAGCACTATGTTTGCGGTTTTCCTCGCAACGCCCGGCAGTTCGAGCAGATGCTCCATTGTGTCTGGGACATTGCCATTATGCTTTTCCACAATGATTTTGCACGCGGCCTTGATGTTTTTCGCCTTGTTCTTGTAAAAGCCCGTCGAGCGTATCATGCCTTCAAGCTCTGGAATCCCTGCATTTGCGAAGGAGGCCGCGCCGGGATATTTGGCAAAGAGCGCGGGGGTCACCATGTTGACGCGCTTGTCTGTGCACTGGGCGGAAAGTATGGTTGAGACGAGGAGCTGGAGTGGGTTCTTGAAGTCAAGGGAACAGCACGCGTCAGGGTATGATTTCTTGAGGAGTGCGAATCCTTTGAGGGCTACTGCCTTGCCCACGAGGCCGGGCCCTGCATGATTGTTTTTTGCCATGAATTGATACTTTGCAGGTATTGATTTAAAGCTTTCACGCAAAATCTACTTTTCTAAGTAGAATATGGTGATATCATGGCAGTCATTGAACTCAACGGATCTACGTTTTCAAAAAATGTCCTGGAGCACAAGGGCAATGCGGTCGTTTATTTCTACGCGGAGTGGTGCAGCGACTGCCAGAGGGCGTCGCCTTTCATGGACGCGATAGCGGCAAAGGAAAAGCGCGCGCGCTTTTTCAAGCTCGACGCCCAGAAATTCCAGGGCATTGCGGACAAGTTCGGCGTGGACTATTACCCCACAATAGTGTTTTTCAAGTCCGGGAAGGACATTGGCGGGCACATCTCGGAGCCGCAGGAGCGAGATGACATTGAGAAATGGCTTGAGGCAAAGCTTTCGGGGCATGCTGAATAGCGGTTTCCTGCCCCCTGCGGGCTTTTGATATTTTGCAAGAAACGGGGTTTTCTTGCCAAATTGTATAAAATTATTACCAAATAGGTATTAATTTAAACCCTCACTTCATATTTAAGGTCACGGGCTGTTTTTGGCTCTGGCGTGGTTTCATGGCGATTGTAGAACTTGACGACTCTTCATTCCCGGCTTGCGTGCTGGATTCGAAGGGCAAGGCAGTGGTTTTCTTCTACTCTCCGTGGTCGCAGCAAAGCAAGGCAGCAGAACCCATGGTAGAGCAGGTGTCTGGCAAAATTGAAGGCGTTGAATTCTTCAAAGTGGACGCGGACAGGTTCCAATCAATAGCAAACAAGTACTGGATTGGAGAATATCCTACAATAGTTATATTCAAGTCTGGCAGGCCCCTTGCCGATTCACTTATTGAGCCAAAGGGCGCAGAGCAAATAGAGGCTTGGCTCTCAAAAAGGCTTTGATTGGCAGTTTTTTGGCTTTTGGCCCTCCCTTTTCCATGCCCTGCCCCTGTTTTAATAATCGCGGGCCGCATTTGCCCTCCTTGTTATTAACTTTCACAAAAAAGTTAATAAACAGCATTTTATACTTGTTAATCAAGGTGTTTTTCATGGTCTCACTGTCCAATGTGTTTTCTTCAAAAAAGGCTTTCTTCGCGTTTTTTGCTCTTGCAGTCTTCATAGCCGGCAGCCTTCTCCTTGCAGGTTGCGCTACGCCCGCAACCGACAATTCAGGGCAGGGCAAAATCAAGGTGGCAGTAGACATCTATCCCTATGAGTTCCTCGTAAAGCAGATAGGCGGGGACAAGGTCGGGGTGTCAAGGCTTTTCCCTGACGGGGTTGAGCCGCACACATACGAGCCCTCGCCGCAGGACATCGTTTCAGTCCAGCAGTCCGACATTTTCATTTACAATGGCCAGGCGCTCAACTCTTTCGAGTCGCAGATTGTCAAGGACCTCCCTTCGGGGACGGTTGTGGTTTCGGCATCAGACGGGCTTGGCCTGATTGCTGCAGGCTCTTCAGACGGGGAGGCATCAACTGGCAGCAATGGCATCTCATACAACCCGCACATCTGGCTGGACCCGCAAAACATGATAATCATTTCACGGCACATCGAATCCGCGCTTGAAAACGCAAGCCCATCAGATGCGCAATATTTCAAGGCAAACGAGGCGGCCCTTGTTTCAAGGCTTGAATCCCTCGACTCCAGCCTGTCAAGGGAATCCGCGTCATTTTCCAAAAGGCAGTACGTGGGCTTCCACCCCGCATTCAATTACTTCAACCGCAGGTACAACCTGTCATACGCGGCGAACATAGAGGAAATAGCGGGCATTGAGCCAAGCGCGCAGGAAATGGCGGGCATAATAGACATCGTAAGGGCGAACAACATCTCGGCCATATACGCGGAGCCCCTTTTCGACCCCCGCTCGGCGGAGGCAATCTCGAAAAACAGCGGCGCGCAGGTGCTCTACCTCGACCCGCTTGCAAGCCTCCTGCCCGAGAAAAAACAGCAGGGCATGGACTATTTCAGCATAATGCGGGAGAACATGGACTCGCTTGCCAAGTCCCTTGGGGATTGACGCGGGCGGCAGGCACTTAAATGGCGCGATTCAAGGAAATAAACGGGTAATTCAATGGGAGGCTCTTCAACAAGCCAGGCAGAGGCCGGTGCGCCGGCGCTTAAAATCTCCGGGCTTACGTTCAATTACGGCAATTCGCCAGCGCTTGAGAATGTTTCACTCGAGGTCGAGCGGGGCGGTTTTCTCGGCCTCATTGGCCCGAACGGAAGCGGCAAGACGACGCTTGCCAAAATCATCTGCGGCATACTCCCGTTCTCAAAAGGCTCTGTCGAGGTCCTCGGGGTAAAATACAAGGGCAAGGTGACAGGCTCCAAATCCATCGCCTACGTCCCCCAGAAAATCAACCTCGACAGCTTTTTCCCTCTCACTGTCTACGAGACAATCTCCCTTGGCATAAGGAGCGCGTCCCTTTTCAACCCCCTGTCAAAGCACGCCAAGCAGGAGGTCGAAAGGGTGATGAAGGAGCTTGGCCTGGCGCAGTTCGCCAAAAAGAACATAGGCGAGCTATCAGGCGGCCAGCTCCAGCGCGTGCTGCTTGCAAAGGCGCTTGTCTCAAGCCCGAAGATACTCGTGCTCGACGAGCCAACGTCGGGCATAGACGCGACAAACCAGACCAACCTTGCTGAAATACTCATCGCGCTCAACAGGAAGGGGACGGCTGTCATACTCGTTTCCCATGACCTGTCCTTCCTCACTGTCCTCTCGAAACAGGTCATCTGCCTGAACAGGACAGTGCATTACTGCGGCGTGCCCTCGAAGCTTGACCAGGCGGCGCTAAGGAAGGTATACGGCACGGACGTGTCGTTCGTTGGGCACACCCACACGCATGAATTCACCCTAGGCAAATAAGAGGCTCCAAAATGGCATTCCCGCTCGAATACCCGTTCATACAAAAGGCAATGCTTTCAGGCGTTCTCATAGCGATAACCTGCGGCGTGCTTGGCATATACACTGTGCTTAGGAAACTCTCGTTCCTCTCGGACGCCATAGCCCACTCCTCCCTCATGGGCATCGCGATTTCCCTGCCCCTAAGGATAAACCCGCTTATAGGCGCGTTTTTCACCTCCATAATCGCGGGCGTGGGCATAAAGCGCATAGGCAAGGACAAGATTTCAAATGACGCGAGCATGGCAATCATATTCACATTCGGCCTCGCGGCCGGCATTATACTGCTTTTCATGTTCAAGCCCACCTCTGTGGACGTGACGTCGTTCCTTTTCGGGAGCATTCTTGCCATAGACCAGTCGGACTTTTACTTCAGCATGGCAATAGCCGCCATCTCCCTCTCGATAGCCAGCCTGATGCACCACGACCTCGTGCACGTCTGCCTCGACGAGGACATGGCGCGCTCTTCCGGCGTGGACGTGGGGAAGCTGGACAACGTGTTTTTCATACTTGTGGCGCTTGCCACATTGAGCGCGCTAAGAATCGCAGGCGTGCTGCTTGTGAGCGCCCTCACCGTGGTCCCCGCAAGCTCGGCGCTTATGTTTAGGAAGGGCTTTGCGCAGACAACCATGCTTTCAGTGCTTTTCGGGGTCGCATCTGTAGTCCTTGGCATATTCGCCTCGTTCTACCTGAACCTGCCTACAGGCGCCACAATAGCCGCGTGCTCTGTGCTGATTTTCCTTGCCTCGAAGGTTGCAAACAGGTGAGGCTTGCCTTGCAGGGCGGGTTTCACCGCCTACTGGCACGCCACCCCCTCTTGCTATAAATACTTTTTCCCTGATAGTTGTACCATGGCAGACGAGAAACAGGCACAGCCCGTGAAAAAGGAAACAGCGCCCCAGCCATTGCCCGGCGCTGATTCCGCCGACTCCACTGGGCAAAAAGTAATTGCCTCTCGCGGCATACCTTCAAAGGAATCGCTTTACCTGCCCGCGCACAACTCGTCGGCATTGAGGCAGTTCGAGGATTCCGGCGAGAACCTGACCCATTCGGTCTGGGACCTGGAGGACGTGCTGAACTTCGTCTTTCCAAAGCAATACCAGATGAAATACAACGAGATTGCCGTGAAATTCCTCTCTCTTTTCCTGACAAAGCAGGTGCTTGAGGGTTCCGACGTGTCGGGTTTTGTCAAGGCGAACGGCATCTCAAAGGCGACATTCTACAACCGCGTCCTGCCAAGGCTCAAGCGCATCGGCATGATAAAGGTCGAGCGCGAGACAGTCGTGGCCGCGGAATCCCAGCGCAAGTTCAGGCCCATGAAAATAAGGATTTCAAAGACATTTGGCAATTACCTGAACAAAATAGGGAATTCCTGGCACGCCTATGTCGAGACGGCCAGGGAAAAATCAGCAATGGGAAAGAACGAATGACGCCCCGCGCGGGCGCCGCGCCTTAATCTTTTTCTTCCTTCCCGAGCTTGGCGACGGCTTCCCTTGCAGCCCTCGTTATCTGGTCGCGGTTTTTAATCCTCTGGCTTATTGACTCGATTTTTTCCTGCTTTGAATGGATTATCTTCTCCATCTCCCTCGTCTTGACAGTGTGCGGCAGGTTTTTCTCCTGGAGTATGGACGCCATGTCCCTGCCCTGGCCTATGAGGCCGCGAAGTTTTTCCTTCTCCTGCTCGAGCCTCTGGTCGATGGACTTTTCAGCCTCAAGCGCCGTCCCGATTTCGTACTCGTGGCGCTTGAGTATGCCTGAAAGCTCCGAAACGTAGCGGCGCACGAAACTGGTCTCCACGCTCTCGCGCAGCGACGCGAAGTCGCGCTCGTTTGACGCCGAGAGTTCGCTGAGCTCCTCGACCTGCTTTTCGTATTCCTCGAACTGGCGCTTTGCCCACTCGTCCACCGCAGAAATGGTGTTCGTGTGCTCGGCAAGCACGCGGGCGAGGTTTTTCTGGCGCATGACGGATTTTTGCGCCTGCTCCACGTCGGCCTCGAGCCCCGACTTGTATTCCTCGAGGCTTTCCATCTCCGACTCAATCTCTTCCATCCTTGAAATCTGCTCTTCTATGGAAGCCCTCGTGGCCTCCAGGCTCTCGTTTGCGGATTCGATGAGCCTCGTTATGTTTGAATGCGATTTCCTGACCGACTCGAGCTTGGCGCTGGCCGCAGCCGCGGTTTTCTCTATCTCGTCAATCCTGTCCCGCGCCACTTCGCGGACGCCCTCGAGCTCGGAGAGTATGTCCTCAAGCTCTATGCGGGCGTTGTCAAGGGCTGTCCTTGCCTCCTGTTCGACTTCCGCCACCTTGGCGTTTTTCTGGTCTATCCCTTCTACCACTGCGGGTATTTCCGAGGCCTTTTGCTCGAGTTCAAGTATTATTTTCTGCTTTTCAGTCAGCTTCTCTGAAACAGTGTCTATTTCCGCCTGCAGCTTGCGTTCTATGGGCTCGAGGTGCTCCACAAGCAGCTTTGCCTTCTCCTCCTTCAGGCCGCTAATCCTCTCCTCCTGCATGCGGATTTTCTCCATCTGCGCAGAGAGCATTTCAGCAAGCGAGGACACTTTCCTCTCGGGCTTTTGCATGGGGGCCCTTTGCTCGGGCTCGCCGCGCCTCGGCGCAGCCTTGCCAAGCACCACCCTGGGCTTTTTGACTTCAATGGCCATGCCGCGGGAAGGCTTGGTTTTTGTAACGGGGGCCTTGCTTGTTTTCCGGATTTTCCTGATTGCCTTTCCAGGCTGTTTTTTCACTGCCGGGCCTTTCCCGCCGCCCGACTGCGCTGCTTTAGGCTTTATCCTGCCTGCCGCGTGCCTTGCGGGCTTTGAAATGCTTTCAGTTTGCGCGGCTTCAATTGTTTCCGCTGCCTCCTCTCCGATTTCAGGCAGTGGCTCCCCCGGGGTTTCGGGTTCTTCAACTTCCTTTGCGTAAGCATATTCAGCCGTTTCATCAGAATGGGACTTTACAGGCTTTCCAAGGGCAAAGCGTATCCTCTCCTCGTTTTTTCTCGCCCTTTCCATTTCCTCGATTAGCCTTTCCTGGTCTGTTTTCACGGGCGTTTCCACCGGGGTTTCATGCGGGGCCTGCTGGATGGGCCTTTGCACGGACTGCGCCCTTTGCTCGACAATTGAGAGGTCAAGCGGCTTTGCCTCTATGCTCTCCTTTTTCTCCGCGCCCTTGTAATTCGAGCCTGTTGCGTCTTTCGTGTCGGCCCAAATAAGGTATTCGCGGGTGAGCTTGTGCTCGATTTTTATCATTCCCTGGGTTTCAAGCACGTCGGCCCACTTCTTGACCTGGGATTTTTGCATGCCAAGCTCTTCCGCCAGGTCGCCAAGCTGGGCGCGTTTTTTCTCGCGCAGCGCGGAAATGATTTTGTCGACGTCTGTGGATATGAGCATGTCTTCCAAGCAAACCACCATTTCGGATATACTGCCTGGAAGCCCCACGCCCTTTCAAAAAAAGGCTGTTGCCAAAAATAAAAAAAATCCAGGCGGATTTCAGTTCGGTATCTGTGTCTCGACTATGCTGAAGTCGGAGCCGAGCTTCTTTTTCGCGCGCACGAACGCCTCGAGGACGCTCGCGCGGTTGGCCTTTGTAGTCTTTATCGTGAAGAGTATCTGGCCCTTCCTCATCCTGGCGCCGCGCGTAGTCGGCCTGCCAAAGGCTTTCCTCATGCCTTTTTGCAACCTGTCCGCGCCTGCGCCCGCAATCATCTTGTTTTCCCTGATGACGTTGTGCGGGTACGCCCTGACCTTGAAGTAATACTCGTTGGGGATTATTTTCTCGAGGAACTTGTTTGCGGCCTGCCTGCCGGACTCGATCGCATTGTCCCTGCGCTGCTGGTCCATGGCGGACATGAGGTCGAACTGTATCTCGTATTTGGCCTTCGCGTCCCCCATGTTGTAGACGTTAAGGTTCCTGTGGGGCATTGCCTTCACAAAGGATTTCCTGGGCCTTCTCTTTGAGAACCGGGCCCATGCGGTCTTCTCAAGTGATTTGCAGGTTCTTCCTGGTCTTAGACTCATAACTATGCACCTCAAAAATAAGCGGTGCTCTTTTTTGCCTGATAACCCTTATAAATATGACCTCCCACAGGGAGAACTCTCTCCCAAGGTCAAGGGTGCCGTTTCTGGTTGTAAAATAAGGCAATTCAGGTATATAAACGTATGTTTATGCCCACTATTGTTTTACGCCCTGTTTCAGCTTTTTGCCAAGCCCCAGGCCTTTTTCCACTGCGCGCGCTGCCCGGGAGCGTGAAAGCACGGGGCCAATGCTGAAATAGAAGAAGCACAGGGTTATTGAGAGGAAAATCGACACCGACCTGACCAAATCAATGTGCCCAAGGGGTATTATGCTTGGGAAATCCGTCATCACTCCCATGAAATAGTTCGCGAAATCATTCGCGAGAAAGAAAAGCAGGGCAATCGCAAGGTGCGCCCTTGCAGGCTTCCTTGGCATCATTGCAAGCGCGAGGAATATCATTGCGATGTGGGGGATTATGTATAGCAGCACGGACTCCGCGGCAATGCTTGAATTTAGGTAATTTGCGGGATAGAGCAGCATTACAAAAACCGTCCATATCCCGTACTTCGCCACATAGGCGCTTGAGAAAAGCCTGGCAAACTCGTTATCAGTGAAATAATAAATCGTCAGAAGCGCCGCAAGTATCGCAAGCGGGCTGTTCGGCAGGAAAATCCACAATAGCGGATTCCTGTACTGGAAAAACGGCGAGTAGAAATAAAACCCGAAGGCTATTGCTACGGCGAGTATGATGAAAAGGATTTTTCTTGCCATTCCCGGGTCTTTGATGTCCATGGAAAAAACCGCCCTTTTGATGGTTTGCGCGCGCCTGCGGGCCGTCCTACCTTATTTCCTCGTGCGTGCTCACGTATGTCCTGCCTGCCGCCACGTCCTTTGACACTACGCTGCCCGCGCCTATTTTCGCGCCCTTCCCTATCTCAACCCCGGCAAGTATGGTGGAATTCGCGCCGACAAGCGCGTTGTCGCCTATCACTACCTCGCCCGTCTTGTAGCAGTCCGTTAGAAACTCGTGGGCAAGTATGGTGGCGCCATAGCCTATTATCACGTTGTCGCCTATGCTTATCAGTTCGGGGTAGAAAAAGTCTATCATGACATTCGGGGCAATGGCGGCGTTCCTGCCTATCTTCATGCCTGTCAGCCCGTATATCCGATTTTTCAGCCCGAGATGCGGGACGTATTTGCACATGGTCATAACCCAGAAGCACGCCATTACCTTTAGCGGGTGCTTTGCAAGATGCCAGTCCGCAAGCGTGTTGCGGGAAGAAAAAGGCTTGTGGGTTGTAAGCTTTCTCATAAGCCGCACCCGGAAGCATCAGAGGCCGCGCCTAGTCCGTGTCAATCCTTGGCGCGAGGTAATATACGACCGTGGCCTGCGCCACATCGTATTCGACCTTGACAGGCGCGTTGGATTTCAGGCTTATTGTCATCGTGCCTGCGTCCGGGCACGCCTTTGTGATGTCCTCGAGGTATTTGAGCGGGAAAGTCGCGCGCGCGGGCGCCTTGACCTCGATCTGTATGGTGGCCTCTGGCGTCTTCTCGTTTTCCGTCTTAAGCTCCGAGCTGTCGCCCTTCACGTCGACAAAGAACCCCCCCTGGTTGGCCTCGAGCGTCACGTGTGTCGAGACTATGGCCGCGTCCTTGAGCAGGTCCTTCAGGTCGCCTGCCACTATCTTGACAACCGCGTCGTGGGCTATGTTGGGTTCGCGGGACGCGCCGGATGCGAGGTCTATCATGGGGACCTTGAACGTCCTCTTCTTGCCGTTTGAGGCGAACTTGAGGGCAACCTTGTTGTCCTCCGCGCTTATGCCGAGCTGCTCGCCGTCGCGGGTCCTGGCAAGTATTTTTGAGAGGTTCGTGAAGTTCAAGCCGACCTTGCTTGTCGCCTTGGCTTCGAACTGTACAAACGCCTTTTTCGGCATTGTGAAGGAGACCATGGCAATCTGGGACGGATCCATTGCCCTAAGCGATATGCCGTCCTGGTTGATTTCAAACTGCCCCTCGTCAATCAGGTTCACTATTGCGTCAACTGCGGATTTCCAGTCTTTGGCGTTTTCAACAAGAAAAGAGAACATACTCAAAACCTCCCAGTGATATATCAATGGAATTAATTAAATAGTTAAGCTATTCTTAGCGCCTGTTTTCCCTATCGGCTTTTCACGTATTTGGTGAAAATCATGTTGCATCCCTGCGGCTCTTCAAAGAAAAGGGAAATGAAAAGCTTGGGGTAGCCCAGGTACGGCACGCGCGCAATCACCTTGCCCTTGAACTGCGCCTGCGACGCGGGTGTGTTGCCCGTGTTTTGCAGTTTTGGCACGAGGTTGTCGTAGTAATATGCCTGCAGGTCGAAAATGGCGTTGTTGTCCCCCTTTGTGAGGTAAATCGTGTCCTGCGGGGTCCGGACTGTGAGTATGTCCCTGTGTATTATGTCCCCGCCGCCGGTCGTGTACGCGTAAAGCTCGCCCGGCTTTGTGGCATAGACTATGACGTCGTTTTCCAGGTCTGTACCGTATTGCGTGCCATTGTATATTACGGAGTCCACGCACGGCTCCACGTACTGTTTAGGGTCATTGTCGAATGTGCGCGGGCACTTCGCGTACCTGAACGTGAAATTCCCTCGCGTCTCGTAAAAGGATTCCGGGCTTGCCTTGAACCCGTCGCATATGGGGTCGGAGTGGTGGGCAATGCTTGTGCAATAGGAATATATGGAGCCCTTTACAACTAGAGTGCCATTGGGGTAATGGACTGTGGGGTCGGAATACAGTGCCTGCGCCTGCTGGGCTGGAATGTCAAGCACAGGCGCTGCCGGGCTTGCGCCTTGCAGCACCACCATGTCGCCGCGCTGGAGCTGGGGAAGCATGGAGCACGACACTATGGCGTTCACCGGCGAGGGCGTGCCAAGCACGAACCCCGCGCCATACCATACGATAAGCGCGATGGCGATTGCTATGCCTATCTCCTTCAGCTCGTTTTTCCAGCCGCCCTGCTTGACGCCGACGGCCGTCTCGACGACCACGGCGCCCACTATGCCAAGTGCCACGAAAAAGCCGAACACGGGCATCTTTGTTATAAGGAAAAGCGCGAAGGAAACCGCTGCGAGAATAAGGAACGCGTTAGTCTTGTACGCGTCCTGGGCCATTGAATAGAGTGTCTGCTTGAGGCCCGGCTTTTCAGGCTTGGGCGCGCTTGTTTGCGGGTTGTTTTGGTCCAAGATGAATCTTCCCCATTGGCTATGCCTTTCTTCTGCCCCCGCCTTTGCCTGCCGTAAAAGAAAAACGGAATATGGAAGGCCGCGACTTACTGCTTGGCCTTTTTCTTGTGCGCGTGCGAGGATTCGAATTCCTCGCGCATTTCCTTTGCCTGCTTGGAAAGCTCCTTTGCCGCGGACTTGACAATCGCCAGGGCGTTTTTGGACTTAGTCCTGACAATGAGGACAGGGTTTGCTATCTGCGGGTGGGGCATCTTGTAAGCCGCGAATTCCACGTCGTCGTCCTGCAGTATGAGCTCGCGCAGCGCGTTTGGGAGGCTGTGGTCCTCGCCTACTATCTCGATTTCAACGTAATGGGCTTCTTTTGCAAGGAAATTGATTTTCATATGACGCCACCCCTGTATTTTGAAGATATTTTCCTGTATTCCTTGTGCCCGCATTTCTCGCACACAAGGTTGAAGTTCCTAAGCTCAAGAGGGCCCCTGCACCTGACGCAGAATCCCTTTATCACGCCAAGCTCCTTGTCGTTTATGGTGAGCGCGAGGCCGTCGGGCCTCTCCTCTTCCACGCGCGCAAGTATCAGGTCGCCTATCTTTATCTCGTCATGCACGTTCTTCACGTAGCCGTCCTTTATCTTGGACGCGTGGAGAACGGAGTAATCGGAACTTATCATGAACCTCTCGCCCTTCTCGTCAATGCCAAGAATAAGCACGAGGGCTATGGGCTCCTTGACATTCTCTATGGAGCCTATGACCAGGTCGCCTACCTTGAGCTTTTTCAGGTTGCTCCTGCCCTCGATTGAGAGGGTCTTGCCGTCGTTGAGCAACTTGCCAGAAGTGCACGCGTATATGACGCCGTTCTCAACGAACGTCCCGCTGCCCGGGGCGAATTCCTCTTCAACCCCCAGCTCCTCGCCGGGTTTCACGTATCTGTCCATATCGAATCAACACAAGGGGCTCCTCCCCTTTCCTAAACGCATGTTAATGCTTCTATGCATGCTTCCATATAGTCCAAAACTAGAACTATCCATCGTAAGGAATCTCTTTCCGCATACATATTTAAATACCTTTTCGCATTGTTTTAGGTGGGGAAACCGTCAAGGGAGTTCCGATAGCATTTCCAGTGGAAGGTCCATCAAATGATAAAAAAATCCATACTCATACTTTGCATTGACAGGGACAACGACCTGTTCGAGAAGGTCAAGATTTCAGGCCCGATTGTGGGCAGGGAGGCGAACATGTCGGCTGCCACAAGGCTCTCGCTTGCCGACCCGGAGGAGACCGACGCCAACGCCATGTTCAAGGCAATAAACATATTCGACGAGATGTCAAAGGAGCACCGCGTCGAGATTGTCACGCTTACAGGCTCGAAGAACCTCGGCTACGAGGCCGACAAGGAGATTTCGGAGCAGCTCGAGCACGTGCTTGCCACGTTCCCCGCCGAATCGTGCATATTCGTCTCCGACGGCATGGCGGACGAGGAGATAGTCCCTATCATCAAGTCCAGGGTCAAGATAGACTCTGTCAAGATTGTTGTGATGAAGCAGGCCAAGGAGCTTGAAAAGACCTATTTCGTCATGCTCGAGAAGCTCAAGGACCCGTATTATTCAAGGATGATATTCGGCATACCCGCCATAGTCCTGCTGCTCTTCTCGCTTTCAAGCTTCCTTAATTTCGGCTGGCAGCCAGTCGGCATAATACTGGGCATTTACCTGATACTCAAGGGCTTCGGCATAGAGGAAAGGATAGTCGGGCTTTTCTCCGGCTTTGAGTTCAATGTGGAAAAAATCAGCCTGATTGTCTATCTTTCGGCCATGCCATTGATTGTCATTTCATTCTGGCTTGGCATACAGTCGTTCTCGCAGGCGCGCACGCTTGGTCTTGTCGGCGCCCAGGAGGCGGCATATTTCGTTAGGAGCCTGCTTGTGCTGCTGCCATGGTCCCTGCTGCTTCTCATAGTGGGCAAGATAATAGACCTTGTCTCGGAGAGGCGCAAGATAGAGATTCCCAAATACGGGCTTTACGCAATCAGCATACTGCTTTTCTGGCTGATATTCTCCGTCGCCGCGGACTGGGTGCTCAACCTCGCGCCGCCGTACGTGACGTTCTCGGACTTTGTCGTGGTCATACTTCTCTCGGTGCTGATAGGCTACCTGTCAATCAAGATAATGAGGGGCATAAAAATCGACGTGGCCCTGGACATGAAGCTCGAGGGCAAGGAAGTGCTCACGGACGTGGGCGCGTATGCGGGCAAGATTGTCGGCATCGACAGGAAGAACACTTCCATGATTATCCAGTCGCAGTTCGGGCAGAAATTCACAATGCCCCTCGACGCAATAGTTGCTGTTTCGGAAAAAGTCCAGGTGCGCGCGCAATAGGCTTTTCCACAGGTGACCAGATGCCAAAATCCGATTTCCCAAGGCTAATCGCTCTCGCCCTGATTGCCGTTTCACTGTTGCTTTTAGGCTGCGCCCAGCAGCAGCCCGACTGCTCGTCAGGCGCTTCGTCTTCTTCGGGCTATTCGCCAATAATCCCGCTTGCGCCTTATGGCGGCAATCCGGGCTGCCCTCCAAATGCCAGCGCTAATGCCACAAACTCATCCATTGCCGGAACCGGTTCCGGCGATTCTGGCGCAGGCATTAACATTTCCAAGCCTTCCATGAATTATACGGCGCCTGAACCCGCCCCTCCAGAAAACGCCTCTTCCCAAGAAACCAATTCCTCGCTTTCGCTGAATAGCACTCTTGAATCCAATGCCACGTATAATGCCCCTTTATCCGACATTGATTCTTCCAATGCAAGCGCGAATGTTTCCCTGCGCGTGGTCTATTTCTATTCGCACGAATGCCCGTTCTGCCTTGACGTGGCCCCTTTTGTGAACAAGACGGCGGCCGACTTCGCATCATGGGGCGTTGCCATTGAGCAGCACGACATTCTCTCGAACAGTTCCGAATTCGTCTTGTACAACGGCTTTGCGGGGCGCTATGGCGTGCCCGCGAACCTTCGCGTAATCCCCATGGTTTTCATAAACAGCACTTACATCTACACCAATGAAACCATCAGGGAGACGCTTAGGCAGTCTATAGACTCGTGCCTTGAATCTGGCTCGTGCGCGAATCCTTATGATTTCGCTGCGTGAATCCTTTGGCCTGCGGGATATGCCTGCTGCGCCCAATCCCTGAAACCTGCAATAAGATTAAAAATCAATTATGCAAAAAGAATGTACTTAACCCACCATAACTCAACCTGGCAGAGTGCCTCGCTGTAGTCAAAAGGGTCCGGCTTGACCGGCTGAAACGAGGATGTTGTGTGTTCAAAGCGGGTGTGATTATTCGCCTTAAGTGGCACATTGCACCGCGGACATATCACACTGGTGGGATTGGGAAAAATCTCGCATATGACCCGGCGCCTGTCAGGGGCTTCCGGCGATGCGTTTTATATTTGCGAAATGCCTGCTCGCAAATGTCACAGAATATAAACATTTAGTGCAGAATACATGCGCTGAAAAAGCAAAAAACGCAAGAAGCTCTGTTCGTCTATCGGTTAGGATACTGGCCTGTCACGCCGGCGAGGCGGGTTCGACTCCCGCACAGGGCGCTTCTCCTTCTTTTATCCATCTGTTCTCTTTCTTAGCTCCGCCCTGTGCTGCTTGTTCTTGCTGGAACAAGGATCGCTAAAATCCTTGCGGACTTTATCGCTCCCGCACAGGGCGTAGAAACCAGAGTTAAACTTTGGAGAAGTAACGGCAATAGAATCTCTAAGAAATTGGCAACGTAAATGAGTCACATAATTGTGGTGTATGTAACTGTCTGAAACCGTTGCCAACTATTTTTTTTGAAATACATAGGTTAACCTCTAAACGATATCTGTATAAAACTCGCTTCCCTAAGATAATTAATGGAAGATACTGTATCTGAAGATAAAGATGACTATAAGAGTATTGAAGGTATTGTTGGGGTAGATGAGGCAATAGCGATTCAGAATGACAAGTTGAACAAGTTAAGAGAAGATGTGAAAACTCTTCAATTTAAGAGAGTAGATATTGCAGGGGATTATAGTTCAATCACTTATAAGGCAATAGACGGGGGGAAGATGAAAGTTTACTTTAACCCGTTTGAAATAAATGTTATTGATGTTGCTGATTCAAATGGCCAGAAAAAACTAAGTTTTGTGTATCCTGAAATCGATGAATATGATGATAACTCTAATTCAAAAGAAGCTACGAAAGGTTTAATACAAAAAATAGATTCTATACCTCTAATCGCAAAATTTGTTACTTTGTTAAAAAGTAATAGTATTACCGAGATTTCTTCCATATTCAACAGCAGTAGTACATTAATGGAAATTGGTGAATTAGCGTGTATCTTTGATAGAATAACTGCTGATAGTGATGACCCGATAATAATTATGAAAGATGGACTTTTGAGGACAAAGGCACTGAAATCAAATAAAAATGCAACATACATTCCCGAACTCCTAAATATAATTAAACAAAAAAAGAAGTTTGTAAAACTTGTTGGTGTATCAAAAACCTCCGCGGTAGTTTCTTTGCTTTCAACTGCACTATTTTTAGAGAAAAAAATACCCTCTGATGCCATAGGGTATGTGAAAATACCATTAGCCCTTGAATTAAAGGCATATGAATGGAACGGTAGTGGAAAGGCTGATAAATCAAATGATGAAGCATTGACATATGCTTTTGGAGAACTTTATATCGCAAAATTGGCTGTGCAAAGTAATCTCTTAGTTACTATAGAAATCCCAAAAGATTTGAAGAATAAAACTGACATATACACTGAAGAAGAGATTATTGAAATTATCAGTTACCTGGCAAAGGATTCTAAACATTCATATCCCGTTATTGGTTATCCACAGACTATAATGCGAGCTCATGAAACAGCTGTGCAATTGGGTTTTCCTATATCGATAATACGCGAGGAGATTAAAGACAAAATATTGAAAAGACTAGATCCTGCTTCAAGAGAATTTGTCAGAGATGGATGGTTATTGACTGATTTAGTTGACAAGGGTGTATTAGGGGGCGGAAAAAATGGCTGATAACGGAGAAATCATAGGCGTATTTATTGGGCTATCTAGTTCTTCATATGAATATATCGCAAATATAACTGCACCCTACAAAGCAAATTTTTCTATTGAATTAGGGACTTTTTTATTGATAAACGATCCTCCTAATACATTAGTTGCTAGAGTAATTGATTTCATTCCGCAAGGTGAACTAATTTCGTTTATGGGACAGAAATGGCTAAGTGATATGGCAAATACTCCTGAAGCAATAGGCGCAGATATTAAAAAGCGAAAAATAAGTTATACTGTAAAAATAAAAATTCTTGGGAGCCTTGATGAAAAAAATAAGTTCAATGCAGGTTTAAGAAAGATTCCTCATATTACAAGCAAAGTTGTGAAACCAGACACAAGCACGGTAAAAGGAATTTTGGATTCCGCTCTTTCAGAACAACAACAAGGTATAATAATCGGTAATTATTTCTTAGACACACAAATTCCTGTTAAGTTCAATTTATCTGAGTTTGAAGCAAAAAGAACTTTTATATTTGCGAGAGCAGGTTATGGAAAAAGTAATCTAATGAAAATTATTGCTAGTGATTGGAGTAATCAAAATGGTGGGTTAATTATTTTTGATCCAGAAGGAGAGTATGCAATAACTGATAAATCAGGGCGACCAGGGATAATGGATTTGAAAGGTGTTATACTTATAACTAATAGGCATATGCCGCCGAGTCTAAAAAATGTTTACACAAATTTAAAAGTAGATTTAGCTAACCTTGATCCTAAATTCATAATACCTATTATAGTTCCGGAAACTAAACATGAAACAGTTTTCTTTTCAAAATTAATGAGTCTAAGATCGGAGCAGTGGAGGACACTTGTGAATTTACTGTACCATAATGGTTGGTCTGTATCAGATGACGAAATTAGGGCTTGCATCACGGGTCAAGCAGATGATGAAAAAATTACTCCAATGAAGAATAATCTTATACCTGCTATACAAGCACTACATGATCCTGATTCCTATTTAATAGAAATTATTGAACACGGCTTAGAAGAAGGAAATACTATACTTCTTGACATATCTCTTTTGGATAAATCAAATGCCCAAAAACTTGGCGCGTTGATTATTAGACATATATTCAATCGAAACCAGCGAAATTTTATAGAAGGGAGCATAGGATCAATGATTCGTGCCACGTTTGTGATTGAAGAAGCTCAAGAAGTGTTAGGTCAAAATAATAATTTGTCCTCATTTGTAGAACTTGCAAAAGAGGGCAGAAAATATCGCTTGGGGGGTATATTTATCACCCAGCAACCAAAAAGTATTCCATTTGAAATACTCAGTCAATCAGATAATTTTTTCACATTTCATTTGCTGAGTAAAGGGGATTTAGTAGCACTTCAAAATGCTAATGCACATTATTCTGAAGATGTAGTAACACAGATACTTAGTGAACCAGTGAAGGGAAAAACCTATATGTGGACATCATCACAGCCTTTTGTAATTCCAGTACAGATCGAAAACTTTGAAAAAAAGGCACAACCAAGAAAAGCTGAGGATATACAAAATAAGAATTTGATTCTAGATGCTATTCTTGATAAAATTACTGGTGAACAGAAGGAACTAAAATCGATATTAACTAAACTAGAAAAAATAGAACAAAAAAATCCTGGTGGGGAAAAGAATAGTATTGTTTTATTTAATGATCTCAGTCAAGATGAAAAAGATTTACTAGATGCAAAAGGATATTTGCAAAAAAATAAAGATACAAATCTGCCATGGGCCGTAACTTATCCTGGATATAGGAAACTTAAAAATCGAAATATAAAAACACTTTTAGAAGAGACTTAGCATTTATCTCGAGTAAAATTGGGTACTTATGCAAAACATTTAGATACCCTAATTGTCTCTACATTAAATTTCTTCCAGCGCGTATCCCTCTCTGCACGCGGCAATAGATAACGTTTTCTAAAGAAAGCAAACAATTCTGGGATACTTTGTTTGTAGTAATGGGTTTTCTTTGTTTCGCCATTCAGAAATTCCTTATAATTTTTAGCAAGTGGGGCGATATAAAATCCACGTTTTACTCCATGTTTGGCATACTTTTTGTAATCCATGCCTAATTGTTTTAACCCACAACGTATTACTCGCATTTTCCAATTAGATCCTTGTCCAAATCTGTGTCTGCTAACTACTGGATCATTTATCGCCTTTAAATATTCTAACATGTCAGTAGCAATTCCATTGTTAAGATGAAAAAATCCCCATCCTTCAGTAAAACCTATATGTGCCCATAATGCCCTATTTTCTTGATTTTTTAATCTATCTAAAATAGATGATTCTCCAAATGCCCCTGTGGTTGTTAATAAAACCAGTTCGGCACCTTTTTTCTTGTAATTTTTGTGTAATATTACTGATTTACCGTGTGAATATTTTTTTCTAAAATCTTCTCTTATTTTATTTGATGTCATAAGCGTTGCAACAAGTTTTCCTCCTAGAAGATAACTATACGGGGGAATAGCCCCAAAAGTATATGCATCCATAACATGCCAAAGCATTTTTTCTTTTTGGTCAATGTTCCAACCAATCCATTTATCCCTGACACCAAGTCCTATCATTGGGTCTGTTAGCCCGATTAATCCTATGAGTTTACCATTGCTTTTATCCATTACTAGATATCTAAGGCGTCTTCCATAACCATTTGACAGCGGTATACTCCATAGATATGAAGCATATCTGAATAAATCAGCCTTTCTTTGGGTGTCAACTATTACCAATTCTGGATATATATTTTCAGGTACAATCTCAGTTCCATTGGCAAAATATTGCATGAGTGTCTTTTCATTTTTTAATATCCAAGGTCTATTTTTTTGGAGTAAATGTCTTTTTGCTGCTTGGTGAGTTTTTCGAATAGCATTTTTATTACGTAGATTAGGGGGCGTTATCTTTTTACGCGATATTTTAAAACCAGATAATTTAAGTTCACGATACATTTTTGCCTTAAAACTTTTCACAAATTTGGATTTAATTATTTTTTTCATTTTGACCAATTTTATCTTGATGGAGAATCTATATAAGGTTGAACTCATCAAAAGAGTAAACTGAGGGCGGTTTTTAAACAGGATAAAGCAGGATGAGTCATTTTGACTTATACAAAAATTGGCTATTTTGTTCTGAAAAAAGGCTGTAATTTGGAGATTTTTACTTCATAAGAATACTAAATCTAACTCTACGTTAATTTCCCGCACATGGCGCTTCTATTTCTTTTAGCATGCACGCCCCTCTCTTAATCCTGCCCAATGGATTTTCAAAACCATTTTATATTCCCTTTTTCATATCCAATCCACGGCAAAGGGGGCAAGGAGGTCGTTTTGATGGGTAGGTCGTCAGCCAGGAGTTTCTATTTATTGGCAGTCATGCTGCTTTTTTTCGGTGTGGCGTTCTCGCAGACAATCGAGAATTTCACAGGCACTTATTTCGACTCCGACGTCACCATACAAAAGGACGTGCTCGACTCTTCGGGCCTGCAATACACCCTGATTTCTGTCGAGGGCAAGGAAGTTTTCGTTCTCGACCCGTCCAACTCGCCTGTCCTTGACAGCGCCAAGATTGGGCAGATACTCAAAGACGACCTTATCCACGATTCCAATTACCAGGCGAAAATCTCGCAGGTGAAATCGGCAATGTCGCAGTTTGAAGCCACGCGGCAGGAAAACGACTCATACTGCAAGCAGCTGACAGGCACAACTAACCTGCCTGCCAACAATGAGGAAGAGGCCAAGACGGCATGCCAGGCGAACCCCAACTGCCAGATGGGACTTTACAATGCGCCTGACGCAATGGCGTACGTTGTCTCATGGTACACGAACTCCACTGCCATAACATCTGACGACTCGCAGTTCATAAAGAACGCGGATTCCCTGTCGTCTTCAAAGGCGGCAGTTGACTCGGAACTCGCGCTTTTGACAAAAATCGAGACTGAAGTCTCGAACATAGAGTCCAACATACTTTTCCAGACCCAGCTTGGCGAGGGCGGGTATGAGTACTGCCCCAAGGTAGACTATTCAAAGCCGTCCCTTGCATCTGTGCGCTCAACCCTGATGTCTATGGAGGACACTATGGCCCAGATACAGCAGGCAGGCGACAGGGCAGCCAATATCGTCTCGAACTCGAATGCGCAGATTGCATACGCTAGCCAGAGGTCGCCCCTGGCAGACGCTCTTAAGAAAAAGGCGTTCGAGGAATCCGCCCAGTTGCGCCTTGATTTTGACAACCTCAATTCCAAGGTGGACATGGCAGGCCTGGAACCGAACGTGGCGCTGCTTGAGGAATACTCGGCCAACATATCAAAGCTTGCCGCGGCAGGCAGCTATTCAAAGGCAATGTCGCTTGAGGCGCCCTTCGATTCCCTCTACGCGGGCACGCAATCAGACCTTGCGGCACAGAAGAACAGGTATGACAAGCTGACTGCCAGCCTGAAGGCGACAAAGGACAAGATTGCAAGCGCAAGGCAGGCGCTGACTGGCCCAGCGCTTGACAGCATTGACGCAATAGACGCCCAGGCGTCCCAGATAGAAGGGGCCACGAAAACCCAAATGTCCCCTTCCGACGTGGCGTCTTATGCCACGCAGCTTGCGGGGCTTGACACCCAGATAAACGAGGTCGTTGCCCAGGCAGCGCTTTCAGGCAACGCCAAGGCCCCCCCGTCCTCATCCCAGCAGGAGACGGTGCCTTCGGCGAGCTTGTTCGGCATCGCGCTCCCTTCGGCCTTTGCAGGCGTCCCGCAGGCATACCTGATTGCAGGCGCGGTCGTGGCGCTTGTCTTCATAATCGCCATAATCGCGGTGGTGCTCTCTCTTGTGAAAAGCCTGCTTGGCAAGGGCAGCAAAGGCAAGGGCAGGGAGCCTGACAGGAAGGAGCAGAAGAAGAAATAAGCAGGAGGGCCGCCAAGGCCCCCCGACTCTTCGCTCCTGCCTGCGCCTTTTTGTTTTTCCCGCTTTTCCACTGCTTCTGCACACGTAATATAAATTTTCCCCAGCCTAAAAATTCCTGATGAATCATATTTGAGGTGTTAGCGTATGCTGCTTACTCCGGGACCGGTAAAACTCACTGAAGGAATCAGGAATGCACAGTCAAGGGACATGATATCCCACAGGGGCAAGGAATTCCAGGACCTCTACTCCGACATAGCCGGGAGGTTCAAGAAATACGTCAATGCTGAAGACGCTTTCATCATGACCGGCTCGGGCTCTCTTGGCATCGAGTCAATTGTCCTCAACTCCGTCAAGCCGGACGAGAAAATGCTTGTCATCCAGAACGGCGACTTTGGCAGGAGGCTTGCGGTCACTGCTCGCATTTACACCAATGTGCAGGAAGAGGTAATCCCGCTTGGCAAGGGCATAAGCCTTGAGAACGCCAAGGCACTCATAGACAATTCCGGCGCGCAGGTCTTTGGCATGGTCTACAACGAGACCTCTGTTGGCGTGACAAACCACGCCAAGGAAATATTCAATTACGCGAAGTCAAAGGGCATGTTCACCGTCATGGACGCGGTTTCCGCATGGAGCGCCATGGAGCTTGACATGAAGGCCTTCGGGGTCGACTTCATGGCCACAGGCTCGCAAAAGGCCATTGCCGCGCCCCCGGGGCTGTCAATGGTCGGCCTGTCCCAGGCCGCCTATGAAAGGTACAATTCCAAGGACAACAAGTCGTATTACATGGACTTCAAGGCGTGGAGGAAGTTCGCCTTGAAAAGCCAGACGCCATGGACCCCTGCAGTCAGCGTCATGTACGGCCTGCAGGCGGCATTCGACAGGCTTGACAGGGACGGCGGCATAGAAGGGAACATAAAGCGCCACGCGTCAATGGCCCAATACTCGCGCGAGTGGGTCGTGAAAAACGGGTATGAGATTTTCGCCCAGCCGGGGCATTACTCAAACACGATAACCTCCTTCCTGCACCCGAAGGCCGACGAGGTCAAGTCCAACCTCAAGGCGAAATACAATGTCGAGATAGCAGGCGGGTTCGGGGAACTCAAAGGCAGGCTTTTGCGCGTGTGCCACATCGGGAATGTCAGCGTGGACGAGCTTGACCTTGCATTCTCCGCGTGGGAGAAGGTCCTCGCGCAAATAAAGTGATTGGCGCGGCTTGCAGCGCAAAAGGGCAATCAAGGCCAATGGGTGTTTTTGATGAAGATTATAGTGGCAGACGCAATGGAAGACGACGTATTGGCGGAGATAAGGAAGCTTGGCGAGGTGTCTTACCGCCCGGCGGACCTATACGCCGAGGTGGCAAAGGCCGACGTGCTGATAGTAAGAAGCGCGACAAAGGTGACAGAGGCGCTTGTGGCAAACTCTGCACTGAAGGCAGTTGCCCGCGCCGGCGTGGGCCTTGACAATGTCGACGTCCCCGCGTGCCAGAAAAAGGGAATAAAGGTCATAAACACCCCAGGCGCGTCAAGCGACGCGGTGGCGGAGCTGGCCCTTGGCTTCATGCTCTCGCTTGCAAGGAAAATCCCCCAGGCGCACCTGTCCATGAAGCAGGGCAAGTGGGACAAGAAGTCCTTTGTAGGCGGGGAACTTGCCGGAAAGACTCTTGGGATAGTTGGCTATGGCAGGATAGGCTCGAAAGTCGCAAAACTTGCCTCCGCCTTCGGCATGGATGTCATATGCACCAACCTTAGCCCTGTCAAGGACCCGCTCGCCCGGCAGGTGGAATTCCCCGAGCTCGTATCCTCTTCCGATTACATTTCAATACACGTGGCTCTGACGCCTGAAACCAGGGGCATGTTCAACAAGGAAGCGTTCTCAAAGATGAAGGCCGGCGCTTACGTGCTCAACCTGGCCCGCGGCCCTATCGTGGACGAGGAAGCGCTCTATGATGCGCTGAAGTCGGGCAAGCTTGCAGGCGCCGCGCTTGACGTTTATGCGCAGGAGCCATACCAGGGGAAACTGCTCGAGCTTGACAATGTCGTCTTCGCCCCGCACATAGGCGGGAGCACCAGGGAGGCCCAGATGAGGATAGGCACGGAGCTGATACATCAGCTTAAAACATTGGCATTGTAATCAATTATGCCGATTGAATAGTTATGGTGGTTTTGCATGCTTGACCTCAAACACGTCCGCGAGAACCCTTCTTTATACCGCGACGCGCTCTCGAAACGGAACCACCCGGCCGCGGCCCTTGACGAGATACTCGCACTCGACGTCGAGTGGAGGAAAATCAAGTCCGAGGCGGACGAGCTCAAGGCCGGCAGGAACAAGATTTCACTCGAGGTAGCGGCTGCTAAAAAGCGCGGGGACATGAACGCGCAAAACCTAATCGAGCAGTCCCAGTCCATATCCGCCAAAATAAAGGGCGTCGACGAGTCCGCCGACATGATTGAATCGAGGATGCGCGACAAGCTCCTCTACCTTCCAAACGTGCCTGACGCATCTGTCCCTGTGGGCGCTGACGAGTCCGCAAACCCGGAAGTGCGCAAATGGGGCACGCCTGTGAAAACGTCCAAGGACGTCATGACGCACTACGACGCGGCCACCCGCCTGGACATCGTGGACTTCGAGCGCGGCCCAAAGCTTGCTGGGAGCAGGTTTGTGGTGCTCAAGGGTTTCGGGGCAGTGCTCGAGCGGGCCCTGATACATTTCATGCTTTCAACCCATGTGAAAAACGGGTATCTTGAGATGTACCCGCCCCTGCTTGTGAACAGGAAGACCATAACAGGCACAGGCCAGCTGCCAAAGTTCCACGAGGACCAGTACTGGATAGAAAGGGACGACATGTACCTCATCCCGACAGCCGAGGTCCCGCTTACGAATTATTACGCTGACGAGATATTGGAGGAATCCGCCCTGGCCGTGAAGCTGACTGCGCACACCCCGTGCTTCAGGCGCGAGGCCGGCGCGTATGGCAAGGACATAAAGGGCCTGATACGCCAGCACCAGTTCAACAAGGTGGAGCTTGTCAAGCTTGCAAGGCCCGAGGACTCGTTTGCGGAACTCGAGTCCATGGTTGTGGACGCCCAGTCCATACTTGAGAAGCTCGAGCTGCCATACAGGGTCATCCAGCTTTGCACAGGCGACATGGGCTTCAGCTCCGCAAAGACCTATGACCTCGAGGTCTGGATACCATCACAGGACAAGTACAGGGAGATTTCGTCATGCTCCAATTGCACTGACTTCCAGGCGCGCCGCGCTAACATCAGGTTCAGGCGCAATGGCAAGCCGGAATTCGTCCACACGCTAAACGGCTCCGGGCTTGCAGTCGGCAGGACAGCCGTAGCAATACTTGAGAATTACCAGGACCAGGACGGCGTGTCAATCCCAAAGGCATTGCGCGACTACATGGGGATAGACAGGCTGGACTTCCCAAAAAAGCGGATTTGAATGGCCGCGGGCATGCATGCCGCCCATCGCATGGCGGCAGCCAGTTTTCCATCGCGTGCCAATCCTTAATTATATAAATACCAATAAACACGTATATTGACAATGCATTTGCGTATGTGCCCTTGCGGGCATGAGTGGGAGTATTGATGACACAAACCAGGCCGATTTTGGTATCCTTCCTGTTATTCCTTTTTATCGCAGCCCCGTTCTCGCAAATCACGGGCGCGCGCATTGTCGACCAGAACGGCAATCCCTATACGCTCCATTTTGACCAGCAGACGACTTTCTCATACGTAGACCAGAACACGCCAATCAATTCCCAGAAGGCGTACATACGGGTCTTTTCTTCTGATTCTGCGTCCCTCGCGGGCAAATACGTGGGCGCAACTTACAGGGTCGGCAGCGGACCCTATTTCATTATCACTGACGACAACAATGGCAACGGGCCGCTGACTACCCTGCAGGCAGTCCAGTCCTGCGGCTCTGGCTGCTTTTACGCGGACACATCGAACTCGATGTTTTTTTCATCATATACTGTCCCTGCAACCAGCGGCACTCCGGGTTCGTCAATATATCCCTCTAACATACAGGCAGTCGTCTCGCCAAGCGAGAATGCCAATGACCCGGGCGCGCTCTTCCTTCCAGTCGCGCCAGCCAATGGCTCCCTTGCCGGCACCTATTCGGTCTCAAGGACTGCCAACTACAACCAGCTGACAGGCGCTGTGTCATATTCGGTTACGGGCGCGGCAGACGGCTCTTCAAACATACTTTCAATAAGGACTGCCAATGGCTTTCCCAATTACAATTACCTTTCAGCAGGCGTCTGCGGCGACTCGTATGGCGTCAACTGCTTTGACTCCAAGTCGGCGGTCTGGGGCGCGTCCCAGTCATACTCGACAGGCATACTGCGCGGCAATGCGAGCATACCTGTCACAGTGTATTTCGTTGTCAATGGCGTTTCCTCCAACAGCTTCTGCATAGGCCCGACTCTCACTTCTTCCGTGAGCATAACCGGGGACGCATGCCCGCTTGTACTGGCTTGCGGCTCCACCCGGCCATCCTGCCCGTCAGGCGGGATAGTCCGCGGCTCTACTGTCAACATAAGCGCCACCACCACCAACGGCGGCAATGTCGACGCAACTCCGTATTCAATGATTCTTGTTGTGACAAATTCGACCGGCGGCGTGGTCGTCAACCAGACATTTGCCATGGGCAACCTTTCCGCAGGCACTTCCCAGACCCAGGCTGTCCAGTACACGCTCCCGCCGGATTATACGGGCGGGCTTACGGCCACTGTGACGACCGATTCCGGCAATGACGTCGCAGAGTGCTCTGAATCGGGCCATGTTTCCTCGACCTCAAAGACTGTGTATTTCGGCTCCGGCCTGAAGCTATACATCGACGGGGCGCTCACGACAACGTTCGGGCAGATATACAGGCCATACAACGTGTCAATCGCGTTCACCGACGAGAACAACGCGCCCTATGACCATGGCAGGGTCGAATTCATAGAGCAGAACGGGCTTTCTGTCAACGCGCCGATGCAGGTGTGGCAGGCTGACGGCAACAGGACCGGGCTTTCAAGCCAGTCGATAGCGACCGCCTATACCAATTCGCAGGGCCTTGTGAATTTCACGTACGTGCCCACGGGCAACAGGTATTACCAGGACTTTGCCAACCTGTCAGACTATGTGGGCAACTACTCGCTTTACGCCAATGGCTACTCGCCTTCGGGCACATGCGTGATAACCCTGCCGCTAAACATCTCAAGCATGCAGCAGCAGCCTGTCACTGCCCCCAACTCGCTTTCAGTTTACAACCAGAACTACATGGTCCAAGGGATATATGACATGATATATACTGCCTATTCGCAGGTGCACGGCTGGCTCGCGCCTGCCCAGTAGGCGGGGGAACATGGTTGGATACGCGCAAAAACCGCAAAAACAAGCAGAAAAGCCATTTGTGGTCATTAGTGGCATTGTTTCTGCTTAATTTTGTGCAATTTTTACGCAACGTTTATAAAACATTGTTGGGTAATAATCAGCAAATGCATTAAACCTTCGAGGGTGAAATGATATGAATTCAAAAACTATGCTGCTTTTGGCTCTTGCCGTCCTGGCACTGCCATTGGCATACGCGGCCTCCGGCACGGGCACAGTGGGTGTCAACATCACATCGACAAACCAGATTGCTGTCTACGTAAGTGGCAACACTTCCAGCAGCACTTTGAGCTTTGTCCCGGTGTCCCCGCCTGCAGCAGGCTCAATAACTCTCTCCACAGACCAGTCGTCCAACATGACAGGCGGCGTTACTGGCTTTGTAGTTGAGAACCAGGGCAACGTGAACGTTTCCATAAACGTCACATCCGACAAGACGGCAGCCACCTTCGTTGGCGGCTCAAGCCCGGCATTCAAGATGTGGGGCGTGAACGACGAGGCGAGCTCCTGCGTGACACCTACAGCGTCACCCGGCTTTGACCTCGGCTCAAGCGGCTCTCTTGTCTGTGACAACCTGCAGTACCCAGACGCATCCGACCAGGTCTTCGCTTACATCAGCGTGACCATCCCGTCAGACGCGCCGGTTGCGGCAAGCACAGCGACAATTACCTTCACATCAACAGCTGTTTGATGAAAGGCGATTGATTGGCGGCTAACCCCGCCCAATTTTTTCTTTTTATTTCATTGTCCGGGCTATTCTGCCCGCATCGCATAGTGGAAATTAATCATCTGGGTTGATATTTAATGGCACAAAAAAACCGTGCTTTTTCGGTTTTCATATATCTGGCTGTCCTCATTCTCATGCTCTCGCAGGTTTCCTATCCCATTTCTGCCGCTATATCCCCTGCCTCGACAAACGTAAACTACGAGTCTGCTTCCGGCGGGAAAGTGGTCACGGGAAGCTTCAATGTTATAAATTCGGACATTACCGAAGGCGACATGACGGCAATCTCTAACTCGCCATACGTCACTATCACGTCCGACAAGGTGTTCAAGATACCGCCGGGAGGCTCATTCCCCGTAACCTACGAGGTCAGGCTGCCCGACGATTTCCCGCCCGGGCAGACCAGGCTCCTTGTGACCGCCACAAAGGCGCCCGACAATGGCGCCACGTTCGGCATCGCGGTCGCGCTCAATTACGTCATATTCGTCGAGAAGCCGTACCCGGACGCGTACATAGACGCCACTGTTTCAGACCTCAAGGTGGTTGACAAGTCAGCCACCCTGACTGTCAATGCGGCCAACAAGGGCTCAATACCCATCACGGGCGCCAAGGCCTTTGTGACGGTGTATGACAGCTCCGGCGCGGCTATAGACAACCTCCAGTCTGATTCTGGCGACGTGCCGCTGGCATCCACCACGCCTTTCAAGATTGCGTGGACCGCCCCCAAGACGGGCTCCTACCCTATCGACGCTTGGGTCTCCTGGGGCGACGGGCAGAAATCCACTATTGCCAAGAGCGTGATACGCGTTGGCGAGGAATCGCTTGAGGTTTCAACGCCGCCTACGCAGATACTCGCAGGCTCTATACAGCCTTACAAAATACCCGTCTCAAGCCTTTGGAACGAGCCAATATCCGCTACAGCCCTCTTGAGGATATTCGGCACGGACGGCCAGCCATTGCTTGAGACAGTGCCAAGCGCCACCTCCGCGGTGGACGGCTGGGGCACAAAGGACTTCCTTGTATATGTCGACACTTCAGGCCTTTCGCTTGGGGCATACAATGCCCAGGCGGAAGTGACATTCAACGGCAAGAAGGCCACAAAGGACTTCCAGCTTGAAGTCGTTTCAAAGATTACCGAGACACCGGGCCAGCCATCAGGCCAGAACTCCACGGGCAACAACCAGACGGGCACTGGCAACCAGACTGGCAGCCAGGGGGGCCAGCAGCAACAGTCGGGCGGCGGCTTTGACAGCCTCATATTGGTGGGCGCTGTCGTTGTCGTGCTGATAGCCCTGTACGCGGTTTTCTTTGGCAGGAAAAAGCCACAGCAGCCGGAATCAGGTTCAATGGATGCAGCGGGCGACTACGGCGCCATGGGAGGCCAGCCCCCGGCGACTGCCCCAAAACAAAACTACGACGAGGATTGATAGGATGGACATGAAATTGTTTTTCGCGTTGCTCATAGCGGCAATGCTATTTTTGGGCTGCGCGCAGCAGCAGCCTCCCGCGCCTCCGGCACAGGGGGAGAACACCACGGTGACGCCTCCGGCCCCTCCGGCGGAGAACGTGACGCAGCCTGCGGCGCCGCCAGCGCTTTCGGTCGACGTGGTCTCGCAGACCAATATGTCTTCCATTACTGTAGCGGGCGTGACTGACAAGGGCGCATTCGTGACTGTCAATGGCGCGGCCGCCAATGTGGCGGACGACGGCACATTCACTGCTGACGTGGCGCTTGTTGAAGGCGAGAACACGCTTGTTATAGCCTCGGAGAACAACGCGGGCCTCAAGACGACGGCGACAAAGACTGTGACATACGCCAAGCCCGCCCCGCCAGTGGCAATGGACGACAGCTATGTCCCGGCCAATGGAGTCGTGAGCACTACTGACGTGCCCCTATACGTGGCAGTCGGCGTGACGCCTTCGAACTTCAATTCCACGCCTGGCAGGGTAGAGTTCCTCAACGTGCTGCCCGGCAGCACCTCTGTTGCCACTCTCCAGCTGACTAACAGCGAAGACTCTCCTGTCCACATTGAGTTCAAGGTGTCAGGCGACGCTGGGAACATGGTCAACCCGACTCCGGCCATAACCCTCTTCAAGAAGGGCGAGGTAAGGGCCGTCCAGATATCCTTGACAGTCCCGGCAGGCACAATCTACGGCTCAAGGACGGGCACAATCTCCCTCGTGGAGACAAGGGGCCAGGCTTCCTAAGCCTTCCCTTTTTTCCTTCTTTTTTCTTTTATTTTCCCGCATAGTGGAACCTTCCCCTGCAAACCCCCTGTTATTTTATATTTGCCAGCATAAATACCATTCCTGAAAGGAGTTATCTTAAATGGTGTTTAGCATGAAATCCGGAAAAATCATTTTCCTGTTCGCAATCCTCTCCATGGCAATGCTTTTCCTTGGCTGTGCCCAACAGCCGCCCGCGCCTCCGGCCTCCAACCAGACGCAGGCAATGAACAATTCCACTTCAATCCCTTCCAACCTGCCTCCCCTTGAAATCACGCTTGCGGCAGTGCCAGACATTTCAAATTCGACCCCCCTTTACATTGAAGGCAGGGTGAGCAGGGACGCGCGGGTGACCCTCAACCAGAAGGCGCTTGAAGTCTCAAACGGCTCTTTTTCGGCATACCTCGGCCTTGCCGAGGGGCAAAACAGGTTCGTGTTCGAGGCCACTGACAGCTATGGCAACAAGAACACCCTTGTCAAGGTGGTGCGCTACAATACATCAACGCTTAATGGGTCCAACTCCAGCTCCCTTCCGCCCTATGTCCCTGAAAACGGGACTGTGGCTGAAAAGAGCATACCCGTCTCAATCACAGTGACGAACGAGACAGCGTTTTTGGGATTCAACGTGTCCGAAGGCTCGGACGTGCTCGGCCTTGGCACTATATCCGAAGGCAAGTCCTCTGCAAGGAAGGTAATTCTCTCAAATGAGGAGGATTCGGCAGTCTATGTGCACTTCAATGGCACAGGCAACATATCGGATTTCTTCGTCTACCCGGAGCCGTTCACAATGTACTCGCTTGGCGAGACGCACGAGATTTGGATCAAGGCCCTGATACCCCTGAACACAAGCCTTGGCACGTATGAGGGCACTTTCCTGATACAGGAAATAAGGGAGAGCCCTGCTGCCGCGTCAGGCGGCAATTCCAGCCAAAACCAGTAAGATATTTAAGCTCGAAATCCCCCAAACAACCATGGCAAACACAAAGGCGCCCAGCCGAATTGCCGCAGCCCCATTCCCCAGCCATGCATGGGTTTTCCTGCTCGCCATTCTTTCGCTTTCCTTCGTGGCCCATGCGCAGTGGGAAATAAACATCAACATCACCCCTACCACTTACTTTTCAATCCAGCCGAACATGACCTCTCTCGACTTTGGCGACATAACCGGCGGGAGGACGCAGGTCTTCTACATACAAAACGACGGCAACACGGTCATGAACGTCACAATGTCATCAAGCGAGGCCGCAAGGGTTAAAATGTTCGTCAAGACCTCTTCCGACAAGGAGGACGAGAACGGCCCGTCGTGCGAGGGCACTTTCGAGTCATACGTGACTGACGCCCCGGTCATACTCTGCACCAACCTGCGCTACGTGGACAGCGCGGACAGGCTGGCGGTCGCAATCAGGCTCGAGCCATTGCCTGCAACTCCGGGCGGCTCGTATGAAAGCTCGCTTTTGATAACCGCGGTGTCGGAGGCCGGCACGCGCCAACTCAACCTCCCGATAACCTACAGCGTCAAGCCGCGGGCAGTGATGATTTCGCCCGAATCCGAAAATGTCAAGGCGGGCGCCCAGGCCCATGCCACAGTGACTGACCAGCAGGGCGTCCCATTGCCGAATTCACAGGTCGCAATCACAGGGCCGGACGGTTCTGTCAGCAAGGTTTACACTGATTCAAAGGGCGTTGCAGTTTTCGAGACAGCAGGCACAGGCACTTACATGCTAAACGTTGAGGGCAGGACGGGCGCGGGCTCCGTAGTCGCAGTCCCGGCCGACAAGCTCGCTTCTGCTTCCGGCGGCAAGCAGGCGCCCGGGCAGGAAACAGGCATCCAATCGCTGATTTCAAACACAATCTCGAATGCGGCAAGCCTCTCCGCGGCGCTTTCGAACAGCGCGAATGTCGGCATACCTATAGCGCTGCTTGTGATTGGCGTCTTCTCGGCTGCAATCTACTTCGCCTTCGGGCTTTCAAAGCACAGTTAAGCCTTCTTCATCCGGCACGGCTCGGTTGTCAATATGGACCTTGAAACACTGGTGCGCAGGCACGGGACAGATTCGCTCGGGCTCGAGCTTTACCATGAGAAATCCACTGAAACGTCCTTTTTCTGCCTGAACGGCTCCATAACCAGCAAGGAGAGCAGGGAGTTCGAGGGTTTCGGCATAAGGGTTTGCGACAGGGACGGCAGGGTTGGCTTCTCCTATTGCCAGTCGGAATCGCAACTGGCAGCAGCAATCAGGAGGGCGGCGGGCATGGTCGGGCACTCGCCCGGCTGCTTGGGCTATTCATTCCCGCAGGCGGGCAAGTACCCTTCAAGCCCCTCATGGCTCGATTCCGAAGCGCGCGAAATAGGCTGCCTCCAGCCATCGGGCGCAATGGGCATGTTCAATGATTTCATATCCTCGTGCCAGGAAGGCGGAACTATAGCGCTTGAAGGCGGCTTTTCCGTGGAATCCCACGAACATTCCATAGCCAATTCGAACGGGCTTTTCGCCTCGTCTGCGGGCGGTTCCCTGTCAGCCTCTATGCAGACCAAGTTCAATGACAATTCCGCCTATGCCATGCACTCCAGCCAGAGGCTTGGGGATTTTGCCGCCGGCTCTATTGAGGAAGGGAGGAAAAGCTCGCTTCTTGCCAGGGAAATAGCAGACGCCAGGGCGCTGCCCTCCGGCAAATACGACCTCCTATTCGAGCTTCCGGCCCTCCACTCCCTTTTGTCCGAAATCCTCCTGCCATCATTTGACGGCGACTCGATACTTTCCAAATCCTCCATGCTTGCCGGAAGGGCGGGGGAGAGGATGTTTTCAGAATCATTCACGCTTCTTGACGACCCGGCCGACCTCCGCGGCTTTTTCGCGGCCTTTGACGGCGAGGGAGTCCCCTCGTCTGGCAAGCGTCTTGTGGAAAATGGCGCCGTTTCAGGATTCCTGCTTGACAGCAGGGCCGCCTGCCTGCTTGGCAAGGATGCCTGTGGCGGGATAGGCAACTGCGCGCGCAACTCTTTCCAGTCCATGCCGTCCTGCGGCGAGTCCAACCTGGTCGTATCCGCCAGTGGCGGGGCTGCCGACATGGCGGGAGAATACATTGAAATTCACTCTTTCCATGGGACGCATACTGCCAACACCACTACTGGCGATTTCTCGGTCATATCCGACCTGGCGTTCTGGTGCAATCCCAAAAGCCCTGCCGGCGGGGAGCGCGTCCCAGTCAAAAACGTGATGATTTCAGGCAATGCCTTCAGGCTCTTCAACGCCTTCTCGCCCGTCGGTGGAAACCAGGGTAGGTTTTTAAATCTCATTTCTCCAAGGATAATGTTCGAAGGCGTTGAGATAGTGGGCTCAACATAAAGCCCGGTTTCTGCCGGCACTCGCCGGGATTCCTTTTGTTTGCGGGGTTATTTTCATGAAACAGTTCAAGACTACGCAGGAAATTTCAGTGCCTCCCATGCTAATTGACCAGGTCATAGGCCAGGACTCGGCAGTCAAGATAATAAAGAAAGCGGCAAGGCAGAGGAGAAACGTGCTCCTCCTCGGCTCGCCCGGCACTGGCAAGAGCATGCTTGCCCGCGCAATGGCGCAGCTCATGCCCGCCGAAGACCTGCTCGACGTGCTTGTCTACCCCAACCCCAATGACGAGAACAAGCCGCAGGTAAAGACTGTCAAGACATACCCCACCCAGACCGAAATCAACGCCAACTCCTTCCTTTCAAGGCTTTATCGCGGCTTTGCCCAGACGCAAATCCAGCAGAACGTGCAAAAGGCCAAGCCGGAAAACGCAGAAAACCCCTACGACGCCACCCCGCGCGAGAAAATCAACATGTCAGAGTGGGGCCAGGGCAGGCGCATACTCTACCTGGGCAGGAATTCCCAGATATCCGTGCAGGGCAAGGGCATCAACCCCGCCATGATTTTCCTTCTCATAATAATGGCGGCAGTGATAGTGACAATAGCCACTGGCGGGCTTACGGACTCCAACAAGTGGTTCCTGCTCGCAATCATATTCGGCCTTACAGTGATTTACCTTCTCTGGAGGTTCACGAATTCCCTTGGCAAGAGGATGGGCGCCACGGAATACATGGACCCCAAGCTCATAGTGGACAACACGGGCAAGCGCACCGCGCCTTTCATGGACGCCACAGGCGCCCGCGCGGGCGCCCTGCTTGGCGACGTGCGCCACGACCCGCTCCAGTCGGGCGGCCTTGGAACGCCAGCGCACCTGCGCGTAGAGGCGGGCGCCATACACCGCGCCAACAAGGGCGTGCTTTTCATCGACGAGATTGCCTCGCTCAAGCCGCACAGCCAGCAGGAACTCCTCACAGCCATGCAGGAGAAGAAATATCCAATCACAGGCCAGTCCGAAATGTCCTCCGGCGCAATAGTCAAGACCGAGGAGGTCCCATGCGACTTCGTGCTCGTTGCCGCTGGGAATGTCCATGACATGGTGCGCATGCATCCTGCGCTGCGCTCAAGGATACGCGGCAACGGCTATGAGATTTACGTCGAGGACTCCATGCCCGACACAGACGCCAACCGCGAGAAGCTTGTCCAGTTCATAGCGCAGGAAGTGACAAAGGACGGGAAAATACCGCACTTCTCCTACGACGCGGTCCTTGAGATAGTAGACGAGGCCCGGCGCAAGGCGGGCAGGAAAAACAGGCTCACGCTGAATTTGAGGGAGCTTGGCGGGCTTGTCAGGGCAGCAGGCGACCTTGCCAGGGACGAGGGGAAGCAGCTCGTGGACGCCGACATAGTCCTTCGCGCAAAGCCCATAGCCCAAACGCTCGAGCACCAGATTTCAAGCCGCAGCATAGAGTACAGGAAGGAATACAGCATGTATTCAATAGACGGCTGGGAAGTTGGCAAGGTCAATGGCCTCGCGGTGCTTGGCGACGGCTCGAGCGGGCTTGTAATGCCCATAGTGGCCGAAGTCACCCCCGCCTCGTCAAAAAGCGAGGGCAAGCTCATAGTTACTGGCAAGCTTGGCACAATAGCAAAGGAGGCTGTGGAAAACGTCTCCGCGATAATCAAGAAGCACATTGGCAAGGACGTGTCGCAATACGACATCCACGTCCAGTTCATCCAGACATACGAGGGCGTGGAAGGCGATTCCGCCTCGGTTTCAATAGCAGTGGCTGTCATTTCGGCAATGGAAGGCATACCAGTGGACCAGTCGTACGCAATGACCGGCTCGCTCACAGTAAGGGGCGAGGTCCTGCCTGTGGGCGGCACCACCGCCAAGATAGAGGCAGCAATAGGGTCCGGGCTCAAGCACGGCATAGTCCCAAAGACCAATGCGGAGGACATCTACCTGCCCCCGAACATGAAAAGCAAGATGGACATAACCCCGGTTTCAAACATTGTCCAGATACTTAAGGCATGCCTCAAGCCGGGGCCGCAAAAGGACAGGCTGATATCCAGTTTCTCGCCTTACCCCGCAGACTCGGCCTTGGCAGCGTCGGGGCCTGCGGCAAAGAAGGGAAGGCCAGGCGCCGGGGCCAGGAAGGCAGCGGCAAAGCGCAGGAAATGACGGCGCATTTGAATATCATGGTGTTATTATGGATGTTGAAGGAAGCGTTGGGTATGAAGGCATAACGAAAATCGGCGACGTGCTCTCCGGCGGCATGGACGGGAAAAAGGTCCGCGTCAGGGGCTGGGCGTACAGGGCGCGCTCGTCAAACAACCTCGCGTTCATCGTAATCAGGGACTCTTCCGGCACCATACAGTGCGCGTTCAAGAAGGAATCGATACCCGCAGGCATCTTCGACAAGGCCAAGGGGGTCTATGTCGAATCGTCCCTTTGGGCCGAAGGCACCGTGCGCGCGGACTCTCGCGCCCCCGGCGGGTTCGAGCTGTCCTGCGACAACATTGGCATAATCTGGCAGGGGGAAGCGTTCCCTATAGCAAAGGACCAGTCAACCGAGTTCCTGCTTGACACTAGGCACCTCTGGCTTCGCTCCCAAAAACTTACAAACGTGATGAAGGCGCGCTATAGGATGGTCAACCTCCTGCGCGGGTTCTTTGACAAGGACGGGTTTTACGAGGTGGCGCCGCCGATAATCACGAAGGCGGGCTGCGAGGGCGGCTCGACGCTTTTTGAAATCGACTATTTCGGGGACAAGGCATACCTTACCCAGTCAAGCCAGCTTTACGCGGAAATCTACATCACTTCGCTCGAGAAGGTCTATGTCCTCGCCCCTTCTTTCAGGGCGGAGCCGTCAAGGACCGTCAGGCACTTGGCCGAGTACTGGCATCTCGAGCCTGAAATGGCTTTCTACGACAACAGGATGAACATGGACCTCCAGGAGAAAATGATCGAATTCGTGGCAAACGGCCTCGCGTCGCGCTACCCCGACATTGTCAGGGCGTGCGGGCAGGACCCAGCCTATCTCGCGTCAATCAAGGCGCCTTTCGAGCGCATACCCTACGACAATGCCATCGATATCGTCAACCAGAACGGCGGCAAGATGGAGTGGGGCGAGGATTTCGGCGCCGACGAGGAGGCACTTCTCACAAAGGGCAAGCAGATGCCCGTCTTTGTCCACAATTTCCCGAAAAAAATCAAGTCATTCTACATGAGGCCGGACCCTGCGAAGCCCGACACTGTCCTCAACGCGGACATGATAGCTCCCTTCGGGCACGGCGAGATAATCGGCGGCTCGGAGAGGATTTGGGAATACGATTACCTCCTCCAGAGGATAAAGGAGGAGAACCTCGACGTGAAGAACTACGAGTGGTACCTCGACTTGAGAAAATACGGCTCAGTGCCGCACTCCGGCTTCGGGCTTGGCATAGAGCGGCTTGTCAAGTGGATGCTCAACCTCGACCACATCAGGGACGCCATCCCGTTCCCGCGCACCATAAACAGGGTATACCCGTAAGGCTTGCAGGCGGTCCCAATGGCCAAACAGGCAACTGCCGGGATTGGCGGCACAGTGCCCTCTTCGGGCAACAAGAAATTATTCGAAGGCAAAATAATGGAAGCTGAGAAACCGGAACTTGCAATCGTGAAGCGGCTTTTCGCGCTCCAGCTTTCAGGCAATGGCATATCGGCATCTGATTTTTCCAGGCTTTCAGGCGAAGAAAAGGAGCACCTTGAGATTAAAGGCGGCTCGTATTGCCTGAAACAGGAATCAAGGAAAAAGCTCACTGTGGTCATGACCGGCGGCGTGTTCGACGTTCTCCATGCGGGCCATGTGTTCACGCTCAATGAGGCCGCAAAGCTTGGCAATTTCCTGGTGGCAGTGGTGGCAACCGACGAGACCGCCATGAAGTCCAAGGGAAAGTTGCTGCACCCGCAGGCGTACAGGCTCTATCTTGTCTCGAACCTCAAGGCCGTTGACATAGCAATGCCGGGCGTCGGGCGCAAGGAGGACACTTTGGAGCGCGTGGCGCCGGACATTGTGGTATTCGGCTATGACCAGAAGCTCCAGACAGTAAGGACGGGCCAGTTCAGGACAGTCAAGCTCGACCTGGACATGGATTCAGAAATGCTCAAAAGCTCGAAGATAATCTCGAGCATGGGATATTAAGGAAAGAAAAAGCCAGCATGCCCGCCAAATCGGCACCAGCTTATTTTTCATGCGTTGGGCGTATCCCCTGCGCGCGCTATTTCCCCCTTTTCCCTGCTGCGAGGCTGAAAATGTCCCATTTCAGCGCCTTTTTGCACTCGAGTTCCGTTGCAATCTGCTCCAGCACGGCTGCCTTGGCGCTTTTGTATTTATCCTGGGGCAGCGGGGCGTTTCCAATGCTGTAAGCCTGGTTTTTCGCATTGAAGCAGAACATCGCTTCCCTCGCATTCTCGCAGTTGTGGGAATAATACGTGTCGGAGCACGATTCGCAATTGTCGCACTCGAAGCAGCGCGTCAGTTTCTTGGAGTAGAAGCATTTCAGGCAGAAGGCGCAGCTCCACGCGATGGCGGAGCCGAACGTGTATTCAGACTCCCTCGGCCACGAGCAATGCGAACATTTTTTCGAATTCACGTATGCCGTCCCCTCGTAGCAGTCGGAGCTGTCCATTACTACGGCGCAGTTTTTCACGTTTGTTATCGCGCCATTGTCCTTTTGGAAGCACGCATAAGCCACCGGGCCCAGGGCCGCGCCAAGCATTTCAGGGTCCATTCCAAGCCCTTCGGCGTCCTTTAGGGATATGGCGGTATTGCCTATCTCGTCCATCTCCCTCTGGGAAACTGTCCTTTTCCCAATGTCGTACTTGTCCATGAAATACGCGTGGAAACCTGCGACCATCACTTCCTTGCCTGTCAGAGGGGACTTTGAGCGCCTTGGGGCGGGCACGTGCCCGAAGAGGAATTTCGAGTAGCTGTCAATGCCTGACAATTCCCTCCCAAGCACGAGCCCCGTGGTCTTTGAAAACGCCTTTTCAATGGCCTGCTTGTCAAACTCGCCTTCTTTTGCTGGGGCGATTTTTGCCGCCTTCCCGCCCCTCCTCCCCGCCTGCTCGATAACGTCGAAAAGCGAGAATATCCTCTTGTCCCTCTCAAGCAAATCCGCCATTTCCGCCAGCAGCTTGCGCTTGACGCCCATGTACTTGTCCTTTGGCAGCTGCAGGTTGCCTATTATGAAGTTTTTCGACCTGCAGCCGAACGAGAACATGCATTCCTGGCTGTTTTGGACAAGGGCGCAGTAATACGCGTCCGTGAGGAGTTCGCAGTTCAGGGTCTCAAAGCAGCGCGTCATCCTGCCGGACGTGGACCTGACGCAAAAACTCGATTTCGAGCTCACCCCGAGCCCGAAGCAGTGTTCGCAATACCTCGCGTCCTGGGAGCATGCGATGTACTTCGAATCCGACACCCTGCTTGATTTCCAGACAAAATGGCTGTCTACAACGCTTCCCGACCGCTCGACATTCGCGGAATTCCCAAGCACGAGGTTGCCAGTGTATTGCATCCTCTCGCCGATTGCGCCTATTATGCCGTCAATGTCCTTTATCTCGTTTATCGTGAGCGGCCGGAACTTTTTCCCGAAGTCCGCCTCGTCAAAGCTTATGAACCTCGAGCCAGGCGCGTAATCCTCTATCGAGACCTCGACCTCCCTGCCTGAAAAAAAGGACTTCTCGAACCTTGGCGGGTGCTGGGCGTATTCCTCAAGCCACGGCTCGAAGCCGGAAAGCTCCCCGACTTCCCTGCCAAACAGGGCCTTGCATGCGCCTTTCCAGCTCCTGTTCAATGTTTCGTAGACTGCAGATGCCATCAAGCTTCAACCCGCAGAGGCGCTTGCGGCCGCCAGTCCCCCGCATGCTCACTGCTTTTTCCTGCCCTTGGAGTCCTTCTTCCTGAACACCGTGTCCATAAGCCTTGTCTTCTCAAGTATGATTTCTGCAAGGCCTGCGAGTATCCCGAGGAAGGGCACAGTCACAAAGCCGACAAGTATTGGTATTGCGAAAACGGTCGGAGGGAGTATCCTCACGCCCGTGGTCACGCCTGCGTACGCAGCTATGGCAGCAAGGCCAACCACAACTGGCCAGAGGCTTTGGGTCTTGTCCTTGTCAGCAAGCGTCCCGATTATGGTGGTCGCGCTAGAGGACGGGATTATGCACTTGTTGTCCGAGCAGTAGCCTTCGCAGCAGTCGGAACTCGTCCTGCACAGGCTTAGAGTCTGGGAACAGACGGAGCACGCGTTTGCCACGCACGCGCCAACGCAGCAGTCCGCTGTGCTGTTGCAGAACCCGTTTTTCTCAATGCATGTGGAGAGGGGGGCCCTCTGCCCGCACAAGTTGGAAGTCTGGTTGCAGAACGCGGAGCAGCATTCCGCGTCCGACACGCAGGCAAGCCCGTTGTCTGTGCAAGTGGGCGTCTGGGTGCAGTCGAATATCTTGAATGGCAGTGTGGAGCTTGTATAGCCCGGCTTGAACGCGCGCGCCTCGTATGAGCCTGCCAGGTGCGGCACGAACGAATACCCTATCGCAGTCCGCGTGGTTGACACCTGGACAGTGGAGCCGCCGTCAATCCTGTAGACCGCCATTGTCGAGTCCTTGGGGTCCACAAGCACCGTGCCTTCGGCGTCAGTGCATGTGGCGTCTATGCTTATCGTAATCTGCTTGTCCATGGAACCCGGCGGGTTGCCTTCGGTCTGGTTGTTCGTGTTATTCACGGTCTGGTTGGCGCACACGCCAAAAGAATTGCAGAATCCAGAGCAGCAGTCATAGTCCAGCGTGCACGAGAGGTCGTTTTCCTTGCACTGCACAGGCACTGCGCAGTCATTGACGTCAAAGCCGGTTTCAAGGGTGGTAAAGCCCACGTTTGACGCAGTCAGGCTGTAAGTGCCTGCCTTTGTAGGCGTGAAAACGTAAACGCCTGAAGACACAAGCTGCAATGTCAGGGCCTCCTGCGTCTGGGAATTGACGATTGTTACCGTGCTTGGGGAGAAGGTTGTGCCTGACGAGCTCCTGATTGTCACGTTGGCGGTCTCATTGGTGCAGTTGGCAGCCACCTGCGCGTTAAGCGTCAAATCCGTGGGCCCGCCGCCGCCTCCGCAGTTGTCCCTGCACGCGCCATCGGAGCACATGACAGTGCCTGACGGGCAGCCGATTGCGCAGACTACGGGCTGCATGCCATTGAGGGTGAAATATGAATATGCCATGCCGTTGAGCGGCACTGTTATTGTCCCGTTAGGGCTTGCAAGCACGCACGATGTCTCATTTGCCGCCCCGTGGGCGCACGCCACTATCAGGCTTTTCTGCCCAGTAATCGCATTGCCCTGCGTGCACCCCGCGGTGGTGCCTATCTGGGCAATGTCTATTGTGAGGTTTTCCGAATCCGCGGTGCCGGAGGCCGAGTAGAACCCGGCCAGGCTCCCTGAGTCGACAGGGTAGAACTCGTCGTCCGCGGAGACGAAAGTGTCATTTGAAATCACAAGGTAAGGCTGGCCCGGGTATGCCGCAAGGAAGCTTGACACGTCAAGGCCGATGTCCACGCAGCCGCCCGCGCTTGCGGGTATCCTGATTGCGTTCCCAAGCACGCTTGACTGCTGGCTTATGACAAGAGTGGCATTGCCTCCAGGATAGGCGAGGGCCGCGTACTTGCCTGATGTGTCCAGCCCGCAGGCGCGGACGTAAATGTCCGGGTTCGTGTTTGCGTCTATGTATGACTGGGACGGCGAGTCGTAGTTGAGCGTGGTCGGGCTGCCCGCTGAATTGACAAATGAGACATTATACGCACTGGCAATGCCTGCAAGGGCGAATGCCATGCAAAGGAGGTAAATGAGTTTTCTCTCAACCATCATAACACTTTATGCCCTTATAATATAAAATATGTCGCATGTGCCCTTATGCCCCTGCCGGCAATGGGTTTCGTGCCTTTGGCTAATGCGCCATTTCCCGGCAAGCCGCTATCCTTTCCCCTGTTTTTCCTCAAAATCATTAATCTCCTTGGCAATCCGCATCGCAATCTCGTATGCCGCCTCTTTTTTCACTGTGGCGCCCCCAACCGGCCTGTGCCCGCCCCCGCCAATGCGCCTCATTGCCTCGCCCACGTTGAACTCCGACTTTTTCCCGTAAATGTTATGCCCGACTGAAATCTTCGCATCATCCTTGCCCTCGTCAAGCGGCATGAGCCGCACCGAAGTGACAGCTTGCGGGAAAAGGGAATATACCACGTAATTGTTGCCCCTTGGAAGCTCGGGCTTTTCGCGCAGGTCCGAGAACGCCACCTTGCCAATCATGACCGTGTTTTCCTCGAGCAGCCTCCTGAAAGCCTCAAGCTCGTTTTTCACATTGGCGCACCTGTCCTTCACGCGGGGGTTCTCAAGCGTCTCCTCGATGGAGTGGTGCCTCAAAAGCCTTATGACATGCCGCCTGTAATCGTCGTCCTCGGCCTTTGGCGCCGCAGTCTCAAGCGTGTTTGAGAGCAGGAAAAGCCCTGTGGGGCTTGTGGCCTCCTCCTTTGAGACCTGGCCGGAATCTATCCTGTCCGTCCCCTCGACAAGCCTCTCGTATTTTGCAAGGTATGGGTTGTCGTAATACTCGTAGACCACCCTCGCGGCGCTCGGGGCTATCCTGAACATGCCCTCGAATTCCTGCCCGTCCTTTGGCTTTGACGATTCGTGGTGGTCGAACCACATTCCCGCCCTCTTGTCAAATGGCAGGTCTGCGAGTATGTCGTTCCCCGTTATCTCTATCTTGCCAGACTGGATTGTGCCAGGGTCTATGAATTTTACCTGGTCTATCTGCTCGACAGTGGTCAAAAGCACTGCGCAGGCTACCCCGTCAAGGTCCGTGTGCGTAATAAGCCTCATGGAAAACACTCTGCATTATATGCCCTGCAAGGTTATTATTTGGCTTTGCCAGCTCCAAGCGTGAATATGTCCCACTTTAGCGTCTTTTTCTTCTCGAGTTCCGTTGCTATCTGTTCCAGCACCGCTGACTTGACGCCTTTGTACTTTTCAGGCGGGAGCTGCGCATTCCCTATGGAATGGGCAAGGTTTTTCGCATTGAAGCAGAACATGGAATCCCTCGAATTCTCGCAGTTGTGGGAATAATACGTGTCGGAGCACGATTCGCAGTTGTCGCACTCGAAGCAGCGCGTGAGCTTCTTTGAATGGAAGCATTTTATGCAAAACGAGCAGCTCCACGTGATTTCAGAGCCGAATATGTTCTCGGACTCCCTCGGCCAGAAGCAATAGGCGCATTTTTTCGAGCTTGAGTACGCGCACCCTTCGTAGCAGTCGGAGCTGTCAAGCACTACAGCGCCATTTTTCACGTTCGTGATAGTCCCGTTGTTTTTCTGGAAGCATGCGTAGGCTATCGGATAGAGCGCCCGGGCAAGCTTGTCCATTTCAAGTCCAACGCCTGTGGCCTCTTCCATTGAAATCGCGGTTTTGCCAATCTCGTCTATCTCATATTGGTCGATTGTCCTCTTCCCTATGTCATAAAGGTCCATGAAATATGCCTGGAACCCGGCGGCAATGACTTTCTTTCCTGTCAGGGGCGACTTGGCGCTCCTGTTAGCCTGCACGTGGCCAAGCAGGAATTTGGAATAATCGTCGATCCCTGACAATTCCCTGCCAAGCACTAGGGCGGTTGTATGGGAAAACGCGGATTCAATTGCCTGCTTGTTGAATTTCTCCTCTTTTTGCGGCGGAACCTTCAGTGTGCTTTTCCCGTATTTGCCCGCCCTCTCTATGATGTCGAAAAGCGAGAATACCCTCTTGTCGCGCCCGAGCGCCTGGGCTATCTCCGCAAGGATTTCCTGTTTAATCCTTTCATACTTGCCCTTTGGCAGGGGAAGGTTCCCTATGATGTAGTTTTTCGACCTGCAGCCGAACGAGAACATGCATTCCTGGCTGTTTTGGACAAGGGCGCAGTAGTAGGCTGAAGTAGTGGATTCGCAGTCGAACGCCTCGAAGCACCTTTGCAGCCTGCCGCCTCCGGACTTTATGCAGAAGCTGTTTATTGCCCCTACCCAGCCGCCAAAGAAATACTCGCAGTACCTGGAATCCTGGGAATATGCTATGTATTTCGAGTCAGAAATGCGGTTGGACTTCCAGATATAATGGCTGTCCACTATGTTGTTCGAGCGCCCTACATTCGAGGAGTTCCCGAGGACCAGGTTGCCAGTGTAATATATCCTCTCCCTGACGGCCTCCACTATGGAGTCGATGTCCTTGACCTCGTTTATGGACAGGGGCTGGAATTTCCTGCCGAAGTCTATCTCGTCGAAACTCATGAACCTGGAAGAAGGGGCGTAATCGGGTATGGATATTTCGACTTCCCTGCCGGAAACTGCCGATTTTTCCAGCCTGAGGGGGTGTATGTCCTTTTCAAGCCAGGGGCCGAAATCCTCGAGTTCGCCTATGTCCTCGCCGAATACTATCTTGCACGTGCTTTTCCAGCCCTTGTTGAGGCTGTCGTAGACGGGATCGGGCATTTTTCACCTTATTCCTTTTTCTCGAATGAAGTGAGGGTCGTATCGGTCTTCTCGGACTTCTTCCTCGCCTCCCATTTGAGGTCCGGCCTGCCTGCATGGAGGTTCTCAAACCTCGCAAGCACGAAAAGGTATGAGGAGAGCCTGTTCACGTAGCCAATCAATGCCTGCGGTATTTTCTCGTCCTCATCGAGCCTGACAAGGCAGCGCTCTGCGCGCCTGCACACTGTCCTTGCGTGGTGGAGGTGCGCCGACGCGTCGCAGCCTCCCGGGAGTATGAATGATTTCAATGGCTGGAGTTTCTTGTCCATCTCGTCTATTTCCGCCTCTATCTCCTTTACGCGCCATTCCAAAAACCCGTCGTCTACCGGCTGGGGAATGCCCGGAGTGGTGCCAATTATCGCCCCTATGTCGAAGAGGTCTTCCTGCACGACCGAGAGCGCCACGCTTTGGGGCGTCTTGGCGTGGACAAGCGCGAGCCCGATTACGGAATTGAGCTCGTCTATGGTCCCGACCGCCTCTATCCTGGACTCGTCCTTTCTCACCTTCATGCCTCCGTAGAGGCCGGTTGAGCCTGAATCGCCCTTGCGCGTATAAACCTTGACGTTGGTTTCTTGGTTTTCCATGGTATGAAGATGCAATTGCCCTTTATTAAGCCTGCTGTCCGCCTACGAGGGCAACGGCACTCATGAATACGGCATTTATTTTGCGATTGCGCTACATTTATATACGCCATATGAGTGAACCCTTCATGGAAAAAAAGGCATTGCTTGCACTGCTTGCAGTGCTTGCCGGACTTGTTATAGTTGTTGCCGGGGTATGGGCATTATACTTCAGGCCTGTCTATACCGCCAGTATCACTCTTCCGCATTCAGGCGAGAACGTGACTCTTTATTCCTCTTTTGGTTTGGGCGGCGACTGCACCAGCTATTATTCGCGCGAGTCTGCGAAGATTGAATATACCAGATGCGATACTAAAGGAGGTCCGTATTATTATCTGAAGTATGATGATTCTTCACTCTCATATGATGCCTATGGGCACTCTTATTCCGGGCCAATCTTTACTTCCACCAGTTACAAGTGCAAGGAAGAGACTTGCGCAGCTCCTACTCTTGAGACTTTCACAAGCATGGCTCTAAGTAGTGTTGACGACTGGCAATCGTTTGAAGCAGTTGTGTGCTATTCCAATGGGACATACAACCATTACGTCTCACATAATGCACTGGTCAGTTCTGATTCCGGGCCAGGTTGCCCTCCAATATCTTCTTTTTCTGCATAGCCTTGTGCAAAACCACTGGAAACATGCCCCTTCGCCTCTTTAAAAGGCAGGCTTTTTCCTACCATTATCATGTCAACGGCAACATAAGCCGTATTATGTGTTTGGGCGGTGCGTCCGGCTTGATACCCTCTTCCGGCGCATCCCCTCCCACCTCATCATCATTTTTCATCAAGGCGGCCGGGCTTCCACGCCCACAATTATATATCCTGTGAATCTTATGACAATCGGGGAATGAAAAAATGGCGGACATCAACTCTGCATTGCAGGATAACAAGAAAAAGATTTACCCCTCTCTATCAAGTTTCAGCCAGTCGCAACAGCCGGCAAGCCAGGCGCCGGCGCAGGATGAGAAAAAGCCAGTTTCACAGGAGCCAAAGCCCCCGGAGCCTGCGCAAAAGCAGGAAATCAAGCCGCCCATCCAGCCTGCCAATCCATCTTCAGCCCAGCCTTCATGGAAAAGCCAAGCCCAGGCGGCCTCGCCTTCAAAGCCGTCCTATGAATCTACTCCGAGGTATCCGCAAGGCCAGCAGGCCCAGCCCAAGTATCCGCAATCCTCATGGAAAAATTCCTATGCGGGTTCAGGCTCTTCGACTTCTGGCACCTCTTATGAGAGGAGGGGAATCCCATTCAGGCTCTACAAGGCCACAAAGGCGAATTCGGGAAGCGCGATGTCGCTTGACCTGAACGCGGAGAAACAGAGCATATTCATAGACATATCAAAGCAAATAGGCGAGCAGAAATTCGACTGGGACAACAAGATAACAATGAAACTCTCAATCACTGACATCGGCAAGATGCTTGCCGTGCTCACAGGCTCGCTCAAGAATTCGAAATTATACCACGACCCGTCCAAGGGGCAATACGAATCCGCGAAGGACACGAGAAACACAGTGCTTGAATTCTCTAAGGGCATTTCATTCGGCTACACCTTGAAGGCGTCGGAGCAGGGCACTAACGGCTCTGTCCAGTCAATAGTCGTTCCCATTTCAGAGGACGAAGGCGAGGTAATCTGCGTGCTTCTTGAAGCCTCAATCAGGAAGATTTACGGGTGGTAGAGAGAAACTTAAATATATAAAAATTATATTCAAATGCACGCATTTATAACCTTAGAAGTCATAAGTTTTCTGTGACGATAGAATGTCATCTCTAAGTATATCGCATATACAGCACTGTGCTGCTTATGTAGTTAAGCCAGGCAAACATCTTACTGGTAAATCTCTCTCTGCTTGTGTTAATGGGTCTATCGCAAATTTATCTCCCGACTTACTAACTTTTTTGAAACCATTTTATCTCAAAACATCTTTATTTCCGATTGAAATTTCTTTTATCCCTGAAAATAATATACAAACAAATAAAGTCAGAGATATGATTCATCTTATTATTCAAGATCAAGCGAATTTTCAAACTAATTCTGAACAGTTGGCTGTTCGTTTATCTCAATCAATGGATAAACGTTCTAATACTGTATTACTTATTATTTTAGTTGGGACTTCTCCATCTGGTAATCGTTTAGTGTTGCTCACATTTCCCCATGGAGCTGTACTTTCTTTCAAAAAGGATTCGGCTAGCACAAATGTCATAATTAATGTTTTAAGTGATGCATTTTCTCAGGAATCTGCATTTTTTAAAGCTGCAACTTATGATGGGGATATTTCTTCCAGAAGAAGCTTTTGGAAGGGCTATGTTGAAGATAAGCAAGCCAAGCAGCAATTAAAAGGTGTTTCTAATTATTGGATAGACGACTTTCTACTGTCGATGCCTACGCTCAAATCTTCATATGGCACGAGTTTGTTATCGAAAGCTCTCACTTCGGCAATTTCTTCATCTAAAAATATTGGTGACAAACAAATAATTGTTGCTGCTGCGACAACATTACTTAGTCAAAAAAATAAGAGTTTAACCTTTCCTCAAATCGCTAATGATTATCTTCCAGCATCTGCCCGCCCTATGTTCTTAAAAAAGATTCCGTCTGCATACCACAGTGATCCATTTGTTATTGATACTTCTCAGCTATTACGAACTATAAATCTCAAATCTGTTGAAATAGATAATGCTTTTACAATAAGTGGCCCTGTTAATAGTTTTGACCAGAGAGTTAAGCGTGAGAAGCTCCAGAATGGCAAAACCCAGTTTACATTAACTGGAAAAGTAAGTTCGACTAAGCTATCAACGTCTAGACGGAAAAGGTTGGAATAATGGTAAAAGAAATTCAGTATAAATCATTATTCCCAAAATTAGAAAGACCAGCTAAAGATTTATTTAATCAACTACAAGCTTCCTTTTTGAAGTCTGAATATGTTGACCAGGTTAAGTATCGTGTTAAGTCTATCCATAGTTTTTCTAAGAAGTCAAAAACAATGAATAAGGATGGTACCTTTAAATATAATTCACCAGTATCTGAAATACAAGACCAAATAGGTATTCGTATTGTTGTTAAATATCGTTCAAATATTACTCCAGCAACAACTAAAATATTAAAATTATTTGCAATTGTAGAAGACAGATTTGCTGAGCCAGAGGATCCAACTTCTTTTGGTTATGAAGGGAAAAAAATAATTTGTCTAATTCCGCGAGCTATGGTCGAAAAATATTCTCTTCCTATCGATTTTTTTGAAATTCAAATTTGCACTCTTTTCCAATATGCATGGGCTGAGGCTAATCACGATCTTGGTTACAAACCTGCTGCCGCTTTAACTCGTGAAAAGAAACGTAAGATGGCATGGGCGGCAGCTCAAGCGTGGGGAGCCGACCAAATCTTTGATGAAATTTCTAAAAAAACCAGCTAGGATGTTTAGTTGTCCCAACTGCTAAGATCTAATCTAAGCGTGAATTCTATACTGTTTTTTAGATGTCTATTTACTCCTTCCAAATTCTTTACTAATGGATGGTTTTCATTAAATTTGTCTAATGGGTTGCTTTCAGGATATCTTAACTCATCTTGATTAGGCATTATCTCTGCTAATTCTTGTATTACTTTCAAAATATAATCTGAACTAATGATTCCTGTGAGATAGCCTTTTGCATTTTTAATAATTCTAATGTTTTCTTCTAGTTTTTTTCTTTGCTCTTCGTTCTCAGTTGTCATAATCTTTTCATTAAGTTCAGAACAAATATTTTCTACTTGTTTTCTTTGTTTTTCGTATTCTTCTCCTGTTTTACTATAGTATTTATCTAATCTTTCTATGGTTTTTTCAGCTTCTTCTTGTTTTCTATTTTTGTCCAGTGCAGTTATCTCCAATTTTTTTATGTGTGATTCTATCGCCTTTATGTTTGCTGCAATTTCTTTTTCATTTTTTATGTGGCTTTCTGAATCGTTAAACATTATTTTAAATTTAGGGTTTGACATCATTATTTTATGAGCATCCCACATGGTTTTATTTTGGCGCCAATATCGGGCAAATCCTAAAAAAAGGTTATGCCCTATTTTCTTTTTTAGCTGTTCTGGTGGTATCGTGTTATTCAAGATTAATTGAGCTTTTGTTACTTTTTCCAATGCTTGAATGGTAAAATATATTGCATAGGGGTAAAGCTTATTTTTCTGAAGTATTTCTGCTGCTTTGAGATCTCCAATAGCCAATATTAAATATTCTTTGACAATATTCATTTTATTCCTCTTCTAAAACCATTCTCCAAGTCCCTTCTGCGCCTTTTTTTCAGTGACGTTTTTCACAAGCGAGTCGAGGGTGCGCGACACGCGCTCTTCCGAGAAGTCGTGCTTCCTGCAAAGAAATTCCACCACCGCCTGCTTGTCTATCTTGCCAAAATCCAGGAACTCGTCATGCACAGCAGGCGGGTCCAAAAAAAACCTTTCAATCCCGAAGACGTCCTCTGGGAACTCGTATTCCAATTCAACCCGCGCGTAATTCACAATGTCCTCAAGGGACTTGCACTCCTTCACGATTTTCAATGCCTTTTTCGGGCCAATCCCCTTTATCCCGGAGTTGAAGTCGTTCCCAATGAGTATGCCAATCCAAATCAATTGCTTTTGCGTAAGGCCCAATTGTTTCAGGACTTCGGGAAGTTCCAGGAGTTCGGGGCTTGTCTCGACCCATTCATGCCTGCCTGGCATCTTGCGCTTCCCTGAAACAGAAAGGTTCCTGATAAGCCGTGGCGCGCCGAACATCAGCGCGTCATAGTCCTGCGATGCCACGGCGTATGCGATGCCCTCGCGCACCATGACGGACGCGCACGCCTCGCCCTCGCTTGGCGCCTGCACTGAAGGCACGCCCATGAATCCCAAAAGCTCGCGGGCCTCGGCGGCCATAGGCTTTGTGAGCCTGACAGTGCGCGCGGAGAACTTCTTCGCAGCGTCGAAATCCCCCGCCTTCAGCGCCGCTTCCATGCTCTCATGCGCGGCAACTTTAATCTCGTGCCTCTTGTCAAGGGTTGCGCGCTTGAATTCCGGGGGCACGCCGTCAAATACGAACACCGGCTTGACGCCGGCTTCGAGAAGCTTCACTGTCCTGTAAAATAGCCCCGTGAGATGCCCCGTCGGGTTTCCATTGGTGTCGGAGAGCGGAGTCCCGTCGGGCTGCCTGATGGAGGTGAGGAACTGGTAGAGCGTGTTGTACGCGTCTATCGCGACAACTTTGCCTGAAAACTCGGAGAACGAGGTCTGCCTGGGATTCACCAAGTCGGAGAGCGAGACACCCACAATACATCATACTCCTTTTCAAGACATCATATTTCAAATGGCTGGATTAACGTGCTGTTCCGTTATTTTTCATGGATTTGCGGGCATTGCGACTGCTTCCCCTGCCTGCCTTATTTCTTTTTCTTCCTGACAATCTCTATCACGTCGCCAAGCGTGATGTCCTTGCCCGGCTTCCCAGGCGCCTGGAACGGCATGCTTGAGGCTTTCTCGAGCAGTTCGATGCCAAGCTCCTTCTCAATCTTCCTTGCAAGCTGGTCGGAAGGCCGCGCGTGGCCCTTCTCTATCCTGTCGAGGAAGGATTCCTTCTCCGCAATCCTCTCGCCAAGGACGGGCAATGGCAGCCCGAGCTTTTCCCTGGCGGATTTTATCTTGGCGCCGTAATCGTCCACAAGGTCGAGCTCGTCCTTGTCCATAGTGTGTTTTTCAGCCTGCGGCGCGCCCGGCTGGGTATTGCCGCCGCGCTGGGGCGCCTCCTCGTGCTCCACGTAGAGTATCTTGCCGCCGCGCGCGCACGAGCCGCACACGCGAAGCTTCGCCCCTTCTATAAGCGCAAAAATGCCCGCGTCGGGCCTGCCGCATATGTCGCATTCCATGAAATACACCTTTTTTGAAAAATCAAGTTGCCTGTCCGCAGTGCAGGCTGGCAGCGCTAAAACTGCCCTTTCCATGTTATATAGGCAAATATTGTATTAAAAAGCCGGTTCATTGCGCAGTTCCGGGGGGCTTTGGCGCGGCCATGCCAAATAATGGCATTTATATTAATTTTCCATCAAGATAATCCCATGACTTACAAGAAAATAGCCATTACCATAGCTGTGATGCTAGCCTGCATCGCCGCTTTCATAGCGATACTTGACGCCAAACTTCCAGCCCTCGGGGCTTTCTTCCTTTCTGTTTCAGTGCTCATGCTTTCAGGACTATACCTCCAGCTCGCGCACGGCATTGAAGGCGAATACGGCCTTCTCATGTTCAAGAACAAGAGCACGCTAGGGCTTTTGGACAAGATTGCGGAGTTCAACCCGGAACTGTGGAAACTCCTTGCAGACTTCGGGCTTGTTTTCGGCTATGGCCTTCTCTCGTATTTCATGATTGACGGGAGGAAAACCAACCCGAAGAGGTTTTTCACGGTCTACGTGGTCTCCCTCATAGCCCTTATGCTGGTATCGATTTTCGTGGCGCCATTCGTGTTCGAGCTTGCAGGCACTGTCATTTCCAATCTTGACGTGTCATCCGCCACTTCGCAGGTCAGGGCCGCGACTTCGGGCATACCCTTTTTCGCTGTTTTCGCATTCCTTGTGCTCATCATAGGCGGCATGTCGCTCTCTGCGGTCGTGAGCATAGTCACCTACGCAGCGCTCATAATAAAGGAGGTGACCGTTTCCGCGGCCGCGGGCGTTGCAAGCAATGCGGCGCCAGGCGCGTCATTCCTGCTGCCGGGCATAAACCTCCCGCTGGTCGAGGGGATACTCGCGCTCGGAGTGCTGCTTATTGTCCATGAGGCCGCCCACGGCGTCCTCTCCCGCGTGGCGAAAATCAAGGTGGACTCCGCAGGCGTCGCGCTTTTCGGTTTCCTGCCCATGGGCGCGTTTGTCGAGCCGGACGAGAAACAGCTGGCAAAAAAAAGCAGGATAGAGCAGTTGCGCGTGATGGTCGCGGGCTCTACTTCCAATTTCCTGGCGTCCATATTTTTCTTCGCGCTGCTCGTGGCATTCGCCATAGGCACTTATGGCTACAGGGCTGACGCGCTCTACGTGGTTTCAGGCCCCATACAAAACGGCACTTACGTGTTTTCCATGGGCGGCATCCCGGCTTCCCAGCTCAAAGGCCACGTTTTCGAGCCGGGGCAGGAAGTGGGCATTGCAACGTCCGCCGGGGAAAAGACCCTTGCGGCCGATTCAGGCGGGCATCTGGGGATAACCTCGCATTACGTCCCTGCTGGCGCATTCGCCTTGAGCCCCGTCTATCCCCCGCAGTATTCCTTCCTCGGGTTCATATTCAGGTTCCTCGTGCTCGCGTTCGTGCTCAATTTCCTAGTGGGCACTGTCAACCTCCTGCCCCTGCCAATGTTTGACGGGCAGAGGATTGTGGAAATCGTGCTCAATGACAAGCGCATAGTGCTTGCAATAGCGGTTGTCGTGGGCGTGGCGTTCGCCTCGAACTTCCTCCCGTGGATTATAAAGTAAGCTTTTTGGCGGCGCAGCGCCAAAAACCTTGGAAAAATGAATCCACAGGCAATGCCCGCGCAGCCATCTTTTGGGCAACAGTGGGCTTTCGGGCTCTTGGTTTATAGCTAATAATTATAAACTATGCCTGCCTAACGTAATGGCGGGGAAGCGGCAAAATAGGCAGCCGTTTCCTGCCTGTGTGAGAAATATAAAGGGCTGCGGCCTTATCTAAATTCTACGGTGGTTTCCATGGAGAACTTTGACATCGCGGTAATCGGCGGCGGGCCAGCAGGGGTCACGGCTGCAATATACACGCAGAGGAACAACCTCTCGACAGTTGTCTTCGAGCACAAGCTCATTGGCGGGGCCATATCGACCACCACCGCGGTCGAGAACGCGCCGGGCTTCAATTCCATTCAGGGCCCGGACCTTGGCGCCAAATACGAGCAGCAGCTCGACTTCCTGAAAGTCGCGAAGAAATTCGATTCCGTCACAGGCATAAAGAAAGTTGAAAAGGGCTTTGAACTCTCATGCGAGTCAGGCTCTGCTTATTTTGCAAAGGCGGTAATACTCGCCACCGGCTCGGAATACAGGAAGCTTGGAATACCTGGCGAGGACGCGTTCAAGGGCAGGGGCATCTCGTTTTGCGCCACGTGCGACGCGCCGTTTTTCAAGAACAAGGACGTCATCGTGATTGGCGGCGGGAACACGGCGCTCACAAGCGCGCTTCTGCTCTCGGAGCACTGCAAAACCGTGAAGCTTGTGCACAGGCGGGCGGAATTCCGCGGAGAGGCGGTCCTTGTCCAGCAGTTGAAGGACAAGAAGGTAGAATTCGTCCTCAACAAGGCGCCCGTTGAAATCAAGGGCGATAAGTTCGTCACCTCCGTTGAAGTGGAGGACGTGAACACGAAGGAGAAATCCTCATTGCCTGCGCAGGGCATTTTCATCAACGTGGGCTTCGAGCCTCTCAACTCACTTGCCAAGCAGCTTGGCGCCGAACTCACGCCCGCCGGCTTTGTCAAGCGCAACGAGGCAATGGAGACCAACGTAGCGGGCTTTTTCGCCGCGGGCGACATCACGGGCGGCATGGCGAATGTCAAGCAGATTGTCACTTCGGAGGCAGAGGGCTGCGTTGCCGCCGCGTCCGCATATGCGTACGTGAAGAAGGCGTCAATGTCCGACATAAACTACTGATTTGTTCCAGTTCTGCCCCGGTTTCCCCGGCATGCCGGTTGCCAACTTTTTTTAACTCATTCAATCATATAGGGGTTGGGAGGCCCTTGGATGATTGACGTTTCGCGCACAATGTCGACCCAGCACCCTGACAACGTGCAGACCCCGTTCTTTTCCGATTCGGAGATAGTGTCGGGCGATTCGGAAATCAAGGAGGCATATTACGTTTTTTCCCACCTGGCCTGCCGCGAGCAGATGTGGGACTATGAAGGCAAGGACGTCGACAATTTCGTGGTCGAAAAGCTCTTCTCAAAGTACAACAGGTATTTCCGCGCCCACACGCTTGGCAGGGACAACTTCATCACGCTTCGCGTGCCAAACCCTTCCGTGCAAAAGACTTCAGGGAAGCTGCTTTTGGAAACCCTTGAGAGCTTCCCGCGCAATTTCGACGCAGCAAAGGTTTTCGGGCAGGACGTGCCGCCCATTTTCGAAGTAATCCTTCCCATGACTTCGTCTGTCAAGGAAATCCAGAGGATAGACTCCTATTACCGGAACTTCGTTTCGGGCAAGGCGTCAAAGCCGGTAATGGCCGGGGACATAACCGTATCCGAGTGGATAGGGGAATTCGAGCCCAAATCGCTAAACGTAATCCCGCTTTTCGAGGACAGGGAGAGCATACTCGGTAGCGCCGCTATGGTCGGCGCGTACATGCGGCCCCAAAAGGACTTGGAATACCAGCGCGTTTTCCTTGCCAGGTCGGACCCGGCATTGAACTACGGCTCCGCGTCCGCGGTCCTGCTCCTTAAAATCGCGCTTGAAAGGCTGCACGAGCTTGAAGAGCAAAGCTCGGTCAAAATCCTGCCCATACTCGGCGTGGGCTCGGCCCCTTTCAGGGGCAACCTCAAGCCGACAAACGTGCAGAACTGCGCAGGCGAATACCCGTCCGTGCAGACGTTCACTCTCCAGTCGTCCTTCAAGTACGACCATCCGGAATACCTCGTGAGGAAAAGCATCGAGGCCCTCTCCTCCGCCCCGCGCGCCGGGCCGCTTGAAATCGACTATGAAAAGGCATTGGCCCTTGTCGGGAAAATGACTAAGGCGTACAAGGAGGAGATAGAAGGCATGCTCCCGCTGATTGGCAAGATGACCAAATTCATCCCGTCAAAGCGGGCAAGGAAACTGCACATCGGCCTGTTCGGCTACAACCGCTCCGTGCAGGGCATAAAACTGCCGCGCGCGATAAATTTCTGCGCGAGCATGTATTCGTTGGGCATCCCGCCCGAGGCTCTCGGGCTTTCCGCGCTTTCGGAAAAGGAATTCGACGAGCTGTGCTCCATGTACGTGCACGCGCGGGAGGACCTGCAAGACGCGTTCCGCTTTGCCAACCCGAAAAATATCGAGGCCCTGCCCGCTTCTGTGTCAAAGCGGCTCAAGCGGGCGCTTTCATTGGTCCCTACGGAGACCGACGACGAGTACATCGAGGTTACCTCGTACATATTCAAGGACCTGAAGGCGGACAACACGTCCATTGTGCCCGAGCACGTCTCTACAGCCGCGTGGATGCGCAATTTCCTGGGATGAAAAAAACATTTTCATAACCTGATTATACCCGAAAATGTGTCAGGGAAATCCTACGGCGTTGTTCCGGCGTGCCATTATATTATTCATATCGTGGCATGTTCCGGGGCCGTTCTACGGCGTAAAAGCAAAGCTATTTAAATACTCCGCTCAAATGTATCCATTGGCGATCCAGTATGGAAAGTCTTGTAAAGTCAGTCCTAGGTGAGCGTGAGCCCGCTCAGGCAGAATCATTCGGCTCGGACCAGATTAAGATAGTGACAGTAGGCGTAGGCGGTGCCGGAAACAACACAGTCAACAGGCTCATTCGCGCGGGCGTGAAGGGCACGGAGCTGGTGGCGGTCAACACCGACAAGCAGCACCTGAACCTCATCCACGAGAAGGCGAAGAAGGTCCTGATTGGCAGGTCCATTACCAAGGGATTGGGCGCGGGCGGCTACCCGGAGACGGGCTCGAAGGCCGCAGAGGTAGACAGGCCACTTCTCCAGAAGGAGCTTGAAGGGGCGCACCTCGTGTTCGTATGCTGCGGCATGGGCGGTGGCACAGGCACTGGCGCGGCACCGATAATAGCGGAAATAGCCAAGGAACAGGGCGCGATAGTAGTCGCAATGGTTACGTACCCGTTCGCACTTGAGCGCGCGAGGCGCGCGAAGGCCGACGAGGGCATATCCAAGATGAAGAAGTCCTGCGACTCGGTCATCATCCTTGACAACAACCGCTTGGTGAAACTAGTTCCAAACCTGCCTATGAACGAGGCGTTCTCTGTTGCAGACGAGATACTTGCCAAGGCGATTGGCGGGCTTGTCTGGACAATCACGCAACCCTCACTCATAAACATCGACTTTGCAGATGTTCGCTCTATCATGCAGGGCGGCGGAGTCGGTTTCATATCCGTAGGGGAAGGCAAGGGCAACGACAAGGTAAGGGGAGCTGCGGAAGGCGTCCTGAAGAACAGGCTGCTTGACGTGGACTTTGAAGGCGCGAACGGCGCACTCATCCACATCTCCGGAGGCTCCGACCTGACGCTTGGCGACGCCATCAAAGCCGGTGAAATCATCACCGAGAAGATGGACGCGCAGGCGAACGTCAAATGGGGCGCAAGGCTCATACCCGGCTATGACGGCAAACTGGAAATTGTCGCGATAGTCACGGGCGTGAAGGGCGCCTCGGTCGGCGGCTCAAGCTACGAGGAAGAGCCAAAGGCGAAGTCATACGCGGATGACATAGAAATCATCTGATTTGATTTCCCCCTTTTTTCTTTTTTATTTTATTTTTTTTACAGGAAAGCATTTCCAGAGGGTTTCAGCGGAATTGGCGACCAGGGAAAAACCAAGAGGTGTGGATATATGCTGGAGGGTATAGTGAATTCGGCGCTGGAAAACACGGGCGCCGCAGTTGCCCCCAAGCCCGACGAGGGCCTGATGAGCAACGATTCGGTCAGGATAGCCGTAGTGGGCGTTGGCGGCGGCGGCTGCAATACAGTCAACCGCATAGCAAGGTCGGGCATAAAGAGCGCAACGACAATCGCGATCAATACTGATTATCTTCAGCTCAAGACAATCGAGTCCCAGAAGAAGGTTCTCATAGGCGCGTCTATCACAAAGGGCCTTGGCGCGGGCGGCTTCCCGGAAATAGCGCAGAAGTGCGCCGAAGCGTCCAGGGAAAAGCTTTCAGAGGCCCTCGGCGAGAACGAGATAGTCTTCCTGACCGCTGGCATGGGCGGCGGCACCGGCACTGGCGCTGCGCCCATTGTGGCAAAAATGGCCCGCGACGCGGGCGCTGTCGTGGTCTCTATAGTCACTTACCCGTTCGCGCTTGAAAGGGCGAGGATAAAAAAAGCGCAGTGGGGCCTAGAGCAGCTTGTCGAGGCGTCGGACACAGTGATTGTCATAGACAACAACAGGCTTGTCAATTACGCGCCCAACATCCCGATAAACGACGCCTTCAACCTGGCGGACGCCATCACAGCTCGCGCAGTCAAGGGCATTGCGGACACCATCATGTTCCCGTCCCTCATGAATGTCGACTATGCGGACGTAAAAAGCGTCATGACGGGCGGCGGCGTCGCACTCATCTCGGTAGGAGAAGGCAAGGGCTCCGACAGGGTCGAGCAGGTGGTGACATCCACACTTTCCCACCCGCTGCTTGACGTTTCCTATGAAGGGGCCACTGGCGCGCTCCTGCACGTAGAGGGCAGCACCTCCCTCACGCTTGGCGAGGCGATAACGATAGGCGACAAGGTTTCCGAATCCTTCGACGCCAACGCCAACGTGAAGATAGGGGCAAGGCTCGTGCCGGACATGGGCGACCTCGTGACAGTGACATCCATAGTCACTGGACTGAAGCAGTCCCCGAGCATATTCGGCAAGCCGAAGGAGTCGAGCGATGGCGCGGCATCCCAGAAGGGAATGTTTGCAATGGAGTCCGCCAGTTCCATATTCTGATGGGCTGGCGGAGTTTAAGCTCCAGCATATCCAAACCTTTCCATACTGGATCGCCAAACCCTCCCTTTTTTCTTTATTCTTTATTTTAGCCAAAACATGCTTTTTAAAAAACTTAGATGTTAATCTAACGTAGCGATTTTTGCACTTTATTTGCAGGATAAGGGCGTGTAGCTCAGTGGTAGAGCGCTTCGTTCGCAACGAAGAGGCCAGGGGTTCAAATCCCCTCTCGTCCACAGACAAACCTCATAGGGGGGCTGCGCCCCCCTGGCGGTTTAGAACATGTCGCTTTGCGACATGCTTCTGACATTTCGCTTCTGGGCGAAATGTAGATTCCTTGATTTCCCCCCTACCCCCCTTAGAAAACTTTCTATGCCCTTTCTAACCTCTGGGTATTTTCCTATGCTGATTTAAACCCGCCAATGCATATCCTATCTGGTTTTCTTATGAAACTGACCGTGTTGTTTTCAGGGGGGAAGGACAGCGTCTTCTCGGCTTTCTGGGCAATGTATCAGGGCCATGAAGTGCGGTTGCTCTCGCTCGTCCCTGAATCCGACTCGATGATGTTCCATTTCCCCAATGTCAAATATTGCAGGGAACAGGCCGGCGCAATGGGCGTTGGGATTGACTTTTTGCACGTGGAAAACCGCAACGAGCTTGCAGAACTTGAGGCTTTCCTGTCAAAACAGGCAAAGGCAGGGCATTGCGAAGGCGTGGTGGCAGGCGCAATCGAGTCCGAATACCAAAAACAGCGCATTGAGCAGATATGCGCCAGGCTTGGGCTTGCAAGCTTTGCCCCCCTGTGGCGCACGTATGACTCCTATGTTTCGGAGGTCACGGAATACTTCAATGCCGTGTTTTCTAGGGTTGCAGCGGGCGGGCTCGGGCCTGAATGGCTTGGAAAGAGGTTTGACTCCGGCTTTGTCAGGATGGCAAAATCCTCGCGCATGCAAATCAATCCCTCGCTTGAAGGCGGGGAAGGCGAGACTTTCGTGCTTGACGCGCCGTTCTACTCAAAAAGGCTAGAAATAACCAGCTCGCTCGTGGAAAAGGACGGGGATTCCCATACTCTTGCAATCTCGCAGATGAAGGCTGTCGTCAAGCATCTCAAGGCATAATGGAAACTAAGCGCATGTCAAGCGGTAACAGAAAGAAGAAGAAAAGAAAAATCAGGGGGAAAGGCCGGAAGGCCCCATGCGTGCCTTACCCCGCTATTTTTTGCAGCCTTGAAATCATCGAGTCTAGCTGGCTCTTGTACGCGTCTCCTGCGGAAACCGTGAGTGTCAGGCTCGTGTCGATAGGAATCTGCTCGTTTATGCTTATTGTAGAGCCCTGCCCGTCCCCTATGGATATGTTGGCAGGCACGCTTGTCTTCACGGGAATCTTCTGGTCCGAGAAAGTGAACGACTGGGGCAGGCCCTGCGGCGTTATTCCCGTAACTACTCCGTTTACAGGCAGGGAAAACTCAAGTGGTATCTCCACGCTGTTTGAGAACAGGCTTGCCACCTGGATGTCCTTTTGAATGGGTATGTCCTGCTTTATGGGCACAGTGACCTTGGTCTGGATGTTTTTCATTGCCTCGAGGTCGTCAATGAGCCCTCTTGCCTCGCTTTTCATGGCCGAGACGCTAAGGAAAAGGTATGCGTTCAGCATAAGGCTTATTATGGCGAGCGCGAATGCGAGCCTTGAGAGGAGGGGCGAGGATTTCCTGCCGCCATCTTCGGCCGCGTATCCCGCGGGGGCCTTTGGCGGCGCGGGCGGGGACGCGTAATGCGCAGTCGCCGCGGGCGGCTTCGCATAAGCCGACGGGGTAGTCGAGTATCTTGGAGTGCTTGGAGGAGCCGGCATTCAAATCACCTTTTGGGTATCTGCATATTGCTTCCGCTACGTTGTTTATATTATTTTCACAAGGCCGGTGCCCAGTTCCGCCAGGTCAGCACCCATTACGCTTGACGTCTGCCTGACGAATGTGAAAAGTATTACAAGCGATACAAGCGGGTAGAAGAACGACTGGAGATATATGAGTGCCACCTTGTTTGCGGCAAGTTGGGCGTAGTTTGATATCAGCGATATGTTCTGCCTCGTGTAGTCCTGGACAAGGTATGCGTCCGTGAGCGAATCACCGCACGTCTGTATGCCTGGCAGGGCGGCGAAATTGACTGTGCACGAGCTTGCGACATTGCCCTGCAATGCCACTATCGCCACCACCGAGAGCGGGAAAATTATGTAGCCGCCTATTGCAAGGGCGATCAGGAAGCCGCCTACGCCGCGCGTCATGGGGAAAGTCCTTAGTATGAGGCCCACTGGCAGGAAGAACGTGAACATCGTGGCCTCGAAAAGCTCCAAGAGCCTGTAAAACCCGTACTCGAACATCATGACATAGCTCAGCCTGCTCTCTATTATGTGGAACATGCCCACAAGGCCTGACAGGTGCCATGCCATCGCAGGCTCTATGCCTCCGACGTCCATGTTTATTCCCTCGGAGAACTCGACAAAGCCGTTGACGTGGTATATCCACCTGTACATCTCGGTCGAGCACTGGACAGTGGTGTTCACGTATGCCTTTGCTATGTCAAAAGGCCATAAGGTAGTGCCTGTCGGATAGCCTACCAGCCCTATCGAGCTTATCACGGAGCCGGTGAATTCCGTTGCGACCCTTAGCCCGAGGGTCACAAGGCCTATGAGGAATATCGCTATCAGGAAGGTCACAAGGACCTGCGCGTATTCGGACTTGCACCATTGCTTGAGGGATTGCAGGTTGAATACGTGCGCGAACATGTAAAGCAGGGTCACGAGCATGAACGTGGAAAACGCCGCAAGCAGTATCAAAGGCTCCCAAGTGGGCAGAATGGAGCCTGAAAGTATAGCTATCGGGTCTGCCATGTCAAATCATCCTTGTGAGCGAGGACACGTCCACTTCCTCGCCAAATATCCTTGAGAGTTCCCTTACGACCGTTATCAGCACTGCAAAGTTTATTGCCACCAGGACCACGGAGGCGACGAACACGTTGAACGCTATCCTAATCACGTAGAACACCATTATCGAGGAATTTTCCGCGGACGGTATGTTGCCTCCTGCGTCGGGCGTGGCGTCGCTTAGTATGTTCGAGGTCGAATCCGACCTTGCCGCCTCCGCGCCCGCCTTGTCTGTCGGGAATCCGGAGTTGAAGTTGCTTAGCATCTGGTTCGTGGCTGTGCTTGTCAGCTGGTCCATCGCCGACCTCACGGCAAAGTCATTGAACACGAGCATCATTGGATAGAATATGAACATGCCTATGGCCATGCCTATCATGGCCCCTCCGAACTGCCGCGTCGGGGCGAACGCGCGGAAGAATATGCCAAGCGGCAGCAGGTAGTTGAGCATTGCTATGCTTATGTAGTTCAGTATTGCCTTTTGCGCGACAGTTATCATGAACGCCAGGGTTATGCCGTTTATGAGTATGTTCACCGAACCGCTGATGGGCGTGACTCCTGCGAACGGCTGGGTGCTGAAACCCACGCCCGTCGGCCTCATGTTCCAAGTGATGCCCTGCGCCCTGCCAAGCATGCTGTTGACCGCGAAGGAAACCGTGAAGGAGAGCAGGGTGGTTGTCCTTAGCCATTCAAGGTAGTTTTGCGCCGCGGAATACATTGTCTGGCCCGAATACCTCGCCGCCGCGTCCGGCGTAAGCCCGAAAACCCCGGGCGAGAAGCTGCACGTGGCGCCTATGAACGCCACTGCGCCTATGGCTATGACGGCTGTGACGATTACCTGGAAAAGCTCGAACTTTGCCCATGCCGACATCTGCGGGTTCCTGTAAAAGTGCGAAAACATGTATATTATGGCTATGAACAGGGTTGTCACAAGCAGGGCAAGGAACGTGTTGACCTGCCACGGGGCAAAGCCTGACTGGAAGCTGCCGAAATTCTGGCATACGTCGAATGCAATGTTTGCGAATTGCGCCATTCCCATCAATCTTCCGCTTTCAAATCAGCCTCAAAAGCGCCGATATGTTCAGGTCGGAGCCGAGGAACTTTGCCATTTCCCTTATTGAAGTCATCACTATGAACAGGTTGAATATCGGCAGCATAAGCGACAGTACCAGTATGATGTACGAGAGCTGCATCACGAAGTTCTTGAGCATGATTGCAAGCGCGCCTAGCACGAGGGCGGCGAACAACGGCGCAGCAAGCGCGAGCAGGCCGTATGCCTTGATGCCTATCAGGTACCCTGCCAGTCCGATGCTGCCCACGCTTCCTGCCACGATGCCGGAGCTGTGTATGAACTCCGTTATCGAGCCTCCCACCTGCAGCTGGTAAAGGCATGGCACAAGGAAACTGAACGTGCAGCTGTTCCCGCTGCCGTCCACGTAGGCGCCGTAATGCGCGTCCGCGATAGCCTTGTTCGCCACAAGCGTGACCGGATATACGAAATAAAGCCCGAACACGAGCGCTAGCAGGGCGCCGCCCGCGCTCCTTGTGAACGGGAACGAGCGCAGGAGTATGCCTATCGGAAGGAAAATGGCAAGCATCTGCTTTTCAATGAAGTCCAGCAGGAATGTCTGGGCTACCCATTCCGCCCATGCGGCAGTCAGGAAGTTCATGATAAGCCCCATTGCGTCCATGATGGGCCTGAACATGGGCGCAATTGAGAAGGACAGGCCAAACCCGCCCGGCCTGATGTTGATTTGCAGAGTGCCATAGACGCTAAGCGCTATGTTGAATATGTTCAGGGATATGAAGTTTGCGACAAGCGTCTTGCCTACGACCGTGGCGTATTCCTTGGCCTTGTATATGTGGTTGCAGTCCGCAGGGTCTGAAGGCGAGCAGAACGTGGCATGCGAAATCCCGTTGACCGTTGTCAGGAGGAAGAAGAACCCGATTATCAGCACTGCCGAGCCCCCCGCCTGGAACAGGTTTTCCTTTGCCCATGCGATTATCTTTGGGTTTTGCAGGAAACTGCCCGCCATGTAGGCGAGGCCTATCAGGAGTATTGCGGTCGCGAGAGTGAGCGAGGTCAGCGGCACCCAGCTGTACAGGTCTGCACCCGGGCCTGAAACCACGGCGTAGAGGTTAGAGAACAGGCCGTCGGTCGTGAGCCCCAGGTCGGGTATGATGGAGGCGAATGCCGGGGTGGCAAGCAGGGCAAGGAATGCCATGGCTGCAATTAACGCAACAGGGGACGCCTTCCCTTTTTTCATTCCGCTTTTCCTTGCCATCCTACCAACTTTTGCCTTTGTTTTCATTTTTCCCATGCGAACTATATAATCCTTGTAAGGCCCGCGATTTCGGTGTCGCCGCCAAGGAGCGGGGACGCGACCTTTATGCTTGCTATCGTCACCATCAGGGAGACGAAAGGCATGACGAGCGTGAACAGGAACAGCCTTGACGTCTGGTCAATCAGGCCGTTGAAGCCTATTATGTCATCTCCTGCCACCATGGCCTCGAACGAGCTTGAAACGTCGTTTTTGAAATACCACGTGACAGTGCTGACTATGGAATTGATAATCTCAAGCGGCGCGAAAGTGGTCCCGCCCGTGCCGTCATACCTGGCGTATACCATGTAAAGCTGGTCCCCCTGCGCGCCGACTACCGGCCTGACCATGTACTTGTCGCCCTTGACGTCCGTGAAATTCATCTCGTCGGCATTGCTCGTGCCGAGAGCGTATATCTTGACCCTGTCGGTAGAATCATACCTGTTCTCAAGCGTCACGCCCCCGAACCCGCCTGGCCATGCGGCAGTTATTGTCTGGTTGCTTGTGAACATGTATTTCAGGTTTGACAGGCACGTGCCAAAGCTGATTTTATTGGACGCCCCCACTGCGGGCGGGCTTGCCGCCTGGTAATACGGGTCCTGCCCCACGTCCTTGTAAGCGTCATAGCCGCTGTCCTGCCCTATCGCCGCAGTCTGCGTGGGGTCGTAGGACACATTGAAGAGAAGCGCGTTGTAGGTGGTATCAGTGGTCTTGTACAGTATATAACCCGTGAACGCGTACATCGCCGGGAAGGTGATGAACATGCCGAGGGCTATGGCAATCATCAGCCCGCCAAGCTTGCGCGTGAAAAAGAAAGTCCTTAGTATCACGCCCGTGAAGAGGAACAGGGGGAATATGGACGTGTAAATCAGGTCGAGGAAAAGCTGCTGGAACCTGACAAACATCATCAGCTTGACAAGGGTGTCAAATACGGTCCCAAGCGTTTCTGACATTACGCCCATGCCTGCAAACGGCTGGACTACGAAGTTTGGCGACGGGTCCACAAGCTGCCTGAACTCAACGCTCATGCTTGAGAGCCATGCCACCATGGAGTTTATCATTGCTATGCGCAGGTTTGCCTGCTTTGCGGTCTGGAACAGTATGTCGAGGTAATTCCGCGCGATTGCTATGTGGCAGGGCCCCTGGTATGCCGGGTCGCTTGGAAGCTTGCAAAGCGCATTGACCTGCGCTGTCCAGTCGGGGTCCACGCCTATTAGCGCCACGCTTTTTGCAAGGCTGTCAATGGATGCGAACAGGGCAATGGCGAAAACGATTATGAGGGCTGAATAGAACACCTGGACGAATTCCGACTTGACCTTGGCCTTGAACGGCTCGTCGGAGGTCAGGCTCGCCGCCATGTATCCTATGGCCACGAAGAACAGGGATATCATTACCGCGAGTACCGCAAGGACCTGCCATGAGGACGCGAAGTTTGTAAGCTCCGCTGTCTTGTATGCCGGCGTGCCCGCCATTGCCGTGCAGCCCGATATCGCAACCACGACTGCGATTGCGGCTATCATTGCCAGGCTTTTCCTGTCCATTTTTTGCATCTCTTTTTTGTTTCTCCTGTTGCCCGTGTTTTTCATTCGAGCTTTTGCGAGAGGAACTTTGAGGTCCCCTTGATGAACGTGGTAGTGATTATCATTGACAGCGCCGGCAGGAAAATGGCGGCAAGTATGGTGTATGAAAGGCTCTCAAGCGGCTGGAACAGCAAGTCGAGGTCCAATAGCCCCCGCAGGAACACCAGGTCCAGAAGCTGCTGCTGGCTTTGCGGCGACGCGGGCGCCGTCTGTATGCCATTGACGTTCTGCCCCGAGATGTACTGGTTGAATTCCTGCTTCCAGGTAAGGCTCGAGCTATTGGATATGACGTAATCCATGACGTTCGCGTGCATCACGTAAGTCATGGGGTAAATCACGTAGAACGCGAATGCCGAGGCTATCAGGAAAGAGCCTGCGTCCCTTGTGGGCGTGAACACGCGCAGCAGGACCCCGGCGGGAAGCATTATTGTCAGGGCTATGCCCTGTATCGCCTGGAGTATCAATACCTGGACCATCAGGCTTGCCGTGAAAGGCGAGATGACAAAGACAACGAAATTGACCGCGGCCTCGATTATAGGCGCTCCGGGGAACAGCGGGAAGTTATAGCCCCACGCGCCGGCGCCGTACTTGCTTATCATGTTCCCCGCGTACTGCATGAGAGTGGCGAGAGTCTCGAGCTTGAAAAGCTCCGGTATGGTCACCCTGTAAATCATGAGGTTGAGGTAGTTCTGCGCTGTGGTGAAATAATCCACTCCGCTGTTGAAGCCCTGCGATATCTCGCAGCTGAATCCCACGAGCGCGTAGATGGATATGAAGATGATTACCGAAACCACGACCTGGTAAAGCTCCATCTTAACGGCGCCTTCCCATTCTGGCTTCCTGAAAAGCTGCGAGAACATGAAGACAAGGGCGAGTATGAATATTATGGCGGCAAGGCTGGTGGCGAATATGGGCCCTGTGGCTGCAAGGGCGGTTTGCGACAATCCTACGGTGCAGCCCATCAAATCAGCTTCCCAAGCCCGAATATCTCCTCTTCCCCGCCTAGGGATGAGGCTATGCTCCTGTACGCGGTCACCGTTATCACAATGCTTATTATCGGGGACATGACGGCATAGACGAGGAACTGCATGGCCGGCGTAATCTGGTCAATGACGGAAATGTAAATGACCGCAGTGGCCCGCCTGACGTCGACAAGGAAAAACGAATATTGCAGCGCGTATTTTGTCAGGGTCACGATGGCGTCGATGGCGAATTTGGCCTGGTTGTAGACCCACTTGAAAGGCGACGTGAGCGTGTTCCACAGGCTCTCGTCCTGCGCAGGCGGCGGGCTTGCGTAATACTGGTTTTCCGCGTCGGTTGTTGCCTGGCTGATGCCCTGCATGTACGCGTCGTAATTGGAATTGCTGCTGCCTAGTATGTCGCCCTTGTCCTGCGAGCACACGTCTATCAGGTTCTGGTAATGCTCGTAGTTTATCGGCTTGGCGTTCTCGAAAATCGCCTGGTTGAATGCGAGTGAGAGCGGGTATACGAAATAGCACGCCAGGGCAAGGGCTATCAGGCTCGAGCCGAGCCTTCTTGATATCGGGAAGGCGCGAAGCGCGATGCCTGCCGGCATGAAGAAGTTGAGCATGGTGTCCTTGAAAAACTGCAATATGACCTTCTGGCCTATGAACGCCACGATTGATATGCCGATGGCGTCTATGATTGTGATGAGCGCGTCGCTGACTACGCTTAGCCCCGCGCTTGGGACCATGCTAAACGACGCGAGGGAGATAATGACCTCCGGCGCGTAGATGGATATGCCCGAAGTCGAGAGTATGCCGATTATGGCCTCGTGCTGCAAAAGCGAGGCATAGATGCTTGTAGAGGTCGAAGTCATCTGGGACAGGTAGAGCTCGCCGGGGGCGAATATGCTCGGGCTGCCGGTGATGCCATAGGACACTATGGCCAAGAACGCGAGGCCCGCGCCTGTGGAGCCAATTATCATTGCCGAGAGCAGGAGTTCGTACAACTCCGTCTTCGACCATGCCTTCAGCGACGGCATGGAGAGGCCTTCGCCCGCGATGTACGCAAGCGCCACCGTGAAGACGGAAATCATCAGGGCGAGGACTGCTATGCCCATCCAGCCCAGATTGATAAAATTGGTTGTGAATACGGCTCCAATGCCTGATTGGAGCAATGGCAATGCCTGTTCTAAGACCATGTGAAACCCTGCGATTGCTAAACATTTGATATATCTTATATTATCTTTATAAATTGTCTGGGGTTAAATTCCAGCATGGACGAGATAGCTTTGACTTGGCAGAAAAAATGGGCGGACGGGGGCATCTTCAACCCTTCCCCTTCAAGCATGCCCAAATTCTACCTTACAGCGGCGTTCCCATACCCCAATTCGCCCCAGCACATCGGCCATGCGAGGACTTACACCACTACCGACATCTACGCGAGATACAAGCGCATGAAAGGATTCAACGTGCTTTTCCCCATGGGATTCCACGTCACGGGCACGCCCATACTCGCCATGGCAAAGCGGATTGCGCAAAAAGACCCGGACATACTCGGCGTTTTTGACAAGATTTACGGCATACCCGCTGATACAGCCGCCAAACTCACTGACCCCATTTCCCTTGTCATGCACTTCTCAAACGAGATAGAGCTTGGCATGAAAGAAATCGGGTTCTCGATTGACTGGCGCAGGAAGTTCTATTCAAACGACCCGGCGTTCAACAGGTTCATTGAATGGCAGTTTAGGATGCTTGAGAAAAAGGGCTACATAAAGAAAGGCTCGCACCCGGTCCCGTGGTGCCCGGCGGACAACAATTCCGTATCCGCGCACGACACCAGGGGGGACGTCGACCCTACGCTTGAGGAGGTAACCCTTGTCAAGTTCGCGTATGGCGACGGGTTCCTGCTCGCAAGCACTTACAGGCCCGAAACGGTCTATGGCGTGACAAACATCTGGGCGCACCCCGACGCCAAATATGCCAAGGTGTCGTTTGCGGGCTCAACTTATTACATTTCGACAAACCAGGTCGAATATTTCTCAAACCAGTTCGAGGGCTTGAAAGTCATCGAGGAAATCGGGTTTGACAGGCTTTCAAGGTCAAAGGCTACCAACCTTGCCACAGGCGAGAAGGTCCCTATCATATCCGCGACTTTCGTCGACCCGGCGCACGGGACGGGCATTGTAATGAGCGTGCCTGCCCACGCGCCTTACGACTATCTCGCGCTTCGCGACGCCAACCTGCCGGAAATAACCATGAAAAACGTCATTTCACTGGCAGGATTTGGCGAGTTCCCCGCAAAGGAAATCGTGGAACAGATGGGCGTCAAGGACCAAAACGACCCCAGGGCCGAGGAAGCCACAAAGGAAATATACAGGAAAGAGGCCCACGAAGGCATCATGGCAGTTGGCAAGTTCAAGGGAATGAAGGTCTCGATAGCAAAGGACGAAGTGAAAAAGGAATTGCTGGAGCAGGGGTTCGCGCTCAAGTTCCATGAAATAGCCAATTCGCCTGTCTTTTGCAGGTGCGGCGCGCGCATTGTTGTGAAAAACGTCACAGGCCAGTGGTTCATAGACTATGGAGACCCTGAATGGAAAAAACTCGCGCACGAGTGCCTGGATTCCATGTCAATACTGCCTGAAAAGTCCAGGGCTGACCTGAACTATACGCTCGACTGGCTGCAAAAAAAGGCGTGCAGCCGCGCGCAGGGGCTTGGCACCAAACTGCCCTTTGACACTGCCCAGATAATCGAGTCCCTTTCAGATTCCACAATCTACATGGCGTTCTACACTATTGCCCATATAGTAAAAGCGATGCCGGTTGAGAAAGCCAATGACGAGTTCTTCGACTATGCGTTTTTCGGCGTGAAGCCGGCGGGCGGGCAGGTGTCAGCTGAAATGGAATCCGCAAGGAAGGAATTCCTCTACTGGTACCCTCTCGATTCAAGGCATTCAGGCGCAGACCTGATTTACAACCACCTGGCATTCTTCATATTCAACCATGTAGCCATTTTCCCCAAGTCCGGCTGGCCAAAACAGATTGTCGCAAACGGCTTTGTCACAATGGACGGCAAGAAAATGTCAAAGTCCATGGGAAACATCCTGCCATTGAGAAAGGCAATCGGCCAGTACGGCGCGGACGTTGTCCGCTTTTCCGTGGTCAATGGCGCGGAACTTAAGGAGGACTCTGACTTTTCCCAGACTGCGGCTAACGGCGTCGCCGCGCGGCTTAGGCAGTTGACTGCGCTTCTTGACATGGCGTGCGCTGAAACGCCCGGCGATTCAGGCGAGGGCTCGCTCATACAAAGATGGCTCATGTCCAGGCTGCACGAGCGCGTGGCAAACGCCCCCGCACTTTACGATTCTCTCTCTCTTCGCGAGCTTGGCCAGGAGTTCTTCTTCAACACTTCAAACGACCTGTCATGGTACATGAAAAGGTGCCCCAAGCCGCGCCTGCGCGGGTTCTTCTCGCTCTGGGTGCCTGCGATAGCGCCTATAATGCCGCATTTTGCAGAGGAGTGCTGGCAGAAACTCGGCGGGAAAGGGTTTGTCTCCCTTGCCGCGTTCCCTGAAGCGGAAAAGGCGCGCATTGACAAGTCCCTTGAAGCAATGGAGGAGCTTGTGGCCCAGTCGAAAGGAGACATCGAGCAGATTCTTGGCATATTGAAGATTCCAGGCAAGCCCAAAGGCATAACCCTGTTTGCCGCATCAGAGTGGAAATACGTTCTGAAGGCGATAGTTGCAAGGGAGCGCAACCCTTCCTTGGCCATAAAGGCCGCAATGGCAGACCCTGCCTTGAGAAGCCATGGCAATGAAGTGCCAAAACTCGTGGCTTCCTACATGAAAAACATCGGCGGGCTTGACAAGTCCCTCCCGCGCGCAAGCGAGGTCGAGGCTCTCAAGGACGCGTGCGATTTCTATTCAAGGGAATTTGGCTGCCCTGTCAGCCTTGTCCCTGAAGAGGAGGCAGGCAAGGAACAGGCGCAGAAGGCACGCAATGCCATGCCCGGCAAATGCGCCATACTTGTTTCGGCCTGATTTTCGGGCGGCCATGATGGCTAAAAATGCCGCTTACCTGTGCGCAGGCAACCCGCTTGCAGCCTTTTTGGCATGTTTTTTGCTTTTTTCTGATTTAGGCCGGCATGGCCGGGCGGGGTTTCGGGCTAAATGCGTAACGCTCCACACAAAAGCATTTTTAAACACATGCGCCCTGCCATGGATTGGGCGCATTTGTCCCCTTAAACATAGGTTTAAAATAAAGAATTATCTTATATCTGATATGCAGGGACATAAGATAATTGGGCTTTTAGTCTTGACTTTGCTGCTCTACCCCTCTTTCGGGCAGAATGTCCCATGCGACATATGCGGGCGGACTACCATCAGCCTGTATTACAATTCTTCAAGCTACCAGATAACTGCAGCCGCGACTTTTGTCAATGTATCGTCACTTGACCTGCTCAATTCGCAGGATTTCCAAAACGACAAGCAATACCTGACAACTGGCACAGGCGACCCGTCTTCAAACTCTTACGGCTTTGCGACATTTGACGTCTTGCCCCTTGCAGGCGAGACCCTGCACTTCCACTTTGACGACCCCTCGACTGGAGCAGCAATATCGGGCTGCGAGAACCTCGTCACTGATTCCAACGGCGTGGCAAAATGCACCATCGGCACTTCAAGCCTCGCAGGCACGTGCAAGTCCGTCTATGTCTCCTACGCGGGCAACAATATGGCCCCCAAGAGGCTGCCTGCTGACTCGTCGATAATAGTGTGCGACCAGAACAATGTCGGGGTCAATGCCATAGGCACCTCAATTGCAAACCTGGTTTCAGACCCGGCGAACATAGTAGCCTGTTTCCCCATATCCCTGATAATAGGGCTTCTCATAGCTTCCATGTATTATTCCGGCAGGAACCCCCTGTCTCTTTTCGACATTACCACCCCGAGGCTGCCAAAGGGCAAAAAGGCGAAGATGCACAAGGTTACTGTCGGCACCAACCTGCTTATGGCACTAAGGCTTAACAAGCGCCAGATTCGCGAGGCGTCGGCGGCATTAAGGCTTGCAAATGCCCGCGTTGCCATGCTTCTTGGCAAGGAGGCAGGGAAGCGCAACCTGGTCAACAAGGTCATGCAAAGCAACCTGTCCGACGTCGCAAAGGCGGCCCTTTTAAGGCGGATAGCACTCGAAAAAGTAAAAGACACGGGCCTTCTCGACAGGCTCATGCGCTACCTTGCAAACAAGGTCAATTCCAAATACGAGCTTGCGGCCCTCAACAGGGAGCTTTACCTCAAGCAGATAGGCGGCCTTGGCGACAAGAACCTCCAGTCGGCTCTTTTGCACTCCGCTGACCTTTCGGGCGTGCTCAATTCCCATCTCATGACAAAACAGTATTATTCAAAGGCCTATGGCTTTGACAAGGTCGCAGGCAAGATGATTTACAGCGACAGCAACGTGCTTGGCAAGGTCCCCCTTGTCAACAAGGTCGTGCTCTACACAGCTTCCGCCATTGCCTCGCGCAGGTCTGTCCATGGCCTCAAAAAGGACATACGCAGGCAGTTTGCCGTCGAAATGGCAGAGCGCATGGGATTCAAGAAAGTGCTTGGCAAGAAGGACCATTTCATCACGGGCATATTCAAGGGCCATGGCGCCAACCCGTTTGAGTGGATAACTGTGGATGGCAAGTCCTTCAAGACGCGCAAGGTGGCAGACGCCAAGGACCCGGTGGTAGAGCTGAGGCGCAAGATTGACGACGCCACGAAGGCCCTGAAGGAAAGGCTTGCACTCGTGGCCCTTGCACAGGTTTCAGGCGAGAGGAACAAGCTGCTTGATGCGGAGAGAGCCAAGATTGAGGCATTAAAGAAGGACTTGAAGGGCAAGCTTGACAGCGGTTCGCTTAATCAAAAGCAATACGAGCGCAAACTCAAAAGCCTTGAGATTTTTGCAGGCGACGAGAGGAACCTGATTCGTTCCATGAGCGCATCCGACAGGAAACAATTCATGTCTCTGGAACGCAATATCCTGGATGCCCAAAGGCAGGCTTATATCGCAGCAGTATCGAGCAAGGCCGTCCAGGGGAAACTAAGCGCCCTTGACAAGGAATTCGCCAAACTCTACTCCGACCTTGCTGCGGCAAAAACCCTTACTGCCCAGTCAAAGGCATTTGATGAAATTCAAAAAACCATGGGAAGCTTTGTCAGCAAAGCCAATTCCCAGGGTTCCGGGCTTGACATGGGCAAGTTCGCAGCGGCCCTCGTATCCAAGGTCAACACCTCCAGGGGCGGCTCCGTCGACCTGGCAAAGACGATGAAGGTAATCGACAATCTCGTGAACCCGTCCTCGCTCTCAAAGGGCTTTGACGACCTCGCGAACATTGACAAGAAGCTCTCGGACATGATGAAGGGCTTCTCCAACAAGTTCTCCTTCCTTTTCGGCGAGGACGTCAAATCGGTTTCAATGTCCTCGCTTACGGACAGGAAGATATATTCGCGCATATATTCGTTCAACGAGCCCGGCTTGTCAGGCAAGAAGAAGGAAGAATTGGCCGAAAAGACTATGGCCGAGATAAACAGGCAGTACAACGACGCCCTGTCCGGCAAGAGGAAGAGCGCCGTGGCTGCTATGATGATGGACGAAGTGGCAATGGCCATGAAATCCGGCAAGGATTACAATTCTGCCGTCAGGGAGGCGGCTTCCAAGACATTCGATAGGATCAATGGCGCGGCCGGCAAGCTTATAGGCAGGGACGGCTGGGTGGACCAGGCAATGAAATCCGGCCACGGCCTGATAATGAACAGGTACGCGGTGGCGGCCGGAACAGATGCCGGCACTCCGGAGACGAAATCCCGCGCAAGGCAGCTGGCCTATCTTGACGGAGTCACTGACAGGGTTGTCGGCGTTTTGGACTCGCGCAACCAGAACCTGTACAAGAGGCTTGACAGCACGAGGGAGTTCAATGTCGGGCTTTACTCGGGCTACAAGAACTGGTTTGACGCTTATGGCAAGGACGATTCAAGGTACAAGGGCAAGACGTTTGAGGAAGCCTATTCCGACGTAATAAAGCGCGGAATAACCGGCGGCATGCTGCGCCAGGGCGTCTGGGTCGGGGACATCGACATGAAGATGATGCCCTATTTTGCAGGCATGTCCCTTGCGGAAGGCGACAAGGTCCTAAACGGCAAATTGTATTTCAACAACAATGGCGAATGGGTCAAGTACAAGCCGTTCAAGCGCGACCATGACAACGCCGTCGCCATGCTGAAAAACAGCATACAGCAGTTCTCCGATGCCGTCGACGGCGGGGCGATAAAAACCGACGCGGCGGTCAAGGCATTGAACCTGAAGGACAAAAACGGCAACACCATATCCACGCTCGCGCAGTTTAACGGCCTTTCAAGGACTGATAAGATAGCCGCCTTCACTTCGGACAAGCTCCAGATACGCGAAAAGGCGCCCCAGATGGGCGGGGACAATTCCATTACGCGGAAGATAGCAAACCTCGGCCTGTTCGCGGAAGCTGTCATGATTGGCGGCATTTCAAACAAGACCAAGTCATTGCAGGATTCCTTTGCCACGCAGGCCGCAAACAGGCTGATACTCCAGCAATACATGGACGCCTTCAATTCGGGCAAATACCTCCCAAAAGGCGGGAACGCGGAACTGCCGCCTCTCTCTTCCACAGAGGGCAAGAAACTGGCCGAAAGGGTCAAAAATGGCGACATTGATGTCCAAATAGTCCTCTCCGGGCTGAAGTCCAAGATCGCAGGCACGGATCCCAAGGCCCTTGAGCACAATGTCGTTGCATTGCAGGGCAAGTACAGCGCAAGTGCCGGGAACCCTGTCGAACATGCGAAGATAGGGAAACAACTGGACGAGGCCAGGAAAAGCCTGCGCGATTACAACATGACTTATGACGACCTGCGCTCTGTCCAGAAGGGCATAAAGACCGCGTCATATTACGACGAATTCCTCATGGCACGGAAAATGGGCAGGCAGTTCCAGAACTTCTACAACGTAATGGAGTCGAGCCAGATGCGTGACCCGCGCTTCGGCTCTTCAAGCTACGGCATGTACCAGATGCTTGCTACGGGTTACCATACCGGGCAGGGCATGTATGAAAACCCGAACATCATCCTCGGCCACAACCTCTTGCCCGGGGATTTCATAAACAAGATGAGCTTAAAGGTGACAAAGCCATTTGCCCAGCTATTCGGGCAGCACACAAGGTCTTTCTTCTCCCTTGCAGTTGGCTATCCTGTGGTTTCCGACCAGGCGCAGGCAAGGCGCCCAGCCTATGGCGAGGCTGTCATGTCGCTTTTGACCCCCTGGGAGTCGTTCAACCGCTTCAACAGGTATGCAGCCCCGCGGTCGAGGAGATGGGGCGAGTTCTCAACAGAGGAAGGATTTTCCCTAGTGAACCGGGACGTCGGAAATGACCTTGGCGGCGGCACCAAGTTCAAGGCCCCCCTGCCATGGACTTTCGAGCCCATGTTTAATAACAGCGGCGAATATGACAGGAGGCGCTTTGCAAAGGATTACGAGGACAAGTACGGCACTGACATCAGGAACCCTGACGCTCCATGGTACAAGTGGTTCTTTGAAAAGGGCCATTATTCCTACATCAACCGCTCCGGCTACAATTACTTCCAGTCGGGCGGCTCCATGAGGCATTATGAAATGTTCAAGGTGCACTACCAGAACGTCAACAAGTTCGGCCCGCCGGGCATGTTCTTCAAGGACTTTGAGGACAGTTATGACCGCATGCACCCGCGCATTGCCCAGACGCTCAATGCCAATCCGGAGCTTAACATTTACAAGAATCTTTATTACAGGAACGAGCGGGCCAATTTCCAGCGCGATTCGACAGTGGACGTATGGAAACGCGACAAGCTTGCTGAATTCCACCTCGGCGACAGGGAACACGAGCTTGCGGGCTTTGGCTTCCAGGGCAGGTTCAGGCCGATGGCCTTCGCAGTCCCCCTCCTCTGGCCGTTGTTCTCATACAAGGAGATAAAGCAGAACGTGGAGCACCACGTGGAGGCCACGGGCGCAACTAAGGGCGAGGCAATAGGCAAGGTCATGGGGGAGAGCGGCAAGAACCTGTTAAAGGCTCCAATCAAGCCATTCACCAAGTCCTCCCACAAGAAGCTTTTGGACAGGACCCACTTCTCATGCCCAAGCTGCGGCAGGGCGCTTGCACTGGGCACTGGCGAGTGCCCCAACTGCCATTATAATCTCTCTCAATGAGCTATAAAGGTATTGTTATCATGGACTCTGTCAGGACAATTTTTGCAGGCAGGCTGTGGCTTCGAGCCATTTTCCTTGCCGCCATTGTTTCTTTAGCCCTGCTCTCGCTTGGCTGCGTCAGCGGGCCTGTCAATCCTGACAAGCTTGTCGAGTTCAACATAACCAACATAACCCGAGTCTGCTCCGACAGCAACATGACGCCATGCACTGTGTTCGAGTGCAAGAACGATTCTGGCTTCCTCGGCCTCTCGTCAAACCTGCACTACGGCAACTGCTCGTTCACGCGCATGAACTATTCCACTTTCAGCGCGCTCAACGATTCGTCGAATTCCGACGGCTCGTTCCCCATGCTTTTCATGATAGGCCAGGGGCCAAATGCAACCGACTTTGCCCGGGCGCAGACATACTGCAACAATTCCCTGACAATGCCTGTAATCTGGCTGAAAGGGAACTCGACAAGCCCGCCGGCGCTCTCGTCTGCTGACATGGCAATCTGCTACCTGCGCCAGAACGCGTTGCCCGTATATCTCTATTACAGCGCAGGGCTTAACATAAACGCGAGCGCCAGCGGCGCAATAGCGCATGAGCTTGACGGCGAGGGGCCTGTGATAGTCTCAAGCGAGGTCGACGCGGGCTATGCCGACAGGTACAAGGTGCTTGACCAGCTTGCGGCTGTAAAGGCAAACTGCACCAAGTGCCTGACAATGCTTGCCGCGCAGAGGCTCGACTTGAAGACGATAAATTATTTCCTCAATGATTCTGGGGGCAGCCACAATTCCAAGTACGTTGACATTGTCGGCCAGGGTATCATACTCAACAACTATTCCGGCACGTGCGATCTTGAAATCGCCATAATGCAAAACGTCCAGTTCGCAAAATACCTTCGCCAGACATATGGAAAGCCTATACTGTGGTATTACTTTGCCGCAAGCCCGGGCAAGTCCGACGACGGCATGTGCACCTACACGGAGCAGGACGTGGCAACCGCGTTCCAGAGGGTGTTCGAGCTCAAGCAGATACTTGCACAAAGCGGCGTGATTGGCGTTGCTTATTACGGGCTTGATTCTATGCCGCGCACATGCACTTCACAGGCGTGCGATTATGGGCTTGTCAGCACTTCAGGCCAGCAAATCCATCCCGAATTCAACGGCTGGTTCGGCTCGTGCCAGAAGTACATGGTGCCCAAAATGAACGTGTTTGCGGGCTTTGCGGCAAATGGCAGCGCGGACAGGCAGTGCAGTTTCCTCTTGAACCTGAACTATCTTGAAAACACGGTGCAGGACACAAGCACTCCTGTCATACCTTCAGACCATATCAATCCAGTGGCTGCGGCCTACTCCTGCCCGTAACCAGTTTCGCAGGTGCTCTTTTCCAATGCTTGGAATCAAAACAAAGGTTGCTAATGCCCAGAGGCTCAAGCTCTTCCTAATTTCCGGCGGGCATTTCGCCCACGGCTACAAGCCGGTGAAATCCGCGGGTTCAATCTCTTTTCCAGTGTCGGGGCGGTTTGAAATCCCCAAATGGCTTGATGCGTCCTTTGGCAATTTCGCATTCAAGGAAGAGGAGGCAAAGCCCAAATCCGTGTTTGAGGCCCTGTATGGCTCCATACCTGCAAAACAGCTTGATGAGGTCAAGAGGTCGTTTGACATAATAGGCGACATCGCGGTCCTTGAGATTTCAGGTTCCATTGCCAAATATGCGAAAAAAATAGGGGAGGCGGTGCTTGCTGTCCATCACAACGTCAAGGCGGTGCTCTCAAAGTCAAGCCCGATGGAAGGCGAGTACAGGGTGAGGAAATTCTCACACGTGGCAGGGGAAAAGCGGACTGAAACGCTTTACGTGGAAAACGGCGCGCGCATGAAAATCGACCTTGCAAGGATGTATTTTTCCCCGCGCCTTGCCACGGAGAGGATGCGCATAGCGCGGCAGGTGAAGCCCGGCGAGAATTATCTCGTGCTTTTTGCCGGCTGCGGGCCGTTCGCGCTTGTCGCCGGCAGGTTCTGCAGGGGCGCGAAAATAACCGGCGTTGAACTGAATCCCGTGGCATGCGAATATTTCGAGAGGAACATAAGGCTCAACAAGCTTTCAAATGTCAGGTGCGTGCACGCAGACGTGCGAAGGCTTGGCGGGGAATATCTCGGCGCGTATGACAGGATTGCCATGCCTCTTCCAAAGGACGCGGAACTTTTCCTCCCTGAAGCCATCAGTTTCGCAAAAATTGGCGCCATGATACATCTCTACTCATTCTCTGAAATAGAATCAGGCTTTGAAAAGCCGCTTGCGGCAATAGGGAAAGCATGTGCAGATGCTGGCAGGAAGTTCGAGATAATCAACAAGCGGGTGGTGCGGCCCTTCTCGCCGCACGTCCAGCAGGTCGTAATCGATTTCCGGGTTTTCTGACTTTTTGAGGCTGCGTGCACCAGCGCAGGCAGGACGAAGACAAAGACGAGAACGAGAATGAGAGCAAAAGCGAGGCATTTCATGCTCTTATTGAAGTAGAGAGATGCAATTAGTCTTCATGGAGAATTTGGGATTAATGTGCAGAGAGAGGACGGTCTGAAGTGCCAAAGTGATATTTGACGGGTAATTATAATCGCCGTTAGTGATGAAAAATGAATATGGCCAAAATGCCCTACGCGCTTGATTTGCTCCTTTCCGCACGTTTATTTGCTTTGAGGTTCGCCCATAGTTGCTATGGCAATAAAACATAAACGCCTATGAAAGCTAATTTGTATATTCGATTTTTTCTGAGTATTAAACAAGAAATCTCTAAATGATTTAAAAAAAAAGTAATAGTTGAAATAGGGTGATTTAATTTTTTACTTAAGTTAAAGATTATCAAACATTCAAATCATAATTAATTTAATAGAACATCAGGAGTATCAATCCGTACCCTCATTTTTATCAGAACATTTTTCATTTTTTTAAATTTAAATATAGCCACTTCTTTATTACTTAAATCCAATATTCGACCTCTATTTATTCCAAAAATAATTTCTTTTGATAATAATCCACGTCCAGTATAATAATTCAAGTTAAGATGACGACTTAAATGATATAATGCGCCCTCCATATAATTCATAAGTTTATGTTCATCTAAATCAGCAGCTTTTCTAGTTGCTGTTATAAACTGATTACAAATACAATAGTCTTTTGCATAAGCTTCACCAAATTCTCTTTTAGCACTATCTTCAATTTTAATAAATGCCTTATCAAAATTTTCATTATTTTTTTCAGCCCAGAATTCAATCGGTATATCGATTGTCAATTTTTTTTCAAATAATTGTGTGCCATCAAAATTATCTCTATTTTTTGAGTAATGCATAATATGAATTTTTTTGGTACCCTCGCTATAACCAATTTGTTTGGAGCTTGCCAAAGTTAGATTACAGACAAAAATAATTTTCTGTTGTTCACGTGGGCGGTCATTAGATGGCGCGATTATAGCACCGTAGATTCCATCTGGGATATCTTGAATTTTTAGATCTACGGGTTCTTTTTTTTCAAATAAGAAATATGAATTATTTTCTACATATAGAGGCAATGGAATATATTTTAATATTGAATAAATTGCTTGCTGAAGATGTTCCAATTCTAAATTTGCAATTTCGGGTTCGAAATCATGGATTATAGAATTTCGACTGTTTAAATGATCATCTTCGAGCTCTGCCAACCACTCAATCGGCATACCTTCTAGTGGGCAGTATTCATGACAGAATTTTTTTAATAATTTTAATTGATCCCCTATAGTAATTCTTTCCGGATCTTTTTGGGTAATTTCAATTATTTTTTTCTCCCATTCCTCATCATAAAGAAATTTTGAATAACCTTCAATTAATATGTCCAATAAATTACCAATCAATCGATAGTTAAAAAATCCGGCAATTTCTAATTTTATATTTGGATCTGAAATTTGATTGGAAATGGTAGAGTTTTTTTCAATGCGCTCTTTTAATTTTTTGGGTAACAACGCACTAAGTTTAGGATAACCAAGTAATGAACGAATATCGTATATTTCAGACAAATTTAGTTGTTCACCAGCAAACAGACTTATTAGCTCTAATCTTTTTTTCTCGACAATCCCTGAAGAATCGTTTTGTGCAAGTTGAGCATATGAAATGACATCATCAATGAAATTACGAAGTTTGGGATTATCTATCGAACCACTTTCCTTAAGAGTCTCTAGTTCAACTTTCCAATTAATTAAATTTATTTTCTGTTGATCCCTTGACGATTGACCAATAATACGACCAATCCAATAATATGACCTAATTGATGAACGATTTCCCCCCAGATTATTTAATTCATTCAAATGCTTAAAGGCAGAATGATAATTCATAGTTTTAACATTTTTTATAAATGAAAAGAAATGGAACTGAAGTAGTAATTCACTATATTCAATGCGATATAAGGATTTTATTGATGGGGTTGTCTCAACATTTACAAGTGCACGCTCAATTAAACTTAAACGTTCAACATTCAGAAGTTCAGATTGTAATGACTGTAGATATAATGAATAAAAATTAGATATTTTGAGATCTGATATATGATTAGGCCCAGCCATTTTAAAAAAACCAATCGCTCGCCCAATTAGGTCAATTCTATCTTCGAGACTTCTTGATCTAAATCTTGAAAGATGCTGATTTTTAAAACCTTTTAAAAAGACTGCCTGTTTAGGGTTGAATTTTTCTGAAGTCACAATCGCAGAGTCAATATAACTAATAAAATTTTGTTGATCATTATTTGCACCAGTATATTTGTTACGAAAAGCCAGAATTCGATAATAATGTTGGAGAGCTTCTGTTTTGATAGCTTCGGATTCAATTTTATTACTCACATCAAGATAATAATCTGCCGCTTTTAATGAATAACCATTTATTGATTGTTCTTTTCGGGACAAAGTCTCAGCATTAACTAAGAGTATCTGATCAAAAATTGTTTTTGCTGTATTTTCGAATGATGGAGAATATTTTCCAGATCTCAGATCTAACTTATCTGTATTTTCTTTGATAAACTGAATTATTTCTTCCGCCTTATTAAACATTTTAAGTTTATTCAATTTAATAACTGGAGAATGTATGACTGAACCAAATAACAAAATAATCTGAATTTGTTTCGAAGCAATATCTTCTCCATACTTATCAAAATCATTTATGAATATTCTAATTTCATCTATGATCGAATTTACTTCTTTGTTAAAAGAATCAGCAGTGATAGAAATAGAGTTCGAATCAAAGATAATTTTTATTTTTAATTGTAAGGATACAGACCTACATCCATAACTTAAAACAAGAAGGTTTATAGTTCGAAAAATTAGTTCTGCCTGTTTTACTGCTTCATAGGCGTTATTAAAAAGAATAATACGCTGATCACTATCTTTAATCTCTGTTTCTTTTTTTAGAGTTAATAATGAACTTTTATATAAAAGATTTGCCAGAGCTCTATAACGTTGTAGATTATATTTACTAGACAAGAACCGATCCCACTCTGCACTTAAATCTTTGTCTAAAGGATATTGATCCAATTGTTTTTTTGCAAGCAGTTTAATTTTGTCTTCATTAATTAACGACTCATTTTCCATAGCATCAATCATAATTTGTATGGCAGTATTCTTAACACCCCTGCAAATCCTGCTGTCCTTTCACCTTTTGTACAAAGCCCCTTCATCGCAGGCATTTCCGCAGAAATGCCCTGTGCGTGTCTCTTATTTAGTGCAATCAAAAATACTCCTTCAATGTCCCCTTTTCAGTTTGGGGCTTGATTATTTCGGGCGAATCCACCCTTGACGAGTTAATCCGCGAGGTAAGCTCATACATGCCCATCAGGCTGTCAGGGAATGGCACTAGCATGGCCTTGGCCTCCTTTGGAGTGGCATCAAGAAACTCTTTTTCACGCATGAGAGGCAGGATAACAGGCATCCGATTATGGACCTGGCCCACAAGGGCATTATTTTCCGTGGTAATCATGCAGCACGAGCGCCTTTGGCTTTCCTTGTCAATTGAGTATATGGCTGCAAATGCGAACATGGCATCATCCTTCAGTGAGAACCTGAAAGGCCTCTTTTCAGGGTGTTTCCACTCGTAGAATGCATTGGCAGGCATCAGGCACCGGCTTTCCTCAAAATGCCGCCTGAATGTGGGCTTTGAGTCAATTGACTCCGCGCGCGCATTGAACAGGAGCTTGCCCGGCTCATTTGCCCATTGAGCTGGCATTCCCCAGAGTGCGCCAGACAGCGTATTCTTTGAATCGTTGAATATGGCGGGGACAGATTGGGTTGGAGCTATGTTATACCTGGCTTCAAGCTCGTATGCTATCTGAACCAGTGCGAACCTCTGCTTCACTTCGTCCCTGTCCATGACGCTAAACGCATATCGGAGGCACATGGAAATACTACGGATTTTGGCGTATTTTAACCTACCGAAACATACTGGAAAACCACCCCTTTGCCTGTTTATTAACTGAAGCCTTGCGAACTCATGCGGTTTTCAGATGGGGCGAAGCATACCGTCAGCTACTGCGCGCATTGACGCCAAGATAGCCCAGTGGGAGGCATTCGGGAGGGCGCTTGGCAAAAGCGACAGGAAGGCGTTTGATGAAATCATGTCAGTCATTCGCGACAGGCGGACTGCCATAGACGCGGCAAACGAGGCGGACATAGGCATAGCCATGGTGCTTGCCGCAGCTGTTTATCTGAAGCGTGATAGGGATGAAACAGCAAGAAAACTGGACTCAACAGGCAAGCAGGCAAGGCTTGAAGACGGGGATAGGGGCACTTGACAGTTTCCTGGACATAGGGGACGGAATAATCACGCTGCGCGCCAGTGACCCTCGGCTACTCTCGCCATTGGCAACCGCCATGCTTGTGAGGGCATGCAGGCCGGGCAAGAGGATTCTATACCTTCACTTCGTGGAATACCACGACAGGTACTGGACTATAGACATAGACGGCATAGTGCAGGCTGCCAAGATGCAGGGCGCGGACGTGGACAACCTGCTTGAATCGGTCTTTTTCTTGAGGGTATTTTCAAGGGACACCGTGGAAATGCGGCAGAACTGGCAGCGCATATTTGACTTTGGCACGGGACTCAACCTTGTTATCTTGGATTCCATATCAGACTTGTACAAGGAGCCTGGGAAGAAAGACGCCAGCCTGATGTCAATGACGCATGCCATAGGCATGTTTGCCAGGCTATGCGCCATGAACAGCTGCCACGGAGTGGTGTTTGACAACTCGCCCCAGCCAATCCATCCCTACCTGGGGGAGCATTCGGCAGTGATAATAGAGGTAAAGGGACGCCCTAGATTTCATTTTGAGGTTCAAAAACACCCATGCAAGGCGGAATGCGTTGTGGAAATCCAAAGCCAGCATTCGCTTGCCAGGTGGCTCTGATGCGATTCCAAGGCTGGCTTCTGGATATACGGGAAGGCCAGGACAGCGTGAGCCTTGGCTTCAAGACACGGGATGGCGGGAACATAGTGCTCTCGGACAGATTCAGGCATTCGTTTTATCTCGTGTCAGGCAATCCACAGGAAGCGGAGGATTATGCCTCAAAGCACCCCCATGTCCTTGACGCGGAGATAGAGCAGAAGTACGTGTCCTTGGACGCGAAGGGCAAGACTGATGCCATAAAGGTAGTGGTGGACTACGCCAGAAATTACAAAAGGGTAGTCAAGGACATGAAAATTATCCCAGGAATCAAGGAGATAGCCGAAACGGCAATACCTCAGTATTTCAAGTACGTGATGGAAAAAGATGCCGCCTTCTTCTCGCTCTACGACGTTGTTGCGGAGCAGGGGAAACTCATATCAATGGAAAAGACAAGCTCCCTGGAACTGCCGCCCCTCTCCTGCGGTGCAATAGCCCCTACAAGTGTCAATCCCAAATACTTGAACCTTGTCCTGGAGGGGAAACCGCAGATGGTAATCCATCCTGCCAAGCTGGCAGAGGCTCTAAGGGAAACAGGCACGGACATGATATTCTCCTATGGCGGGGACTCTTATCTTAAACGATACGGAGCCGCAAGCTCGCTTGGGAATATCTTTGGCGTGTTCTTTGATTCCTGCGCCCATATTGACCTGAGAAAGGACATTGGATACGACATTTACAACGAGCATAACCTGCCAATCGGGCAAGACTCGGCAAAGGAGATTCTGGGGATAGGGAAAAGCAGGATAGCAAGGCTTATCGAGCTTTCTCAAATGACGGGCGCAAAGCCTGACACAATTTGCAGGATTACACCCGGGCGGCTCAATACCTATCTTCATATACGGGCGGCTAAGAGGAATGGCTACCTTGTCCCTGACTTGCGAAAGGAGATGGAGAGGCCCAAATCCCTCAAGCTCCTCATGCAGCTGGACAAGGGCGGCTCCATAATCTATCCGACTCCGGGGATTTACGAGAATGTGGCAAAATGCGATTTTGCTTCCATGTACCCCAATATCATAGTGAAATACAACATCAGCCCCGAAACCATCACATGCACGTGCTGCAAAGAGCCAATGATAGTGCCTGAAGCTGGCTGGAAGACCTGCACAGAGAGGAAAGGCATAATACCTCAGGGAATCGAGGAAGTCCTTAGGCGGAGGCTTGAGCTGAAGCATCTTGCAAAGACATCAACTGACCCGGCTAAGAGGGCGGAGTTTGACATGAGGCAGAGAGCCCTGAAAAATATCTTAGTAACCTGCTTTGGATACCTGGGATTCTCCAACTTCATATTCTCAAATGTGGAGTGCAAGGAATGCGTAATGCTCTATGGCAGGCATATCCTCTCCATGGCAAAGGAGATTGCCGAAGATGCAGGGTTTGAGGCATTGTATGGCATGGTGGACAGCGTTTTCGTGTCAGGCGGGAATGAGAAGCAGTATCTGGATTATGTCAGGAAAGTGAGCGCAGAGACAGGCATAACTCTGGAACTCGATTGCATTTTTTCAAGGCTTGTATTCCCAGCAGCCAAGGACGCGTCAGGAGTTGCCAATCACTATTATGGCCTCATGCAGGACGGCAGGATGGAGGCGCGAGGAATAGCTGTCAGGCATTCGGATTCATGCGCCCTTGCAGTCCAGTGCCAGGAGAGGATGGCGAAAGCAATTCTTTCAGCCCCTGATGCATGTGCTGGCATAAAGGAGGCGAAAGGGTTGCTTGCGGATTTCAAGAAAAGGCTAAAGGAAGGGGAATTCGTCCTGGCAGATTTTGCCATAACAAAGGCTATTGGAAGGGATATTGGCGATTATGTGTCAAATGCGCCCCACGTGGTGGCGTTCAGGCAGGAGCCCAATGCGGCAAATGTCTCGGTCTTTGTTTATTCCCTGTTCGGCCCCAGGCCTGCCAGGCAGGCAAGCAGGAGGGAAATTGATATTAAAAAGTACGCTGAACTCCTTGACGCCTCGTTTGAGGAGCTTGTAAGAGGGTTGCGGCCAGCAATAACCCATCTCAAGAAGTAAAACACGCCCCGCTGAGTAGTAAAATGTCAACGCCCCCGCCGGGATTTGAACCCGGACCACAAACTTTCTTCTTGCATTTGTGCAAGTCTGCCGCATCAAACGTGCGGGCATGCCATTCGGAGGCTTGCGTCCTATCCAGGTTGGACTACGGGGGCAACTCTATCCCTTTTCCGAACCAAGGCTTATATATCTAAGTCGGTTAATTTGACACCAATTACAACACGTTTGCAAGGAACAATCAACCCTCCAGAGAAGGTGCCAGCTTGAAAATACCGCAAAAAGCCAGAACAGGCATTATTGTAGGCCTGATGATTGGCTCGTCAATACTAAGCTACAGGGTTTTTTCCACTTTCCAGAAGCAGGCTTCTTTCAAGCCGCCCGCGCCGCTGGTTGACACCTGCATTGCAAAGCCATCTATAAAACAAGCGGCAAGAAAGGATTCCACCAAGCCAATGCTTGTTTTCAAGGAGGCAACTCTCAAGGAAGCCAGGAAATTCCTGCTGCATACGGGCAGGGGTGCGGTTTCCGTGGACTCCCTGCTTTCTGATTCACAGCTTGAGAAATACGTGCTTTTCAAAAAGCCAAAGCCTGACACCTCCAAGGTGAAAAAGCCGTTCACATATGAGAGATACAAGGAATTGTACCATTATGACAAGTTGCTGGAAAAAGGCATAAAATTCCAGGAAAAATACTCTTTAGACCTTGCAGCGGCGCAGGACTCCACAGGCACTCCGGAGGAGTTGGTAACTGCTGTCCATGGCATAGAAACAATTTACGCAGGATACACGGGCGAGCTCGCATGCGTCAATGTCTTCCTTTCTCTGATGGAGGATTCAAGGGCGTGGAAGGCCTTTGCAAAGCGCGAATTGTCCTGTTTCCTTCAAATCTGCGACAAGTACCATATCGACCCGTTTTCAGTCAAGGGCTCGGAGCGCGGGGCTTTCACCCCTGGCCAGTTCCTCCCGTCGTCTTTCCTCAAATACGACGTCTTGCCTGAAGGCACAAGCTTCGAATACGCGTTTTCAGTGCAATATTCTATCTCTTTGGTATCAAGATACTTAAGGGATGCCGGCGCTTCCATGCATTCCGGCTTTTCCAGGGAAGGCACCAATTACAAGGCGGCTTTCGCCTACAACCATTCCGGCTATTATGCACGGTTCGTGGTAGAGCTCGCATCTGACCTGAAAAAGCACAGGCAGGCGAAGCTTGTTAAAAAATAGCCTATTTTGCAGAGAACTGCCTTTCCTTTTCTGGCTGCTTGAGGGTTTCAAATAGCCCGGCAAGATTCGGGTTGTTTTTCGCGGATTCGATAGCCTGCTTCAGGCTGTCCCTCGGCATGATTTTCTCTGATTCTGACTTGGAGCCCACGAAGAAAATCACTGGCTTTTCATTGTCTGTCATGTCCACGAGGAGCCTTAGCATCGCGCTGGATTCTATCGCAATCCTTACCGGCTTGTACGGGAATTTCTTGTATGTCGATTCGACCTTAACTTTCCCCGGGAATGCCATGAACAGGGCCTTCAGGGACAGCCTGAACCCGTTTTCCGCGTATGCAAGCGCGAGGGTTTCCATTGTCTCCCTGAACTGGCCCGTGTATTTGGTATAGCTTTTCTCAATGACCGGGAATTCCCCTGAAATCACGTTTATGAAATTCTCCATTGCCTCCCCGCTTATCTGGCGCGCTTCCGGCAGCAGGTCATTCTCGCCATTGTGTTTTCCCTCGAACACGAATTTGGGGTCCCTCCCGCCCGGCTTTTCCCCTGCCTCGATTTTTTCGAAATATGCATGAAGGTTTTCCTCGCTTGTCCTCCTTGATTTTCTCGAGGTTTCCTTGGCTGCCAGCCTGTCAAGCTCCTTTTTCAATTCTCCTTGCGCCTTGCAGCGCGTGTTTTCCAGGTCTTCAAGCCTGGATTGCTGGATTGCGAGCTTGGTTACGAGTTTTTCGTGCTTGGCGACATATGAGGCGTCAACAGGAAGCCCGGCAAGCTCTTTTTCAAGCTCTTCCTTGGTGAGCATCCTCTCCACTATGTCAAGCACTGTTTTCGAGTATTCTACGCTGATGTTGTAGGTCCTTTTTGACTGCGCGTTCATCTCCGCCGCCAGCGCGTGCGCCTTGCCGGAATATTTCAATTCCAGTTCCATCATGGTTTCGTAGTCCTTGATGTCCAGGCCTTCAAGCATCTTCAGTTTCTTTATCCTGCCATTTTTGGCATGGTTTTGGTAAATCTCGTATGCCCTGCTCTTTCCGTCCAGGTATTTTTTCGCCTTGGCGATTTTAGCATCCATTTTCTTGAATGAGCCCTTGAACTCGCCCTTTGCATTCTGGAACCTTGTGTAAATCTCAAGATTGTCCTTCAAAAAGCCCGGGTCCATGTCAGCCAGGGTTTTCACCTGGCTGAAATCGGGCATTTTATAGCCGAATTCTTCTGCGAGCCTTGGCATCGCCCTGACCGGGCTGATTTCATCGTAATCCTTGAGGACCTCCTGCACATCGAAGAGGAGTCGGTAGGCCGGATGGCCCAGCAGGAAGACTTCGGTGAGCTGGGGCGAATCTTCCCCGGAAAGCAGCACTTCCCTGAACTCATCGGGCACGTCGTCCAGGTCCTTTGCGAATTCCTGCCAAAACGTGTTGAGGCTGCTTTGCCCCTTGCGCGCCAGGAAAGTATTGTTTTTTATCTCTTCCCTGATGTCGAACGATTCTTTGAGAATGCGGGATGCGTTCTTTATCATGGAGGCACATTCTGCTTCTATGGCCTGCATGGCTTCTATGTCCTTGTCAATGTTTTTTTGAACCCTTGAAATCTTCACTTCCAGCTCGGCGCGCCTCACGTCCTGCTGTTGCTTGTTGGCATTGAGGCTTGACAATTCCACTTCCGTTCTTTTTTTGTCGGCCCTGGCTGTCTCAATGGTGGAGCTTATTTTTTTCGCATAAGCCCCGAGGAAGCTCTCATGGCTGGTGTTTGAATGGTTTTTCCAGCGCTCGTAGCCGGGCATTCTCGGGTTTTTTAGCATGGCTTTCCTGAATTCGTCTATCTCGCTTATTGATAGGGACAGTTTCTTGCCTCCAATGTTCATGCTTGTAGCTGGCGTAATGGCTTTTTGCATGTCCTTATTTCTCAATTAGCCTTAATAAACACGTGGTTTAGTGTGTCAAAACATATATTTATCTGGCAAGGCGGCTGCAATGGTTTTAACCATTTTGAAGCAATAGGGTGGCATGGACAAGATAATGGGATTCATGGAAAGCGCTGTCGCAGGCGCTGCCAAAATGGCGCTTGCAAAAAAAGGCAGGCTCGCCTTCAGGCGCCACAAGGACGCGCATGATTTCGTCACTGACGCTGACCTAGCAGTTGAAAAATACGTTGTCGGAAGGATACGCGGGGAATTCCCGTCCCATTCGGTTTATTCCGAGGAAATGGGGGGGCTTGAGGGCAAAAGCAAGGGCGATTTGTGGATTCTCGATCCCATAGACGGGACAAACAACTATTCATTTGGCCTGCCGCTCTGGGGCGTATCCCTCGCCTATGCCAAAAACGGCATTGTGCAGGCAGGCGCCATAGCCATTCCCGAACTGGGATTGGCGTTTTGCGCCCGGAAGGGAAAAGGCGCGTATTGCAATGGCAGGAAAATCCGCGTTTCGAAAAGGTCGAAACTCTCCGACTGCCTCGTGCTTTTCGAGTCAAGGCTTGCCCGCTCGGCTGACAGGAAGAGAATCAGGGCGCTTTTTGACGTTTCGAGGAAGGCATTTGGCATACGCGTGCTTGGAGTGGCTGTGTTCAATTTCGGCTTTGTCGCGCTTGGCAGTGCCGACATAAGCATCATGAGCGGGCTTAAAGTCGTTGATTTTGCCGCGGGCGCGTTGATTGTCGAGGAGGCGGGTGGCAAGGTGACAGACTTGTCAGGCGGGAAGTGGAATCTCGGGACAGCCGATTTCGCGGTTTCAAATGGCAGGGTGCATCGCCAAATCCTTGAAATAAAGGGCGGGAAATGAACTCCCATCATGCCCTTCCAATTCTGGCAATGAACGCCTTCAGCTCTTTTTTCAGCCTTTTCCCGTCAAGGCCTTCTACGTTCTCCCTGCTCCCGCCCACGCTTGCGATTAGTTCCCTTGAATCAGATTGCACGCCGTAGCCGCCCGCCTTTCCCTTCCAACTCCCGCTTGCCACGAACTTTTCCACGCCTTGCCTGCTTAGCCCGCGGAATTTTACGCTTGAACAGTCGGAATAGCATTTTTCCATGCCAGCGTGGAGCATGCATACGCCTGTTATTACCCTGTGGCTTTTTCCCGCCAATGCCGATATTATGCGCCTGGCTTCTCCCTTGCTTTTCGGCTTGCCTATTATTTTTCCCCTGAAGGAGACTACTGTGTCCGCCCCTATCACAATGGCGTCTTGCCGCCTGCGAAGGCATTTCCGCGCCTTTTTCATTGCATTTGAAATGGCAACATGCCTGGCGCTTCTCCCTTTTGCCGCCTCGCTGGCATTGCTTGAGCGAAACGAGCATCTTATCCCGTGCCTGCGGCAAATGGATTTTCTTTGCGGCGAGGACGTGGCGAATATGGTTTCCAAAGGCATGCTATGCTTTTCTCCTGGCTGTTTTAAATTCAGGGCCATGCATTTTCAATGCAGGTGAACCCATGGACCCCCTAATAATCCTCGCTGCCATAGTTTCTGCCCTGCTTGTGCTCGCAGGCATAATCATAGGCATGAAATACTCGGACATTCTGTGGCAAAGGGACAGGGTGCCGCTTATACGCGAGGACGCCATAAAGAAATCGCGCTCCGTGCTTGGCGGGCAGTTCTCGGAACAGCTCGCCCCCTACTTGCCAGGGTTCAATTACCCGCCCACAGAGGCGCGCTTCCTTGGCAAGCCGATAGACTTTGTCATATTCAAGGGCATGGACGCCAAGGAGATTGAGGAGATTGTTTTCCTTGAGGTAAAGACAGGCAAGGCGGGCCTCAACCACGCGGAAAGGACGCTGAAAAACTGCATTGAACGGAAGAATGTCAGGTGGGAAGAGCTTAGGATTGACCTGAAGAAGGAATGAGCGCCAGAGGCCTTCCTGCTGGGGGTTTTGGGACTTTTCCATGCCGCATCCGCAAATGCGAGTTTTTAAATTGTAATCTTCAATATCTGCAACAGGCAAAATTGAGGTGACCGGCATGATTACTTTCACATGCGAAATGTGCAAGGCCGACATTGACTACTCCGGCAGGGTGCAAAAGCTTGATTTGGCAGGATACACCCATACGTATTGCAAGGAGTGCGCGGCCAAGCTTCCGAATGAAAAAGCCCCCGAATAGGCGCTCTCTTGCGCGAGTTCAGGCTATGAGAACATCCATTCCCTTGTTTTTTTTCTTTCCGCTTTTTTTCCTTCAGGCACGTTTAAATCAGGTTGTGCAAATAATTAGCCATAATATTCAAATTTTGTGGGTGGTTTTAATGAGAAAAAGTCTTATCCTGCCAGTCCTTCTTGTGCTGATGCTCTTTTTCGCAGGCTGCACGTCCAATGGCAATGGCGGCCAGGGCGCGCCTGCCGCAGGCAATGATACTGGAAACACAGCGGCCCCGCCCGCGCCCCCAAGCGCGGGGATTGGCGGGCAGGTGACTGGCCAGGGGGACCAGGTGCCCTCCGTAGGCGGAAATACTTCAGCCCCAAGCCAGCCCCCCGCATCAGGCACCCCATGCGATGTGGGCTTCCAGCTCTCGTCTTCAAACGTATATCTTGTAAAGGTCAATTTCGCCTCGCCCCAAAGCGGGCTTGTCACTGTCCAGTGCCCTGACGGAAGCCAGGGGGTTGACAAGGGGAGCAACCTGTTCCTTTGCGAAAAGCTCACAGCAGGCTCTTCAGTTACCGCATTCCTTTCCGGCGCCAGGTGCGGGGGCGCGAGTTTCAATTCAGGCGCGTCCGCTGGCGATTCAGGCTCCTCAACGGAGCCTGGAACTGTGTCAAGGTGCAGCCTTTCGGTGTCCCCTTCAAGCATTTATGCGGGCGGGAACGCGTTTGTGGACATAAGCGCGTCTACTCCCACTGGCTCAAACGTAGTGCTTGACTGCGGCGGCGAGCAAAAGCAGATTGAAAGCGGCGTCGTGGAAAAATCAACGTCCTGCACTTTCAATTCCGCAGGCACCGCGCGGGTGGCGCTTTACGTGGATTCAAAGGAGTGCGCCAATGCGAGCGTGACAGTCCTGCCACAACAGGCGCCAGGCCAGCCATCAGCGCAGCCTGCCTGCTCTGTCGAGACTACCAAGAAGGACAGCGTGGCAATGAGGTATGAGGGCAAGGTCACGTACAGCGGGTTCCAGGACGGAAGCGTGCTCAAATGGGACTGCTTTGGCGCCGTATTCTCGCAAAAGCTTGGAGCGTCGGGCCTGATTGGCGAGAAGGGGGTTTCAGGCTCTATAAACATCTACTGCCAGTATAGCGCGCCTCCGCCAGTGTCTGTTGCGCCTGTTACAATAGACTCCGTGCCCTGCGGCTCTCTTGAAGTCCAGTGAGGTTTTTTTCTTTTTTCCCTTCTTTCCTTTTTTCCCTGGTTTTTTCAGGCTTTTTTCCTTGCCTGTATGAAGGTCAGCACGCTTTTTTTCCTGCCAATGCTGGGGATGGATATTTTCTCCATTTTTTCAAAGCCAGACCCTTCCAGGCGCGCCATCGCCTTTTCACGCCATCCGGGAAGCCATTGCTCCCCCGGGCTTTTGACCGGGAGATAGACAAGCACGCCCCCCTTGGCAAGCATTGAATGGAAAGCCGGGAACGCCTTCCTGTCATAGGATAGCAGGTTCGAGAACAGGTGCACTACGCAATCAAAACTCCCCTTTGCAAACGGCGGCCGTGTTATGCTGCCCAGGACCTTTTTGCCGCGCCAGCCATTTGAGGAGAGCATTTTTTCTGATATGTCCATGCTCGTGACGACAAGCCCGTGCTTTTTTGCCACGCGGGCGAAGAGGCACCTGCCCGCGCTGGCGTCGAGCACGCTGGCGTTTTTTGGGAGGATTTTTTTCAGGTGTATCGCGATTGTCTCAAGCTGCTTTTCGCGCTCCGGCTCAGTGTTGTGCTCGTACCTCGCGGCTATGGCATTGTAATATTCCCTGACCTGCGAAGGGCTTCTGGTGCTGGCATTGCTGTAAAGGCCGCCAAACCATCTCGAGAAAAGGATGTTTTTGCCGCCCGACTTGAGGCATATTTTTTTCGAGAGCGCCTTTCCAATGCGCGCCTCGAGGACCACCACCCCTGAAAGCCTTTTTGGGAGTTCCATGCTTGCCTCTTTCGGGCTTGTTTTCCTGCTGGCTGCGGCGTGCCATTTGCCGTTTGCATAGGCCGACTTGAAAACCGGGAGGGGCCAGTATCCCCTGGTGAATATCATTTTCCTTGCCATTGAGGGGGGATTTGGGCATTGCCTGTTAAATAGCATTGCGCGGGCGGCTTGCAGCCCTGCTTCAGTTCCCCTGCTTTTTCCCCGCCTTGTCCCGCCGGAGTGGCGGGAAGAACGCGAACAGGTTTTCGCCGTAGAGGCGCAGGACAGTCTGGCTGTGTATCATGTCGCCATAATCCCTTTCAATGCGCGCCTTTGTCTCCCTAAGCTCGCGCTCGTCGCTAAAGCGCGCCTCGTAAATCAGGTCTACGGTGGATATCACCCTCGCCACGCGCCTGACCTTTGGTATGGCAAGCAGGTACTTGATGAATTTCTCAATCCTTTCGTTTTGCGGGTCCGAAAGCCTGACAAGAATCATGAAATGGTTGAATCCATCAAGCTCCGGGTTGATGCTCACGCCGTAGGATACGATGACCTTCTCCTTCTCGAGCCTCTTTATCCTGAACCTGACGGTTTCCGGCGCAAGCCCCGTCATCTCGGCTATCTGGGCGTATGGCGCGCGCGCGTTGACTGCCAGGGCGCCAAGCACGAGCCTGTCCTTGTCGTCGAGCGCGTATCTCTTCTCCGCTGCCCCGAGCACGCCGACAACTTCGCCGGACTCGTTCTCATTGTCGTATTTCTGCATCGATTTCACGTAGACGTCCACAAGCGTCGCGGCCCTGGTCTCTATCATATGGCTGCCAAAAGCCCTTCTTATCTCGTTCGCCTTTTCGTATAACTCCTTGTTGCTTGCCCCGAGGTAGCCCACAAGCATGTTCCACTCGCCATCGCAGCGGGTTATGTGCACGCCGCCCTGCCTCATGCATGTCTCTATTATGCCCTTGTAGAGGCTCTCCCCCATGGGCGCGTGCTTGACAAGCATTTCCCTCCTCATGTATCCTATCCTTGACCAGTCAACGTAGGTTATGTAGGCGTTAACCACGCCGTCCTTCTCCATCCTCTGCATCCTGTACTGGAGCGTCTGCTTGGATGTCCTGATTTTCTTGGCGAGTTTGGTGAGAAGGGCCCTCGAGTCTATCGACAACTCTTCGAGTATGTGCCTGTCTGTCTTGTCTATCTGTTCTCCCATGCGGATACTCTCGCCTTCCCAGAATATAAATTTTGCCGGCCCTGCCACCTCCGCCTGCAATATGATTAATCGCCGGGATAGTGCAGCATATTCATAAACCCATGCGTGCAAATAGGGGATACAACTATTGAGAGGTGTTGCCGTGTTCCATCTTGCAAAGGTCAAAAAAGTCTTTTCTTCAAATCCGGCAGTTTCAGGCATCCAGGCGACATGCCTGATGTGGGACGAGAACCTGCTTACGCTTGAGGCAAACCCGAAAATAGCCAAACAGCTCAAGGAAGGCTCCTACGTGCTTGTGGATTACAGGCCCGTCGAAGGCCTGTCAGTCTTCCACCCGCGCCAGAAGATAGTGCGCGTGCTTGACTCCAAGGAAGGTTCCGGGCTCTGGTCGATTTACAGGGACGAGTTTGACAGGCTAAAGCGCGCTAACAAGCCTGCCGCGGCGCAGCAGCAACAGCCCCAGTACATGTGAGGGCACTTTTCGATTCCCCTTTTTTTTCAAGCTTTTTCCGGGACGGCGGGCCTGCCCGCCTTGTTTCCTTTAAAATAGCGTGAGCCCCGTGAGGTATCCAAATTCCCTAGCGCGCTCGATGAAAAGTTTTTTCCCTTCCTTGTCCATGCCCTTCCTGGCCGCCTTGCGCGCAAGGCCTTCAAAGGCCGCCAGGGCCCTGTGCATGCGCAAGTCTGAATCTATGTTGTGCATTATCGAATCCCATGCCTTGCGCATGGCGACTTCGCCAAGCCCGCCCCTTGCCACGGGCTTTGACTTTCTTATGGCTGCAATCTCCCCCACGAGGGACGTGCGGTTTTTCCTCGCCCTGCGCATCTCCCGCATGTTGAAGTCCTGGTTCTGCCTGTAATGCCTCTGCAGGTAGAAATAGCGCAGGTCCTGCCCTGAAAATCCCATTTTTTCGAGGCCTGCCAGGTAATGCACATTGCCTATGCGCTTTGACATTTTCTTTTTGTTCACGGTAAGGTGCTTGACGTGGAACCAGTACCCGACAAAGTCGTCGCCCGCAAAGCATTCCGACTGCGCAATCTCGTTTTCATGGTGGGGGAAAATGTTGTCGACCCCGCCTGCGTGTATGTCTATCTTCTCGCCAAGCCACTTGTACGCTATGGCGGAGCAGTATGAATGCGTGCCGGGCCTTCCTTCGCCCCAGGGGGATTCCCATTTCAGGCTTCCATCCTCCTTTGCCGCAGCCTTCCAGAGCGCGAAGTCGTATACGCCTTCCTTCGCGTAATCGTCGGCAAGCCGGGCGCCCCTGTTTAGCCTCTTTTTGCCCGTGAGCCTGACAAGGCGGCCATAGTCTTTCACTTTTCCCGCCTTGAAAAGCAGGTTTCCGGAGCTGTCGCCATAGGCATAGCCTTTGGATTCTATCCCTGAAATCCATTTTATGACCCACGGGATTGCGGACTTGAACCTGACAAGGCTTGTCGGGGCGAGGATGTTCATTTTTTTCATGTCCGACCTGAACCTTGCGATTTTGGGCGTGATGAATTTTTCGAAATCCTTTTCCCCGCTCGCATTGAACGCCTTTATGGCCTTGTCCTCTATGTCGGAAACCGGCATTGCGTGGCGTACGTCGTACCCGTTGAAGGCGAGCGCGCGCCGTAGCACGTCCTCCCAGAAGAATGTGCGCAGGTTGCCTATGTGCGCGAAGTTGTACACCGACGGGCCGCAGGCATAGAAGAGCACCCTGTTGCCCTTCCTGGGCCGAAACCTTTCGATGCTTCGCGTCTTCGTGTTGAACAGTTCCATGATTGACATCCTTGGGTTTGTTTTGGCTGGCAGCGCAGCCGCTGCCGGAATTATTACCCCTTATGTATTATTTGTTTTTTATAGTTTCCATGCTTTTTCATGAGAACGTATTTAAACCGCCCCACTTCAAACCAGTTCATGGATTCTGAAATAAAAAACGCGCTTCTTGCAATATTGATACTCAACCTGTTCGGCATAATAGCATACCATTTCCTTGAAGGCTGGACATGGATAGACTCCCTGTATTTCTCTTCCGCCACGCTGACCACGGTGGGCTACGGCGACATTGTGCCAAAGACGGACATGGGCAGGCTCTTCACTATATTATACATGTGGTCTGGCGTGTCAGTTGGCTTTTACACCCTGACTCTTCTCTCAAGGCAGCAGGGCGAAAATTTCCGCAGGGGGATAGGCAAGTTCAAGAACCTGGAATCCCGCGTGACCCGCATTGTTTCAGGGAAAAAGGCAAAGGATTAGGCCCGCAGGCATTTTCCCGGCAGCCTGGCCCTCCCATTATCTCGAATCAGGCTTGCCGGCTTCCCCTGCCGCAATCTACGGCTCTGACAGGTTTTCGCTGAAGTTTGTCGTCCTTAGCGGGCTTTTGAAGTCCCTGCCCGCGAATTTCGCCTTTGAGCCGAGGCTTTCTTCAATCCTTAGCAGGGCGTTGTATTTCGCCACCCGTTCGCTTCGCGCCGGAGCGCCTGTTTTTATCTGGCCTGATTCAATGCCTACCGCTATGTCGGCTATTGTGGTGTCCTCCGTCTCTCCCGACCTGTGGCTGACGACCACGCCCCAGCCGCGCGAGTAGCAGAATTTGGCGGCCTTTATGGACTCGCTTAGGGTGCCGACCTGGTTGACCTTTAGAAGCAGCGCGTTGACGCTCCCCTTCTCCGCCGCGGCCTTTATCCTTTCCATGTTCGTCACAAGCAGGTCGTCGCCGACTACCTGCAGCTTCGCCCCGTGCCTTTTCCTGAATTCTGCGAAGGCCGCGAACTCCTCCTCGTCGAACGGGTCCTCAATGGAAACAATGTTGAACCTGCCAAGCAGGCCTTCATAATGCTGCGCAAGCCCTGCCGAATCCACTGACTTGCCGTCAATTGCGTATTTGCCTGACTTGGAATCGTAAAACGCGCTTGCCGCAGCGTCCATGGCTATCCCTGCCTTGCCTGAATAGCCCGCCGCGTCGATTGCCTTCTGGATTATCGCAAGTGCCTCCTCGGTGTTTTTCACGCTGGGTGCGAACCCGCCCTCGTCCCCCACGTTTTTCGCGCCCTTGCCGTATTTCTCTATGAGGCTTTTGCCAAGCAGGTGGTAGATTTCACAGCCCATCCTTAGGCTTTCCGAAAACGATTTTGCGCCGTAAGGCATTACCATGAATTCCTGTATGGCAAGCCCGCTTCCTGCGTGCAGGCCCCCGTTGAGTATGTTCATCATGGGCACGGGCAGCATCGAGCCGCCCAGGTACTCGTAAAGCGGCATGTCAGCCTCGCCTGCGAGAAGCTTTGCGAAAGCGAGGGAGGCCGCAGTGGTGGCATTCGCGCCTAGGTTCGACTTGTTTGGCGTGCCGTCGAGTTCCAGCATTATCTTGTCCGCGTCGCCTATCGATGCGATGTTTTTCCCCTCAAACGCCCTGGCTATCTTGTTGTTGACGTTCGCCACGGCCTTTCTCACGCCCTTGCCGCCAAAGCGCGCGTCATTGTCGCGCAGTTCGAGCGCCTCGTGCCTGCCTGTCGACGCTCCCGAAGGCGCGGCTGCGCGGGCGAACATGTCCTCGCTTGTGATTTCAACCTCTACCGTTGGGTTGCCCCTGGAATCTATTATCTCCCTTGCCCTGATTTTCTCGATTAGAACCATTCGATACACCTGGCTTGCGCGTGTTTTGGAAACAATATCCCTATCCCCTGCATTCTTTATTAAACTATTAACCGAAAGGAATGCATCCGTGCCCCGAGCTTGTTCGGTAGGGGCGCAAGGGTGTTTTTAATGAAGCTAAAAATCGACGGCAAGCCGAAATCGGCTCCTGCGGGCTCTACCATCGGCTCGGTGTTGTCCGGGCTTGGCATAAGCCCGCAGGTGGCAATAGCGAAGGTCAATGGCACCGTAAGGCCGGAATCGCATAAATTGAGGGAAGGGGACAAAGTTGAAATCATCAAGGTCGTATTCGGCGGCTAAGCCGGCAGGGGCGGGCATTGAATCGGGTTCCTGCTCGCGCTGCGGCAAGCCGGCGGTTGCATATCTCGCCTATTCGGGCTGCTATCTTTGCGCCGGGCATTTCACGGAAAGCGTCGAGCGCAGGTTCAAGCGCACTGTGCGCACGCACGGGCTTCTTGAAAAAAACGACCACATCGCAGTTGCGCTTTCAGGGGGCAAGGACAGCGTTGTCATGCTCCGCCTTTTCAAGATGCTCTCGAAGTCATTGCCATTGAAGCTTACCGCTATCACCATTGACGAGGGCATAAAGGGGTACAGGCCAAACACGCTGAAAGTCGCCGCCAGGGAGGCGAAAAGGCTCGGCGTGAAACTCATAATCCATTCGTTTGAGAAGGAATACGGGTTTTCGCTTGACAGGGCTGTCTCGATTTCGCAAAAGTCCGGCCTTCCGTGCAGCTTTTGCGGGGTTTTCAGGAGGCACCTGCTCAACAGGGCGGCAAAAAAGGCAGGTGCGCGAAAAATCGCGATCGGGCACAACCTCGACGACATAGCCCAGACGTTTCTCATGAATGTTTTCAGAAACGACACAGAACACATTTCGCGCATGCTCGGCCCGCAAGGCCTTGAAGGCGAGGGCTTTGTCCCCCGCATCAGGCCGCTCATGGAAATCCCTGAAAAGGAAATCGCGCTTTATTCTGTTCTAAAGGGCATGCCCATACATTTCCAGCAGTGCCCCTATGCGACTACTGCCCTGCGCCAGAAGGTCAGGGACATGCTCAATTCATTCGAGGATTCCCAGCCCGGGACGAAAATCAAGGCTTTCAAAAGCGCGCTTGCCATATCCTCGGCCATGCTCCCTAACCCTGCTACTGCGCTTCGCTTTTGCAGGGAGTGCGGCGAGCCGGCCTCGGGCGAGTTGTGCATGGCGTGCAGGATGGCGGCCGCTCTCAGGGAACGGGCGGGTTTTGCATCCAGAGGCAAGAACAGGAAAGCGGGCCAGGGCAGGCATGCTCGAGGCAGTATCAGGCTTTCAAGGGAATGATTGCTTTTCGATGTTGGTTTTCATGGTTGAAATTATTTTCATTGGCACAGGGGGCGGCAGGTTCAACCTTGTCAGGCAGGCAAGGCGCACAGGAGGGTTTCGGATTCATGGCAAGGCCGCAAGCATCCATGTAGACCCCGGCCCCGGGGCGGCGCTTGGCTGCCGCATGGAAGGCATAAACCCCCAAAAAACAGATGCGCTAATAGTGACCCACGCGCACATAGACCACGTGTGCGAGGCTCCTGTCATAAGCGAGGCAATGGCGGGGTTTTCGGGATTTTACGGCAAGCACATTCCAAAAGGGATTCTCATAGGAAGCAAGAACGCGATCGAGGGCACGCCCGAATACGAGCGCGCGATTTCCAAATACCACCTGTCAAAGCTTGAGAAGGCCATTGTGCCCGAACCAGGCAGGGAAATCGAAATCGCGCCAGGCTGCGTTTTCTGCGCGCTGCCCCTGAATCACGACGAGAAAACGGGCTTCGGTTTCATCATTTCAATGGACGGGGCTAAAATAGGGCACATAAGCGACACTGATTTTTCAGGCGTTGACTGGGCACTCTATTCGGGCTGCGACATGCTTGTGGCAAACGTGATAAAGCCTTTTGGCAAGGCTATCCCAGACCATCTATCGTGCTCGCAGGCAGTGGACATACTCAAGGCAGCCCGGCCGAAAAAGGCGGTGATAACGCACATCGGCCTCGAGCTTGACAAGGCAGCCGAAAAGGAGGCAGCCCGGCTGGCAAAAGAGAGCGGTGTTGAAACCATGGCCGCACGGGACGGGTTGAGGCTCTCCATCTGACCCTTGCCTATATTATATACTCTTAAATACCTTGCAACATAAATTCCAGACTCAAACCCGCCCACTCAAAATGCGGCTTTGGGCGTTTATTTTCAAAAAAGGTAATGAAATGGAAGACAAATACGGCAAAAACGTTGAAGAGAAATGGCAGAAGTGGTGGGAGGAGAAAGGCACCTACAGGTTCGACGGCTCCGACATGGTGAAGCCTGTATATTCCATAGACACGCCGCCGCCTTTCACCTCGGGAGACCTGCACATGGGCCACGTGCTCTCGTATTCGTATTTCGATTTTGCGGCGCGATACAAGAGGATGCGCGGATTCAACGTATATTACCCCCAGGGCTGGGACTGCCAGGGGTTCCCCACAGAAGTCAAGGTCGAGCAGAAGCACGGCAGGAAGCCGCCGGAGGAATTCCGCAAGCTCTGCCAGGAATGGACAGTGTCGTGCATAGACAGGATGAAGTCCCAGATGATACAGATGGGCTTTTCGCCCGACTGGCGCTACGAGTACAGGACAATGTCCCCCGACTATCACAGGAAAGTGCAATATTCGCTTTTGAAAATGCATGAAAAGGACCTAGTATTCCGGGGCAAGCACCCGGTCTTCTGGTGCACCAAGTGCATGAGCGCGCTTGCCAAGTCCGACACGGAGGAGGCGGACAGGCAAAGCACACTCAACCATCTCAAGTTCACGTCCGCAAAGGGCGACGTCATAATAGCAACGTCGAGGCCGGAACTCCTCCACGCGTGCGTGGCAGTGCTTTTCCATCCGGAGGACAAGAGGTTTTCCAAGTTCGCCAACGAGACGATAACTACGCCGCTTGGCAAGCAGGTCAAGATGATGCCGGACAGGGACGTGGACCCCGCTTTTGGCACGGGCGCGCTCATGGTCTGCACATTCGGCGACAAGATGGACGTTGTCTGGATGTACCGCTACAAGCTTCCCATAATAGAGGCGTTCTCGCCTGATGGGAAAATAATCAACGGCCCGGAATGGCTTAACGGGCTGAAGGCCGAGGAGGCCAAAAAGAAAATCATAGAGACATTGCAGGCGGAAGGCAAGGTAGTCAAAATCGAGCCGCTGCCGCAGGTCGTCAAGGTACATGACAGGTGCAAGAGGCCAGTGGAACTCATGCTCTCCTCCCAGTGGTTTTGCAGCATAAAGGACAAGAGCGCCGAAATAATAGAAGGCGCGAAGGCTATGAAGTGGGTGCCCGACTTTGCCATATCCCACCTCGTAGACTGGGCCAATTCAGTGGAGTGGGACTGGGTCATTTCAAGGCAGAGGGTGTTTGGCACCCCGATACCTTTCAGGCAATGCCCCAAATGCGGCAAGGATTATCCAGTGGACTATTCGGAACTCCCATTCAACCCCGCAACTGCGGCTGAAAAGAAATGCCCCGGCTGCAATGAGATTCTCGTGCCTGAAAAATCCACGTGCGACTGCTGGGTGGATTCAAGCATCACCCCGCTTGTGATAGCCGGCTGGCCGGACGACAACGAGCGCTTTTCCAGGCTCTACCCGTCAAGCCTGCGGCCGCAGGGCGTCGAGATTGTGCGCACGTGGGCGTTCTATACGATTTACCGCTCGCTCGCGCTGACAGGCAAGCCGCCTTTCAAGGAGCTGCTTCTAAATGGCAACGTGCTCGCGCCCGACGGCAAGAAGATGTCAAAGTCACTGGGGAACATAATAGCCCCAGACCAGCTAATCGAGAAATATTACACCGACTCCGTCAGGCAGTGGGCCGCGCTTTCAGGCGCAATGGCAAAGGACAGGCCGTTTTCCTACCAGGACATGACCTATTCCAAGAGCTTCCTGAACAAGCTTTGGAACGCGTCGAAATTCATAAGCACGGCCATCACAGGCTACGCGCCCGACGAGTCGCACAAGCAGGGCCTGGAGCTTGTGGACAAGTGGCTTCTCTCGCGCCTCAACGCGACCATCGCGCAGGTGACGGAGGACTTCGACAAGTACGAGTTCCACCATGCCATAAAGGCCATGCACCAGTTCTTCTGGAACGAGCTGTGCGATTATTACCTCGAATACGTCAAGTACAGGGTATACCGCGACGACGTGCCGAAGGAGAGCGCGCTTGCGGCGAGATACACCCTGCACACGGCGCTTCTGGCCTCAATCAAGCTCCTCGCGCCCGTCATGCCCCACGTGGCGGAGGAGATATATTCCATATTCTCCGAGTCCGTCGGCGACGGGGAGAGGAAATCCATCCACAGGTCGGCATGGCCTGTCGCAGATGAAAAGCTCATAGATTCGGACTCTGAAAAAAAGGCGGAGCTGCTAAACGCCGTGGTGTCGCAGGTAAGGCAGTTCAAGTCGTCCAACAAGCTCGCGCTAAACGAGCAGCTCGCAAGCCTTGAGATTTCCTCGCCGGAGGACCTCTCGGGCGCGAAGGACGCGCTTGCGGCGTGCACAGGCGCGAAAAAAATAGCCTTTGCGCAGGGAGACTTGCAGGTCAAGATCATCGCGTGACGTGAACGCGCGGAAACGGGATTATCAAGGGTCGGTAACATGAAGAACCAGCAAAAGAAAAACAAGGAAGGCGGCGCCGCCCGCCAGCCGCCGCCTGCGACCGCCAGGGAGCTTGCGGGGTTCAAGGTGCAGCTCGCGAAATCGATAAGCGTGGCCACGAGCGTGGGCCTCATAACCGGCATGTTCCTTTTCTTCGGGAACTTCCTCGACCTGTTCATGGCAGTCATAGCCGCGTTTGTCGTCTGGCTTTTCGCGGCCGGGATACTGCTTTACTTTTTCGCCCTCGGCGACATGTGAGGCGTGCCCGGGCGGCAGAAGGCATTGAAATGGCAGGGAAAACAACAAAATTGCGCTTTATTACCTCCAACCGCCACAAGGCGGAGGAGGCGCAAAACATTTTAAAGGAATATGGGATAAAAGTAATCCAATCGGATGTTAATTGCGACGAGATTCGCGCAGACGATGTCTCACAGGTGGCCTACGCCTGTGCATTGCAGGTTTCAAAAAAGTTCAAAGGCAACTTTATTTTGGAAGATTCGGGGCTGTTTATCAAGTCGTTAAATGGCTTTCCGGGCGTCTATTCAAAATTTGCCCTAGAAAAAATCGGGACCTCGGGCATCCTTCGCCTAATGCGCGGCTCCTCGGACAGGTCGGCGCAGTTTCGCTGCTCGGTTGCCCTGATGCTTGGCGGCAGAATAAGGGTGTTCACCGGCAGATGCAACGGCACGATATCGCTAAAGGAAAGGGGAAATGGCGGGTTCGGTTTCGACCCCGTCTTCGTCCCGGAAGGTTCAAAGAGGACATTCGCAGAGGATACGGAATTCAAGGGCACTGTGTCGCACAGGTTCCGCGCGTTTAGCGCGCTTGGCAGGCACATGCAAAACAGGAACAGGTGAAACTTATGGCAAGGATGCACTCAAAAAAACACGGCAAGTCCGGCTCGAAAAGGCCGGTGACAAAGGTCAGCCCCGAATGGGTGGGCTATTCAAGCCACGACGTCGAGGAACAGGTCTCAAAGCTCCACAAGGAGGGCCTCAACGCGACGGCGATAGGGCAGAAGCTGCGCGACATATACGGCGTCCCCTCAGTGCGCAACATAACAAGCAAGCGGATTTCCAAGATAATCGTGGACTCGGGCGGCAAGATCGAATACCCCGACGAGCTTCTCGCGCTTATCAAGAGGGCGATGAGCGTCAGGCGCCACCTCGCGTCCAACACTTCGGACAAGCACAACTCCGTCAAGCTCACGCACATTGAGGCGAAAATCAACAGGCTTGTCAAGTACTACAGGAAGACGGGAAAGCTGCCTTCCGACTGGACATACGACCCGGCAAAGGCCGCGCTGCTTGTCAAATAAATTTAGGTGATTCTTATGGCAGATACGCAACAAAAACAACCAGTAAAGAAATCAAAGGGGAAAGTCGTCGACAAATGGAAGGCCAAGTCCTGGTATTCGGTCATGGCGCCGGACTTCTTCAACAGCAAGGAGATGGGCCAGATTGTCAGCTCTGACGAGGCCAACCTCATCGGCAGGCGCGTGCTTGCGAACCTCGGCGAGCTCACCGGCTCGTTCAACATGTCCAACGCGTACACCTCGGTCAGCTTCAGGGTGAAGGAAGTCAAGGGCAAGCACTGCTACACGGAGTTCATAGGCCACGACCTTGCGCCCGCCTACGTGCGCACGCTTGCGAGGAGGAGGCGCTCTGTCATAGTCGTGGTAAAGGACAACGTGACAAAGGACGGCAAGAAATACAGGGTAAAGATGACCGTTGTCACGGGGGTCAAGGTTTCGGCAAAGGCCAAGACCGCCATAAGGAAGGCGGTAGCAGAGGAGATAGAGGCCAATGTCACCAAATCCGACTTCGCCACAATAGCGCAGGAAGTGCTCTTCGGCAAGCTCAGCCAGAAAATCTACCTCAAGATAAAGAAAATCGCGCCCATCAGGAAGATAGAGGTGCACAAGAGCGAGATAATCGTGAGCGTGAAGGAGAAGAAGCTTGCGGCCGCGCAGGCCGCCCTGACGCCTGTGCAGGCGCCTGCGGAGGAAGCAAAGGAAGAGAAGGCAGAGGAGAAAAAGGAAGAGGCGTCTTCCTGATTCCGCCCTTTCCCTTTTTTTATTTTCATTTTTCATCCGGAAAGTGCGGTTTCCCGTTGTCTGGAATTTTGACATAGAGGCTTGGTTTTGATGCTTGGCGGAATGGACCCGAGGCAGATGAAGCGCATGATGGCCCAGATGGGCATAGACAGCAAGGAGCTGCCGGCTACAAAGGTCATAATAGAGACTGATTCTGAAAAGATAATAATCGAGAACCCGCAGGTCACGGAAATAAAGATGAATGGCGAGTCGTCCTTCCAGATTGCAGGGAGGGTCGTAAAGGAGCAGGCGGTTTCAAAAGACGACGTGAAGCTTGTGTGCGAGCAGGCGGGCGTTGACGAGGGCAGGGCCGCGCAGGCCATAAAGGAGGCCAATGGCGACATCGCACTTGCAATCATGAAGCTGAAAGGCGGCTAGCTAGGCTGGTTCGAGCCTTGCCTGCTTTGGCGAGTTTTCCCTCCCGCCTTCCGCCTTGACTATTTTTTCAAATTCCCTTGTGAGCAGCTTGTTCACTTCCACGAAAAAGCCCTTATCCATGCCTATCAGGGTTTTTGCCATTTTCTCAATGTCGACCTTGGCCCTTTGCAGGCAGAAGTTTTCAAATATGCCCACGAGCAGGACGCCGTCCTTTTCTTTCAGGAAATTCTCGAGCCTCTTGAGCGCATTGGTCTCGATGTTCTTTTTTATCGCAAAGGACATTTCAAGCCCGTCAAGGGTGTGCTCTTTTTCGCATTTGCCCAGGCACGCCGCGCTTGTCATGTCGAGGATTTTCCCGTCCGGAGAGTAGAGGGGCTCCTCCTGCCATGCGAAATGCCTCTTGTATTCATTGAAGGCATTTGCCGCTGAATCTATGCTCCTCATGGTGTTCTCGAATATGTGGAATGATTTCCTCTCATGCTGGTTGCAGGACAGGAATTCCACCACGTCCTTTTCATAGTCGAAGTATTCCTGCTTGAGCATGTCGGCGTGGTTATAGTATGTCTTCTCGTTTATGTGCCTGGCGTAAAACGGGTGGACCGTGATTATGCCCACGTTGTTCTGCCTGACAAGCCCCGTAAGCTCCGCTAGGTCGCCCTCTTTCCTTATCCTTTCGGCAAGCGGAATTTTTTCCTTCACATTGCCCTTTAAAAGTGGTTTAAAGGGTGTGAATATGTTTTTGAACGCCATTGATTATTTCACGATACTTGGCTTAATAAACCCTCCCGAGAATACAAAATATCGCATTCAATGGGGTGTTTTTCAATGGCTTATTCAGTCGCAGACTATATGGGTATGGGCTCGCGTCCCGACCCGGAAACCCACGTGAACGTCCTTTTCAGGGTGGAGGCGCCCGATTTCAGGCGCGCGGCGGGGGAGCTTGCTGCCGAAAGCTCTGTGGGCACCTGGACCGAAGTTGCCATGATGTCCGAGCGCATACTGAAAAAGCTCGCAGCCAAGGTCTATTGGATGGACAAGGGGAAGAAGCTTGTCAGGGTGTCCTACCCGATTGACATGTTCGAGGACGGCAACATGCCGCAAATACTCTCCGACATAGCGGGAAACATCTATGGCATGAAGGTGCTTGACAGGCTGCGCCTGATTGACATCGATTTCCCAAAAGCAGTCACGAAGACATTCCCCGGCCCGCAAATCGGGCTTGAGGGAATCAGGAAAATCATAGGCACGGGCAAATCGCGCCGCCCGCACTGCGGCACTATAGTGAAGCCGAAAATCGGGCTTGGGCCAAAGGAGCACGCAAAGGTGGCATACCAGGCATGGTCGGGCGGCCTCGACCTTGTGAAAGACGACGAGAACCTCTCATCCCAGCGCTTCAACCCGTTCGAGGACAGGATAGTCGCCACGCTCGAACTCAAGGACAGGGCGGAATCGGAGACGGGCGAGAAGAAAATCTACGCCCCTAATATAACCGCGCGCTCCGACATCATGCTTGAAAGGGCCGACTTTGTCAAGGAGCACGGGGGAAACTGCATAATGGTCGACGTTGTCACAGCGGGCTTTGCAGGATTGCAGCATGTGCGCGCGCAAAACTACGGAATGGCGCTACACGCGCACAGGGCCATGTACGCGGCCTTCGCGCGCGACGAGACGCACGGGTTTTCCATGCTCGCGCTTGCCAAATGCCTTAGGCTGGCAGGAGTCGACCAGCTCCATATCGGCGCGATTGTGGGCAAGATGGAAGGCAGTGCAGAAGACGTTTTGCAGACGCACCGCGCCATACAGGGCGATATGCACGGGCTCAAGCCAGTCATGTCCGCCTGTTCCGGGGGCATGTCGCCAATGGAGGTCCCTGCCCTGCTAAAGATAATAGGCAATGACATAATCATCCAGGCGGGAGGCGGCGTCCACGGCCATCCTGACGGCACAGTGGCGGGCGCAAAGGCGCTGCGCCAGTCGATCGAGGCCGCGCTTGGGGGCAAAACCCTGCAGCAATACGCCAAAACGCACCCAGAACTCGCCCGCGCCATTGAAAAGTGGGGCTACAGGATGAAGAAAAACAGCCCGCTTTAGGGCTTCATTCTTTTTTTCCGAGTGGAAACCTCCTTGCCAATTCTTTTTAAAGCAGGTTTTGGCATTTCTTACCAATGGAAGACCAGTACGTTTCAAGCCTGTGCCTCGGCTTTCTGCCCGCAACGCAGAAAAGGAAGGAGCCCGCGCTTGTGTGCATGGGCCAGGGCGGCAAGGCCGCAAAGGTGCCGCTCTCTGGAAATGTTTCCCTTGAATTCTCGCGCACAATCTCGTGCATCGGGCATTACGACGGCACAATCCACCACGAGTGCCCTGAAATGAAAACTGGCGTGCGCCAGTGCAGGGACTGCCGCAGGGAGGACATAAAAAACGCCTATACCTTCGGCGATTTTTCAAAATATCCCCAGCTATACGAGAAGTCGCTTTCAACCGAGTTCGCCATATATCTCGCGCAATTCGGCGCCACAGTGCAAAAAATCGGGCTTGCCCGAAGCGGCAGGGCGCTTGAGAGGCTTTGCGAGCAGGGCGCGGATTACGGCTGCATTATCGCCACATTCACAGGCCCGGAACCCGCCTATGCCGCCGAAATGGCTATTGCCGGCAGGTTCGGCTTCCGCACAGCCGTGTCGGCAAAGGCAAAGGCGCAAAACCTTGTTTTTGACGCAGGATTCGGCAGGATGAATTTCTCAAAGGCCGTTGAGGAGATATTTTCCGCCGGCCTCCCGCTCGACGAGAAGCCGCCTGCAATACACGAGTTCGGGGAATATTACCCGCAGATGCGCAAGGCGCCGAAAAAGTCTGATTCGATTTCAGGCGAAGTCGCAGGCACCAAGGGGATGCTTCTTTTCTTTTCAAGCCCTGCGGGGTTTTTCTACATGGACATGAAGGACTGCATAGGCAGGCATTTCTCCTCCAAAAAGCCGGAGCCAAAAAGCCAGTCGAGCCTGTTCGACTTCTAAGCCTTTGTGCATGGCTCCATAGGCGGGTTTCCATTCCGGGTTTTCAGGTTCTCCGGCATCCTCGGCCGACCTTAGGCAAATTTATAACCAGTTGGCTGCAATAGATGAGGACATGTCAAAACAAACAACGGCCGGCAAAAACCGCGCAAGACTGAAATCCGTCCTCGCGTCCGCCCTCCGCCGCATCGTCCCAAGCCCCGCAGAGGAGAAAAGGCACATGTCCATAGCCAACAAGGCCATAGCTCTCGCCTTCGCGGTCGTGCCAAACAGCATAGGCATAGCCCTCACAGGCTCAAGTGCCAAGGGCACAAGCCTTTCAGGCTCCACTGACATCGACATTTTCCTGCTTTTCCCGCTGACATATCCAAAGCACGAACTCTCCTTCCTTGGCCTGGAATACGCCAAGCGTGCCTTTCGCGGAAGGAAGACGGAGATAGGCTATGCGAACCACCCGTACCTGCGTGCATGGCTTGGCGGGTACAAGATAGACGTTGTCCCGTCTTACAGGATTGAAAACGCGTCCCAGCTCTCGTCAGCTGTGGACAGGTCGCCCCTGCACACCAAATACGTCAATTCCTCGCTCACGCGGGCCCAGAAAAACGACGTGCGCCTGTTGAAGGCTTTCGCAAAGGCCCTCGGCGTCTATGGCGCGGAGGCGCGGGTCGAGGGCTTCTCCGGCTACCTGTGCGAACTCCTGGTGATAAAATACGGCAGTTTCCAGGGCGTGCTCGAAGCCGCTTCTGCGTGGAACTCGCCGGTTATCGACATAGCAGGCCATCACGGGCATGACAAGGCGCGGCAAATGTTCCCGCAAGCCGCAATGGTCGCCATAGACCCAGTCGACCCGAACAGGAATGTTTCAGCAGTGGTTTCGGCCACTTCGCTTTACAGGCTCGTGTATGCCTCGCGCAAGTTCCTGCAGTCGCCAGGCATGGAGTATTTCTTCCCGAAAAAACAGGCTGCCAATCCGGAATCCCTCGGGAAGATAATTAGGTCGAGGGGAACCGAGATTGTCGCAATTGAAATCCAGTCGCCTGCTCTTGTGAATGACATACTCTGGCCGCAGCTAAAAAAGACCACACTTGCACTAAGGGCGCATCTGGAGAAACACGGGTTCGCGCCATTTGGCCATTATTTCTATTCGGACAATGAGAACTGCCTGATGCTTGTGGAATGCTCGCACGGGAGTGTCCCCGCAATACGCAAAGTCACCGGCCCCGCAGTCCACATGCGCGCGGCATGCGAGGATTTCGCGCGCAAGCACAGGGGTTCCTATGACACCCACATAGAGCATGACAGGATAGTCTCCATCGAGCCTTCCGCATTCACGACCTGCTGGCAGGCTTTAGAGGATTTCGCCCGCTCGCCCGAAAAGCACGGCGTCCCTGCCAATTTCGTGCCACTTCTCGGCTCGGCGCGCAAAGTCGGGCTTGCAAGGCTCCTCTCCGAAAAGTATTTGTTTGTTGCAGCAGATTACTTTACGCGCAAGGCCTAGGCACTTTGCCAGGCCTGCGGCGTTTGAACAATTGTCAGGTGGCGGTTTGCATGGAAAAAAGCATTTACACGAAACTTGCGGCAGTGCTTGCGGCATTCATATTCTTCGCCTTCGCGCTTGGCTGCGCGGGCCAGGGCGGCTCCAGGCAGGCAAAGCCGGGCGACACTGTCCTTGTCAATTACGTGCTTAGGGGCGCCAATGGCACGGTAATCGAGACCAACGAGGAAACGATAGCGCGGAATTTCAACATATATTCGGCAACCGACTCCTACCAGCCCCTCCAGGTGGTTCTCAAGCAGGGCAATGGCCTGCTCCCGGCATTCACCAACGCCATAATCAACATGAGCGTCGGGCAGACCAGGGAACTCAAAATCCCCGCGGGCGAGGCATACCCCTACAACAAGTCCCTTGTTTTCGACATACCCGTGGAATTCGCAGTCCCGCGCATTGTCCAGGTCGCGCTCACGCCCGAAGAGATGGCTTCGCTTAAAATAGCCCAAGGCTCCACTGTGACCAACAAGAAATACGGCTGGAAAATGACGGTCGTCAATGTCATGCCAGATGGCAAGACCGTGGTTTTCATGCAAAACCCTACGATAAACCAGTTTTTCTACAATGACGGCGGCTGGCCAACTTATGTCAAGAACTTCACGGACAGCGAGATTGACCTTGCGCTCATTGTCCAGAACGGCACGACCTATGGCTATTCCGACCCTGCGGCATGCCCCACTGGAAAGGCTAAAGTCATAGGCCAGGACAACTCCACCATAACCCTTGACTGCAACCACGAGCTTGCCGGCATGGGGCTGGACTTCGACATAACCCTGGTTTCCATAGCCTCCAACTCCTCCGGCTCCGGTTGAAACTGCCGGTTTTTTCCCTTTTCCACCTCATTTCTTTCCCCTGTCCCCATGATAATTAATTTAAATAGCCGGCAATAAAGTGAAAGCATGCGAAAAATCGGACTGGCAGTTGCATTGCTCTTTTTCACGCTGTTTGTCGCAGGCTGCGTCCGCGAACTCCCGGCATCCCAGCCACAGTCGGAGGCATTGTTCAAGACGGTTACCTACGACTCGACTGGCAGCGGGACGCCTGACACATTCACCTATGTGTTCGAGCCGTGGGAATACAACAACCTGACCATCCAGAGGATTCTGGTGGCAAAGCAGCACTCCGTCCTGCAACAGGAGAAAATAGCCGCGCCCAATTTCACTTCCGACTCTGCGCAGGCGGCCAACCTGTCCGCGGCAATCGCGCCTTCGTCTTCCGAATATAAAATCTCCATAGGCATCGACTCGCTTCTAGCGATAAGGAGCAACCTGCAATCCTACCTTTCGTCAAAGGCGGGAGCGGAGGCGGAGTGCAGGCGCATACTGGGCCTTGACAGGAGCGACCTGCCCTGCGTAGACATGGCAAGCTGCGCAAAGGCGTGCTACACGCCCATTTGCCAGCCGTTCGCGCAGGGCGCCGGGGAGCCTTTTGTAAAGTCCCTTCTGGACCTCAACACTGCCTCAAAGTCCCTCGAGACGGAGGTCAATTCCGCCATAAACCTCGTGGACCTGATGTCCTCTGACGTCAACAACATAAAGCCGGGGGATATAGAACTGCTTGCGAACAGGTTCTCGAAAATCCGGGAACTGGCCTCTACTGTCAACAGGAACGACATACTAAACCCCTCTGCCTATGCCCTTTGCGCGCCCTTCAATTACCAAAGCCAGCTGATAACGGACAGCGAGGGCATAGCCAAAAGCGCGAAAATAAAGGTCACGTTCCAGGACGCCAACAACTCCCTCACCCTGTCCTCTCCAATCAGCTTTGTCTCGACTCCTGTCAGCGAATCCGACTATTACGACTACACCAACATATTCCTTGTAAGCTCCAATTCCACCGCGTCCCAGCTCAAAAGCTTCACTCTGGACGACAGCCTCCCGTCAAAACTCAATGTGCCGCTTGAAACTGTCACATACCCGACCAATTACTCCAGCCTGTCGCAATTCCCGCTTTCCGTGAAGTTCAGCATCGTCGAAATAGGCGGGTCGGGCATAGGCAGGACGCTTTCGTATTCCTTCAAGTCCAAGGTTTTCGCGGGCTCGTCCTTTGCAACGTCATCTGTTTCAACGCCTGCGGTTTCGCTCTCCGTGGTCTCGCTCTATTCAATGCCCATAGTCTCCCAGCTCCTTCAGAATTCCAATGTGCTCTATGCAGCTTTAAGCCCCTCGCTCGGATTCTACCTGGCCCTTGCCATACTCGCGTTCCTGTTTTTCGTGCTTGTCGGCAGGCTCCTCTGGACTGCGCTGCGCTTTGTTTATGCCATATTCAACGGCCTCGTCTCGAAAATGCAGATGAGCTCCGTAATATACGATTTCGCGGGCCATGCCAACAGGGAGAACAATGTATATTTCGCGGTCGGGCTTCTCCTGCTTGCCGTTGGCTTCTACCTCTCGCAGGGCCCTGCCGTGGAACTGGCCGGGCAGGCCATAGACCCGGACACCATAATCTCGGTGTTCTCGCAGGACCCCTTCAGGGCGTTCGGGTTCGTGCTCTTCCTCTTCGGCCTCATCTCGATATATCTGGTGGTCGAGGACATACTCAAGGGCGTGGTGCTTGGCAAGAAATACACCACAATCCCAAGCGTCATATCCCACAACGACAATGTGGAGAGGTTCAACAGGCTTGTCTCCCTGACAAAGGAATGCGAGGCGCTGATTGGCAGGGCAGCCCAGGCAAACATAGACACGTCAAATGAGCGCCAGGCGCTGCACTCCATCCCGTATACCCACATACGCAACCTTGTCGAGTCCGGCGAGGAAGAGGCGGCATTCGTGGCGCTTGAGCGCTACGTGTCAAAAATCGAGGGGCTCAACAAGGACCTCAACGAGAAGGTCGTTGTGGTCAAGGAGAACTCCGCCAGGTGGGTGGAGATAGTGGGCAATTCGCTGAAATTGCACAAGGAAGTGGCTTCCGAAAGCCTTGTAGACATACCCGTCGAATGGCGCAAGCAGGCGCTTGAGGAGTACCTGGCGCTGCACAAGGACGAGAACCTAAAGCTTGAAGCAGGTGTGCTCAAGCGCGTCAAGGACATGGGCGCGAGCAAGGCGCAGTTCGATTTCATGCTCGAATCCATGAAAAAGGAGAAACTGATAGATTCCGGGCTTGTGGTCCTGCGCGACGGCGCGGTCCTGGCATCGAAGCTCCCAGTCAGCGCGAACATCACCGTCATTTCCGCTATGAGCGTCAAGATGGTCAAGGCCGCGTTCGGGTTTTCCCGCTCGCTTAGGCTTGGGAATGTCCACCACACGCTTGCGATAACCAAGGGCGCGAAAATACTCACTGTCTACAACGACGCGGGGCTTTTCATGTGCACGCTCTCGCCCCAGGCCAGCGTGACAAAAGTCGTCGAGAAGGCGCGGGAGGTCCTCGAGCACCTCAAGGACGTGCTTGTCTAGGTTTAAAAAATCGTGCCATGATAACTGAATGGGGCGCACAGCCCGCGCCGGCACGGGCCTGCGCAAGGGCGCGTGGCGCAGCCAATGATGCGCAATTTCTTCTGGGCAGTAAAAAAAACGCTTAGAATGAAAAAGGTGAAAATAATGGGACTTGAAACAATGGCAGGCGGGCTTGTGATTGGCTTTTTGCAGCTTGTACTGGGATTGGTCGTGGCCATGTTCTCCATATACATGGGCATGCGCCTTTTTGACAGGGTCACAAAGGGCATAAACGAGATGAAGGAGCTCAAGAAGGGCAACGTGGCCGTGGGCATCCTGCTTGGCGCCGTGATAATCTCGATAGCGAACGTGGTCCAGTCTGGCGTGTCGGCAGTGACCGGCTCAATAACCGCTGGCATGGGCGCTGGCGCCTTGGTGGTCGCACTTGGCATAGGGATATTGAACCTGCTCATAGGCCTAGCGGCGGCGGTAGTGTCGATATACCTGGCGATGTCCATACTCGACAAGATAACTGTCGAGCTTGACGAGTGGAAGGAGATAGCCAAGGGCAACGTGGCAGTGGCAATAATGATGGCTGCCGTGCTCTTTGCAGTGTCTTTCGTGGTCCAGGCAGGCGTGTCGGGCATATCAAGGGCCCTCGACGCGCGTGCCCTTGCCGCCATGATAGGCGTGATGTAGGGAAGCCCAGGCTATCCGGGTTTTGGCAGGCGGGGCGCTGGCCCCTCCTCCAAATGTTTTCATTTTTTCCCCCAGCGCCCTTGCGCGGGCTATATCAATCTTTTTAAAGTATGGGTGGCAAATGTAGGAATGCAAATGCAAGATTCAGTGCTAACATTGCTTTCTTGCGGCTGCGATTGAAATTGCTGAGTGCGCCCTTGCGCGCTCGGGTGTGATGGAAATGAAAATAGTAGTAGGAGAAAAAAGCGGGAAATCATATCAGGTCGAGATTCCAAAAGAAAAGGACGCCCAGCTTGTCGGCAAGAAGATAGGCGACGAGTTCGACGGCGGCCTTGTCGGCGCGGCCGGCTACACGCTCAAGATAACGGGGGGCTCCGACATTTCGGGCTTCCCCATGAGAGACGACATTTCTGGCAGCAGGAGGGCTTCGGTGGTCCTCTCGTCAGGAGTGGGCTTCAGGTCCCATGACAGCGGGCAGAGGGCGAGAAAGACCGTCCACAGCCACACCGTAGACCTCTCAATTGTCCAGCTCAACACCGTAGTCGTAAAGGCGGGCGCGGAGCCGCTTGAGAAGCTCATGCCTAAGGCGGAGAAAAAGGAGGAGAAGAAGTAATCTTCTTCCAGTATCTTGATTCCAAGGGGATTTGTTGAAAGCTGAAATAAACATCGGAATGCTTGGCCACGTGGACCATGGCAAGACAAGCCTGACAAGGATGCTCACTGGCAAGTGGACCGACACGCATTCTGAGGAGCTCAAGCGCGGCATAACCATAAAAATCGGCTATGCCGACGTCAGCTTTTACCAGGACCCCAAAAGCGGCGATTTCACTGTGAAGGAGGAGAACGCGGACGGGACGAAAAACACGTTCGTGCGCAAGGTCTCCTTCCTCGACGCCCCCGGGCATGAGACGCTTATGACCACGGCGATATCTGCGTCAAACATAATGGACGGCGCGGTGCTTGTCATAGCGGCAAACGAGCAGTGCCCCCAGCCGCAGACTGCCGAGCACCTGATGGTGCTTGACATACTCGGCATAAAGAACATAGTCATAGTCCAGAACAAGATAGACCTCGTCACGCGCGAGAAGGCAATAGAGAACATGAAGCAGATAAAGGCCTTCTCCAAGGGGACCATAGCTGAGAACGCGCCCGTAATACCCATATCCGCCAATTACAATTCGAACCTCTCTGCCCTCATAGAGGCGATACAGAAGCACATCAAGACCCCAAAGAGGGACGAGAAGGCCGCGCCTTTGATGTACGTGGCGCGCTCGTTCGACATCAACAAGCCGGGCACCAAGATTGAGAGCCTGAAAGGGGGCATAATAGGCGGCTCGCTCATACAGGGCAGCGTCAAGGTCGGCGACAAGGTCGAAATCAGGCCGGGAATCGCAAAGAAGGTAAAGGATTCCGAAGTGGTCGAGCCCATAGTCCTTGACGTGCTTGCCATACACGCGGGCGACGAGGCAGTGGAATCCGCGGGGCCTGGCGGGCTTATAGCCATTGGCACGTCCCTCGACCCGTCGGTCGCGAAATCTGACACCCTTGTCGGCAACCTCGCAGGGCAGCCGGGGAGCATGCCGCCTGTATATTCCGAGCTGGTTATGGACGTCAGTTTCCTGAAAAGGAATGATTTCGAGAACACGCATTTCATGCAAAACGAGCCGCTTGTGATTTCCGCAGGAACTGCGACAACGCTTGGCCTGCTCATGAAAATCAAGAGCGGCAGGGTAACTGTAAAACTGAAAAGGCCGCTCTGCCTGACCGGCAAGTCGAAAATAGCAATATCGCGGCGCATAGGGCAGAGGTGGAGGCTCTCGGCATTCGCCAACCTCGTCCACCCGGGCCAGCCCAAGCAGCAGAACTGATTGGCTTGCGGGCCTGCAAAAAAGCTGTTTTTCGGGTTTTCTTTACCTGCCTATTCATTCAGGTTTTTCCCCTGCCTGTTTTTCTTTTTCTCCATGCACTTTTCAATAAATAGCTTGTGGAAATAGGTTTCCCCGGCTATTTCGGGGTGGCATGCCATGCCGAGGTAAAATGCGCCTGCGCTTTCAGACTCCACGCCGACTACCTCTTTTGAATGCCATGCCACGGGCTTTGCAGTGCCCACGCTTGTGATTGCAGGCGCGCGTATGAAGGCTGCCATGATTTTCTCCCCGCCGTTCTCCCCGCTGATTTTTATCTCTGCCTCGAATGAGTCTGTCTGCGGGCCATAGGCATTCCTTGCCACCTCTATGTCCAAAAGCCCAAGCGTCTGCTGGCCGTCTATCCTGCCTTCCGCGTGCCTTGCCATGAGTATGAGCCCCGCGCATGTGCCAAACACGCAAGGGATTTTTTTCAGGCCTTTTGCCATGCCGTGCCTGGAAAGCAGTTTCCAGATCGTGGTGGACTCGCCGCCAGGCAGCACAATCCCGTCGAGCCCCGCAAGGCCGCTTGCATCCCTGGCGAGGGTTATGGATATGCCCATGCCAAGCTCGGCTGCGGCAGCCGCAAGCGCAGTGCGGTGTTCGGCCACGTCGCCTTGAAGCGCGAGTATCCCTATCTTCAACATGAGAATTACCTTGGCTTAGACTTCAATGCTGAAATTATTAATTCGCACTCCTCCCTGCCTTCGTTTCCCCTAAAATTCCTATAATTTTTACAGCATTTCACGCCCCTCGTATTTTTCAAGAAAAGGCGCGTTTCCACGCCGTAAGTTCAAGTGTGTTGTAGCATGAACTTACGTGGGGAAAAGTTTAAATATGACCAAAAAAATACAAATAGCGGGAGGAATAGGTCAGGACGGATTGGTGCTTTCACCAAGTTCATGCTCAATGGGTATGTGCGTTTGCCTGCCATTTTCCACTGCTCTCAAGCAGTGGTTTTTGCAATAGCAGGGTTCGCCGCATGCCCGGTCGCCCTCGAATCGCCGTCTGTCCTGCCTATTTCAAACATTTTCGCATTTTTTTCTTGGCGGCATGAGTCTGCAATGTGCAGCGCCCTTTTTTCGGCGCCCAAAATGAGTCGAGTTTGGGCCGTACTTTTTTTGGCTCGGGGGAGCGGAGGGATTCCTTTCGGCGTCCCGACGCATTAATGAGGAATGTGGGCCTTTCTTTTTTTTGGCTGCCCGTACGGGGTTCCGTGTGGGAGCACCCGTGCGTTACACATAGTGCTAAGAATTCCGTGTGGGGATTCCGCGCAAAATTTTCCAGGATGAAGCAAGCCGACGAATCCCGGCTTGCCGGGATTGCAAGGAGAGGATTCTGAAAGTTCAGGGCATGTTGTTTGCAAAGGCGCCGCGCGCCACAGGCGTGCGGCTTTAAGGAGTGTGGGAGAATGACGGGGAAAGGTGCCAAAAAAGCCAGTTATATTCATATTTCCATGCAGCAGCCGGAAAAAAGAGGCTGCCACGGCATTTTGACCCTGCTTTTCGCTGTTTTCGCCCTTAGCGCGAGCCTTGGGTTTGCAGGCAACATTTCCACTGTCACGGTGGCAGAATCTGACACTTTTTATTCAAGTTATGCGGGCAATGACGTGATTAATCTGCGCGTTACCGCTGATTTTTCGTCTGTACCCCCTGACGCGATAATCCAGGCCAATTTCACTAATCTGACTACGGACTGCGGCAGCGGATTCGGCGGCTACGTGAATCTTACAAACAACAGCGATACGTGGACCGGTACCTGTGATGTCGGCACCGAAGCCTCGACAAGCAATTTTGTCGGAGGCTATGTGAGCGCATATTTATACTCTTCAATTGGAGGCGGCACAGTTTCAGCGCCCGGCATTCTCAATCCTGTAGTCCTCTACAACATGACGCGCCCTGTTTCCAATGACCCGTGCCTCCAGTTCGCAAGCACCACTACTGACATGAGCCAGGAACTCAATTTCAACAGCGTCAATTTCCTAGTGGACGTGCTTGTAAACGGCTCTGCTGCGTGCAATGGCGGGACTGCCCTGCCATGGGGCGACGGCTTCACCAGCATGCCTTCAGCCCGCCTTAGCTTCAGCGGCCTCAACATGACTGATTCCAGCATTGGCAACAAGCTCTCCGCGCTCTCAAGCGCCATAAACGTTACAATCCCTCCTCCCCACTCTTTCGGCATTGCAAGGATATACGTCAACTCGTCCGCCTTCGCCGAACTCAATACCACTTCCACCATCACGCTCTATAACCTGCCTTTCGCCAGCCAGCCAGACGTCACTGACGACCCGGGCGCTGCAGGCCACGGCTCTGTTACATGGTCGCAGGGCGGCTATGACATGGGCTACAACTCTTCCAGGGGCAACCTGACAATAGTTGTCAGCGGGTTTTCAGGCTACAATGCCAACGACAGCACGCCGCCTGAAATAACATTCAACAACCCGGTAAACGGGTCAGTCGCCGATTCCTCAACAATGGTCGTTTATAATATTACTCTGAACGGAACTGGCACTGAAATCAGCGCTGCCATTTTCAACCTTACAAAAGTCAATGGCTCAAACGTGGCGTATTTCAATTCCACCAACAATTCCGCGAACTGCAGCGCGGCAACCTCCGGGTCTGAAATATTCCACTGCATTTTCACCCTTGACGCGATGGGCACTGGCGACAGGAACCTCACAGTGACTGCATACGACTACGGCGGGGGCGCTGCTCCGGGCAATGGCGCCGCCAATTCCATTTCTTTTGCCATAGCGCAGGCGCCAAATGTCAACATAATCCATCCCAATGCCACAGAGTCAAACTACACTTCTGGCACAATCCCGCTCAACTTCACTGCCGATGGCAATGGCCTTGATTCGTGCTGGTACTGGTATGACGCGGGCTCGCCGGCATACATCTCGCCGTGCGTGGCCAGCACCCAATACAATTACAGCGTCACGCCAGGGGACGGCTCCCACGTGATATATGTAAGGGCGAACAACAGTTACGGGATGGAGGCAACGCGCAATGCAAGCGTCATTGTGGACACCACCGGCCCGTCCATAGGCCCGTTCTCAAGCCCGCAGGCCAACAGCTTTACGGGCCAAAACAAGCTTGTTGAAGTAAACGCGAGTGCCTCTGACTCAACTTCGGGCATCGCCGACGGCTCGGCTTGCGCAGTGGTGTTTGCAGACGGGGCGGGGAATGTCTCAAGCTATACCGGCTCCGTGGCCTACGCAAGTTCTACGGGCAGGTGCACAGGTTCGCTCAACCTGACTGGCACTGGCTCCGAAGGCGACGTTTCCCTTGCCCTCAACGTGTCTGATTCGTTTGGCAACACTAACGTAAGCAGCCCGGTCGCATTCTTCATAGACAACACCAATCCAGAACTGGCTGTTTCAAGCCCAATGCCTAACGGGCTTACTGGCCTGCTCAACGTATCCCTCACAGTGTCTGATAATCTTCTAGCCAACGGCTCATTGACCAACACAAGCGTTTCTGTCGCCTATTACGCCAATGGCACGCAGGCCGCAAGCGCGTCCAAGTACGTTTCCGGGCTTGGTTTCATGGAAATAGGCGGATTGTCAGACGGCACCTATAACATAACAGTTACTGCCATGGACAAGGCAGGAAACGTGAACACAACATTGATAACCAATGTCACAGTGCATTCTACCCCGCCTTCTGTCGCCATCCAGGCGCCCGCGGACGGGGCAAATGTCACTGTGAATTCCACGCCACTGCAATTCACTGCAACCGATCCGGCAGGCGTCACTTCGTGCGAATACAGCATAGACTACAATTCCACGCACATATCACTGCCCGGCTGCAACAATTCTACTGCAAACGTGACTGACGGCGCGCACACCATAACCGTTTATGCAATTGACGGCGCGGGCAACACCGGCAATGCAACTGTCTCTTTCACTGTTGATGCCACTGGGCCCTCGCTTGCAATAACATATCCCGCGGACAACACCCTGCTGTCATCCACTCCGCTGATGGTGAATTATTCGGTCTATGACGCGCACATCAACATGACCATAGTCTCCCTGATTGACTATTTCAACGGCTCCGTGATGGACACGGGCTTCAACGGGAGCAATGGAAACCACACCGCACTGCTCAATGTTTCAGATGGCAAGTACAACATAACTGCCACCTCGACGGACTTTTTCGGTCATAGCGCCACGGCCACGGTTTCCAACATAACCTACGACACTGTGGCGCCCAACGTGACCTTGAGCAGCCCGTCAGCCGGCCAATACAACTCCACACCAATAGACTTGAACTTCACAGCGTCTGATTCGTTCACGTCTATAGATTCGTGCTGGTATGTCCTCAACAACGCGACGCACGCAATCCCGCTGTGTGAAAATACCACGATAAACTCCAGCCTTGTGCAGGGGTCAAACAACCTTACATTGTTCGCCAACGACTCCGCGGGGAACATAGGCTCCGCTAACGCGATGTTTGGCTTTGACAATGCTTCCCCCTCGCTCTCCATTTCTGCACCTGCATCCAACGCCTTCATAGGCTTTGTTCCAGTTGAGGTGAATTATTCTGTCTATGACCCCAACATGAACAGCACCACGCTGGCGCTGCTCTATTATGCCAATGGGAGCATAGTGGGCCAGAACGTGACTTCTGGCAATGGGAATTACAGCGTGCTTTTCAATGCCTCCGACGGCCTGTACAACATAACCGCCGTGGCTATGGACATGTTCGGAAACACAGTCACAGCGTCAGCAACCAACCTGACCTTGGACACTGTTGCTCCTGAAATTTCCATACAGGCGCCCGCGCCGGGCAACATTTACAACTCTACCAATGTCAGTGTCAATTTCACCGCATATGATGCAGGCTCGGGAATAAACGCCTCGTCATGCGAGTATTACCTGAATGGCGCAGGCCCGTCAAGCCTACCGTCCTGCCTCAACACCACCATTACGGTCGCTGAAGGCACTGGCAGGAACCTGACAGTAACGGTCCGCGACCTGGCAGGCAGGTCCAACAGCTCCAATGTGCTTTTCGCCGTGGACGTGACCGCGCCCGCGGTTGAAACCCTGTCCCCATCCAATGGGACGGTCTCAACCTCCGCAAACGTGTCCTATTCTTTCAATGCATCGGACGCGCTCGGGCAAGCGACCTGTTCGCTGGTGGTGGACGGTTCGATAAGCCACACTTTTGAAAACGTCAGCGCCAACGGCAGTTCGTTTGCCGCTGGATACATTGAAGGGCAGGCCGAAGGCCTGCACAACTGGACAGTGAATTGCACTGACTTAGCGGGCAACATGGGCACCAGCGCCATGGCATACTACTCTGTGGACCTGAACCCGCCTGTTGTAGCCATCTCAAGCCCCGCAAATGGCTCATTCATTGGCTCCAGCCCGGTTGGGCTTAACTTCACCGCCATAGACGCGGGCACCCTTGTAAGCACGTGTTCCTATGTCCTCAATGGCAACTCTACAGCCATAAACTGCACCAACACTACACTGAACAGCCTTTATCTGGCACAAGGCTTCAATACCCTTGTAGTCCATGCCACTGACCTTGGCGGGTTCACGGGCAATGACACGTCTGTCTTCAGTTTTGACAACGAGTCGCCGTCTGTCTCAATCGCCGGCATTTCTGCGGATTCCATAGGCAATTCAAGCGTCCTGTCATTCAACGTCACCTCCACTGACGCCAACATGAACTACACCAATGTTTCGTTGATTGGTTACTCAAGCAACGGCACTGTGAATTCCACGCTCAATGGCACGAATGGCACGTTTAGCGTTTCAATAGGGGCTCCCGACGGGGCGTACAACGTGACGGCTACGGCATATGACCTTTATGGCCATTTTGCATCTGCCCAGATTACAAACGTAACTGTGGATACATCCGCGCCTGTTCTGGCAATCCAAACGCCAGCCGCGGGGGTGGGCAATTCCAGCTCCGTGCCGCTGAACTACACTGCATACGACGCCACGTCCGGCATCAACGCGAGCTCATGCTCGTACATGCTTGACGGCCTCACAAGCGTCAACCTGTCAGGCTGCGCCAATTCCAGCTTGACGGGCCTGTCGCAGGGCACGCACAACCTGACAATGACCGTCAGGGACATGGCGGGAAACTCCAACACAACCCAACGCTCGTTCACCGTTGACACGGAAAGCCCGCTGGTGAACATAACTGCGCCTGCCAACCAGACATACGGCTCTGCCAATATCTCCCTGGCATTCACGTCGTCCGATTCCATAAGCGGCGTTGATTCGTGCTGGTACGTGGCTGATTCCGGCAACGCAACCCCCATAGATTCCTGCCTGAATACGACCTTTGCCATATCCGGAGACGGGGCACACAATGTCACAGTTTATTCCAATGACAGCGCCGGCAATGTAGGCTATGATGTCTCGGGCTTTGCCGTGGACACCACGGGGCCTGTAGTCAATGTGACAAGCCCTGTTTCGGGAAACAACTACACTAACAACGGGCTGACGCTCACGTTCAGCGTCAACGAGAGCCAGACCAGCCTCGCGTCGTGCAGGTATTCCATTGACGCGGGCAACAACACCACGATATCGTCGTGCGCCAATGGCATCAATAATGTGTCGCTGCCAGTAATAGCCGACGGATGGCACAACCTTACTGTGTTCGCCACCGACTCGATAGGCAACAACGGCAGTTCCACGGCAACAATGTTTAGCATCAACACGACGGTTGTAGTGGACAACACCACGACAAACGTGACTGCAAGCAGCAATTCCAGCCAGATAGTGCTGTCCAACACGTCTGCCAACGTGACGATAACTGTGCCGTCCAATGTGACCAACGTGACACTCAACCTGACGTCAATGACCGTCAATTCGAGCGCCACGATTACCAATGCGGTCAATGTATCGGCCAACACGTCCCTTGGAGTAATCGGCCTGTCACTGCCGCCTAACGTGACCATAACGGGCAGCAACTGGACAGGCGGGCTTTCCCTGCCAAGCGTGACTACGGTCCCGACAGCCAACATCACGGCAAGCTCGGGCATGAGCGTGTCGTCTGTTGACGGCGCTGTCGTTGTCGGGTTCACGCAGGGACTCAACCTGTCAAGCTCGGCAAGGCTGTTGATTCCGGGCAAGTCGGGCAAGTACGCGGGCTACATTGACTCCGCTGGCACGTTCCATTCGATAACCACGACGTGCAACGCCGACGCGCAGGCGACAGTCGACTCGCAGCTTGCAGCCGGCGCAGAGTGCAAGATAGACTCAGGCTCCGACCTGGTGATATGGACAAAGCACTTCACCACGTTCGTGGCATATTCGCAGACCTCCACTGGCGGCGGCTCGGGCGGCGGCAGCTCTTCGGGCGGCTCCTATGTGGGCGCGGGCTCCGGCGGCGTAGGCTCGTTTAGCACGACATCGGCGACAAGCGAGGCCACCGTCATGTTCAATGGCGTGGCGCTTCCTTACACGTCAAGCGTGACAGTGTCGCCTGACAACGTGACCACGGTAACCTTTGCGATAAGGAACAACCAGTCCACCGCCATGAAGGACTTCGAGGTCAAGATAAGGGTCCCTGAATCCTTCACTACCGACAAGAGCGCTTTGAACTTCAACCTCGCGCCTGACAGGTTCGAGGCAGGCTCCATAGTGCCTGTCTGGAGGTTCAGCCTGCTAAACCCCGGCGAGACCCTGGTTCTCTTCTTCAGCGCCAACAAGCCGACACTGCTGGGTGCGAGCGATTTCACCCTGTCGGTGGTCAAGGCGGCTTCAACGGGCGCGTCAAATGAGACCCAGGCAGCCCCGTCAGGCCTTGTGGAAGGCTCGCTTGAAGGCCCGCAGTCAGCATACGCTGGCGAGCAGGCAAGCGTGGTGTTCAAGTCCAAGGACGGGACGCCCATGGAAGGCGTCGTGATTCTTGTCACGGACCCAAACAGGCAGGTTACGCCATACACGACTGACGCCAGCGGCGCCATATACCTGCAGGGCACAATGGAAGGGCAATACGCGTTCAAGCTGAAAGACGGCGTGCTTGCAAAGGCTTACACCTTGACTGTCATGCAAAAGCCGTCAGCACAGCCTTCCATGCCATCCGCGCCTTCAGGCCAGCAGGAAACGCCTGCGGCAGGGCAGCAGCAAGAACAGGCAGGAAGCTCCAATGCGGGCCTGTTGCTTGGCCTTGGCGGCGCCAGCCTGATAGTCCTCGGGCTTGTCGTGCTTGCGATAATAATAGTCGCAGCCGTCTGGCTTGGCGGCAGGAAGAAAAAGAAAGGGCTTTGATCGCCTCTAAGCCCTTACGCCTGGCTGCAAGCAGTCAGGCGATTTTTTTTATTATTTTTCCGTTTTCCGCCAGCCTTTGCCTTATTTTTCATCCTTTTTTTGCAAATGCCCGGGCATGCGCCTGTTTTCATGGGAATGGCTTGCACTAATGGATAAAGTCCCCTCCAAGGGGCAAAAACGCGCGCCAAAGGCCCTTCAAACGCTAAAATAAGCCTAATTTCCCCTTTGTGCAAGCCTTTGCTCGGGTGGAAGCCCTGAAAGCTCTATTCCCCTCATCGGCTCGCCAAGCCCGCCTGACACTTCAAGAAGCTTTTTTGGGTCATTGAAATTGGCGACCGCGTCCACGACAGCCCTGGCAAGCTTTTCAGGGTTTTGCGATTTGAATATGCCGCTCCCCACGAATACCCCGTCGCAGCCAAGCTGCATGCACAGCGCCGCGTCTGCGGGCGTGGCAATGCCGCCTGCTGCGAAATTGACGACCGTGAGCCTGCCCAAATCCCTTGTCTGCTCGACAAGCCCCACCGGGACGCGCATGTCCGCCGCGTATTTCTCAAGCTGGTTCTTGTTCATGGACTTCAAAGCGGCTATCTCGTTGTTTATGGTCCTTATGTGCTTGACTGCCTCTACTATGTTCCCGGTGCCCGCCTCGCCCTTCGTGCGTATCATGGCGGCGCCCTCGTTTATCCTGCGCAGCGCTTCGCCAAGGTTTCTCGCGCCGCAAACAAAAGGGGCCTTGAAATCCCGCTTGTCTATGTGGTTATCGTAATCAGCAGGCGTGAGGACTTCCGACTCGTCTATGAAGTCTATCCCCAGCGCCTCCAGTATCTGCGCCTCAACAAAATGCCCTATCCTGCATTTTGCCATGACGGGTATTGTGACCGCCTTTTTTATCGCCGAGACCATGAGGGGGTCGGACATCCTTGCCACCCCTCCGTGAGCCCTGATGTCTGCAGGCACGCGCTCCAGCGCCATTACCGAAACCGCGCCGGCCTCTTGCGCTATTTTGGCGTGCCCGACGTTCACGACGTCCATGATAACGCCTCCTTTCAGCATCTGGGCAAGGCCGGTCTTCAATTTCAATGTGCCTTTTTTGTCTGGCATGGGAAAACACCTGTCAATTAGTTTTAGGGCTGTTTTAGAATCAAAATGTTTAGGCTGCAATAGGTTAATAAGCCCACCCGAAGACCAAGGTTTATATATGTGCACGGGCATATATAATCAGTCAATTTTAACGTCGGCAAAAGCAGTGCGATTTAGACCAGATTTCCAATAAAACCAGAGCATGAAAATGTGACTTACATGAGCCAATATACTGCAAGCGATATCCAGATACTTGAAGGCCTCGAAGCCGTGCGCAAAAGGCCGGCAATGTACATAGGCGACACGGGAATCGCTGGCCTGCACCACCTCGTATACGAGATAGTTGACAACTCCATAGACGAGGCGACTGCAGGCTACTGCACCAACATCTCGGTCACTATCAACCCAGACAACTCGATAAAGGTAACTGACAATGGCAGGGGCATACCCACCGGAATCCACCCCAAGACCGGCAAGTCCGCGCTCCTTGTGGTCATGACCACGCTGCATGCGGGCGGGAAATTCGATTCCAAGGTCTATAAGGCGTCAGGCGGGCTGCACGGGGTCGGAATGTCGGTCGTCAACGCGCTCTCGGAATACCTCGAGGCATACGTTGACCTTGATGGGAAGAGGCATTACATACGCTGCGAGTACGGCAAGCCAGTTACGGACGTCAAGGTCGTAGGCGAGGCGCCAGGCACCGGAACGACCATAATATTCAAGCCCGACCCTAAGATTTTCTCGGAAACTTCCTATACCTTCGACATACTCGCGAACAGGCTGCGCGAACTCGCGTTTCTAAACAAGGGGCTCTCCATAACCCTTGAAGACCTAAGGAACAACACCAAGGAGGAATACAGGTACGAAGGCGGCATAGTCTCTTTCGTGGAATTCATCAACAAGAACAAGGACGCATTGCACAAGCCCGTCTATTTCGCGGGCGCACAGGGCGAGACTTCGGTCGAGGTCGCGATGCAGTACACCTCCGGCTTTTCAGACAATATTTACTCGTTCGCCAACAACATCAACACGCACGAGGGCGGGTTCCACCTTGTCGGGTTCAGGGCGGGCCTCACGCGCACCATAAATGATTACGCGCTCGAGCACAAGCTCATAAAGGACAAGGAGGACAGGCTTTCAGGCGACGACATCAAGGAGGGCCTGACGGCAATCATATCCGTGAAAATCGCGAACCCCCAGTTCGAGGGCCAGACAAAGACGAAGCTTGGCAATTCGGAGGTAAAGGGCATAGTCGAGTCCGCGGTATTTGACAAGCTCAAGACCTACCTCGAAGAAAACCCCGCGGAGGCAAAGCGCATAATAGACAAGTGCCAAAGCGCGGCGCAGGCCAGGATGGCTGCGCAGAAGGCAAAGGACCTGATTCGCAGGAAAAACGTGCTTGAAGGCTCGCTTCTGCCAGGCAAGCTTGCTGACTGCATGGAAGAGGACCCTAAGAAGACCGAGCTTTTCATAGTCGAGGGCGATTCCGCAGGCGGCAGCGCCAAGCAGGGCAGGGACAGGAAAATCCAGGCGATACTCCCATTGAGGGGCAAAATCCTGAACGTGGAGAAGGCGCAGGTCCACAAAGTGCTTGCAAGCGAGGAAATAAGGAACCTGATAACCGCCATGGGCACGAATTTCGGGACCGACTTCTCCCTTGAGAGGCTTAGATACCATAAGATAATCATAATGACCGATGCGGACGTCGACGGCGCGCACATACGCACGCTTTTGCTCACGCTTTTCTACAGGCACATGAAGCCCCTCATAGAGGAAGGCTACGTGTACGCTGCCATGCCCCCGCTCTTCAAGGTGAAAAAGGGCAAGGTGGAAAAATACGTCTACACCGAGGCGCAGCTTGCGGCCGCGCAGGCGGAGATGGGGCAGGACTGCTCCATACAGAGGTACAAGGGCCTTGGCGAGATGAACCCGCAGCAATTGTGGGAAACCACTATGGACCCGTCAAGCCGCACGCTCGTGCAAATCACAATACAGGACGCAATAAAGGCGGACGAGCTTTTCACCGTCCTCATGGGCGAGGTCGTGGAGCCTAGGAAGGCGTTCATTGAGGCGCATGCAAAGGAAGTCAAGAACCTGGACGTTTGATTTTCATGGCAGAATCCATAATACAAAGGCCGCTTGAAACGGAGCTTAGGACATCGTACATGGACTATGCGATGTCGGTAATAGTGGGCAGGGCGCTACCCGACGTGCGCGACGGACTCAAGCCAGTGCACCGCAGGATACTTTTCGCGATGCACGAGCTTGGCAACACGCATGACAAGCCGTACAAGAAATCCGCCCGTGTTGTCGGCGAGGTGCTTGGTAAGTACCACCCGCACGGCGACAGCGCGATTTACGATTCCCTCGTCAGGATGGCGCAAAGCTTTTCCCTGTCGGCCCCGCTTGTTGACGGGCAGGGCAACTTCGGCTCTATAGACGGCGACAGGGCAGCCGCCATGAGGTACACGGAGGTCAGGCTCGCCCGCATCGCATCCGAGATGCTTGCCGACCTTGACAAGAAGACCGTGGCATTCTCGCCGAATTTCGACGCCACCCTCGAGGAGCCGACCGTGCTCCCGTCGAGGCTCCCAAACCTGCTCATAAACGGCTCTTCAGGCATCGCGGTTGGCATGGCGACGAACATACCCCCTCACAACCTCTCGGAGATATGCGACGCTGTCTGCGCAGTGATTGAAAACAAGGAACTTGACGCCATGGGCCTGCTCGGGATTGTGCAGGGCCCGGATTTCCCCACGGGCGCCCTCATACTCGGCAAGGCCGGGATAGCCGACGCGTACAAGACCGGCCGCGGCTCGGTGCGCATCAGGGCGCGCACTGAAATAATAGACGACAGGAAGGACAAGACGCGGAAGAAAATCATAGTTTCCGAGATACCATACCAGGTCAACAAGGCTGAACTCATAAGAAAGATAGCCCAGCTTGTCAAGGACAAGACTATTGACGGCATAACCGACATAAACGACCATTCGGACAGGGACGGCTTGCACATCGAGATTGCCCTGCGCCGCGACGCCAACCCCGAAGTGGTTCTCAACCAGCTCTACTCCCATTCGCAGCTGGAGACGACCTTCGGCGTGATAAACCTCGCCCTGGTAGACGGCAAGCCACAGGTCATGCCGTTGAGGGAAATGCTCGACCAGTTCATACTCCACAGGAGGTCAATAATCAGGAAGAGGTGCGAGTTCGACCTCGACCAGTCAAGCGAGCGCGCCCATGTTCTCGAAGGCCTGAAAATAGCCATCGCGGACATTGACAACGTAATCAGGACAATCAAGGCGGCCTCGAACGCGCAGGAGGCGAGGGGCCAGCTCATGGCAAAGTTCGGCCTGTCGGAAAAGCAGAGCGCGGCCATACTTGAAATGAAGCTTTCAAGGCTCACCGCCCTCGAGACTTCGAAGATAGAGAACGAATACTCGCAGCTGCAGTCGTTCATCGAGTCGCTCAAGAAGATACTCGCGGACGAGAACGAGATTTTCAAGATAATCGCGGACGAGATGCGCGAACTCAAGGCGAAGTACGGGTTTGAGCGCAGGACAGAGATAATAGACTATGAGGGCGACATCGAGGACGAGGACCTCATCCCCAACGACCCTGTGGCAATCATAATCACCAAGTCCGATTACGTCAAGCGCGTCAACCTGTCCGAGTACAGGGCGCAAAAGCGCGGCGGCAAGGGCATAATCGGCACGGAGACGAAGGAGGACGACCAGATAAAGGACCTCCTTGTGGCGAACAACCACGACTACCTGCTCTTTTTCACTGAAAAGGGCAATGTCCACTGGCTCAAGGCGTACAAGATACCCCTCATAGGCAGGTACGCCATGGGCAAGCCCATCGTAAATCTGATAGACATCGACGGCGAGGGCATCAGCGCGGCTATCAAGGTCAGCGCCTTCACCAAGGACGAGTTCCTTGTCATGGCGACAAGAAACGGCATTGTCAAGAGAAGCTCGCTTGACGAGTATTCCAGGCCCCGGCGCGGCGGCATCAGGGCCATAACGCTTCGCGAGAACGATTCGCTCATATCAGTCAAGAAGACGGACGGCAAGCGCCAGATAATCCTGGGCTCCAAAAAAGGCATGGGCATAAAGTTCGACGAGAACGACATACGCGAGATAGGCAGGACAGGCATGGGCGTCATCGGCATGCGCCTTGACGGCGGCGATTATGTCATAGACATGGCGCTTGACGTCTACCCCGCGCTGCTCTCGGTAACTGAAAACGGCTATGGCAAGCGCACAAGCCTTGACGAGTATCGCGGGCAGAACAGGGGCGGCAAGGGCGTCATAAACATCAAGACAGAAGGAAGAAACGGCAACGTGGTCTCGATAATGACGGTCTCGGACAGGCACGAGGTAATGCTTCTCTCCTCCGGCGGCAAGGCCATACGCCTGCCAGTGGCCGGGGTTTCAGTGATAGGCAGGAACACGCAGGGCGTGCGCCTGATGAAGCTGGAACCGGGCGAGAAAATCATCTCGGTCGAGAGGATAGAGGCTGAAAACGGGAATGGCGCCGAGCCGGCGCATGGCAATACTGAAGGGAGCGATAGCCTGCCTGCGCAGGGCGCTGTACCCGAAGAAGGGCAGGGCGGCGAAACAGGTTCCCCGGCAGAGAGCAGCGAATCCTAGACCTTCAGAGATAGGCAGTAATACGGTTCCTCCTCGCTGTATTCGCCTTTTATGAATTCCTTGCCATAGCCCTGCTTCCCGAGTTTTTTCGCGGATTTTTTTATCTGTTCCCTTGTGAAATAGTGCCAGCCGTCCTCGAGCTCCACGCTTGTGAGCTTTTCCCCTATCATCATTTCAATGAAATCCGACTGCTGCATGGAGCCCGCGATAAAGCCGATGGATTTCGCGTATTCCTCGAGAAGCTCGAAATTCACGTCCGTAGTCAGCTGGGTGCCGAATTTCCTGACAACGCCCTGGTTCCAGAACTCAAATGGTTCCTTTGCAATCTCATTATACGACATGAAGCCATAGTCGAAAATGTCGGCCATGCCAAACCCTGGCCTCAATATGGATTTTATCATGTTCAGGTTTTCCATCCCGCCGAGATTGACTGGCACGTTGTAATTTTCAGGCAGCGAGGCTGCAAATGGCAGCGCCTTCTTGTTCGTGCAGGGCGCGTATTCCCTGAACTCCCCCTCCATGTCGTAGACAGCCTCGAAAACGTCCTTGCCCTTCCTGCACATTATGCTTGCCGGCAGGTCGTCGTACATCTCGTTTGATATCACGTATTCGAAATGCCCGCTTCGCGCGTATGGGAATTTCGCCGGGTTTGCGAGGTCGCAGCACACGAAATGGCCAATGAGCCTCTCCTTTGTGAAGAGTTTTTTCGCCTTGTCCAAAAGCGGCTTTGAAAAGTCGAACATTACGTATTCGAACCTTGTGGAATCGACCTGTTTTAGCAGTTCCTTGTTGAATGCGGCGGCAAAGTCCCCCTCGCCAATCCCGAATTCGGCTATCCTTAACGGCTCGCTTGACTGCTTCTCCCACGCCTCTATCATTCTTGCGGCCTTTTTCGCGCACGCAAGGGCTGTCATGGAGCATGCGCTGGAGGTGGTCTTGAAGTCGTAGTAAATCCTCGTCTTGGGGTCCTTGTAATACTTCTCATTGGCGGATTTCTGGACATTGTAAAAGGTCATCTAAAGCACTCTCTCCGTGTTGTTTCAGGTGTGGTTTATGGCACGATATTATTTTATTCCATTTCATGCCAATTCGGCAGCCCATAAGGGCGGCAGAAAGGTTTATAACCACGTTTTGCCATAATTTATTACATTAGCCAGTTATTCCATCTGCCCCTTGCCTATAATTCACAGGGGCGGCGATTGAATATGAAAACCCAGATTAACTACGGCGTGCTTGAAAAGGGCCCGGACGGCAAGTATTACTTCCTCTCGGAAAAGGGCTACGTGAGGCTCGACCTTATCGCAGCTAAGGGAAGGCAATGGGTGAGGGCGCCAAATGGCAAGCTCTACAGCGCCACAAGCCTGGCAACCAGGAAGTTCCCCGACGGCAAGCAATACCTTTTTGGCCATCCTGTACTCCTCCCTCTCATTCTTGACAATGCCAAGACATACTCAAAAAAAGCGGCTGGCAATTCCAGCAGGGCACAAAAACCGCCCTTACAGGAAAAGCCATACACAGGCCCGAAGCAGGGCCCAAATGGCGAGATATTCTATGGCAGGCTCGTGCAGGATAGCGGCAAGGAATACATCAGGATTGGCGACGTGGCAATGCTTCTTGACACTTTCAAGGGCCCGGACGGCAGGACTTATATCAGGCTTGGCAATGACGGTTATGTCCAGCCCGCAAAAGGGCTGCTCACTATGAAACATTCCGACGGCTTTCGGTATATGTTCGGCCCGAAAGGGCTCTATCTTGAAATACTCTATGACTTCGGGCTCAAGGCCCGCGCCGAACTCGAAGAGGAGCAGCGCATAGCAAACATGGGGCGCGAAAACGGGTTCTCATTCAAAAGCGCGAATGGCAATCCGGGCGGGACAGGGAATCAGCCTAATCCATACTCCGGCATGAAAAAGCCCCCTTACGTTTCCCCTTCAAGGCTTCTTGATGCGCCGCACACGGACCACGTGGTGCTTGAGTCAGTCATCAGGAAAAGGCGCCCTACTTTCAGGTCAATGAGGAAATATTTCGCAATAGCGGCAGTAGCTATAGGGATAACCGCGGGGGCCGTGTTCTCGTCATGGCTTTTCCCCGGCAGCGCCCCGTCAATCCCTCAAAGCCCAAAACATGAGACCCAACAGGTGATGGAGCAGAACTTCCCAAAACTCGAAGTCCCGATTGCATCCCGGCAATTCCCCCCTGCCTCAATCCAAACCCCTCCCAAGCTAACAACGCAGGTTCCTGCTAAAGCGGATTCCGCCTCTGTAATAGACCTGCAAAAGCCGGGGAATTCAAGCCTTGCCAAAAAAGGCTTTTGGGGCATAGCGCGGCACACTCTCAAGTCCGAGGCGTCAAAGCCCACTGACTCGGAGATATACAAAATGGCCATCAGGCTTGCGCAGAAGAACCTGAAAGACGGACACAAGGACATGAACAAGTGGCGCGCGGACAAGGACCTGAAGACACCTTACAAAATCCTTGTCCCAAAATAAGAAGAAAAAGCATGCAAAGTGCTTACCTGAACATGTTGTCGAAAAGCCCTTTTTTCTTTTCCATGCCCTCAAGCTGGCGGAGAAGCTCCCTTTGCTTCTCTGTGAGCTTTTTCGGGGTAGACACAATTATTTTCACGTAGAGGTCTCCCCTGCCTTTCCTGTTCAGGTTCGGCATCCCCTGCCCTTTCAGCCTCAATACCTCATGGCTTTGCGTGCCTGCAGGCACCTCGAGCGTGACTGTCCCGTCAATCCCGGGCAAATCTATCTTTGCCCCGAGCGCGGCCTGCGGGAAATTTATCTGCGCTGAAGTGTGCAGGTCGGGCCCGTCCCTCTCAAACCTCGGGTCTGGTGCCACGTGCACCTCGATATACAAGTTCCCCGAACCCGCGCTGCCCGCGTTTCCCATTCCTGAAAGGCGCAAAGTCGAGCCTGTTTCCACGCCTGCCGGTATTTCGACGTCGACCCTCTCCCTTTTCCTCTCCCGCCCGGAGCCTTCGCACGCGCCGCATTCCTTTTCATACGAGCTTCCGGCTCCCCTGCATTTCGGGCACGCTGCCACGGTGACAAACCTGCCAAACCCGCCCAGGTTCTTTGCCTGCCTGACCTGGCCCGAACCGCCGCACGTGGGGCACTGGCTTTTCCTGCTCCCCGGCTCCGCGCCTGTGCCGTGGCATTTGCCGCACTGGGCGTAATGCTCGAATTCTATCTCCTTTTTCACGCCCCCGAATGCCTCGTCGAGGGTAATCCCGAGCTGGTAGCTCAAGTCCTGCCCCCTGCCTGAAGAGCGCCTGCCCTGCGGGCCAAAACCGAACATTGCGGAGAAAATGTCATTCATCCCGCCGCCGCCAAAGCCCATGCTCGAGAACACGTCCTCAAAACCGCTGAAATTCGCGTTCCTGAATATGTCCTCCTGCGAATATCTCTGGTCGAACCCTTCATGCCCGGAGACATCGTATATCTTCCTCTTTTCAGGGTCTGAAAGGACTGCGTATGCCTCGGAAATCTCCTTGAACTTCTCCTCGGCATCCGAACTCTTGTTCCTGTCGGGGTGGAATTCCAGGGCAAGCTTCCTGTAAGCCTTTTTTATCTCGTCGACGCTTGCGGTCTTTTGGACCCCGAGCACTTCGTAGTAATCGCGTTTGGACGCCATGGTTTAGCCTTTTGCCATCTGCTTGTTTGGAGGGAAGAATTGGATGGAAGGGATTTTATACCCCTCCAATTCCCAGCTTACTTTTTCTTGTCATCCTTTTTCTCGAACTTGGCATCTTTCACGTTCGGATCCTCGTCTTCCTTGCCAGGCCCGTAGTTCATGCCTTCGCCGCCCTGTCCAGGCTGTTCGGGCTGCGCCCCCTGCGTTCCCTGGTTCTGGTACACGTAGGAACCTACGTCCTGGATAGCCTTTCTCAATTTATCAACGTGCGGCTTGAGGGTGGCCGCGTCCTTTGAGATGTTGTCCTTGACTGCCTGGACAGCCTCCCTGACAGGCTTTGCCTTGTCCTCTGGTATCTTGTCTTTGAGGTCCTCGAGAGTTTTTTCAGAGGTGTAGATGAGGGTCTCGGCCTCGTTTTTCAATTCCACTTCCTCGCGCTTTTTCTTGTCATCGTCGGCGAACTGCTCCGCCTCCTTCATCTTCCTCTCGATTTCCCCCTTGTCCATCTTGTGCGGGGCCGTAATCCTCATTTTCTGCTCCTTCCCTGTCCCATTGTCCTTTGCCGAGACGTGCAGTATGCCGTTTGAGTCGATGTCAAACGTGACCTCGATTTGCGGCACGCCCCTTGGCGCAGGGGGTATCCCCACAAGCGAGAACCTGCCAAGCTCAATGTTGTCCGAAGCCATAGCGCGCTCCCCCTGCAGCACGTGGATTTCAACAGACGTCTGCGAGTCAGCGGCAGTGGAGAACACCTGGCTTTTCTTTGTCGGTATGGTAGTGTTCCTCTCAATCAGTTTCGTGAACACGCCTCCTAATGTCTCGATGCCAAGCGAGAGCGGGGTAACGTCCAAAAGCAGGACGTCCTTGACATCGCCTGCAAGCACGCCTCCCTGGATTGCCGCGCCCATGGCAACGCATTCCATAGGGTCAACGCCCCTCTCCACTTTCTTGCCCACAATGCCTTCAACAAACCTCTGGACCATAGGCATCCTAGTAGGCCCTCCTACAAGAATCACCTTGTCAATCTGGTCGGGGGTGAGTTTCGCATCCGCAAGCGCGTGGTCAACGGGCGCCTTGCACCTGTTCACTATGGGCCTCACGATTTCCTCGAGCTTCGCGCGCGTCAGCCTGTGCGCAAAGTGCACTGGCCCCTGCGTGTTTGCCGACAGGAAAGGCAGGTTGATGTCGCTTTCAAACACTGTTGACAGTTCAATCTTTGCCTTTTCAGCTGCTTCCCTCACCCTCTGCATGGCAGTCTTGTCGGACCTGATGTCAATGCCTGAATCCTTCTTGAAGAATTCCACGAGGTAATCCACAATTGCATTGTCCATGTCGGTGCCGCCAAGCTGGGTGTCCCCCGAAGTGGATTTCACCTCGAACACCTTGCTCCCAAAGTCCATTACAGTTACGTCGAGAGTCCCGCCGCCAAGGTCGAAGACCATGATTTTCTGGTCCTTGTCGGTCTTGTCAAGGCCGTAAGCAAGAGCCGCGGCCGTTGGCTCGTTTATTATCCTTACTACCTCAAGCCCGGCAATCTCGCCGGCGTCCTTTGTCGCCTGCCTCTGGTTGTCGTCAAAGTAAGCAGGCACCGTAATCACTGCCTTTGACACCTTGTCGCCAAGGAATGCCTCGGCGTCGGACTTGATTTTTTGCAAAATCGCGGCGGAGATTTCCTGCGGCGAGTATTTCTTGCCTCCAATCTCCCATCTGTAGTCAGTGCCCATCTTCCTCTTTGCCGCCATGATGGTGCCGTCGGGGTTTGTGACAGCCTGCCTGCGCGCAGGCTCGCCAACAAGCCGTGTCCCGTCCTTTGTGAATGCCACGTAGGACGGGAAAGCCTTGCCGTACTGCGTCACTCCTTCAGCACTCGGTATTATTACAGGCTTGCCGCCTTCCAATACCGACGCAGCGGAGTTCGAAGTTCCCAGGTCTATTCCAATTATTTTCGCCATTTCCATTCACCTCTAAAAACATGAACTGTTTTTCATTCCTTTTTCCCTTCCTTCCCTTCCGTTTTCTCCTTCAATTTAGACACCGCGACCTTTGCGTGCCTTATGACAATGCCATTCATCCTGTACCCCGGCTGTATCTCAAAGAGCACCTTGTTTTGCGAATCCGACTCATTGAGCATCACCGCGTCGCACACTTCCGGGTCGAAGTCCTTGCCTACGCAGTCAATCTTCTCAATCCCGCTTTTTTGCAGGATTTTCTTGAACTTCTCGTGCAGCATCCCAAACCCTGTCTTCAGCCCCTCGTCCTTGGCCTTTTCAAACGACTTTTTGGCCATGTCAAGCTCATCGGCAAAAGTCAGGAACTCGGCTACTGCCTCCTTTTTGCCCGCAAGCTTCAAGGCCGCCTTCTCCTTCTCGGTCCTTTTCATGTAATTGTCGAATTCCGCGGCAAGGCGCGCATAACTTTCCGCGCTCACTGTCTTCTCCTGCTCTTTCCCCCCGTCAGCCCCGATGCCTTTTTTCATCTGGGTGAAAAGGTTCCCCTTTTCCTCCGCATGTGGCGCCTTCGCCTGCTCTTTCCCCTGGCTAGTCCCCTGCCCTTCTGATTTTTCGTTTTTTGGCTGGGGCTGCCTGCCCTCTTCCTGCTTCTTCGATTCTTCGTCCCTGCCCATATTCATCAACCATAAAATCTTCGTCTATTTTCTTCGCAATCTGCTCCATTTCTGCAAACATCCTGACAGTCTCCTCCCTCATCATCTGGACCATGTCCTCGAAATTGTCGTACGCGAACATGTATTGGGATTCCCTTTTCTCGACAACGCCTGCCTCTGCAAGCCTCTTTAGGTGATGGAGAACTGTAATCCTGTTAAGCCCCATTTCCTTTGACAGGTCGGAACTGCCTACCGGCTCCCTGCCCTTTTCAACAAGTATCCTGACTACCTGCACGACTGTGCCTTCGGTGTCGCGCTCCGAGGCGATGCGCAAGAGCCTGCAAAGCCTTGAGAGCTCCTCGTCCTCGCTTTCATTGCCCTGCTGCAATGCCGGCACAAGCGCGCCCCGCTGCACAACTATGACTTTTTTTTTCTCCATTATGAATCGACCGCATTCCAAGCCCGCACGCCTGTCAATATGTTATTAACAGAAATATTTATAAAGTGTTAATATGGTATTAACAAATCGCTCCAGAGCCCCCCGCGCATGCGCACGGATTTTTAATCCCCCGGCAGAAATACCTCCGATGGCAGGCAAAAACATAGAGGCAGGCTTCCAGTCCGTATGCAAGATACTCTTTGGCAGGGAGGTCGGCACGCTTGGTGAATTCGAGCCCTACCTGAAGGAAACTCTCTTCCATTTCTCGATTTTCCCATCAAGCAAGTCGGGCAAGGAAGTCTTCATGTCGGGCAACAAGGCATTGAAAGGCTCCACCTTCCTTGCCCAGGACGAGACCAGGATAAATTCTGCAAGGCCCCTTGGCATAAACGAGATAAAAGACATAGACTCCCTGCTTGCAAGGGTGCGCGAAAACTCGGCATTTTGCGGCTCCAAGACTTTCGGCCGCGACCTCAACACGTCCCACGTGGACAATTGCACTGACAGCACAGATTCGCATTTCTGCCACAACATTTTCCAGGTGAAAAACAGCGCCTACTGCTCTTACGTTCGGGAGGCCGATTACGTCTATGGCGTGTCCGCCTTCCCCTACTCCCGCCAGTGCATCCGCATAGTAGAGGGCACTTATGCAAACCGCTCGTTTGAATGCTACTATGCCTCGGAAATATCGGATTGTTATTTCTGCATGAATTGCATAGCAACCAAAAGCGCGATGTTCAGCTTCAACATGAGGAACAAGAGCTATGCGATTGGCAACAACCAGCTCGACAAGGGCACATACGCTAAAATACGCAGCCATCTCTTGGAGCAGATGGCAGATGAGCTTGAAAAGAAAAAGCGCCTTTTCTCGATTGCCGACCTTGCCGCAGGCTTTGCCCCCCAATCCTCCCATCCAGTGCCTGTAATCCTCCCGCCCTCTCCAGTGCCTGCCAAAATAGAAAAAGCATGGCAGCAGACTGCAAAAGTAGTGCTTTGCGCGGAACACCCGGGAGTCGAAAAATACGGGCAATGGCTTCTTGGCAAGAATTCATCCATTGAAATAAGCAGGGTAAAAGGAGCAGACGGCAAGCCCACATTCATGAACAATCTCCCCGTGGTATGCGGCATTCCTGCAAGCAGGCTTCTCGGGCTCCAGGCTGCCCTTGATTCGGCGCCAAAGGGAATAAGCCTCGACACGAAAAACATGCAAAGCCTGAAGGAAGTGGCTCTCGAATGCTCGAGAACCGCCTATTTCACCCACGAATTCGTGACAGGCGTTAGCCAGGGCGCTGTCGACACTCCTGAAGTGTTCAATTCAACCGACGTATACAGGTGCTGGGACTGCACAGAATCCAGGCTGTGCGCGTATTCAAATGGCGGTTTTGTGCGCTCAAGCGAATACTCCTTTGGCGGTTCGTCAGTCAGGCTTCTCGGTTGCAAGTTCTCGATAAAATGCTACGACTCGTCAAACCTCAACAGGTGCCTCGAAGTGGACAGCTCGCATAACTGCAATGACTGCTATTTCTGCCACAACTGCGAGTCGTGCGAGGAATGCCTCTTCTGCTTTAATGCAAAAGGCCTGCGACACGCACTCTTCAACACGCCCCTGCCAAAAGAGGAATACGCCAGGGTGAAAAAAATCCTCCTCGGCTATCTTAACTCGCAGCTTGAAAAATCCGCATCAGTCCCTTTTGACCTCTTCTCCATATCCGCCGGCGAAACTGCCAGGCTTGGCAAGGCCTGAAGCCATCCACGCCCTGCCATTCAGCCATCCCTGTGCTCCACCAAATGCATGCCCACGTCGGCTATTGCTTTCAATGCAAGGAAGAATGGAAGCGCGAATCCCTGCAGCTCGTAGCCGATCACTATGGTCAGGTGCATAGGCAGTATCCTCGCATAGGGGAAAAACATCATCTTTTGCAGGTCCATGCCCATTTTAGGCTCCTTCAGGTACTGGGCAAATGAGACAAGGTGGTTTATGAAAAACAGGCAGACTGCCACGCCCATCATGGGCAATTCCCTGGCAATGGCCGCAATCCCTCCCTGGGCGGGCATGAACCCCATTGCCTCCACCCCCGGAAAGCCCGCCAGTACGGCAGACATCACTATGAAAAAAAGGTAGCCTGCGTGGAAAAAGCCATAATGGCACATGAAAAAGAATGCCGTGAAAATCTTTGACTGGCCCAGTGACAGGATTTTTGGCGCCTTGCTTTCAGCGGGAGTTTTGGCAAGTATCTCGGAGTCCTTGAGCACCATTATCCTAAGGAACGTGAAAAGCCCTATTATCACGCTTTGGCACCAATAGACAAGCATGAGGGCAATGAGGCTCCAGCCCTCGCTCACAGCCAAATAAATGGTAACTATGTTTGAAATCAGAAGCAGCCAGAGCGAATAGTCATTCCAATGCCAGCCCGGCACCGACTTGCCAGAATCCATGCACTGCTAATTGCCCCATTTTGCTTATATTCCTATGCCGCCGCCATGGCAAAGGCTTTCTTTAAATTCCTTGCCAGCCATATCCAAAACCTCAACAGTGGATTTTAGCGGGGGTCTTTTCATGATAATAGGCATCACAGGCGAGAACTGCGCGGGCAAGGACACAATAGCAGAACATTTGCAGAAAAAAGGGTTCTATTACCTCTCCCTCTCCGACATTCTCCGCGACGAGCTTGCAAAATCCGGCAAGGAGGTCACCCGCGAGAACCTGATTGAAAAGGGCAATGAGCTGCGCGCAAAACACGGCCCCGGCGTGCTCTCAAAGCTCACAATGCAGAAAATGGAGAAGGGCAAGAACTACGTTGTAATCTCCATCAGGAACCCCGCAGAGGTGCAGGAGCTTGCAAAGGACCCGAATTTCACCCTCCTCTATGTCACAGCGCCCGCGCAAATCCGCTTCGAGCGCATGAAGGCCAGAAACAGGGCAGGCGACCCCCTGACCCTTGAAGGCTTCATGGCGGTAGAGAAGGCAGAGATAGCAAGCGCCGACAAGAACCGCCAGCAGCTTGCCGAGGTCTTCCTCCTAGCAAACAAGAAAATCACAAATGACTCGGACCTTGTGCGCCTGCACGATGCCATCGACAAGGCCCTTGGCGAGATTTCAGCGGATTTCAAGTCCAACCGACCCTCATGGGACGAGTATTTCATGGGGATAGCCAAGATGGTTGCCACCCGCTCCAACTGCATGAAGCGCCACGTGGCTGCTGTCATAGTCAAGGACAAGAGGATTGTCTCGACTGGCTATAACGGCACTCCGAGGGGATGCAAAAACTGCGATGCCGGCGGCTGCCCGCGCTGCAACTCGTTTGCCGATTCCGGAACAAAGCTTGACGAGTGCTTCTGCTCGCACGCAGAGGAGAACGCAATATGCCAGGCTGCATACCACGGGATTTCAATAAAGGACTCCTCCATCTACATCACCTACTCGCCCTGCCTGACATGCACGAGGATGATAATCAACTCCGGAATAAAGGAGGTAATCTACAATGAGGATTACCCGCTTTCCCAGTCCTCCATAAGGCTCATGCAGGAGGCGGGCGTCAAGGCAAGGCAGATGAAACTAAAGGAATAAGGCGCGCCTTGCCACTCGCCTGCATGCAGCCCTTCAATCCTGTGCTGCTCCCTCCGCGCCAATCAGGCAAAGTTATATTCCTTTAATGCCCAATAATCCTCATGCTTTTCCAGACTTGGCTTTCAAAGGAAGGGCCGGAAATACGGCAGTTCCAGCCCAGCCGGCAGGACAATGTCAGGGTATCACAGCCCAGGCAGTTCACGTCTGAAATATCGAAAAAGCCTTATTTTTCAGTCACTGACCAGATTTTCAAGAACGAGTACCAGTTCGTTTTCGGGCCTGACAGGATAAGCGTCCACCTGCCTAAAATCATACTTTCAAAACAGGAGATAAAAGGCATCGAGGCCATGATAAAGTCCAAGGACGTGCAAAAAAGTGAGTTTGCTGCCACCCTTGTGCCCGCGCTTGAGGAACTTGAAAAAATCTATCAGGGCGTGCCAGGTTCCGGCAACAACGCGTGGGGTGTGATCCCTCGCAAGTTCAAGCCACTTGAACTAATCATAGTGGAAGACGGGACTATAACGCAAGGGGGCCTTGGCGGCGGCAGGTACGAGGAGCCCGGCGTTTCATCCCCGCCCCGCATCCTGCTTGAGAAATCCGCCCTTTCAAAGAGCCCCTTCGAGCTTGGCATGATTCTAACCCATGAGGGTTCGCACTGGCTCTACGACGCCATGCTGAAAACTCCCCCGAAAAACGAAAAAACCGCCAAGGCAATGACAAACCTGCGCAATCAGTTCATCCTCATGTCGTCCGACACGGACATTTCGCCAGATGACCTGTTCAGGCTAAGCTTTTCAGGCGGCACAAGGAGAACGGTAAATGATTCCGCCCCATTGTTCGCGTTTTTTGAAGAGTCCACTTATACCCATGCGTGGGCCTCCGGCCATCCATACGACAACCCGGACGAGCTTTTCGCAAGCGCCACGGCGGTCCTTTCAGGCTATCCGCAGGAATTCTTCACAAACATCGAGAAATTCCTCGGCGAGAAGCCAGGCGCCGTGAAGCTCCTTTTCGGCGCAGCGCAAAACGTGATACTTCTTCACAGGCAATACGAAACTGGCGATTCGGGCATATTCCCAAAGGAATGCCTTTTCCTTGAAAAGGCGTTTTCCTCTTACATCCCGTTTTCACGGGAAACAGGAAAGGCAGGCGCGCTTCTGGGCATAGCCCGGGCATTTTCAAAAGAGTTCAGCCATGGCGACCTCGACGCCGGAAAACTCTCGGCACTGCTTGACATACGCAGATACGAAAAGGGCTCCCAGCTCTACCTTGACGAAATTTCACTTGACGGGTTCTCGTGGCAGGCATACATGCGCATGTCCTATCTCCTTGAAAATCACAAGGACGCATTCATGAAAAACGTATCAAAGCTCGGCAAGGCGCAACAGGACGCAATAATGCGGGCGGCCATTGAAATCATGCCCGAAGGGTTGAACAGGAAGGTCTATACGAAATCACAAGGCAAATGATGGCTTATGAAAAGCGCCACTCCCTCCAAAATAATACTTCTCCAATATTCCGCCAAACTCCAAAAAGGCAACCCTGTCGACATTGAAAAAATCAGGAAATTTTACAGGCTTTTCAGGGATTCCCTCCCAATCCCCCCGGACATTGCAGGCGAGGACGTGAAAAACAGGGAGAACTTCTCAAATGCCTACAAATTCATGGCGCGCCTTTATTCTTCGCGGAGCCAACAGGATTCACCTGTTGAAATCCAGGACTTCCTCGCATTCAGGGACTTTTTCGAAAGCCAGATCACGCTCCAGACTCCCTTTGACATACGCTATCTCACGGAGGAACTCTCACATGCCAAGATTCCCGGCACAGCCCTTTTCCCAAACACTAGTGTGAGCGAGGGCCTGTCCTTCCTGCACAGCCTCATGGCAAGGGCAAGGCTGGATTTCAAATACGATTTCGCCTGGGACGAGGGCAGGCAGCAGGTAAGCCACATACTCATCCACTGCCAATATTCCGTAAGGTATCTCTACAAGGCAGTGTTTGACAAGTACAGCGAGCTGCATGGCCCTGAATTCAACAGGGTGCTTGAGGCAAGGATAATTGAATTCCTCAATACCATAATTTCCCCGAATGGCAAGAAATACGAGTAAGCGCCGTTAGCCTCCTGCAAATGTATTTTTCCTGGCCCTCTCACTCAATCACAGAGCTGAAAAAATTCTCACCAGTCGGGCCCGCCTTGCCTGCTTCGGATTCCTTTTCCATGCCATTATCCGTTTTTCCAAGTCCTTTCTTCACCATTAGCGCGCCCGCAATCACTACCCACGCGCCCGCGCACAATGCAGCCACGATTTCAGGGATTGCGACGTCAGTGCCAAAGGGATAGACAGTCCAGTGCGCAATCCAAACAAGCGCCCCGATAAGGGCAAGAATAAGCGTGAGGAATGCGAATTTTTTCCTTCCTGTCTTTAGCAGGCCATAGGTTATCAAAAATCCCGCAATTGGGAACAGGGCGAAAAATGCCACTGACACTGCATAATGCACGTGGGTTTCGGGCATGAAATCCCCGGGGAACACGCCAATCCCAATAAGTGCCAGCATGTCAAGTGAAAAGACAAGTGCGGCCCATGCCTCCCCTTTCCATCCCTGCAAGTATTTTTTCAGGCCATAGGCAAATCCAAGCGCCAAGATACCGCCTGCAATAAGCCCGTAATTGAACAGGCTCCTTGTGGGCTGCTGGTTCATCGAGCCGAGGTCTGAAAGCGCATTGCCCTGCCATGAAAACGCAGGGTATGAATTCACAGCGAGGAAAACGCACGAGAGGGCAAGCACTGCGGCAAGAATCCCCGCAAGCCCGCCCAAAATGAGCCTAAGGTCCTTTCCCATGTCAGGGAATTGCCTGCCCATGCATTTATTCTTTTGCACCATGCCTGGCGCGATTCATCACTAAACGGGTATATAACAAGGAATAAAAAGCCTCAAACCAATAAGCCGTGCATGAAAAAGGGCAGGAAAGACAAAAAGTAATTGATATCATATCCGCTCCACGCATTGCTAGATTATATGGAAGCCAAATTCATTTATCCCGGAGAACTTGTCCAGGCATATTTCAATTCCGACAAGGTGGTGAATTACGGCAGGGGCGCAAATGCAATCCTTAGCTGGGTGCTGCTTGCAATCACTGCACTCCTGTTTGTTTTTTCCATTGCAAAGCAGGACTGGTTTCTTTTCCTCCTGGCAGCAATATTCTCGTTCATGTTCGCGGCCGCATCAAGGCATGCAGGCGGGAAAATGCGCGGCATTGAAATAACTGACAAGGAAATAAAGCTGCTCAAATTCCTGCCCGACCTCACGTACAATAGGCCCCTCACTGCAATCTCGCGCCTGCAGCCAAACCCAAAGCTTGACCCGGGCGTGATTGAGATACTCGCTAAAAACAACCTGGCAGCAGTCAAGCTTTATTTTTGGGAATGGGCAGGCAAAGGCACGTCCACAAAAATTTTCCTGCCAGTAGTTATCTTCCTGCCGCAAGGCGAGGCAAGCCAGCTTGCAACTCTCTTTTCCAATGTGCCGAAGCCGGAAGCAGAACTTGAAGAAATCGCAGGCTAAGCTGAAATCATAAGAAAAGCATTTCAGCAAAAGCTGAAAATTCAACTTAACCATTAATTTGCTGGAAATTCTAATAATTTATTAGCACTGGCTTATTTTATCAATATTCAGAATCAATTTTAGCAATAGCGAGCAAAAATTTATCAAAAATAATTGGCACTACACGTACTTGCAAATAACATTCCAGGCATATTGCGACTCTTTTTTTGCAAGAGTCTGATTCCAAAAGAACATGCCCAAAAAGCCGCAGATTACCTCATAAACTTGGCCCTGGAATAACAGGCTTCAAACCCGATTTTCAGGCCTTTTTCCTCTGTTCTTTGATGTCCAATGGCAAAAGAATAGCCTTTTCAGCAAGGCAAATTCCAAACTCGCTTCTCTTCTCGCACGCGGGATTTGTGCAATGCAGCTGGAACCTCAAATTCAAGTCAATCCTCCCGGTGAGCTTCGTGCTTCTCCTCTCCTTATATTCCCAGCCAAAATAGGCGCCATCCTGTTTTAGCGCGCCAAAAAACATGCCCGGGTTCTTCCTAATCCTTGCAACAAGATTGTCAAAAAGAGGCTTTGCGTCCCTGGAGCGCCTGCCTGTATTGTTCCCCTCGTACTTGCATGTGAATTGGCCTGTGTTTTTCATGGCAGAGTTCAGGCAAGGCTCATTTATAACCCGTTGTATCAGAAAAAAACGCCAAATAAAAACATCAGGATTTAAATTCCACGTCCTTGCAAGCCACTCAATGGACCTGTCGGAATGTTTTTCGCCAAGGCCGATTTCAAAGGTAATACTCGCCTTGGCATTGTTCGTGCTTTTCGTGCCATTCATCCAGTTTGACACAGGCATCCAGTGCATGGCCATGGTTTGCAAAAGTGGCGGGCCCTGCCCTGTCATACACTGCGATTCAACAATGTCAAGCTCCATTGCGCTCTATCTTTACAGCGCGCACTTTACCTATCCCAATACAATGATTCAAGGGCTAGACTATTTTGCCGCAGCTGCGGGCCTCGTGCTCTCTTACCTTGTCTCCTGCATTGGCTTTCTTGCCTATGGCAAAATCAAGCCATCAAAATAAGTTTATTAGAAAAACCAATATGCTTTTAGCAGCAGGCTATAATCAGAATAGAATTCAGCCTTCAATTGAATTCACATAGGCCAGCATTTGCTTTTCCAGACTCTTAGGCACCAGGAGAGCTTTCTCGCAAATGCAAATCCCGAACTCTGTTTCATTTTTTTTGCACTCTTTGCTGTCGCAAGTAATAATCCCTTTGAGGCCTCCATTCTTTTTTTCATCAATTTCCGCATCAATCGTAATGCCATTAAGGGTTTTAGAGCCGCCGGCCACACTGCCAGAGGAAGCCAATTCATATCAGAACTTGCTTATGTCGCCTTTTCCTTTTGTGACAATGGTATTGACAAGCTCTTTAGCAGCCGCGTGCCTGGCACCGGTTTTGCCATTTTCAAATGCGCATTTCATGATTATTTCCGCGATTCATGAAAATATAAATCCATATGTTAGCCCTTTTTGCAACTAGGAAAGAAAAAACCGGGCCAGGAGCTCGAGCAATTTAAATGTCCATTATATTTTTACCTGCTCGTTTCCATTTCACCTCGTAAAAATGCAGGTTTTGGCAAGTCGGAGGCAGGAAGGCTAGCCTTCCCTGCCAATAAACCCTAAAAGAATGTACACAAAAAACCACATGAAAATTTCAAAATGCAAAAAAAATCAGCAAAAAGAATGAGCAAAACCAGCAGAAAATCGCGCGTCACTGAAATGGTATACTCTTTACGCGCTTCAAAACCAAAGCAGTAAACCAGAGTGCCTGGCCAAATACCGCTCACCCGGTCCACGGTTCCCTGCTACAATGTTTAGCAGTTTTTCGCGAGCGGGCAATCCCCCTTGTGAGTGAAAGTAGGCCAAAAGGCGCAAAACTAGGCATTTTCAGTTATCATTATGATGTTGGGGAGAAAGGGGGTTTACTGAAATGAGAATATTTATAAATTTCAATATCAAGCTATAATCATGGGTAAACAAATTTTTATTGGGTTTGGAGTTCTTCTCCTCTTGCTTATTGTCCTATTTGTTATTATCGCACTTCTTTTCCCAGACTTAGGATTATCCATTCTAAAATGGCTAGCTGCTTTGTTTTCCGCGATCCAAGGAAAAGCGCCTACTTAAAGATTGCCTAAAAAGAGAGTATTTATATATTGGCAAAACCAGATTTTATCAATGGTGGTTACGTGAGTTACGAAGCAAGAGTTTTTGCGATCACTACTCTCAATAGTCCTGATGGTAAACTAATCTATTATTTGAGATTAGTTAGTTATGATATTCTTCCTCAAATTGAAAAGGTTGAGGAAAAACCACAGAAAGTTGTTGTTCAATTAAATTATGCTCAACCGTCAATGCCTGCAGGACCAACAAACTCATTTGAAACAAAAATGGACCTGTTTTTTTCGGATGAAGAATGGTTAATGTTAAAGGATACATTAATCATAGGAGATAAAATTAAAATCGATATAACTCCTGATGGGATTAAATTTTCTAAATAGAGTGAAAAAATGCTTAAACCTGAAAATATTGAAGTTGAAATTTGGAAAGAAGAAGAGTTATTTATAATTAGAGCTCTCCATCATAATATTACTACTCAAGGTAAGACGTTAAAAGAGGCTTTAGTTAATTTTAATGAGGCTTTTATTTTATATATTGGAGATGATGATGTCCAAAAACAACTTGCTGCTGAAAAGAGAGTCGAAAATATGACTATTACAATCCCTTCTTCTGTGATTAATTATGAGCCATCTGCCACACCTTTCTGGCCAGGAACTAATAAAGCACCTTGCTAAATTTGGCTTTCAAGTGGTTAGAATTAAAGGTTCACACGCATGCATAAAAAAATTGAGTGTGAACCCGCCAATAGTTGCTATTGTTCCTCTGCATGATGAAATCAAAGTAGGCACTCTGAAAAGTATATTACGACAAACAAAAATCTCAGAAGAAGACTTCATGAATATTTTTTAAACAGATTAAACCAAAATAAGTATGTTTTACTAAAAAAGTCTTAGTCTTAACCGTTTTTATTGATTCATTTTATTTCTAAGTGTTTTTGCCCTTTACTTTTTACATTAGCTACTCTAAAAATAGGCCTTCTTAATCCTTTTTTTATTCGCTTAACTTTAGATGCAAGTGCACTTTTAGCCTGATTTTGGGGTTTCGTAAAACAAGAAAGACGCGACCCACTTAAAAGATCAATTAATTGAATAAATAGCCCTAGTTGAGGATCTTTACTATCAAGTAAGGATATAGACATTTTTTCGAGTGCAATTTTTTGAGGAAGATGAGAGGGAACATATGATAATATATCAGTTTTAGTGTTTCTACTATTTTTAGGTTGAGTTCTTTCATCAACATAGATCTCAAGTTTATATGTTTCATTTGTTTTGAAAAAAAATCTGATTTTACCAATAGCAGTGCATAAATGTCTGTTATAACGTTCATAATCATTATTGAAATAACGTCCGTTATATTGTGGATCACGAAAATTTATCGTATAACAAATTGCTAATATTTCTCTATTCCGTAATTTCCCTTCAAGTTCTAAAATCCAATTTCTTGAGACCTCAAACATTTTGTTTGGCCGTCGTGCATCAAATTTATCGTCTTTTCGGACCTTCCCTGCAAGACGTTTAAAATGAACTTCACCATCAAATTTAAAGCTAGTTTTATGACGTAATAGTGTTTCTTTAAAGGATGGAAAAACTTTTCTATTGATGAATAAAACTCCTAAAACTAGAATGCCACTATGTTCAGATTCATCACAAAAGACAACAAAATCTTTCATAAACAATTCCAAGTAGATACCGTTTTCTCCCTTTAAAAATCCTGCTACGGCGATATAAAAATTATATTTCTTTGAAAATAAGTCAAAGAATGAATTAGTCGTAAAATTTTACAGCCTTGAATTCTTGTCTTCTGCGTAAAGTATCATCTAGAGTTTTATCAAAAACTGGTTCTACTTGAATAAGCCAATCAGCTTGTAATTCTCTTAATACAATCAAACCTAGTTTCATTATTTCTAATGGAATTTTTGAATTATGTATTACATTAATTCGACTTGATTCGTGTCTCAGTATAGGTTCTAATCCACTATGTAAATTATCAATAGGGATAAGTTTTCCATCTGAATCATAATACTCTATCAAATTCATTTTTTCAAAACCAGACATGTTAGTATGTATTAATTTGTTACGATATTCTTGGATTTTTCCAATAGCATTAAGTGAGTTAGATGAGAGTTTATGAGATAATCGGGTTTTTAACTGACCCAATGACAACTCTTCAATTTTTTCTCTGTTATCTTTCGAAGATAAAAGAATTTCCTTCTTTAGTCTATCTTCTATTGTTATCACCATACTTACTGAAGCAAGATAGTACATTTCTCTTGAAATCAAAAAAACTTCATCTTGAAAAAAGAAAAAAATTAATATTACATCTTTGGTATCAAACTCTTTTTCAATTTCTTGCAATTTTTTTAAACCAGAACCAAAATTAAATTCGTCTTTAGAAAATTGAAGTAAATCAAGGAGTTTATATTTTGTGGGGATAATATCACAACACCAATTCTTGATATTTCTTTAACTCTTTCCATGTAAATCGTTCAATCTTCTCATCGTCATCAACTAAAAGTACAAAGAGATTATTCCGTTTAGCAAAAAGCCAAGGGATTCTATTCAATTTCCGCTCAAAACTTTTAGGATATGCTACCGCATAACGTTGAAATTTAGATCTTTTCATTCTTGTTACTATCTGACCCAGAGCATAAACAAAATTATTTTCACTTACTTGGTTACTAGAACCATCTCCTTTACATTCAATATACAGAAAACGATTATAAGAGGTGTTTGCCGTAATATCTACGTCATGTTCTCTACTTGTTTTTGTTTTTATATTTTTATAATTATTATTTGAAAGCCAACGAATTACAATGTTTATCACTTTATCTTCTCGCATTGTTATCACCTGATTTAATTAGCACAGCTTTAATTTCTTCAATACTATGAGCGGGATACTTTATGTGAATCATTCTATGGCAATTTGAACAAATAAGCGCTAGATCCTCAATTTTTGTTTCAGTGATACCTTGAATCTCGTTAAGTGGAACTTTATGATGTGCTTCGATATAATTAGAACCTAGCTTACCGTATTTTTCGTTAAAGTTAAAACCGCAAATCTCACAATCTAATTTACCATCTTTTGCTAGTCTTGCCTCTTTAGCTTTCTTTACAATAGATTGATTTCTTTCTCGTGCATAATGCATCCTAAGAGCCATTTTATTCTCGTAAACAGAGCCAGGGGCTTGAGAAAAATCTGTTTGAGCTGTGTCAAAATTTTCTCCGATAACATATTGCTCATATACTTTGAGCATATTAGTTAAGTCTGATTCTAATTCAAGATTATTTGGGAGAGTTGATACTCCATATGTTTTTTGAAAAACAACCGAGGAGGCGTAGTTCTCTCCCATCTCTGAATTTCCCAATTGAATCGGTTCAGTAGAAAAATTAGAAAGAAGCTTTTTTTGAAGGGTTATGGCATTTAATTTCAGAAATTCTAATGCCTTTTTTCGGTTCATCAATGAGAGAGGAACCGTAACTCCTTGAGCAAGCGTTAGGTATATATGCTGATTGTCCATACTGAAAAGATAAACAACATAAACACCTTTTTGAGGTGTACTAGTTTCGCGATTATCTAGAAATGCAATCCAAGGGACATATGCCCAGTTTCCCTGGCCGCCAGAAGCCTGAATTTTAATAAATTCACTCATTGGAAAATTCTTTAAACGCCGGGGAATCTCCCGAATATTTTTCAAAAGAGGATTATTCTCAAAAGTCTGCGAACCTTTGGCTCTTTCAGTCTGAAAATTAGTGGCTATCTCAAGCAGAATCTCTCTAAGTTCAGACGGCATTAGATGCCACCTTCTTGCCAGTATCGGTAAGTTTGTAGTATTCGTAAGACTTCAGACCGTGTTTTTCGCTTTCTAGCCTTACTAAGCCAATAGCTGTGAAGAAATCAAGCGCTTTTTTAGCTGTTTCATACTTGCATTTAACCTTAGACGCAAGCATGGAAGGAGTAAGTCCGTCTTCTTTTTTGAGTTCAAGAAGAATTGCTAACTTTATTCTGTCATTTTTAGCCAAACTAACCATAGTAATGGAGAGTTTTTTGAACTTTAATACGCTGCTCTCCATTATTGTGGAGATATTGATCGTTTTAACACTTAAGAACTTAATCAACTACTCTATCTTATAATTGTAAATAATTTAGTATTAAACTATTATTTTGAATTATGTCTTTTAACCGATCTCCGTCTATCACAATTACATGCATTTGTTCCATTGCTCTTCTATTTTTGTACGATAAATTATGTGTTGTAATTATTACTAAATTATATCCTAATCTTACTGCCAAATTATTTAGAAATTGAATTCTCTTGATATTTATTCTTCTTTTAAATTTTAAAGCATAAGAAACGTCTCTATAATTAAGTAGAATATCAAACATGGAAGACTCAATATGTTTTGAGATTTTCATTTCCATCGATTGGAACTTTACTTTTCTAAAGGCATCTGTGATTATATATAAGATATCCAAATCGTTCATTGAATCTATATCTTTCATTGTAATTGTGTCATAATAATATGGGACAATAGTTTCATTAACCGAAGATATTTCACTTAAGTCATGTAAATTTGCAAAACAGCTACCATCGACACTTAATATAAATATGTTAGTTAGTTCTCTTTTTGCCTTCTTAACAATTATCTGGTCATCAGTTGCATTTGTAAATTCTAAAAATCCTTTATAACTTAGAAGTTTCTGATTTATACCGGAAAAAACATATTCATCTTCTTTTATTTTTTCTAAACAACCAAAAAACTTTTGGTCATTGATGTTAATTTCCGTGTAATATTTCGATTGAATTCTATGAAAGAGGTACTGTTTAGTATCAAATTCTTGAATTGTTATATCATCTGTTATTCGTTTTTTCATAAGTGCAAAATACATACTTAATTCTTTTTGACCAAACATCATAAAAATCCGTGAATAGTGTTCGGCTCTTGCTGCATCTAACTCAATTTTAGAAATTTTATCATGATATTCCGTTGGTGGATCCCAAACTTCAACATTAACTTGTGAATTTGTTGCAAACTCAGATAGAATTCCCATGCGGACATGGGCATTATTGTTCATATTTTTTTGTTCCTGAGCATACATTCTAGTTTTATCTAGGATTCTAGTCCGACCTTTAGCTTCCCAAACTAAATTTTGAGCGTTCATCTGACGATTGGTTTTAACTGAAACATCGGGGAATTTTCCTTTTCCTTTTCTAGTCATAGGACTTAAGGTCGCTCTGTTAATATCAAAAAGAAAATCAACTACTTCAATTGAGATACCTATCCCAAATGATTCACATCTTCGCCGTTTATGATCAGGATTCCAAGTCTTTTTAAGTATAAGATTGTTATTATTATTTAATATCTCGTTAATCCAAAATTGAGAAATTACGAACCGATTAAAATCTGTCGTTATCTCAGGTTGTTGTATTGATGAAATAGAAACAATTAGTTTATAGAGATTTATCGGAATAGATAAACAAAGCATTGATGTATTTGAATTATCGGGTTGAACAATAATTTCAGGATTAATTTGATTATACTGAGTAATTTTGGTCCAAAGATCAGGATCAATTTGCACCGTTACGATTTTTGTTGTAAATCGTGCTTGTATGGCTATTACTCCAGGTGGAACTATTGATCTAGGTAAATCTAAAATGTTGTTCCAAAGAATATCTATATCTTCCATAAAATCCAGCTTTTTTCTAAATGCTAAACTGCTCCGTCTCCGTCCATTCGGCCTCTACTTTTCCTGTGGAAAAAGGGGCGCCTTTTTCACGTCACTGAAAAAGTGCGTAGCCAGCACCCACCAGTCCTCGGCAAGCCCATTTGTCAGGTAGTCGTGGGGCAGATAACTATAACCGCCATCGCCCCACTCCGCGCTATTTGTCAGCATAATAATCAGCATAATAAATGAGGATGAGTTTTCAGTATATAAAAAACAGTCCTACGGGATAGAAAAATTATATCTTTGGCTTTTTGATTTTTCTAAGGCAGTTTTGCCTATTTCTTTTACCTGTTTTTCCCGTTCTGGCAGCCGAAATTGAAAATGTCAAGGTCAACGCTGGCTGATTTCTCAAGCCGGGCCTGGAGCCATTTTTGAAGCGCGGCCTTGGCAACCATGTATTTCTCCCTGCCGACCTCTGAATTTCCTATGGCGTATTGGAGGTTTTTCATATTGAAGCAGAACATGCACTCGTGGCAGTTCTCGATGTTATGGGAGAAATAGCAGTCAGAGCAGTTTGTCGCATTGTCGACCTCAAAAGAGCGGATTGTGCGCGCGCAGTTGTGGCAGTTTATGCAAAACGAGCAGTGGAAAGCCCTGCTGCATCCAAAAACGTGCTCGCAATAGCGGGGGATGAATGAATAGGCGCACTTGTCGGAGAATGCAACTGAAATGCTGTTTGAGCAATTGCTTGAGGAGAGCACGTAGGTGCAGTCTATTATGTTGAGGTTCTGGCCCGTGAGCATGGCGGGATGGAAAAAAGCAATCCTGTCAAGTGTGCTCTTAACAGAGGTACTTGCCGCAGTCATTTCTTTTGCCTGCTTGGTGTTCACCGAGGCACTGACTCCAGCCATTTCTTTCCCTTGTTTTCGTTGCCCAGAGGCTTTTACCCCACTCGTTTCTTTCCATTGAACTCCTTTGAATGAGTCTATCAATTTCTCTATTTCTTCATTGTTTAGTTTGAGGGAATCCCCGAGTGATTCCGATTCCTCCTGCGTCACAAAGCGCGAATCAGGAATCAGGTAGCGCGCACCATAGTTTGCTATCATTACAGGCACGCCGCTTGCTGCGGAGGGTTTTTTCTTTGATGCGCGCACGTGCCTTGAAAGCCAGGGGCCAAACCTGCCCATGCCTTGCAGTTTCTTTCCAATCAGTATAGAGGAAGTGGCGCCAAAGGCTTCCTCTATTATCGCGGGGTTTGCGGCTTGCTGGGGCGCATTTACTTGCCTGCCCTTGAAGGCCTGTTTTAGAAGGGCTTGCGGCGCAGGCCCTGGTTTTTGTGGGATTAAATCAACTAATGAAGGCGCTTTTTTGTTTTTTTCAAGGCCGGAGGCCATTTCAAGCAGGAGTTTTTTCTTCATGGAGAGGTATTTGTCCTTTGGCAGCTCCAGATTGCCTATCGCGTGCCTCTTTCCTTTCAGGTTGAAGCAGAAAATGCAATCCTGGCACCCGTCCAGGTGATGGGAATAGTAACAGTCCGAGGAATTTGCAGCCACCCAGGTCTCAAAACATCTTGTAATCCTGATAAAGCCGTTTGAGCGCAGAAGATAGGACACATTGCCTCCAGTGTTGCAGCCATAAACCATTTCCGAGTCCCGGATGCATGTGGAATATGCCACGTATTTTGAGGATTCCACCTCTGCGCTGTTATAGGCGTAATGGCTGTTATTCACAATGGAGCTTTTTTCTATGAATTTCGAATCGCCAAGTATTATGCTGCCTGCGTATATTGCCCTCTCCTGCACCGCGTCTATCAGGGAATCAATGTCTTTCATGTCGTTTATGCCCAGGGCGGGGTATTTTTTTGAATAATCCATCTCATCAAAGCGCGCGAGCCTGGCGCCTGTGCAGTATGTCGCGGAGGCGAATGTGGCGTCCTTGCCTGAAATGGACGATTTCTTGTGCACCACTGGGTCGAGGTATTCAGAGAGGTATGGCTCAAACTTGGAAAAATCGCCTATTTCCACTCCAAAGAGAATCCGGGCAAGTGCTGGCCATTTCTTTTCAAGTTCCTCATATGGCTCGGGTTTTTTCATTTGCATAAGCACCCTGCCCTAATCACTTTTTCAATGACAGCCCTGCAAGCATTGTGAAGGCAATCGCATATATTAAAAGCACTGCGGAGCTTGCGAATTGCGACGAATGGTAAAGAAGGGTTGCCTGCATGCTGATAACCGCCTGTGTCAGCGGTGACGCCAACCCCAAAGCCGCGATTATTGGCGGCATGAATTCAAATGGGAAAAGCAGCCCGCTCAAAAAAAGCAAGGGCAGCCCGACAACCAGGCATGCCAAAAATGCCGTGGCCTCTGACTCGGAGAATATGGCAATCACAATGCCAAGCGACACAAAAGCCAGTATCAGGCACGCCAGGGCCTGGAGCACGTAAAACCACGTGTTCAGGTCCGTGACAGGGAACATGTTGTAGAACACCGACGCAATCAGCGCCACCAAAATGGCTTCCGGGAGCAGGATTGCTGTATAGCTTAATACCTTCACAATTACATATTCAAACCTGTTCGCCTGCGACGTATAGATGCGCGCGAGCGTGCCGCCGCTTTTCTCCTTCACAAGAGAGGTGGACGCGAGGAAAAGCGCCACGAACATCAGGATCAGGGGAAGCACGCTTGGAAGCATGAATTCAAAGAACGGGCGCTTGCCAAAAAGGTATGAGGGCGTCACAATCATGGGCGAAATGATGAAATCCGGCGAGCGCGAGGTTATCCCGCTTATCTGGCTCCTGCTGTCGGTTATAATGTTTTCAAGGTCATAGGTCTTTAGGACCAGTTCGTCAAGAGACTTGTCGACTTCGGACAATGTCTGAAGCGAGGTCGCCCTGTTGCTTTCAAGCTCGCTTACAAAGTCCTGCATGTTCTGGATGCTCTTTCCCGACTGGTTTGCCCCTATTTTCGCGGCAGCTATGCTTGCCTTGAACTCCTGTATTGTCTGGTTTGCCGCTACTAGGTCTACTTGGGCCTTTCTCACCTTTTCAAGCCTCTGCGCCACTGACTGGTGGGCCGACTCTACGCTCGCGTTTATCAGGTCCAAAGGCTCGCAGGCAGCGTAAAACAGGGGGTCTGTGCAATTCATCCCGCCTTTTGCAGCGCTTATGTAGGCGCTGATGTTTGTTATGGAATCGTCAATGTTTGCAAGGTCGGATTCGGTCTGGTTGAGCGTGGCCTGGTAGTCTGCGAAATCCGATTCTATCTTTGTGAGGTTGTTTTGCGCCTCGTCAAGGGAAACCATGGTCTTTGCGACTGTGGAATTAGCAAGCTGGACCTCGTCCTCCACGCTTGTGATGTTGAGCGCGTTGAGGGAATCTGCCGTCATTTTCAGGTCGGACTTCATTTTAGTTGCCCTGCCGCGCGTGTCGTTTGTTGAGGCATATATGGTCTGGAGCCGTGCATTTGCAGCGTCCAGCCTCTCCCAGACAGTGAGGATGAACTGCGAGCCTATGCGCTGGTTTGTGGATTGTATGTTAGCCTTCACTGCGGCCTCAATTGAGGGGGACACCTGAAAGCGCGAATTGTCAAGAAGCATTGATATGTTCTGCGTATTGCCCTGCTCCATGCCTGCTCCAAAGCCAAATGGTATGACAAGGCCCGCGGCAAGCTTGCCTGCGCGCACGTCGGTTTCCATCCTTGCCGGGCAATCCATGCCGCTGCCGTAGTTTATGATTTCAGTGCTGTTCATGATCCCGTCTATGAAAATCATTGAGGCGTTGCTTCCGTCAAGGTCGCATATGCCTATGCCGGTTTTCCCGACAAGCGTTGAGTCGCCCGAGAAAATACCGCCCATGACGAAAAGGACAAGCAGGGGGGCTGCCACCAAAAGCAAAAGCGTGCGCCCCTCGCGCAGGAACTGCTTGGCGTCCTTCTCAATTTCGCTTCCCAGCCTCAATTTTGTTCACCTCCCTAAGTTTCAGCCCCGTCATCTTGAGGAAAACGTCTTCCAATGACGGCCGGGAAACCGACATCTCAACAACGCTCTCGCCGTTTTGTTCAAGTATCTTTGCGATTTCGGGAAGCCTTGCGGCTATGCCCTTGCACTCCACCACAACGCCGTGCTCTGTGGCCGTCACGTGTTCTATCCCGTTGATTCCCCTGATTATCCTGATGAGGTTCTCGGCATTGCCCGGGACCGTGCTCAACTTTGCCATCTCCTTCCCCACCAGCTGTTTCAATTCATTGGGCGTTCCTTCCGCCACAACGCTTCCAGCATTGACAAAGGCTATCCTGTCGCAAAGGGCCTCCGCCTCCTCCATGTAATGGGTGGTGAGGATGAGGGTGGCTTTTGTGTCGCGCACCACTTTGCGCACCGTCTCCCACATTTTTATCCTGGTTGCCGGGTCAAGCCCGGTGGTCGGCTCGTCAAGCATTATGATTTTCGGCTTGTGCATGAGCGCGCACGCGAGGCTTAGCCTCCTTTTCATCCCGCCGCTCAAGTATTCGGCTATGACGTTCTTTTTTTCAAGCAGGCCAAGCTGACCAAGCAGGCTTCCCGCCTGCTCATGCGCCGCCTTCCCAGTGACGCCGTATAGCGAGCCGAAATATGTCAGGTTTTCCATGCACGTGAGAAGGGGGTAAATGGAATTTTCCTGGGGCGCAATGCCCAACTGCCTCCTGCCGGCTTTGCTGGCATTTGCCCCAAGCAGGCTAAGAGTCCCGGCGTCCTGCCCCTCAAGGCCCGAGACAATGCGTATGAACGTGCTTTTCCCCGCGCCATTCGGCCCCAAAAGCCCGAAAATGCTGCCTTTCTTCACTTTGAGCGAGAAGTTATGGAGGACGACTTTTTTCCCGTATACCTTTCCGATGTTCTCTGCCTCAAGCGCATTAGCCATGGCAGTATCATCTCATTCCTGCTTTAAATAGGTGCAATTTTTCCAAACTTCAGGAAAATAACAATTAGGTTTTCAGATTCATGCCTTTTTGCCGATTCCATGGAATTCCCGTCTATTTCCCAAACCCAAACAGCCCCTGCATCCAGTCTATGAAAAGCTGGAGCGGGTCGTGCTGGCGGTTGTAGCATTTCAAGTCCCTGCATTCGCCTGCCAGGCATTCAAAGCCGCTTGTACAGGCGGCGCTGTCGTTTTTCTGAGGCCTTAACAACTCGTCGGCGCAGTAGGCTGGAATGCCTGTGGCATTCACCCTTGCCCCGGCAATGTCGCAGAACCCGAGGTTTGCTGGGCAGGTGCAATCCCCGCATTTGAGCCCTATCGGCATCCCCCTGCCGCAGATTGCTGGACAGCGGCCGCAGGATACCTGCACTATGCCTGCGATGTAGGGGGCAGGGGACTCGTATGTTGGCGTGGAATTTACTGATGAATTTGCAAGTTGGGTGCAATTATCGCCGGTGTAAGTGTTCAGCACCGAATGGCAGGTCGTTTTCTCAAATGTGTACGATTCATTCACAGTCTTGTTGATTCCCCGGTCGAAAAGATAGGTAACGCCGTGGAATTTCGTAACGTTGGTGGTGTTGCAGGCGATAGAACTCACAACGGGGCACAGGCAGGAGTTCCCTGAAAGGACCAGCCCCGCGGGACAGCCGCACTCGGAAGGCATGTCCACAAGCGTGCCATTTGAGCACTTTTTCCCTATTGTCATGGTGGAGCATGCCCCGCCGGGAACGCTCACATTGCCGTCCATGCATGGGTTGAACTCGCACGCATTCCCGTCCTGCGCTGCCCTCATGCCAGGGGGGCAGCCGCACTCGGAAGATTTGTCTATTAGCATTCCATTGACGCATTTTTTCCCTATTGTTTTTGAGGAGCATGCCCCCTGCGGCACGCTCACGCCATTGTCAATGCACGGGATGAATTCGCATGTAATCCCGTCGGATGCCGCCCTCATGCCCGTTGGGCAGCCACATTTGGACGGGTTTCCAACAAGCACCCCGAGGACGCACTCTGAGGGCTTTTGTGCGGAGCATTGCCCGCCCGCTGTCCCGTCAGAGCACGGTTTTTGGCTGATATTTATTATCTGCCCCTTCCCCAATGCAAGGGCCGTATAATTGAATTTCGCCTCAGGGCATCGGCCAATGCAGCAGTCAGCCCCGCTCGTGCAAGGGCATGGTATCTGGTCTGGCAGGCGCATCTTGTTCTGGCTGACCTGGTCAGCTGCTGATTTCATGTCATCGTATGCGGCATCCATCTGCTTTAGCGACGCTGCAGCATTGTTCGGGCTGAAGGCATTGTAGCCTGACATGAACGAGGAATAGGCAGAATCAAGATTGTCCACGCCTGTCTTGTAATCGAGTATGCCGGCTGCCAGGACGTCAAGCATGCAGCCCTGCTGCCCGCTCACAGTGCAGAGAAGGTTTGCTGTGGCCATGCAGGTCTGAAGGTCATAACAGGGCTGGTATGCCAGGAACGTGCCAGTTGACATGCAATAATCTTCGGCAGGGCCGTATGGGGTCTGGTAATTCCTGCTTTGGTTGAACGCGTCGGCGTATGCCTTTAGGATTAGAATGTCGTTATGATTGATTGTTGATGACTGTGAACTTCCTATCGGGGCTAAAAGCGCAATGGCCAAGAAAGAGACTAGGAAAACAGGGAAAACCAGCCCATAAATTTGCTCTGCCTGCTGGAGTGCGATTTCCATTAGTTCATCACAAAGACAAAATAATTCAGCACAGACGCAAAGGAAACCCATGCGATGTAAGGCACAAGAAGATAGGCAGCGCGCCTGTCAATTTGCCAGAAGAGCTTGATTGTCCAGGCAATGCTAAGCCAGAGGGGGATTATGCAGAGAAAGCCGTAGAGAGGGGAGCGCAGGCCAAAGAATAGGATGCTCCAAAGCGCGTTTAAGATGAGCTGGAAGCCAAACACTTTCAGGGCGAAATTGACATTTAAGATGCCTTTTGCCGCTTTCATGCCCGATTTTTTGCTACCCTTGAGATTGGCTTTTGCCTTGGCAGCCTTGCTTATCTTTTCCCTCGCAGCCTTGCCCATCCCGCTTATTTTTTCCTTTATCTCCTGCCCTTTAATCCAGACAAGATAAGCCGCAATGCCCATGAGGATGTAAAGTATTGTCCAGACAGGGCCAAACACCCAGTTTGGAGGGGAAAAGGAAGGTTTTGAAAGTGTGGCATACCACGCCGGGATTGCGGAAATTGTGAATATGGAGCCTATTGCGCCTGCAAGCAGGGAAATCAGTATAAAACCTATAAGCATAGGCCAAGTGCGCTTTGACATGAGGAATTTACAGGCAAGGCAGGATTTAACACTTGCGCCTTTCAATTGCCTGCCTGGAACTGCTTGCAATGCACTTCTTCCACATTATGCCTGGAAAATGAATCCCTATAACTGGAAAAGCCCAGTAAAACGGGATAGCCAACAGTATCTTAAAGCGCGAGAGGGAAAACGAAATCATGATTGAACAACAGATAGCAGAACTGGCAGCCCAGGCATTTGCAGGCGGCGAGGCACTCGTTGGCAGGTTCGGTGCCACTGTGGCACTCTTATCCATTGGAATCGCGCTCTACGGCGCAGTCGTAGGCACGTTTTATAACCACCTTTCAAAGCGCGTTCTCTATGAGTCAAACAAAACAAGCAGGGAAATCAATAGCTTTCTTGGAAAATTCGGGCATTGGACAGTACTCCTGTTTAAATATACCATCCTCTTCCCCGCAATCACGTTCATCTGGTTCGTGCTTTTGGCGTCCTTCCTTTTCCTGCTCTCAAGCACTGCAACTCTTGAAAACGTGTTCGTGATTTCAATTTCAGTTGTCGCTGCGGTTAGAATCCTTGCCTATTACAAGGAAGAGATTGCAGTCGACCTGGCAAAAATGCTGCCTTTGGCCCTTTTTGGCGTGGTCATTGTCGAGCCTACGCTATTTAACAGTGAACTCGTCCAGGAAAGGGTGCTTCAACTGTCAGGCGCGCTCCCTGAATTTGCAGCCCTGATAGCCTTTGTCATTGCCCTTGAATGGACTCTAAAGATTATTTCCTCGGTTGTGGAGTTTGTCAAGGAAAAGCTTGCAGTTGGAGAGCCTGAACCAGCGCGTCAAGCCCATAAGAAGGGCAAGCTGGAAATTGACGAGGAAATGCTAAATAAGAAAAGGTAAAGCGGCCCATAACCATTTGCAAGAAGGGAGTGCATTTTCCAGGTTTTTTTAAGAGGGGACCTTGCCAAACCCGTGGCATGTCTCGCAAAATACGCCTTCCTGCCAGACAGTGCCCATGCGCTTGCATTTTGTGCAGGCCACGAATGTGTCTGCCTTTTTCAAAAACACGCCCGTGTCATTGCACGCCTTGCAGTGCTTTAGCAGGTATTTCCTGCCATTGCAGGCAGGGCAGAGGTCTCCGGGCATGCCTTTAACTTCCTGCTTGCCTGCCATGCCCGTGCCAATCCCTCCGGGCTGAACCGCAAGATTGGATTCCGCCTTGGCACTTGCGCCCTTTTCAAAGCCAGTGTTTATCCTGCCCCTAGCATGGCATTTGGGGCAGGGAATCCTAAGCTTCCCATGGCAGACTTTGCATGTCACCCTTAAGACTTTTGGGACCTTGCCAGTGCCACGGCATTCGGGACACTCAACCATCTTGCCCTGGGAGCTCCTGCCATAACACTCCGGGCACTCCTCCCACTTTTTTGGGAACATGCCCGAATCTGCCTTGCCGCGGGAATGCCTTGAAAAATCTCGTGAATGGCTTGGGGAATACTCGTCCCTGCTGCGCGTTGCTGCTCTGCCCCTGTAATTGCGATAACCGCCTTGGTTCGCCTGGCGGCTTTGGTAATCCCCGCCCTGGCTCCTGCTGCCGTGATAATCAGAATGCCCGCGCTGCCTGCCGCCCTGAATGCCCGGGCTGGAACCAGAGCCATTCCTGCCATGGGAAAACCGCCCGGCATTTCTTGCCTTCCCGCCCTCATGGCCCCTGCTGGCAAAACTGCCACTATTCCTTGGCCTGTTTTTTCCCCTGTTATTTGATTTTTTGTACATTGTAAAGCACTCTGGACTAATTTCAGGAAAATATGTGCCATGCCGGGCTTTTATGGCTATTGTATGCCCTCTATCACTTGCGCCTGACTTTATCCACTGGTAGCCCGGCTTCATTGATAATTGCAAAAAAAAGGCCAACTAATGTAATCCTGCGCCAGGGTTTCAAAGTCACTCTTTAAATATCCAGAGGCGCAGCTCCGCCTTTTTGCCGTCAACTGCTCCATTGCCCACCATTTCCTCCGCAGTGGCTATGGTAATGCCGTGCGTTCTCATCCTGCGTATGCTTCTGGCCATTTCCTCGAGATGATGGGGATTGTCAAGCCTGTAGAAAAAGGCATTTGGCTGCATTCGGGCATTGCCGGGCTTTAAGACTATCTCTTCAATACCTGAAGCCTTTGCCCAGCCCGCAATAGCCGTCGTGGAATCATCACTGTCGCCTGAAATATTCATATAAATCGACTTGGGGATTGAAACCCAGAACTCGAGTTCCTCCCTGTTCAGGCTTATCATCCTGTTTACATTGAACTTTTGGAGCCTGGGGATGAAATCCAGGCTGTCAATGAATACCTGCGCATTGGATGTCAATTCCTTGATTTTTTGAATAAGGGAGCTTTCCGCATGCCTGAAAAAGCGCAGGACTATGTCCTGCCCCTCCTCAAGCTTCTCGCCAGCTTCGAGTTTTTCCACAAAGCCCTGCAATGTGCAAACAATGGGGGAATGGCCAAGCGCTTCTAGTTCCATTCTTATGCCTTCTATCTCATAGGGCATGTCATGCATTGTCTTTGCCCCTTGCGTTACAAGCCAGGTGCGCGCCGGCTTTTCAGGAAGCTTCATGGCGGCCAGATATCTTGCCGCCAGGTCCTCGTTTATCCCCCTTGCATCGTGCAGGTGCGTTGCAAGCACGAATGTAAGGTGCGACTCGCCAAAATCAGTGAGCCACGGGATTATTTTGCCGTTTGAATTTTCAAGCGTGAAATCTGCCCTGAATATGCGCTTTTCCCCTTCCGGGTCCATGGCATTTGCAAGCTCCTGGCCGCATACGCACATGTTCATGAACGTCTTGGAATCAAGTTCAAGCCCATAAGGGACCGGGAACTTGTAGGTTTGCCCGTTTGCAGGTATTGCTATCCTGCCATCCTTGCTGAAATTCCAGCACGAATAGCCCTGGGGCCCGACCCACCAGGGGACCCAGTCGGCCTTTGCAGAGCCTGCCGCGCGCAGTATGCAGCTTTTGAACACCTCGTCTGCAAAATCGCGGTCCGCATTGTCCTTGAACTTCTGTTTGTTGATTATCCTGTCTGCGGCGCCTGCCCCAAGCTCGCGGATAAAGAGGTTTTCGACTTCCCTGTGCGCCATTATGAAATCAAGCGCCGCGTCCCTGTTCTTGAGGGATTTGAGCTCGTTCCACATTGAATATGGCAATGCCTGGACTTTTCCAATGCCCGCATCCGGTATCGCCCTTTGCGCCTGTACCATGGGATAATAGGGCGGACTAATTTTATAAACAGAACACGATTTGGCACGGAATAAAACATGACTGAATCGGGCCGCGATTGGGAAAACGCATGGCACCACGCGCATTGGAAGGGAAAAACGCAGTTCATGCTGAAATCTGCAATTCGTCAAAATGCGCTTTCACGTTTGAGAGAAGGCCTTGCAATCGCGCATTTGCCTCCGACAAGGGCAACATGAGCCATTCGAGGGGGAAATCTATTTTCGCCCTTATGAATTCGTGGCGCGTGGACTTGGGCGGGAACAATTTCCCTTTCAGGGCCTCCTCCCAGACAGTGTGCGGGCCATAAGGCTTGCGCAACAGGACAGTGTTGCCATTGCCAAGCTCGAACTTGCAATTGTAATCTGGTATGTAGAACACGTTATCCTGGGAAAACGCAGAGAGCAGCCGCGACTGCATGTCAATAATGTAATCCGTTTCAGGCGACTCTGCTGGGAAAACATACGCCCCCTTGCCATTCACTGCCATGAAATAGGCCGACTTTGATGCAATCATGGCATTGCCTTCATTGAAAGAGCATGGGATTCCCCCGAATGCAAGGGCGGTTTCCTTGGTGAACCCTTCGGCGACCACTGGATACCATGCGCCTATCCTGATTTCAGTGTCATAATCATGGACAAGGGCGGGGATAATGGAGTAGCCGCGTTTTTGCATTGCTGCGAATTTGTGATGGCCGTTTAGTATAAGGACAGGCTTTTTCCCTATTGCTTGCGCGAGTTCCATGCCCATGCCGTTTTCAGTCATGTCGACAAGCGGGAACGGCCAGGAGGAGGCGTGCTTGAGTTTTTTGGACTTTGCCTTCACCTCGGACTCTATTGTCTGTTCATGGCCAATGACTTCAGAGATGCCAAAAAAACGCATTGAATCTAGGGCCTTTTTCACGTCTTGCGGCGTGACCTGCTCATCCGGGTGCAGGGGCGAGAGGTTGCGGTATATGGAGATGAAGGAGACATCTTGCGAAATGCGCCGCGGTATTTTGATTGTATAATTGCTTTTAAGCAGAATCTGGCTGCTGCCGGCAGCATTGCTAATCGAGCTAGGTTGGCCCATGATTACATCTGTTCCCACTTAATGCGCCAAATAGCGGCATGAGAATTAAAAAAGTATGCGGGATTGGGTGCAACAGGCCGCATGATTGCCAGTTTCGTCAATCTCCAATGCCCTGAAATTCCCCAAAAAGTTTAAATAGGGCAAAAATAAATTACATTCGGGCGACAGACGGGGCTGACATGCCAAAACCGGGTGCTTCCAAAGGAAGTGCCATGAAAAGGAAAGCCATTGGCTCGTTATTTGGCCCCGGAATCCAACCCGGAGGACAAATCATGGGATGCATGTGCAAGAAAATCCTGAAAATCCTTGCAGGCCTGGCACTTATCGCAGGCGCGTTCAATGTCGGCTTTGCGCTCACATTGACAAGCGCGTGGCTTGTAATCGGCCTGTATCTGCTGCTTGCGGGGCTCATGCCATTCATCTGCAAGTGCGAGTGCTGCTGCGGCGGCTCGTGCTGCGACATGGGCGAGATGAAGGGCAAGAAGAAAAAGTAGTTCCTTCCCTTTTTTTCTTCTTTAATTTTTTATTTTCTGTTCATTTGCGACAGCTTGCGTGATGCCCATGAAAAAATCTGCGGAAAAAAAGAAGGTTTGCAGCAGGGGCCATGAGTATTCGGGCAGAGGGCCGTGCCCGGTGTGCTGGCCAGGGCATAAGGGAAAATAAGCTCTTTTTTCAATGCGTTTAAATGTCTTGTTTAGTTTTGCCCCTGCTCTGAAAGGAATTTCCTGCCTTCTTCTGTTATGAAGTATTTCCTGTCAACCAGTTCCTTGCCGCGCAGCACATTGAGGTGCTTGTATATCGTGGTCATCTCAAGGCCGAGATGCCTGAATACTTCGGGCACTGGCTGGCCGTCCCTTTTGGATGCGGCATCGAGAACCTGCACTGTGGTTTCAGACATTTCGGACAATGATTTAGCAGGCGCCGCATTACTGGTTTTTGGATTGAGCCTCTCGTCAATGGCCTCGCAGAAGGTCAACAGGTCAGTCCTTAGGCTTGAGAGGTATGTTTCGAGATGCTTCACCTTGGCAGAATCATGGCTTGTCAGGTTTGCGGAGGATTCGGGGACCTGCGTCTCGCCTATAACATAGGCAGGGGTGAGGAACCTGTTGTCCGGGACTATTACGCGCACCTGCACGCCGCGCCTGTTTCTTAGTGGCATCTCGTAAAACCCAAACCCGGCCTCTGATTTCAATTCAAACCCGTTCGCCCGCATTATCATGTTCATGTTCCTGTGCCTAACTTCTATGTACGTCTTTAGGTTCTGGATTATCTGCTCCCAGGTGTTCTTGAAATCCGGCCTTGCGTCTATCCCGTCCTCGCTCTCCTTTGACTTCAGGCGGGCAACGAATGCAAGCGCGTGGGGGAACTGCGGGCCAAAGAAATCAATCAAGACGCCCACCAGTTCGGGAAGATGGGTCGAGGCGAATGCCTCGCGCCTGCACTGCGCGGTCTTTGCAAGGCAGAGGCGGGCCGCGGCATATGCAAGCTGCCCGCCGTTTTGAGCGCCTATCCTGCTAAGGACGTGGCTTTTTATGGCAGCGTCATACAAGGTGCCGATTGATTCTGATTCTTCAAGTGCAGCTTCAGCCCATTTCAATGCCATGCGCGGGTAATGATAGCCATAGGTTATCGCCTGCTTGTGCCTTATCGCCCTGGACACTTCGGGGTAACACTGCATTGCCTTGACGAAATTGAGTTCAAACCCGAGCTTTGAAACTGCCTCGACCTGGTTTATCTCAAGCGGCGGGCGGGAAGAATTGGCTGTGAGGAATTCCTTTGTGAATGATATGCCGGAATTGGCAGTGAATTTGCCGTATTCCGGCTTTTTCTGGGCGAATGCGTAGCGGAGGATCTTGATTGACGCGTCGCGCTTTTTTGGAGGGAGTTTTTTCATGGCGCGCCTGAACTTTCCAGTGCTGCCATTGTAGTGGGCCTGCATGTAGCCTTCAAATGAGCCGTAATTCGAGAGAAGGAGGATTCCGGGGAGAATTTTGCTTTTTGTCTTTGAGCCTGACAGAATGCCGAGGAGATATATGTCCGAATACGTCAGAGTCTTTGAATCCCGCGTTTTGCCGAATTTCAGGAAAAGCGGGTCGTAGGCGGAAAACTGCGAGAGGACAAATGCGGACTCTTCGGGGTTTTTCCAAAACTCCGGGAACGCGTTGTGCACGGACGCGAGAAACGTGTGCTTTGCGGACGGATGGAGCTTTGCGAGGCCGTCTGAAAACGCGAAAAAGTCCGAATTGTAGCAGTTTTTCAGGTAATTTGAAAACGAGCCGTGCAACTGGCTTAGTATCAATGACTGGGCGCGCCTGTTGGTCTTAAGGTCGCCAAGCCCGAACATGGCAGAGAGCGTGCCCCTGAGCGCTTCCGCGCCGAATTCAGAGCCAAACCTGATTGAAATCGGGTTTGTCCATCCTATCTTCGCGTATATTTCAGCCTCGTATTTGCCCGCGTCATTGCCTTTTTTGAGGGCCGAGTGCATGAGGCCTGTGAAATGCGTCCTGTCAAAGTGCTGCTTGGCAAGCAGGGCGGACATGAAATTCTCAATCTTGCCATCATGGCATGCCTCGATATAGTTAGTGAATGTCTTGTGGAAATGGGAAAACACGTATTTTTGGACATTATATGTCTTGTCAAGGGATTTCCTGCCATGCACTGCCTGGCCCACGCCCAGCAGGTCAAATGCCGCCCAGACGCGCGGCTCAGGCTTGTATCTTACCGGCTTGTAGGTCATGGGGTCTATGAGATTGTAATGCCTTAACATTTTCTCCTGGAACTCGCGGGTTTTGACCTGCCCGTCATATGCCTTGACAAGGGCGGAGATGAAATCAGCCCTGTTAGAGCTGTTTGGGATTGCCTCAAGCGCGTCAAGGAACATTTCCACAGTCCCATGGCATGAGGCGACATATGCTTTGAAATCCGGATGGACTTTTTTGAACACGTCGAGCTGGAGGTCCTTGAGGCAGCTTGTGCGCTCAAGGTTTAGAAGCAGCGCAACCGACTTGCCCTTGTTTGAAAGGGAATATCCCTCGCCCCTTGCAGGGATTCGCATGGGGTCAAGCCAGCCTATCTTTTCAAGGAATCCCGCCCTGAAGCCTGCGTCTATTTCAGCCCCGAATGACTCGCGCAGGGACACGTATATGCAGTTTTTCACAGACGCCTGGCATGATTCAAGGCTTTTGACGTATTGGAAAAAGGCGGCTTGCGGTTCCAAGCCGGGATACTTGGAATTAAGGAAATTCACAAGCGTGCCATGCCTCGAATATAGCTTGATTTGGAGCTTGCCAGGCTTTCTCCTGTTCTCATCCGGGTTTTCAAGCCCGAGGATTATTGATGCCTGCCTGCCAACAGCGTCAGTGCCGAATTTTCCCCTGAAAGAAATGTTTGCCGGGTCCTGCCAGCCAAGCGCGTGGAGAAGCTGATGGCCAAAAGTGCTGTCTATTTCCGCGGCATACTTGTCCCTTGCCTGCCTGCATGCCTGCGAGTCGAGGAATTCGAGTTTTTGGGCAAAAAGGCAGATGTCGGAATTGAAGTTTTTTGAGAGGAAGGAGGTGAAACATGGGGCTGATGTGTCGGGGGTGAAAGTGCCTGCTGTTTTCTGGTATTTGGAAGCCTGCCTGGAGATTGCATTGGCAGTTTGGACAATGCCTGGTGAGATTTGGCTTATGCTGGCTTGTGAATTTTGAATGCCCATTTATGGCTCGCCCCCGCAAGCGCATAAATGTGGTAATTCTAATTTAAATATGTAATGGATTGGCTTCTATTCACCTGCGCCTGATCTCATTAGATGGAAACACGTGCCTTCTTACACTAACGCATGACTTCAGTAGATGGCAACCAGGTAGAAATTACTGAAGTCAGGCGCCTGGGCTTTGAAGTCACCCAAAAGTGAATGTGAACATGTCAAACCCGCTGCCATCCACGTCAATCCTTAATGTGTGGGTGCCGTAATCTGGCAGGGCAGCGGCATTGTAAAGCCGCATTCCTGAAACAAGGAACTTGCCTTCAGGCGCGTCAGCGCTTGGCTGGGACTCTACGGGCTTGCCGTCTATGCTTACCGACACCTTGGAGCCGCCTTTGGAGCCTGCGACTATATTGGCGTTCTTTGCAGTGAATTGCAGGACTATAGAGCCGGATTGGGAGGCGAGCTGGATAGAATCAGAATTGGCAATCCATTCGCCTTCAAGATAAGGCGTATTTGGCTGCAATCCGGATGCCGGGATTGTTGCATTGAACGCCTGCCCGTCAAAAACCGGGTTGGCATTGCCAAGGGGCGCGCGCCTGAACGCATTGCCAAAATATATTTCTGGAGTTGCAATCTGCCTGAAATCAACGCTTGTGGCATTTGGCGCGCTTGAATTCATGGAAACAGTGCTGTTTTTCGCCTCGCTTAAAAGCTGGACAATCTGCGCCTCTGTCTCGGCATAGCCGCCTTCGCCTATGTGGTCGTACCTTATCCTGCCCTGCGCGTCTATCAGGTAATGGTGGGGCCAGTACTGGTTTCCATAGGCGGCCCATGTGGCATGGTTGCTGTCAAGCACCACAGGGTAGGTTAGCCCGAACTTCTCAACTGCTGCCCTGACATTATTGATGTCCTTTTCAAAGTCGAATTCAGGGCTGTGGACTCCAAGGACCACAAACCCGTCTTTCCCGTATTTCTCCTGCCAGCTCTCAAGGTAAGGCAGGGTGCGTATGCAATTTATGCAACTATAAGTCCAAAAATCCAAGAGCACGACTTTCCCCCTCAAGGATTCAAGGGTGGTGTTTTCAGGCGTGTTTATGTAGCCTGTTATGCCGGCAAGTTCGGGCGCAAGAGGGTATTTTGAATTGCCTGCCTGCGCCTGCAGGCTGCCGGGGCTTTGCGGGACTTGCAGCTTTGTGGACTCGATATAGTATATGGCGCCTATGATGAGCACAAGCGCTAGGGCAAGCATAAGGGTGTTCTTGTCAGCCATTTTCAATTACCTCCAAGTGCCAATTGCGCAAGCCCGAAATCCGCTATGCGGGAAAGGCTGTCAGTGAACACGAGTATTCCAAGAATGATTAGCAGGGCGCCGGAAATTATGCTGAAATACCTCATGTAGGGCCCTGCCTTTTTCACCATGCCCCTTGCCTGGGCAATGAACGCGCCTGCGGCAAGGAAAGGGATTGCAAGCCCGAGGGAATATGCAAAGAGCAGGCTGAAAGACTGCTGCGGCTGGGTTGCGGCAAGTGTAAGGACTGCGCCAAGTATAGCGCCAACGCATGGGGACCAGCCCACCGCAAAACTCGCGCCGAACAGGAACGAGACTATGTAGGAGCTGCGCGTGCCCCCTATTTGGGGCCTGAACCTGTGCTCGCTTTCAAGGAAGTCGAGCTTTAGAAGCCCGAGCATGTAGAGTCCGAAAAGGATTATCACTGCCCCGCCTATCCTGCCAAGCCATGCCCTCGCCTCCACTGCCGCGCCTGCAAGTATGCCGTTTAGAAGCACCCCGAGCAATGAGAATACAACAGTGAAGCCGAGGACATAGGCAACTGAATTGAGAAATATCCTGCCGCGTGATGCTTTCTTCCCGTCCTTGAGGCCTATCCCGCCAAGATAGGACAGGAAGCCGGGGATAAGGGGCAAGACGCATGGAGATGCGAATGAAAGAAGCCCTGCAATGAATGCCGCCGCCAGCGTTATTTCAGATGCCATTCAAACCACATAAAACCATAGATGTGAGCCAATTGTTGACTAAATAAGTAGGGTATGCACAGCTGGATTTTAATTCTTGCTGCCTGGCACAGGCATTGAGGCTGAATCGGATAAAATATAAATAACGGCGCCAAATGATAGGTTAGGACGTGCGCCTGCAGGTGCGCGCTGGCCAAACTGGCAAAAAAGGTGTATGATTATGGCAGAAAAACAGGAAAAAGTCAAGAGGCTCTTCCGCTCCAAGAAAAACAGGATACTTGGCGGCGTATGCGCGGGCGTTGCGGAATACCTTGGGATTGACCCGAACATTGTAAGGGTTATCTGGATAGTCGTGAGCCTGGTATATGGCATTGGGCTGCTTGCCTACATAGTAATGTGGCTTCTTTTGCCAGAGAATCAGGATTAGAGGGCCTTGCGGCTAATAAGCAGAGCAAGGATTTCCTTATTTCCTTCTTTTTTTTGCGCTTTTTTTGGAGTTGCCAGCCGATGCAGCCATGCGCGGGTTTTTGAGGGCCCTATTTCATTTCTTCAGGGTCCCAAGTCATGCGCAAGCCCTCGTCAAGGGAATCGAGCATAGCCATGTCCTTGTCATCCAGCTGGAAATCGAATAAGGCTGCGTTCTCGGCTATTCGCGCGGGCTTCTCGGACTTTGGCAGGGGGATTACGCCGTGCTGAATTGACCAGCGCAGTATCACCTGCGCCGCGGTTTTCTTGTGCTTTGACGCGATTTCTGAGAGCAGGGGGTCTGCGAGCTTGCTGCCGCGCGTGAGAGGGGCGTATGCCTCGAGCCTGATGCCTTTTTTCTTGCAATAGTCAAGCAGCTCCTTTTGGTAAAGGTATGGCGTGAATTCGACTTGGTTCACCGCCGGGACAATGGATGCCGAATCAAGGAGTTCGTCAAGATGCCTGATTGTGAAATTGCTCACGCCTATTGATTTCACCTTGCCCGAATCGAGAAGGCCTTCGAGCACTTTCCATGACTCGTTCCTTTCAGGCACTGGCCAGTGGATGAGGTAGAGGTCTATGTATTCCAGCCCAAGTGCTGCAAGGCTTTTCTCAAATGCAGCCTTGGGGTCGGAATGGTCGGAATTCCAAAGTTTCGTTGTGACAAACACGTCCTTTCTATGGATTTTGCTCTCCCTGATTGCCTTTCCTACTTCAGCCTCGTTTTGGTAATAGGCGGCAGTGTCAATGAGCCTGTAGCCGGATTTGAGGGCATGGCTTACTGCCTTGACGCTTTCTGAAGAAGTCAGCCGCCACGTGCCAAAGCCGAGGATTGGTATTTTCCTGCCATTGTTAAGGGAATAGGTGGATTTGACGTCCATGCAAAAACCTCCGGGTGCGGCATTTGATTGGACGCGAGGCTAAATATAGGTTTTGAATGGGAAAATGGCTACTTCTCAATGACAAATGCGCGCTCGAATATGCGCATCTCATAGGTGCCGTCTGGCTGGAGGAACTGCGTCTTCACGTAATCAAGAAGTTCGTCGGGCTTTATCTTGCGCAGGGAATTGAACAGGTAAAACATGGCATTCCTCATCATCTCCTTGTATGTGAGGGCCTGGACTGTTATCTGGAGTTCATAGGACTTGATTTCCTGGTTGAAGTAACATGAGCAATACTGGACAAACCTGTCCATGCCATAGGTCTCCCCGCCAAAATGGATGTTCATTGCGCCTGCCTGCCCGATGTCGTCGTTCATTATGAATACTGTCTTGCCCCCTTTTGAGAGAAGGTCGCGCGCACATTCAATGAAATATATCCATGCGCCCTGGCCGCTGTAGTAAAGGACGTGCGAGCCGAGCACGAGATTAAAATCATTCGCAGGCGGGGTGTCAAGCGGGAAATATCCGTCTATGTGCGTGTATTTCGGGCTGAACATGCGCTTGAAAGTGGATTCCTGCATGCGTGGTTTGCGGCCTGGCTCTATCATCAGGACCTTGTTGAAGGACTTGCCCACTTCGCCAGTGATTTCCCCCTTGCCGGCGCCAATGTCAAGCATTTTTTTCCTTGCCGGGAGGCTTGGGACTATTTCAGACTTGAGAAAATCAGTGATAATGGGCTTTTCATTGCTGGAATCAATGAAAAATTGCATTGAGGGGAGGTATGTCCTGCAGTCAAATCTCTTGTTGAGAAGGTGCAGGGCTGTGAGTTCCTCGCTGCCACGCCTGAAGTCCTTTGTGGGCGTGTAAGGCTTGTGTATTACTTTCATGTGTTAATTAGTAGTTTAGTATGTATATAAACATATCTATAAGCAAGGGCACGGCATAAGGGGGAAGGAAGGCAGATTCATTTTTTTGAGGGTTTGAAAATGGCTACCGCCCTCTCCTCGCGCTCGAGAAGCAGATTGAGCAGATTGCTTTCCGGGTTTTCCTTGGCTATTTCGTGGATTTTTTCCATTTTGAGCTTTGCTGCCAGATGCGAATAAAGCGCGATGCCAAGGGAAACTGCAAAGCCTATTGCCGGCTTTGCCGTCTGCTGCGCCAGGGCATAAATGCCAAAAACAAATGTTGCAACCTTGGCAACGTGGCCAAGCATTTTGATTGAAACCGAGGCGAGGGCCTTGCTTGCGGCCTGCCCGTAGGGGCTTGACTTCTTTACGACCTTTTCAACCCTGCTCCTGCCCGACGAGGAGCCTATGTTGAGCCTTGCATTGCACGTATCCGCCTCAATCCGTACATTGGCGACAAGCTGCCTGTAAAGCTTGAAGTCTGCGACAGGGTAATTTTCTATCTCGCCAAGCCTCGACGCAAGGGCCTGTATTTTAGAGAATGCCTTTCCCGTAACGCGCTGTTGGCTTGCCTGCTGGCTGGATGATATTTTGGTTTGCATCATGCTCCCTCTTGCAATCTTAATGGATAATTTGCCCTGCCAAATAATTTAAAGAGTAGCTTTAAGGGGTATTTCGTGATTCTAGGGCTTAAAAGTCAGATGACGCGCTTTTTTCTGGTTATAAGGCGCCTTGCCATGTATTTTGGCGCAATGGGAGAGAGGATGACGCTAAGCTCGCCAGACCTTTCAAGATAGGCTTCCTTTACCTGCTTGGGGCTCTCAACGCCTTTTTCAGCAAGCATTTCATACAAATCTTCCCAGGAGACGTCCTCATAATCCATGTTTTTTACAATGGCCTTGCCGTTTTTTATGAGAATGGTCCGCCTGCCTTCAATAAGATAGGAGGCAATCGGGGATTTTTCAGTTATCTTGCTCATTGCAACTTGCAATATGACTATGGTTGCAACTGCAAGCATGGCAAGTTCAAGCTGCGTAGTACTCTGTGGATAAATAAGAACGTCGCCTACTGCCGAGCCAAGGGCTATGATTATAATGAGGTCTGCAGGGGAGAGATGGGCAAGCCTCCGCTTGCCTGCAAAGCGCAGCACAATCACTGTGAAAATGTACATCACAATTATGCGCGCGATTTGCCCTATGAAAAAAACAATTTCCTGCCCTGCCAGATTAGCACCCGCAAAGATTACTTCTTTTTCCAGCGAGCCTCGCGCTCTTCGTCGCAGACAACAGTGTTGTTGTTATTGTTCGCGTTCTTGAAAAAGCCTGCCACAAACCCAAGGGCTGCCCCTACTGCCACGAGATTTGCGTTTGCAAAGCCGAATGTGGCAAACCCTTCCTTGACAAGCGGGCCAAGAATGGGGACAAGCCCTACTATCCAACCGGTTATCGCGCCCATCACCGCGCCTATTATCGCGAAAAAGAATATCGCGATTATCCCGAATACTGCAAGGACCGCGCCTGCGACCGCCGCAGTTATCCCAAGCCCGATTGCCTTTACTATTCCAAACACAAAATCAAGCCCCCCTGCCATCTGACAGGATTTTATTATCTCTTTTTCGCCTTTTGCTCCTTCCTGTACTCAAGATATGAATAGGCTACCCCGAACACGGCTATAGCCACCACCATGGCAACGGCTATGATGAGTGCTATGCCTGGGAAAGCCAAGCCCCCAAGCGAGACAATGGCTGCCGCAATAAAGAGCCTGCCTGCCTTCTCATTTGTCTTTTCCCACACTTGCTTGCTTGCAAGGGTCCATGGGGTCCTAAAACCCACAAAGTAGTTCTGCTTGGCCTTGATTAGCGTCTTGCCGAGGTAATAGAGCATCACGGCGAATGCGGGCGCAAGGAATTGGAGCATGTTGAACTGGTAGCCCATGTTGAAGCCAAGCGTCAGCAGGAAAAGGTAATAGAGAAAGCCGAGCAGTGCGGCCACCATGGCGTCGTATTCGGACTGGAAGCTCGCGTATGCCTTCATTTTCGGGTCAATCTTTGGCAGTGCGTAGAAAAGCGCAAGGAATAGAACTGTCAGGCCAGGGATGAGGAAACTGCCGATTTCCTTTGACGAATAGCCGTCCACTTGCCCCTGCAGGTTCCAGTGCGTCGCCACCTTCCCAGGCAGCTGGGAATAGGCAAGAGCGCCAGTGGCAAATGCCAGGACTACAATGAGTATTGAGAGAATCTGGAGTTTTCTCATATGAATGCCCCCGAATTATTGTGCTTATGGTGCTATATGGGAAAATGATTTATAAAACAAGCATTGCCCTGAAGCAGGGGAAAAATGCATCGTGCATTCAAGGGAGCAAGAGAAAATGCCGTGATAAAAAGATGTGGACGCCTGCCCCAGCGGGCAGGGCATCCGGTGCCAGGCAAATTTGCGGTTTGCCAATGACTAGAAATAGGAGTCCGCGCCTGCTTCGAGATTAATGCTTCCTTCCGCGAATACAAGGTTCCTTTTTTTCATGCGTGCTATGATTGTGTCGACTTCTTCGTCCATATTGCCGTTTTGGCCAGTTCCATTCCCACTCATTGCATCGCCTCCTGGATTTTGTTGCATGTCCAAAAAAGTTAATTATTGCCAAATCAATCTTTTGACAAACAGCAAGATTTTTCATTTTGATAGGAGGCTGTAACACAAATGCTGCGGCGCTTCTAAATGAAAAAGAGTAGAACTATATAGATATGGGCGCCTCACGGGCGATGAAGTAAAGAAAAAAAGGGGAAGAGAAGGCGCACTTTCCGCCTGTTCAGGCTGAAAAAGTGCCCTTGTAAACGCCCACTGATTCAAGGACTGCCACTTTTGACATGCCATGCTTTACCGTGAACGCAGCCTCGAATTGGGACGACGTGCCGCAAAGAGGGATTAGCCTGCCTGGGCCGCCCGGGTGGTTTGGCACAAAGCTTGTTATGTCATAGACCTTCCCCTGGAATGCAACCCAGCAGTCGGACGCGCTATTATGCGCCGCAAGCTCTGATGCGCTTATCTGCGAGCAGGGCATGCCATCCATCATGCATCCGCCCTGGACGCTTGAATTGGAAACTGCGGGTGCCGAAGGGCTGGTGCCGCCTCCCATGGAGTCCGAAGGCGCCTGCGCAATGCCGCCCTGGGAACTTTGCTGCTGCGCGCAGCCAAGCGTGAATATCAATGCCGCGGCCATGAGCAGCGCTATGAGTTTTTTCATTTTATTTTCACCTGTAGGCGCATATGCGCTTTGATTAATTATTACTTGATGGCTCATATTTAAAATGCAATTGTTTTTTATACGGAAGCGGCGAAATAGGGGCATGCCAGGATGTTCAATATGCGGGAGGCAGGTGCCCTATTCGGACATAGTTTATACGGGCGGCATGGAGCTATGCAGGAGCTGCGAGGCAAGCGGCGCATTCTCCACAGACGCGCCATGCAGCAGATGCGGGGTCTACATACCAAGGACCGAACTCCAGATGTTTCGAAGCAGGCTCTATTGCAATTATTGCATAATGGACATGAGGTTTGAGGAAAAGGAGCGCACTGACAGGGAAACAAGGGCAAACAGGGAAGGCCCGAAAGCCCCCTCGCCAAGCGCAAGCGGCGGGGATTCTGGCGCTGCAGGCGGCGCCATGGGCATAGTCCTTGGGGAGCAGGTCAGGGAAAAGGCGTGCGACATATGCGGCAGGACGTCCGACATTATTTATTATTTCGGCACAGTCAGGGTATGCCCAATTTGCAAGGGCGGGCTTGACCCCGACTTTGACAAGGTGGCAAAGAAGGGCTTTGGCTCCAACATCCCCATAGTAGGCAATTTCGTCAACAAGCGGAAATTCCGGCTGAAAAAAGGAATCGGGAAAAGGGAGCTTGCCCAGATTATCATAAAGAACCTCGGCGCGCAAAGGGCCAGGCTCAAGGCAGCCCCGGGCCAGAAGGAAAGCGCGGCAAAGGGCAGGGATGAGAAGGCAAAAAAGCCAGCAAACATAGGGGACTGGCAAGGGCTTGAAGTGGAAGACATAGACGGAGTCGAGGTTCAGGAAACACTAAAGCAGGAAGCGGGCAAAAAACGCGGCGCAAAGGAGAGGAAGGGCGTGGCCATGCCTGCCCTTGGAATGTCAGAAGCAATCGCCATCTCGCGGCTGGAAAAAAGGCTTTCAAGGCTTGCGGGGTATGACGAGAAAGGATATTCCTCCCTAAGGGCACGGCTTGAGAAAAAACACGCGGGAAAAATCAAGCCTGCCAAGCGCCATGGGGAAAAAGCAGGAAGAAAAAACATCGCTCATTCTAAAAAGGGCAGGAAAAAATAGGAAACAAGCGCCCCGGGAAGGATTTGAACCTTCGACCTACTGATTGATGCGCGCAGGCTTATTCCCCGTAAGGGGTGTTTTCCAGCGCTTAACAGTCAGTCGCTCTACCAACCTGAGCTACCGAGGCAAAAAGTACTGTTTTATATCCACAAACATATTTAAAAGACATTCTTATGCCTTGCGGGATTTGAGAACGTAATAATACGTCCGCCTCGGCATGCCGACCTTGGCGCACGCTTTCGCCACGTCCATGCCGTGCATGGCAAGCTTCCTTGCCCTTGCAAAACGGGACATGACGGAGCGCGTTTTGAGCCTGCCCGGCTGGTTTCCCTCATCCACCAGCGCGACCCCCACCCGCTTGAGGGCCCGCCTGATTCCGGGGGAAAGGCTCGACCTGATGGTTTTTGAAACATAGAGCTTCTTGGCCTTCGTCCTGCTCAAGACAAGTGCAAGGGTCTTGGGGGACACCTTTGTGCACAGCCTGAATGCGGTGGAAGACGGGCTTGCCGCTATCGTGCGGGACATTGACGCCACTGTGCCGTAAAGCGCGGGTATGCTGTTGCCTTTGTTCTTCATTTTTTCTTGGCACCGCCCAGTTCCGACAGGAACGCAGCGCCCCTGCCGGATGTAAGGCTTGAATATACTGAAACCGACTTTTCAACCTGTTCGGGCCCTATTGCCAATGACTGGGCAATGCCCTGTTTTGAAACAAGGCCCCTCGAGGCGATAAAGCCGATGAAATATTCGTCCGTGGAATTGGCGGGGAACCCCTCCTCTGCCTCGATTTTCTCCCAGACAGCCTGGGCAAGGCCGGCAGTGTGCGGGTATGCGAATTCCATGAGTTCAAGGACTGCGAGCTGGGAAAACGCAGGGGACGACACGAGGGACGGGAAGAATCCGCCCGATTCCCTGCCGCTTTTTGATTTGAGCGAATAGAAGCGCGCGAGCGGGACAAGGACTGCGTCCGCCATCCCGCGAGAGGCGGTTTTTGCCACCTTCAGCCTCGCGGATTTTATCGCGCCGGAAATGGCAGGGTCGGTGTGGAACCCGCCATCCTCGTCTATAGTGCCAAAGCCGGCCTTTGCAAGCTGCTTCTTGACTGGCGCGTACCCTTCGACGCTGTCAAGCATTGCTTCCGGAGTTATCCCGTTTTTCTTCAACAACGCCGAATAATCGGAAAGCCTTGAATCCGAGGCGCCCTGGGACGCCAGGCCTGCCTTGGCCGCATGCACCGCGCTGCACGCTGCGGCAGTGAACAGGGCCACGCGCGCGCTCTTGTTCTTTATTATGGGATGGAGGGACTTTGCTGCCTCGACTTTGAGGACTTTGGCGCCCTTGCCATAGGCGCGCTCGACCTTTTTCTCCAGGTCGTTTGAATTTGAGAGCCTGAAGCGCGACGTCCTTGTGAACCCCTCGACTTCGTGCTCGACTGTGACAAGCGCCATCGAAAGCTGGGCGCTCTTGCTTGAAAACGAATCCATGTATTCCCTGTAATTGATGATGGCAACGTCCCCGGACTCGAAAAGCCTCTTTATGTAATTGCCGCCGAGGGGCAGCTGGGAAAGCCATGCCGGGGAATCAAGCCTCTGCTTTGCAAGCCTGTAAGCCTTGTGCGCCGAGAGAGCCACCCTGGCCCTGTTAAGCGACATCTTCTTCAGCCCCGCGAAATAGCGGAGATAATAGTTCTGCTTCCTCTGGTCCGCGACCTCGAGTTCGCCTGCCTCGTCGAGCTCCTGCGTGGTCGAGGACACCAGGGACGAGAAGGGGGCGTTGAAGCCGTAGGCCTTCATTTGCCTGACGTATGCGAGTATCCTGCCCTCGTTTGGCTCGTCATAGGAGCCTGACTTGTCGATTTCATCGAGGAAATTGTTTACCTCTGAAACAAGCTGCATGGATGACTGGCTGGGAAGATTGAGGTAGTCCTCCTCCGGATGGAAATCGTCCTCATTGCGTTTTGGCATATTGCTCTCCCGCATGCTTATTGCATTGCCCCTAATTTAATGGTTGCATCTGACCCGGGCGCCGCAGGGCGGCGTCATGGCAGGAATTTCCTGGCGCTTATCTTCTCGCGCAGGTATTCGGATACGAAGGACAGCCTCGGGCCCTGCAATGCGTCCTGCTCGATTTTCCTCTTTGTCTTCAGGACCTGGCTGAGCTCGTCGACCCATTCCTCGTGCCGTGAAATCCACGGGTATGACATCATTTCCTGGGCGCGCTTTATGTCAACGTCCTTGGCCTTTATGGTGAGGTTTTCAAGGAAGCCGTATTCCTTTATGTCCTTCATAGTCACCCCTATGAAGCGGGCCTCCGGGACGGCGATGTCGTTTGCAAGGTACGCGAGGTTCATGGAGCCAGCCTTTATGGCCCAGTATATGTACCAGCCCCACGCGTCGCAGTCCGTGAAAACGTAAACTGGCAGCTTCTTGCTTGCAAGCTTGCTGATAAGCCTCCTCGTGCCCCTCGACGCCTGCCCTTTGGGGGTTACAAGTATGCAGTTCTCCTTTTTCCAGAACTTGTCCTCATTGAGCCTCTGCCACATCGCGTCCTTTTCCACGACCAGGACGTAATCGGCTTCCACGTCGACGAAATTCAGGCCGTTGTCCACATCAGATGGTATGGAATAGCCGCTTCTGCCCTGCTTGCGGCAGTCTATCGTGGTTTCCTCGTCCCCAAACCTGTCCTTTATGGTCATGGGCCCTGCGACCACGCCTTTCCTGTCGGTGTAGAGGTTGAGGTCTTCGCGCTTGACGCTGATTGCAGTCTCTATGTCCTCTATGAGCGGGTTGGACTCCGACTGGTCGGAGAACAATTCCTCGTCCACTGACTCGCCTAGCGAGAACTTCAATTGGTAGAAAAGGCCCCTGATTGACGTGTGCGAGCCTTCCTTGAGGAATTTCTTGCACTTGTTGGCCACTGCGACCGTCTGCATGAATTTCTTTGCCTGGCCCACGTTGATGAAAGTCCTCTCCTCCTTGCGCTCGCCAAGGCGCAGGCAGCCGACAGACTCGTCAAAGCGGACATTTGTCCTTCCCCTCGACACTGTCTCGAATGCAGGGGACTCGCCGCCGTCTATGTCTGAAACCATTTCAGCCCCGAGCCCCTCAAGCCGCGACTGGACTTCGGAGGGGGAGGAGGGCAATGCGGATTTCTCACTCTTCTTTTTCATCTTCCTCACCATCCGAGCCGCCCGAGCTTTCTTCAGCGGGCGCCGAGTCATTGCTTTCCTCAAGCTGTTTTGAATACCTGTTCTCTATTAGGTGTATGAGCTTTTTCTCAAGCGCCGCCTTGGAGTCCTTGCCTGAAAGTTCCGCAAGGTCGGCGGACAGCTGCCCCACATAGCGCAGGACGGCGCTCTTCCTTGCCGCCCTCTCCTTCTCGCTTCTAAGGCCGGACATGTGCCGCTGCAGGTCGCGGGCGACCTCCATGACGGCGTTCCTCATTTCAGCGACGACTTCCTCCTCGTCGGATATGGCCTGCTTGCCCGCGCCCGTGTAGGGGATATGCACTGAAACTATGTTCACGAGTATGGTGATGGGCAGCTGGTCGAAATTCTTCAGCCCGTACCTGCTCCACTCTATGTTTTTCACTGATTCAGTTATTGAACAGCCTGCAGAGTCGAATATCAAAGGCGCCCTGTTGGCGTACCTCAATATCTCGGGCTGGGTGCCTTCAGCCAGTTTCCTGCCTGCCTGGCCGCCATAGGCGATGGCAGCCTCTATTATGAAAGGTATTCCGCCCCTGTATATTTTTGGCGGCCTTTCGCGCACTGAAAGGAATTCCGGGTTGAGTATGCTTTGGAGGGACTTTGTAATCTGTTCCTGCCCAATGGGTATGATGGAATCAGTGGCCGGCGCGATCCATTTGACCTGCGAGAAAGCCTCCACTATCTTTTCCGCGTCGGCCCAGGTCATCTCCGACGGTTTCTTCGAGAAGTCCACGCCGGGGCAGAGGGATTCGAGTTCCTTCACCTTCGCCGCGCTCACGCGGGCGAGGGCGTTTTGCAGGAAAGAGGAGATTTTCGGGTTCTCCCTGTCGGCAAGCGCGAATTCCTGAAGGTCGTTTTTGGACAAGCCAAGCGGGTGCGGAAGCACGGGAGTGGGCTTGGGGGGTATAATGTCAACAGATTTCGGGAAAACGTGCGTCTCCCCGAACGGGTCCATAAGGGTTATTTTCGCGTGCGGGTTCGCTATGGCTGTCCTTTTGAGATACTCGAAAACGCCATAGGCGCTCTTGTCGTATTTCACGTCCGCGAATTCCGCCTCCACCGCGACGCCGCGCCTGCTCCCGTCCTGTTCCGTTTCGACTATGTTTGAGACCACAGCGCCGTTAGTCTTGAAATCCACCGACACGTCGCAGGATATGATTTTCTTGTCATAGGCTGAAACCACGTGCACGGGCTTGCCGGTTGTCACCTGGGAAAACATGGTGCAGCCTGTGGCCCCTATGCCCTGCTGGCCCCTCTGCTGGACATACCTGTGGAATTTTGTGCCTGCAAGCATCACGCCGAATACCTTGCCGATGTGCTTTTTAGGTATGCCAAGCGCGTTGTCCTGGACCTTTACGGTGTATTTCTCCTTGTCCGTCTCCTTTATCTCCACGCTGATTTCCGGGGCCACTTTGGCCTCCTCTGCGGCGTCAAGGGAGTTTGTAACGTATTCATGGACAATAGTGGTCAGGGAGCGAGTCTTGCCGCTAAAGCCAAGCATCTGCCTGTTTTTCTTGAAGAACTCCGCGACGGAGTGCTCCTTGAATTCGGAAAAAACCTTGTCTATTTCGCTCATTCCAACACCATGATATTACATGTTCGAATATAATGCCCGTCAGGCGCCGTAATGGCCCTTGAGCCTGTCCTCCTTGAGCCTGCGCCTTGCCTTCTCAAGATAGGAATACACTCCCGAATGGTTCGCCCCCTCTATCAGCTTGACCACCGCGCTCACCGCGAGGTCTATGGTCTCAAGGGTCGAGATTATGCCTACAGTATGGCCGTATATGCTAAGGTCGCACTCTGCGTCGGCCTCTATTATTTTCTTTGTCTTGCCTTCAGTGCCTATGATGCGGCTTTTTATCCTTGAGATAGAATCGCGGGAATGGACGAACTCGCGGAGATTGATTATCTTGAGCACGTAGTTGTCCTTTAGAAGCTTGAGCGCGGTGTTGGGGTCGAATCCCCTGCCAATAGCCTTTACCACGTCCTTTGCGAAGAACTCGTCGACCGCTTCCCCCTCTATCTCTATCTCGCCGTCAGGGTCGGGGATGATGGTGACCTTGCATATGCGCATGAGCATTTCAAGGGAAGAGTTGTCCTTGCCGCACAGGGAACTGACGCGTTCCGTTGGAATCTTGACGACTTGCATTAACATCACAGTAGGGCAAAAGAATGGCTGCCTGTTTGAATTGACTGCCAATGCTTTCTGGTCTGCCTTGCATTATTATCTGGGCTTGGCTTTTAAAAATGTAGGCAAAAAGGAGGTTTCCAGTTTTCCAGAGGGGAGAGAAAAAAGAAGAAAAGCGATTACACGGGGGGTGTGGGGAAATCAAGGAATCTACATTTCGCCCTCTGGCGAAATGTCAGAAGCATGTCGCAAAGCGACATGTTCTAAACCGCTAGGGGGGCGCCAGCCCCCCTTAGAGGTTTGTCTACATGAAGTCGGAGAGGCCGAACTGCTTTGACTTCTCATCGACAAATATAGACTGGAGGTCCTTTTTGACAAGTTCCAGCCTCTGCTTCACGTAAGGCGGCAGGCCGTAGTCGGTCGCTATCTTCATGGACAAGTCTAGGTATTTCTCAATGCCCCCCTTGTGTATTGTCAGGACGAGCTTGCCATGGCAGCGCGTGCATTTGCCAAGCATAGGCACGCGCCTGTAGCTCGCATTGCACGAAATGCACCTGAAGCCCTGGTGCGAGAACTTGCGCAGGTTGCCGTAGATGTCTGGCAAGAAATGCGAATTCAGCACCCTGCCTGCCACGTCTGGGGGATCGACTGCCCTGATTTTGGATTCCAGGTCCATCTGCGCGACGACCTTCTTTTCCATGTCCTTGAACCTGATATAGGAAGTTGAAATCACGCCGTCGTCAATTCTCGACTGGTGGTGCGTGAAAAACAGGCCTTCGTACTGGGCTGGCTTGCCAAGCACGCCCTTGACAAGGGGAACCTGCGCCTCCGAAGGCGACGCGCCCCTCTCGCAGGCCGCGTAGAAAGCGGAATCGTATGAACTGGCAATTTCCATGGAATGGACCTCGTCGTCGACCTCGCTGGGGTCTAGGATGGTCGTCATGACCAGGGGCGCGTCCATTGTGCCGCCCCTCGTGGCAGGCACGAATTCCTTTGAGAAATTGATAAGGGAGTCCAAAAGCAGGGACACGGAATCCTCGTCCCCGTCGCAATTGCGCCTCTTGGCAGTGTGGAAATACGGGTGCGCGAAACCCACGTGCGCCTTTGTGAACCCTACTATCCTTGAGAGGACGCCCGCTGACGTGTGCGGCGAGAGGCCTATGGTGAGCTTCCCCACAAGGCCCGCCTTGTCCTTGACATTGTAATACGGCGGCAGGCCGTAAAGCGAGACAAGCTCGTCGTCCACAAAAGATGCAACCTTGATGAAAAATTCCGCCCCGCTGTGCGAGAGTATTATGTCCTGCGGCTTCAATTCTAGTATCTGCGAGCCCGATTCCAGGGGCTTGCCCAGGTAATCGCGCACATAGCCAAGCGACCTGGCCTGCTCCACCGTTATCTCTACCTCGTCGGGTATGAAATGCGTCAGGGGGACGTCTGTGGCGTCGAACCTGCACGTCCCGTCCCTGAATATCGCGACGCCGTGCTTTGCCCTCAATATGCCCTTTTCAAGGGGCTCGGGTATCTTGCCCCTTGAAATCAGGCCCTGCACCGCCTTTATCTCAAAGCCTGATTTCTTCGACTCCGCGCCTGACAGGGCGGAGTCCGCGATGCTGTCTGAAACCGAGCCGACCCTCTTGCGCGCGACCTCGAACGTGTCTATGAGGTTTATGATTTTCTTGGTGCCATAAGACGTAGGCTTGAGGCATTTGGGGCACTCGGCGGATTTGGTGAATGTCCCGCACTGCGAGCAATAGGCGAGGTTCACTGTGCGCACATTGCACGACGGGCACGTGTTGTAAATGCTTGGCTGGTTGCAAGATGGGCAGACAAGGTGCGCCACCTCCACGGTTATTCCCTTGCCCTCGCGGCTGTCGCCGCTTTTCATTTTCTCATAAAGGTTGAGGAGATTGCGGTTCTTCTCATTGTGCCCGATAGGGAACAGGACGTGGACGCGCACTTTCATGTCCCTTGCCTTCGCCTTCTCCGGCCTTGCCATGCGCGAGCCTATGTAAGTGGGCGATTTCGCCTTGATTGGAACGCCGCAGCGCGATGAGAGGAACGCGGGCATGTCGAAGCCGTCCCTTGGGGCTGACTCCATGGCGGCCTTGAAATCCCCCGGGTCGGGCTGGGCATTGGCCCCCTGCTTTAGCATGCCAAAAGCGGAGAGTATCGCCATTGCGTCGTCGGGGGCAATGACTATGCTCCCCTTGTCGACGATGTGCGGGCAGAGTATGTTTTCAAGGTGCTTTTTCGCGCCGGATGCCTCGACGCTGAATTTTTTCGGCTTGAAAATGTTTGGAAGCTCGTACTCGAACCTGCCGGTCGAGAGCCACAGGGCAAGCTCGAGCAGGGAATCCCTGTCAAGGTCCGTGTAATTGAAAGTGTATTTTGGATGGAGCGGGACGCCTGTTTCCTTTGAGAACTTGTATGCCTCCTCGAATGATAAAGGCTGCCTTGAGGGAACGCCCTGCTTTTTGCACAGCTCCTCGAAATACTCGTGGCACCATGCGGGCTTTACAAGCGGGTGGTTGGACTTGAGGAAATCCCCCAGAGTGACAAGCATGTCTCCAAGGAATATTATCTCCTCGACTTTCCCTGCTAGCTCCTTCGCCTGGGCTGATGATTCCACGCGCACCACATTGCCGCCAAGCAGCCTGACAACAGGCGGGTCTATTGAATCGCACGGGACCACTATGCAGCCCTTGCCGGGCCTCTCGACTTTCAGTTGCGTGCCAATAGCCACGAACTCGTCAAGGAGATACATGGTGGCGGGGTGTATAGCCTTGCCCATTATGCCGCTTGAGCGCGTCCTGCCATATCGCAGGCGGAAGCCTCCCTTGCGCGACGGGTATGAAAACACCGGCCTGCCAGCGACCATCTCGTCCAGGTATCCCCAAAGGGGCTTTAGCTCGCCGGAGGAATCCTTTTTCGACACCTTGATTATGGATTCGAGCCAGTTCCAGTCGAGCTTGATTTTTCTCGTGTATTTGAGGACCTTGGCGCTTTTTTGGGCGATGCCCTCGCATATGACCAGGGCTATGCCGCCCCTCACCCTGTTGGTCTCGACGCGGGGCAGGTTGCGCTTCACGCCAATCTCTATCTCTTCCGTAGGGTCGCCGTCAATGCAGACCGGGCAGTTGGACACTATGGCGCGCACGTCGTCCATTGGCGGCCTGTATTGCAGGTGGTGGCACTTGTCGTCGTATAGGGCCACTTCCTCCTCATACCTCTTGATTTCGTCCTCCGTGGGCCTGTAATCAGGTATGTTCGCCGCCCTCCGTGCCACGTCCGCAAGCACCACTGCCTGCGCCGCAACAGTGCCGCCTGCCGACCTGATGGGGCCTGAAAAGTAAATGGCCAGGTATCTCGAGCCGTCCGGGTCCTTTCTCACGAGTATTTTGGAAATGCCTTCGGTGGGCGCCACCAGCACGCCCTCGGTCAGTATGCCCACGCCGACGCGGACCGCCACGTCGATGAGCTGGTCGACCGGCTTGTCGACCACCTCGCCTGCTACTATTTTCTTCACTATCTCGTACGCTATCATGTCGCGCGGCATGCCCGTGTGCTCGAGCTCGCGTATGACTTTCGATATCCCTGGCGGGCCAAGCAATCCCTCGACCCTGCCCGCGACGTCAGTGGCGGGGGTGATTTCAACTGAAGAAGACGGGTCGAACCCCCTCGAGCGCGCCTGCTGGGCGACGGACATGGCGCTATCCAGGCCTTCGGTGAGGGAAGAGAAATACTTCTTCATTTCCTCGGACGCTTCTACCATGTCAAATCACGATTTTTTCAATTAATGGGATTATTTCTGGTGGCCTGAAAAGTCCACGTGGGAAACTTTGAGCTTGAAAGGCTCATAGACAGTGGCTATTGCGGGGCTTGGGACGTGGCCCATCCTGACCTGGAAATCCGTCCTGGCCTGGAAAGTGCCCGAATTTATCACTACCGTGCCCCTGTATTTCGACACTGCGTTCTTGTGCACGTGCCCCATGTGCAGCACGTCAGGCTCGTCCTCGATTATCAGGTAATCCTTTTTCTCCGGCACCATGGTATTGCCGGTTTCCCCGTACGAGGACGAGAGGTGCCTGCGCTTGAGTGTTTCCATCATGGGATGTTCGGGCGACTCGTAGCCATTTGACATGTTGGGGACGGACGCTATTATGGAGTCCAGCGACGTGCCGTGGTACATCAGGTGCTTGAGCCCCTCGATTTCAATCCACGTTGGGCTGCCTACGAGGCGCGCGCGGGATTTTATGAATTCCTTGGATATCGCAGGCTGCGGGTCCGCGCGCCTGACGGCGTCGTGGTTGCCCGGCGCGGCGACTATCTCGATGTAGTCGGGAAGGCTCTCGACAAACTGGTCGAACTGCTCGTATTGCTTGTAAATGTCCAGTATGACAAGCTCCTTTTCCTGCCCGGGGTAGACGCCTATGCCGTCGACAATGTCGCCGCCCACCATGACATACTTGATTTTGCCGGCAAGTTCGCTGTTGCCCTCCCTGCCCTTGAGCCAGGAGAGCATCTTTGCGAAGCTCTTGTCCATGAAGAACCTGCTGCCAAAGTGCAGGTCTGAAAGGTAGAGTATGCCAATGTCGCGCTCCGTCCTTTTCTGCTCGCGGCTGTAAGGCAGGTCGAGCCACTCCATGTTGGAGGCGAACATGACGTCGCCTGAAATCTTGCCCTCTACGGCGATTGCCTCGTCAACGAGAACGCCGTTCGCCTTCTCGAACGCCTGCATGTTGCGCTTTGTGAATATGGCGGGCAGGGTGCCCCACTCGTCCTCAAGCACTATCCTGATGTGCCCGTTTTTCGTCAGGCTTTTCTCATTTACGAGCGCTATTATGCGGACATTGTGCCCGTCATTCTCCTTGAGCATAGACAGGTCAGACGACGGATAAGATGAAGGCCTCTGCTTGAAAAGCGTCTTGAAGCGCTCAAGCCTTTGCCTGAAATAGTTGAGGAAATCCTCGACAGAGCCGGTGCAGCGGGACTTGCCGGAAACGTCCGTGTCCTCGAAAAAGCGCATGCGCGGCTCTATTTGCGCAGCCATCGGGGAAAAATCGGCCTGCCTTCTCACTTCGGCAGGGGGCGAGGGTATCTTCTCGTTCGAGACCACGGACATGACGTCCTCGAGCGAGATTACGAATTTGCCAAGCATTGAGAGGGGAAGGGCTATGTCCGAATCGCCGGGATGCGACCTGACATAATCAGACGCCTCTGGAGTAAGCCGAACGCCTGCCTTGTGGAGCCTGTCAAGCTCGGCCTCTGACATCCTAGTCCACCTGTGCCGCGCCCTCCAGCGCCGAGAATATGGTCCATATCTGGGTCCTTGCGTGCATAGGCATGTTTATGTCCTCTGAAATGGCTTCGATGGAATATATCGCGGAAGACAATCTCACCTTGACGTCGCCTTCGGACTTGAGCTTGTCGCGGGCTTCTGTCACCGCCTTCCTTATGTTTTTTGGGACCGATGAGTCTTCTATGACATTGTCCATCATTGACACAAGTTCGTTCACTTTTTCTTCATCTATGGGCATGCAAACCACCTCAAAGTGGCATTAAGGACTGCGGGAATGAGGCCAAATGCCGCTCTGTGGCGGCGGAAAAAAACCGCCTCTTGCCCGCAAATCCTGTTAAGATTACAATTCATGGCGATTTTCCAGACATTTTTTTAACGGGCTGGCTTGTGATTTCTGCTTAGATTATTTCAATTTTCGGGCCCGGTGGGACCGCAAACTCCGTCAGGAGTTTGGGGGACCTTGCCCGAAGGGCAAGAAACCGGGCCTTCTCTCATGTGCGTTTCCATAATTCCATAACGGGCCCGGTGGGATGGAGCAAACCACAGAGGTTTGCGACAGACTTGTCCGGCAGGACAAGCCGCCGGGACCGCCATTTGTTTTATCCAATAATTTCAATTTTCGGGCCCGGTGGGATTTGAACCCACGACCTACAGCTTGCTTGCGCATGATTGAAGCATCCCGCGGGTTGAAACGCGAGGGGTAGCCTCGGTGGCAAGAGGACAAATTTCGCAAATATCTGCCCGGCTTGTAATCAATAGTGCGATTGCAAGATTACAAGTAGACAAAAAAATCCAGTCAAATCCACTCCCACATCAGGCATAGAAGGCTGCCGCGCTATCCAGGCTGCGCCACGGGCCCATGAACATTATTCCACACAATCCATTTATCCTTCATTATTATTGTAAGAATGCTTTTTATTATGATACTGGCGCGCGAGGGTTCTACATCTCGTCAATGGCAGGTATGCCAAGAAGGCCGAGGGACTTCTCAAGCGCGGCCTTCGAGCCCAAAAGCAGGGCAAGCCGCGCCTCCAGCTCCCCGCCCGTGGTGCCTGCTATCCTGCTTGTGGCGTAAAACCTGTTGAATGACGAGGCCAGGTCAATAGCGTAGTCAGCCATGGAGTGCGGCCTGAAACCTTTTGCGGCGTTATATGCCGCCATTTCGAAAAGCATGACGTTCCTGCCAAGCTCGCGCTCCTGCGGCGTGAGGGAATAGCCCGGCGCATACTTGAACACTTCAGGCATGGATACTGCAGGGCCGATTTTCGCGAGTATGCTTTTGGAGCGGGCAAGGCAGTACATTATGTAAGGCGCGCTGTCGCCTTCCATTGAAAGCGCCTTGTCCCATTCAAACACGATTTTCTTGTCTGGCGAAACCCTAAGGAATGCGAAGCGAATCGCCCCGAGCGCCACGGCATTGGCTATTTCGCGCTTTTTATCATCGGAAAAGTCCTTTGTTATCCTCGCAAGGGCGCGCTTTTGCCCTTCTGCCAGAAGCTCGTCGGCGCTAAAGCCTATCCATGTGCCTGCCCTGCCTGAAAACCTGCCTTCCGGGAGAGTCGCGTGCTCATATGAAAGATGTATGGAATTTTCAGATTCCCTGGCATACCCCATTTTCAAGAGAATCGAGCGTATGACCATCTGCGGGTATGCCTGTTCCATGCCTATGACATTGACAACAATGTCCGCGCCGCCAAAGCCCATCGGCTTTGAGGAGGCGGAAAACGAGTCTGTCTTGTATGCCACCCTGCCGTCCGGCTGGCGCTCGAATTCGCTGTACTTGAACCCGCCTGAAAGCTTGCCGAATTTCCAAAGCTGGAAAACAACGTCCTTGCCTGTGTATGTCGCTGTGCCGTCGGAGCGTATCAGCACCTTGTCAGGGCTTTCCATGTTGTCGAATTGAGCGCCTGCAAGCTTTGCCACCAGGCAGCCCTTGTTCTTGCCCTCGGTTTCCTGCACAACAGCGCCGCTGGCCTTGATTTTTTCAAGGCCTTCTGCAAACACGTTTCTCACTATGTCGGACTCGAACACGAGCACGTCGTGGCAAATGCCATAGGCGTATGAAGTCTGGTACTGCGCCCGGACGCACCGCTCGACGATTTCCCTGCTTTTTTTGGCAGTCTCGCCGTTGCCGTGCTCTATCTCGTGGAGGAGTTTGCGCACGCCTTCCTCGTTTTCCTTTGCCTCGAAGCGCTTTGCCACTTCCACGTACTGCATGCCAAGCCACTGGTCGAACTTGCCTTCAGGCTTGTCTGGCAGGTTGAGCACTCCCCAGAGGGACTGCGCTACCTGCAGGCCTAGGTCGTCTATGTAATCCTCGCGCTCGACCTTGTAATTCGCGAATTCAAGCAGCCGGGCCACTGAATCGCCCAAAAGCGCGTTTCTAAGATGGCCTATGTGCCAGGGCTTGTTAGGGTTAACTGACGGGAATTCCACGAGGGCTTTTTTCCCCTTGCCGAGGTCGGGGCCCGCCTTGCCCATTGAAATGGCCCCGAGGCAGGAATTCAGTACAAAGGAGTCTGTGAGCGTGAAATTCAGGTATGGCCCGGCGGGCAGGCAGGATTTTATCACCGAATCCTGTTTTATGGATTTGGATATCTCTGCCGCAAGCTGGGCTGGGTTCTTTTTTTGCGCCTTGGCGAGGGAAAAGCAGACTGAACTGGACAGGTCGCCAAAGGCCGCCTTGGGGACAGTGATTGAAGAAGCGATTTCATCCTGCGGGAGGCCCGTGGCTGCCGACAGGATTGTGGAAACATGGTTTAAGGCATTAAAATACATGAAAAAGATTTGAAAAAGAGATTATATATTCATTTCATTGGACCCTGAATGCTGGCATGTCAGGAAACAGTGCTCATTTCAACTGCCTGCGCCGGCACGTAATGCGCCACAGGCACCGTGAATATGAAGCTTGTGCCCTCGCCAGGCTTTGACTCCACCCAGATGTCGCCGCCGTGCTTTTTCACAGCCTCATGGACAGATGCGAGGCCAAGGCCCGTGCCAAGCTCGCCTGCCGTGCCCTTCTTTGATTTGACTTCAAACGTGAAGAGCGAGGACTTTGTATCTTCGTCCATGCCAACGCCGTTGTCTGTCACCTTTATGAGGACAAGCTCGTTCGGGAGCACGGAAGCTGAAACCGATATCTCGCCGCCATCGGGCGTGTATTTGACGGAGTTTGACACCAGGTTGTGCAGTATGAGGTCGAGCAGGTCGGAGTCCGCATGCACATAAACGTTTTCCGGGACCTTGTTCACAAGCAGGATTCCCTTGTTTGCCGCATTCGCGGTTGCAAGCTGCAGTGTGCATGCGACGTGGGAGTTCAGGTCTATGCTCTCCTTGGAAAATTTGGCGCCATTGGTCGATACCCTGGCCCATTCCAAAAGCTTCTCGAGAAATGCGAATGTAGACTTGCCGGCGTCATGGACCATGTCTATGTAAACCTTGCGGTCATCCAAATCCATGTCAGGCTCTTCCTTGAGCGCCTGTGCCCCGCCAATTATGCCGGTGAACGGGCTTTTGAGGTCGTGAGAAATCCTCCTGAAAAGGCCTTTGAGGCTTGCATTGAGATTTTCGACCTCTGCATTGGCCAAGACAAGCCTTGCGTGCGCCTGCTCGCTTTCGGTGATGTCCAGGATAGTGCCAAAGACGCACCTCCTGTCAATCATGTTGGCCGATATGAGGACATTTATCTCGGAGCCGTCGCTTTTCAAAAACGTTGCAGGGAAATTCATGACTGACTCGTGCGTGACAAGCATTGAAAGCAGCACGTTATATTCCCCGTAAGACTTGAAATAGGACACAATGCCCCCAGTTGCGCCATCTTCGCCGGGTTCGATGCCCAGCATGTCCGCCATGGCCTTGTTCATCTCGAACTCCTTGCCTTTCAGCGAGGTCATGAAAACGCCCGCTGCACAGGTGTCAAAAAGCATCTTGTACTTGGACTTGGCACTGCCAGCCTCGTCAAACATTGATACGCATGATTCCTCCGCCTGTACATCTGTGATCTTCGTTTTTTCGTGCATGTGCGCGGCTACCGAAAGGAGCGGATGGGAAATGAAATAGCCTGCCCTACGAACCTTGGAGGCGGAGCTGTACTTTTCCTGGAATGCATTCATCTTCTTGGAGAATGCTTCAGCTGCCTGCGTGGTCGAGGTTTGCGGTTTTGTCGTTTGTGTTTGCATTTTGGTCATCTGCCACTCTTTTGTGGTAATAAGTTGTAGATTATGTAGTATTTAAATGTATGCCCGCCTGCCCCCCTTTAAAAAGTAGGGAACGGGAAAATTGGTTTATAAAGATTTATAAGGCATGCCGAGGGAGAATAGCAACAGGGGCGGGAGGCAAGGGCAAATGGCAAATAAAAATGAAAAGGAAGTTGTCGCAGGATTCAATGGCAAGGAAGCACGTGTCACTAAATTCGAACACGAGGTATACAAGGCGTGCCTGAAGATACCCAGGGGAAAAACCGCGACGTACAAGGAAATCGCCGCAATGATTGGCAGGCCGGGCGCGGCAAGGGCTGTCGGGAACGCGCTTGGCAAAAACCCGTTCGCCCCATTCGTGCCATGCCACAGGGTGCTAAAATCCGACGGAAGCCTCGGAGGCTATAGCGGCAGGGGCGGAGTTGCCACGAAGAAAAAACTCCTTGAAAAAGAGAAAAAGCGCCTGTGAGACAAAAAAGTGCCTCACTCGCCCATCACCTTCACGATTACGCGCTTTTTCCTCCTGCCGTCAAACTCTCCATAGAATATGTGCTCCCATGGGCCCAAATCAAGATGGCCTGCCGTTATGGGCACGATTACCTGATGCCCCATTATTGTTCTTTTCAAGTGGGCATCGGCGTTCGTCTCCCCCGTCCTGTGGTGCAGGTAATCCGGCCTCGCAGGCGCTATTTTTTCAAGCCAAGCCATGATGTCCTGCCAAAGCCCTGCCTCGTAATCATTGACAAATACCGAGGCTGTTATGTGCATGGCGGAGACAAGCGCGAAGCCCTCCCTGACCCCGGAGCGCGAGACTATGGCTTCGACGTCGTTTTGGATAGAGACGATTTCCTTTTCCTTTTTCGTGTTCATCCAGAGATATTCAGTGTGGAATTTCATGCATGCCACCCGCGGGCGCCAGCCCGCCTTTTTCACTGCCTTGAAAGCCTGATAGGATGCCCCGGGTCGAAAGGGCAGGTCACATAAGTCCTGCCCCCCATGCGGCTGATTGAAAACCTGTTGCCTCTCGGGTCTGAAAGATAGCAGCCGCTTTTGCCCTCAATGCCAAGCTCGCTCGGCAGGTCGTTCTCGGAAACCATCAGCTCTATTGTGTGCCCGAAATAGGGGAGCATCCCAAGCTGGGCCGCCTGCTTGCCAGGCAGTTCAATGGACGCGACTGCGCCGCGAACGTCGCGCCCGAAACCGGCCCACTGCGACAGGGCGTAGGAATTTGAGAGATTGGCATATGTGTCGATTATAGTGGGGCCGATGTCCATAGTCGAGGGCTCGGACGAGAAAACGTATTTAGCTCCAGATTCAATAGCCTCACTCGCCTGCTTCCCGTAGGCGCCTGTTTCCGAATCAAACATTATCCTGGGCATGGAAATCGCGGGATATGAGCTGGCCGATGCGATTTTTCGGACAATGCCAAGCAGCCCGTCCTCAAGCAATGGGACGGGGACGATTTTCCCCGGCTCCCCTTTCCACTCGTGGAACATGCGCATTTCCGGGAGGGGCGCAAACCCGGGCTCGTATTTCGCATATGCGAACGGGGACGCCTTCCTGCCTGCTGCGGCGGGCCTGATTTTTTCGAGGAAGGAATCGTCCCATGCCTGTGGCTTTTCAATCCTGTATATTGCCTCGCCTTTTTTCAGGGTTTTTATCAGCAGGGCGCAGCTTCCTGTGGCAGAATCTACCTGCCTGCCTTTTTGGAATATCCTGAATACCTGGATGACTTTGCCGCTGGAACTGGAGCGTATCGAATCTCCTACTGACAGCCTGCCAGACAGGGCGATTTGCGCCCCGCCGCGCCCGCTTGAAACCACCTGCCCTATTTTCTCGCCGGAAAAAGCGTGGGCTGACGGGTTTGTCAGGGGATTCCTCTTTGCATCCCCGAAAAGGTAGCCTCCTGTATAGCCGCGCATGGACGCGCCTGAAAGGTCGGAAGCCTCGCCCGTGTCGATTGCCTTGCGATAGGCAGAAACAACGCGCTTGACATATGACGGGTCCTTGAGCCTTCCTTCGATTTTCAGGCAGCCGACTCTTGATTTTGCTATTTGCGGGACTTGCTGGAGCAGGCTCAAGTCCTTCGTGCTTGTCAAGTAGCCGGATTTGACAAACTTCCCGCCGCAGTAAAGCTTCCAGGGGAGCCTGCAAAGCTGCGCGCACGCGCCCCTGTTGCCGCTCCTGCCAGTCTGGACATAGGAGAAGAGGCATTTGCCGGAATACGAATAGCAAAGCGCGCCATGCGCGAAGACTTCCACTTCAAGCCCGGAGTTTTCAGCAATGGCATTTGCCGAGGCAATGTCAGCCTCGCGTGCGAGTATCAGGCGCGAAAAGCCGAGCTTCCCAAGAAGCTTTGCGGTCTTCGAATTGTGCACCGACATCTGGGTGCTTGCATGGAGAGGCAAATCAGGGGCGGCTTCCCTTGCGATTCTCGCTACTCCGAGGTCCTGTACAATTAGGGCGTCCGCGCCCCACTCGTAAATATCGGAAACGTATTTTGCAATGCCTTCAAGCTCGTTCTCAAACGCAATCACATTGAGCGCCACGTATGCCTTGACATTCCTTGCATGGCAGAATGAGAACGCGCTTTTCAGCTCGGAGTCGGAGAAATTCCTGGCGCGCACGCGGGCATTCCACCTGCCGCCCAGATAGACGGAATCCGCGCCCGCGTCGCAGGCCGCCTTGAGGGCGGACGGGCTGCCTGCCGGGGCGAGTAGCTCGAGAGCCATTTTACCATTCCCCGCTTATGCGTGCTGCCTTGCCGACATCAATTTTGACTTTAGAGCCTTGCCCGGGAAGAAGCGAGAAATCAATCAGGTCAAGCATAGGTATCTCCGAGATTATGGCTCCCACTGCCACAATAGCCTCGGCGGATTCATTGATAATGGCAGCAGGCGCGTGCCCGTTTTTTTTCAGCCTGTAGAGTATGTAGGAGCCTACGGTAGAGCCCTTGCCCCTTGGAAACGCGAGTACTGTGCCTCCTATGGCCTTGCCCTCAAGCGGATGGCCCTTTTCGACAACAATTCCTGTTTCAGGGTCGACACCCCCGTAAAATGAAATAGGCTGCGAGGAGACAAGCAGCGGGCCTGATGACGAGCCGGGGGCTATGGCCCTCCCTTCGATGACGCGTTTGCCCGCTTCCATCATTCCCACTTCCCCGAAACCGCATAGCGCAGGCATTTTTCAAACTCTGCTGTGCGGACCTTGAACTTGTTTTTAGAGCGCGAATAGTAACAGCTCTTGGCCGAGTCGGTGGCAACGCACTTCCACCTGCCGGCCACAGGCGCCACCACCATGCACGTGTCGCATGCCATTTTCGCGCCTGATGCCTCGATGTCCGCGGCTATCCCGAGCTTTTTGGCCTGGAGATATACCCCGCGGGAAACGCAAAGCCACGTTTCAACCTTCACCTTTTTCCCGGCAAAGTGGGAAGCCACGGTCCTAAGCTCTGCAAGGGAGAGGTGCGGGCAGCCAAGCGCCACAAGGTCTGGCGCCATTCCCGCGTCGTCCATTGAGGCGAGGGCGGATTCGATGTCCCCTTTTGAAACGTGAAGGGCCTCCTTGGGGATTGCGCCCTTGCCCGGCGTGACCCCTTCCATGTAGAACATGGACGTGCCGCCATAGGTGGCTATGGAGGCGCACAGGGATTTCAGGCACTCGCCGCTTGGATTCCTTATCCCTGAAATATAAGGAATCTTGTTGCCTATCTTCTCCCCGATGAATTTCCCAAGCGCCCCGAACCGGGCTGTTGACTCAAGGGGAAAATCAACATTCACAAGAACCTGGGCCTGCCTGTTTTTTTCAATGTGCATGCCATACATGGGCGTCCTGCCGCAAATCGCCGCCGCAAGGGCCGACGGGCCGCCTTCCCGGTTCGTTCGCGCGCCCAACACGGAATTGGCATAGCATACTGCCGAGGATTCCGACCATGCCACGTGGCTGCCTGCCTTTGGCTTGTTGCCTATGTAATAAGGAGTGCACGTGCACGAGGCGGTTATGCCCATTTTCGCAAAAGCGGAAATCACCTGCTTCTGCTTGGCTGCGAAATCCTCGCTTATGCCAAGGTTCCTGTAATTCTCGAGGTCCATGCCTGCCGGGTTGAGGGTGGTAAGAACGCGCACCTTCCCGTCCTTGGACAGGGAGGAGAGGTATTCCAGCCCCGCGTCCCCGAGATTGTCATAGGACACGCCTGCCACCTGGACCGAGTCCACGGCGACCATTTTCTCCGCTCCAAAAATAGTCCCCAGCGCCACCAGTATCTGCATGGACTTTTTGGCGGCATTGCCATGCCTGCCTTCAAGCATTTCTTTTTCTTCCTTGGTCAATTGCATGCTAGAGCACCTGGCCGGGCGCAAGGCCGGCTGCCTCATTTGGCTTTACTCAAGTCCGGCATTGGCATAAGGGCGCGGGTGAAGTCCTTGCCCTTTGCCACAAGCGGTTTTGTCGCGTCGATGCCCATCTTCGAAGTGTCGCGCGTTATAGGGTCCGCTGAAGGGTCGAGGGACGAGCCTTTCTCGTCCAGCTTGACAACAAGCCCGGATTTCGCCTGGAAGCGCGTGGCTATCGCCCACTCGACCTGTGCCGGGTTGTAAATGTCTATGTCGTCGTCCACGATTATGGCGTGCTTGAGGGACTTGTGCCCAGCAAAAGCTGCCTCAATGGCCTTTTTGCCGTCCTCCTCTGACTGCTTTTTTATCGCCACGATGGCATGCAGCCACGAGCACCCGCCCGGGCTTATGTTGACTCCCGTGCATTTGCAAACCTCATTTGCCTTCTCGTATATTGTGGGTTCGCGGGGCATGCCCATGAGTATCTTGTGCTCTAGCCCGCTTGGCAGGAGGGCATGGTAAAACGCGCCGTTCCTGTAGCGGATTCTATTGACCCTGACAACCCTCTGCTTCCTGACGACGTCGTAAGTGTCCGTCAGGTCTACAAAGGGCCCCTCGTCCGCAAGCTCGCTTGTGATTGTCGCCTCCATGACGAATTGCGCCTCCTCCGGCACGAGGATTCCGCCCGGCAGCCTGAACGCCTTGTACGGCTTGAGGGAGTTCGCGATGTGCATCTCGTCAACGCCGATTTCAACCGACGTGGATGCGCTAATCAATACCTGCGGCGGCAGGCCTATGCATATTGCCACGTCAAGCGTGCCGCCGGCGCGCTCGATGAACTTGTCGAGGTGCCTTGGGAGTATCCTTGCTACAAGCCTGTCCCTGCCTATCACCATCATCCTGTGGAACGACATGTTCTGCCCGTATTCGGCGTCCTTTGCGAACACCACCGCGCTTGAGAGGTATTTGCCCCCGTCCTTCGGAAAATGGAGAAGTATTGGCAGTTTCGAGAGGTCCGCGGGGCTCATCTCGTTTTCCATGAACCCTGCCGACTGCGCCTCCTCGGGCTTTGAAGGGGAGCGTATTGCCCCTGCCATCTTCCCTATGAGCTCGCCCTCGCGGCAGCCGAGATAGGCCGCTATGTTGCTGCGTTTTGCAAACAGGTTTGCCGCTACCGGGAACTCGCTTTGGCCGACCTGCCTGAAAAAAAGAGGCTTGCCGTCGAGATGGTACATGAAAGACGCTGCCTCGACGTTTTCGGAAACCTCCTCGCCTACGCGGGCCGACTCCTTGTCCTGCTCGAGCCATGCCACGAATTCGTCGAACGGAAGCTGCGACGGTTCAATTTTTTTCCTTGCCATTCATCCACCTTTTGTAAAGAGAATTTCCAATCCCAAGCGAATCGAACGCCTTGCCCACGACAAAATCCACCATGTCCTGCACAGAGCCCGGCTTCGAATAGAACCCCGGCGACGCGGGGAGTATGGCGACGCCTATCCTCGAGAGCTTGAGCATGTTCTCAAGCGCTATCGGCGAGAGCGGGGTCTCGCGTATCACAAGCACGAGCTTCCTGCCCTCCTTCAGGCAGACCTCCGCGCTGCGGGATACGAGGGTGTCGGAATACCCGTTTGCTATTGCCGAGAGGGTCTTTAGCGAGCAGGGGGCCACAAGCATGGCGTCGGGCGCCCGCGAGCCGGACGCGAAGGGCGCGGAAAAATCGCCCTCCCTGTAAACGCCCTTGCCAAAGCCGGGGAGGGCCACGCCTTCCGCCTTAGCCACCGCGACAGCCCCATTTGAGACTATTGCGGAAACCTCGACGCCTTCCATGCCCCTTAACAGCGCCAGTGCCCGCGTGCCATAGGCAGTGCCTGACGCGCCGGTTATTGCAAGTACGATTTTCATGACAAGACCAAGAAAAGCCAAGGATAATGGTGGGATTAATATCATATAGCATAATAATAAATTCTATTGCGGGCTGTCGCCCGCCAAAAGCTGGTAACATGGGAATGAAAAAGGCATTAGCCGCCACCATAGGCGCGGCCGCAGTCTGGGGAGCCTCTTTTCCCGCAATGAAATACCTTCTCGGCTCTTACGGCCCCCTGACAATAATTGCGAGCAGGTTCTCGATTGCCGCCATAATCGCATTCTCCTATCTGGCAATAAAAAAGGAAAAAATAAGCAGGGAGGAGGCGCTTGCAGGGATTGCCACAGGCATTGTCCTTTTCGCAAGCTTTGCCACCCAGGCCTATGGCCAGCAGGATATCAGTGCTGCTCAAAGCGCGTTCATTACGGGCCTGTACGTGATTTTCGTCCCTATCATGTCGGCGGTGTCAGGCAGGAAATTCCCCATGGCGAAAACGTGGATTGCAGTTGCAATGGGGCTTGGCGGGCTCTGGCTGCTGACAGGGGGCATGGGCGGGATAGGGATTGGCGAAGGGCTCACAGTCGCATGCGCAGTGGGCTTTGCCGCCCACATAATGCTGCTGTCCAAATATTCCAGGCTTGATTCGCTCAAATTCGTGGCAATGCAGATAGCGACAGTGGCTTTTCTTTCGTCGGCAGGCATGATGGCGCTCGAAGGCGGGGAACTAACTTTCACGCCGCTTGCGATAATCCTCATGGCCCTGCTTGGCATATTCGCGACATTGCTTGCGTATTTCGCCCAGGCCTATGCGCAAAAATCTATCCAGCCTGAAACAATAGCGCTGTTATTCCTAAGCGAGCCTGCATTCGCATACATGTTCTCGTGGGCGCTTCTTGGCGAGGGCCTCGGGCTTGCCAAGCTTGCAGGCTGCGGCCTGATTCTTGCCGGGATGGCGGTTTCGCAAAGCGGGCAGGCATTGCAAAGGGATTAAAAGCAAAAGCTTGGAAACAGATAGCGAAGAGCATGGCCGTTTTTTGGAGAAAGGCTGCCTGAATCGATTGCATTATTGATTAGATGTGGATGTTATGCGGGTATTGGTATTATTGAGGCACGGCGAAAGCACGTGGAACAAGGAAAACAGGTTCACGGGCTGGACTGATGTCGGCCTGACAAAGACAGGGGAAGAGGAGGCGCGCTCGGCAGGCAGGGAGATAAAAAAGGCGGGCCTTGATTTCGACGTCGCGTACACTTCGGTGCTGAAACGGGCGACGCGCACGCTCAAGCTTGCGCTAAGGGAGATAGGCCAGAGCGGGCTTGAGGTCAGGCAGTCATGGCGCCTCAATGAAAGGCACTATGGCGCATTGCAGGGGCTTGGCAAGGCGGAGATGGCCAAGAAATTCGGCGAGGAGCAGGTCCTGGCATGGAGAAGGAGCTACGACGTCAGGCCGCCGGCGCTCGAGCTTTCAGACCCGCGCCATCCCATACACGACCCGCTTTACAAGGACGTGGAAAGGGGGCTTTTGCCTTCGACCGAATGCCTGAAGGACACAGTGGGGAGGTTCCTCCCGTACTGGGAGGGCGAGATTGCGCCCGCGGTCAAATCTGGCAGGAAAGTCCTGATTGTTGCCCATGGCAACAGCCTGCGCGCGCTTGTAAAGCACCTCGACAATGTCTCTGATTCCGACATTGTAAAGCTGAACATACCGACGGGAGTGCCGCTTGTCTACAGGCTTGACGAAAACCTCAAGCCCATAACGCACTATTACCTCGGCGACGAGGACAAAATCAAGGCTGCGACGCAAAAGGTGGCAAACCAGGGCGCTGTGAAAAAGAAGTAGCGCTTGCTCGGGCTTTGCTAACCCTTTTAATTCTTTGATTCAAAAGATGCTTGCTGATTTTCCCAGTTAGGGGGTCGTGGGCTAACCTGGTACGCTACCGCGTTCGGGAAGCCCTTTTCCTCGCTGCGCTCGCAAAAGCGCCTGCGGAAAAGGGTTAGAAACACGCGGTGATCTGTGTTCAAATCACGGCGACCCCATTTTTCTTTTTCTATTCTATGCAGAGGTGCAGGCAGAAGGTTATCTCCTCTTGAGAGCCTGCCATGCCGCAGGTCTGGACGCAGTCAAGCCCTATGCCGCCTTCAAGGTGCCCGCCAATGCCGGGAATCTCCACATATGAATACGCGGGAGGCGCAGATATGGAAACTGGCTCTTTCTTCATTGAAGCCGCTTCCCTTATGTAAGAAACGGCATAGGGGCTGGAATAGGTGTCCACCCTCTGATACACTGGCATGCCGGAATCCGCAAGGCAGTCAGTGACGCGGGCGCTTGCAGAGGCATTGCCTGAAAAACAGTAAGAATGCAGGCCGTTGAAATCCTTCTCGCCATCAAAGGCAATGGATTCCGCCGCCGCATTGGCCTCGAAATCCGCCAGAGCCTGCGCCGCAGGGCCGATTCCGAATTCCTTGGAGGATGCGAAACAGGCAGTGCCCGATTCCCCTGATGAACAGGAATAATATCTCCCTGCCAGGGCGTAATTTGAAATCTCGTTTCCTGCCGCCTTGAAGCTCCAGAGCGTGCCTGAAGGGCTTGAAAGCAGCCGGGCGCTTGAATTGGCCGCCCCTTCTATCCCGCTTGATATGGAATACGTGGCATTCCACGGCAGGGCATGCCTTTGGGAAAGAAGCTGGGCGAACGAAGGCTGCTGTTGGGAACAGCCCGCCAGAATCAGGGAAAAAACAACCGCTGAAAATGCGATTGCGCCAGCGTGGAATCTCATGAGTGCATTTTTGCCGCAATGGAATAAAAGCTTTGCAGAAGGAGGGATTGTTCAGAGGAATTCGCGGGTGTAAAAGGGCATCTTGAGTATTTCGCTTGAAAACGCGTTTTCAACCTTGCCCACGATGCCCCTGGCATTAAGCGCGGATTCGAGGTCAGCAAGCATGAAGAGATGCTTCATGCCTTCAAGGTGCCTGAGTTCCTTTGATGAGTAGTCGTGCTGCTCCGTAATCGCGAAATAATAGTCAAGCGGCGAAAGCGCAGCGTCGAATTCATCGAGAGAGCAGAGGATTTTAAGCGCCTGGTAATGCGCGGCAATGTCAGCAACCTTCTTGTAATAGTTAAGGTGCGAGCCTGAAGACTTGTAGTCCTGCACCTGCCCCATGCGCGAGAGCAGGCCAGAGGCTTCCTTCCTAAGCTGTGTCACAGTGTCAAACACTGTGTTCTTTTCAAGGGAGGAATATATGTCAAAGGAATATGTTATCGTGCCGGTTGCCACTTCTTGGAGGAGCCTTTCGCATTCGGCAAAAATTATCTTTGAGCGCATTTCAAACAGGAGCTGGACGTATTGCGCCCCATCTTCGACCCTGCGGGAGTTGAGCAGGTCAGCGCTCCTCTTGTTCAGGAAAGAGCGCATTTTCTCGCGATCCTGGGTTTTCATTATGCCAAGCATGGACATTATATGGGCTTTTGCAAGCGTGTTTTTTTCCTGGTAGCCAAGTCCCATTTTTTCCGGGCTTGTTTGCATGTTCGAGAAGAGTTTGGAGTTGCGGAATTTGGAGCGCGGCTGCTGGCTAAAAAGGGTGATTGCCGGGTTGAAAGTGCCATCCTGCATTTTAATCAGCCATCGCCTTATGTGTTGAAATATGGTGTTTCAAGTATTTAAATCTGTTGGAAAGGCAAAAAGCAGTGGAAACCATTAGGAGTTGATTTTTGCCAAATATATACTCAATAAATAATATATAAAATTATCATTTAAGGGATTTTGACGCCTTGGGGCAACAGCCCCTCATTTTGTTCGCTGCGCAATAAATGATTTGCGGGCGCAGCTGTGCTCATTACATTCGCACATCGCGCCCTCAAATTCTTCCGCTTCGCTTCAGAATTTGCGGGTGGTGGGATTTGAACCCACGAACCCACTAAGAGACGAGGTTCTGAGCCTCGCGCCATTGACCACTAGGCGACACCCGCAGGCATTTTTTCGGGCTTCAAAATTATAAACCTGCTTATCGCTTTGGAAAAAAATCCGTTGCCGCCCGGAAACGCGCGCCTTCCGGCCAAATCACAAAGATATTATAAATTAATTAGGCAATAAATGGGCAACAAAGCAGCAGTGGGAAGTCTTTTGCTATTGAATTTTCTGGCTGTTATTTACCTAGTAAAGGTGTATTTGTTTGGACATTCCGAATTTCTACCATGGGGATTACAGGAAACTTGCGGTCGTGCCATTGGCGATAATACTGATAGCGCTCTACTTTATCCCGCACATCCAGCTCGGCGTTGATTTCAAGGGCGGCATGCTTGTCACCCTCAAGACCAACCACAGCATAGACTCCGACGCGCTTGCCGCCCAGCTCACGGCAAACGGTATCGAAGGGGCTACGATAAAGCAATACGCACTGCCCATAGGCAACGAGGTCGAGATAGAGGTCGAGCTTGACCCCACGGTATCAAAGGCGGACGCGCTCAAGACCGACTTCTTCAACAAGGTCGACGACGTCTCAAGGCTCGAAGCGGATTCGAACGTCCAGGCCTCAAACACCACAAGCGCGGCGGACGTCCAGGCGGCAAAGGAGAAGTACACTGCGGCGAGGGCGCAACTCGACGCCATAGCAAACCAGGTGTTTGACATTGCAGGCTCTAACACCAGGGCCGAACTCTACCCTAACACGGATTCATTGAGGAAGCTTGTGAGCGACGCGAACGTGAAGATTGCGGACGGCTACAAGAACAGGCTTACAAACGCCATATCTAAGGTGGCGGACTATGACTCGATTTCAATCCAGTCTATTTCAGCCACGCTTTCGGCGCAATTCATAGACCACGCGATAACTGTGGTCATAATCTCCGCGATATTCACCGCGATAGTCGTATTCTTCATTTTCAGGGACTTCACCCCGAGCATCGCGGTCATGATTGGAGCAGCGTCGGATGTGCTGATAGCGATGGGCGCCATGGGGCTTTTCGGCATACCCATGACTCTCGCCTCGTTTGCGGCATTGATGGTGCTGATAGGCTATTCCCTTGACACTGACATATTGCTCACGACGAGGGTGCTCAAGCGCTCCGAAGGCCACGCTGCGGACAGGGCATACGACTCCATGAAAACGGGCATGACCATGAGCGTCACGGCATTCATTGCCTTCGCGGTCCTCTTCGTGCTCTCCGTACTGACCAACATCAACACGTATTATGAGATTTCGGCGGTTGCGCTTGCAGGCCTCGTTGGCGACATATTCGCCACGTGGGGCATAAACGCGGTCATAATCCTGTGGCACGCCGAAGAGATTGAGAAGAAAAGGGGCGAGATAGAGAAAAAGGGCCTCTCCACCATTTACAAATAGGTTTTCTTATGGAAAAAATAGTCAATTTTGTATACGACAAGAGGATTGCGGCCCTGCTCGTGCTTCTGGCCCTTGCAGGCGTGCTCATTTACGTGCACGGCATAAAGTTCGGCATTGATTTCAGCGGCGGCACGAGGATACCCATTGTCCTTGAGAAGGCCGTCGAGCCGCAGGTCATGGACGAGATAGTCCAAAATATCAAGACAAGGGCCGCAGTTTTCGGCCTGACCGAGGTGAAGGTCCAGGCGGTAGGCGACACGCAGGTCTACGTGGAGGTCGCAAGCAACAATCCCAAGCTTGTCACGGACATAGAGACATTGCTTTCAAAGCAGGGCGTTTACCAGGCAGTCGTCGACGGGAAGGAGGCATTGCGGGGCGACCAGATATATACAGGCACCATCGGCCAGGTCTCGCCTGCAGCCACCGGCTCCAATGCGGACTGGGCTGTCCAGTTCAGCGTAACCCAGGACGGCGCGCAGAAATTCTCCAATACTGTGAAGGGCAAGGCGAATTACCCGGTATACATGTTCCTTGACAGGCCGGCAGACGCAGTCCTTTTCGTTTCGAAGCAGGACCTGCTCGCCTCCACCAAAAGCGAGCTTAGGCCGGTCAGCGAGGACGAGATAAACACTGCAGTCAACGACGCGCTTATGCTTGAGAACTCGACATTGAAGATGTACCTTACAGACGATTTCGACAAATATCAGGGCACGCTCGAGCCGGCGACCAACAAGACAAAGGCGATAATCTCCTCGAATGCCTCAAAGGCGGTCATAAGCGCGCTTGAGGCAAAGGGCTACCAGATGGACATAGTCACGGACGCGGACATCCAGCCGACTTTTTCGGTCAGCCAGCAGAAAGGGCAGTTCTCCGTGGTGGTCGAGGAATGGAAGGCAATCGGGCTTCTCTCCGCGCCAAGGCTCTCCCCGCAGATAACCGACGGCGTGCCCAACTACGGCTATATCATAACGGGCAATGTGAAAAGCACGGGCTCGCAAAGGACTATAGACGCCAATGCAGAGGCCAAGAAGATTGAATCCGTGCTCAAAGGCGGCGCACTGCCTGTCCAGATTTCCCTTGGCAGCACTACAAGCATTCCCGCCCCGCTGGGCGCGGAATTCCTTAGGCTTTCGGTCATAGGCGCGATTGCGGCCGTGGTCGTCATTTCGATATTCGTGGCCATAAGGTACAGGACCCTCAAAATCATCCTGCCCATCATAGGCATACTCATGGCGGAAGTCACAATCCTGGTGGCCATAATAGGCTCGTTTACAATAGACCTTGGCGCAATGGCAGGCATAATCGCTGCAATAGGCGTGTCGGTCGACGCGCAAATCCTGATAACTGACGAGCTACTCAAAAAGGACACGGACAACCACCAGAAAAAACTGGACAGGGCGTTCGACATAATCACGTTCAACGCCGCCACTGCTGTGGTCGCAATGCTGCCCCTGCTGCTCTTCTCCGGGCTTGTGGAAATAATAGGCTTTGCGACGACGTCGATACTCGGCTCGCTTCTGGGCGTTTTCATATCGAGGCCGGCCTACGGCGCCATTGTGGAAAGGCTTTTTGACTGATGGCGGAAAACCGCCCTTTTCCCCTTCTTTTTAAGTTTCCCCACAGTCAGCAGTTTTATTAATTGAAAAAGCGCGTTATTGCCCGTTTTACCAGAAATTTGCACAATTGAGTGGGAATGCATGAAAAGCAATGCCAGGGGCAATGGCACGGATGCGAGCGTCTTTACCATAGTCAGAGCCAAGATGGCCAAATGGGAAAAGTACAAGGAAATGTTCCCGGACGAGCCTGCGTACCTGAAAAACAAGGCGGAGCCGTACCTTCCAATGCTTTTCGTCGCAGGCATTTCCAAGATTGGGACAATGAAAGGGAACATAATCAAGGAACTCAATGAGAACGGATTCGGGCACGAAGCTGCAAGGGTATCGGAGGCATTCGCATACGTGGAAAGGGCCTATGGCAACAAGCTGCGCCACGACAGGAAGACAAAAAGCATAGGCCATCCGTTCAGGATAGCCCTTAACTGCGCATATGCGGGCGCGGATGCGGACACGGTGATAGTAGCGCTTTTGCACGACACTGTCGAGGAGGGCCTGTGCGACATAGCAGGCATAGAAAAGAAATTCGGGCATTCCATAGCAGGCTCCGTCCATGCGATTACCGACTGGCACAAAAACGATTACCGCAAGGAGCTTGGGGCCTTGCAGGGGAAAAGAAAGCCGGCCATGGAAAAGAAGATAGAGCTGAAGATGAAGCATTACAAGCTCTACCTGCAGGACCTGTACAATTCGCGCGACGCGAGGGCCCTCATTGTCAAGCTTTTCGACGCTTTCGAGAACATCAAGTCCCTGGACGGCGAGCGCGACGTGCTCAAGAGGCATTCCATAACCAGCAAGGCGATGCTGCACCTGCCCCTGTGGAAGTCGGTCAATTACGACATATTCGCCCTTGCAAAGATCATGCTGGAGCAGAACTGCCCCAGGGCAATGCTTGCGCAGGTCAAGGAGATTTCCGGGAAATCCTTTGCGCAGGAGGGTTATGAGAAGGTTGGCGCGGCGTTCATCAACGGGCAGGAGCCGTTCTCGTACTGCTCACTGATGCAGAAGCCGGAATCGTATTCAGGAGTTCCCGCATTCTATATGCCAGGCCACATGGACTCCCAAAAAAGCCCGCTATTGGAGTTCCCCGACGATTTCCCCAAAGAGCTGGTGCTCAAGCGCTGCACTGACATTTTGCCGGAGTTCGGCTGGGCGGAGACTGATTCCAACCCATTGCCCACCCACGTGCGCGCGTCCAACCTGTTTAGGGGCGAGGAGAAAAAGGGCTTAGTGGCATCGGGCGCCGGAGATGGGAAGAACATGTACCATAAGTTCTGCCTGCTTGGCAAGACATTGCATACTGATTACCTAAGCCTCCAGTCAGTACTTGCCGAAGGCGGCCAATAGCCCAGATGGGCAAATGCCCCGCCAATGCGGCAAAAAGCGCATCCTGCTTTTCTATAAAAGGGTTTTGCATCATAATAGCCTGCGGGTAATGGGATGGGAGACGAAAAAGCGATAGCAGGGCTTTTCAGGGACGCCGCGATGCAGGTCGACCTTTACGAGCTTACAATGGCAGAGGCGTATTTCAGGGAAGGCATGGACTCCCAGGCTGTTTTTGACATAACAATCAGGGAAAGCCGGCTTCGCGGCTATTACGTGGCGTGCGGAATGCTTGCCGCGAGGGAATTCGCAAAGGCGTTCAGGTTCGGCAGGGAGCACGAGGCATATCTTTCAAGCCTGGGATTCGGCGACGACTTCATAAGCCACCTAGTCAAAATGGCGCCGCATGCCCGCATAGAATCCGTAAAGGACGGCGAAGCCGTTTTCGCGGGCGAGCCAATACTGAAGGTCCGCGCCCCGCTTGGCATGGCGCAGATGCTTGAAAGCGGGCTGTTGAACATAGTGGGATTCCAGACAATGATAGCTACGAAGGCAGCAAGGGTGTGCTCTGCCGCAGGAAAAAGGCAGGTAGTGGAATTCGGGCTTAGGCGCGCGCAGGGCCTTGACGCGGGCGCATGGGCGGCCTATGCGTCATATGTAGGCGGCTGCGCAGGCACATCGGACATTTTCGCGGGCAGGGCGTTTGGCCTGCCTGTTTTCGGCACTGTCGGGCACTCTTACGTCATGGCGCACAAGCGGGAAGAGGAGGCTTTCGAGAAATGGGCGCAGTATTCCAAAAGCCCCACCCTGCTTATCGACACTTATGATACCATAAGGGGCGCACACAACGCGGCGGCCCTGGCAAAAAAAATCCGCGATGCCGGGAAAAGCCTCTCGGCTGTCAGGATAGACTCGAGGGATGCCGCGCGGGAGAGCGCGCAGGTGAGGAAAATACTCGACGCGGCAGGGCTTTTTGCTGTCAAGATAATAATAAGCGGCGGCATGGACGAGTTCGCAATTGAAAAGTTCGACAGGGATGGCGGAGTCGCGGACAGCTTCGGCGTGGGCACCAGCATGGTCGTGAGTTCCGACATGCCGAGCCTGGACATCGCGTACAAGCTTGCGGAAATCGCAGGCAGTCCTGTCATGAAAAAAACAGCAGGCAAGGAATCCCTGCCAGGGGACAAGCAGGTTTTCAGGCGCATTGAAAACGGGCGATTTGCAGGCGACACGATAGGGCTTGAAGGCGAGGAAATCGAAGGGGCTGAAATTCTCATCACGCCATGGGAAGGGGGCGGGTGGGAAGGCTCGGCAGGCGCGGCAAGGGAATACGCGCGCGGAAGGCTTGCCATGCTGCCCGAAGGCGTGGCAAGGATTTCTGGGCATGATAAATATGAAGTCGGGATTTCAAAAGGGCTTGCAGGAATGCGGCAATGAGGCAGCAGAAGATTTGCCCGCATGGCGGGCTTGTGGCGTGGTTTCATGATAGAGATATTGGAAGGGATTTACGGCAGCAGGAAATTCACATCAAAGGAGCTGACGCTTGGCGTGCTCCCGGAATCATTCGTGCTCCACCTGGCAGGCTACATAGAGTTTTTCGGGAAAAGCCCGTCGCACGGGCATGAGAAGAGATTTTTCGGGCATGAGAGCGCGGAGCTGAAAAATGCCATAAGGGAGCTTTTCCCGCAACTCACGAACATGGCCATACTTGTCAGCACAAGCCCATGCGCCAAGCCGGGCAAGGAGACGCTTTATCATTTCCAGATAACGCAGAACTTCGGGAGCGCGGCTGAAATGGAAGCCGAAATCGAAGGGCTGAAATCCAAGGGCTTCATGTCAAAGCATACGTACGAAGTTAGAAAGCCGAAGGCTTGAAATGCAGTCACGGCAAAGCGGGGGCGGGGAGGGATTGCGATGGCAGGCACAATGGAAAGCCTTGGGCCCGCGGGGCTTGAAGGCAGGCAGGCGCCAGGTTTCAGCCTGCAGGACCAGGACGGGAAAACCGCAAGCCTTGCGGATTGCAGGGGCAAATGGCTTGTGCTCTATTTTTATCCAAAGGACGACACGCCGGGCTGCACTGCGGAGGCCTGCGGATTCCAGGACTCGCTTGCCCAGTTTTCAAAAAACGGGATAGAGGTTTTCGGAGTCTCGCCAGACAGCGCAGTTTCCCATGGCAAATTCGCAAGGAAATTCGGGCTTGGATTCAGGCTGCTTTCAGACCCGGGCGCGGCAGTATGCAAAAAATACCTCGTCTGGGGTGAAAAGAGCATGTACGGCAGGAAATACGAGGGGGTTTTCAGGACCACCTTCGCCATTTCGCCGGAAGGCAGGGTGGAAAAGGTTTTTGAAAAGGTCAATCCAAAAGGGCATTCAAAGGAAATGCTCGAATACGTGAAAAGCGCCATGGAAAAGGCATGAGAGCCGATGTTTAGGAGTTGATTGCATGAAATACGCTGTTTACGGGAAAATGCCAAAAATAGGCAGGAACCAGGCAGTAATAGTGCCAGTATTTGACGAGGACATTGGAAAAGGCGGCAAGGTGAAAAAGGCAATCCCATTTGCCCAGGCACTTGAAGACGGGTTAAAATCCGGCGCAATTGGCCAGAAAGCCGGTTCATTCCACGCGCTTGAAGGCCAGGGCATGTCAAAGCGCGAGCCAGTCTCGCTTGCATTCGTATTCCTTGGGAGGCAGGTTGAGTGCAATGACTCGTTTGCGGCAAATGCTATCTGCTGCGCGTTTGCGGCCGTCTCCGCGACAAGGCCCAAGGAGATAGTGGTCGCATGGCCCCTGCTTATAGCCACAGCAAGCGCGGCCGTGTTCTCAAGCATGCTCTGCTCCGGCATGATTATGACGTCTTACAGGTTTGACAAGTACAAGTCAGAGAAAGGTTCCAAGGCAACTCATGTGGCAAAGGTGTCTTTCATTGCGCCAAAACAGATACACGCGCAGATTTCCCAAGGCGCAAGGAAGGGCGCCATATTGGGCATGGCGGCAAACAATGCCCGCACCATAGCAAACGAGCCTGCAAACGTCGCCACCCCAAAATTCGTTGCCGAATACGCACAGAACATGGCAAAGAAGGCTGGCCTGTCATGCAAGCTGCTTGGAAAAAAGGAGCTTGCCATGTTTGGCATGAACTCAATGTCCGCAGTGGCGCAGGGGTCGGTGCAGGAGCCCGTGCTTGTAGTGCTTGAATACATGGGGGCGGGCAAGGGCGAGCCTTTCCACGCGCTTGTGGGCAAGGGCGTCACGTTCGATTCGGGCGGCATATCGATAAAGCCGTCAAAGGAAATGGACCAGATGAAATTCGACAAGAGCGGCGCGTGCGCCGTGATAGCCGCCATGGGCGAACTCAAGCGGCTCGGGATAAAAAAGAACGTGGTGGGCATTGCGCCGCTTGTTGAGAACCTTCCAAGCGGGAGCGCGTACAAGCCGGGGGACATCGTGAAGGCGTCAAACGGCAAGACGATTGAGGTGCTCAACACGGACGCGGAGGGCAGGATGATACTTGCAGACGCCCTCGCTTATGCAGTGAAAAACTACAAGCCCGAGACCATGATGGACTTCGCGACCCTGACAGGCGCGTGCGTCGTGGCGCTTGGCGACATTGCAAGCGGCCTGTTCTCAAACGACGAGGAAATGGCTGCGCGCGTCGAGGCGGCGGCGGCCGCAAGCGGCGAGAGGGTGTGGCGCCTCCCGCTCTGGCGCGAATACGACTGGAAAATCAAAAGCGAGGTCGCTGACATGAAAAACGTCGGCGAATCAGGGCAGGCCGGGTCTGCCGCGGGCGCGTCGTTTCTTAAGGAATTCGTAGGGGCCACGAAATGGGCGCACGTCGACATCGCGGGGACAGCATGGCTTACAAAGCCCAAAAACGGGCTTTGCGCCGGCGCAACAGGGATGGGCGCGAGGCTCGCGCTTGAATACCTTCTGGCGCTTTAGCCCCATGCGCTGCATTTAAAAGAATACCATTATAGTAATATATTACAAAGCGAAGCCCTAGGCAACAATAGGGCAAAACGGTGATAAGAAATGACAGCTAAAATAGGAGAAAAGGCGCCCGCGTTCCTCGCGGAGGCGTACGTGGGCGGGGAGTTCAAAAAAATAGGCAACGACGATTTCAAGGGCAAATGGGTGGTGCTATTCTTTTACCCGCGGGATTTCACTTTCGTGTGCCCCACGGAAATAAGGGGCTTCGCCTCGGCGGCCGCGGAATTCGAAAAGCTCAACTGCGCCGTGGTAGGCGCGAGCACTGATTCAGAATACTCCCACAAGGCGTGGTTTGAAAAGGACATGCCAGAGGTAAAATTCCCCATACTTGCTGACACGAGCCACAGGATAAGCAGGGACTACGGCGTGCTTGTCGAGGAGCAGGGCCTCGCGCTGCGGGGAACATTTATTATAGACCCTAATGGCATATTGCAATACATGGTGGTGGCGAACACTAACATCGGAAGGTCGGTCCAGGAGACTGTCAGGACACTCGGGGCGCTCCAGTCAGGTGCGCTCTGCCCTGTGGACTGGAAGCCCGGCGACAAGACCTTAGGGAAGGCATAGGAGGTATTCTTGATGGTTTTAGGCATAGACGAGAAATGCCCGGTTTTTTCCTGCGACAGCTACAATATTGGAAAAATTACCACGGCAAGCAGCGGCGACTATAAGGGGAAATGGCTCGTGGTGTTTTTTTATCCGCGGGATTTCACGATCGTATGCCCGACCGAAATAATGGAACTTGCAAAGGCCCAGGAAAGGTTTTCTAAAAACGGCGCGGAGATAATAGCCATCAGCACCGACTCCGCGTACACGCACAAGACGTGGATTGAAAGGGACCTGCCAATGGTGAAATTCCCGCTGCTTGCGGACCACCAGGGGACGATAAGCAGGGCGTTCGGGGTTTACAATGAAGGGGAGAACGCGGCCTACAGGGGCACGTTCATAATAGACCCGTACGGCTTTGTCAAGTTCAGCTACGTTTCAAACTTCGACGTCGGAAGGTCTATAAGGGAGATATACAGGACGCTAAGGGCCCTGCAGGCGGGCGGGCTGTGCCCCTCGGAATGGACTCCCAAGCAAAAGACCGCAGGCCCGGCAACGGTCCACGTGGCCCCGGCGGATTCCGGCATCAAGAAGGCAAGGCAGTAGGCAGCCGCATGCCGGAAAAGGCGGTAAAGGTGCAAGCGCGATGGCAAGGATAATAATATTTGAAAAGGCCCTGCTCTCCGCCCTAATGGCCGCGGGAAATTACTACCCAAACGAATTCCTGGGCTTTTTCCAGGGCAGGGAAGGCAAGGACGGGCTAGTGCTCGAGGAGCTTGTCATACCGCCAATACTCTACAGGAACAGGACTTCTGTCGGGTACAATGACTGGCAGATGCCCGTGCTTAGCGGGGTAAAGGGGACTTTCCATTCCCACCCGTGGCCGCCGGCAATCCCGTCAAGGGCGGACCTGGAACTTTTCGGGAAAAAGTCGCAGGCGAATTTCATAGCATGCCCGCCATACGGCATTGGCACTGTCAGGGCCTTTGACAATTCCGGCTCTGAAATAAGCTTTGAGGTCAGGAAAGGGCGGGAAAAGGAAATCGAATGAAGCGGGAAGTGGAAGAAATGAAAACAAGGAACCTGATTACAAGGGAGACGCCGATAGGCGAGATAGCCTCCAATTACACGAAGCCGATAGAGATACTGATGTCCTACGGCTTCCACTGCATAGGCTGCGGGGCATCGGGCTTTGAGTCCGTAGAGGCCGGCGCCATGGTGCACGGGCTCGACGACAAGGAGATAGACAAGCTCGTGGAAGAGCTCAACCAGGCGGCAAACGAGGAAACGGCCGAAAAGGGCGGGAAGCCGAAAAAAAAGGCTGCTGGCTGCGAGTGCGTCGAGGAGGCGGTAGTGATAAGGAAACCCGCGGCTGACAAGATAAAGGGACTGATGGCGGCCGAAGGCAAGAATGGCTGGGGATTGAGGCTCTCCGCCGTCCAGACGCCCACGGGGGATTACGATTACGAGCTGGATTTTGAAAAGGCGCAGAAAAAGGGCGACCTTTCGGTAAAGGTAGAGGGCGGCATGCTGGTGTTTTTCGAGAAAAGGCTCGAGAAAACAGTCAGCGGCATAGTGATAGACTACAAGAAGGGCGCGAACGGGGAGGACGTCTTCACCATGAAAAAGGCGCAGGCTCATTCTCACGGCGGCAATTGCGGCTGCTGAGAGCCCGCGAGAAATGGATTTAATATTTGCCCTGCCGAGAATTAGTGGTTTTCGCATGGAAGAAAAAGAATTGGTAATAATAGGCGCGGGGGCCGCGGGCTTGACTGCGGCGATATTCACGGCACGGCGCAAAATACCCACCACAGTGGTAAGCATAGAGATAGGCGGGCAGACTGCCATACCCATCAGCATTTCGAATTACCCGGGCGTAGGCACCATTTCCGGCTCCGCGCTCATGGAAAAAATAAGGGAGCAGGCCGCAAAGGAAGGGGTAGAATTCGTATTCGGCAAGGTATCGGGGGTCGGGAAGCGCGCCTCGGGCGGGTTTGAAGTGAAACTCTCAAACGGACTCGAGATTGCAGCGAAGGCGGTCATACTGGCGTTTGGCAAGGCGCCACGCACGCTCGGCATAGAGGGCGAGGACGCCTACATGGGGAACGGGATATTCACAAGCGTCGTCCACGACCCAAAGTTCTATGAAGGCAGGACGGTCGGAGTCATTGGCGGCGGCAACTCCGCATTCGGGACAGCGCTTGAATGCGCAGAGAGCGCGGAAAAAGTCTACATAATCAACAGGACGGAGAAGTTCCGCGGCGAGGAAACGACGCTGGAAAAAATCAGGCAGACAAGGAACATAGAGCTTCTCACAAACAGGCTGCCCCACGCGTTTTCCGGGGATGGCAAATGGCTAAGGGAAATAACGACAAAGGACGCGGTTACTGGCGAGATCGCGAAGATTGCGATAGACATGGCTTTTGTCAACATTGGGCTTGAGACAAAAAACGATTTTTGCGCCAGCCTTGTCAGGGTAAATGAGCACAAGGAAATCGTGATAGACGCAAACTGCAGGACCGGCGTTGACGGGCTTTTCGCGTGCGGCGACGCCACGAGCATACCATACAAGCAGACAGTGATATCTGCTGGCGAAGGGGCCAAGGCGGCCATCGAGGCGTACAAGTTCCTCAAGGGGGACTACGCGCGCACGTCAAACGACTGGACCCATTAAAGCTAGCGCCCGGAAGGGCAGGGCAAAAGCGTGAGAGGCATGGACAAGCTAAGATTCGCGCCTGCGGGCATACCCATTTCCACGGAGCCGAGGAACACATTGAACGGGATAGCGGAGGCTGCGCGGCTGGGGCTTGGAGGCATGGAGCTGGAATTCGTCCAGAACGTCAATGTTTCCGACGAGATGGCTCCGCAGGTCAGGGAAACAGCGCAAAAAAACGGCATTGCCCTTACGGCCCATGGCTCATATTACATAAACCTCAATCCCGTAGAGGAGGAAAAGCTCCACGCGAGCGTGAAGAGGATTGTGCACGCTGGCAGGATACTTTACGCGTGCGGCGGCTACAGCCTGACATTCCACGCGGGCTTTTACCTGGGCAAGGGCCCCGGCGAGGCGTACAAGGCGATAAGAAAAGGCATGGCAATGGCGATAGAGGGCCTTGAAGGCCACGGGGCAGGGGATTTGTGGGTCAGGCCGGAGACCACGGGCAAGCCTACGCAGTGGGGCTCGCTTGAGGAAATACTGGCACTCTCGCAGGAATTCGGCAATGTGATGCCCTGCATAGACTGGGCGCACATGTTCGCCCGCACAGGCGGCAGGAAAAACAATACCAAAGAGGAATTCTCGGCAATGCTTGGCCAGGTTGAAAAAGCCCTAGGAAGGAAGGGGCTTGACAACATGCACATGCACATTTCAGGCATAAACTACACTGAAAAGGGCGAGCGCAACCACATGCCGCTTCTGGAGTCGGAGTTCAATTTCAAAGGCGCGCTCGCGGCGCTCAAGGAATTCGGCGCCAAGGGCGTGCTCGTCTGCGAAAGCCCGTTAATTGAAAAGGACGCTCTTCTTTTGAAAAGGGAATACGAAAAAATCTAAGCCTGCTTGCCGGGAACATGACAAAAACAACAAATTTTTGCCCTACTTGCAAATTATCAGGTTATCGGATTTACAAGTAGATTAAAAAGCGCGGAAAACAAAAGGTCATCCGGCGCTTTGGTATGAAAGAGAGGCAATCAACCGGAATCCGGCTTGAAAATGAGGCGCATCTGCGCGAGGCGGACCTATACAAGCCGATCGGCAGCCCGGAAGGAAAACTCGTCCAGTGCCAGCTTTGCGCGCACTTCTGCGCAATAAAGGAAGGCGAAGTAGGCAAGTGCCTGGTCAGGAAAAACATAGGCGGCAAGCTATATTCGCTCAACTGGGGCAAGCCCGCCGGGTTTGCAATCGACCCCATCGAGAAAAAACCGTTCTTCCATTTCAAGCCCGGCACGCGCGTGCTCTCGTTTGGCACGCCAGGATGCAATTTCAGGTGCCTCAACTGCCAGAACTGGGACCTGTCCCAGGCAGTGGCGGAACAGGGCCTGCACGCATTCGACCTGCCCTTTCACCCGCCGCGGGACGTGGTGTCGCTTGCCGCGAGGGGGAAGGCAGACGGCATAGCATACACGTACAGCGAGCCGACCATATTTTTCGAATACGCCCGCGACATAGCCCGCGAGGCCAGGGAAAGGGAGCCGGGCATGTTCCACGTGTTCGTCTCCAATGGCTATTTCTCAAGATACATGCTTGACATGGTTGAAAGGGAAAAAATGCTCTCCGCCATAAGAATCGACCTGAAATTCGTCAGGGAGGACAGGTACATGGAAGTGTGCGGCGGGCATCTCAAGCCGGTGCTTGACAGCATTGCCAGGGTAAATTCATTGAGAAAGGACATCATGCTCGAAGTCATAGCGCTTGTGATACCGACCCTGAACGATTCCGGGGACGACATAAGGGAGCTGTGCAGGAAAATCGCCGCGATATCGCCCGAAATACCGCTGCATTTCAGCAGGTTCTACCCGCAATACAGGCTTGCCAACCTGCCTCCCACTGATTATGACACCCTCCTGATGGCAAGGCGCATCGCGCGGGAGGAGGGGATAAAATACGCCTACATAGGCAACACGGACATAATGGGGGCCGAGGACACGCTCTGCCCCGAATGCGGCATGGCCCTGATAAAAAGGGACGGGTTCGCGATAGAAAAAAACGTGCTCTCGGGGAGGGCCATGCCAACGTGCCCGAAATGCGGCGCGGATATAAACATTGTCCTTTGAAAATTGACTGGCCAGTTTGGCAAGGCGCTTCGATGAAACCGATAAAAGACTACAGCCATTGCACCATAAAAGGCGGCGGCGGCAGCGCAAGGTGCTGCGTGTACCTCATGCGCCATGCCCAGACTTATGGCAACAGCACGGGCACCATGAACGGCGTCAGGAGGGATTTTGGCCTGACTGCAAAAGGCAGGGAACAGGCGGCCCGAGCTGCGCGGGCGCTCACAATCAAGCCGGCGATAATACTTTCAAGCCCGCAAAAAAGGGCGATGCAGACCGCCTCTTACATAGCCAGGAAGGCAGGGTCGCGGATAGAGGCAATCAGCTTCCTCCACGAGCAGGACACCGGCGACTGGACAGGGAAAAGGATAAGCACGCTGCAAAGGAAGTACCCTGAAAAATTCGTGAAATACAGGGGCAGGCTCACAAGGATATTTGAAACCAGCCCGGGCGGAGAGACAATGGCCCAGATAAGGGAAAGGGCGCGAAGGGCCATAATGCTTGTAAAAACGAGGTACAGGCAAAGGCCGGTGCTCATTGTCACCCACGGGGTGGTAATAAGGGCATTCCTTTACGAGGCCGGGCTGGCGCGCACTATAGGCGAGGCAATGGCGAAAAGGGTGCCAAACTGCTCCATTGTCAGGCTTGCAATCTGAAAAAAACAGGCGCGAATGTCAGGGGGCCTTGAGCCTTGTCACCTGAATCTTGCTTATCGAATTCCCCGACATCTCGCGTATGTCGAACTTGGCGTCGCGAAGCATCAATATGTCGCCCTTGACAGGGATGCGCTTTAGCTGGTAGTGCATGTAGGCCGCTATGGAGCCGAAGCGCTCCGCGTCCGGTATCTGCACCCCGAGCTCCTTCTCTATGTCGTGGAGCCTCGCAAGCCCGGAAACGAGTATAACGGACTTTTCCTCTGCCACGAACTGGAGGGCCTGCGGGTTCTCGTGTATCTCGCCGACTATCTCCTCGAGCAGGTCCTCGACCGTAACCACGCCTTCAAACGCGCCCGTGGAATCGACCGCCACGGCCATGTGGATGTTTGCCCTCTGCATTTTCCTGAAAGTCTCGGAGGCTATGGATTCCTTTGACACGAAAATGGGCTTGTCCATTATTTCCCCGACCTTTCCAAACTGCTGGACGGCAATGAGTTTTTTGAGCGAAACCACTCCGACGACCGCGCCCGTGTCCGAGAGGACCGGGTACCTGTTCTTCTTGAACTTCGCGGCCTTCCTGAAGGCAGACTGCTGCGTGTCTGTATCGAGCAGGTATTTTATCTGCTCGCGGGGGACCATGATTTCCTTCACGAGGGTGTCGTTGAAGTCGAGCACGCGCTCCAGCAGGTTGCGCTCGTCGCCTGAAATGGCCCTGTCCTCCACGCCGAACTCGAGGGCGTAGCGTATCTCCTCTTCCGTGAATTTCTGCCTTTGCAGCCTGGTCTGGAAAACCGACGGGAAGAGTTGGCCCAGGTATTCGAGGGCCCAGATGAGGGGCATGAACAGCGCCATGAGCACGTAGATCATGGGCGCGGTCACAAGCGACACAATCTCGCTGTTGTTTACCGAATACGTTTTCGGGAATATCTCGCAGAACACCATGACCACGAGGGCGAGCAGGCCGCCCGTGATTCCAAGGAAAACGTCGCCGTATATGAGCGTGGTCAGGTGGGCAACGAGAATCGACGCAGATATGTTCGCGATGTTGTTGGCAATCAGCGTAGTCATCATCATGCGCGTAGGCTGCTTTTTCAGGAAAACAAGGAATGAATATGGCGGCCTCTTTATTTTCGACAGGCGCCTGAGCTGGAGCGAGGAGAGGGACAGCATTGCCGCCTCGCCTGCCGAGGTGAGTCCCGAAACCAGCAGGGCAAGAGCCAAAAGCACTGTTTCAAGTTCGTACATAGGCAGGATTATTGCCTGAAACCCTTTTTAAAATAAGCACGGAGGCAAAGGCGGCTACCAGCCATAGCGCTCCGCGCGGGAATACGCAAAGCCCATGAGCGCGCCTATGGCGTTCTTGCCAAGCAGGCCCGGGTTGGTGGCAAGGAGCCTGAAAAACACCCCTGCCTTGTCAAGGGCGCTAAGCTCGGTAAGCTCTTTTGGCAGGGAATGGCCTATCTGGTTGAGCTCGCCTTCGCTAAAGGCGTACAGCGATTCCTTGCCGCTTATCAGCTTGCCGTAATCCGGGAATTCCGCGCTCCAGAGCCTCTCGTATTCGCACAGCACGCGTGAGTCGTACTCGCCCGCGCCGACCGCCATCTTGGCGACGTCCGCTGCGAACTTGCCCGACATGAGGCTGAGGTGCGTGCCGCCCTCGAAAAGCGGGGACGTGAAGCCTGCCGCGTCGCCGATTAGCATGAGGCCGTCGTCATAAGTCTGCGGCAGGGGGCCGGATGACGGGATTAGCCCGCCAAAGCTCTTGTTTATTGTTTTCTTTTCCCAGCCCATTTCCTTTATGAACTGGTTGAGGTAGAGCTTGATTTTTTGCTTGTCGCTTGTCACAAGCCCGACATTGGCCCTGCCATTGGATTTTGGAATCATCCAGAGGTAGCCGTGCGGGGCAAGGCGCGGCCAGAGGTAGAAGTCGATATACCCTTCCTGCGGTATGCCCTCCATCTCATACTGCGCGCCAAGCACAGTCGAGGACTGCTGCTCCATAGCAAGCATCTTGGACGCGGCCTGCGCCACCCCGCTGCCGTCTATGACTATCTTCGCGGAGTAGTCCTTGCCGCCCGCAGTTACTTTCCAGCCTCCGCCCGCCCGCGCGAGCGAGGAGACCCTTGATGAATAGAAATAGCCCGCCCCGCTCTTTTCCGCAAGCGAGGAGATGTGCCGCTCGAAAAGGTGCTTTTCAAGCACCACGCCCGTTTCATGCAGGATGGTGGTATAGCCGTCCGGGAAAATGACGCGTATTCCCTTGACTTTCAGGGAAACCGCGCTTTCAGGAAGGCCAAGCCCGAATTTTGAAATCGCAAGGTCAGACAGGCACTCGCCGCAATGCACCGGCTCGCCCGCCTGCTTGTGCTCCTCGAAAACGGCCGCCTTCAGCCCGTTTTTTTCGCAGCATAGCGCCGCGTGCGAGCCTGCCGGCCCCGAACCGATTATAGCAACGTCAAATTCAGATTCCACGGCCATAGATAGCCACCTGCGAAACATTGGAAGCCGGCACATTGCCGGCACTGCCTTCATGCGCAATGAGATGTATTTCAAATCTATTTCCTTTTCACTATAATGTTTTTAAAGAACATGCAGGCACAGCCGCCATGAGGCTTGGCGGGGGATGGGGAGGGGCAAGGGCGGCATGCTCGTCAATCGTCAAACGTATGTTTAATAACTGTTTAGCATCCCAAATAAACTGCGACCTGTTTGAGAGCAATGCCGGCAACAAGTTCAAAGCAGGGCAGGGAAATCCAGATGGCGAAAATTACGCTTGTCCATGAAAGGGGAAACTGCATAGGCTGCGGCGCGTGCGCCGCCATAGCGCCCGGGCATTTCCAGATGGGCGCCGACGGCAGGGCCGACATGCTTGGCTGCGCTGACGGCTCCGTGGCCTGCCTTTCAAAAGAGGTCGCAGGCAATGAATGCGCCGTGGCGCGGCAGGCAGCGCAGACATGCCCGGTGAATGTGATACACATAGAGGAGAACGGAAAGAGGGAAATTTAGCATAACATTCATGATTTTTCATAGAGGTGCATGGATTTGGCAGAGCAAAACCTGATGACAAACAAAATCAACTTCATAATAGGCGGCGAGGCGGGCATGGGCGTTACCACTATTGGCAACATGTTCGGCAAGCTCCTCAAAAACCACGGGCTCAACGTGATAACGTCCAATGACTTCCCCTCGCTTATCAGGGGCGGGCACAACTTCAATTACATAAGGGCGGACAGCGAGCCCATATATTCGCCCATAAACAGGGTGGACATACTCGTGGCGCTCAACAAGGAGACCGTGATGAAGCACCATGAACAGCTCCACGAGGGCGGCGCGCTCATATACGACGAGAACAAGGTAAAGCTCGCCCCGGGCGACCTGAAAAGGGCGGACATAAAGATATTCCCCATACCCCTTTCACAGCTCGCACTCAAATCAGGCGGCGAGATATTCTTCAACACAGTCGCCCTAGGCGCGGCATGCTCGCTCATAGGAATAGACTTCTCGATGCTCGAGGCGGCCATGAAACAGGCATGGTCGCGCAAGGGCGAGGAAGTTGTAAAGAAGAACACGCAGGCGGCAAAAGAGGGCTTCGACGCCCTTGCGGCCCAGCTCAAGGAGCCGTTCTGGATAAAGATAACGAAGATAGGCGAGGACAAGAAAATACTTCTCACAGGCAACGACGCGGCATGCATAGCAGCGGTCAAGGCGGGAGTCAAACTTGTGGCGGAATACCCCATGAGCCCGTCCTCGTCAGTATTGCACTTCATGGCTGCGCACGAGTTCTCCCATGAGATAGTGGTCAAGCACACGGAGGACGAGATTGCGGCCGCCAACATGCTCGCAGGCGCGGGCGCGGCAGGTGTCAGGACATTGACTGCTACTTCGGGAGGCGGCTTCGCGCTCATGGTCGAGGCGCTTGGCATGATGGGCCTTTCCGAGATACCGGCGGTCATAATCAATGTCCAGCGCGCAGGCCCGTCTACAGGCCTGCCGACATACGGGGAGCAGGCGGACCTTAAATTCACGCTTTCCGCTTCGCAGGGCGAGTTCCCAAGGCTCGTAGTCGCGTGCGGCGACGTCGAGGAATCCTTCTGGGAGACAATAAAGGCGTTCAACCTCGCGGACATGGTCCAGACGCCCGCGATAATACTGCTGGACAAGAACCTCTCCGACGGCTACGAGAGCACGGAGAGATACGACACTTCAAAGGTCAGGATAGACAGGGGCAAGCTCCTGGCCGAAAAGGACCTCGAGGGCGTCGAGGGGTTCAAGAGGTTCGAGCTTACAGACGACGGCATTTCGCCCCGCCCCATAATGGGCTCCAAAAACGGGCTTTTCATAGCCACGTCCTACGAGCATGACGAGACGTCCTTCACGTCCGAAGACCCGAAAAACAGGGTGGCAATGATTGACAAGCGCTGGAAAAAGATAGGGGCGATACCCAAGGACATGGTGGCCCCGGCGTATTACGGCGCCAAAAACCCGGACCTGCTCATTGTCGGCTGGGGCTCGACAAAGGGCGCGGTCAGGGAAGCGCTCAAGACTTTCGAGAAGGAGGGCATGAAAGTCGGCTACCTCCACGTGAAATGGATGTACCCGTTCGCCTCTGAAGAGATACTCAAGACCCTCAAGGCAGCGCCGAAGGTCATGGGCATCGAGTCCAATTCCACTGGCCAGTTGAGGGACCTCATACGCGAGAAGACCGGATTCTACATCCCCGACTCGGACATGTACCTTAGGTACGACGCAAGGATGTTCTATCCGGAGGACATTGTGCAGAAGGTCAAGGAAAGGATGAAGAAATGATTACTGGGTGGTTATGATGTCAACCGTGATGCAATTCAACAACGCGAACAAGATACAGTGGTGCCCGGGCTGCGGCGATTTCGCCATACTGCTGGCGCTCAAGAACGCCATAGCGGAGATGGGGCTTGAAAACCACCAGGTATGCGTGGCGTCAGGCATAGGATGCTCGGGCAAGCTGCCGCATTACATAAAGACCTACGGGTTTGAAAGCCTGCACGGCAGGTCATTGCCTCCGGCAACCGCGATTAAGCTTGCGAACCACGAGCTGACCGTGTTCGCCGTGGGCGGAGACGGCGACGGCTATGGCATAGGCATGGGCCATTTCATACACACCTGCAGGAGGAACCTGGACATGACATACGTTGTCCACAACAACCAGATTTACGGCCTGACCACCGGCCAGACGTCGCCCACTTCGCAAAAGGGCATGAAGACCAAGTCCACGCCGCACGGCGCCATTGAAGTGCCTGTAGACCCCCTGGCCCTTGCCATATCCGCAGGCGCCACATTCGTGGCCCGCGGATTTTCAGGCGACATGAAGCACCTTGTCAGCCTGATAAAGCAGGGGGCGCAGCACAAGGGGTTCGCGCTCATAGACGTGTTCCAGCCGTGCGTCACGTTCAACAAGATAAACACCTTCAAGTTCTTCCAGGAGAGGGTGTACAAGCTCGAGGAAGCCGGCCACGACCCGTCAAGCAAGATGAAGGCCCTTGAAAAATCCATGGAATGGGGCGACAGGATACCCATAGGCGTGTTCTACAAGGAGGAAAGGTCCACATACGAGGACGAGCTTCCCCAGATAGCCAAGGTCCCGCTTGTCAAGCAGCCTATCGACAACATCAGCATAGACAAGCTCATGGACGAGTTCTACTGAATGGATGGGAGGCGGGTGCGGTTGCATGATTGACCCCAGGCATCGCATAATCCTCCACATAGACATGGACTCATTTTACGCGTCGTGCGAGCGGCGCGAAAACCCCGCGCTTGCGGGAAAGCCTGTAGCCGTGTGCATATTCTCCGGCAGGGACGCGGACAGCGGCGCGATAAGCACCGCAAGCTACGAGGCGCGCGCGCTAGGAGTCAAGTCCGGCATGCCAATAAAGCTCGCGAAAAAAATAGCCCCGCAGGCGATATACCTGAAGGCGAATTTCAGCCTCTACCAGGGGATATCGGATTCCATAATGTCGATTGCCAGGGCGAGGTTCAAGGCCACGCAGCAGGCGAGCATAGACGAGATTTACATAGACGCGTCGTTCGAGGCCAGCGGGGACTATTCAATTGCGGAAAAACTCGCCCGCGAGCTGAAGGCCGAGATTTTCGAGCAGGAAATGCTGACCTGCTCGGTTGGCATAGGCAGGAACAAGCTGGTCGCCAAGATGGCCTCCGACTTCCAAAAGCCCGACGGCCTGACCATTGTCAGGTTCGAAGACACTGAAAAATTCCTCTCCCCCCTTCCGGTGAAAAAACTCGTAGGCATAGGCCCGAAGACGGAGGAGGCCCTCGCAAAGGAGGGCATTACCACCATAGGCCAGATTGCGGGGGCAGAGAGCGCAAGGCTTGTCGAGGTGTTCGGGGAGTCGCGCGGCAGATGGCTTTTTGACGCCGCGAGGGGGATTGACAACGAGCCAGTGGCGGAAAGGGACATGCCCGCGCAGATGTCAAGGATTGGCACCATGAAAAAGGATTCCCAGGACCCTGCGGAGATTGCGGCGTTCTGCGCAGGGCTTTTTGAAACAGTTGCAGATGACGCCCGGGAGGCAGGAATAGCCTTTGGCACGATATCCGTGATGCTCATACTTGCAAACCTAAAGATGCACACGAAAAGCAGGAAATTCCCCCGGCCCATGTCCGGCAGCGAGCCCGCGGTCAAAACCGAGATAGAATCCCTGGTTGCGCGGTTTTTCGAGGAAAACCCATACGCGGTGTGCAGGCGGGCGGGGGTGCGCGTTTCAGACCTTGAAAAAAAGGAAGGGCAAAAAAGCCTCTTCGACTATTGAGGCTACTCTTTTTTCTGCTTGCCAAAGCCCTTCTCCTTCCTGAAAAGCCTCACAAGCGACTTGGCATAGGACAAAATCTCGTTCCTGAATATTATGACAAGGAACATGAAGACAAGATAGACCGAAAACCCGAACAGGTTCAATAGCAGCGGGTCCACCTGCGACAGGTCGATTGACGGAAATATCGAGCCAAAGTCGAAGCCTGATGCCACCGGCCTTGTTGCAGGCTGCTGGCTGGCCGCCGGGGCTGCCGGGGAGTATTGCGACACGTATACGGAGTCCAGGGAAGCGGAAACCTGCGCGCCGTGGTATGGGATTATCGCCATGAACACGCCGCTTGCCTGCGGGCATGCAGTCCCGGACCAGAACGTGCCGTTCCTGTACATGGGGAAGTCGAGGGCCGAGCCCTTCATTGCAATCCTGCCGGACATGCCGGAGACCTGTGCGCCATCCGCGTCCCATGCGCGCACGAAATACAGGTAGCATCCCCCGTCAAGCCGGATTTTTGAAACGAGCTCCACAGAAAGCGAGGAAGGGAATATGAAATTGGCAGTGAGCGCAGGCGAGGCGAGGAAGAGAGACTGGTTCTGGATTGTGCCGTTCGATTCGACGGAAATCCTTGCCGACTGGCCATGGACGTAAGGTATGAAGGCTATGCCCCTGGAATCGGTGGAGTATTGCTTCGAGCCAGAATAATCCGTGCGTATGACCACAGGCGCGTTGGCTACGGGCGCTCCCCACGAGTCCGTGGCGTTCACAGTTATGTTTGAGTAGAAATTAGGCACTTCGAGGGCAATGGAATCCGAGGACGTCGAGCCATAGACCGACGCGTTCTCGAAATCCGCGAACACGAGTTTTGGCGAGCCGTGCGGGAGAAGGAAACTCGCATTGCCCGCCTGCCCAGACACGCGGCTTGCAATCACGGGCGACTGCAGATAGACAGCGGCGCCAGGCAGCGGATTGCCAAGATAATCGAGCACAGTGACATTGAACTGCCCGACTTCCACTGGAAAGACTACCGTGGCCCCCGCAGCCGTGCCCGTAATGTTGGCATCTAGCGTCCCGACATAGGCCACTGCGCCCATGTATGACACAGAATACGAGATTTTGGTGCAGAAAGAGCCCTGCACTATGTTTTGCACAGTAGTGGATGCAAAGCCGGAAGGGCCGGTGGTTATGGCGAACGAGCCGTCGGAGCAGGAAGTCGCGAGGGATTTCTGGTAATTCCCCGATATGATTGCAGCCTCAAGCGGGTTGCCTGCAATGTCAAGCACCCTGAACTGGACTTTGTTGGAGTACGTGGGCACGGGGTAATTAAGCACCTGCAGGGCAATCGAATCCTTAGTAGTGGAGCCATTTACGGAAACATTCCCGTATTTTGCCGTGATGGATTTTACAGCGCCAGGAGCAAGGTAAAAGCTCGCGGCGCCCCCGGGGCCGGAAACGGCGGTGATGTTGACAGGCCTCACAAATGACAGGTTGGCACCCGGAAGTGGCCTGCCAAGGTAATCAAGCACAGTGACATTGAACTGCTCGAGTGCGGCGTCAATGCCGACAGGGACGTAATTTTCATAGCCCGACAGGTTCGCCTTCTGGCTGCCCCAGTAATAGTCCCTGCCGCCATAGGACACTGTGTAGGAGACGTAAAGGCAGGCAGACGCGTCCTTGACAATGTTTTCCACGCGCACCTGCGCATAGCCGGACGAATCAGTGGATATTACAAAAGATGAGTCGGAGCACGAGTTTGCAAGGGACCTCTGGTATTTGCCGGTTATCAGTGCAGACTCGACGGGGTGCCCGGACGCGTCGGCCACGTGGAATTCCAGGAGATTTGAAAATTCCGCGGACAAGGCGCCTGCCAAGAGCAGGCAGGAGAAAAGAAATACAGCGTGATGCCGCAATGTTCCCATGGCAAGCTCATCTCATTTTTTTCGCGAAAAAGCCGCCGGCAAGCGCCCCGATTGCCGGATAGAGGACCAGGGTCACGAAAAAGCGCAATTGCAAAAGCGGGAGTTCGAAGTGCGGGTCGAGCCCGATGATGGCTATCCACGCATGGACCTGCTCATAAGTCATGTCGGGAAAGCGCGACAACAGGTAATAGAAAACCTGCTCCGAAAGCACGAAATTGAATAGAAGCCCGACAATGGCGCCCATGAAAACCATCACAAGGGCGGAGATGATGCCAATCTTCACTCCGTCGTGCGCGCTGACGGCGTACTCGAACTTCTCCTCGGCCCTAAGGAATGCGAGGGACAGGCCGACGCCAAACGGCACCGTAATGAAAACTAGGAGATTGATTCCGGGGATGCCCGCGAAAAGGCCGCCTATCATGCCGCCGAAAAATATCGGCACCACAATCTCCCCCCAGCCTTCCTTTTTCACCTGCATTTTCGGGTTTTTGGGAAAGAGCTGGTTTGACAGGCTGGCAAGGGACGAGTTGAGCGCGTCAATGAGGGCCTTTTGCCTCGTGGCAGGCCTCCTTGGAAGTGCCACGGGCGCGCGCCGTGCCTGCTGCGCTGCCGCGGCCGCCTGTGAAGCCAGGGCCAGGGAGCAGTTCCTGCAAATCAGCTTGCCGCCCTGTTCCATGGCATCTTTTTCGCATATGGCCTTGAAACAGTTGGAGCACACTCCAATTGCTTCCTCGCCGTGGTGGTAATAGCATTTCATTTTTATCTAGCCTTTTTTGGATGGCTGCCGCGCGCATGACCCGGCTTGGCGCGCCCTGCCTGCCGCACCGGCCGCCCCTTCTCTTCCCCGCCTGCGGATTTGGAGGTTATCGAACTGTAGATTATGTTGAGTATGGGGATGAGGAAAAAGGGAATCACTATGCCTATAAGGCCGCCGGTTATCAGCCTTATCAGGTTGGTGCTCTCGTACATGAAAGGCGCGAGGCCTATGTCCGAGAGGAACTGGATGCCGCCGTCAAGCCCGATTGGTATCGCGGCAGCTATGAGAAGCCATTTGTCAGGCAGGCACTTGGAGTCGAGCCTGTAAAAGAACGGGAAAATGATTGTGCCAACCAGCATGGCGAGGTATATTGAAACGTCCCTGGAGCACACGGGCAGCTTGTAGCCGGTTCCGTACTGCGACACCACGACGTCGTGCTTGCCAAGCTCGAGCGTGCCGGTTTCAGGGGTGCATGACGAGATGTGGAAAAAGTCGTGCGGCCCGCCGGGATATACGCAAAGCGACCTTGAGTCGAGCTGGTGGCAGGTCGCGCTGAACCCGAGGTAGAGCGTGGGCGCTATCGCATAGCCCCCCATGCCAAGCAACGGCGTGACATAGATGAGGAAATTGAAAAGTATGAGGGCTATCAATAACCCGTAATACACTGCGTTTGGATGTTTCATTGCGCCATCTCCATCATCTGCCCGCCTCTTTGGGCTCCCACGGGTATTCTATCCACCCGTCTATTGAGGCGGCGTAGAAGTCAGGCATGAACTGCGTGCCTGGCTTTATGTGGACAGTGGCCACGAGGACCGACTTCGCGCCCGCGTCCATTATGGATTTCTTCGCCAGTATCAGGCTCTTGCCGCTGTCCGAAACGTCGTCAACGAGAAGCACGCGCTTGCCCCTGACGCATGCGGGGTCGAAATAGGTTATGACAGGGTTCTCGTGCCTCTTGTCGTATTCATAGAACACCATGCCCATGCTTGTCAGGGTCCGAAACGAAAGCCTGTCGGAGAGTATCCTTGCTGGGACAAACCCGCCCCGGGCAATGGCTATCATCATGTCGAATTCGGCTTTCGACTCGCGGATGCGGCTTGCCAGGCCGTCGCATAGGGCATCGAGGTCCCCCCACGTGACCTTGACCTGTTTTTTTGCCATGAAGTTAAATCTACCTCATGCTTATAAACCTAATTATAAACAAATATACTTGATGCTTTTGGGCCCGTAGCGCAGCCTGGATAGCGCGGCACCCTCCTAAGGTGAAGGTCGAGGGTTCAAATCCCTCCGGGCCCGATTAAAAATTAAAGAGATTGTAAAATGGGGGCCCTTCGGGTTTGACGCTGCGGCGTCAAATTTACTTGCCCTGACGGGCAAGTCAGTCGCAATTCTGCGGAATTGCTCCTTCCCTCCGGGCCCGTGCCCTATTTTCAGAAAGATAACGTGTTTTGAATGGCGACCAGAGTTGAACTCGAGCGGAAGATAAAGGCAGGCATTGCCAAAAGCGGGAGCCAGCTCACGTCCACGCCCAGGGCCATGGCGCTTGCGATAAAAAACGCGGTCAAGACAGCAATGATTGAAATGCAGGGGCCTTTCGGCTGCGCGTTCTCGGGCGGGGTGGACTCCTCGGCAATAGCGGTTGTAGCGCTTGAGCATGACGAAAATACCCTGCTTTTCTCATTCGGCCTGCCAGGCTCAAAGGACATGCCGGCCTCGAAATCGATAGCGCAGGCAATGGGCGGCGCCAAGAACCTCGTGGTAATTGAAAAAACGATTGAACAGGCTACTGCCGATTTTGAGAAATGCGAGGCGGAGCTTGGCTCCTTTGGCAGGGAACTCATGAAGGCGGAGCTCGGGCTGTGCGTTTACGAGATATGCCATCAGGCGGCGCAGATGGGCGTGAAATCCCTGCTTTTCGGGAGCGGCGCTGAAGAGCTGTTCGCCGGGTACAGCAGGCATTACGACAAATACGAGCAGGGGGAGGACCTTATAGAGGTCCTCAAGGCGGAACTTCTCGCCCTGCCCGCAAAGGACCTCGAGCTTACCTCAAGGATATGCGCGCATTTCGGGATTGAAGCCGTGTTCCCCCTCATTGACGAGGACGTCATATCCCTGGCATTCGGCTGCGCCCCGGAGGAGAAGATGTACACGCGGCAGCACAAGAAGCCCCAGCTGCGCGAAGCGGCACGGAGGCTTGGCGTGCCGATGGAGGCAGTCAAAAGGCCCAAGATTGCGATGCAATACGGCACTGGCATGCACAAGATGCTCCTTGACTATTTCGAGAAAAACGGAAGAAGGGAAAAGAAAGGGCAGGACTGATTTTAACGGAAGCTGCCGCGAAATGAAGGTTGCACGCGCCGGTGTAACTCTGCCGATAAGGTGCCTGCTAACGTAGCATTCTTAGCTGTTGCGCCGCCGCCTTTTTACACCTGCGTGCTCGTGAATGTCAAAGTCGCGGTGCTTGTCTGGGGCGGCGCATCGGATTGGACCCTTACAAGTACATAGCCCCAGATTGTGTCGGTGGAGTCTGTGAATCCAAGGGACGGGCACAGGGTTATCGCTGACGCGGACAGGTTCTGCACACCAGTGTTAAGCGAGGGGCAGGAGCCCGTCTCGTTCACGCCGCCAAACATCTGGAAAAGCGGGCTTGACCCGCCCACAAAAGAGGATGAGTCCTTGTCGGACGCCACAGTGATTGAGACATTGACGTTCCCGTCATTTCTCACAAGGAAGCCCGTCTTGCCCCCGGTAGTGTTGGAACTCTCATTTGACAGCAGGGTTATTGAGCCGCCTGCGGGCGGGGTGACAGGGACAAAGCTGAGGGCGCTGTCATTGGAGCCTGCTGAAGTATAGACAGTCACCTGGTTGGTTGAGGTGATGTTTATCCCGATTGTCCCGTTAAAGCCATAGGCTATCTGCTGCATGTAATTGTTGTATATCGCATACCCGGAAAAGTGGGGGGCATTGAAGGTCAGTATGCCGGTTGAATTGTCCCATGATATGTTGGTGCAATAACCGACTGAAACGCAATCCTGCCCGTTTTGGATAAGCGACGAGCGCGTCGTATAAGTCCCGGGGGCGTAATAGATTGTGGGCGCGGCCGCCTGCGAATAAATACCTGTCAGGTTCATCTCGATGAGCACGCTGGAATTGAAAGTGGGGTTGAGGGCGCTGACATTGACGCTTACAAGGCCCTTGTCTATAATGACGAAATTCTCCAGATTGGCCCCGAGCACGTCGACAGACTGGTTGGACGGGTATGAAATCGCGCCATTGCCAAGCTTCTCAAGCGTCAGGTTCTTGATGTTTGTCGGGTCGGGGACCGAAGTGAAATCGGGCGTCCTGCCATTGAATGTGATTAAGTGGGGCGTCCGGTTTGCCTCGACCGTGGCGGTCGGGTTGACAATGCCGAAAAACAGCCTGTTCGAATTGTCCACTGTGACATTGTAGCCGTTAATCTGGTAGAAAAGGTCAGCCGCACGGATTGCCGGGGACAGGGCAAGCAAAAGCGCGAACATGGCGGCAAATGCAAGGCCTGGCAGGGGCGGGTTTAGTCTTGGCATCAATCAAGCACCCGTCAGCTACGGCGACGTCAGCGAGAGGTTCGCCGCGCTGAAATCATAATCCTTTGTCTGCGTGAAAAACGCGTCCGTTGTCGGGCTGTTGAGCACGTATGCCACCTGTATCCAGTCGCCCGCGCTTGCCTGGTTCCCAAGGATAGGGCAGTCGGAGCTGTCAAGCAGGTACGAATGCCCGGTCAGGCCCACGCTGCAGTTGTACACCGAAGTCCCGTTAGACATGTAGACAATCGCAGGCGACGAGAAACTGAAGTCCGCGGGTATGGTCTCCCTAAACGCGAACGAGTTTTCCCCATTGCTCTTTACGGGATAGAAAATGTACCTGTAATAATTCGAGTTCAGGGACATCCTTGTGGTCGAGGTGAAGCCGGTCAGCCGCAGGCTGTCGTTTGCCCCGCCCAGATAAATCGTGTTGGGCACTTCCATGTAGTCAAACATTATCGGCGAGTTGTATTCGGCAACCGTGATATTCACCAGATAGTCGACTGCCGCGTTCGAGCCGTCGACTGCTGTCTTGACAAGCAGGCATGAAAACGTGCCCGACGAGTCAGTGGAGCCTGTGCAGGCGTATGCGCCGCCTGTGGTCACGTAAACGCCCTTGCCTGAAAGCGGCGTGTTGGAGGGCGAATACGCATAGGCAGTCAGCCAGCGCAGCAGCAGTTTCGGTATTATTGAAGAGGTTTTCAGGAAAGTTGAGCCCTGCGGGCTTGTGGAGGAGCCCGCGTAGGACAAGGCCACGTAGCCGTTGTTTGACGCCGCGCTTGTGATGGCGTTATAGGACTCGCTTGAAGACAGGCTTGCCGTTGACGTAACTGTGCCGTCCGAGCCTGTAAGTACCGAGACGAAAACCTGCCCCTGGTTGGAGGCGTTCACTATAGTGAAATTGGTTGACGCCGTCGGGTACATGTTTGAGCCGAATGAACCGAAAAGGATTTTGTCCGTCTTGTAAGTCACGCTAAGCCCCGAATACTTTGACGAGGAGGGCGTCAGATACGCGTCCATCAGGCCTGCGGCCTTGCCGCTCGAGCTTATTGAAAACGCGGAGCCTGAAGGGATGTAGGCATTGTAGAGTTTGATGTTCCTTGCCGAATTCGCAGAGCCGCCGCTGTTATAAAGCCTGCCTACTCCGCCGGAACCGCCGCCGCCGGCGCCATAATCGCTAGCATACTGGCCCGTGCCTCCTGCCCCTCCTGCGCCAGCGCCTGACTCGGCAGTGCGGGAACAGCCAGTGCCGCCAGCCCCGCCGTTTGCGGCTATGCTGCCAGATGAAAGATAAACAACCGACATCGGAATGATTATGACGCTGCCGCCAGCCCCGCCGCCTGCAACATTGCAGACATTGGTGCAGCCATTGCCGCCGCCAACGTCTATGCTGCCAGTGAATTTCAAGGTGCCCGCGACAAGCTTGACAGTGCCGCCGGAGCCGCCGCCCGCATACTTGTTGTTTGCAGAGCCGCCGGAGCCGCCCCTTGCAGACAGGGAGCCTGCGAGGTTGAGGTTCCTGGCATAAATCCATATTACGCCGCCCCCGCCGCCGCCCGTGCCGTCCCCGTTAGTGGAGCCGCCAGCATACCCGCCCCCGTCAGGGTTGCTGCCGCCAACGCCGCTGAAAGTCCCAAGAGCGGATGCGGATATTGCGCCCGATATGTTGGCGTCGTTTGCCACGTAGAATTTCACTGTGCCGCCAGCATCCCCGGTGGAATACGCAAGCGTCACCGTAACTCCGGGGTTTATCACAAGGGAATTGAAGTAATATGTAGTCCCGGAATAGATGGTCTGCGAGGACGAGACTACGCAGTCGCCATTGGTGCTGCACCCGGTCCCTGAAAGGGTCGCGGCTGAAGCCAAAGAAGGAAGCAACAGGCCAAGCACGCCCAAAACAAGGACAAAAACAAGACTATTTTTGAAAAATGCCATGTGATATGATGCTAATCCCTAATATATAAGGATTTTGCATGGACGCGCAAAAAATGAAAGAAGAGGAAGAAAAAAAGGGGAGGGGCCTCACTTCAGCCGGATGGCATCCAAATCCATAGGTGCGCGCGCGTCGATCCTCATGACCCTGTTGATGGTCCTTGCGAGGTCGTCGCACTTCTGCTCGTCGCCGTGCAGCGTGAACACGCGCTCCGGCTTGGGCTTTATGTTTTTCAGGAACGAGAGGAGCTGGTGCCTGTCAGAATGGCCAGAATAGCCCTCGACTGTCTCGACGTGCATGTTGACCTTGACAGTCTGCATCTTGCCGTCCTCGCCAAGCATCGGGAACTCGCGCTGCCCGCGCTGGAGCTTCCTGCCCATAGAGAGCGATGACTGGTAGCCCACGAAGAGAAGAGAGTTCTTCGGGTCGTCGGCAAGCATCCTGAAATATTCAAGCGACGGGCCGCCTGACAACATGCCGGATGGGGCGAGAATGACCGCCGGCTCGCCGTCGACTATCTCGCGCCTGTCGGTCTTGACTGTCTCGAATATGTGGGACTCGAATGGCGAGTCGTTGGAGAGTATCCTCATCTGCACGTTGTGGCGCAGGTATTGCGGATACGCGGTATGTATGGCGGACGCCTCGAGAATCATGCCGTCTATGTAGACAGGGAAGCTGTAATCGTTCTTTTTCGCCATGAACTCCTCGAGCACGAGCATGATTTCCTGCGCCCTGCCGACCGAGAACACGGGTATGAGCACTTTGCCCTTGCGCTTTATGGTCTCGAGTATGAGGTTGAAAAGCTTCTTGTCAGAGTCGAACCTGTTGGCCTGGACGTCGTCCCTGCCGCCGTAGGTGCTCTCCAAAAACAGCGTCTCGCAGCGCGGGAACGAAGTGACGGACTGGTCGAAAAGCTTCGAATACCCGTACTTGATGTCGCCGGAGAAAACGAGGTTGTGCAAGCCCTCGCCTATGTGCAGGTGCGCGATGGCGGAGCCGAGTATGTGCCCCGCGTTGTAATACGTCAGCTTGATTTCGGGGGTGATGTCCATCACGTCCCAGTAGTCAAGCGTTATCATGCGCGTAAGCTGCTTCTGTATGTCCTTTACTCCGTAGGGCGCGCCCTGGTCCGTGTTCTTGTTGAGCACGTTGATGTAGTCCATCTGCAAAAGTATCGCAAGTTCCCGCGTGGGCGTGGTGCAGTAGACCGGGCCGTCGTAGCCGTACGCGTAGAGATAGGGTATGAAGCCAGAATGGTCAAGGTGCGCGTGCGTGAGTATGACCGCGTCCAGCTGCTCCGGCTCGAGGCCCATGGCGTTCAGGTAAGGATACGTGCGCGTATTGTCGGACGTGTCCGGGTTTATGCCGCAGTCTATCAGGACCTTGCTGTTTGGCGTCTGCAATAGCGTGCATGACCTGCCGACTTCCTGGTACCCGCCAAGGGCGGTTATCTTTACCCAGTCGCTTTTGGGCACGGGCGTGCAGATTTTCTTGCCAAGCCCGAGAAGGAATTTTTTCCTCGCGGCCGTGTCGCGCAAGAGCGATTTCCTCACGCCCCTTATCGTGCTCGAGTCCATTGTCGGAGCGCGAAGCACGTTTGGCGCCCAGCCGGTCTTCTGGATTATCGAGCGCAGCGTCAGGCCGCCCTTGCCTATCACGAGGCCGGGCTTGAGGGCCTCGATGTTGACCTCGCAAAAGTCGGGGTTGAACGTGATTTCAGTGACGCCGGCCTCCTCGGGAATCAGGCCCTTGATTATGGCCATGGAATCCTCCGCAGGCGTCAGGAAGGTCGGGTCGGAGCGTATGAAAACGCGCTTCCTCACAGCGCTTGCTATCCTTTTTATGAGCTGGTCGTTCTGGTAGAACTTGTTGATGTCCTTGATGTAAATCACGATGTCAAGGCCTTCGGGCTCGACTTTTGTCAGGCCGCATTCGACAGGCATTATCTCTTGTATTTTCTTCTCTATTTCCTTTAATTCCAATCAAATCATCCTCGGTTTGGGAAAACTTGTGCAATGCAAGGCCTGCCGTGCGGATGCCAAAGGAATCCCCGGCCGCCAAGCGCTGTTTAACTGTATTGTCGCATGTTCATTCACGGATTTTGGTCGCAACGCCGCAAGAAACGGCGCGAAAACCCGGCACAAGAAGAGAAAAAAAGAAAGAAGACGCCCCCCGACTTTGCGTCAGGCCAGCTTTGTCACTTCTTCCTTCTCGAACCTCTTGAAGCCGGACTTCGTTATCGCAATAAGGTCTACTGCCTCGCCAGTGGCGCAGTCCCTTTTCATGGCAGCCGAAACCGCCTTTACCGCCACCTTCAGGTTGTCCTTGACAGTCCCTTCCTTAACGTACATTTCCTCGAGCACGCCGTAGGCTACTGGAGAGCCGCTCCCTGTGGAGCAGTATTTCTCGCTGGTCATGCCGCCAAGCGGGTCGATGGAGAACACCATGGGCTCGTCCTCCGTGCCCCCGATGAGGAGCTGGACGTAGAACGGGAAATACTTGTACTGGTACATGAGGTTGGCAAGCAATGTCGCGGCGCCCTTGACAGTCATGGGCTTGCCGTACTTGAGCTTGTAAAGCTTCGCCTCCGCCTTCATTATGCGTATAAGCGTCTGGGCGTCGGCTACGGAGCCGGCGACCGTCATTGAGAGCTTGTCGTCTATCTGGAAGACCTTCTGCACGTCCTTGGAGGCAATGAAGTAGCCCATCGAGGCGCGCTTGTCCGAGGCCATGATTATGCCGTCGGAGCAGACCAGGCCGACGGTAGTCGTGCCTGTTGAAAGCTTTTTCATTTTTTCATCAGAGGTCTCGGACATGCAATCACCAAATTCGTAATCCGCACCCCGCATACTTTAGCGGGATGTCATGCCTTGCAAAAATATGCCTTACTGGTCAACAAGTCTTTTTGGAAAAGGCCAAGAAAAAACAAAGACGCCACGTTATCTTAGCAAGCATAATATTTTTAATTATATATCCGGCAGGCCGCGCCCCTGTTTTGGCCGCCATGCGGGCGAAACCGGCTGCGTTGGATAAAAATAAAGGCGGGAAATGGTACACCCGAAGGCTCCATCCCCTCCCACTCATCCCAATTTGCATTGGGAAATTGATTTTCTGGAAAATGCTTTTAAAGCATGCGCAAACGCGAACATCAAATACCAAAAGCCAACACACAATGGAGCGCGCCTCCGGCGTTTGAAAACCAGCGGCATGGGCAGCCATGGCGGCCCGCCCTTGGCTTCGGGGTGCAAGCGCGCTACCTTATCGGCTCGTATTCCCCAAACGCCCGGCCAAGGAAATTGAGCTGGAAATAGTTTATCACGTGGAAATAAAGGAAATATAGCCTGCCCCACTTGTCGAGCCTGCGCCTTGATGTCAAAACCAGGGACTTGTCGGCGTAAAAAATCCTGCCTTTCCTGGACGCGCGCATTACCAGTTCCGTGTCGTCGGAGGTCACAAGCGCGATGTTGATGCCGCCCACATCGTCATATACGCTCCTGCGTATCGCAAGCGCCTCGCCATGCGCGTAATACGAGCCGATTTTTGAAAAGAGTTTGGCCCCCGGCCAGAGCACCAGGTTCGCAAACGCCTTTTCAGCGGCGGAGGAATCCTGGAGCATGATTTTCCCGACCACGGCAGCCACGCCCGCGTCCTTGAACGGCGCGACCAGGTTTGCAAGCCAGCCTGGCGTGTAGATGTTGTCGCCAGTGGCGAATATCAGTATCTCCCCCTTGGAGGCCTGCGCGCCGATGCGCCTGCCATCAGCTATGTTCGTCTTTGGGCCAAGGACAAGCCTTGCGCCGTATTTCCGCGTTATCTCGCCCGTCTTGTCCGTGCTTGAGGCGTCCGAGACAATGACTTCAAAAGTGAAATCGACCTTCTGGGAGAATATGGATTCGAGTGTCGGGCCGAGATATTTCTCCTCCATGTAAGTGGGCATGACAATGGACGCGTATGGCCTGGCGCCCTCCCGTGCCCCTTTTTCGCCTTCCTGTCCCTTTTGCATCAATATCACCGTGAAAACAACTGCGGCGGCACAGGCTCAAATCAGCCGCGCGCCTTCCGCTTCAGGCACGCACACGTGAATTTCCCGGAAGGATTTCGCGTGATGCCGCCTGGCAAGCAGGGCGCTTTGCATGTCGGGGAAAACCCAAAACAGGGTGTTGCCAAGCATTGCCATGCCGCATTGCCTTTCTGCAAGCAGGAATTTTTTAGCCTTGCCCTTTGCAATGCCGGAGCCCAGCGCGAACGAGTTCGACACGCGGGCAAGGGAGTAAATGGTGGGTTCCCTGAAAAACGATGCTGCCGCCCTTTTCCCCTCCGACCCAAGCCGCGCCAATGTTTTCCTGTCCGAGAGCACCCTTGAAGTGCTGATTGGGGAGAGGAGGCCCACCATGATTGCGCAGCCCTTTGGAAGCCCAAGCCTTGAGATTGCTGATTCGGGGGAACTTTTGGCCAGGAACCCGCCTTCGGCAGACGCAGCCACGCCAAGCACGCCGCACTTGCACTCCAAATCCGCCTCCGCTGCTATAGCAACCGCCTTTTCCCTGCTCAAAGGCGAACCCAAAAGCCCGTTGAGGGCAAGGGAGAGCGAGAGTGCCGCGCACGCGCTGGTGCCAAGCCCGAAACCTGCCGGGAAGGCATGGGAATGCCTCACCTCAAGCCCGTTTTCCCTGAAAAATTCCGGGAAGAGTTTCCTGTACTTCGACACGGCGCATGCGGAAACGCGCAATTGCGCCTGCCTTGCCTTCCTGCCATTGACGTAATACGACACGCCCGATGAAGCGGGCTTTGCGGTGCACGACGTTTCGGTGCCCTTTGAAAGGGTTATGCCTGCGCCATATGACGTGCCTTTCCCTAGCGCGAAAAAGCCTGTCATGTGGGAGGGCGCAAATGCCCGGGCAACGCCGTGCGGCATGGCCCCTGCGGGTTTTTTCCGTGGGCGCATGATAAAGTATTAAACATATCCGTTTAAAAGACAAATTTAGAAGGTCTTAGCATGTCGCCAAAACAAGGCAAGCAAAAAAGCCAGAAACAAGACTCCCAGGCGCATTTGACGCAAACGGGCGAAGTAGAGATACCGCCCCAGCCGGTAAAACCTCCCCAGCAGGAGCAGGCTCCAAAAAAACAGGAGAAGCCTTACGTCCCCGGGCATGAGGATTACAGCCAGTTTTCCACGGAAAAGCTGATTTCCCTGGCTTTTGACGAAAAGGCGAAGGTCAGGATGCGCGTTGCGCAGGAGCTTGCGAAAAGGCCGGAGGACACCACGGCGGTGTTCGGGCTTATCGAGCTTTGTACGGACAAGGACGAGGCCGTGAAATTGACGGCAAAGCGCGAGCTTGCAAAGATGGAAGGCGACCAGAACGCCGACACGCTTGAACAGCTTTTCCTTGAGAAGAAGGCGGGCGACCCGGACATGAACTCCGTCAAGGCAAAGCTCATGCCCTCGATAGAGAAGCTCTTCACGAAAAAAGAAGGCAAAAACCACATGGAGACCTCCATAACGCAGCTATTCACAAAGGAGCCAAGGCAGGAAGGGGCCGGGGCGCTTTCAGGCCTGCCAATGGTAGGCGGGCCGGGCGGCGCGGAGCCTGCTGCGAGGAAATCGCCCGAGAAGGAAGGCGAAGACAGGGCGGAAGAGCCGAAAAAAATGTTTTCAAGCGGCGAGAGCGTGCTTGACAGGGCTTTTGCGGAGAATGAAAAAGAGGAAGCCCAAAGGCTCGCGTCCATTGAAAGCATGCATGAGGAAGAGGAGGGGGAAGGCGGGCCTGAAATGCAAAGCAACGGGGCTGCCGAATCCGAGGAGGAGCAGGCAGGGGAAACAGTGCAGGCGGCGCAATCGGACATATACGCGAAGGCGGTGTCTATAGCAAAGAAGCCAGGCACAACCGAGAAGGACCTGAAAAACGAGGAGAAAAAGCTCATGGCCAAGCTCAAGCAGGAGGTCAAGGAGGCCTTCAGCAACGCGCGGGAGATGCTCTGGAGCAACAAGGACAAGTCAATGCGCGACCTCAAGCCCGGCATGCAAAAAATCAACACCGCCGCCCTGACAGTGAAGTCGTGCGAAAAGGTCGAGATTCCAAAGGGCAAGAAAAAGGCCATAGTCTACAGGATCGAGGTCGAGGACAAGACGGGGGCGGGCGTGCTATACGCGCCCGAGAACAAGGGCAAGGGCATCGAGCCTGGCGACTTGATAAGGATAGCCGGCTGCGGGTTTGAAAAGAACCCCATGACGGGCGAGGACTGCATAATGCTTGCGCCCCGCTCAAAGCTTATAATAGAGAGATAGCCATTTCCGGCCGCGCAAGCCCCGGGCGCCATAATTCACGCTTTACCATTAAATACGAAACTTTTAAAAATCTGCGAACCGCCATTTATCTCAATAATTCATGTTCGCGTGGGTGTTTTGAGATGAACTTGCGGGTAATTGCCGTTTTCGCAATAATTGCCATGATAGGCGCTACTTTTTCAGAGTCCCTGATTATCAACGGGTTTGAAGTCTCAAGGACCGTCCAGGTGACGGAAATACCGCGCGTCAGCCTCATAACAGGCGCGATTGAGGTCAACTACGAGACCAATGTCACGATGACCATAGCAAATGCGCTTGACTCTGCGGCATTCAACGTCTCGATACTCGACGGCATATATTTCCCGGTGGACGGGACGGAGCTTGGCTTCAGCCCCGCGCCGTCGCAGGTCGTCCCCTACCTCGAATGGAAAACGCCCGAGATAGCGGCGGGGGGCAATTTCACAATCGTGACCCATTACAACACGAAGATAACAGGCGACATGCTGGCGTTCTTCCCCGCGCCCATGATAAAGTACTACCCCGACCCCGCGTCAATACCCCAGAAAATAATAATCAACGCGCCGGGCAAGGTGGAGCCTGGCAAGGAGATAACAATAAAGGCGATTGACGCCAACGGCAAGCCGGTAGGGGGCCTAGCGCTTCTCATAGGCGGGCCGGACGGATACCTTAGCGAGCTTGTTACAGGCCCCGACGGGACCGCGACGACTGTCATAGGCAAGGAAGGCAAATACACTATTGCGTCAAAAACAGCCATGGTAACTGGAAACACGCTCATCACTGTCGCGGCCCTGGAGCCGCCAGTGACAGCCTCGTCCACAGCAGACACTGGCAAGCCGCTTTTCAGGCTTGAGGACGTGCTAAGCATCATAGGCGGGATAGTGCTTGTGAGCGTGGTGCTTGGGATAATATTTTTCATAGCCAAGAGGAGCGGCAATGGCGCTTCGAAGGAAGAGGAGAGCCAGGAGCCGCAGGAGATAGTCATTGACGAGGGCAAGATGTTTGGCTCCGGGAAGGGCCCGGAGGCGTTCTCAGGAAGCGAGAACACTACGGTGGTCGAGGAATCCACGCCCCAGCAGGTCTCCGAGGAAGCCACAAAAAAGATGATTGAGGAAAGGCTTAGGAAAAAGGGCCCCGATATGGCGCCAATCCGGCCAGGAGAGGCAGAGGAGGCGGAGCCCGAAGAGGACGGGGAGGAGCAGCCCCAAAAAGAGGAATACGACGAAGACGAGGCTGGCGGGGAGGAGGGCGAAGAAGGCCCGGAAGAGCCGGAAGAAATCGAGGAGGAAGCGCCCGAAACGCCGGTGGAAGAGGAGCAAGCGCCAAGGCAGGCAAGGAAAAGCGCGCCTGCGAAAAAGCACGCGGCGGCAAAGTTCCAGCCCAAATCGAGGAAGGAGGCGCTCCAGCGCGCCGTAAAGAGGCTTGAGGAGCTCAAGGCGAAAAGGAAGCGCAGCAGGTAAGCGGGGCTTTTTTACTTTCTTGTTTTGCAGGTTTTTATCAGGGCAGGCAGGCGCCTGCACCACATACCACACGGCAGCAGCGCTTTTGCGCAAGCTCACCAGGGGACTTTTTTCAGCCCGAGCCTGTTTGCTATGTAATTGCTCGCCACGTGTATCACATACGTGAAGGCGAAAAGGAAGACAAGGTTGACGGGCTCGAACACAAAAGCAGGCGAAAGCGGGTATGCGAAGAGCAGCGCGAACACGAGGAAGAAAAGCTGGTCGAGCAGGAAAGAGGGGTGTCCCCTTTTCATGCCGAGCCTGCGCTTGAAAAAACTGCCGAGCAGGTCGCCAAGCATGGTGCCGAATGAGAGCACAAGCCCTGCGACATAGTAAAAGTAAGGCACAGGGTAGAGGTAATAGGCGCTTGTAGGGAGGAAGATGCCGCACAGCCCGCCAATGAAGGTCCCCGCAAGCACGCCCGAGACAAAGCCCCTTATTGTCTTGCCGTCGCCAAAAGCCCGCTTGCCGTCCCAAAGCTTGCGCTTGAGGTCTATTGGCGTGCCCGAGCCTAGAAGGACTGGCGCCGCGTTAGCGAAATAGGCAGGCAGTATGTATAGCAAAAGCATGAGGAACGTGTCTAGATAGCCGGGCATGGATTGATTTTCCAAATAATAGTTATAAAACATATACCCGCCGGATGAAAAACCGCAATCCCGGGCGGGCGAGGCCTTGATTCTGGAATATACTTATATATTATGTGGAAAAATAAGTTAAGCGGGGTCATTGGAATGGACAACAAAAACATAATCATAGCCGCAGGGGCGGCGCTTTTCATATTGCTTGCGGCAATAGCCGTGGTCGCGGCGTCGGCTGGCTCTTCAGGGGATTCGAAAGGCTCCCTTGGCGGGGGGCTCGGGTCGATATTCAACCCCGGCTGCGTTGGCGTGATAGACATTTCAGGCGAGATAACAACGCAGGATTCGCCTGCAGGCCTCTTCTCCCAGGGCGTTTCTGGGTCGCAGACAATAGCGGACCAGATAAGGCAGGCCGACGGGGACGACAGCGTTAAGGCGATACTGCTCACAATCGACTCCCCGGGCGGTTCCGTGGTGGCGACGCAGGAAATCTACGATGCCCTTGAAAAGTCCAAAAAGCCCAAAGTCGCGTATTTCAGGGAAACAGCCGCGTCCGGCGGATATTACGTCGGCGCTGCCGCGGACTACATAGTATCCGAGCCTGCGGCGCTCACAGGAAGCATAGGCGTGCGCGCCACTGTGACAGACCTAAGCCCGCTTTTTGAGAAGATAGGCTACAATGAGACAACTTTCAAGTCCGGGCAGTTCAAGGACATGGGCGATTACGCCAGGCCCATGACGGACGGCGAAAAGGCCATATTCCAATCCATAGTGGACGAGATATTCCAGGACTTCAAGGCAGCCGTGCTCAAGCACAGGGCCGGAAAGATTGACACCGCAAGGCTTGGGGAGATATTCGACGCGCGCGTCATGACAGGCAGGCAGGCGCTCTCATACGGCCTTGTGGACAAGGTTGGAAACGAGGATGACGCGCTGCAGAAGGCTGCGCAGCTTGGCGGGCTGGAATACTCGGACAAGCCCGACACCTGCTCCTTCTCAAGCAGGAAGGGAAGCCTGCTTGAAGACCTGTTCGCCTCAAGCGCGTATTCGTTTGGCAGGGGCATTGCAGCAGCTCTTGGCGGCAGCGCGCAGTCTGTCAGGCTGACGCAGTGAAGGAATTAATTTATATATATAAGGAAGGAAATGGATTCCAATGGAAAAACGGAGAGAACCCGGGCGCGGCAGGCAGGGCAATGCAAAGGGATTCATATTCTCCCTTGACTCCTTCATCGCGCTCTCGCTGGTCCTTGTTTCAATATACTCGCTTTTTGTCCTAGTATCAGTGCCAAAGACGTTCTACAATTCCCACCTGCAGGCATACGACCTCGCGAGGGATTCGCTAAACTCCCTTGGCAACCTGCAATACAACTCCACTTCCCCTTCGGAGCAGGGATACAGCGACAAGGGATATTCATATCTTGAAAGGATCGGCATAAACATGGGCATAGGCCAATACTCAAGCGGCAACATAACAAAACAGGCCCTTGACCCGATAATCCCGGTACAATACGGCTACAGGCTGGACGCGTATAGCATATCCCAGTCAAAATGGGTGACAATATACGACACGGCAAACGACACCACGACCCAGCACAACAGGGTTTACAGGAAACTCTCGGCAACCGCCCAGTCGCTTGCAGCCGGGTATAGGACCCCGCCGTCGCCCACAGGGCTGCCTGACTGCGGCAAGGTGCAAAACCAGTTCATCTGCGCATCCAATCCGGGGATAATATTCGAGGAAGGGGACGTTTTCGTCTCTGTCATCAGGCTGACGGTATACATATGAGGATGGTTTGATTGGGAATAGGGCTCGAAGGGACAAGGAAGGGGATATTCTTCACGATTATAGCAGTCCTATTGCTCTCCTTCATGCTGATTTCAGTCGGCCTGTGGTCAAGCGTTGTCAATGCCCGCGAGGCGCGCGTTCCGGAGAAGATAAAGACAGATTCCATGGCGCAAATCATATTCCAGCTCTCCGAGCAGAAGGTCAACAGGTTCGCGAACATATCCGGCTATTACGCCCTCTCGAGGCTTGCGAACTATTCGGTCGGGAACCCGATAACCCCGGCCGGCGCGGACGGCACTGGTTCCATAAACAAGAGCATGTACGACCTGATGATTTACGGCAGCACCGACGGGGGCGGCAGCTGGTACAACAACAACCTCACCTATTCCACGGCGCTTGAGCAGCAATACACATTCGCCAACTGGACAGGCCAGCTTGAAAAGTCCGCGGACGTGATGGGCTTCGTGTTCAAGATGGGCAATGTGACGAATTACAGCTTCGCGCAGATTGACCCGTGGAACGTGCGCGTCCAGTTCGACACGAACATAAGCATAAAGGACAAGGAAGCCACCATGATGCTCAAAAAGACCCTGCACGTCAACGTGACCTATTCCATACTCGGCATGCCAGACCCGCTTTTCACGCGCGAGCTTTTCCCGCTGGGCAATTATTCAAAGATAATATTCGCGGCAGAGGACCCGGCAAAGAGGGACCAGGACCAATATATCGCGTCAGTTAGCGCAGCAAACGCGCCGCGCGGCAATGGCTGGGCGTCAGGATACGCGACAACGGACACCAACCTATCAGGCCACATAGACCCTACGACAGATTCAAAGACATACATACTCGTGACGGATTACCCGGAAAAGGCCGACGGCAGCCCGGACGACGTCGCGTTCGCAAAAATGCTCGACCCGAGGATATCCGGCGTCATAATAACGCATTACAAGCAGAACATCACCTACTCGTACGACGCGGCATCAGGCTGCAACTGGTCGACAATAACAGACATGAACGGCCCGACAAGGTACAGGGTCACGGTGGACGCCAACCACAACTATGCTGACTGCCCAAGCCCGCCTGTTGTGAGGCTCTATGACGCAAACATACCGTTCATTTCACTGACGGGCGGCGCGCCAAGCCTTGGAGACCAGGCGGCCATACAGAACTACCCTGGGGCAAACGAAATCGTGCCGCTTGTTGAAAGTTCCTATCACGTAATCTACGACATCACCGGGCCGAGAAAACTGATGGAGTGCGGGCTCTACGCCCACCCTTCAGGCGCTGTCGCGCCATCCTTCCTGCAAAGGATGCTCTCCGACGCGACCGACAGGACAAGCTCCCAGTTCGGCATTGAGTCATTCCTCATATCCCAGTGGGCAGGAGGGAACAGCGACCACGACAATACCATTACGAACTATTACTCGCGCTGGGACATAGGCTATTACAACCAGACGCAGGGCACCAGGATAAAAGGCGGCAGCGGGTGCAAGACAAAGCAGATGTGCGCAATGGGCCAGGCGCCGGATAAAATGCCGCTTGGCCAGTTCAGGCTCGACGATTCAACGGCCCAGAGGTACAACATGTACGGGCTAAGGTGCAACATGGTGACGCCAACGGACTCGAACGTGCCGTCAGGCGGCTCGTGCGAGTGAAGATGCGGGTAATCGAATGGTCTTGGAAAACACGGCAGGGGGTTTGCGCGGGCAGGTGTCAGTGGAAACCCTGGTCATGGTCGGGTTCATACTCGCGTTCATGATTCCCCTGGTTCTCCTGTTCATGTCAATTTCAAACTCGTCCGCCGAGAACGTGGCAATAGGCCAGGCAATGATATCGGCTAGGCAGATTGGCAACGCGGCAGGCGAAGTTCTCGCGCAGGGCAACAACTCCAAGAAAGTCATATTCGTCAATTTCCCGCCGGGGATAAGCAATGTCACGCTCGATTCCAACGAGGTAATATTCACGCTCAAGACCACTAAGGGATACGTCCCGGTGGTCGAGAACACGTTCGCCAACATGACTTACGGGTACAACCCGCTCTACAATTCCACCAGGATGAGTTCCGGCCTGCGCTCGATACTGGTGATATCCAGGGGCAAATACGTAGAGATAGGCTATTACAAGTGATTGGACAGGATGATTATGGAAAAACAAGTGACAAAGGGATGGAAGGGCCAGGCGGCCCTCGAGTTCCTGTCGTACATGAGCTTTTTCATGGTGCTTTTCGTAATCACCATACTGCTCTTTGCAAACCAGCAGATTACGGAGATATCGGGCAACAAGCTGCTTGTGGCGCAGGAAACTGCCAATTTCATGGCGCAAAGAATCAACTTCGTGCTCGACGGCGGGGACGGGTTCTCGGCCAAATTCAGCCTGCCGCACGACATACTCACGCAGAGATACGACATCAGGGTCCTTGGCGGCAATTACACGCAGGTCTACATAAACTGGACAGAAAACGACGGCAAGCAGGTCGCCATTTCAGCGCCCATAAACACGGGGGCAATAAACGCCGGCGCGGAAGTGAGCCTGATAACGAACCCGGACGACGGGACGGGCATATGGCTCAATTCATCTAGGGGCGAGTTCAAGATAACGAATTCAAAGGGCAACCTGACGTTTGTCCAGCCGGCGGCCGGGCACGCGCTACCGCCGATAGACCAATAAAGTGATACAAGTGGCAATGACGAAAAAACCATTGATGGGAAGGGCAAGGAAGGGCCAGTACTTTTCCTTTGACGCCATCATAGCAAGCATAATATTCATAATAGCCATCTCCGTGCTGTCAAGCTACTGGTTCGGCGTCAGGTCTGTCATGGACTCGCGCTCGGAGAACATGTACAACGAGGTCATAAGGATATCGGACATGCTAATGAGCGAGGGAACGCCCGCCAACTGGAACGACGTCACAATCCCGTACCAGGGCATCCAGCAGTTCGGGCTGCTTGCAAACAAGTCGACCTATGAGGTCCTTGAAGCCAAGGCAAACAGGCTCAACACTTTCCTCAACGACCCCCAGACCGACCCGCAGTACAATGCCACCAGGAAGAGGATGGGCCTTGACAAGTACCAGATATACCTGGCAATAGGCAACAACACCAACACCATATACTACACAGGCTATGACCCGGGGACGCCGGGCGCCAAGCCTGCAAACATCGCCACAGCCACCAGGACAGCGCACATGAAAGTCAGCGGCAAGGACACGCTTGTGACTGTCAAGGTGGTCCTCTGGACAGAGAATTTCGACAACTGAAGCCTGTTTCTTATTATCCGCAAGGCAAGCCAGCGGGAGCAGGGGAGCCTTCGCCAGCACAAGCATGGGAAAAACCGTCAGAGGCAAGCCTGGCAGTTCCGGGATTTGAAAAAGGGAAAAGAAGAAATTAAAGGAAAAAAAGAAATAAGGAAGGGCTTTGAGGCCCAATGTTGCCCGCTTACTCGAGGAACTCCGCAGGCGTTGGCGGATCGGGCTTGTCACCCTTGCGCTCCCTGATTTGCCTGACAACCTTCATGAGAAGGTCCTTTGGAAGCGGTTCATAGCCAGCGTATTCCTGATAGGGTATTGCCCTGCCCTGTGTCGCAGACCTCAAGTCATTTCCAAAGCCGAAAAGCTCCGCAACAGGCACCTTGGCGATGATGTTTGTCACCTCGCCTTCCTGCTGCATGTCAAGCATCTGCCCGCGCTTGCCCTGGATGAGGGTGATTACCGAGCCCATGTAGTCCTGGGGCACGATTATCGTGAGCTTCTGCTTGGGTTCGAACAATGTCACGCCCGCAAGCAGGATGCCCGCGTAAATCGGCCTCTTTATTGCCGGGATAATCTGGGCAGGGCCCCTGTGGACCGGGTCCTCGTGGATCATGGCGTCGACAATCCTGACCTTGATGCCTGTGACCTTCTCCTTAGCGAGGGGGCCCTTGTCAAGCGCCTCCTCGAATCCCTGGAGCAGCAGCTCCATGATTTCGTCGAGGTACTGGACGCCTCTCGTGTCGTTTATGAAAAGCGACTTGTTGTAGATGTGCTTGACCGCCTTTGCCATGTCGCGGTCAAGGCCCGCAGCCACGAGTGCCTCCACTGCCGCCTTGCCCTTCGGCCTGCCCTCGGCGATGTCGCCATTGTCGATGGCGTCTATGACCGACTGCTCGAGCTTTTCAACGAACAGCTTGATTTTCGTGTGCTTGTTTGGCGATTTGCCCTCCACCTGCGGCGAGTTGCCCATGATGGCTTCCCTGTACACGACGATGGGCGGGGACGTTACTATGTTTATTCCCCTCTCCTTTGAAATCTTGTACTCGATGATTTCAAGGTGCAAGTCGCCCATGCCAGATATGAGGTGCTCGCCGGTCTCCTGGTTGATTTCGACCTTAAGAGTCGGGTCCTCCTTTGAAAGCTGCCTCAATGCCATGATGAGCTTTGCAAGGTCCTTTGACTCCTTGGCCTCGATGGACTTGGTGACGACAGGCTCCGAATAGTGCTTTATCTGCTCGAAAGGCTCCACCTGGCCGGCGCTGACAGTCTCGCCGACATACACGTCCTTGAGGCCCACAAGGCCCACGATGTTGCCTGCGACAACCTGGTCGACCATGACCCTGTCGACGCCCATGTAGATGGCGCACTGCTGGACCTTCTCCTCCTTGTACTTGGAGGCGAGATACATCATGTCGGATTTCCTGACATGGCCTGAAAACAGCCTGACAACCGCAACTTCGCCCGCATTGGGGTCGTTCACAACGCCGAAGCAGACGCCGATGGTCTTGCCGTTGACATTGCATGCAAGCATGTCCTTGCCGTCCTGCGTCTCGAGGTCGCCCCTCCAGATTACCGGGATACGGTATTTCTGGGCCACAAGCGGGTTGGGGATGTGTTCCGTAATCATTTCAAGCATGATTTCGTCAAGCGGGGATTTCTCCCTCAAAGTCTTGTGGTCGCCCTTCCTGCAAAGTTCCGCCATTTCCTTGAACGTCAGGTTGAACCTCTTCATGGACAATATGGAGACCGCCCACTTGTTGAATGCCGAGCCGAAGCTGATATTGCCCTTGCCGACCTGTATCAGCCACTCCTCCTTCTTGTCCTCGGGGGCGTACTGCGTGATGATTTTGTTGAGGCCGGTTATGATTTTGACGAACCTCTGCTGCATCTGGTCGCCGTCAAGTTGCAATTCGTTTATCAGCCTGTCTATCTTGTTGATGAATATCGTCGGCTTGGCCCTCTCCCTCAATGCCTGCCTAAGGACTGTTTCCGTCTGGGGCATGATGCCCTCGACGGAGTCCACTACGAGCACGACGCCGTCGACTGCCCTCATGGCCCTCGTGACGTGGCCGCCGAAGTCCACGTGGCCTGGCGTGTCGATGAGGTTGAGCAGGTAGTCCTTGCCCTTCAATTCGAAGGCTATGGAGATGTTGGCGGATTTTATCGTGATGCCCCTCGCCTGCTCCTGCTCGTCAAAGTCCATGACCCTCTGCTCGCCCGCCTTGTCCTTTGAGATGAGGCCGGCGCGGGCCACAAGCGAGTCCGTGAGCGTCGTCTTGCCGTGGTCGACGTGCGCGCAAATGGCGACGTTTCTCACGTTCTCGAGGTTGTTCATGAGTTTTGATACTTCTTCCACTACGTATTCTTTCCTGACCATTGACATTCACCGTTTTTTGCATTTGTAGGCGAAAACCCATCGGAAAATGGCAAATAGGTTAAGTTGGCTTAACACGCATTTTGCCATGCCCAAAATAAGCTTTCAGATTAAGCATTCAACGAGATAAGTTAGTCCGAATATGTTTATATATCTTGTGGGATTGGGGAAAAACCCGGCCCTTTGCGGGGGCTGTCAAAGGAAAACGTCGCGCTCGCAGCGCACGCCGAACCTGCCGGGATAATACGCAGCAGGCTCTATGGCAAGCGCCATGCCCTTTGAAAGCGCATCCTTCGACTTCAGGCCAAGCGACGGGGACTCATGCACCTCAAGCCCTATCCCGTGCCCTATGGAGTGCGGCAGGCTTGGCAGGCCGTACCTCTCAAGCAGCAGCGCTGACTCGGCTGCAAGCTCCGACGCCTTTGAAAAGCCCCCGGATGCCGCCCTGTCGCAGATTTCGTCGCACACGAGCGTCAGCTTGTCATAGGCGTTTTTTTGCATCCTGCCAGAATTGAAGAAAAAGCACCTGGTCAGGTCGGAGCAATAGCCCTCCACTTTCACGCCCATGTCAACAAGCACGTGGCATTTCACCTTGTTGCCGGTCGGGTGCGAGTGCGGCATTGACGAATTGGCGCCGCTTGAGATTATGGGCGCAAAGGACGGCTTGAGGTTGCGCGAGAGCATCTCGCCAAGAAGCATGGATTCTATTTTTTTCTCCGTCATGCCCTCGGAAATCCCGGATTCGAGGAATGATAGGAGGGATTCGGCCTCCGTGACGGACTTTTGCAGGCATTCCCTCTCGTAGCCGGACTTGACTGCGCGCAGCTTGGCAATCTGCCCGGAAAAATCCTCGCGCCTTGCCTTGGTGATTTTGCAGAGGGATTCCGCGAACGAGAGCCTTGTGGAGGGATAGTCAAGCAAAAGCCTGCCCGCCCCGCCCATTGCCGACTTGAGGGACTTCGAAAAGCCCGCCCTGTCCTTGTATACGAGGAGGCCCATCGAGCCGGGCATGTTTTCCCCGGCATACAGCCGGTTCATTTCGGGGCATATCAGCGAGTGCGAATCCTGCGAAATAGCAAGAAGGCAGCCGTCAATATCAAGACCCGTGAAATAGTAGAAGGACGGATTGACATTTGACGAGTCAGGGCCGCTTGAGAGGAGAAGGACAGAGCCCTTGCCAAGCAGGGACTTGGCGGATTCAATCCTTTTTTTGCATTCGGCAGCCAGCATCGCAAGACCTTTTACTCCCTGTAGGTCTGCCCTTTCTTCAGCGCAGCCACAAGCTCGTCTATGAGGTATTTGTTGCCCATGTAAAGCGGAACGCGGGAGTCGATGTCGGGCGATTCCACGTCAAGAAGCGAGATGGAGCCGTTGCTTGAAGCGCCGCCCGCCTCCTCCATAATCATTGCCATGGGCGCTCCCTCAAAGTACAGCCGGAGCTTGCCCTCCTTGTTTTTTTTCGTGGAGGGGTAAGAGAAAAGCCCGCCCCTGTGGAGAACCTGCGAAAAGTCGCCGACAAACGCGCCGCAATACCTTACCTTGAGCTTGTGCTTTTTGAAAAGGCCTTTTGCAAATGCCATGAATTCATTGCTCCACTCGAGTGGGTCTGCGCCAATTCCGAACACCTCGCCCTTTGCAGGCATCTTAAGGTCCTCGTGGAGAAGGAGGTATTGCTGCTCTCCCGCCCTCTGTTTCACGAATTCATGGACTCCGGTCCCATTGCCGGCAGTATATACGAGAGTGGTAATCGGGCCGTAGAGCTTGTATATGGCGCAGGCAAGTTTCCTGCCGGTCTGGGGCAGGTCTTCCCTGTAAATGCCGAAAATAGTGCCGAACACGTTGTTCGTGGCAATGTTTGACGAGCCGTCAAGTGGGTCCATGGTGACGACAAAGGGCGCGCTGTCATTGTAAATGTAAGGCTTGTCAAGCTCTTCGGAATAAACCGCCCTTACAAGGCCGGTCTTGATAAGCGAGTCCACGAAAAAGCCGTTCGTCCACGCGTCCAGCTCCTTTTGCACCTCGCCGAACTTGTTTTTCGCGCCAGCGCCCTTGAGGCGTTTGGGGAATTCCGCCTTCACGTTAGGCGTCATCTGCCCTATCCTTGAAATCAGGGCAGCAAGGTCTGCGGAAAGCCGCGACGACGCGTGCTTTCCAAGTGTGATTTCCTCAGCCACATTGAACACCCCAGTTGAATGGAAGAAACGGGATTGCCAAAAAAAGCAAAGGCAAAAAGAATAAAACGGGAAAAACGGTTAGTCGGAGCCGAAAACTACCTTGGCGATTTCCTTGGTGATTTTCGCGGGGTTCTGGTTCTGCCAGACGTTCCTGCCTACTGCAAAGCCTATGGCGCCCGCGGACATCACGTCCTTTGCCATTTTTATGAAGTCCTCGTCCGACTGCTTGGAGCCGCCCGCTGAAATTACCTTTGTCCTTTGCGCGGCGGCAACGACCTTCTTGAAGGAATCTGGCGAGCCAGTGTAATTGACCTTGACTATGTCTGCGTTGATTTCAAGGGCCACGCGCGCGGCATAGCCGACGGATTCTACGGACTTTTCCTCGGCGACGTATTTGCCCCTGGGGTATGCCCAGACGATTGCGGGCATGCCGTAGTCCCTCGCCTCCTGCTCGATTATGGAGAAGTCGTGCAGCATCTGCGCCTCCGTGGGCGAGCCCACGTAGATTGTATAGCCGATTGCGTCGGCGCCTAGCGCCACCGCGTCCCTGACAGACGCCACTGGCGAGGAATAAATCTCGTCCTTTGGGACAAGGTTTGTCCTGCCATTGAGTTTCAGTATGAGGGGCACCTTGCCGGCGTAGTTTTCCATGTACTTGACTGCCACGCCCTTGTGCAGCACCATGCCCGTGAAGTCGCCCTTTGACGCCACCGAGAGCACGTAGTCCGGGTCAATGTTCTTGTCATTGAAGTCCTTAGGGCCGTGCTCTATGCCCTGGTCCATTGCGCAAATCAGGACCTTTCCCTTCCTTGTAATCCTGGACATCCTGGTTTTATGACCTGCGAAACCGACCATGCGAAATCACCCACAAATATGCCTTAAACAGACTTATAGATATCCTATTTTGCGCCAAAAAGTATAAAAGCAGGGGGTAGGACTGGCGAGCGGGGAAAAGAGCCGCTGGCAAAAATATAATACGCCTCAGCCGCTGTTGACCTCATCATAAGAAGGGGCTCTGCCCCTTTCTAAACCCCGCATCTTTTGGATGTAGAGGGAATAGAAATCAGTGGTTGTTCACAACATCACAGGCAATAGACTTGTCCCAAAGCAGGTTTAAATTAATGACTGGGCAACAACTAGCCGATGATAGACGAAGTGCTCGCATACCTTGTCAAGCGCGGGGCGCACATAGAGCCCGCCAAGATAACCACCAGGGAAATCGCCTATGACCTTGGCATTTCCCAGCAGACCGCGTCAAGGAAGATTATAGAGCTTATCAGGGGGCGCAGGATAGAGCGGACAGCCGACGGCATAGTGATAGTCCCGGCCGCGGTTGGCCAGCTCAAGCGCACTGTCGACGAATTGCAGCACGCGCTCTACCCGGAACTCGGCTTTGAATTCTCCGGAAAAGTCGTAACCGGGCTTGGCGAAGGCGCCATGTTCATGAAAATGCAGCATTACAAGGACAGCATAAAAAAACAGCTCGGCTTTTCCCCGTACCCGGGCACGCTCAACGTAAGGATAAGCCCGGAGGAAGTCGAGAAGAGGCTGAGGCTAAAGACCCACCCGCCCATAGTGATAACGGGATTCAGGCAGGATGGGAAGGATTTTGGAAAGATACTTTGCTACAGGTGCAAGATAATGGGCGTGAAAGGCGCGGCGGTGTTCCCGGTGCGCTCCGCGCACGGGCTCAATGTGCTCGAGCTTATAGCGCCAGTTAACCTGAGAAAGGAACTCTCGCTTGACAGCCATGGCTGGGTCGAGTTCACCGCCTACCCGTGAAAAAAAGCTCCTTTTGCAATAAGCTGGAGCCAAACGCCCGGATTCCCAGCAATCATTTTTCAGATTGAGATGGAATTGAAAAAGTCCCTTGCGGCCTTTTCCTCGAGTTTGCCGCTTGCACGTATGGGCAGGGTCTCCGTGGGGGTGAGTTCCCACGAGGTTATGTGCGCCAGGTCGGACTTGAGCTTTTCAAAGTCTGACTGGTTCTTTGCCGAGACCGGGGCGGCCTTTGGAACGCTTGGGAGCGGTGCTGAAATCGCCATGGAACCATATTGGGGGGATAGTAATAATAACCCTTTCGTGCCACTATTTTTCCGGCGATAAATCATGAGCGATGAAATGGAAGATTCACTTGTTTCAAGGAATGAGGAGCAGATTGAGGGCAAGAGCCTGAAAGAGGCCGAAGTGACAGCGCAGGACCTTATCGACCTCAAGCCGCAGGAGGCGATAGCGTGGTTCGTGAAGGCCAAGACGCTCTACGTCGAAGGCGACTATGACAACGCCCTGTCCTGCCTGTCCCAGGCAGCCCGGATTGACCGGGAGGCTCCGCAGGTCTGGCACCTGATGGGCCTGACGCTTCTGGCGCTTGGAAGGATAGACGAGGCTGTCGAGGCCCTTGCCTATGCTGCGGAGAAAATGCCTGCAAACCCCGACGCCGCGCTGGCGCTTGGAATAGCGCTCGCGCTTGCTGGCAAGAAGGATGACGCCAAGGCGCGCATAGAGCAGGCATTCAAGATAGATGCCCAGAAGGCAAGCGCGCTCGCAGCGGATTTCGCGGAGAATTTCATCTCGTCAAGCCCCAAAGTCGAAAGCTCGACAAAGGCGCTTATCGAGAGGATAATAGAGACAAGAAGGGTAAAGGCCATAAACGGCTACTGAAAATAAAATAAAAAAAAGGGATTTTAGTCCCTTACTTCTTTTTTTCAGCAGCGCACGTGCTAAGCCCGAGGGCAGTGTAGAGCCAGCACGACGAAGTAGCGGCAGTGAAGAACATCACGATTGCAATCAGGACAAGGACATAGCTCAATGGCGCCATGAGCATGTTGGAGAAATAAGCCCCAAGCGCGGCAAGCCCTATTATGACGCGCACGACCTTGTCGGCTTCCCCTACGTTTTTCTTGAATTCCATTCCATCACCCAAAAGGCAGGCATGGGCGCTTAAGCCTTCCTGCGCCCGCGGCCTGCCGTGTATTACGGCAAAACGATTGCACTGGGCAGGATATAAAGCTTGCACAATGGCGGGGAATGCGGGAATGCCCGTGCGCAGGGTTTTAAAGATATACGACCAAATAAGTGGTAATTAAACAGGCAGGTGATGTGAATGGCAAAAACCCTTATTGTGCAATATGCCCCGCGGATGGACAGGTCCGCCACGCGCAGCCTCGCCCTCCATTTCAAGTCCGTTGCCAAGGGCAGCGTTGAAGTGCTCGACCTGGCGCACGAGCTTCCGCCCATGTTTGACGAGAAAAGCATAGCCGCGTATTACAAGGGATACTACAACAAGAAGCCGCTTGAGGCAGGAGAGAAAAAGGTTTTTGAGAGGTTTGAGAAGCTCACCAGGCAGTTCAAGTCGGCCGATGTCGTGGCTGTGGCATACCCCATGTACAACTTCTCCATGCCCGCGGCAGTCAAGGCGTATTTTGACGCAATACTTCTCAAAGGCGAGACCTGGGACATGGGCAGCGATGGCTATGTCGGCCTGATGAAGGGCAAGAAGGCAATAATAATAACCACAAGCGGCGGGGCTTACAACAAGGAGTCCGGCACAGAGGGGTATGACTTCTCCGCGCCATTCGCCAAGACACTGTTCGGCTTCATGGGCTTTGACAGGGCCGAGGTCGTCAAGGCCGAGGGGCTCAACATGATGGTCGACAAGAAGGACGACATACTACAGAAGGCAAGGGAGAAGATAGACGCGATAGCAAAGGAGTACTACGCCTGAACCCTTCTTTTTTTCTTTCAGGCGGGGGCAGGCGCAGGCTTGCCCAGCCCATGAGTTTTTAACCTGTTTTCAAGATAGTAATAACCATGTCAGGATTAGAAAGGCCCCTTGCAAGGAACGCGCTTGCAGCCATCGCCATCATCGCCCTGTCAGTCGCGGCACTGCTTGCGTCAGTGGGCATGAGCGCGCTTGACCCCCAGGCATACATAGATTACATGGGGCAAAACGGCATATACGCGCAGATAACAAGCGCCCTGGCAAGCGGCATAATAACCGCCCTGCCGCAGGATTCAAGGATAGCCCCAACAGGCGACGTGGTCAACAGGCTCTCAAAATACATAGGGCAGGGCTATGTGAAGGGGCAGGTGGACTTGTTCGTTACAGGCACGGTGTCCTATGTAGAGGGAAGCTCGGCTGGGTTCAGCCCGCAAATAAGCCTCACGCCCGTGAAAGGGAAGATATCGCAGGCCATAATCGAGTCATACATAACCACGAGGGACCTTCAGATAACAGACCCTGAACAGCAAAAAATCATTGCATTGCAGCAGGACGCGATTGTCAAGCTCATACCGGACACGATAGGCAGGGAACAGATAATGGCAAGCAAGGACGCGGCAGGAGCGTATGCCATATTCGAGCAGAGCCTGGGTGAGGCAAGGGGCTATGCAGCAATGGCCCGGGTTGCGGAATTAGTCCTTGCCATAATCGCAATTGCGGCCATTGCAGGCATTTACATTTCAATAGGCGGGCTTTACGGATTTTTCCAGTTCGTCTGGAAGCCGCTTGCGATATGCGCAGGGGCTATGTTTGCAGCCTCCATGCTGCTCCAGCTCGCAGGCGGCATTGCGTTTTCCGCCATCGCGGGGCAGTATGCCCAGGACCCGCAGGTCGCCCAGGCGGTGTCTGGTCTGATTTCCCACATACTTTCGCAGGCAGGGCTGTCAAACGCCATGTTCGGCATTGCAATGATACTGCTTGCCTGCATTGCATACGCATTGGGGAAATACATATTCTCCCCGCCAGAATTCAGACAGTCACAGCAAAACTAGTTCTTGAAACGTAAAGGCGAAGCCGGGCAAGATTACCAATTGTAAATGCAGGGGGTTTGGACTGTCAAGCCGGGCAAGGGAAGGAGAAAATGCCAAAGCATTTTCGACTGACTTGTCCGAAGGACAAGTAGATCGAGCAGAGCAAAGCTCTGCGAGAGACTTACACGGCTGAGCGATAGCGAAGCCGGGTAAGGGATTGAGTAAATGCCCGCAGGCATTTACGAAAGACTTACACGGCGAACGAAGTGAGCCGGGTAAGGGAGTTGAACCCTTCTCCCCCCGTCTGCAGCGGGGTGCATAGCCGATCTGCCAACCCGGCGGCTACTGGCGCTTCATAAAAAATCACGCCTGAAGATGGCGCGGATTATCTATGTGATAATAAAGAATATAAACAGCACATTTCAATTATGAACAGTAGGGCGAGAGATAACAAACAACGGGGTTTTTGCATGGACATAAAAGAGGCATACATTATTGACTCAAACGAATCTGTTTCAAAGGCATTCTCGGAGATAGTCAGAAGCGGCCTGTCGGTCATAGTCACAAAGGACGGCAAGTATGCAGGGCTCATAGACGACAGGGAAGTGAGGCAGAGCATAGGCGACACCTCAAATGCCAAGTGCGCCAACGTTTGCGTCAAGGCGCCCACAATAGCAAAGGAGAGCACGCTTGAAGACATGTGCAGGGCCTTTTTCACAGGCAGGTTCAAGTCCCTCCCGGTGCTTGACAGGAACAAGATACTCGGGGTGGTCACAAGGGCCGACGTGATAGCCGAACTCCTCAACGACAAGCTGATTGAGCGCAAGAAGGTGGAGGACGTCATGTCCGTGCCTGCTATGACCATTGACGCCTCCGACACAGTCGCAAGCGCCAAGAACCAGATGAGAAAGGGCAATGTAAGGCGCCTTGTGGTGACAAGCAACGGCAACATAAAGGGCATCATATCCACTTTCGACCTAGTGCAGATGCAGGTATTCTCGAAAGAGGGCGCGCCAAAGCTTGGCGGCGAGAAGACCAACCTCGACCTCCAGCCTGTCTCCTCGCACATGAGGGAGGAGACGGTCAGGATAGAGCCGGAAGCGCCGCTTGCCGAGGCGGCAAGGCTCATGGCAGACCACGGGGTTTCTGCGGTCATAGTGGCAAAAGGGCAAAAGCCGCTGGGCATGGTGAGCGCCAGGGACCTGTTCGAGACGGTCATAAAGGAGTCCAAGAAGGAGAGGGTGTTCATTTCAGGGCTTGACGGGAGCGATAAGGAGAACTACGACGAGATACACGACCACGCGACTGCGCTCATAGAGAAGCTTGGCAAGTCCCTCGAGATAGAGAGCCTCTCCATTCACGTGAAAAAATACGGCAACAAGTATTCGGTCCACGCCCGCGTAGACACAAAAATGGGCATGGTTACGTGCTCGGACACTGGCTGGGACGCTGAAAGCGCCATTAACGGGGCGCTCGGCGAGGTCAAGAAAATCCTGATGAAAAGGAAACAATCAAAAATAAAGGGGCGCAAAGTTGATAGGGATGATTAGGCGCATGGGCAAAGGCCAGGTATCTGTCGAGCTTCTCGTAGTCATGGGCATAGTGATGATACTTGTCCTGCCGTCCCTTTTTTCAGTCTATTTCAGGATAAATAGGGCCAATGAGCAACTCTCCGTCAACCAGGCCGACATGGCAGCGACAAGGATTGCAAACACCATCTCGCTTGTGGGCGCAGCTTCTGGCTCGAGCCTCATATCCCAGGTAATAATGCCCTCGAACGTCAAAAACGTCAGGATAGCCGACAATGAGGTAGTAATAACCCTGCAAACCCAAAACGGGGTCACAAGCATTGTCAAGAGCACGCCATATAACGCAAGCGTGCCGCAGGACAGCCTCAAAAGGATGATGCGCCCGGGCACTTACATGCTCGAAATAGAGTCGAACGACGCCGGCGTATTCGGGAAGCTCGCCTGAAAACTACGGGGCGGGAGAAGCGGGGGGAATTTCATTTCTTCTTAGCGCAAGCCCCGGCCTTGTGTTTTGCCGCCCCTTCCACCGGGATTTCAATTCCTAGTTTTTCCCTTATGCCGTTTGCCACAAGCGAGGCAGAGCCTATTAGGCATACCGGGCAGGGGCACGCGAAAAGCCCCACGCCCCATAATGCGCCGACCGCAAGGCTCGCATTTCCATTTGAAAGAAGGGTTGATTTGTCAAGTTTCACGCAAATGCGCCACCCTGCGGGCACGAAGGAGATGCCTGTTGCAGCTTAGGAATATTTGCCGTTTAGGGGGAAGGAGGGGAAAAAGCCGTATTTTGCTGCCGTGTCCTGCATGTCGGTGTAATTGAATCCCACAGGATAGGAATACGGCTGCCCCTGCTTCCCAGAAACCGCCGGGTCCTGGAATGAGAGAAGCTTCTCGTCGCCGGGCATGAGGCTGAAACCCTCAAGGCCCACAGAGGCGCCGCCGATTGTTGCGTAATCAATGCTTATGCCAAAAGGCTTCCTGTTTTTCACAAGCATAGAGACGGAACCGTCGGAGGAAACGCTGTAGGCGAGTATGGATATCTGGGCGTCCTGCCAGTATTTCGAGCTTTTTGGCGAGACAAGGCTGCCAATAGTGCCTGAAATGTTAAGCGCGGAATTAGCCGCAAGCAGCGCCACCACAAGGACTATGGAGATGATGATGAGATATTCGACTGCTACCTGGCCCTTGCAGGCCCGGCTAATGGAGCGGCGTATAAGCGACATGTTATGGGTAATAAGGCAGGTGATATTTAAGGCTTGCTCAAAAAAGGCGGGGGTTCAATCCGCTTCAATGCCAGAGCCGGGCTTTGCGACAACAGAGCCGGAGTCGAATGCCAGCGAGCCGTTGACAAAGACCTTTGACGGCCTTGGGCCAAGCTCCATGCCTTCATAAGGCGACCAGCCGCATTTCGTGAACAGGTCGGAATTTTTCACTTTCCATTTTTTGGACAGGTCGTAGATAGCCAGGTCGGCATGATAGCCCTCCTTAATGGCGCCCCTGCCCTGGACACCGAATATCTTTGCAGGCCCCTCGCAGCAGAGCCTGACAATGTCGTCGACCTCGACAAGCTGCTTTTCAAGCGCCCAAAGCATAAGCGGCATTGTAGTGTCAAGCTGGGGATAGCCCGAAGCCCCGTTTTTCTTGTCATCTGCTGTGTGCGGCGCATGGTCGGAGCCAATGCAATCTACAAGATGGATGTTTTGCCACAAGCCTGCCACCTCCGCCTTGCTTCTCAAAGGCGGCTTGACGTGGTGGAACTCGCCAAGCCTCTCCTCGAAAGACGAGTCCAGGAACATGTGGTGCGGCGTAGCCTCCACGGTGGAGTTGCGGTTGTTGTTCTTCACCTGCACTATCTCCTCGCCGGTAGTGGCGTGGCAGAGGTGTATGCGCCTGTCAAAATACGACGCGAGTATTGAAACCCGCGCCGCCGCAGCCTGCGCGACCACTGCGGGCCTCGAGGCCGAGTATCGCGCGCCCTTCCCGAACCTTTTTGAAAAATATCGAATCGCGTCGAGGTCCTCCGCGTGTATGCAGATGGGATTTTCCGTGGGGAACTTCTCGAAATGCAGAAGCAGGCCCTCAAGGGTCTCGAATGTCAGTGGCGAATCGGTCTCGCCCAGGTAAGCCTTCATGCTCATAGGCTTGGCCTTTGCCACTTCCGCATGGTTGTCCTGCGTAGCGCCGAAATGCAGCCGCCAGTTGCAAACGGCCTTTTTGCCTGCTATTTCCTTTTTCTGCCCGTATGCCTTTGCAGTGGTGGTAGGGGGATTCGAATAATTCGGCATGTCAAATACCGTGGTATAGCCGCCTGCAAGCGCAGCCGAGGTGCCGGTGAAGAAATCCTCCTTAGCCGGCGACTGGGGGTCGCGCAGGTGGACGTGCGGGTCTATGCCGCCGGGGAACACCACCATGCCTGAAGCGTCCACGAAATCCGGGCCGAGCCTGGACTTTGAAGCCCGGCCGCCTGAAAAGCCCGTGCCCACGCGCGATATAATGCCGCTTTCGGACACCTCAATGTCCGCCCTGACAAGGCCTTTCATCGTGGCTATCATGGCTCCTGAAATTATCATGCGCGCACATCCTTACAAATTGACCTTCTTGCCGGACGAGTCCCTGTGGAACTTGCCGAATTCCGGGTTGTCAAGTATTTCAATCCCGTAGACAGGGCCGTCAACGCAAATCAGGCTTTCGCCGCACGAGCACTGGCCGCACATCCCAAACCCGCACTTCATGTACCGCTCCAAGAGCAGCTGGCAGAATATGCCTTCCTTTTTCGCCATCTTGCCCACTGCCTCCATCATCCTTTCAGGGCCGCAGGCATAGACGGCGTCTATCTTCTCGTTTTTTATGATCTCGGCAAGCACGTCGGTCACAAAGCCCTTGCGCCCTTCCGAGCCGTCGTCAGTGCAAAGGAACGTGCGCACGCTTGCAGGATGCTTCATCAGCCTGTCCTTGGTGCGCGCCCCAATTACAAGGTGCGGCTCGATGCCGTTCTCAAGCGCGAGGGAGCACAGATAGCGCATTGGCCCTGTGCCATAGCCGCCGCCAATCATGACGGCCTTCTTGCCGTGGAGCTTGAACGCCTTGCCGTATGGGCCTGAAAGCCAGAGGTATTCCCCCGGCTTTTTGGAGATTATGGCATTGCTTGCGGGCCCCACGCCAGCGATTGAGAACTGCAATGGCTTGGAGGCCGAGACTGAAAACGGCTTTTGGCCCGTGCCCGGCAGCCAAACCATGTAGAACTGCCCCGGCCTTGCCTCGTCGCCGCACTCCACAGTGATGGTCTTTGTGAACGAGTTCTCCTCCTCCACCGCCAATATCTTGAACCGTTTTGGGCCCATCCCGCGTAACACCTTTGACAACCTGCATTCACTCGTCTAGCTTGAGCTGTTTTATCGAGCTGTATCCGTTTTCGGACATGAAGGACTCCAGTTCCGACACAATCGCGCCAAAGCTCCTGCCAGGGTATGACAGCGCAGTGCCGACCCCGACTGCCGCCGCGCCCGCCATGAGCATTTCAGCGGCGTCAATGCCCGTAGTCACGCCGCCAGTGCCTATGATAGGTATCCTGACCGCCCGCGAGATTTCATAGACCGCCTTGAGCGCGACCGGCTTAATCGCTGGGCCTGACACTCCGCCGAACTTGTTTGTGAGGACGGGCTTTCTCGCATAGGCGTCGATTATCATGCCTGAAACCGTGTTGATGGCCACAATGCCGTCCGCGCCCGCGTCCTCCACTGACTTGGCAACGGAAACAATGTCGGTCACGTTTGGCGAGAGCTTGACTAATATCGGGATTTTGCCCGCCGCCTCCTTCACGCGCACTGTGACCGACGCGGAGTCGGCAGCAGAGCATGCGAACATCCTGCCCTCGTTTGAGACATTGGGGCATGAGATGTTGACCTCGATGGCGTCCGGCCGGGCCTCGGAAATTCTCTGCGCAACTGCCTCAAAATCCTGCAATGAATGGGCGAATATGCTCGCTATGACCGGGACGGAACACATTTTCTTCGCGGAGATTATCTCCTCCGCCTCAAGTTCCACGCCCGGGTTTGAGAGGCCCACTGCGTTCACGCAGTAATGGTCGTTTAGCACAATGGTGGGGTTGGCATGCCCCGCCCTGGGGTTGAGGCTGCACGACTTGGACGTGACAGCGCCCGCCCCGGATTTCTCCGCGCGCAAAAGAAGGTTCGCATTGGTGCCCCAGATGCCGGAGGCGAGGACTGTCGGGTTTTGGAGCGAAAGGCCGGCAAGCCCGACCGACAAGTCAATCTTTGGAACCATAAGCATGACCGGAAAAACTATTCAGCATGGAAGGATTGCGCGGAAAATTATATTAAGTGCTGGCATTTCGCCCCTTCACCCAGAACTCCCTTATCGACAGGAACAGGACCAGCACGAAGAGGAGGTTGAACACCACCGCTATGAACGGATTGAATATGAAAAACGCGAAATTGTACTGGGATATGGCAAGCGTGTCAATTATGGCGCTCGAATTGAAAATCGAATGCAGCAGTATGGCAAAGAGTATGCCCGGCACCACGCCAAGGTGGTATTTGCGCGCAAAGCCGGGATGGCTTTTGATGTAGCCTATGAACCCGCCGACAGAGCCGGAGAATATCCCGTGGGAAAGCGCATTGAAAAAAGACCTGTAGACTATGAGGGCTATCCAGCCTTCAAACCCAAGCTCAAAAGGCGTGGTGCGGGACGTGAAATAGAACCAGTTCTCGACAAACGAGAAGCCTATGCCGCAGGCAAAGCCGAGGAGCATGCCGGTCGGCACAGAGTCGAAGGAATGGTGCCTCGAGCCCAGGTATATGCCCATGCCCTTCACGACCTCTTCTATAAGCGGCGAGGCCACTGCGGTCGCGAACACAACGCCATAGACAGAGGAGAGGTCGAAGCCTGCGAAATTGAACGCGCTTGCCAGCAGGGAATTGGCAAAGAACGCGGCGACGGCGGCAAGCGCGCCCCACATGAAAAACGCCACAAAGAACCTGAAAGGCTTCCTTGCCACCCTGAAGTCCAGCAGGTATGCGCCGAAAAGATATGCGAAGGGAAGCACGCCAGCGCCCATGCCCGCGAAGATTATCATGCGGAGCGCCTCCTCGGAGCCTATGCTTATGGCAAGCTGGGAATGGATTATGGCGAGGAGGACGAGCACGAAAAGCCCCTCGTCAATCCACAGCACGGGGTTGACGAATATGACGGAGAGCTTCTCAAAAAGAGTGCTTTTGGCTTCAAATACCGGGATTAGAAGCGATTGCAGCGTGAACTCGCCGCTATTCGATGTCTCGGCGGCGTGCCTGCGTATGAAGGAGGCCAACAGGGCCATGGAACCCAGGAAAAGCACGAGGAAAACAGGCAGCAGGAGGCCGTAGGCGGTTTTTATCTCCTCGGAGACGGCCGCGCCGGGGGCTGCGGCAGGCAATGAAAAGGCGATGCCTGGCAAAACCAGGATGGCGAGGAATGCCGCGATGAATGACAAGCTGCCGGCGCGTGCGCGGCGCGGGTCAAATGGGCAGGGGCAGGTATAGGTTGACATGCTTCCAAACCCAGATGTAAATCTTGTACCACCATTCGTTCCTGCGCTTTATCACGTCAAGCAGGTCCTTGAACGCCTCCTTTTCGGCGCTTGCCATCTTGCTCTCCGTGACCTTCACGTGCTCCTTGCCGTCGACAATGGTCTTTTCCTCCTGCGTGCCAATTTGCTTTTTGGCCTGCTCGTACCAGGGGGGGAGCGAGGATTTCTTTTTCTTGATGGCCGCGATGAAGTCGCCGGTGCGTATCTTGCGCATCTTTATCTCCTTCATTGCGCGGGCCTCCGCGTCCTTCTCGCTAAGGCCGTCCTTTTCCATGTACATTGCCTTGATTTTCTGTATCTTGTGGAAGACTTCGCGCCACGGCCTTGCGGCCGCCTCGTCGACAATAGCCTTCAGGTCCGCAGACGCGTAGCCCATTGTGCAGCGGGCGAGCCTGCCATAGGCTATCCCGCCCTCTATGGGCAGTTTCCTTGAATGCATCTTTATGATGTCCCTGCGCGAGGCATAGTCGGGCTCGGGGATGTAGATGGTCTTGCCGAACCTCCCGGACCTCCTCAATGCCGGGTCCACGTCCCACGGGGCGTTCGTTGCTGCAAGTATGAGGACGTCGGAGTTGTGCGCCTCAATGCCGTCCATTTCAAACAGGAGCTGGTTGACCGCCATCTTCATGTAGGCGTTTGACTGGTTCATGTCCTCCCTCCTGCCTCCAAGCGCCTCGACCTCGTCGAAGAATATGATGCAGGGCGAGTTTTTCCTTGCTGTCTCGAATATGTTGTGCAGGTTCTTTTCCGTGTTGCCGACATACATGTCGACTATGTCCGAAATCTTGGCGTTCAGGAAGCCGGAGTTGCACTCGCCTGCCGCTGCCTTGACGATGAAAGTCTTGCCGCACCCGGGAGGGCCGTAGAGGAGCACGCCGCCGCCTGCAAGCTTGCCATAGTGCTTTGCAAGCTCCGGGTTTGAAAGGGGATAGACGATAGACTCGTTGATTTCCTCCTTCATCTTGAACATGCCCGCGACGTCCGTGAACTTCATGCTGGGCTTTTGGAGGAGTTTTATGGCATTGAGGCCCTGCTGCTGTTGCTGGCCGCCCGCCTGCCCGGCAGCCTGCGTGTCCGGGCCGCCGCCGCTTGTCATGCCGGCGTCCTTTTTCGCCTTCGCAAGCTCCCGGTGGTTTATGGCTTCGGTGAAATTCGGGTTGAGCTCGATCGCCTTGTCATAGTCAGCTATGGCCTTGTCAAAGTCATTGAGGTAGTCGAACGCCAGCCCGCGGATGTGGTATGCCTCGGAAAAGTTGGGGTTGAGCTCTATGACGACGTTGAAATCCTCGACGGCCTTCTCGTATTCCTGCTGGCACGCGAATGCCAGGCCCCTGTTGTAGAATGCCTTGAGGTATTTGGGGTTGAGGGCGATTGCCTTGTCATAGTCACCTATGGCGTTTGGGAAATCCTGTTTCCTGTAATGCGCGTCGCCCCTGTTGTTGTAGATGACCGGGTTTTTCGGGTCGAGGTCGCTTGACTTGCTGTAATCTGCTATGGACTTGTCGAAGTTCTTCAGGTTGTAATAGCACAGCCCGCGGTTGAAATACGCTTCTGAAAACGAGGGGTTGAGTATAACCGCCATGTTGTAGTTCTCAATGGCCTTGGCATAATCCCCCTTCTCGTAGAGGTCATTGCCCTTCTGGTAATAGGTCCTTGCGTCAGTGGCCGAGGATTTGGCTGCCATTTTCAAACTTCCCCAAAAATTTTACCTTATGATTCCGCTGAAACCTGAATATGTTATAGGGAGTTTATAAATAATTATCTTGGGCGGGCGTGCCGCCTGCAAAATAAGCGACTTGAAACGGGAAAAACAGGGATTTTAGGGCGGGCCGGCAAAAATTCTGCCAAGCCGGCGAAAAGCTATCAGCTCGAGGATGCCGAAACCTGCAGGGAGCCCTGGTTGAACGAGTAGTCCTTGCTCTCGCCAAAAAAGGCGTCAGGGGAAGGGGCCACAATGTCGTACTGGAACAAAATCCAGTCGCCGGAGGTTATGGGAGTGGCAAGGATGGGGCAGTTTGAAGAGCTGAAAGTCATAACCTTGCCGGTCGAAGGCGCGGAGAAAGTGCAGTTCTGGACAGCCTGTCCGGCCATTGACACGTATGCGGCCGCGGACGTGCCGAACGCGAAATCCGACGGTATTGTCTCGGTGTACGCGAAGTTCTCCTCGGAAAGCTGCGTTGGCGAATAGAAAACCCTGCGCTTGTAGACAAGCCCGGCCTTCATTAGAAGGGCGCTTGACTCGCCGCGAAGCTTGGTGTCCTGCGACGAGGGGCCGAAGGCAAAGGAATTGGGCAGCTGTATCTGCGAGAGGTTGATGTTGTTCGAATATGAGCTCGTGTTCACGTAAAGCGAGTAGTTCAGCCGCGTGCGCGAGGAGTCAAGCAACGTGCGAGGGAGAAGGCAGTAGGCGTCCTGCGACGAGGACGTGTAGCCGAAGCAGTTCAGCGGCGAGCTGCCCTGCTGCTGTGAATAGACATAGAAATCAGTGCTTGAGGCTGAAAGGTCGGGCTTGTAAAGCGAGGCATTAATTTTTCTGACAAGAATCCTGGCGCTCTGGGCATAGGGTGTCAGGGACGAGGAGGAATGCGCAGGATAGGCAGAGGAATTGCCAAAAGACAGGCCTATTGCGCCGCCGGCAGTTACAGGCTCTACAAGCATGTCAAAGTCCACGAATGCCGGCAGGTTCTGCGTTGTGGCTATTATGCCGTCCGAGTTTGTAGAGCCGGAATAATAAATCTGCGAGTTGTTGGAGGAATTGACAAGTTTTATGGACACTGAGGCAGCGGGAGCCATTGAAGCGCCAAACGCGCCTGCGATGAAATTCTCGGATTTGAGAGTGTAAGTCAGGCCGGAATACTTCGAGCTGTAGGGGGAATTGTACAAGTCGAGCAATCCATTCCCTATTGTCGCGCCCCCACTGGAAGACAGGGAAAAGGAAGAGCCGGTGGGGACGTAAGAATTGTATATTTTTATGTTCCTGTTTGCATTTGCCGCCCCGCCATTGGAGGAGCCGCCCCCAAGTCCCTCGCCGCCGGAACCTCCGCCGCCGCCAGGCGCCTGGGAATGATACTGGCCATTGCCGCCCCTAAGCCCGCTGCCGCCGCCGCTCTGGGCAGTATAGCCGCAGGCAGAGCCACCTGCGCCGCAATTGGCATTCAATGAGCCGGACTTAAGTGGCGTCATCTCGAAAGGGAGGATTACCACGCTTCCGCCAGCCCCGCCGCCTGCAGGGTCGCACGTGTCAGCCCCGTTGCCGCCCGGGACCGTGATTGAGCCGGAATATGAAATGCTCCTTGCGACAAGCCAGACAGTCCCGCCGGAGCCGCCCCCGGGTTCGCCGTAAACGCCCGGCCCGGAGTAACCTGACGCGCTTATGGTACCGTTAAAAACAATCCTTCTGGCGTATATTTTCACAAGCCCGCCGCCTGCAGCCCCCTTGCCGATCCCATAAGTAAGGCTCCCGCCCGCATAGCCGCCCCCGTCCGGGTTGGAGCCGCCGCACACAGGAACAGCATCAGAACAGCCCGGAGTGTATACGGCGTTGGCCGATATTGCCCCTGAAATATTCGCGTCCCCGGCAACGTAAAAGCGCACGGTCCCGCCCGCGTCATTGACAGACTGGCCTATTATGAGGCTGACGCTTTGGGGTATCACAAGGGAATTGAAGTAATACGAACCGCCGCTGTCTATGGTCTGGCTGGCATTGACAATGCAGTCGCCGCCTGTGGTGCAGCCGGGGCCTGAAAGCGCGGCTGCAAATGAGAAAGGAATGATTGCGAAGATTAGGGTGGCGAAAAAGAGGGCTGCCAGATTGCGGATTGCTTCAGCATTTCCCATGTGTCCATACCCGTGCGCATTCGCTGATTGTGTTACAATAATCAGGCATAGAATATAAACGTTATATGCCAATATGATGGACAGGGATATCCTAATTACATCCGAGAGGTCATAATCGTGCAAGAAAAGAAAATACTCATCACATCCGCATTGCCATACGTGAACAACGTGCCGCACCTGGGAAACATAATAGGCTGCGTGCTGTCCGCGGACGTGTTCGCGAGGTTTTGCAGGGCAAGGGGCCGCGAGACCATATTCGTGTGCGGCACAGACGAGTACGGCACGGCCACCGAGACGAAGGCGCTTGAGGAAGGCGTCAGCCCCAAGGAGCTTTGCGACAAGTATTACAAGATTCACAAGGAGATTTACGAATGGTTCGGCATATCCACGGACATTTTCGGCAGGACGTCGACGCCCCTGCACACGAAAATCACGCAGGAGATTTTTCTCGACCTGTACAACAACGGCCACGTGGTTGAAGAGGAGGTCGAACAGGCTTACGACGAGAAGGCAGGCATGTTCCTCGCCGACAGGTACATAGAGGGCACCTGCCCCTATTGCAAGTCAGACGGCGCGCGGGCGGACCAGTGCGACAAGTGCGGCCACCTGCTCAATTTCGACGAGCTCATCAATCCGGTATCAAAGGTCAGCAAGACCACGCCAACCAAAAGGAAGTCGAGGCACCTGTTCATAGACCTGCCGGGAATCGAGGCAAAGCTTGAGAAGTGGATTGAGGAGAGTTCCAAAAAAGGGTTCTGGTCGGAGAACTCGTATTCCATTGCAAAGGCATGGCTTGCCGAGGGCCTGAAAAAGCGCGCGATAACGCGCGATTTGAAATGGGGCGTGCCCGTCCCGCTGAAAGGCTGGGAGGACAAGGTGTTCTACGTCTGGTTCGACGCGCCGATAGGGTACATATCCATCACTGCCAATTACACGGAAAAATGGAAGGAGTGGTGGCTCAACCCGCAAGGGGTCGAATTGTACCAGTTCATGGGCAAGGACAACGTGCCTTTCCATACCGTGATTTTCCCTTCAACTCTCATGGGCACGGGCAAGGACTGGACGCTTCTCCACCACATCAGCACAACCGAATTCCTAAACTACGAGGGCGGGAAATTCTCAAAATCCCGCGGAGTCGGCGTGTTCGGCAATGACGCAGTCGCAAGCGGCATCGCCCCGGACGTGTGGAGGTATTACCTTCTCACTAACCGCCCTGAAAAAATGGACACGAATTTCACGTGGAAGGATTTTGGCGAGAAGGCCAACAACGAGTTGCTTGCCAACCTTGGAAACCTTGTCAACAGGACGATGGTGTTCACGCAGAGGGAATTCGCAGGGGTCGTGCCAGAGCCTAAGCTCTCGGGCGAGGACAGGAAGTTCGTGGAATCCCAGAAGGCCATTCTTGAAAACGCGGGCAACCTGCTTGAGAAGGCCCAGATAAAGGAGGCATTGCACCAGATAATGCACGCGGGCAAGCAGGCGAATGCGTATTTCCAGGCGAACGAGCCGTGGAAAGCAGCAAAGGAGGACAGGGAAAAGTGCCAGTCTACCATTTACGTGCTTTTGAACCAGGTACATGACCTCGCAATCGCAATATCGCCATACCTGCCAAACACGGCCAGGTCCATATTCGCCCAGCTTGGGGCAAAGCAAGGCAAATGGGGCGACATTGGCTCGCTTGCGATAAAGCCCGGGCACAGGCTCGGCAAGCCGGAGATACTTTTCAGGAAAATAGAACAGGTGGAGCTTGACAGGCTCGCATCACGCTTTTCAGGCAACCAGAAGGAGGACGCACTGCACGCTAAGGAGGCGGAAACCAAAAAACAGGCTAAAAAGCAGGAAAAGCCCCCCTCGCCGCCCATACTGGCGCAAAACATAGACTTTGAAGTGGGCGTGATTGAAAAAATCGAGAGGCATCCGCAGGCCGACAAGCTTTATGTGGAGCAAATCAGGCTATCAGACGGCGCAAGGCAGGTCGTTTCAGGGCTTGTGCCATATTACAAGGAGGAAGAGCTTCTTGGGAAAAAGGTCATTTTGGTCAAGAACCTGAAAACCGCAATGCTGCGCGGCATGGAATCTAAGGGCATGGTGCTTGCTGCGGAGGACGACACGGGTGTAGTTGAAGTCATAAGCCCCGAAGGCGCCATAGTAGGCGCAAAGGCCGTCATTGCTGGCAAAGAGCCGGCGCCCATGCAGGAAATAACCATAGACCAGTTCTTCCAGATAGAGCTTGCCGCAAAGGACGGGATTGCCTATGCCCAGGGGGCGGCGCTGGAAATAGACGGAGCCCCGGTCAGGACGGCAAAAGTCAAGGACGGCAGGATAAGATAGGCATTTGTCCGTTTTTTTTGCCTTTCTCCCACACATTTGGCAAGCTATTTATTACTTGATAGCCTAAACTCCTGCCCTGAAGGGAGGTTCTGGGCTGGAAACGGCAAAAAGCCAGCCCTGCGCAAGCAATCACAAGCAGATGAAAAAATGGATGAAGAAACAGTAGACCTGACTCCGATAATTTCCGAGTACGAGGAATTCTTCAGTGCTATTTATAGGCGCCAGATAAACGAGCTCGCATCCAGATACCCGACAGACAGGAGCCTCGAAGTGGATTACGCCGACCTGTCAAAGTTCAATCCCGAGCTTGCCGACGCCATGCTGAAAAACCCGGATTCCTACCTCAAGGCCGCAGGGGACGCCATAGCCGGCATGAACATCGAGGTCCCGGGAGCGACGTTCGCGCCGCACGTGCGCTTTTTCAACCTGCCCGGCATAGACCAGATGATTCAAAACATCACGTCGAGCCAGATAGACCACCTAATAGCGGTCAAGGGCGTGGTGACAAAGAGGGCGGAGGTCCGCCACAGGGTCAAGGTGGCAGTGTTCCTCTGCTCACTGTGCAACGCGCGCTTCGAGATAGCCCTGGACGCCAAAAACCCCGTCATGCCCGTCACGTGCTCTTCGTGCAAGAGGCAGACATTGAGCATGGTGCAGGAGGAGTCGCAGTTCATAGACCTTCAGAGGGCGGAAGTGCAGGAACTTCTTGAAAGGCTCAAAGGCGGGGCGCCGACGGCAAGGGTTGAAATCGTCATGGAGGACGACCTTGTAAACAGCATTGTCCCCGGAGACAACATTGAAATCAGCGGAGTGATGAGGATCACGATGCCGCCAAAAATCAAGGGCAAGAACAGCTCCGCGGTCCAGGCATACACCAGGTACATAGAGGTCAACCACATCAAGGTCATAAAAAGGGATTTCGAGGACGTCACCTATACGGAGGACGAGGAAAAGCAGTTCATCGACATGTCAAAGAACATCAACCTTTACAGGATACTCATAAAGTCCCTGGCCCCCGACATATACGGCCACGAGGAGATAAAGGAGGCCCTGCTCTTGCAGCTTTTCGGCGGGACTAGGAACAAGGTGACAAAGTCCGGGAGCATCATAAGAAACGACATGCACATACTTTTAATCGGCGACCCGGGCGCGGCAAAGACTAGGTTCCTGCAAAACGTGGTCGACATTGCGCCAAAGAGCAATTTCGTGTCCGGCAAGTCTGTGACAGGGGCCGGCCTTACGGCAAGCGCCGAAAAGGACGAGCTTGGAGACGGTGGCTGGACCCTGAAGGCAGGCGCATTGGTACTCGCGTCGGGCGGCATAGTTGGCGTTGACGAGTTCGACAAGATATCGGACACTGAAGTCGCGGCAATGCACGAGGTCATGGAATCCCAGACAGTGTCAATCGCAAAGGCGGGCATTGTGGCTAAATTCAGGGCAAAGACGGCAATACTTGCTGCAGCAAACCCGAAGCTTGGCAGGTTCAACGACCGCCAGCTCCCCGGCGAGCAGTTTGACATTGCCCCTACGATTCTTTCAAGGTTCGACCTGATTTTCCCCGTGTTTGACAGGATGGACGAGGAAAAGGACTCGCACCTGGCAGAGCACATTCTCAAGATGCACAGGAAGGCCTCCGAATCCGTTTCCGCAACAAACATCTCAAAGTCGAGGACAAAGGCGCAGGAAAAGGAGGACGAAGAGGCGGACCCGGAAATACTTGACAGGGCGTTCATGCAAAAATACATAGCCTATGCAAGGCAGAAGATTTACCCGGTGCTCACGGAGGACGCGGCCGCGAAAATCAAGGACTTCTACGTCCGCCTGCGCTCCCAGTCAAAGGGAGGGGCTGTGCCCATAACCGCGAGGCAGATAGAAGGGCTTATCAGGCTTGCCGAGGCGTCCGCAAAGGCGCGGCTTGCGCCGTCAGTCGAGATAGAGGACGCCGAAAGGGCGATAAAGCTTGTCAATTACGTCCTGACCACGGTATACACAGACAAGAGCACGGGCCAGATTGACATCGACACAGTCACTACAGGCATACCCAAGTCGGCGCGCGACAGGTACCAGACGATAATGGGCATCATACGCGACCTCCAGTCGCAATACGACACTGTCGAGATTGCGAAAGTCATCGAACAGGCGTCCCAGTACAATGTCAGCAAGTACGACGTCGAGCGCATGATTGACGATTTGATTAATAAAGGGGAGCTTTACAAAAAGGAGAAGGGGCACGTGAAGCTTGTCAACCCGTAAGGGAACCGAGCGCGCCCGGCAAAGTGTGTTTTGAATGGCATCCCCAAGGCTAGGCCTGATTGAAAAAGTATTCATAATGTTCGTGCTGACCCAGCTGCTTGGGATATACATAGGCACCACCCTGATTGAAAACGCCAAGATAGTGCCGGAATTCAACGAACTGTCGGTATCGCCGGTCAAGGATTCCGGGAGCATGCTAAACGCCCTGTTCTTCGTCGCGTACGTGCTCCTCGGCGCGGGGTTCATGCTCCTCCTGATAAAATATTACAGGGGGGTAATGATATTCAAGATAATCGAATTCATGATAATATTCTCCGCGTCGAACGTGGTCTTCTTCGTCCTCTCGTTTTCAGCGCTTGGGATGGACCCGACAATGGGCCTTCTGGCGTCCCTTGTGGTCTCATTCGCATTCGCGCTTGCCAAATTCGCGTTCAAGCAGGTGAAAAACATAGCCGCGGTCATATCAAGCGCCGGCGTCGGGGCGATATTCGGGTTTTCCGTGTCGTTCATCCCAACGCTTGCGATAGTTCTCGCGGTTTCCCTTTACGATTTCTGGGCAGTGTTCAAGACAAGGCACATGGTCACCCTTGCCCGCGAGCTTGACAGGCGCGACCTGTCCTTTGCAGTCACTGCCTCGGAAAAGGTCAGGGTGAAGACGAGCGAGAAGGTGGGCGGCAAGACAGTCAGCAGGATGGTAGAGCAGGAAGGGGGCAGGCTCGACCTTGGCACAGGCGACCTCGCGGTCCCCACAATGCTTTCGGTTTCGGCATACCCCTTCGGCGGCATGGCGGCGTCCCTTGGAGCCATGGCAGGCGCGAGCATTGCGCTTTACCTGATGCTTCGCGTTGTCAATGAGAGGAGGCTGATACTCCCCGCTCTCCCCCCCATATGCCTTGGCGCAGTGGTGGGAATACTGGCTGCCAAGCTGATGGGATTTTGATTGCCTGCCGATATGGGGTTTTTTAAACCCCTTTTGGCATATAAACAACCTAACATTCCATATCCGCATTGCCGGGCATTGCGGCTTTTTCCATCATCAGGAAAAACAGCCCCAATCCGGGCAAGGCGGCAAAGACGTTGATTCAAATGACTGAATACGAAAAACTGCTCGACAAGGCATATTCCCAGCTCCCCGAGAAGGCGACCCAGACCGAGAGGTTCGAGATGCCCTACGCGGAGAGCCATCTGCAGGGGACAAAGACCATAATCAGGAACATAGACGTCATTGCCTCCAAAATCAGGCGCGACGGGCAGCTGCTCTCGAAATATTTCTCAAAGGAGCTTGCGGTCCCGGCGACTTACGCCAACGGCAAGCTGACATTGCACGGCAAGTTCAGCGACAGGGCGATAAACGAGAAGCTCACGAACTTCGTGAACGCCTACGTCCTGTGCAAGGAGTGCAAGAAGCCCGACACTAAGCTGATTGAAGGCGCGCATGGGGTGAAATCCCTGCTTTGCGAGGCGTGCGGCGCGCGCTCCCCGATAAGATAATGGAAAAAGAGTGATGATTGGATGGCTTACTATCACAGCAAATACAGGAAACCCGCGGCAGTGCCAACGCTTGGCAGGGTAAAACTGCCAAACGAGGCAGAAAAGGAGATACTCGGCTCTGTCATATCCATGCTTGGCGGCGGCAGGCTGCTTGTCGGCTGCAAGGACGGCAAGGAGAGGGTGTGCAGGATACCCGGAAACATAAAGCGCAACATATGGGTTCGCGACGGCGACATTGTGATTGTAAAGCCGTGGGACATCGAGCCAGACAAGAAAGGCGACATAGTCTGGAGATACTCGAGGCTGCAGGTCCAGTGGCTTAGGGACAATGGCCACATAAAATCCCTCTGATTTTTTTTATTTTTGCCCTTGCCTGCTTTTCCTGCGATTCCTGCCATGCCCGGCTCTAAATTAATAAACATCTCCGGGCAATATGATTGCATGGATTTCCTCGTTCTCGCGCAGGCGTTTGAGAAGATAGAGGCCACGGCCTCGCGCCTTGAGATAACCTCCATATTCGCCCAGCTTTTGAAAGCCGCGCCGCCCGAGGAGGCAGGCAGGCTCGTCTACTTGTCACAGGGCTCCATCGCCCCCGCATTCGAGGGCATAGACCTTGGCATGGGCGAGAAGTTCGTCATCGAGGCCATAGCATCGGCTTACGGGTACTCCCGCTCGGACATTGAAAAAAGGTACAAGAAAGAAGGGGACCTGGGCATAGTGGCCGCAAGCCTTGCTGATTCCAAGCGCCAGATGTCCCTATCCGTATCCACGCTCACCGTGGGGCACGTATATGAGGCGTTCCACAAGATAACCAGGCAGTCTGGCCACGGCTCGCAAAACGCGAAAATCAAGATTCTCGTGGAGCTTCTAAACTCCGCAAGCGCCCTCGAGGCTAGGTACATAGTGAGGTTCCCGACGGGAAAATTAAGGCTTGGGATAGGCGACCCGACCATACTCGACGCGCTTTCCATGGTCGTGGCAAACGACAAGTCAAAGCGCGAGGAGATAGAACGGGCATACAACCTCTGCTCCGACCTCGGCTTTGTAGCAAAGGAAATAATGGCCGGGAACGACGAGGCCCTTGCAGGGCTGAAACTCTCCCCGTTAAAGCCCATACGCCCGGCGCTTGCCGAGCGCGAGAACAGCGCCGCTGCCATATTCGAGAGGCTGGGGGAGTGCGCGGTCGATTCCAAATACGACGGCCTGCGCATGCAGATACACAAGGACGGGGCACGGGTCGAGATTTTCTCGCGCAAGCTCGAGAAGATTACCCCCATGTTCCCCGACATAGTAAAGGAGGCAAAGGCCCTGCCATACGACACCATGATTTTCGAGGGCGAGGCGCTCGCGTATTCCGAGGACGAGGGCAAGTATTTCTCATTCCAGCAGCTCATGCAAAGGAAGCGCAAGCACGGCATAAGCGCGAAAAAGGACGAACTGCCGCTCATCGTGCACGCGTTCGACATGCTGCTCGTGGACGGGGCCGACCTGACGAATTTCGCCTACATTGACAGGCGCAGGAAACTCGACTCCGCATTCGGCACCTCGACAAGCAGGCTTGGGAAAATAAGGCCGTCCGAGATGATTATAGCCCGCAGCGTGGACGACATAGAGAGGTTTTTCGCGCACCAGACAAGGGCGGGGCTTGAGGGCATAATAGCAAAGGACCTGTCAAAGCCATACACGGCTGGCGCGCGCAAGTTCGCGTGGATAAAGCTGAAAAAGTCCTATGGCGACATGGTCGATACCATAGACGCGGTCATAGTCGGCTATTTCAAGGGCAAGGGCGAAAGGGCGAAACTGGACTTTGGCGGCCTGCTTGCAGGCGTGAGAAACGAGGAGACCGGGCAGATAGAGACAATCGCGCGAATAGGCTCCGGATTCTCCGAAGAGGAGATGGCGGGGCTGCGCGAGAAGCTTGAAATCCTCGCCCTGCCAAAAAAGCCCGGCAGCGTAGTTTCCGAAATCGAGCCTGACAGGTGGGTCTCGCCGGAACTTGTAATCACGGTTGCATACGACGAGATAACCGAATCGCCGCTGCACACGTGCAGCCGCAAGGGCGGCAAGGGGCTGGCGCTGCGCTTCCCGCGCATGGTCTCGATAAGGGACGACAAGGCAGCCGCGGACGCGACGGCTTGCGGGGAGGTAAGGCGCATGTACGACCTTGCCAAAAGCGGCAGGGCATGAATAAGGTGTGTTTTCTGTGGGGGCGGGGACTGACAAATCGCATTTCAAGAAGGGCGTCCTGTATTTTACCAGGGAGAGCGCAAAGGCGATAGAAGGCGGCGAAAAGGAGGCCTCACTAGACCTAGGGCTGACGGTTTCAGACGTTTCCGGGATTGATTTTTCCAAGATTCCTCTTGGTGACGTGTTAGGCGATTTCGCCTACGCGTGGGACGGCAGGGAACTTTTCAAGCTCGCTGTTTTTGACGACGGGTTTTACAGGCTGCGCATGTTCTCGGGCGTGCCCATACTGGAGATAGACGGGTTGAGGATGCACCTTGTCCGCGATTTCAACACGCCGCTTGACTATTCAAGGGGCATTGTGGAGAGGCTTGGCATAGGCAAGGCAGACAGGGTGCTTGACACCTGCATGGGTCTTGGCTATACTGCGCTTGCTGCAGGCAAGGCGGGCGCGCGGGTGGACACGTGCGAGATATCAAGGGCAGTCTACGAGCTTGCGAGATGGAACCCGCACAGCGCCGGGCTTTTTTCAGGGAAGAATTATTCGATACACAGGGAGGACGCCCTTGGATACGTGATGAAGGCCAGGGGCCAGGCCTATACTGCCATAATCCACGACCCGCCAAGGTTCTCGAAGGCCCCGCTTTTGTATTCGGGAGAGTTTTACAAGGCATTGGCGCGGGTTTCAAAAAAGGGGTGCAGGCTTTTCCACTACACAGGGGCGCTCGGGTCAAAATCGGGGAAGCGCGACATAAAGGCGGAGGTCTCTGGCAGGATTGCCGGGGCGGGCTGGAAAATAATCGAGGACTCCGGGCTTTACCAGGGGATTTTCTGCCTGAAAAAATGAGCGGTTCCCCGGCAAATATGTTTATTAAAACGTGAAATAAGAGATAATAAAAGAGGTGCATGTATGTTCAAACGAGACGTGTGGGCAGTTTTTGCAGTATTTTCAGTCGCATTGGTGCTTTTCCTTGCCGGGTGCGCGATTCCCGGGCTAACAGAGAAGGATAACATGCCGCAGGGCAATGCGTCGCAGATTGCCAACCCAGCGTCCGTGAACTGCGTGCAAAAGGGCGGCACGCTCAACATTGCCAAGGACTCAAGCGGCGGGGAAGTGGGCATGTGCACCCTGCCTGACGGCACAGTATGCGAGGAATGGGCCTATTTCAGGGGAGAATGCCCCGCGCCCGTAGCCAACATGACAAACCCGGCGTCGACAAACTGCGTTGACAAGGGTGGAAAGCTTGAAATAGTCAAGAACTCCGACGGCTCGGAATCCGGCATGTGCACGCTTGCGGACGGCACAGTATGCGAGGAATGGGCCTATTTCAGGGGAGAATGCCCCGCGCCCGTAGCAAACATGACAAACCCGGCATCCACGAACTGCATTGCCAATGGCGGCACGCTCAACATTGCCAAGGACGCGAACGGCGGCGAAGTGGGCATGTGCACTCTTGCAGATGGCACAGTGTGCGAGGAATGGGCGTATTTCAGGGGCGAATGCCCTTCTGGCTCGCCTGACACGCTTGTTGCCGCAAAAATGTTCGATTCGATAGGCAGCACGCTCGAGCTTGGGGACATGAGAATCAAGTTCAACGGGTTCAATCCGAATGACGACTACCCGTTCCCGCCAAGCCTGCAAATATTCAACGAGAACGGCATATTGCTTGCGACAAAGAAAATAAACGTGAAGACTGCAGAGACATACACTGCCCCGGACAATGCCACGTACGACATATACGTGGAGGAGACGGGAAACGGCTATTCGAACCAGGCCAAATGGGCGCTTGTAAGGGTATACAAGATAAAAGGCGACGTGGATTCCGTCAACATGACAAAGTCCTATGACGACCCGAACCCGTACACAATTACCGACAGCGGCGCGCAAAAGGACGCACTCGCCCTCCAAAAAACCATAAAAATTGGCGAGACTGCGGACGCGGGGGCGCTGAAGATTAAGCTGGACGACATCGCGGCCGACAAGGAGAACTCAAGCCCCGCGATGCTCTCCATACTAGACGCGAACGGCACTGTAGAAAGGCGCATGATAATAGCCCCGATGGAGATGCGCGTGTATAACGCGTCTGCCACTGACAGGTACGCGATATATGTGGAGCAGACAGCCCCGGCTGCAAACATGGCGAACAGCTGGGCAAAGGTTTGGGTTTACAGGATAAACGGCGAGCCGGACGTGCAGTCGATAAGCCCGGAGTTCAGGAACAGCACGACGGGCTGGCCGCAGAAAACATCGCAGCAGCTCTCATTGAACGGGGTTGCGGACGCGGGCGTGCTCAAGGTAAGGCTTGACGACATATCAACCTACCCCGTCGACACCAAATCGGCCATTGTGAGCCTGCTTGCGGCAAACGGCGATGTGCTGGACAAGTACGCGATTGCAGCCGGCTACGGCGTGTTCTACGTGAACAAGGACCAGGACAGGTTCCTTGTGTTCTGCGATTCCACGGGCCCTGGCATGACAGCGAAGATTTCCGTATATGAGAAGTAGGCGGAAAAAACATGGAATGGGGCTTGAACGCCCCAATTTCTTCTTTTTACATTTTTAATTTATCCTCGGTTCCTGCTCGGGCTGTATTTGATGCCAAGGTCCTTTAGCGCGCCTTTCCTTATCTGGTTGTTTATATCAGTCAGGTCTGTCTTGGCCTTTTCCTGCACAGCCGTAGTGATTTCCTTGGACCTGTCGCCTGCGGGCGCTTTCAGGCTTGAGAGCGCATTGTAAATCTGGTTGTGGACTGAACTGTCATAGCCCTTTTTGTCCATGCGGAAATCCTGCACGATTTTCCACCTGTCAAGGTCTGTCTTCAAGGCGAAAAACATGTCGAATGCCTCGCTCACGGAGCCTGCCGGGAACTTCTGCTTCAGGTATGACATGAACTTCACAGCCGCCTGCTCGGCCCATCCCTTGTCAAAATAGCCGCCTGTTAGGGCCTGCTCGAACTTGATATACCTGCCGCCAGCGGAGGTGGCCTTATCCTCGCCCGCGTCAAAGACAGTTGGAAGTTCAGGAACCTGTTTTTCGGTTTTCTCGGAATTTGCCGCATTCACAGCTATGCCTGCCATGGTTTCATCCCTGCCAGTGGAAGGCTCTTCGGATGTTGCATACAAGTCGATTGGCTTTGAGGAGTCAATGCCAAGCCTCTGGGCCGTCTTGTCCACTGCGCTTGCAAGCCACATGGAAGTGCCGGTGTCGCGCACGTCAATGATGTCAAGGAACTTGTCGATATATTCTATCATTTGGTTCCTTGAAAGTTCATCAAGGTCGGAAAACGTCTTGCCGTCCTTTGCCATGTAGGCAATGAATTTGCCGGACAAATCCTTGAGATGCCCCGGAAGCACGTCCTGGAATATCTTCAGGGCCCTGCCCCAAACCTTCCCGCCCCTGGCTTCCAAGGTTTTCTCCTTTGCAGCCCTGATGGCATTTTCATACGTATAAGCGTGGTGGCTTAGAGAGTAATAGGGGATAGAGCAGTCGAGAAGGAAAGCTTCCACAATGGCCTTTTGCCTGTACGAGGGCTGTTTCCAGACAAAGTCATTGGCTGTCATTTTCTGGCTTTCAAGATATGCAAAAAAAGTTTCGCGCTCGGAAGCCACGCGCACTGTCAGTTCGCGCATCAGGATATCCCTGGCCTCCTGCTCCTCAGCGCCCAGTCTTGCACTCTTTATTTTTATCCTGCCGTCAAAGTCATTGGCAGCCTTGCACACTGCCTCATGGAACTTGTATTTGTCCACTAGCGGCAGGTGATGGCCAGTCAGGAATTGGGCAGACCTGTTGTATTGGACGACCTCATTGAAGTCAAGGAACTCCTCCAATGAAGAGTTGTCGTCTGACAGGTATTTTGAAAAAAGGGCCGCCACCCTCTCGGATTGGAACCTGTCAAGGGTTACATGGGTGCGCTCGAGATGGGTTGCAAAAAGCCCGGCAAGGTCGAACTGCTCCTTGGTTTTTTGGATTGCTTCCATGTAAAAAGCGAAATCATTCGGATTCCTGCCTTGGGAGAGGAATTTCCTTACCATGCCTTCCTGTTCCTTTTCAGAAGCGCCAAGAAGCCATGTTATTGTCTTGCTGTTTTCAAAACCGACAAACCTGTAAAGGGAACGGGCCATGTCCCGCGCATAAGGAAGGCTCGCATACGCGTCAGAATAAGATTTCAAATGCAACACTGAAAGATTGGAGCCCAATACGTCCGCCCATGCGTCTACTACCTGCCTGATTTCAGTAGCATCAGTCATCAAAAACCCCCCGATAACAGCCGGACGCACTGCAAACGCGCGCCATCATGGAAAAACCGCGCAAACACCCAACTGCGTGTAATTTTCAGGAAACGCAGATTTTTAAGCCCGACGAGGATGGAGAGCTAGGAAAGAGAGGAGAAAAACAGGGCATGATTAAACGCAAACAGTTTAGAAAAGAACGCCACACTCTTGAAGGATGCTCTGCCTGTTCTACACCTGCGTGCTTGTGAATGTCAGTGTAGCCGTGCTTGTCTGGGGCGGGCTGTCGGAATCTATTTTTACAAGCACATAGGCCCAAATCGTGTCCTGCGAGTCGGAATATGCAAGGCTTGGGCATACTGTTATTTCAGAGCCTGACAAGTCCTGCATGCTCGTGTTAAGTGAGGGGCATGCGCCTGATTCATTGGCGCCGCCAAACATCTGGAACAGGGGGCTTGAGCCGCCTATGAAGTTTGCAGCGTCCTTGTCGGACGCCACTGTGATAGAGACATTGACATTGCCCTGATTCTCCACAAGGAAGCCGGTGTCCCCGCCTGTCACATTTGAGGACTGGTTGGATAGAAGCGTCATTGACCCTGCCGCAGGCGGGGTAACTGGAATGAATGAGAACGCGCTGTTGTTTGAAGAGCTCGACGTGTAGACGGCTATCTGGTTGGTTGAAGTGATGTTAATTCCAAGCGTTCCAGTGGAATTTGTCGACCCGCCGCCCGCGCCGCCAAACCCGCTCGAGCCATTGACTCCGTAGTCCGAGAACCCGCTTACATTGAACGTTAGGAGCTTTGTTGTGGAGTTCCATGAAATGCCTGTGCAGCGAGGCGCTGAGCAGACTGCGCCGTTTGCCAGTATGGCATTCAGGTCGGATGTGAATGCCTCGTAATAATAAATTGTCGGCGCCCCCGTGCCGGAATAAATGCCTGTCAGGTTCATTATCAAGGCCGCTGTGGAATTGAAAGAGGAGTCAAGGGCGCTGGTATTGACAGAAACAAAGCCATTCCCTATGACCACGTGCGTATCATAATCCTGCCCAACAGCATTGACCGAATGGGTGGGCGGGAACTTTATCCTGCCAGCCCCCGGCTTTTCAAGTGTCAGGTTCGTCACGTTGCGTATGTCAAAGACAGCGGAAAGGTTTGTGCTTTCTCCCCCATAGGTGCTCGCGTTCGGGGCAGCAAGCATGGAATATGAGGAGGACGGATACCTGATAATGACAATGCCCTGGTAGCCATTGCCGCCCGCGCCGAAATTGCCGCCGCCTGCGCCGCCGCCTGAACCATAGGAGGTTGCATTGCTGCCTGCGTCTAGTGCAGCGCCAGCCCCGCCACCGCCAGAGCCGCCGGTTGAAGTGCCGCCATTGTCGCTGCCTCCACCGCCGCCGCCAGCGTAATAAACATTAGTGCCCGTGATGCTGTTCTGGATGCCTGCGCCGCCATTGCCGACCTGGCTTGCTCCAGCGCTCGTGCCGACTGCGCCAGCACCGCCACCGCCGCCGCCGCGCGCAGTGCCGCCACCGCCGCCATAGCTTGCTCCGCCGTTCCTGCCTTGGCCTGAAGTGCCAGTGCCGCCCGAATATGTGCTGGCAGTGGAAGTGGATGCGCCGCCGCCACCGCCCGAACCGCCATTGGAACCGGCGCCCGGATTAGTATAGCCAGCATGCCCAGCTCCGCCGCCTATTGCCGAAAGCCCGGCAAAGCTCGAACCAGTGCCGCTGTTGCCATTGTTTGCAGCTCCGCTTGCGCCGCCTGAACCGCCAGAGCCTACTACTATGCTGTAACCCTGGGCTGAAACGGGTATTGAAGAATTATAAATAAGGCCGCCACCGCCGCCTCCGCCGCCGTGGGTGGAGCCCGCCCCGCCGCCGCCTGCGACTATGAGGGCCTCGACATTCATGGAAGTGCTTGCCGTGAACGTGCCGCCAGAAGTGAAAGTGTGGAGAGTGTAATTGGTCCCATTGACTGTTATGCTTGAAATCGTGCCGCCAGTTGCAGGGCCATTGACATACAAGGTGAGGGAATAGGACGCCAGCTTGCCCGTAGTAAGGTTGCATTCAATGTAAACAAGATTGTTTTGCCCGCTTAGCAGGCCGCCGACAATGCCGCTATGGTTTTTGGTGCCTGCGCCAGCCATCAGGGTCCCGGCAGTCGAGAAATCAAATGCCACCTGCTTGTCGAACTTGCACGCCGCATTGGCATTGTTGGTCGTGAGATTCAAATAAACGTTCTGGGTGCCATAGGGGAGAGCCTGGCCCACAGTGGGGGAAAGTATGCCTATGTCGGCCTCAGTAGGATACCTGATAATGACAATGCCCTGGTAGCCATTGCCGCCTGCCCCGAAATTGCCGCCGCCTCCACCGCCGCCGGAGCCGTAATATGTCGCAGAGCTGCCCGCATAATTGGATGCGCCC
>JBAZLG010000002.1:0-421475 GCA_041650395.1 Candidatus Micrarchaeia archaeon | reverse complement strand
GCTGTGTGTCGCGTTGGCGCGCTGGCCATAGCCTTCCTGCGGCGAGGTATAGGAGAACCTGAACACCCAGCACGCAGCGCACTGGCCCGAATCGGAACTTGCGAACTGCAGGTTATAGCTGTCCGCGCCGTATGTCCGGCTTTTGATTATGAAATCCCTGGCAACTTCAAGGCTCGAATTGTAGTTCACCGCTTCGGCGGGCGGCAGGACCTCCCCGCCGGTGCCAGTGGAGTTTATGCTGCCTTCGTGCCCCGTGCCGTTTCCACTCCCCTGCCCCGCGCTCGCATTGCCCTGCTGCGGGCCAACGCCTGCGCCAATGTACCCCTGCGCGAGCTCGTCCCACTTGCCGTCTATCTCGGCGGCTTCCACGACGCCGTCATTGACAAGCACGAAAATCTCGTGCCTTGTGGCTGCCTGCGCAAGAGCCGCGCCCGACCTGTCGCCATAGCCTTCGTGCGAGCTTGTAAAGCTGAAATTGTAGGAGAAACAGTACGGGCACCTGTATTCGTCGCTTGAGGACAAGTATTTCAGGCCGGAGCCGTCGAATGAATACGTGGGGCTTTTTTCAATCCAGGCCTTTGCGATGTCGAAGCTGTTGGATATGGTATATGTGGTGTTTTGCCCCTGCTGGCCTGCCTGCTGCCCCTGCTGCGCGCCCGACGTGCAGCCGGCAAGAGCGATAAGCGCCATTGACATGGCAAGCAATGAAATGAACGCAATGCCTTTTCCCATCCTGCCCCTCCCCATTGAATGATTACTCAAGTATTGGTTTTTCATTGCACTTAATAATAGTTGGCTGGTTTCCCGCCTGCTTCCTGCATACGGTTTTATTGGTTGCCGGCAAACAGATTCGCTAAGGTGTATCAAATGCCCGAAGATGTATCGTCCAAGCTCATTGAAGGCCTCAACTGGCGCTATGCCACAAAGGCCTTCGACCCGTTGAAAAAAGTTTCCGATGCAGACATCGCCGCCCTGCTCGAGTCCATGCGCCTGGCTCCTTCATCGTTTGGCCTGCAGCCGTGGAAATTCATGGTCATATCCGAGCAGGGCTTGAAGGACAGGCTCATGGCAGCCTCATGGAACCAGCAACAGGTGGGCCAGGCGCCGTACGTCATTGCCATCTGCGTGCCAAGGGAAATCACAAAGGGGCACATCTCGTCCTATATGGCATGCATTGAGAAGGCCCAGCCCGCAGCAAGCGAGCAGGAGAGGCAGAAACAGAAGGAGCGGCTTGCGGGCTTCCAAAAAAGGATTGAGGGATTCCTCTCCGCCATGCCGCCGGAGGCAAGGACTGCCTGGGCAAGAATGCAGGCATACATAGCAATGGGGTTCCTGCTCTACACGTGCGCCCAGATGAGGATTGACTCGTGCCCCATGGAGGGGTTTGAGCGCGAAAAGGCGGAGGAGGTCCTCGGGCTTTCAAAACTCGGCCTGGAACTTGTCGCCATAGTCCCGGTGGGATACAGGTCGGCTTCTGATTCGCATGCCCTTGCCAAAAAGGCGCGCTTTGGCACCGGCGAGGTAATAATCAGGCCGTGAAGCCAGGCCGTTTTTTGATTGGTGTATCCTATGTTTTCCGAAAAGGCCAGGCTGCTTGCAGCAGTCTTCATATCCGGCGCGTGCTCCATGCTTCTTGAGATTGCAGGCGGCAGGTCGCTCTATCCATATCTCGGGAATACCATCTATACGTGGGCCGGCTCAATAGGCATTGTGCTTGCGGCATTGAGCCTTGGCTATTATTTTGGCGGCATCATGTCCGACAGGCTGCGCGAGCGCAGGCACCTGTCGTACATACTCGCCCTGGCAGGCCTTTGCACTGCAACAGTGCCTTTCCTCGCCCTGCTTTTCGGGCCGCTCGCCTCTACTTCCGGCATGCTGCTGGCAAGCGTCTCGCTTCCCCTAATCCTCGCCCCCGCCGCGCTGCTCTATGGCATGGTGTCGCCCTATGCGATAAGGCTGGTATCTAAATCCGAGACGGCCGGCACTGACGCGGGCTCCATATTCGCGCTTTCGACCGTCGGGAGCATACTCGGCGTGCTTGCGACTGGTTTCGTCCTGATACCCTACGTGGGCCTCACGCACACTTTCGCGCTGGGGTTTGCCCTCATGCTAGTTGCTGCCGCGCTTTTGAATCCCCTGAAAAAGTCGGATTCGGCAGGAGTCCTGGTCCTCGCGCTCGCCTTTGCGGTCCTTTGGGGCTCCGACCTCTCTCCGGACATAGCTGGGCAGAACATGCTTTTCAAGCAGGACAGCCAGTATTCGCTTGTGCGCGTGGCGGACATGGAAATAGGCGGCATAGACTCGCACATACTCGTGATTGACAACGTGGTTTCAAGCGGCGAGGCGGAGGGCGGGTTTCCGGTTTTCCCCTATGTCCAGGTAGCAGCACGTTCGTTTGACTACGTGCTCGAGCCAAAAAACGCGCTTGTGATAGGCTGCGCTGCCGGCACGCAGGCCGAACAGCTGAAAAAAAGGTTCCTTCTCCTGCGCGTCGATTGCGTTGACATAGACCCGCTTGTGATTTACGCTGGCAAGAGGTTTTTCTCGCTCAATGATTCGGACGGCAGGACAGGGGTATACGTGGAGGACGGCAGGCGCTTCCTTGAGGGGAGCGCGAAGAAGTACGACATAATATTGGTCGACGCGTTCAAGTCATTGTCCCCGCCGCCGCACCTGCTGACCCGCGAGTTCGTCCTTGCCATCAACAGGAGCATGTCAAACGATTCTGTCGTGGCGGTGAACATAATAGCCAAAAGCGGGGGGCGCGGGGCTTTCCTGCAGAGGATGTACGACACATACAAGTCAGTGTTCAAAAACGTCTACGTGATCGAGGTGCCTGTGGACGCGCCATTGTCCAATTACATAATCATCTCGTCAAACATCGGCAACCCGGAGTTCGCAAAACGGTATGCTTCGGAGTTCATAGCAATGAATTACACCGGCATGCCCCTGACAGACGATTCGAACCCGGCTGAAATCCTGACTGGCTATTAGGCCGCCGGGGGCCATGCATTGGACGCAGTTGGAGAATCGCGTGCCCTGATTTGGCTCTTTGGACGCCCCATGGGCAATTGCGTTTGCTTAATACGAAAAAAAGATATCAGATTGAGTAGAGCTTTGCCTTCCTTTCTATTCCCTCAAGCACTTCGAGCTTTGAGGCGAACCTGTAGGCCGCGAAGAGTTCGGGGGGCATCATGCGGGCGAACTCATTGTCCCATGACTTGAGCACGTCAAGGTTTTCCATGGCGCAGTTTTTTATCTGGGGGACGAATATCGGCAGGAAGCTTTCCGGCCTGACCTCGATGTCGTTTGTGGCGAGCGCGCTGTAATATGCTTCCACTGTCAGGTTGCCTTTGGTGAACTTCTTTATTGCGTCTGCGGGGAAACCGAGGGAATTCCCAATTTCCCTGTCGAAATCAATCTTCGCCTTTGCCATGCCGTTTGCTGCGGCCCTTGCCTTTTCGCCGAGTATTTTATTGACCAGCATGTCGTACTTTGCGATTATCAGGCTTTGCTCGCCGTCGTATGCGTAGAAGAGCAGGCCGTTTGTCTGGGTGGGGTATATCTTGAACGGTATTAGGTTCTTTTTTACGTCCATGTCGAAATTGCCTATGTTTATTATTGACGCGGGCTTTGAGCCTGCGTAAACGAGCATGAAAGCCTTGGTTGCCATCGGGTTTGTCATCACGCACTCCCTTGTGAGCCTAAGGGCCATGTTCGGGTATCTCTGCACGAACCTCTTGTAGCCCTCCTCAAGCAATGACTGCATTTGGCCGGGGGTTGCCATTTTCCCCCTCATCATCTCAAGCTCCTCTTTCCACATTGAGGACCTGAATGAGCCAGAAGCGTGCATCAGGGAACTGGCGATGCCGCCGTTTCTCTGGCCGTTCTTGAATTTCTCGAACTCGTCAAGCGGGGTAAGCCTGCAGCCGCTGTTGCCTGTCGACCTGGCAATAATCCTGTTGCCATTGCCGCCCTGGCTCTTGCACGCATTGGGGTTTGGGTTGAAGTATGTGTCTGCCATGGCTTTCTTGCTCTACTAAGGTTTATAAATGTTGTTAAAAGTGGGGAATTGTGTTATTGCCCCCTGATGCCACATTATTCTCTATCTGCGATGGTTTGGCCGCTACACTATCGTCTGTATGGGGTTTAGAAAGGGGCGAAGCCCCTTCTTATGGACTTGGGGGGAATCGAACCCCCAGTCTCCTGCATGCCATGCAGGCGCGATACCGTTTCGCTACAAGCCCGTTGATTGTGGAAAAGAAGTGAAGCCAAGGAATAAAATACCGGCTTCCGGCAGGGTCTGCCCTAATCCTTTGATTTTATCAGGAAATACGCTATCCCCAGCGACACTATGGCAAGCACGAAGGTCCCAAGGTCGAACCCGAAGAGGTTCATGCGCAATGCCACTGAGAACGGTATGCCGAATATGGCAAGCAGGTTTGAAACCCCGAATGCGAGGAATACGCCCGCAAGGACGCTTTTTGCTTCCATACCCGGCCCCATCAAGCGTGCCTTCTCATGAAGAGGGCACTATGTATATCACGCTGTCGCCGCGCAGCAGGATTGTCCCTATGCCGCGCTTTACCTGGCCGTCCCTAAGCTCTTCCGCCTTCTCAAGGACTATGTTCATGTGAACGTCGTAGGATGACATGACGCCCCTCATCTCCACGCCGCCTTTCAGGCCTACCACGACGGAGTTGTTTAGGGAGTTGTTCAAAACGTCAAAAGGCCTCTTGTCTGTCATTTCATACACCTCAAAAAATCAAACACATTCTATCAAAAAGGGCACTCGCCCCCTCCTTATATGCCATGAGAAGTTTAAAAAAGCCGTTCTCGAAGCCTGCGGGTTTTATCACGGCTGCTTGCACGCCTTTTCGTACGCCTGCTCCACTGCCGCGGGCAGCTTACTTGCAAACATGCCGTCAACCATAGGCATGAAACACAGCACAGAACCTTTGAATTTCGCCTTGCCAGGGCAATCGTCCGGATTCCTGCAAATTACTTTTCTGCTTCCAGAAACGCGACTGGCCTTGTTATCCCTGAGGCATTGGAGCTGTTTTGTGCAAACAACTATCTCAGCCATTTTGCATCATGCCCGCTATTGGGGCTTTGAAAAGTATTCCTTGAACTTGTCCGTGGTGTGCAATGACTTTGACCTGCCCGCCTTTTTCTGGGTGACAAAGCCCTTTTCCACGAGTTCCTTGACGTCCTGGTAGACCGAGTCGCCAAGCTGCTTGACAAGGGATGACTTGAGCACGCCTTCCCTGTTGTTTATGTACGCGAGTGTCTTTAGCGCATGGCTTGAAATTTCCGCGGACTGCGCGAACGGCTTGACCTTGTCGAGGTATTCGCGCCTGACCCTCATCAGGTACTTGCCGTCCTCGAAAACTATCTGGATGGAGGATTCCCGCTCGTCATAGCCTGCCGCGAGCTTTTTCACCATGCCCTCGACATAGCCGTGCGCCGCCACCCCGATAAGCCTGCCAAGCTCTGCTATCGTGAGCGGCTTGGCGCTAATGAAAAGCGCGGCTTCAATCAGGTTCTCCTCCTTTACTGCCATATCTGTCACTTCTGCTGGTCTGCCTTTTTCTTCATTTGCATGTCTTCGTCCCTGTTCCTGAACATCTTCATGATTACAAAACCTCCTGCCATTACTATCGCGGCTTGCAAGAGCGCAGGGAACACGCCCCCAATCCCGTATGACTGGATGTATTGCGCATTGCCATATAATACCAGTGCCATAATGAAGGAGAGCAGCGCGAAAACAGCGGCGTCAATTATTGTCCTCGGGTCAAGCCCCATGTAGGCGAGGACGAGCAGTGTTTCAAGCGCTATGAAATAAATCGCCCCGGGCACATCTCCCGCGCTGTTCACGGAATATTCCAGCGCAGACGCTGCCGCAAATAAAGTCATTAACGCCAGATGCCCAACACTTATGTCCTTGATTTTTCGCACCCAGCATTCCCCCGCTTATCAGCCTGCTTTTGAAGGGCCTTTTTTGCCTGCGGAATTCACCATGCTAATTTCCCTGCGGCTGCCAGCCTGCTTGCCTGCATGGGCGCCCTTGTCCGCTTCCTTCTTTCCATTGCCCTCTTCCTGCTTTTCGGGCATGCAATAGAGTATGATGTCGCCAAAGAACTTCTCCTGCATCAGCCCGAGCCTCTGCTGCTGGGCAAGGTGCAGCGTCGGAAGAAGGAGGTAAATTGTCTTTATAGGCTCTGTGCCTTCTATCATGCTTGAGAAGAGCACAAAGCCGTCCTTGTCCTTCATGGACTCTATTTTTGCCATCACGTTTTCCATTTCTTCCTCTATGTCGAATTCCGGGAGGATTATGTTGTACGAGGGCGCCTCGAGCCTTGTCTGGACATGGCTTTTCCTCTCCATCCTCTTTTTCTCGAACTCGAATGCGTCCTCGAGCGCCCCAACGAGTTCCTCAAGGGTTACCTGGCGCTTTGGCGGTATCCTGTCTGAAAGCTCGAGCTGGCCAATGGGCGCCACTTCGCCGAACTCGCCTGCGAACTCGTCGAGCGTGGGCTGGGGGGCGGTTTCTATCTTGATGGCGTCAGACTTGTATTTGAGAAGTATCGAGGCCGCAAGCACGAGGTTTGCGGACAGGCGCAGGTCTAGCTGCTTGAGCTTTTTGACCCTGCCTATGTATTCCTCCGTTATGAACACAACGTCTATGTTCCACGGGTCGAGCTTTTCGGAGAGCACGAGGTCGTATAGGACTTCCTTCCATGTCGGCGCCGAGCACATCTTCTCCAGATTGAGTTTTGACTCGTTCAAGTGCAAGCCGGCCCCTGCAAGCCCGTGCGTGGGTTTGTCTAGGGCAACGCTTTCTCCGTGCTGGTCAGCCATGTCCTTGATTTATGAAAAGGTGTTTTTATACTTAATCATTTGGCGGCATATCCCTGACTCGTGCAACATTACTTGGCGGCTTTTCCTGGAAGGGTGCGACAGCCCTTTCTAAACCAATTAATTTAGATCATGCAGAACTGGCCTTAGGCATCTTATTGGTTAAAGCGCCTTGAAATGACCGCCGCACGCGGGGGTGAAATGCCGCTGAAACTAGACCTGGGTGCTTGTGAATGTCAATGTCGCGGTGCTTGTCTGCGGCGGGCTGTCCGAGTCTATTTTTACAAGCACGTAAGCCCAGATAGTGTCCTGCGAATCAGCGTATGCGAGGCTTGGACAGACGGTGATTGCCGAGCCGGAGAGGGACTGCATTGACGCGTTGATGGACGGGCACGCGCCTGTCTCATTGACCCCGCCAAACATCTGGAACAGCGGCGCGGAGCCGCCTATGAAGGATGCGGCGTCCTTGTCGGACGCCACTGTGATTGAGACATTGACATTGCCCTGGTTCTCCACAAGGAAGCCAAGCTCCCCGCCTGTGGTATTGGAAGTCTCATTTGACATAAGGGTAATCGAGCCTGCCGCAGGCGGCGTGACTGGCACGAAGCTGAATGTGCTGTCATTCATGCCATTTGACGTATAAACTGCTATCTGGTTTGTTGACGTGATGTTAATTCCAAGCGTGCCCGTGTTCTCGTATGTAGTGCCGTTTGACGCCCCGCCAAACCCGCCAGAGCCGTTAATGCCGTAATCTGAAAATCCCGTGACATTGAATGTGAGGATTTTGCCTGCCGAATCCCATGATATGCCCGTGCATCTTGGCGACACGCAAAGCGTGCCTGCCTGCACTATTGAGCTGGCGTTTGCCAAAAAGCCCGAATAATAGTATATGTCGGGCGCAAGCGAGTTTGAATAAAATCCTGTCAGGTTCATTGTGAGGCTTGCGCTGGTATTGAAGCTCTGGTCAAGTGCTGACGAGTTGACTGATATGTATCCCGCGCCCATCTTCACGTTGGTGTCATAGTCCTGGCCAAGCGCATTGACCGAGTAAGTGGCAGGGAACTTTATCCTTCCCGTGCCCGGCTTGTCAAGGGTCAGGTTGGTGACATTTGTCAGGTCGGTGATTGCCGCGAAATTGGTCGTGTCTCCTGTGAAATTGGCCACAAACGGGGCAGTGTGTATCTGGAACGTGGCAGGCGCGGTCGTTGCCAAGCCTCCAGTGCTGTTCTGCGCGAACGCGTAATAAGTGTAATTCCCGTCAGTCAGGTTTGCCAGGGCGACGGTGACTTCCCAATGCGTGGAATTCACTTTCCTGAAATTGGAAATGTATGCCATCCGGGCCTCCGCCGCAGTCAGGGCGCGCTTGTACACGCGCACGTTGTCAATTGAGCCGTTGAACACCCTGTCTGCAAACGACGTGTCGGGGTTGAACCCAATGCCCAGGTCAAAGGCCGTGCTGGTATTGACGCCCGGGTAGGCGCTTATGTCCTGGGCGCTTGTGGCAATGCCATTCTCATAAATCGTCAGGTTGCCATTCCTGTTGAACGACGCCACAAGGTGCCTCCATTGGTTGTTGTTTATGTTTGTAGTGCCTGACGGTTCTATGTCGCCTGCACCGCCATATCCGAAAAATGCCATTGTCTTGTTTGCCAGTCCGCCTGCGGACGCGCCCCTCATGGCAAGCATGTAGCCTGTCCTGACTGCCGATATGTTGAGCTTCGTGATTATCTCGTCGTCCCAGCCGTCGGGCGCGTATGCCTGTGGTTTCACCCATGCCTCAAAAGTGACATTGCTTGTTCCGAATTGCAGGCTTGCCGCGTTTGGCACGTCAACTCCAGCCCCGTTCACTCCGTTGAGCTGTATTGCATTGCCGTATTTGCCGGAAACGAAGCTCCAGCCCGAATTTTTAACCGCGCCCTGATTTGCGCTCCTTGAATTGTCTGCTACCTGCTGGCCCTTGTTGACTATGAAGTTGTCAAAATAGCCGTTTACTGCCTGCCCGGAGTCCCTGTTGAGAATGTAAATGGCAGTGTAGGCGTCGTTTGCTACGTCTGCCGCGGTCCTTGTGGCGTATTGTGTGAATGCGGAGCCTGTCCAGTAATAACATGAAACTGTGGTGCCAGTCCTTACCATCCTGAGCTTGCCTGAAGTTGCCGTGGTGCTCAATGTGCCAAAGCTGTTCCCAAGCGAGTCGTCATAACTGTAGTATACCTTGCTGCCATCTGACCACTTGCTGTAAAAGCACGCCATTGCCTGGCCTGTTCCGGTCCTCCGTGCCTCAAGAGTGGCCTGCCAGCCAGTGCCTGAAGTGGGAGTGCCCCAGCCGGACGCGTCAAAATCCACCTGTATGTCGAAATCGCCTTTCAGGTACCAAAGCCCGTTGCTTTTGACAGCTCCGAAATCAAAGTTTGAGGTTGATGTATTGCAATACAGCCTTCCCGAGGATATCGAGCAGCTCGGGTCTATTACCCACCTGCTCAGGTTCACCTGGCTTTGGGAAAAGTCGTCGTTGTAGTTCACGTCGTCGAAGTTCCACATGCCCACTAGCGTGGGGTCGTAAAAAGAGTAATTGGTGCCATTCCAGTTCAGCGTGAAATTAGCAAGATTGGATTCCCCGACCAACACGTCTATTGTCGCGGACGTGTTCCCTATAGCCTGCCCGTCTGTTGGCGTTGGCGAGGGGAATGATATTGATGGAGCCGCAAAGGCTGCTGAAAAAAGGAATGCCAATGCCCCCAAGATGAAAAAAACACTGCCCTTGTATTGCATGTGTTGTTTCACTCCATTCCAGTTTATATTCCTTGTCAAGACCTGAAAAGGGAAAAGAAAAAAAGAAAATATGAGGCGCCAGCCCCCTATTCCTTGGAGCCTTTTTTCTTCACAAGAGCCTGCGAGAGGCCTTCGAACAGGTTGATTGGCACGGGTATTATGACCGTGTTTGAGGGTGTCGGCCCGAGCCCGTCAAGGGTCTGCAATGTCCTAAGCTGGAGGGCCCCTGGGCTTTTCCCCATTATTTCCGCAGCCTTTGCCAGGTTTGCCGCCGCTTCCCTGTCGCCTTCGGATTTTATGACAGTGGCGCGCTTCTCCCTTTCCGCCGCCGCCTGCCTTGACATGAGCCTTTTCAAGTCGTCTGGGACTTCCACGTCCTGCAGTTTCATGGACGTGACATTGAGGCCCCAGCTCTCTATCTCCTTGTCAACGAGGGTCTTTATCTCGTCGCCAACATTTTGGCGCTCCGAGAGCACGGAGTCCAGTGTCATGCCGCCTATGACGTCCCTGAGCGCTGTCTGGGAATACTGGCTTATGGCGTAGTAGTAGTCCTGCACCTTTATGACCGCTGTCTCGGGGCTTTGGACATTGAAGAACACCACGCCATTGACGGACACGGGGACATTGTCCTTGGTCATCACCCTCTGGCTCGGTATGTCAAGCGTCCTTATCCTCATGTCGACCTTGCGCATTTCCTGGATGAACGGGAAGACGAATGTCAGGCCGGGCTCGCGCAGCCCGCCGAACTTGCCAAGCGTGAATACCACTCCCTTTTCGTACTGGTAAATCATCTTTATTGACATGAACGCGAGTATTGCTATTAGTATGAGCGCAGGGAACCCGAAGAACCCTATCAGCGCGAATATTACGTCTGTTGCTGCCATTTGCCTCCCCCCTTGAAATTCTTGCTTTCCCTTTATTGCCCCTGATTATTTTAATTCCAATGCCTGCCGGGGCCCAAGGCCGGTTTTCCGCGCATCCCGGGCTTTCCGATACCTTTATATATATCCTTCTCCCAAAATATGTTAGAATATGGTAAAACGTGGATAGTATGAATTCCAAAACAATCATTGCTTTCGCATTGGTCCTGCTGGCAGGGGCGAGCTTTGCCCTCGACAGCCTTTTCCTCAATTCCATGTTCCCCAAAAGCCCCGACACAGTGTCCGTCACAACAGTGCTTGCAAACGCGACGCCGTTGTGCATCCAGGGCATCCAGTCGGCATGCACGTATGAAAACAAGACAGTTGTGGTTAATGGCACGAATTCCACTGTCCTTTTCCCATTTTCGCAGAAAAAGGTCATAGAGCAGGACAGCGGCCTCTCCCTTGACGAGAACGACCTGTACACGCTTGCCAACTTCAATGTGGCAAATGTCACAAGGTGCGGCGCCCAGGCGTCAACCATAATGGACGTTTATTCCTGCGCTGTCCAGTTCTACAGGGAAAACAAGGATGCGGGCGCGAATTCAAGGAGCACCACAAGCGCATTCAAGCTGGCATTCCTTTCCTCCAGCATATCCGAATCCCCAAAGGACTCTGACTACACCCTGATGAAGGTTTACATGTATGACAAGGCGACCTACAACGGCCACTCGTTCATAGCATTGAAGAACAACAATGGCTATTTCGCGCTTGACGCGCCCTGGTGCTTTGGCAATGACATGGACAGGTGCGTGGAAGCCACGACCAAGGGCTTTTACGAGGATTCAAGCGCGCCTTTCTACAGGGGCTACATATACAAGACAGACATAATCTATTAGCCTGTTTTCCCCTGATTTTCCTGTTTTTTCCCTGAATTTCCCTATTTCTCCTCCGCGGTATACTTATTCGGTGTGCCGTTCTCCAATACCTTTTTATAATGCCCTTGTTGAACAATTAAGAACCCTAAATCAAGTTAAAGACTATGATTTATCACATTTGGGCAGGTGTTATACATGAACATAAACGAGCTTAAGCCAAACCAGAACGCCACAGTGTCGGGCGAAATCACGGCGGTGGAGCCGGCGCGCGAGGTAGTCACCAAATTCGGCAAGAAAATGAGGGTGGCGAACGCGACTTTGAAAGACGCGACAGGCGAAGTCGTGCTCTCGCTTTGGAACGACGACATCGAGAAAATCCAGCAGGGCCAGCAGGTAACTGTTGACAACGGCTGGGTGACGGAGTTCAAGGGCAACATCCAGATTTCGACAGGCAAGTTCGGGAAACTCGTAATCCAGTAAAGGGCTTCCCCCTTCTTCCATTTTTTATTTTATCCAGCCAGCCTCATTTTTGCCTTCTTTCCATGCTTCCCCTATTCAAAAAAGCCGGTTTTCGCGCTTTATTGCCCCAATGCCATTTTTGCTGCATTTCCGCTACTATTTAAATGGAATGTTGATTCAATTATGATATGGGCAAGGGAGGGCCGGCAAACAAGAAACCAGGCACAGACTGGGGACTTGAAAAGCTCCAGTCAGTAATCTACCATTTGGAAGTCCATGTCCTCACCGAAGCCCAGAAACGCCTTGAAGTCCTCTCATCCCTAAGCCGCTCCATAGTGGGCGCCAAGCTTGTCCCGGAGGGGAGCTACAAGATAGAATTCCAGCTTGAAGGGATGCAGTTCAACGAGACCAGGCTCGACCTGGCGCCAGTCCCAAGCCTCTCCTTCTCATCCGACGCTGCAAGGGTCAAGGTCAAGGAGGGCGTAGTATATTACGGCGTGAAATCCTCCCAGTCCGCCATGTTCAAGCAAAGGAACCCCAAGATACCCGCGCGCAGCCTGTTTTTCTTCCAGCACGACGTCGAGACCAGCTGGCACGGAGCTGCAAAGGACATCCTTGCAAAGCTTTTGGACGACACCAGCCTAAACGCGCAGCAAAGGAGCCTGCTTCTCAAGCTCAGGCAGGACATGCTTGAGTGGGAGGGCAAGGACCGCTGGACCAGGGAAGTCTTCCTGCCAGAATTCGTGCTTGACAACGCACAGGTCGAAAAGCTGATAAAAAAGCTCAATGGCATAATCGACCAGATTTGGGACGCTAAGGCGGACGCATGGAAAGCCATGCGCAAGCAGGACTCGCTTGTCATGGGCATCAGGCCGCCTTCCTGGCCAATAACGCACCCGGACTTGCTTTTCCCAGGATTTGAGCAGTCCGGCTCCCTCAAGCAGGTTCGCGCCTTCACATCCGGCTATCTTACCATGCTTCTCAAGCACCACTATTCCGGCGCTCTCGGGCAGACCAATTACGAGGGGCTGCACCAGGCGGCAATCTGGCTTGAGAAGGTGATGAGCGAGGACAGGAATTCCAAGCGCGCGCCAAGATACCTCGCTCTCATAGAGACAATCCAGCTAATAGAGGCTGAAATACGCAATTACGAGAAAAAGGTCAGGTGCATCCCGTGCGCGCTTGACAGAATGTCGGACGGGCAGGACAAGAAGCCCATAGAGCACGCGTTCCGTTTCCTCTGCGAGCTGCAGGAGTGCAGGTTCCGCGCATACGTGCTTCTGACCGAGGCGTGCAAGTCCGTCATTGCACTTTCAAAGCCGGAACTTGAAAACGTGCTTGTTGTATTCGACAAGATGGCAATCAGGATAGCGGCCACGGACCCCGAGTCTGTCAAGCACCTGGCCGCCGAGTTCGCCAAGGCCCCAAACCCGCGGGCAGACCCCGGCTTCCCCGCCGCCCTGGAGAAATACGCCTACGACCTGGCGGAGTTTTCCCAAAAGACCCAGGCAGCCCGCGACCAGATATCAAAGGCCCTCTCTTCCAAGAAGAAATCGCTCAAGTCCAGCGTGGCAGCCCTGGAAAAGGAGTTCCTCACGGTAGTTGAGAAGGAACTCGCCCCAGTCTCGCCAATCCACGCGCAGATATTCATAGACGAGGTCGAGAGGATAAAGGCGCACTCGAACTTCAAGCAGGGCACGATGATAGAATCCGACGCCAACGCGTGCCTCGCGCCTGAAAAAATCCTTCAGACGGCCGCCTGCCTGATGGCAAACGGCAGGCTGGACACTGTCGTGTCCAAGAAATCCCCAGGTACTTCTGCACTGTCGTATCTTGACTCCGCCCGGGCGAAGCTTGGCGAAATCATACGCGTAAACGGCGCCATAGCGGACGACCTGGCTGCCCTTGGCGTAGGGCGCGCGCACGCGCTTGAGAAGGCCAAGCCTTTCGGGCACATAGAGCACAATTTTGAGGACATTTTCCCCAACTACAAGAACCTGCTCGAGCACAATTCCACACATACAAACGTGGTTGTCAAGTACAGCGAGTCTGTGCGCAACGAGCAGGACGACGACAAGCCTCACACAGTGCGCATTGACCTGAAAAGCGTATCGGGCATGGCTGTCCAATGCCCAAGCGTTGAGCTGATGCCGGGGTCCATCAAGGAATTCCTTGGCTTGCAGGTCGCCTCGTCCCAAAGGCCGCAGTTCGAGGACATCGTGCTTGGCATGCCCTATGACACGAAGCAGATAGAATCGGATTTTGGCAAGAGGAGCAACGACTACCTCACCCATGCCATGCCCTACCATGAAACTATCATGGACCTCGACTCGCTAAAGACAGAGTTCGAATCGGGCGGCCCCGCAAAGCGCATCGTCGCGGCGGTAAACGACGAGAGCGCGCTCAACGGCGCGGTCCTCGAGATAGACGGCTTGGTCGCCGAGAACCCGGCGAAGCTGCTCAACAGGCCCAACACTGCAAAGCAGGAACTGGAATCCAAGGCCGACAGGGGGATACGCGCGGACATCGAGAAATACCTTATACTGAAAAAGCTCATACCGCTTCGCAACAAGGTTGACGTGGTGCACAGGAAGAGCCACGAGGTCATCTACCTGTCGCTCAAGGACTTCCAGCACAAGATGTCAATTCCGCGCAAGTAGGCTTACTGTTTCGTGGCAATCTTGCCAAAGCGCGCGTATGGTTTTGTTGTCGGGCTCTCAAGCCTCTCGAAAACGACCTGCGATATCCTCATGCCCTTGCGTATCACTACCGGGAACGGCGCCATATTGACTATTTCAAGCACCTGGTGGTTTGACGAGCCGGGCTGGACAAGCGCGGACGTCACGTGGACCGCAAGCCCCATCCTTGCGAACCTGCTCCTTCCCTCAAGCGTCCCTATGATGCCAGGCGAGAGGGTTATCTTCTCCTCTGTTATGCCAAGGCACATCTCGGACGGGCCGAGCCTGATTTTTGGCGCGTTCACCTTGTATGTGGCCTCGGCAAAGCCTACCTTTGAAAGGTCCACTTCCCCCGCCTTGACGTATTTTTCCTTGAACTTCCAGAACACGCCGCCAAGCGTGAGGTCAACGCTTGCCCCGTTTAGCTGGCCGGGCTTCATTTTTGGGGAAAAGGCTATCTCCCCTGCCTTCACTGCCTGCAATATGTCATTGTCCGACAATACCATGCTCTCCATCTGCCCAAGGCGGTTATTAATCCTATTGCGCGACATGGCGCTATTTTACCCCCTGCGTCCGCCTTGGCGCTGGGGGAATGATTATATTATAAAAGGATAAATAAGATTTCATGTTTGAAGTGAGGATTCATGGAGCCTTGGGCCAGGAGGCGTTCCTTTGCGGAAGGATTCTTGCTGCTGCGGCGTTTTACGAGGGCAAGTTCTCATCCTGCTTCACGTTTTCCGGGCTTGACGCCAATGACGGCGCGGAGACCGCGCACCTCAGGATAGACGACGTAACTATCAGGCGCAGCCATAAAATCACCAGGCCCGACTGCGTAGTCGTGCTTGACGCGATGCTATTGGACATGCCCTCGACCCTTGAGGGAATCGAATCCAACGGCAAGGTCGTAGTGAACTCCAAAAAGACCAGGTACGAGATGGAGACCGGCGCCAAGAACGTATACACCGTTGACGCGCAGGAAGGCTCGAGCCTGTTCCTGCCAAAGAAGTCGGAGGGCCTTGCGATAGCGGGCGCTGTCGCCAAAGTCGCGGGGATAGCGCCGGAGGAATCCCTGTTCCGCGCTGCCGACGACATATTCCCAGCGTCCGCGGCGCCGGCGTGCAAGAAGGCAATGCAGTGGTGCTTCAATTCGGTGAAATGATGGTTCTTAGGACTTACCACTCCGCTGACGCAATCACGGAGGCTATCCTGAAATGCTCGCCCCACCTGCTTGCGGGCATCAAAGAGGAGCCCGTGGCAGGCATCATATCCAGACTTGAGAAGAACTGCACGCTTTACGCCAGCCCAAAGGAGCTTTTCTCGAGGCTTGAAGGCTCTGCCATGGCAGGGGCGCGCTGCCTCGGCATAATGAATTCCAACCACCTCCCGGCAAGCCTGTTAGAACTCATGTCCATAGCCGCAAACCACCTGCCGCTTGTCATAGTGGCGGCCAACAGGTCGGCCTTTGTCCCAAACTCGCACTTGTGCGACCACCAGGCGGCCCTTTCAGTCTCAAGCTGCGGCTGGATAATGCTTTTCTGCGCCACTGTGCAGGAATTCGTCGACACCCTGCCGCAGGCGTTCAAGATTTCAGCGTCGACGCGCATCCCTGTGATGGTGTTCATAGACGGGTTCTACCACACCCATCTTGTGACCCAGCTCGACGTGCCCAAAAAAGAGGTCTATGAGAAATACCTCGCGGACGCCAAGATACGCACGGAACTGGAGTTCAAGTCGAGAAAGTTCAATTTCGGCACCATCCTGCCCCGCGAATACCAGAAGCTCATGGCCCTCATGGAGAATGCGCTGATAGCGTCCAAGGAAAAGATAATACAGGCCGAATACCAGTGGAACGACCTTGTGGACAGGAGCTATGGCAACGGCCTTTACGAGTCCTACATGCTTGCAGACGCCCAGGCGGCGCTTGTGTGCATGGGCTCGTTCTACGGCAATGCCCACGAGGCAGTCGACAGGCAGAGGAAACAGGGCATACGCTCCGGCCTGCTGCGCCTGAAATGCTACAGGCCCTTCCCATACGAGGTGGGCGAGGAACTCGAGAACAAGAACATAGGGGTTTTCGAGAAATCCATAGCCCTTGGCTCTTCAGGCTCGCTTTACCTCGACCTGCTGGAGACCGCCCAGACGCGGCCCGGCATGCGCCTCGTGGGCCAGTTCTTCGGCGGGCTTGGTGGCACGGACGTCAATGTCAAAAACGCCAGGCTGATGCTTGAGAAGATAGAGTCCGGGCAGAGAATCAGGGAATTCATAGAGGGCGGGAATTGAGCTTTGTCATGGTTGCGCGTGGTTTGGATGGAATCTGAAATAAAAAGGGACGCTATCAGGGACTGCCTGGCATCCTACTCAAAGGCATTGCGCGACAAAAAGGGCGCCGCGGTGATCATAAACGACACCAACATCGACTTTTACGGCGAGGTCACCACGCATTTCTCCGGCATACCTTTCGACTATGTCAGGACTGTGTTTGAGGACCCCTACGGGCTTGCCCTCGGCATGCTCGCCGCGCGCAAGGAACTGGGGATGAATTTTGCGGTCATAATAATTTCCCAGCACCATTCGGTATACCACATGACCCCGTTCACGCTTGGCGACCTGTTCCGCGCGGAGGGCGACGTGCACATCCTGCTTTTCGAGTCGCACATGGCGAAGCGGATTTCAGACGAGGGGATGCCGGTCGTGCAGGACGAGCTGATTGAAAGCGTCATCCCTTCCTCCATGAAGCTGGACTTCGACTTCATGCACAGCTTCTTCTGGATTTCGGAGAAGTTCGAGTCGGAGTATTTCGCCATGGCCAGCGCGGCCTATGGCGAGGACCTGAAGCAGAAGGCATTCAACGCAGTTTCCACGTGCAACAACTCCATCATAGTGGCGCACTCCCCTTCAGTGAGGGAGAGCGACAACACGGACTTCCTGCAAAAGGCGGTCGAGTGCGGGTATGTCAGGCTCTACGAGTCGCGCTGCGACGGCAGCTTCAAGATAAACTACGTGCCGTCCTTCATACCTGTAAGCGAATTTTTGGGCTCGGACCCGTTCTTTTCGGGCATTTCGGAGGCGCAGGTGCAGGAAATCCAAAAAAAGGTGTATTCGTGGTGGGAGTCCAAGGCCCCAGGCAGGATGCCGCACCCCAAGTTCATTGAAAAGGAGGTCGGCGGCGTTGATTTCGGCGTGAGCCAGCCACAGGGCCATTCGGCCGACGAGAGGCTTGCCAACATGAAAAACAGGCTGTCGGATTCCGCGCCCGCCTCCCGCATTCCAGGGGACAAGAAGGCGGAGCCTTCCAAATTCGGGTTTTCGGAAATAGAGGACAAGGACATAGACACCCTCGACTCTATCCCCTCGTCCGAGGTTGCAAAGGAGCGGGAAGAGGCTGCAAAAATGAAGGCGCAGGGGGAGCATGCCAGCATATTCAGCCCTCCCAAAAAGGAGGAAAGGCCATTGGAGGCTTCAAAGCCCGCAGGCATCGGGGCGCCGTCTGAAATCCGGCTATACACGGGCATGGGGCAGGACGAAAAGGAATCCCATTACATAGAGCCTATGCGCGAGGAGCCCGCGCGGCAGCAGGCAAAGCCGGCAATTTCCATAGAAGCCGAAAAGCCCGCTGGCGGCATTGAGTCCATGATAGACTCTTCAGGCACTGAAGGCGAGGGGGCAGTGGAGGGAATCGCAGGCATGCTCGAGCCCGAAGAGTCGCGCAAGATTGTCGAGCAAAAGCTTGCCCAGAAGGAGGAGAAGCAGAAGGAAAAGCAGGCATGGCCATATTACCAGGGGGAGGAAAAGCCCCCCTCCGGGCTTTCAGGCATGATCGATTCAGTCGAGGAGCAAAGCGGGCTTGGCAAAATAGCCAAGGAAGAGCCCCGGCAGGCTGCAAAACCCCCTGAAAAGAAGAAGCCGCACGCGGATTCCAGCGCGCTTGACGGCATGCTTGAAGACGTCTGACGCCTTAACACTGTTTTTAGCGGAACCATGCTATTTTTACACGTTTTTACATTAAAGGCAACATTTATATATGCTGCCTGCGCAAGTTTTGCAGGAAAAAACAGGCGTGATTAGCTTTGGCACCAATACTTGACAAGCCAGTGAGGCACCAGGCAAAAGCCATTGACAGTAACTCTAGCCAAAGCCCTGCAAAAAACGCGTTCGAGAAGAATTTCAAGGACGAAGTTTCTGCGTTTTTCAGCATGAAGTTTGGCGACATGTCGCCCAAGAAATTCTTCTTTCTTAAGCTGGCCGTTGAAGTCAGGCCATCATGGAAGGAGCATGTCAAGGCTTTGCCCGGGCTGCAGATGTGGAGGTATGCCCCCGCGTCGGAAATGCCCATGCTCGACAGGCTTGTGGAAGAGGCCTCGGAAGCGTCAGGCTGCGCAAAGCCTGAAATCTGCGTGAGTTATGCGCTTGGGAGCCCAATGCGCCTTTTCAATCCCCCTTTTGAAAAGACAGCGGCAATATGCGTTGAGGATATTTTCCTCATGTCCATATCCAAGGGCGAGTTTTCCATTGACGAGGCCAGGTCTATAATAGCCCACGAGCTAGGGCATTACGTGAAGCGCCATACATTGAAGGCCTTTCTTCTCAAGAAAGCCATAGATACTGCCCTGCCAATTGTTTCTCTGGCATCCTCGGCACTGCTTGCGATTTCCGGGCCCTCTCTGGCATATGCGATTATTCCAATCGCCATAGCGGGAATCATCTTCAAGCTTGGGATGCCTATTTTGAACATGGTCAGCCGGGCCTACGAATATTCCGCGGACAAGTTCGCGGCAAAGACTGCCGGCGCGAGCAATCTAATATCCTATCTCAGCAAAACCGTGACTGAAGACGACTTCGCCGGGCCCGATGTCCTCCGGGCATTTTCAGCCCTCGTGGCCAAGAATGCAAGCCTGAAAAGGTTTTTTGAGCCTGGCAATCCGGGAAAACTTCCCTGGCCCGGGCTTGTGCAGGCGGCAAAGAACCTGGTTGCAGGCAATGCATTGGTGCAAAACGCCCTTGCCCTGTCGCGTTCATCCCATCCATCCTGCAAGAAAAGGATAGCAAGGCTTGAGAAGATGGCACACGAAAAGGAATTTTCAATCCAATTCCAGGAATACTGATGAGTTGACCCGCATGTTCAAGGCATCCCAAAAAATCACTCCCGCATCATACCAGCCAAGAAGCGATGCCGCAGCCTCTGCCCTTGACGGGAAAATGAAGCAGGATATTATTTCCGCTCTGGAATCCCGTGGCATTTCAACGTCCAATGGAAAGCCCGGCAACAGCGCATTCCTTGCATATCTTTTGAAGCTCGAGCCTGTTTCAGGCGGGAAGCACTGGCGCGAGAAGAAGAGCCTTGACAATCTTGGCGCGGGCAATTGCATGGCCCTCCCGCAGTCGGACATGCCAGCCCTCCATGGCCTTGTCTCTGGCCTGAAGGACAAGTCTGGCATGAAAAAAATGCCAGAAATATGCATCCATGAATCCACTGCTCCGCATGCAGTGTCCTATATGGGCCCGTTTGGCAAGACAAGCATCATAAGCGTGGGCACCGGCATGCTCATGGCTTATTCCAATGGCAAGCTCTCTCTCGGGGAAGTCGAGGCGGTCATGGCTCACGAAATTTCCCACATCAGCAAATACCACACGCTCAAGGGATATGCCTGCCACGCAGCCCTGACGTTCGGGCCGTGGATTGCTGCAATAGGGATAGCGGCCCTTGCACATGTTTCATTTTATCTGGGCGCCGCATCGTTGGGCATAGGCGCCTTCGTCCTCGCGTTCAAGGAGCAGCTTTTCAACAAGGTGCGCCACTCGTTCGAATTCTCGGCTGACAAGTCCGCAGCCTGCCTTGCAGGGGCAAGGAACCTTATAGGCTATTTCAACAAGCTGCCCAAAGGCCCGGAAAACTTTAGCGTGGACAAAGACGGAATACTCTGCTTCAGTCCCAAAAGGGGCAGGCTTGGAGAGTTTCTCATCCAGTTGGAGGAAAATCATCCTCCGCTCTACAAGAGGATAGCAAGGCTTGAGAAAATAGCGCAGCAGCAGGATTCCAGGCCGGCAGGCCTTATTGGAAAGCAATAGGTCAAGTGTGTGGCCAGCCCTTCTTTTGCATCCACAGGCTCAAAGCAGCAGGTAGCCAAGCAGGAAAGTCAAAAGCGCCAGCATCATCATTAGCACGACCAGCACTGCGTTTATTGCAAGGCTGACAATTCCTGCTTCCCAAAGCCCAAGCTCCCCTTTGGCAAGATAGACTATAAGCACAGTCTCGAGCACCACATTCAATGCTGCCTCTGCAAGGACCGGGTATGGCAGGCTTACCAGGTTTGAGAGTATGTAGGAGAATGTCGAGGAGACAAGCACTGCCAGGGCCACCTTGAATAGCAGTTCCTTGGGCTTTTTCATAATCAAGAACGCGATTGAGGCTACAATGAGGCTTGGGACGATGGTTATGGCCATGGTGATTATGTAATAGACGATTTCCCATGCAGGCGAGGTTTCTTCGCTGACGTAAAGCGCTGTCCCGCTTGATTCAACTGCGTATTTCACAGTGTCATTGTCAACCCCGTTGAGGCTGAATGTCTCGCTTGTGCCCCTGCCCCCGTCTGCAAATACCGCAAGCAGTTGGGTGTCAAAGCCTGCCACCCTGCCAAAGCTGCACTTTCCGGAACAGTCGCCAAAATCCAGGCCAAATGAGCACGACTGGCCTGTGCAGCCCATGAACGAGTATGACATGTTCCCGTGCCCGTCTTCCGCGTCTGTGAACTTGAGGCTTGCCGACACTGGCCGTGAAGGGGAGTTGAAATCGAACTGCCTGACTGACAGGTTCTGGGCTGCAAGAGCCCCTGTGAAAACGAGCAATGCCATCAGTGCGAAAATGCAAGCGTGCCACTTCATCCAAATGCCCCCGTCAATCAGCTTCAATACGGCTTGAACCTCTTGAGTATGTACTTCTTGTCAAGCCCCGAATGCGCGCCCGGGCGCATTATCTCCTCCGCGGAGCATCCCGACGCGAAACGCACGCACTCTTCAAGCTTCCGCCCGTCAAGGAACGCGTCTATGAATCCCGCGGCAAACGCGTCGCCAGCGCCTATGGTGTCTACCACCTTGACCTTGTAGGGCGTCACGGCGAAGTGCGAGCCGTCCGCGCGGGCGACTATGGTCTTCTCCTTGCCGCCTTTGACGCAGAAGTCCAACGAGTATTTCTTTGCTATCCTTCTCGCGTCGGCAAGCGCGTCCTTCTCGTTCTTGTAAGCCTTTTTCCCCGTCAGTGCCGCAAGCTCTTTCCTGTTTATTATCAGCTGGTCTATTTTTGAGAGCACGCCGCCAATCGCCTTTTCCCCGCCGCCGGACATGAACCTCCCCGAATCGTAAGATATTGAAAGCCCGGAAGAGTAGGCGCGGCTTATGGCTTCCCTCGTGGTCCTGAAATTCATCCCGGTTACGTGGAGGTGCCTGAACTGGGATGCGTAGCCCTTGGCTATTTTGGCGTAATTGTCCGACACGCCGAGGGATTCTATCACTTCGACCTCCGCGTGCTTGTCAACGAGTATTATGGACATGCCGGACTTGCCCCTGCACACCTGCACGCCATTGAGGTCTATCCCCGCCTTTTTCAGGTCCGCGTGCAGGAACGCGCCGTGCCTGTCGGTCCCGATGTTGCATGCTATCCCGCACTTCCTTCCAAGCATGGAAAGGCTGATTGCGACGTTTGCCGCGCTGCCGCCGCCGGAGGCGTGTATGCCTCCGTCTATCACCGCGGACTTGTCGGGCTGCGGGAACTTGTCAACGTAACAGCGCACGTCGTAGAGTATGTGCCCCACAGTGAGGACTTCAAGGTTTTTGCCTGCCATCATGCCTGATTTTTCCAAGGTATAATATAAAGGTTTCAAGGCTTTGCCGCCAAATTGAATATGCCAAGCTCCATGCCATTCCCGGATTCGAGGCGCGCTCCAAGCCATGCAAGCAATATCTTTTTCGCGCCAAGGAATCTCTCCTTGCCGACCTCGACGTTCCCGATTGCGTAGCGCAGGTTCTTCGCATTGAAGCAGAACATGGAGTCGTGGACGTTTTCCACGTTGTGGCAGTAATAACAGCCCGTGCAGCCTCTGCCGCAGTCGACCTCGAAGCAGCGCGACAGGCCAAACGAGTTGTAGCAGTTTATGCAAAACGAGGTGTCGAATGTGAATGCGCACCCGAAGATGCACTCGGAATTCCTCGACCACGTGGAATATGCCGACTTTTTCATGTAGACGCAGCCGTGCACAGATTCGCAGTCCGCCGCGTTGAGGGTTATCGGGCAGTTGTGGGCGTTTTTCGCGTTCCCCTCGTGGAATTCCGGGCATATGAATGCTATGCCGCCAATCACTGATGGCGCGTTTCCAAGCGTCATTGACATCGCGGCTTGCGGGCTTATGGCAAGTTTTGCGGCTTCCTGCGCCTCCCTGGCGCTAACATACCTTTTCCCGTCAAACGCCAGGAAATTCTGGTAGGACGGCGCGGGCATGGGCTCGCAGCTTGCAGCGGATTTGACCTGCCTTATCCTGATATTGTGCTTTGAGAGCCAGTTTCCCGTCCTGCCGAGCTGGAGCTGTGTGCCAAGGAGCAGCCTTGATGTCTGTTCAAATGCCCTCTCCACGTTCCCGCCGGCGCTGTAAGCCTGCGTGTTTGCGGGCGGCTTTCCAGCCTGCAAAAATCCTTTTGCCAGTTTGGGCGGCGGGCTCTGGTTGAGTATTTCCGGCAATGATGGCAGTTCATGCCTGGACTCTATCGTATCCCTCATCTGGGAAACAAGCGATTTTTTTATGCCTGCGTACTTGTCCGCCGGCAGTTTAAGGTTCCCTATGCAGTGCCTCGCATTGCGCTGGTTGAAGCAGAAAATGCAGTCCGTGCACCCGTTGCAATAATACGTGTAATAGCAGTCGCTTGAATCTATGTTGAAGCTCCCCTCGAAACACCTGTTCAAGGAAGCGACCTGGTGGCACCTCATGCAGTGCTCGGAAAGCGAGATGACGTTGCACCCGTATATGAAGCTTGATTCCTTGACAATTGTCGAGTAGCCGACCGCCCTCGACTTGTCCACCCTGGTGCTCGAGGTGACGCAGTGGCTTTCGGAAACGTCGGCGCTTTCGGAAACGTCCGTGGAATTCCCGAAAACCATGTTGCCGGTGTAGGCGAAAGACTCGCCTGCCGCCCGCACAAGCGAGTCAATGTCCTTGACGTCGTTTATCGAGAGGGTTATCTTGGCGTTTTCGCCAACAGCCTCGGCCATGCTCTCAAATCTTGCCTTTTCCGGATAGTCGGTGCAAGGGAGGAATATGTCCTTCCCGGATTTGTACGATTTTGCGGCTAGTTTTGGCTCCTTGAATTCCAAAAGCCACTTGGCGCATTTTTGGAGGCTGGCGCCTTCCATGCCAAACATGAGCCTGCACTCCTGGGCAAAGTGTCTTGAATTGGCGTCTTGGGCATTGCCCTGCGCCTTTTCATCGTGCCGGTTTTTCCTGTTATTTTCCATTCAAACATCCGATATCCTGGTTATCGCAGCCCTGCATTATAAACGGGTGCGGGGGTCAATCCCCCCACTGCGCAATCAAATCGCCATCGGGGCTTCAAGCGCCCTTCCTGCTAAGGATTCCACTCCTTTTCGTATTACTCGCCTTCACGCTCCCTATCATATATTGGCGCTTTGGATGGAATTATTAAATTGCTCTCCAAAAATGGAAAGTAATTTAATATATGGGCGGGAAAGTTCCCCGATGGACTCCAAGCTCCTCGAGGAATTCGGACTCACGACCGCGGAAGCCCGCGTATATCTCGCGCTACTGGAGGGCGGCCAGTCGAAAACAGGGGCGATAATAGGCGCCACGGGCATGCAAAGCAGCACTGTCTATGGCGCACTATCGTCTCTCCTCGCAAAGGGCCTTGCAAGCTACGTAATAATCGGCAAGGTCAGGCATTTCCACGCCGAGCCTCCCGACTCATTCATGCTCTTTCTCGACGAGAAAAAGCAGAAATTCGCAGAACTTCTCCCAAGCCTGCGCAGGCTCGGCCAAAAAACCGGCGCGGAGCAGAAAAGCGCCAAGGTATTCTCGGGAATCAAGGGATTGAAGACTGCTTTCAATGACATCTACATCTCGATGCAGCCTGGCGAGGACTACTGCTTTTTCCAGATGGCGGCCGAGGACATAGCAAAAAAGGACATTTCGCTTTTTTTCAGGAGCTGGCACGCCAGGCGCTCGGAAAAGGGCGTCAATGTCAGGGGCCTTGCGACAATGGCGGCAAAGCCGGCCGTGAAGAGGATTTTCCGGGGGCTCAAGCACAGCAGGCTGCGTTATGTCGATGAATTCCTGCCCACCGGGACAGTCGTCTACAAGGACAAGACACTTCTCGTGGATTTCTCAAAGACGCCTGCGGCATTCATGATACAGAGCAGGGCCATAGCGGATTCCTACAGGCGCATGTTCGACTCAAAATGGAAAACCGCGAAGGAATAGGGAAGCCGGACTATGCAGCGACGCGTTTTTTCCGGCAATTAATCCAAACTGAAAAGAAATGAATAGTGCACGCGTTAAGGTTTAGCCGCCCTTATCTCATGCTGCCGATGACGACCTTCTGCAATTCCACAGGCTCCCATGCAGTCAGGCTCTTTACAGCAAAGTCCAGCTTCGCCTCGGACTCCGAATAAATCTCGAAAAGAGTGGCACCTGCCTCTACCTTGTCTCCAGATTCGCAGTGCAGCAGCACTCCGGCGCCATGGTCAAGCGGCGCGCCGGCGGCGCGCGCCACGTTTGAAATCAGCTTGCTGTCGACGTGTGAAATCCTTCCCGCCTTTGCGGCTGTCACCTTGTGGCTGTATTTTCCCACCGGCAGGTCGTCTATCTTCACCTTGCCGTCCCCGCCCTGCGCTGCTATTATGTCCCTGAACTTTGCAAGCGCCTTGCCGTTTTGTATCAGGTCTGATGCAACCTTGTATCCCCTTCCCTTCTCGACCTTTTTGCACAATTCCAAAAGCGTGCCTGCAAGCTGGCACGACTTGTCGCGCAGGTCCGCGGGCCCGTTGCCCTCAAGGACAGAGAACACGTCGCGGCACTCAAGCCCCGGGCCCACCCCGTTGCCTATCGGGTCTGAACCGTCGGTTATGAGGACTTCGACCTCTATCCCGAGCTTCTTGCCAATGGATATGAAATCATGCCCTAGAGCCTGGGCTGTCTTGGGGTCGACGAACTTCGCGCCCCTGCCTATCGGGATGTCTATGACGCAGAACTCCGCGCCGACAGATTTTTTCTTCGCGAGTATGCTTGCCAGCAGCACCCCCTTGGGGTCAAGCGAGAGCGGGTGGCGGATCTTTATCAGCTTGTCGTCCGCTGCGGCGAGGTTCATCGCCCCGCCCCATGCTATGCAGCCGAGGTTCTTAGCGACCACGCGGCGCATCTCGTCAAGCTCCAGTGTCACAGGCGCGAGCACTTCCATCGTGTCGGCAGTGCCTGCCGCGGAAGTTATGGAGCGCGAGGACGTCTTTGGCATGTAAATGCCGGCAGCCGCTATTATCGGGACCATTATCATGGTCGTCCTGTTCCCAGCCACCCCGCCCACGCAGTGCTTGTCCACTATCGGGTGCTTGTCAAGCCCGAGCACCTCGCCCGACTTTACTATCGACTGGGTGAGGGATACGACCTCGTTGTCGGTAAGCCCCCTGATGTACATGGAGGTTATGAATGCCGCCAGCTCGGCTTCCGAGAGCCTGTTGTCCATGAGCTCGCGTATGACAGTGTCAATCTCCTGCTGGCCGAGCTCCTTGCCGTCCATCTTGTTCTTTATGTACTGTATGGAATCCGGCCTGCCCGTGTGCTTTATCCGGATGGCCTCGCTGTCATTGGCCCCAAGCTCGTGGGCGATTTCCGCGAAAAGCCCTATCTCGCCGGGCTTGACCAGGTCTGCGGAGAGGTCAACCTTGGCGATAGTGTCCTTGCCCCTGTAATTGAGTATTACCCTGTGTGAGGTGTATATGTCGTGGGCAATGGCCTCGCGCTCGTTGAGCACGACTATCTTGCCGCCGGCTATTATGTCAAAGCACTTGGCCCTGCACACGTACTCGCTAAGGTTCCACGCGTCGCCTTTCCCGTTGCCATTCCCGTTCAATCATACCACCGAAACAAATGAAGATGAAAACCGCCTTGGCCCGAAGCAGCGTGCCGGGGCTACCTGTCTATTGGGTTTTTGATTTTAAATTCTTGCCCTGCTATTGAGAGCATGGAATAAGGCGGGACAACGCCCCTTTCCGTGACAAACGCCTTGACGTATTTTGCAGGGGTGAGGTCGAATGCCAGGTTCCTGACCTTGGCTTTCGGGAGCTCCAAGCGCGCCACGACTTCCTCCGTGTCCCTCTCCTCTATCTCTATCTGCCTGCCCCAGACGGTTACAGGCTCGAACTTGTATATCTCCGCTGCCGAGTAGAACGGGACGCCGCAGTCGAATGCTATCTGCGCAATGCCGCGCGTGCCTATCTTGTTGACCAGGTCCCCTGTTGCCGAAACCGCGTCTGCTCCCACAAGCACCATGTCGACCTGCGGTATGAACACTGCCGCAGCCGAATCGACCACTATCGTGGTGTCAATGCCGTGCTCCGAGAGTTCGCGGGCTGTTATCCTGCCCTGGTATCTCGGCCTTGTCTCCGTGCATGTCACGGAATCGAGCCTGCCTGTGTCATAAGCCTTTTTGAGTATCGCCACTACGGAACTTGAATGGCAGTGCACGAGCACCCTGCCGCCCTTTGGCACGAGCGCGGCGCCATAGCCGGCTATGGCGTCGATGCCCATTTGCACATTTGAAAGGTATTGAGAGTATTCCTTTTTCACCGCAGCCTTGAGCTGCGCCACTCCCTGCCCTTTTTCAATCCTTTTTTCTATGTTCGCAAGCACGAGCCGTATCGAGTTCCTAAGCATGGGCTCCGTCGGGCGCGTGGACGCGAGGAGCTCCGCCGCCTCCAGCAACTCGCCGTAGAACCGGCTTGGGGCCCTAGCCTTCGACTCCCCTGCGGTTATCGCAAGCGCGCGGACAGCCGCTATGGCGACGTTTCTGGCCCCCTGAATCTTGAGGGACTTGATGCCGGAGCATATGGAATCCACTGTTTCGGGTTTAGCCTTGTCCTTTGCCATAATACCAACTTTTCGCCTGCCTCTGATTTGCCGCCATTGTATATAATGCTGCATCCCCCGCCTCATCCTCCCGGGCCTGCATGCTTCATTAGCCCGCGCTCATGCCTTGCCCGGTTTGCCATGGCAGAGCTCGAAGAGCACCCTGTAGGCTTCGAGGATGTCCTTTTCCTCGACGAAGAAGAGCATCTCCGGCACGCAGCTGGTAATTTCGTATATGTTGATGTTGTTTCGCGCGAACTCGCCTGTAAGGACGAGCATGATTCCCGGCGTCCTGACTGCCTGCGGGTGCAGGTGCATGTTTATCTCGGCAAGGCCCTTGAGGACGCTTATGACAAGCTTTCGTGGAATGAACGCCATGACCTTGTCCATGTTCTTCTCGTCTATTATGACCTTTATCGCCTCCTCGCCCTGGACAAGCCTCAATGTCTCTCCCCTGTCGAAGCTGATGCACGTGAACATCTTCGGCAGTATGTCCTGGACGTCGCCGGATTTCTTCAGGGAAATCTCCACTATATGGCTCTTGGTCGATATTGTGGACTGGCTTGCTATCAGCGTGGCCTCGTCGTACTGTTTTTTTGCCGCATTGCCTTGCGGGTAGCGCCTTATGGCGGAGATTATGGCGTCCTCGCTTCCGGGTATCCCCTGCCTGCCGCAATACCTTGCAAGCGCCCTGGCATTTACAAGCCCGCGCTCCATGTCCAGCCTGATGGACGGGTCGCGGTCTATGAGTTTCCATACCGCGCTTCTAGTCCCCTCTTGCCTTATTGTATCCTTCTTTTTTGCCATATTTGGCATATTTAGGTTAAAACCTTAATAATAATGCCATTTGTGCCACAACCTATATATGAGCTGGATGGGGCATTCCAGGTGCCAGGCAGCGGCTGGCGGCCGGGCCTGCCAATCCCATCCCATTAAAGGTGTTTTCATGTCAGTTGTCGGAAAAATCATAGAAACCCCCAAGGGGAATTTCAAGGTCCAGGCAGCTTTTCGCGAAGGCGGCATGCGCATTGCGGAGGCATTCAGCAAATTCGGGCCTGAATCCATAATCCGGCACGGCAATGTGCTCTACCTCTATGGCGACCTTGGAATCAGGCAGAAATACGGGGACTTGCTCTCCCAAGTCGGGCCCATAGCCCCAAGCCTCATGGTAGCCAGGTCCTGCTCCCCCCTCGGCCAGCTTCCAAAGGAAAACGGCGTATACTACACGGAGTCAAGCCACAGGAGCGGGGCAGTCAGGTTTTACTTTTTCACCGAAGAACAGGCAAGGGCAAAAGGCGTTGACTTGGGCATGCCTGCCGTGGCTGCAATACAGGAAGGCTATGCAATCGCAGACATAAGCAAGGACTTCTGCTCTTATTCCATTCGCACTGCCGGGGCGCAGCTCCATAACATGAAAATCTTCCCGGGCAGGTTCGAAAACAGCGAACGCAGGAAAAACGACAATGACTTCCTGCTGCCGGTGGGCAACCTTGTAATCTCGCCGAATGGCTCTAATGCCAGGAGCCTGCTATATTACAAGCCCGGGCCCGCCATAGTCCTGGATACTGCGATAGGGTTCGCTGCGGAAGATAAGCATATCGTGGTTGGCGACGTTACCCTGAAGCCCGGGCTTTTCGGCATACTTACCGAAGAGAGGATGGGTTAGGGCTCTACTTCTATCCTGCCATACTCGCCGTCAAAGCCCGGGACGAGTTTTACCTTGCCCGACTGGACAAGGGAAATGGCCCTTGAAGTCTTCTGGTCAAGCCCCTGCGCTTCGCCAAGCTGTTTTTGCGTAGCGTTGAGGGCTGCGAATTCCGTGCCAAAGGCTTTCAGGAAAGCCCCGTAAACAATGCCCGCCTTTTTCGTGTGCTCGCCAATCCCGCCATTGGCGCTTGAAATGAGCTGCTTGAGCGGGACCTGGTATACGAAGGGCACGTCGCCGGGCTTCTGGTAGCCTTCGGGCCTGTCGGCAAGCTCTTCCACCCTGTATTCCACGCCTTTTGTCAGTGGCTTGCCGCATTTGGGGCACACGCCGCCAAGCTCTTTTGTCTTTTTAGGGCTGCACGAGAAGCCGCACGCCCTGTGCCCGTCTACGTGGTACTTGCCTTCCTGCGGGAAGAATTCCACTGTGCGCACAAATCCGCCGTCCCTGCCTTCTTTTATCGCCCTGAAGACTGAATCATAGTCCAGTTTCTGCAAGTCGAGCACGTTTGCCTCCCTTCCAAGCTTTTCAGGCGAGTGGGTGTCGGAATTGGAAACGAGCGTGAACCTGTCAAGCGCGGAGAGCCGCCTGTTCATGGCTGGGTCGCTTGAAAGCCCCGTTTCAAGCGCGAATATCCTTTTGGCGTGCTCGGCATAGCACTCGTCAATTGAGTCGAACCCGGATTTCGAGCCGAATAAGCCGAACCACGGGGTCCATACATGGGCGGGAATGATGACGTTTTTCCTGTCAAGCGAGAAAATCAGGTCAGCAAGCTGCGCGCTTGACATCTTCAATATCGGCCTGCCATCGGACGCTATTTTGCCGTATTTCCCAAGTTCGTCTGAAATTGCCTGCGCTGCGTCAAGGGATGGCGTGAAAAGTATCTGGTGTATCTTCCTCGTCTTGTCGCCCTGCCTGTAAATCGTGGAGACCTCGCAGGACAGGATGAATTTCATCCCATTGTATTCGTAAATGCCCGCGCCTTCTGATTCTGTCAGCTTGCCCTTGAGTTCAGAAAGGTATTTTGGGTGGGTGAAATCCCCGGTGCCCACGAGGCCGACGCCCTTTATTTTGGCCCATTTGGCAAGGCCTTCAGGCTCGCATTCCGGGCTTGTGGCAAGCGAGTATTTAGAGTGCAGGTGCAAGTCCGCTATGATTTGCATGTTCCTGCTTATCCACTGCATCCAATTTAAAACAGGAAGGATGCCTCTGCTCTTGGAAAATAAAAAAGGAAGGCCGCCCTGTGAAAAGGAAACCGTAAAAGACGAAAAAGAAAATAAAAAAAGAAAAAAGCTCACTGGGGCGGCGCCGGCGGCGTGTTGTCGCCCTTGTAGTACATGTCGCACTCGCTGTCGACCTTTATCCAAACGCCCTTGCCGTTTGAGAGGCTGTCTGCCTTCACGTACTGCTGGGATAAGGTGTCATACGCCCACGGGCCGCTTGTGATTGTGCAGCCTGTCATCTGGCTTATGGACGGGTTTGCCGAAAGGAACATGAACGGGTTCCCGACCAGGTTCCATCCCGCGTACATGTGCTTTGGCGAGTTGGGGTTTGGCATGCCCACTATCCCGAAGGGCACCACGTATTTGAGTGTGCACTTGTTGCTGGAGTAAATCCAGTAGCCCGTGTGGTATATGGGGTTGCCATCCTTCTCGTACTGGTTGGTCTGCGGGTTGTACGACCAGAAAGGCGAGGCAACCTGGCAGTCATTGTAGTCAATTGAGCCGTATGGCTGCGTAGGGGCGGAAACCAGGTTCCAGCCCGGGTAGAGTGCCTGCTCGACCGCGGTTGACGCTTGGCTGCCATTGTCCACTGTTACCGTGAAGCTGCCGCTCACTGCCGCGCCCCTGTTGCCGGGCGCGTATACGTCCTGTGTCCCAGGCGCTGCCATGAGCCTGACTGTGTATGCCTTGTATTCCCTGTTGCAGCCGATCGGGTTTCCAATCGTGCCATTTGCGTATATCGCGACCGAAGTTTCCGAATAGGTGTCGGAGTTTGACTCCTGCGCAGTGTCGGACTTGGAAGTTCCCGCTGCGCACATGACGCCAATCGTGTCGCTGTAAGGCAGGTTGTCCTGTGAAACCTTGAACTCCACAGTGCGCTTTTCATAGGCTCCTAGGGTGTATCCCTGTGAAACATAGTATGTCCTTGAATCCACGGGTATCGCGACCGAGCCTTCCTGGGATGAATCGCCGCCCTGCCATGTTATCTGGGCCTGGCCGCTGTCAGACTTGTAAGTGCCATCGTCTGCCTTGGCCTGCCTTCCCTGGCTTGTGTCGGATTCCCCGCCTGAAGCTGTTGCTGTCGGGTATGCCCTTCCGTTGCTGTCATACATTATCTGGTTGCCGCTTATCCTCAATGTGACTACCACGTCCTGCTGGTATCCCATCTGGTTTGCAAGCGTCGCAGACATGTAAATCGGCTCTCCCTGCGCAAAGTCGGATTTCAGGCTAAGGTCGCCAAGATAGACATAGGGCTGCATGGCTATCATGCCCGCGCTGCCGTTTGTGTAATTGGCAATCACGTATATGGGCGCGATGCCCGCGCTTGCCTGCTGTGAATTCTCCGCGGAGACGCTTGATGCTATGACCATGAGCGCCACGAGGGCGAATACGAACCTGAAATCTATTTTTGCATGTTCAAGGAAACCCATTTCCCCACCTCTGCACAAACTCTCCCCTGCAGGCTATTTATAAGCCTTCGTTTTTGTTTGGCACTGCCCGAACAAAGGCTTTTTCGCCGTATGCGCCCGGCGGGGCGCCGGAGCCGAAAAAAGCGGCAAGAATGCCCGTTTGGCAAGCAAAAACCGCTTTGGAAGCGGGTCTTACAAGCAAATTTAAAGCATGGCTCCCCTACTCAATGCATGAACATTTTCAGGTCTGTTTCAAGCTCGTCCTCCGACGCTGGCATTTTCCGCAACGAGGACGCGCTCATGCCCAATTACCTCCCGGACTCTGTGCTTCACCGCCAGCGGGAGGTGGGCGAGATAGCCTATGCCCTGCGAAACATCCCGAAAGGCCGCAAGCCTGAAAACGTGCTTTTGACCGGCCCGAGCGGAACTGGCAAGACCACCTGCTCCCGGCACGTGTTGCGCGAGCTTTCTGAATACACCCAGCGCGCGGTCCCCATATACGTGAACTGCTGGGAATATTCCACGCGCTTTTCAATACTCAACCTGGTCGTCACAAAGCTTGGCGAAATACTCCCTCGCAGGGGAATAGCGGTTGACGAGATAATAGACAGGATATCCCAGATTTGCAGGCTCGAAAACAAGGTCCCGGTCCTTGTGCTTGACGAAATCGACAGGCTCCTCATATCCGCCCACGGCGAGGAAAAGCTGCTCTACGACATAGCCCGCTCGGGCGAGAATTTCGGCGTGAACTTCGGGCTTGTCGGGATAACCAACAATGAATCGTTCCAGTCGCTTCTGGACCCACGCGTCAAAAGCTCGCTCTCGTTCGTCCACATGAAGTTTGACAGGTACAGCCCCACGCAGCTCAAGGACATTCTAAACGCACGCTCGCAGGTGGCATTCGCCCCCGGCGTGGTCGAAGGCGAGGTAATCCCGGTCTGCGCGGCGATGGGCGCCAAATACGGCGGCGACGCGCGGGTTTCCATAACGGCCCTTTGGAAGGCGGGCAGGCGCGCCGAAAAGCGCGGGTCTTCCCGCGTGGCAATCGAGGACGCAAAGGCAGTCGCGCCCGAAGTGCTAGAGGAACTCAAGAAACAGGATTTCGCGCTCCTTTCAGACATTGAAAAGGAAATAGTGAAGATAGTCAAGGACAGCGGCGGGAAAATCGAGAGCGGCCCGCTATACCTGAAGCTTGCCAAAAAGGGCATAGAGGACAGGAATGCGAGGAATTACATATCAAAGCTCGTGGCAGCAGGTTTCCTCAAGGCAGAGGACGTGCAGAAAAAACTTGGCAGGACGCGGGAAATCTCGCTTGCGTGAAAATGCCCGCTTTGCCCTGCATGCGCGTTTTTGCGGGAAGCGCGTGCGCGCCCAATTTGACTCCTTTGGTTATAAATCCCGCCCATAAGGTTATAAACGATGGGCTAATATGCATATAAATCTTTATTTCGCATTTTTTTCCATGTCAAAGATGGCAAAGGCAAATGAAAAAAGCACTGTTTCTTCTCCTTATCCTGCGAACCATTATTTTTACGCCAGGCACTTCAGCGGGCCTATTACAAAGGAAGCCTTTGAGGGCAAGGTGGTCTCCATGCTCAAATCCGAATGGGAGGGTTTTTCAGGGCCCTATGGGGACGTGATTGCCAAGGGCAAGATATTCGTGGCAGACCTTGAAAAAAAGGGCAGCCCCAAGTACTCCGCTGCACTCATGGAATCCGCGTCGGTCCTGGGGCAATCAATATCCGGGCTTAATGGCAAGATAATTGCAGCCAAGGAATCCGCGCAATCAGGCGACGACGAGCTCCTTTCGTTTTGCGTGTCGTCCATGCTTGCCAATGCAGTAAACTCTCTGACTCCCATTGGCTCGGCCGTGGACTTGGTGCAGCACAGAAACGAGCAGCAATACCGGGACCTTGCCAAGGGCTCTATTAGGCCGCTTGAGAAGTTCCAGGCTTTCATGGAAAACCCGGTCGACATAACAATAACATTTGACGGCGGCAGGGCTACGTTCCTGTATTTCAATTACCCGCGCGACTAGCTCCTTGCTGTTCTCTTGCAGCCCCGGCCTATTTTGGCGGAATCCTCATTTTGCCAGCTTGAACTTGTAGCCGTAGTGGATTAGCCCTTCCTCGCCGTCCTCCTGTATTTTCCTGAACACCATGTGGACGGGCGAGCCGATTTTAACGTCCTCCGCCTTGCAGTCAACTATCTGGGCTGTTATTTTCGGGCCTTCCTCCAGCTCGATAAGCGCGAGCACGTAAGGTATCTCAAGCTCGAACCCGACAGGCGGGGCCGTTATTTCGGCATAAGTGTATACCTTCCCCTTGCCGGAATACTGGAAAGGCTCGATTTTCCCGTGCCTCCTGCACTTAGGGCAGATTTTCCTCGGCGGGAAATAATTGGTATCGCAATTCGTGCACCTGTTGCCCTTCAGCGTGTACCTCTCGGGTATCCTTCTCCATGTGAGTGCGAGTCCTGCTTTCATTCAAATCACCGTTTCAAGATTATGCCGTTGCCCTCATTCTTTTTTCATTATGTGCACCAGGCAGGTGGCGCCTGAACCGCCTACGTTGTGCGTGAGGCCGATGTTGGCGTTTTTCGCCTGCCTCTCCCCGCCTTCGCCTCTCAACTGCCATGCGATTTCTACCGCCTGCTTGACGCCCGTGGCGCCTACCGGGTGGCCGCAGCCTTTCAGCCCGCCCGACGTGTTTATCGATATCTGCGAGTTGAGCGCCGTGAGGCCTTCCATTGTCGCCTTTCCGCCTTCGCCCTTCTTGAAAAACCCGAGGTCCTCAATAGCCATTATCTCCGCTATGGTGAAGCAGTCGTGGACTTCGGCTACCTGTATGTCCTTTGGCGACATGTTTGCCTGCTTGAACGCCTTTTGCGCGGCTATTTCGGTCGCCTTGAGTTTTGTCAGGCTCTCCCTGTCGTGCAATGCTATGGAGTCCGAAGCCTGCGCGGAGGCTATTATCTCGACCGGCTTTTTCGTGAAGCTCAACGCCTTTTCATACGGCATCAGGACGACGGCCGCGGCGCCGTCTGTAATGGGCGAGCAGTCGAACACCTTCAATGGCGATGCGATGGTCTTTGACTTGAGGACCTGTTCCACAGTTATCTCGTTCTGGTACTGCGCGTACTTGTTCTTTGAGGCGTTCTTGTGGTTTTTCACTGCCGCGTGGGCAAGCATCTCCTCGGTGGTGCCGTAGTCGAGCATGTGCCTCCTTGCCATGAACGCGTAAAGCGCCGGGAAAGTCGCGCCCATGAAAAGCTCCCATTCCTGGTCGCCCGCGCCTCCGAGGGCTGTCGAAACCTCGTTTGTCGTGACCTCGGTCATCTTCTCGACGCCGCCGACCACCACAGTGTCGTGCATGCCGGATGCGACCGCCATGTATCCCTGGCGCAGCGCGACGCCGCCCGACGCGCACGCCGCCTCGACCCTTGTCGAGGGTATCGGGTTGAGCCCCATGAAGTCCGCAATCAGGGCGCCTATGTGCTCCTGGCCAATAAGCCTGCCTGCCGCCATGGTGCCTATGAACATCGCGTCAATCTTGTCGCCTGAAATCTTGGCGTCGGTTATCGCCGATGTGCCGGCGTCTATTATCATGTCCCTGAACCCGCGGTTCCAGTCCTCGCCGAACCTGCTCATGCCGGCCCCGACGATTGCAACTCTCCTCATCATAATCACCTTGAATGAATGGTTTTACGCCTGCTCAAAGGCTTTTGAGCTTCTTCCTGTTCTTCACGTACTTCGCATAACTCACGTATTCCTTGTCGTTTATGAAATGGTCGAGGTTTGCCCCTATCTTCTGCCTCTCGGTTATCAGGTCCGTGACCGTTATTGCAAACGAGTCCGACCCTGCGCCGGAGCCAAAGGAAGTCACAAGTATCTTTTCGCCCGGCTTTGCAATGTCGAGCACAGCGCACAGGCCTATGGGCGAAGCGCCCGAATACGTGTTGCCGATTATCGGGGTCTTCAGCCCGACTTTCAATTTCGCCGGGTCGATTCCCATTTTTTTTGCGGCCTCCACCGGGAACTTGCCGTTTGGCTGGTGGAACACTATGTAGTCGTAATCCTTTGCGAGCGTGCCTGTCTTCTCGAACAATCCCTGCGTGGCGCTCATGACGTGCCTGAAATACGCCGGCTGGCCTGTGAACCTGCCGCCATGCGTGGGGAACTCCGCGTGCTGGCGCCTCCAAAAGTCCGGCGTGTCAGTGGTGAACGAGTATGTCGCGTCTATGGTTGCCACAGACTCGCTTTTCTCCTTGCCTATTATGAATGCCGCCGCGCCTGCCGCTGCGGTGTATTCGAGCGCGTCGCCGGGCCTGCCCTGCGAAGTGTCGGAGCCTACCGCAAGGCCGTATTTTATCATGCCGCTTGCGGCCATGGCGGAAACAATCTGCATCGAGACAGTGCCGGCCTTGCACGCGAATTCCGTGTCCGCCGCAGTGAGGTGCGGCGTTGCCCTGATGGCTTCCGCGAGTATGGTCGCTGTGGGCTTGACTGCGTAAGGGTGGCTCTCCGAGCCGACAAAGACCGCCCCTATGTCCTGTGGGCTTATTTTCGCCCGCTCAAGGGCTATCCTTGACGCCTCAACTGCCATTGTCGCAGTGTCCTCGTCGATGTCTGGCACGCTTTTTTCCTGCACCCCGAGGCCCTTGATTATCCTGTCGGGCTCCTCGCCCCAGACCTCGGCTATTTCCTCGGCCTTTATCCTGTATTTCGGGACGTACGCGCCCCATCCTATGATTCCTGATATCATAATACCACCATGAAAATGTTTTCCTGCCTAAGGCAGGTCAAATCTCGCCCCGGGGGGCTTTTCGGATTCGCCCGCTCCGCCTTAGATCTTGTTCAGGCTGTCCTTGATTTTTGAAACGTCCATCTTGGTCGTGATGACGGGTATCTGCTCCTTTTCCGCAAGCTTGAGGGCAAGCTCGTCTATCTTGTCCGCGTCAAGCCCGTGCAGGACTATGATGCTCGGCTTCATGGCAGTCACCCTGACCACCACGAGCGGGGACCTGCCTGTCGAGACCTTGGTGAATATGAAGGCGCGCTCCGACATGGAGCCGTAAAGCCTCGGATAGTGCGTGTATGGCATCTCCATTATGACTTTCAGGCTGTCGATGACCGTGTAGCCGTATATTTTCTTGACCTTCATCAGGTCCTCGTTTGCCACGACCTTGCCGTTTATCATTTTGGCAAAGTCAATGGCGCCTATGCTTGTGGCGAATTCATGGACCTCGAAGAACTGCTCGGCCTTCTCCTCGGGCCGTGTGAGCTTGTCTATTACGTGGCCGCCGCGCTCCTTGTCTATCTCGACAATGGAGCCGACAAAGCGCTTTATCACGCCCGTGCCCGGCGAGCGCCTCCTGTTGCCCTCGTAGTCAGAGATTGTGGATGCGGATATGCCAAGCACCTTGCCAAGGTCTGCCTGGGTGATGCCGAATATCTCGCGCCACTTCTTCATGGTGCCGCCGGGGGTTTCGGAACACGCTATCTCCCCTGCAATCTGTACCTCTAGGTCTTTCATGCCCTTATTTCCAGATTAAGCCTTAAAAAGTTACCGAACATGCCTTCGGCACTTGACGAAAAGACGCCCTCGTGGCAAGGCAAAAGCGCCTTATTTCCTACTTTTTGGCGGCTTTTTTGCGCCCTGCAGGCTTGTTGGCGGGGGCTTGCCTTTTCCCGCCGCTTTTTTCCCTGTCCCGCCTTGCAAGCTCCGAGTAAAGTTCGCCAAATTCCACGCCGCAGGCGCGGGCTGCCGCAAGGGCGTGGTAAATCAGGTCGCATGCCTCCCAGACAATCTCTTTTTTGGGCTTTAGCCTTGCGGCCTCGATGAATTCCGCGGACTCCTCTTCCACCTTTGCCAGCGCGAGTTCCCTATTTTTATAGAGTTTATATGTATAGGAGCCCTTTCCCTTTTTGGCAATGCGCCTGTCTATTATGCCTGCAAGCATGTCGATGGTAATCCCGGAATCCGCTCCCTTCCCCTGCGAAAAGCACGTCCGCGCTCCAGTGTGGCACGCGCCAGAACCATTTTGTTTTGCCAGCACCAGCAATGCGTCATTGTCGCAGTCTGAAACCATCGCCATTGCCTGCTGCGTGTTCCCTGAAGTGGCGCCTTTTTTCACCACTTTTCCCGCACGCCTTGAATATCTCCAGACATAGCCAGTCCTTGCGGTTTTCTCCACGCTCTCCCTGCTTGCCCAGAAAAGCGAGAGCACTTCCCTTGTGGAATAGTCCTGCACAATCATCGGGATTATGCCTTTCCCGCCCTTGCCAAAGTCAAGCCCGCCGACGAAAGGGGCAATCCTGCCCTTTTTGGAATTTATCTTCTGCATCTCATTTCAACCCCGTTTCTTGAAAGATAATCCTTGAGTTCCCAAATCCCGATTTTGCCGTAGTGGAATACGCTTGCGGCAAGGGCCGCGTCCGCCCCGCCCCTCTCGAACACGTCGAGGAAATCCCTTTTCCTGCCAGCGCCGCCCGAGGCTATCAGGGGTATTTTGCAGGCTTTTGCCACCATTGAATTCAATTCAATGTCAAAGCCCCAGGTGGTCCCGTCCCTGTCAATGGACGTGAGAAGGATTTCCCCCGCCCCAAGCCTCGCCGCCTTTTTCGACCATTTGACTGCCTCAAGCCCTGTGGCCTTTTTCCCGCCCTGGACAAACACTTCATGGCCAATGCCGGTTTTTTTCGTGTCAATTGCGATTACAATGCACTGCGACCCAAACTCGTCGGCGCATTCCGTTATTATGCCTGGGTTTGCGACTGCTGCCGTGTTGATTGCCACCTTGTCGGCTCCCGCTTCCAAAAGGCTTCTTACGTCCTCGACGCTTGAAACCCCGCCGCCGACGGTGAATGGTATGTCAAGCACCCAGGCCGCTTCCCTGACCCATTTCTTTTGGGTCTTCCTCCTCTGCTCGGTTGCGGATATGTCGAGGAATACTACCTCGTCCGCGCCAAGCATGCTGTACCGTTTTGCAAGTGCCGCGCAGTTGCCTGCGTAATGGACGTTTTGGAACCTTACCCCTTTTACCACGTGGCCGTTTTTCACGTCAAGGCACGGGATTATTCTTTTTGCTACCATAGACAAACCTGCAATAACCGCCAATTACTCCTTTTTTGAAGCCTCCAGGGCTTCCCGCATGTCAATCTTGCCTTCGTACATTGCTTTTCCTATTATCAATCCTGAAACCCCGCATTCCCCCGCTTTTTTTATGTCTTCTATACCTGCAACCCCGCCGCTTGCAATCACGGGCTTTTTAGAAATTTCCACGGCTTTTTTGAAAAAACCCGTGTCAATGCCTTCAAGCATTCCATCGCGCTTAATGTCGGAGACTATAATCCCGCCAATCCCAAAGCCATTGGCATAGCCTATGAACTGTTCCATTCCCATGCCGCTTTTCTCCACCCATCCCCTTGTAGCCACCATGCCAGCGGACACGTCGCATGCCACCCACGCCTTATCGCCGAATTCGCCAGCGATTTTTCCAAGGAAACCCTTGTCAAGCGCGGCTGTGCCAATGATTATCCTGTCGGCGCCAAGCCCTATTATCTCCCCCGCCCTCTCAATGCTCCTTATGCCGCCGCCAACCTGGACTTTAATCCCGCACGAGCCGCATATCCGGCGTATTGTTTCAGTGTTGGGGCTTTTGCCGAAAGCCGCGTCCAAGTCCACCACGTGCAGCCTTTCAAACCCGGTTTCGTAAAGCTCCCTTGCGACTTGCGCTGGCTCGCGCGCGTAGTATTTGGCGCTTGCCTCCGTGCCCCTGCTAAGCCTTGCGGGCCTTCCGCCCAAGATGTCTATCGCAGGTATTACTTCCACCATGCAAATCATTCCTTTGAAATCACATTTTCAGGAAATTCTCCAGTACCTTCCTTCCTGCCCTGCCGCTTTTTTCAGGGTGGAACTGCACTCCCCAGACATTTCCCTTGCCAATGCAGGCAGCGAATTTTTTCCCATAAGCGCATTCCCCTGCGATTATGGACTTGTCCTGCGGGAAGCAGGCGTATGAGTGGACAAAGTAATAGTATTCCCCGTCGCGCGTCCCTTCAAGCAGGCCTGACAGTCTGCCTGTGACTTTTGCCCAGCCGACGTGGGGGAGTTTCGGGGCGAAATCCATCCGCCTGGCAGAGCCCTTGAACATGCCAAGCCCGCGCCTGCCGCCGTTTTCAAACCCCTTGTCAAGCATTAGCTGCATCCCAAGGCATATCCCAAGCACTGGCTTGCCGCTTTCTGCGAACTTGCGGATTTCATCCCCGTGCTTTCCCATGGCTGCCATGCCCGCCCCGAAAGTGCCGACCCCGGGCATGACAAGGCGCGAGCATTTTTCAATCTGGCCCTTCCTTGAAATTATTTTGGGCCTTGCGCCAAGCCTCTCAAGCGCGTTTGACACGCTTGCCACATTTCCTATCCCGAGGTCGAGTATGCCGACGCATCCGCTGCCCCTGCCATTTTTGGCATTTCCCTGCGCGCCTGGCGCCCCTTTCCCTTTCCGGCTTGTTGCCGGTTCTTTGCTGTTCATGGTATTACCTGGTTTATCCCGACTACGAGTATGTCCCTTGCCCCAAGGGCCTCGAGCCTGCTAATCATCTTCGCAAGCCCCCTTGACGGCACGACCGTGTGCACCGCGTATTCGCCTTTCCTTGCAAGCGGCAGGACCGTGGGGCTTTTCGAGCTTGGAATCGACTGGACAAGCCTCTTGAGGTTTTTCTCATTGACATTCATCATCAGGTATTTCTTGCCCCTTGCTGCAACCGTGCCCTCGACAAGGGTCGATAGGGATTCCAAAAACTCGCGCTTTTCCCTTGGCGCTTTCTTGAACCCTATCAGGCACGCCTCGGACTCGAACACCGTCGCTATCTCCACAAGGGAGTTTGCCGCAAGCGTGGAGCCTGTTGACACGTGGTCGCAGATATAGGACGACACGCCAAGCATAGGCGAGACCTCGGTGGCGCCCTTGAGCTTTACAATCTGCGGCCTGATGCCTTTGGCCTTGCAATAGCCGGCGAGGATGTTTGGCATCTTGGTGGCTATTTTCTTGCCGTCAAGCGCCGCAAGCCCCGCCTTTTTCGGGCCTGCAATCACTATCCTGCACTTGCCAAACCCGAGCTTTTGGAGGACGTCCACGTCGCAGCCCCTCTCCCTCACAAGGTCCAGCCCGCTAATGCCGCAATCTGCTGCGCCGGCTTCCACTATGTCGGGTATGTCCTCGGACCTGGCGAACACCACCGACACGTTCGGGTCGGCTGTCTGCGCCCATAGCCTGCGCTCGTCCTCGCCGCTCTCGACAGCCAGCTGGCACTTCTCAAGCATTTCAAGGGACGGGGCTTTCAGCCTGCCCTTGTTGGGTATTGCTATCCTTATCTGTGTCTCATCCATTCAAATCACGCCTTTTGTGCTTGGGATTTGCCCAAGCCTCTGCCTCTTGATTTCGCATGCCTGTGAAAGCGCCCTTGCGAACCCCTTGAATATGCTCTCGCACTTGTGGTGGTCATTGCCCTTGTATAGCATCCTGACATGCAAATTGCACTTTGCAGCCTGCACAAAGCCGGCAAAGAATTCCTTTACAAGGTCCGACTGGAGGGTGCCTATGAATTCCCTCTGGAATTGCGCGTCAAAGTTCAGGTATGCCCTGCCGCCAAAATCCACGCTCACAAGCGCCATTGCCTCGTCCATCGGGAACGCGAAGCTGCCCGCGCGGGCTATCCCTCTCTTGCCACCAAGGGCTTTTGAGAACGCCATACCAAGCGCTATGCCGGCATCCTCCACTGTGTGGTGCTGGTCCACCTCAAGGTCGCCTTTCGCTTTCAGGGCTATGTCGAAATTGCCGTGCTTTGCAACAGCTTCAAGCATGTGGTCAAGGAATCCTATTCCCGTGTCGATTTCTGCCTTGCCTGTGCCGTCAATTGCTACGCTGGCCCTGACATAGGTCTCGCTGGTTTTCCTCTCAATTTCGGCAATTCGTTTTCCCATGTAAAAAATCGGGCCCATGGGGTTTATATCCCCGCTTGTCGCAGCGTTTGACCCGGCGACAATGCCTGCCGCCTCCTTAACGCTTGAAACATTGAATTTCCCAGCATTTTCGCCTTTTGCGCCCAGTATCGCATAATCAAACCCAGCGGCTATGCATGCGGCCCTGTCGGATTCGCAGTCCCCCACGTATAACGGCTTTTTCCCGCCTGTGCGCTTCACAGCCTCAAGCACCGGCTTCGGGCTTGGCTTTTGTTCACTGCAATCCTCAAGCGCAAGCACATTGCCCTTGTTGAAATACCTCTCCCACCCGAATCTTGAAACAGCTTCCATTGCCTCTTTTTTCGGCCTGCCAGTGCATATCCCGAGCCTGATGCCGCTTTCAGCGAGTTTTTCAAAGTCCTCCTTTGACGCGAGGGGCCTTTCAAGGCGCGAGAGTTTCGCGTATTTCTTTTGGAAACTTGATTTTATCCCGGCGTATAGCGCGCCTTTCCTCTCTTCATCTGACACTGTGATGCCCGCCGCTTTCTTCCAATTGATTCTTGAAACCACTATGGCATAGGCTGCGTCCCAGTCATTATTGAACTGCGGCAATGCCTTGATTTTTTTGACTTCATCCATTGAAACAGGGTCAAATGCCCCCTTCTTGCCTGTTTTTGCAAGGATTTCATTCGCCGACTCCATTATCGCGGCGTCGTATGACCTTGAGACGTCGACAAGCACGCCGTCCATGTCGAAAATCAAAGAATCATAATCCATCCCAAGCACTTCCCTTATCCCTTGCAGCAATGCCATGTTTTCTTCTGGAGCCCCTATGGTAATCCTGAACGCGTCGTCAAGAAGCGCCATGCCGGACCTGTCGCGCACGATTATCCCTTTTTTTGCAAGTTCCCCGACGATTTTTGCCGAACTGCCCATCCGCCCCGCCGGTTTTGCCAGGATAAAGTTAGTGCATGAAGGATAAACTTCAAAACCCATTGTAACAAGGGATTTTGCCATCATGCCGCGCTGTTTCCTTATGGACTCAACCGCGGCCTGCATTGTTTCGCTGTTTTTCGCCACCGCCTCGAGCGCAATGCCTGCTGAAACAGAATTGACATTATATGGCGGCTTGATTCTCTCAAGCAGGCCCAGTATGGGTTTTTGCGAAATGGCATAGCCTATCCTTATCCCCGCAAGCCCCCACGCCTTGGACAGTGTCCTTGACACCACGAGGTTTTCGTATTTTTTTACAAGCCCCGCAGCCGACTTCCCGCCAAATTCAATGTAGGCCTCGTCGACAAACACTATGCGGCCTGACTTTTTCACGATTTTCTCAATCCCTGCCAAATCCATCTCCGCCCCTGTCGGGCTGTTTGGCGATGGCAGGAATATTATTTTCGTCCTGCTGTCTATTTTCCCAAGCACTTCCCTGGCGTCAAGCGAAAAACCCTTCCCAAGCAGGGCGGTTTTCACTTCTGCCCCAAGCGACATTGCGCAGGCGGCGTACATCGAATACCCCGGCTCCACGCAGACCACATTGTCCCCGGGCTGCAAAAACGCCCGCGCCACAAGAAGTATCGCCTCGTCAGAGCCGTTTGCCACAAGCACGTTTTCCCGCCTTGCCCCTGCGTATTTCGCAAGCGCCGCGCGCAGCTCCTCCTGCATGGGGTCGGGATACCTGTTAAGGCTGCCAAGCCCCAGGCTTTCCTGCCCAGCATATGGGCTCTCGTTTGCGTCAAGGAACACCCTGCCCTCCTGGCATATGTCCCTCGCGCATACGTATTTTTTCACCGCCCGGACGTATGCCGGCGCAAGTTTCGTCACGTCTTTCATCATAATCACGCGTTTGCCCCTGACTGTTTCAGCCACTTTTTCTTCCAATCCTCTTGCGCGCGCTTTTGGCGTGGGCGCCAAGCCCTTCGGCATCCGCAATAATCCCGGCGCACTTTGCAAGCCTGCCTGTTTTTTTCACTTCTACGACCTCTATCCTCTTGAGGAATGTTTCCACTCCAAGCGCCGAAGAGACCGCCGCGCTGCCGCCTGTAGGGAGCACGTGGTTTGAGCCCGCGCAGTAATCCCCGAACGCCTCGCATGACTTCTCCCCGACAAAGATCGCGCCAGCGTTTTTCACAAGCTTGAGCAGCCGCGCATTGTTCCTTGTCTGGAGTTCAAGGTGCTCCGGCGCATAAGCATTTGCCAAATCCGCCATGCCTTCGTAATCGCCCTTGCCTGCGGCAACTATCCAGCAGTTTGAAATGCTCTTTTCAAGTATTTGCGCGCGGTTCAGGGTTGCGGCCTGCGCGGCTATCTCGTTAGCAAGCCCCTTTTCCATGCCTTTTTCGACAATTGCAATTGCAGTCGAATCCGGTCCGTGCTCAAGTTGCGCGAGCATGTCGGCAGCCACGAGCCCGATGTCCGCGCCTTTGTCAGCTATTATCATGACTTCCGTGGGGCCTGCAAGCATGTCTATGGCAGTGCCTGAATTCCTCGCCTGGCGCTTGGCTTCTGTCACATACTGGTTTCCAGGCCCGGCAATTATGCGGACTTTGGGCACAGTTTTGGTGCCATACGCCATTGCGGCTATCGCCTGCGCCCCTCCTATCGCAAATACGTCCTTTATCCCGCACAATGCTGCGGCCGCAAGTATTGAATCCTGCACTGGGAAAGGCGAGCAGAGGACTACCTTTTCCACGCCTGCGGTTTTGGCTGGAATGGCGCACATTAGCACTGTCGAAGGGTATGCCGCCCTGCCCCCCGGGGCGTAAATACCTGCGGATTCGAGCGGCACTATTTTCCTGCTTATTTTGGCGTCCTTTCCATTGAAGGCGACAGGCTTTGGCATGCATGCCTTTGCGTATGCCTCGATGTTTTTTTTCGCAAGCCCCATGGCCCAAAGCAGGTCCTTCGGGCATGTTTCCAGCGCCCTCTCAATCTCGCTTTCAGGCACCCTGATGGCATAATCCGCGCCTGCGCCGTCAAACTTACGGGCATATTCAATAAGCGCCCCGTCCCCCCTGGCTTTCACTTGGGAGAGTATCTGCGAGACAGTATCGGCGCAGCCTGCGTCTGCCGGGCGCGAAAGGATTTTTCCCTTCTGCACGCTGGCCAGTCCTGCAATTAGAATCTTATCCCTGAATTTTTCCTGAATTTCCTGTGTGAAGCAATCCACCCATGATTTCACCTAACGAATTATCACGCAAAAGAAGTTGCCAATCAGGGCTTTATAAACTTTTCCCACTTTTTTCCCACTTTTAGTGGGAAGGCGCTAGAGCTTTGAAACAAGGACGCTCTCCGCGCCCGACTTCAGAAGCCTTTTTTTGACCCTTTCGGCCTGCCCATGCTCCATGCCCTTGCACGTCACAAGCCAGCGCGCCTTTTTCCCGCGCGACATGCTCACTGACTCGCTTTTTACTATGTCCACGCCTTCGATGTATAGCGCGGACGCAAGCCTTGAAAGAGCTCCCGGCACGTCGCCCATGCCAATCTCTATCCTGTCAAGCCTCTTCTCGAATGCGGGGATTATCCTGACGGAATTCGAATCGCTGTCATAGGAAACTATGATGGCGGAATCGTCTGCGAGGTTCGCGGACTTCCTGATTTTCGAGGGTATGAGCACCCTCCCCTTGCCGTCTATCTTGGATATCTCCTCTATCTCCATTCAAGCCCCCGCCAGGCACAAGCCATGGATAATGTTTTATTGGCTGGCTTAAAATACTAGTCCAGATTCGGCAACAGGGTGCTATGTCAATGCAGGGCAAGGGAATGGAAAAAATCGCAATGGCAGGTCTCGTGGCGGCAGTGGTATGCCTCGTGGGCATAGTTGCGATACTCGGCTACAACTACGCCTCCCAGGCGCTCGAGCTCTCCCAGCTGCATGCGCAGGCAGAAGCCCTGAATGCCACGAATTCAGGCCTGAAAGGCCAGCTTGATTCCGAAATGTCCAGGAACAATGCGCTTGAAAGCTCAATCCAGTCCATAAACTCGAGCCTCGCAAGCACTGAAAAGGACCTTGAAGTGACAAAATTCATACTCAATTCCACGCAGGCGCAGCTCGATTCAGTGCAGGCCCAGCTCGAGGCAAACAAGAGCGCGCTTGCAAGCCAGCAGGATTCCCTCGCCCGGCTCAATGCTTCGATATATTCAATGCGCGCAGACCTCAACACGTCCTTTAGCTGGTTCCGGGAAAACGCAATCCTGCCCTCCGGGCTTTACAACAGCATCGACCTGTTCCGCCTGCGGGTGCTGCAGGACTGCACGGAACTCAACCCAACAAGCCAGAGGGAGGAGTTCAACCTCGCCTGCGCCTACCACAGGATGTCCACGACCGCGGTCTCGATAAGCTACAAGAACGACATTGACGCGGGTTCAGTCGACCACCTCCAAAGCCTGCTTGAGACCGCCAAGAGATGGGGCGGCGACTGCGAGGACATAGCCCTTTTCTCAAAGGCCACGGTGAATTACATAAAGCAGAAGGACCCGTCGGCCACAGTGGTGGCATGGCAGCCAGGGCAGGGCGAATTCAGGGTTTTCCCGCTCGCAGGAAAGTCAAACCCGGGCGACAATTACTATTACTTCGGCTCTTCCCAAAAAGTCTCGCTTGGGAAACTGTCAGGCCTATACCCCTACGTAATCTGCTATCTTGAAGGCGACGCGGGGCACTGCACAGTGGCGCTGTCAAAGGCGCAGGCAAATTCCTCCTCCCAGCTCGGGCTTCTCCAGGGCGCCTATGTCTATGAGCCCACATGGGGCGAGTATCTGGGCACTATCGGCAGGGAATTCCAGATATGCTCGTCAACTCTTTCGGCGTGCCAGCAGTCAAACCATTACATCTGGATAATCATAGGCGACAATGACATATACAGGTATGGCGAGAATGGGTGGGGCGGGTTTGCCGACATAGGAGCTAAGCTTGACCAGGTCCAAGCCGGGCTTGCCCCTGCATAGCGCGGTTCCGGGATGGGTGCCTTTTGATGGACAGGATTGCAAAGGAAATATCGGAGTTCATGTCAGTGCCTTTCAACAGGTACCTCTCAATAGCCCTCGCACTGCTTGCCCTATATCTTCTCATTTTCCAGCAATCTGGCATTGATATGCCGCAAAAAACCATCGGGACGGGCAATAATGTCACTATCAGCTTTTTCTATTCCCCCGGCTGCCCGCACTGCGCGGCAGAGGAGGAGTTCATGCAGGGCCTGCTTGCTGAAAAGGGATTTGAAAACGCCAGCGTCAGCGCCTATAACGTGGACATGGCGTCAAACCTGCGGCTCATGCAGTCCATGTCCGTCAACTTTACCACAATAGCGCCCGCCGGCGTGCCTGTGACTTTCATAGGAAATTACGAAATGCTTGTGGGCTTTGACGATGCCCAGCACAGGGGCGAAGACATTAGGCGCTCCCTTCTGGAATGCATGCCTTCCGGCTGCGCTGTCCCGGGCAATGCTACAGCAATCAGTCAAAACCCGCTCTCGGATTTGCAGGTTCCGCTTGTCGGGACGATAGACCTGTCAAACGCCTCCCTTCTCGTGGTCGCGGCAGTCCTTGGCCTGATTGACGGGTTCAACCCGTGCGCCATGTGGGTGCTGGTATACCTTATCAGCCTGACAATGAGCGTCCAGTCTGTCAGGCGCAAATGGCTCATTGTCGCCACGTTCCTGCTCGCATCCGGCATACTTTACTTCCTTTTCATGACAGCCTGGCTCAACGCGTTCCTGGTAATCGGCTATTTCAGGCCAATCACTATAATCGTCGGAGCATTCGCGCTTGGCGCCGGCATACTATCGTTCAAGGAATACATTGACACCAAGGGGGCGATAACGTGCAAGGTCGAGGGCGCGGAGGGCAAGAAAAAGCTCATGGACGACATGAAGCGCATTGTCTCTTCCCCTATGAACCTTGCGACAATGGGGGGCATAGTTGTCCTGGCTTTCGTGATAAACTCGGTCGAATTCGTCTGCTCTTCAGCAATACCCGTGGTCTTCACCCAGGCGCTCGCCATAAGCAACCTCGGCTTTGTGGAGCACTACTTCTACATGCTTGTCTATGTCTTCTTCTTCATGCTTGACGACCTAATTGTCTTTGGCATGGCTATATTCATGCTCTCCGGCGACGTAGGGCAGAAATACGCTGCGTACAACAAGATAATCGGCGGGCTTATCATGGGGATATTGGGCCTCATGCTCCTTTTCGCGCCAAACATGCTCGCCTGAAACAACCGCGCTTTCCTGCCAGCCCAATGCCGGGGCGGGATTCGCTTTAAATTCCCTGCCGTGAATTAGTATCAAGGCAGTTTGTGTGGGTGGTATATTGGCAGACAAAGGCGGAATATTCAAGATGTTTGGCGGAGCCGTGCTCGGCTTTGCAGCGGCTGCGGTAATCTTCATTCTTATAATAGCGCTTGCCATAGCGTATTTCGGCTTTTTCCCCGGCTTGTCGGATTTGATGGGGACCAACAAGCCACGCGACCTTGGGGTAAAGTACACCAATTCGGATTACAACAACGCCCTTGCCAAAATACCGGGCTTCCAGCTCGTTGACGGCGACGCGTGGTGCCTCACATGCCCCTATGTCTCAAGCGGCAGCGTGCCTGTGGACACTGAAATCACGCAGGAGGAGTTCACCGCAAACCTCAACCATCCGGCAAAGGACGTGTTCAAGGACGCGCAGGTGAAGTTCAATGCGGACGGGACAATAGAGACTTCAGCGCTTTTGGACGTGCCACAGCTCCAGGCCCCGGTGTATGCGAAGGGCAGGCTCGACAAGGTTTCCTCAGGCTCTGTCACGTTCAAGCTTGAGTCCCTCGAGGTCGGCAGGCTTGGCGTCGGCGGCGACCAGCTTGTGCAGGCGCAGGACGCCCTCAACACTGTGACGCAGGACTTTTTCGCGAAGAATCCGGGCCTGTCTGTAGACACTTTGCAAGTCGAGGACGGCAAGGTGAAATTCAAGGGCACCTATCCGCAGCAGATGCAGGGCATACCCGGCTCTGTGCCCGCCCAATTCCAATGACAGCCCAAGGGGGGACACCCACCTTAGTCCGTCATGTGCATTTTCCACAGGAAAATGCATCATTCATTTTCGGCACGCCGAAAATGCTGACCGCCCAAACCCCCCGATTAGCGGCATGTTTTTCCTGCCCTTGACAGCCCAAGGGGGGACACCCCCCATCTTATTTTTCTGCATCCCTGACAAACGCTTAAATTAGGCAGGGTGCATTACCTCATTGCTGGTCGCATGGCAATGAAAAAAAGGAAGCGCGAAAGGGACATTGACGTTTTCGGCACTGACGATTCTGTAATAAGCACAGTGCGCTTTGTCGACTCGTCGGCCTTTTTCTGGGGCATGCTGCTATTCATATTCGCCCTGCCGTTTTTCGTGCCGGGAGTCCAGCTTGTTACGGGGACTATTGTCAATGCCACCCTGATAGTGGGGGCGGTCCTGTTGAAAGGCGAGAAACCCTATTATCTTGTCTTCCTGCCTGCCATTGCTCAGATTGCAAGCGGCCTTTTGTTCGGGCCATTCTCCATCTTCCTAGCATACCTGCTCCCTTTCATCTGGCTTGGCAATGCGGTGATGGTCTATGGGTTCAAGGAGTTCCATATCGGCAGGAAAATCAATTTCTTCGCAGTGCTTGCCGGCTCCTCGGCGCTCAAGGCGGCGCTGATATTCGGCTTCGCACTCGCGCTTTCCAATTTCGGGCTTGTTCCGCAGGCCGTTCTCTCCGCAATGGGCGCGCTTCAGCTTGTCACTGCCGTTGCCGGCGGCATACTGGCATACGCGGCGCTTGCCGTGATAAGAAGGATTTACGGGATTTAGGCTGCGGCTTTTTGCGCCTTAATTTCTACCTGCCAAGCGCCTGCTCCATTTCCGCTATTTTTTCCTCAAGCCGCGCCCGCGCAAGCTTTGCAAGCTCCTTTTTGCCCAGGGATGAATACGCATACCTGTAACCTTTTGGCAGGCTTATTTTTTCCCTTGTGACTATTCCCTGGCCTGCGAGGTAGTCGAGCCTCTGCGCAATCCTGCCAGGGGTGAGCTTCAGGGTTTTTGCCATCTGGGACACGGAGTTTTGCCCCCCGGAGGCGCAAAGTATCGCGATTATCCTCCTGTCCGTGGAGTTCAGCCCCCATATCAGGGCTATGGCGTCGTCGCAGTCCCTGCATTTTTTCGAGAAGTCCATGCCCGCCTGTTTCCTTGCCATGGGATTGTTTGAAACAGATAGGTTTAAATAGTTTTTAGTTTATAGTTATAAACTATAAACCAAGGTCCCTGGCGGCTAGCCCCGCCCGGCTCCCGCAGGTGGTGGTCTGATGGATTCAACAGACTCGGAACTGGAACTCATACGGCATAAAAAAATCCTTGAGATGTCAAGGAAGGCCGAGGAAAAACAAAAGGTGAACAACATGGATGTCAAGGTATACACAACGCAGACGTGCCCCTACTGCTCTATGGCAAAGAGGTATCTTGAGTCAAAGGGCGTGCAGTACAAGGAAGTCGACGTTTCGCGCGATTTCAACGCGGCGCAGGAAATGATATCAAAAAGCGGCCAGATGGGCGTTCCCCAGCTCGAGATAAACGGGCAGATGGTAATAGGCTTTGACAGGGAGGGCATAGACCGCGCCCTGACAAAGCCTGCTACAAAGGAGTTTTTCAAGGAGAGGTACGGGCTCTAGGCGGGCCCTCCCCCATTCTTATTTTGAAAAAGCGCCTCTTGGAGGCGGAATCAGCTCTGCTCAAGCTCCTTTTTCAGCTTGTCGAGTTCCTCATGCACTTCGGGATACTTCTTTTTGAGCGGGTCCATGCGCGCCTTGATTTCCAGGTGCGCTATCCTTTCTTTCAGGTTCGCCCTTCTCTTTGTAAGGTCTCTCTTGCTCATTCCCACTTGAATCACCAGATTGGGTTGCCCTTGGGGCAGTCCTGCAACCCCTTTGCCCCGCATTCTTATTATTGATTTCCCATGCCGCGGCCCGGATTCTCACAATTTTGCGAATTTCAGGGTAAGGGCATTGGCCACCACTGACACGCTCGACATCGCCATTGCCCCTCCGGCTATTATTGGCGAGAGGAGTATGCCGAATGTCGGGTAGAGGACCCCTGCAGCTATGGGTATGCCTATGACATTGTACACAAGCGCCCAGAACATGTTCTGCCTGATTTTGTTTATCGTGGCCCTTCCAAGCCTTATGGCCCTGGGCACGTCAAGAGGGTCGGAGCGCATTAGCACGACTGAACCGGTTTCCATGGCCACGTCCGTTCCGGAACCCATGGCTATGCCTATGTCAGCCTGCGCAAGGGCGGGCGCGTCGTTTATCCCGTCACCGACCATTACGACTTTCAATCCCTTTTCCTGCAATTTCTTCACATAGGACGCCTTGTCCTGTGGCAGGACCTCGGAAAACACGTTTTTTATCCCGGCCGCCGCCGCGATGGCGCTTGCAGTCTTCTCGTTGTCCCCTGTAATCATCCACGCCTCGATCCCAAGCCTTGAAAGCTCGCTGACAGCCTCGACGCTTGTCTTCCTTATGGTGTCCGCGACTCCAATCAATGCGGCCTCCCTCCCGTTTATCTTGAGGGACATCACTGTCTTGCCTTCGGATTGCATCCTTGCCACTTCCATGCCTGGTTTCCCCCTGGCGTTCCCCGGCTTGCCCAGGTAGACGCGTTTTCCCCCTGCCATGGCCTCTACCCCGTGCCCGGGTATCGCCCTGAACCCTGAAACCTTTTTCAGCCTGGCTTTCGAGCCCTTGGCGTATTCCACTATGGCGTCGGCAAGCGGGTGCTCCGAGCTGTTCTCGACCGCGTATGCGAGCTCGATGCATTCCTTCCTGTCCTGCCCGGGCAGCGCCATGAAGTCTGTCACTTCAGGCTTGCCCTCCGTAATCGTCCCTGTCTTGTCAAAGACCACTGCCTTTACCTTGTGCATAAGCTCGAGGCTCTCGGCGTTCTTTATCAGTATCCCCTTCTCCGCGCCCATGCCCGTCCCGACCATTATGGCTGTCGGCGTTGCAAGCCCGAGCGCGCACGGGCAGGCTATCACAAGCACTGCCACTGAAACCATCAGCGCGAACGGGAACGGTTCACCGGCGCCGAAATACCATGCCGCGAACGTGATTGCCGCTATGCCTATCACCACGGGCACGAAAACCGCGCTTATCTCGTCGGCAAACCTCTGGATGCTGGCCTTGCTCCCCTGCGCCTCCTCGACAAGCCTGACAATCTGGGCAAGCACGGTGTCCTTGCCTACCTTCGTGGCCTTGAACCGCAGCACGCCGTGCTTGTTTATCGTCCCGCCGATTACTTTTGAGCCCTTCGATTTCTCCACCGGGATGCTCTCGCCGGTTACCATGCTCTCGTCGACCGAGGAGTCGCCCAGCGTTACTATCCCGTCAACTGGGATTTTCTGCCCGGGCTTTACGACCACTATGTCGCCTGCCTCCACCTCGCTTATCGGTATCTCGGCCTCTTTCCCGGCCCGGACCACTATGGCGGTCTTTGGCGCGAGGCCCATCAGTTTCCTGATGGCGTCGCTTGTCCTGCCCTTTGCTACTGCTTCAAGGTATTTGCCCAGTATGACGAGCGTGATGAGCACCGCAGAGGTCTCGAAATACTGCTCTGACGCGAGCCCGAGCATCGCGGCAATGCTGTAAAAGTAGGCCGCGCTTGTGCCGACCGCGACCAGCGTGTCCATGCTTGCTGTCCTGTTCTGCAGCGAACTCCACGCGCCCGCGTAGAAGTTCTTCCCCGCTATGAACTGGATGGGCGTTGCAAGGATGAAAAGCAGGAAAACCCTGTAGGGGAAATCCATGAACACCATGCCGAGAAGCAGGGCGGGCACCGAAAGCGCTGCGCTGAAGACCAGCATGTCCCTCAATGACCTGGTTTCCTTCTCGCGCATCCTTTTCTCGGTCTCAAGCCCGGAGCCTATGCTTGCGGCATATCCCCTGGACTTCACTATCTCGACAAGCTTTTTCTCGTCGGTTTGCTTCTCGTCGTATTCCACGAGCGCCTTTGCCGCGGCGTAATTCACATTGGCGAATTTCACGCCCGGCGATTTCTGCAATGACCTTGATATCAGCGCAGAGCATGACGCGCAGTGCATTCCGCCTATGGTGAGTTCAGTTTTTTTCATCAATGCCACCTTTTTCCATTCATGCCCCGAGCACCACGCCAGCCTTCGGGCCGTACACCATCACCACTGTCACCAGCATGTCCACTGCCAGGCAGAAGGCGAGAAATTCGTACGCGCTCACGTCGAGCATCCTCTCGCCTATCCTGCCGTATTCCTTGTTGAGCATGTAGCTGAAAAGACCGAGCGTGATTATCTCAAGCGCGGTCAGGATGTAGAGGAAAGGCACGAGGTTGTCGTAAATCATCATCACTGAAATCATGGCTCCCATGGTGCCTGCCATCACCCCGCCCATGATTCCCTCCATAACTCCCATGACTCCGCAGCACCTGCCGGCCTGTATGCCAAGCAGTATCCCGGCCGCCATGCCGGCAAGGCTTCCAATGAACATGCCGTTGGTGGCGCCTACGAACGCGCCTATCATGAACCCGCCTGCCATGCCGAATGTCATGCCCGTCATCATGCCAGTCATGCACGTGGCATTGCGCCTGAAGGCGCTTGCGTGGTAATACGCATAGACAAGTGCCACCACTGAAACCGCCGCGAGCAGCGTTACGTCCCTGTACGTGTCAGCGAATTTCGGGACATTCCCGAACGCCGCCACGTAAAGCAACGCCTGCAATGCAAAGATTGCCACAAGCGCCAGGACCGAGAGCCTGACAAGCCTGTTCTCGTGCACGAATTCCTTGTCACCCTTTATGGCCTTTTGCGCGAATTCGAGCAGCCTGCCAAGCGAGCCTGCCTCGAAACCATCCCTTGCCTCCTCGTTTTCCATGAGGAGCTGGTAGCCCTTTGCGAGAAGCTCGTTTTTGATTCCAGGCAGCTGTTCCTGCCCGCACTCTATGGTTATCCTGTTTTTTTGCATGTCAAGCGCCTTCACGCCCGCCCCGCCATGCCTTTTCACAGTTCTCTCTATTATTTTAGCGCAGGAATCGCAGTGCATGCCGTATAGTGTCAAATCGTATTCCATTGTTCCACCCAGCCAAGCCGCGGCAACTAAGCCTTGTAGCCTTCCTTGCGTATGGCCTCCTTTATCCTGCCAAGAGTGGCTTGCGAGTCATAGCTTACCTTTGCCATGCCGGACTTGTAGTCAATAGGCGCCTCTACCTTTGCGCCTTTGACGTCGTTTATAGCGTCAGTCAGGAGCATGGCGCAGCTCGCGCAGTGCATTCCGGTTATTTTTATTGTTTTTTCCATTTTGACAACCCCTTTGCGAAGGTTTCCGCCATTATTACTTTTTTTGTACTAATTAAAGTTCCGCCCGCGCTCACTCCACTACCATCCTGCCAACGAACATGTGCATGCCGCAGTGGTATTCGTACGTTCCCGGCTTTGAGGGCGTGAATGTCGCCACCTGCTCCGCGGAATTCCTCGATATCAGGTTGACGTTGAACTCCTCCATGAGAAGCTGCGCGCCGCAGCCGGAGCCCGGGTCGGCAATGAAATGAAGCCTGACAGGGTTTCCAGCCTTCACGTGCACTTCCGGCTTGTCATAAGAGCCTGTCGGCAGCGCGTGTATGTACACGTCCTGCACGGCTCCCGCAGGGCCGGCATTCCCCTGCTGCGCCGCAGCCACGGCCTGTGGCTGGCTTGCCCTCTGGGAATAGGCCCCGCCGCCCGCCCCGAATAATATAGTCACTAGCGAAAACCCTATTATGGCGAACGCCATGAGCATCCAAATGCGCTTGTCCATCAACATCCCCCATGTGCCTGCATGCCTAAGCTTCTGCCCGCTGCATGCGCTTTCCCTATTGTTCTCCCGCGTGGGTTTTTTGGCGCCCAAGCAGGCTTTATATTATTTCATATAGCTGAAACAATACTTATCTGTTGGTGAAACAATGGTTCATGCTAATGAAACGGGCAGGGATTTCATGCCGGCAATCAGGCGCATGTCGCTTAACCGCAGGGTAGGCCTTGCAGTTTTCCTCATATTCGGCTTCCTTTTCCTCTCCTTCGCGATAATCTTCACCTACGCAGTCCCAAGCGGCACGTCCCTTGGCATTTTCGAGCCGCTTGTAATGCACCATCTTGAATTCATGGCGCTCATGGCAATACTCGGGCTTGCAGTTGGCGCGGCGATAGTCTATCTCCTTTACGAAAAAATAGAGACGCAGGAGAAGGCTTCTGGCATAACTGCGGAGCTTGTCCTGAAATTCCTGACTGGCGAGGAGAGGCGGATAGTCCTCTACCTTGCAAAATCGGGCGGCAGCTCCTACCAGTCGGAGATAAGCAGGCTTGAAGGCTTCACGCGCCTTCGCGCACACAGGGCAATTTCAAGGCTTGAGTCAAAGGGCATTCTCTCAATAGACAAGGTGGGCAAGACAAACAGGCTCTCGCTTGGAAAGGCGCTTTTCCAGGCGCTCGAGGCGCATGCGCCAGGCCTCATGGAACTTGAGAAAAAAGGCGACGGATAAAAAAAAGCGGGAAAAGAAATAAAAAAACAGGCGAAGGAGGGGCTTATTCCTCCTCTTCCTTCCTCTTCTTGAATATGTAGGCCACTATTCCAAGCACCACGAGCACAGCCACTATGTAAAGCCCTATCTGGCCAAAATCCGTGCCCGAAGGCGCGCTTGGGATTATGCCGGTCGAATTCCCCGTGGCATTCGGCGCCGGGGCTTCGGGGGTGAACTCGCCTGAAACTGACATGGAATTGCCAGATATGTCGCTTGCCGAGAGAGTGTAATACACAGTCTGCTTTGGGTCGATGATTGGTATCTCCGCCTGGAACCTGTTCACTGTGAGGGGATACATGTAGGTCCTCCTCTTGTTCTGGCCAATGGTATAGTTGACCACGAACTCGGAATTGTTGCCAAAGCCGGAGGCGAACTCGCCCATGTCCGCTATGGCCGCGGATATGGTGACAAAGCCCTTCGCATACGTTGCGTTCACGTCGCTTATCTTCGGGGCGTTGAGGTCAAGCGACACCTTTGCCGTGTCGCTCTCGTCGAACGTGAGTTCCCTGACGACTTTCAGGTTGCCAAACTCTATGGTGGCGTTTGTCTGCTGGACTGTCGTGAGCGGGAACCTGGCATTGCCGCTTGAATCTGTCTGCGCAGTGTAGTTGCCAAGAGTCACCTTCGCGGAAAGGGGCTGGCCCCGGTCGTCCGCGACATTGACAACGGGCGTGAAAATCCTGAAAACTATTATCCTTGACACGTCGTCTGACAGGTTGAGGTAGATTGTCCTGACCCCGCCGAGGTATTCGGCCTTGACGCTGTAGCCGCCTTCGACAAGGGAGAAGTGCGCTGCCCCCGAGCTGTCGGTTATGACTGTCTTGTTGCCTATTGTAACCCTGCCCTGCGCAGGCGAGTTGTACTCGTCAAGAAGCGTTATGTCGAGCAGGTGGACCGGAAGCGTGATTGTATATACCGGCTTTTGCGCCTTGAGGTCGCCGTCTACCTGGGCTGTCTTGCCCTGGTATGTTGCGCTCATCTTGAACTTGTAATAGTCGTCCTTCACATTGTATTCTATGTTGGTGAAGGTTATGTTGGCCATGCCCTTCTCGTCTGTCAGCTTTGGCGCTGTCACGAAGTTGGGGTTGTCGTCGTTTAGCCTGTAAATGACGCTCACCTGCGCCCCTTCTATCGGCCTTAGCTTGGAGTCAAGGACCTGCACAGTGGCATTTCCAATGAACCCGGCGAAAACACCGGCGGACATGATGCCGAAAACTACGAATGCGAACAAAAACGCTCTCTTATCCATTATTTCACCTTTGCTAACATGCAATAATGCGATTCTATTGCCATGGAATCATTTTAGCTTTATTTGTTGCCCCTGCTGCCCGGCATTGCCAGCTGTTTTTGCGATTTCACTGCTGGCATGGGGGCATTTCTTGCCAGTTATTATCACGACCGCGTCCCTCGCCATGCATAACATTGCGTCCCTGTTCTTGATGGCGTTTTTGAGGACGTCGTCTGTCATCTTCTGGGCTTTCGGGGTGCGCTTGGAATTCGAGACCGACTGGAGGAACCCGACAACAAGGTCGTCTGCGTTGGTTTCCATGTGCCCGAGCACGCTTTCAAGGCTTGTCGGCTCGCCTTTGGCCCAGAGATATGATATTGTCGTGGCAATGTGGAACAGGTCGGGCACAGCTTCTTCCGGGACCTCGTAGTTTTCAAGCACTGTCTCGCAAATTGAAACTATCATTCCCCTCTGTCCATCGCGCAGGTGCTCCGCGTTCTCCTTGGAGTCCAGGGATATTTTCAAAAGCCCGATGAAGGCGCGGTTCCTGCCAGCGGAGAGCATCTCTCCGGCGGCGAATATGTCCGCATACCTGCGCGAATCCTCCTGGCTGCCTTTGGCGTAGAGGCAGGCGTCAAGGAAATAGCTCGCGCTGTATATCTTTTCAAGCTCGATTTCCATTTCGGCATACTTGTCCCCGGCTTTTTTCGAGTAGGCAAAGCCGAGCACGCCCCTGCTGTTTGGCCTTACCACGCCCCATGGCTTGAAATCCGAGCCGAGGTATTCCTTGACAAGTTTCACGAATCCGTCTATGCCGGGCATGTCGCCATCGTATTTCTGCATGTAGTGCCATGCGATGAAATGCACAGGCACCTCCTGCAGGAAAGGCGTGTCGAGTTCCGATGCCACTTTTGCCAGGAATTCGTTCATGTAGGACGTAAACGCGGGCTTCCCCTCTGGCGTCTGGGCAAGGAGCCCGTACATCTCGCCGGCAGTTGCAAAGGTCGAGATGAAGAACATTTCAGTCTCATTCGGCTCGTTGGACTGGCCGGAACCGAAGCTGTGCACTATGTCCTTATTATTCATGCATTTATTACCACAATTTCGTTTATTAAGTCTTATTGTGCCCCTTCGTGCCGGCTTTTGCGCGCCTTTTTTGCGGCAATGCGATTTTTTTCCCAGGCAGGCGTTTCCCCTTCCCGGCCTCCATGTTGACAATCGCCATTTTCATGACTTTCAGGGGCAGCATGGCGCATTTTATCCTTGACGGCCCGGGGTCGATGCCCCCGAGCATGTCAAGTATGCCTTTCTTTTCCATTGCGAGAAGCTGTTTTTCGCTTTTGCCCTTTGCCCATTCTGTAAGCATTGATGCCACGGCCACGGATATGGCGCACCCCTCGCCCTGAAAGGACGCGTCTGATACCCTGCCCTTGTCCATCTTGAGCATGACTTGTATCTGGTCGCCGCAAAGCGGGTTGGCGTCTATCGCCCTGGCGTCGGCGTTTTTAATGGCCCTGCGGTTTTGCGGGTTCCTGTAGTTGTCCAGTATGATTTCCCTGTAAAGCTCCTCGTTTGCCATTTCAATACCTTCGGGCCCGCCTCTTGCAGATAACTACTTCAAAGCAGGGTTTTTTTAGCGTCCTCGAGCCCGGCCAGCAGCTCTTGCACGTCCTCTGCCGTGTTGTACATGTGCAATGACGCGCGGCAGGTGGCGGCAAGGCCCAGCTTTTTGTGCAGCGGCATTGCGCAGTGGTGCCCGGACCTTATCATTACGTTCCTCCTGTCAAGAATCGTGGCTATGTCGTGCGGGTGCATGCCCGGATATGAAAACGATACAATGGGGGCGAAGCCTTTCCCGCCCTTCCCCCTGTAAACAGTGGCCCCCGCATCCTCGAGCCCTTTCTGAAGCGCGTTTGCAAGCCCGGCGCACCCGCCAAGCCCGTCCATGTGCGCGCGAAGGTATCCTGCCGCCTCCGCGAGGCCGATTGCCTGCGCAATCGGCATTGTGCCAGCCTCGAATTTCTGCGGCGCTGCGGCAAAAGTGCTTTTTTGCAGCCCCACTGCGCGTATCATGTCGCCCCCGCCCATGAATGGCGGAAGCCTCTCGCCCCAATCCCCTGCCATGTACAAAACGCCTATGCCGGTGGGGCCGAGCATCTTGTGCCCTGAAAACGCCATGAAATCGCAGCCGAGCCTTTTCACGTCAATTTCCATGTGCGCGGCCGATTGCGCCGCGTCAACGCACGACGGCACGCCCAAATCCTTTGCAATGCCTGCAAGCTCGCGGGCGTTGTTTATCCTGCCAATCGCGTTTGACACGTGCGTGAATGAGAAAACCGCGCTTCCTTTTATTGCTGGCTCGGCCTTCCCCATGTCAAGTGCCAGGGTTTTTGCATCGAGGGGAATCTCGGCCATCGAGGTTTGAAGGCCCCTGCCTGCTATTTGCCACGGGACAGTGTTGGAATGGTGTTCCATGCCTGTTATCGCCACTTTCCATTTCTTCCCGTTGCGCGTTTTTGCAAGCGAATGTGCAAGCAGGTTCAATGACTCCGTGGCGCCGCGCGTGAATATTACCTCTTCCGGCTTCGCGCCTATGAAGCGCGCCATCGCCTCCCTGGCCTTTTCATACCTGTCCGTTGCCTCTTCGGAGAACTTGTACGCCCCCCTGTGGACATTGGCGCAGTATTCGAGGTAATACCCCTCCTCCGCCGCGATCACGCAGGAAGGCTTCTGGGTGGTTGCGGCATTGTCGAGGTAGTGTATGGGCCTGCCATCCACAAGCCTTGAAAAAATGGGGAAATCCTTTTGCGCCCCTGGCGCACGGGCATTTTTCGCTTTGCCTGGCATTGTAATCATATCTCCCCAAGCCTTGTTGCAAGTTTTTGTTCAAATAGCTTCCTGTTGTAGCCGCCCATCCTGGCAAGCGCCTCGTGGACAAAGCCCCGCGCTATCATGCCCTTTGCGGCCTCTTCCGAGACTCCGCGCGTTTTCAGGTAGAAAAGCTCGTCCTGCCCGATTTTCCCGGCGGCAGCCCCGTGCCCTGCCGTGACCTCGTTGTCCTTTATGTCGAGGCTTGGCACAGCCACGCTGGTGGCCTGTTCGGAGAGCATCAGGACTTTCTCGCGGAAGTCCGTAGTCGAGCCTGAAGCCTTTTTCGCCACGCCCAGAAGCCCGGAATAGTGGCACCTTGCCCTGCCGTCAAGCGCGCCTTTGGCAAATATCTCGTTTTCAGTCCCCGCGGCATTGTGCATGGCGGTGGCGTCTATGTCGAAATCCGCGCCGCCATAGCCGAAAAACGCGCATGAGAACGAATTCTTGGCACCCTGCGATTCAAGGGCGCTTGAAGCAGTGGAAATTATCCTGCCATCCCCGAATTCCCACGAGTCGATGTGCGCCCTCGCGCCTTTTCCGACAAGTATTTTCGAGCATACGGCAAGCGGCTTCCTGCCGGTGTTGGATTTTAACAGGCCTATCCTGGCGCTCGCGCCGTCCCCGATGCCTATAAGGTTGAGAAAACACGCGGGCGATTTGTCATCCTCGGTGATTTCGAATGAAAACGACTCTTCCACCGGCGCCCTGCCCGAATACTTGGCGAAATTGAGGGTTATCCGGCCGCCCGCGCTTTCCCCCGCGCAATTGCCAAGCCCCCTCGCCAGGCAAAAGAGCGCGCCAAGGTATAGCTCCTCCACCTTCCAGCCGGAAACCGTGCTGGAGAGTTTTTTCACAAGCATGGAGAGGGTTTTTGCATCGCCTGCAGGAACAGCGTATTTTTCCGCCTTCAGGCTTTCAGGCCTTATCCCTATGGATTCTATCTTCCCAAGCGCCTCCTGCCTGTCCTTTCCCTGCAGGCTGCCTGCCTTTTTCGCGTATTCGCCCGCGCATGCCAGCCTGAATGACGAAAGGAAGGCGGGCTCGCCGGATTCGCGCGACAGGCGCGCCGCCTGCGCGGGGACTTCATGGATTGCGTTTACATCCATCTAGCCCACCACGCCCTTGCCTTCCATTTCAAGCTCTATCATCCTGTTGAATTCTACCGCGTATTCGAGCGGCAGGAGTTTTGTGACGGGCTCGATGAACCCCCTTACAATCAGGGCAGTTGCCTCGTCCTTTGAAATCCCCCTGCTTTGGAGGTAGAAAAGCTGCTCCTCGGATATCCTGCCCGCGGTCGCCTCGTGCCCCACAGTGACGTCCTTTTCCCGTATGTCCATGACGGGCTGCGTTGAGGAGTGAGATTTTGGGTCGAGCATCAGCGCGTCGCAGCGCACAGACGCCTTCGAATTCCTGCACCCGCGGGCTATCGAGAGCAGGCCACGGTAATTCGCCCAGCCGCCCGCCTTGCATATGCTTTTTGACACCACGCTCGAGGTGGTGTCCGGGGCGAGGTGGATTACCTTTGCCCCGTTGTCCTTGACCTGCCCGCTGCCTGCGAATGCCACGTTCATGTGCTCGGCGCGCGCTCCCCTGCCGGCAAGCACGGAGCACGGGTAAAGCATGGTCAGGCCGGAGCCAAGCGTGCCCCCCACCCATTCCATCACGCCGTTCTCCTCCACTATCGAGCGCTTGGTGTTCAGGTTATACACGTTTTTCGACCAGTTCTGGATTGAGGTGTACCTGACCTTGGCGCCGCGCTTCACGAATATCTCCACTACCGCGGAGTGCAGCGAGCTCTTGGCGTAAAGCGGGGCGGAGCACCCTTCAATGTACTGGACCTGGCTCCCCGGCTCGGCTATTATCAGCGTGTGCTCGTATTGCCCGAACGCGGGATGGTTCATGAGGAAATAGATTTGCAATGGCATTGAAACCTTGACTCCCGCTGGCACGTAGACGAACGAGCCGCCGGACCACAGCGCGCCGTGCAGCGCGGCGAACTTGTTGTCCGCAGCCGGGACGCAGCGGGTCATGAAGTATTTTTTCACAAGCTCCGGGTATTCCTGCACTGCGCTGTCCGTGTCAGTGTATATAACGCCCTGCTCCTCGAGGTTTTTCCGGATTCCCTTGTAGACGACCTCGGACTCGTACATGGCCCCGGCGCCTGCCAGGAAATTCCTCTCGGCCTCGGGTATGCCCAGCTTGTCAAAAGTGTTTTTTATGTAGGAAGGCAGTTCCTTCCAGTCGCTTGTCTTGTGCCCTTCGGGCCTGACAAAATGCGTTATGTCTTCTAGGTCGAGACCCTCAAGCCCCGGGCCCCAGTTTGGCATGGGCTTCGACTTGAACAGCTTCAGGGACGCCAGGCGCTTTGATAGCATCCAGTCGGGCTCGTTTTTGTGCGCGGATATTTCCCTGACCACCTTCTCATCCAGCCCCTTTTTGGCCTCGTAGCTGAACCTGACGGGGTTCCTTATGGAATACTTTGCGCTTGCCGCCTCGGCATCCGGTTTTTCGAGTTTTATTCCCATTCCAATTGCCCGTTTCCCTGCCCTTTTCACTGCCTGCAATATTTCTGGTAGCCGGTTTCCTCGATTTCCTCTGCAAGCGCCGGCCCGCCCGTCTTGGCTATCCTCCCGTTGCAAAGCACATGGACAAAATCCGGCTTGAGGTATCTAAGTATCCTGTTGTAATGCGTTATGACAAGTATGCCCGTATCTGGCCCGCGAACGCGGTTTATGCCCTGCGCGACCACCTTGAGGGCGTCCACGTCGAGCCCGGAGTCAGTCTCGTCAAGAATCGCAAAGCGGGGCCTGAAAAGCGAGAGCTGCAGTATCTCGGCCCTCTTTTTCTCGCCGCCGGAGAACCCCTCGTTGACGTATCTGGAGGCAAAGGCGGGGTCCATGCCCATCTTTTTCATTTCAGAATCGAGAAGCCTTGAGAATTCCATTGCGCCGAGGGGCTTTTCAAGCCCCGTCATTGCCGCATGCGCCACGCGCAGGAAGCTTGACATGCTCACCCCGCCTATCTCCGCGGGGCTTTGCATCGAGAGGAACACCCCGAGCCTTGCGATTTTTTCAGTCGGCATGCCAATGACCGACTTCCCGCCGACAAGCACGTCCCCGGCTGTGACCGCATAGCCCGGCCTGCCAAGTATGGTGGATGCAAGGGTTGACTTGCCGGAGCCGTTTGGCCCCATTATCGCGTGGACCTCCCCCTGCCCGACTGAAAGGTTTATGCCCTTTAGTATCTCCTTGGAATCCGCACTCGCCTTGAGGTTTTTTATTTCAAGTTTCCCTGCTGCCATAAGAATGACCCCGCTTCTCTCAAACAGGCGAGAATTCGCAGCCCTCGTGCTCCAGTATGTCCGCGCACCTCTTGCAGACAAGCCTGGATATCTCCCCGGCACTCGCCTTGCCGCCCGCCATTTTCTTCGCTATGGCGGCGGCGTCGCGCGCAAGCGCCCTGTTTGAAAGCGTTTCCTCGACTTCCTTTGAAATCCTGTGCGAGAGGTACTTGCTAACCTGCGCCTGCGTGATGCCAAGCATCCTGGCTATCCTTTCCTGCTTGATGCCGTGGCTGTTGTAGAGTTCCAGGGCAATCGCGCATTTCATTGCCGGCAGGTAGGCTTTTGCCGCGTTTTCGCATGGCGCTATCATAGTCTCTCTCGCTTGGCCCCGTCCGTCGGGGCAGTGGCTTTTTATAACCAAGTTATATTTAATAAGCCTTGCGGAAAAACCGGCTGCTTTTTTGGGAACGCGCGCCTTCAGCGCAATATGTCGAAAGAAGCGAAGTCCGATTCGGCCTTCTCGTAGAGTTCCACGACCTGCGCGGAGTCGACGCGCGCGGCGGAAAGGCCCGCGGCAGGCTTTTTCGCAAGCTCTATGAACCTGTCAAGCTGTGCCGCGTCGCGGCACTCGGCTATGGCGCGGACGGTCCCGTCGGGCATGTTCTCCACGGTCCCGAGGACGCCTTCGACCATTGCCGCGTCCCTTACGCGGCCCCTGAATCCCACGCCCTGGACCCTGCCTGAAAAAACGACCTGCGCGTGGAGCATAGGGTTGCCTCGTGCACCGAACCAAAAGAAGGAAATTAAGGAAAAAAGGGGGAATCAGTATTTCTTGGACTTCTTTGCGGCCCTGCCCCTCTTAGGCGCGGCCTTCTTGGCTTTCGCCTTGGTTTTCGCTATCCTTTTCCTGGATTGCCTTCTTGTTATGTCGACCTTTTTTTTCGCCATGATACATACACCGCTTGATTGCCATTGCAGGCATTGATTGGAATGATTGCTTTAGATAAATTATTATACCCGACATTGCTGGAGAAAAAAAGTGATTGTGGCGGAAACCAACCAATGTGCACCGCCAAAAACTTCACGCCTCAACGCTTAGCGTTTCTTCTTTCCCTTCTTTGGCGCTGCCTTTTTCTTTTTGGCTTTTGGTTTCATTTTCTTTTTTGCCATTTTTTTTCACCAATGTTTTTGCTGAATTCTGTACGGATCTCGCGATCCGTACCGGCGTTCAGAGCTCCAGGTTTTCTTCATCGCGCGAGCAAAAACATGCGCGCGCTTGGCAAACCTGTATTTCATCACAACAGCCTTATTTGTTTTCCTTCTTTTTATAATTATCGGAAAAATACCTCGGAATCAGCGCTTTTTGCGGGCCCGCAGGAATTTCTTTCCGAATTGGCAAAAAAGTTTTCACGCGACAAGCTCGAAATAAATCCTCCTGTTCTCTTTCCCCTTGTTTTCCATCCTGATTATGGATATTTTCCCTATTTCCGACGTGTTTTTCACGTGCGTGCCGCCGTCCGCCTGCACGTCAATCCCTTTGATTTCAACAATCCTGAAGACGGGTATGTCGGGCGGCAGCGCGGTCGCAAGCTTCACTATGCCGGGTATCTTCATCGCCTCTTCGCGCGCAAGCGGATACGCCTTCACGCGTGCGCCCTTCGCTATCTCCTCGTTCGCGGCGGCAACCATCCTGTCCATGAGCTCCCTGTCGAAATTTGCAAGCGAGAAGTCAAAGCGCGTCTTGTCGGTGTCGAGCTGGTTGCCAGTTATGAGCGCGCCGGCGTCCCTTGCCATCACTGTGGCGAGTATGTGCGCGGCCGTATGCGAGCGCATCAGCTTGTACCTCCTCTCCCAGTCTATCACGCATTTGACTTCCATGCCCGCTGCAAGGCCCGGCTTGTCGAGCCTGTGCACCGCAACCCCGTCCTTTTTGGAAACTTCCAGCACTGCGTATTCGGCGCCGCCTGAAATTATCTTTCCCGTGTCGGAGGGCTGCCCGCCCCCTCTCGGGTAGAAGACTGTCTGGTCGAGCGCCGCCTCGGTGGGCGAGAGCATCTTCTCGACAACGGCGCCGCATTCCTTCAGGTAAGAGTCTTCAAGGCACAAGAGTTTCCCCATTTCCATCCTCCCCGGATTATTTCTTGCCTGTGGCCATTATCAGGTGGTAGCCGAATTCGGTCTTTACAGGCCCGCTTACCTGCCCGACTCCAAGGGCGAACGCGGCGTCCTCGAATTCCTTTACCATCATCCCTTTGCCGAAAAAGCCCAGGTCGCCGCCTTCCGCGGAGCTCGGGCATTTTGAAAACTTGCGCGCGAGGTCGTCAAACTTCGCGCCCCCCGCAATCGACTTCTGGATTGCCTTTGCCTCGGCTTCCGTGCCTACGAGTATGTGGCTTGCCCTTATTTGCATGAAAAACTACCTCCTCTGGCTTGTTTTGCCTTTTTGTAACCACTTAGGATTATATATTACACCCATATCATTCTTTAATTGCAAATTGATTTTCATGCTTTATCTCAAGACAATCTCCGACAAGCAGGCGGATTCGGACGGATACAGGCTGCTTGTGGCATGCGAATGGCCCAAGGGCAAGCCGGCAAGCTTCGCAGACGGGTTCAACCCGAACCTCGCCCCGCCGCGCAAGCTCTACGATTCCCTTGTTTCCGGCAGGCTGGCCCCGGAAAGTTTTGGGAAGGAATACGCAAAGCACCTATCAGGCTTCAAGCCGCGGATAGAGAAGCTCAAGAAGCAGGCTGGCGACTTCCCAATAACCATCGTGTGCTATCCGGATTTCAAGGGATTCTCCATAGGCAGGATACTCTTCGACATCATAAGCTCGGCATAGGCATGCCCCAGGCCCGCCTATTCAATGAATTTTACTGCTTCTTCCAGGAAAGTCCCGATTTGCGGCCTTTTGCCCGGATTTGCATTTAGCCATGCCCTAACAATCCTGCCATGCTCGTGCAAGTCAGCTTCAAGCAGCCTGGCGGCCTCCCCTATGTAGCCCTCCCTTTGGAATTTTACAGGGCAGAGGGCGTTTTTCTTCATTTCGCGCCCGTTTAGTGCGAAAGGGTAGAGCCTGCACACGTGCGGCCTGTCCGCGTAAATCCTGCAGGCACCTGCCTGGCCCAAAAAAACGCAGTCTTTTCCGTTTCCTGCCTTTTTCAATATTAGAAAGTATTCCTTCAGCGCGCCCATTTCCCTGACTATTATCGGGTAATGCGGGGTTTCCTTGGAATCCACCACGCTAGTGATTTCAATGTAATCCGCCGGATTGCCGCCGGCAGCCCGCGCAAGCCTTATTGCCTCTGGTATTGTGAGCACTACCGCAAGGCCCCGGCAGCACTTGGCGTCGCAGAATTTGCACGCATTGAACAGTTCTATCTTTGCCATGGTTGCACTGGTTGGAATTTGCATTCCCCGATTTAAATCCGCGCCTTCAGGCCTTTTTCATCAATTCGAGCATCAGGGCCTTCTGGAAATGCAGGCGGTTTTCAGCCTGGTCCCAGACAACCGAGCGCTTCCCGTCAATCACTTCGTTAGTTATCTCCTGGCCCCTGTTTGCGGGCAGGCAGTGCATCACTATGCAGTCGCCCTTTGCCCGCGAGAGCAGCGCGGAATTGACCTGGTATGGCGCATATTCCCCCAGCCGCGCTTCAGCTTCGCCTTCCTGCCCCATCGACACCCAGACGTCGGTATATACCACGTCGGCGCCTTCCACTCCCACCCCTATGTCGTGGTATATGCCCACTTTGGAGAATTTGGAGGCCTCCCTTACGAAATCGGGGTTTGGCCTGCAGGATTCCGGGCAGACAAGCGCCACTTCCATGCCGAATTTGGCGCATGCGAGCATCAGGGAGTTCGCCATGTTGAACCCGCAGTCGCCAATGAATGCGAATTTCCTGCCCTTTGCCAGCTTCCCGTTCTCCTTCATTGTCAAAAGGTCCGCCATTGCCTGGCACGGGTGTTCCAAGTCCGTAAGCCCGTTTATTACGGGCACCGAGGAATTCCTTGCGATCTCCAAAATGTCCGCGTGCCTGTAAAGCCGCGCCATGATGCCCTGCCCGTAGCGCGACATTACGCGGGCCGTGTCCGCAAGCGTCTCGCCCTTTTTGAGCTGGCTGGACTTGAAGTCAGCGTAGATGGCATGCCCGCCAAGCTGCGTCATCCCCGCCTCGAAGGACAGGCGCGTGCGCGTCGAGGTCTTCTCGAAAAGCATGATAAGCGTCCTGCCGCCAAGCTCATTGTTTATCGCGCCCGCTTTCCATTCCGCCTTGATTTTCCCCGCCTTTTCCAGCAGGCCGCCAAGCTCTTCCATCCCGAAGTCCATTATCCCGAGGAAATGTTCCATTCAAAAACCTCTTGCAAAATGCAGCTGAACCGCGCATCTTCCCGCGCCGCCGCTTATAATTGCTCTATTTCATCCATGACAAAATTGGCACATTTTGTTCCAAATGAAACACAGTGTTTTAATATGCGCTGCTCGGATATGCACGCAGCGGTCTTGTTCTTGGGCTTTTTTTGCCCGGCCGGGGTTTCATTCCTGTACAATGGTGAAAATATCATGGGCATAACTGCGACTGTGATAGGGGCTTCAGGGTACGCCGGCGGGGAACTGCTCCGGCTCCTCTTCGCGCACCCTATGGTCGAATCCATAAGCGCGCATTCGAAGACGCATGCGGGCAGGCAGGCCGGGGAAGTGCATCCGGGCCTTGCAGGCTCGCGCCTGGAATTCTCGCAACAGGAGGCCTACGATTCGGACATAGTGTTCTTTGCCACGCCGCACGGCGTTGCCATGGAACTTGCCTCTAAAGTCCCCGAAAGCTCCAAGATAGTTGACCTGAGCGCGGATTTCCGCCTGCCCCTGCCCGTATTTGAGAAATGGTACAAGGTCAAGCACGCATCCCCCGGGCTTCTCGCGCAGGCAGTATACGGCATGCCGGAGCTCAACAGGGAAAAAATCAGGAAAGCCCGGCTTGTAGCAAACCCGGGCTGCTACCCTACAGGCGCCATACTCGCCGCCATCCCGGTAGTTGAGAACTTCGCGCTTGACGGCGCGCTCATAGTGGATTCCGAATCCGGGACTTCCGGGGCAGGCATAAAGCCGCTGCCGCACTTGATGTTTTCAGAGATGTCCGGGAACGTTTATCCTTACAACATAGGCACTCACAGGCACACGCCCGAAATATCGCACAACCTCAAGCGCAAAGGCACGGGCGAGAACGCGGGCGTGCTTTTCGTCCCAAGCGTCATACCCGTGGCCCGGGGCATTTCAACTACTGTGTATGCCCGGCTTTCAAAGCCCTCAAGCGCGGAAGAGTTGGCCTCCGCGTTCGCGTCAAGGTACGGGGGCGAGCCCTTTGTCAGGCTCACTGGCCAGTCGTCGATAAAGTCCGTGGCGGGGACCAATTTCTGCGAAATATCGCCCCACTACGACGAGGAAACCCGGACAGCGGTGATTGTCAGCGCCATCGACAACCTGGTCAAGGGGGCCGCTGGCACTGCGGTTCACAACATGAACCTCATGTTCGGCTTCAAGGAAGAGCAGGGGCTTGTGCAAAACGCGTGCAGGCCATGAAGCCGCACGCGCGCAAAACACGGTTCAGGTGGAAAAATGCGAAACTCACGGAAGGCTATGGAAAAGGCGAAAATACTATTGGACTCTTTCAGGTACATAAAGAAGTTCCAGGGCAAAATCATGGTAATCAAGGCAGGCGGCGAGACGCTTGAGAAGAACCTGCCAAAGATAGCCCGCGACATAGTGTTCCTCCACGACGCCGGCGTCAAGGTCGTATTCGTCCACGGTGGCGGCAGGGAAATATCCGCGGAACTCAACAAAAGGCGCATCAAGCCTGCATTTTCCGGCGGCCTGCGCGTCACTGATGACAAGACGATGGAGGTTGTCGAGCAGGTCCTGCTGCGCATAAACCGCAGGATAGTCTCGGAATTCAGGCGCCATCGCGTGAAGGTCATCGGGCTTTCAGGCAGGGACGCGGGCCTCATGCAGTGCGTGCAGAAAAAAAGGAGCCTTGGCAGGGTCGGCAGCATAGTGTCGGTGAAGACAGAGCTTGTAAACGCTCTTTTGCAAGACGGCATCCTGCCAGTAATATGCACAGTCGGCTCCGGCAGGAACGGCGAGAGCATGAACGTGAACGCGGACGACGCCGCTTCCTCAATGGCATGCGCGATGCACGCGGAAAAGCTCACCGTGATAACCAATGTCGACGGCATACTCTCGGGCAGGGAGCTTGTAAGCTCCCTTACAAGTTCCGGCGCCGAAAAGATGATAGATGGCGGAGCCATAAGCGGCGGCATGATTCCCAAGGTGCGCTCGTGCATCAGCGCGGTCAAGGGCGGCGTGAAGAAGGCCCACATAATAAACGGGCTTGCGCCACACGCGCTTTTGCTGGAACTCTACACTAGGCAGGGCATCGGGACAGAAGTGCTCTGCTGAAAACCAGGACGTGGCTACCATGAAAAAAACCGCACCCCACAAAATGAATTTCTGTTACCCTGCCGGCTTTTTGGCAGGCTTTGCCCATGCTGGCCTGAAAAAGCAAAAACCCGACGTTGCCCTCTTCCACTCTGCCGCAGGCCCTGCCAATTGCGCCGCAGTGTTCACAAAAAACGCCATGAAGGGGAACCACATCGCGTTCTGCCGCTCGCAGCTTGCAAAAAGCGGCAATGTGGCCGAGGCAGTTCTTGTGGCAAGCGGCAATGCCAATGCGTTCAATGGAAGGCAGGGCGTTCTTGCACTTGATGCAATCGCCTCCAGGTATTCCAAGCTTCTGGGCATTGAGAAAAATCACATGCTTGTGCTCCAGACTGGCAAGATAGGCATCCCCTTCGATTCCAAGCCCGTTCTCCGAATAGCGAAAAAGGCGGTTTCAAGCCTCGCGGCAGGCGGCCTTGGCCCCGCCGAGGCCATGATGACCACCGACTCATGGCCAAAGGCTTTCGCGCTTGAAGTGAAACTCTCCAAAGGCGCAGTGCGCATCGGCGGGGTGTGCAAGGGGGCAGGCATGATTTGCCCCAACATGGCGACAATGCTGGCGCTTGTTTCAACTGACGCCCAAATCCGGCACGCGGACATGCGTGAAATGCTTGATGGCGCGGTGTCAAAGTCATTCAATTCCATAAGCGTCGACAACGACACGAGCCCCAACGACACGGTCCTTTTCCTCGCAAACGGCGCAAGCGCTGTCTGCCTGAAGAAGGGCACGCCCGATTACAAGGCATTCTCATCCGCGCTTGGGCAATTGTGCACCATGCTTGCCTGCGAAATAGTGAAAAACGGCGAAGGTGCCACGAAGTTCATCGAGATTGAAGTTTCCGGCGCCAAAACGGACAAGGAGGCGAAAGAGATAGCCCGCACAATATCCCAGTCATACCTTGTCAAGGCAGCGATTTTCGGTTCCGACCCCAATTGGGGCAGGATAATAGCGGCGGCGGGCAGGGCGGGGGTAAGGACCGAATACGACCTTGCCAAGTCCACGCTTTCAATCTGCGGCAGGGAGGTCTATGCCCACGGGCATTCGTCGGGCCGCAAACCAAACATGTCGGGCTGGAAAATCCCCATCGCGCTTGACCTGAAAAGCGGGAAGGGCAAATGGCGCGCATGGGCAAGCGACCTGTCCTATGGCTATGTAGAGGAGAATTCGCAATACACAACTTAGCGGCGGCAAAACCTTGACACGTGCAACGTTCATTTCTTGGCAGCGAAACCATGAAGCATGCAACAACTTGGAAGCAAAACATTCACGCGTGCAACATTCGTTTCAAGAGATGATGCTGATTTGCATGGAGCAATAACTGATGAAAATTAAGAAAAGATGATTTGCATGGATGACTCGATTGGAAAAACAGAAGAATTCGTCATGAAGACCTACAACCGTTTCCCAGTCTCGTTTGAGAGGGGCAGGGGAGCGTGGCTTTGGGATTCCAAAGGAAAAAAATACCTCGACGCAATGGCGGGCGTGGCTGTTGTGAACATGGGGCATTCGCACCCCGCCATAACAAGGGCGATACAGCAGGAAGCCGAAAAGCTCGTCCATGTATCAAACTGGTATTACAATGAAAAGCAGGGCATGCTCGCGGAAAAGATAATCCAGGCTTCGCCTGGAGGCCTGTCCCGCGTTTTCTTCTGCAATTCCGGGGCGGAGGCCAATGAGGCGGCAATAAAGCTTGCAAGGAAGGCGACAGGCAAGACAGGCATAATAGCCTGCGAGGGCGCATTCCACGGGAGAACAGTGGGCTCTCTCTCCCTGACATGGAAAAAGGATTACAAGGGGCCTTTCGAGCCGCTCATGCCCGGGGTTTCCCACGTGCCTTTTAGCGATGCCGATGCAATCAGGAGAGCCATTGGCCCTGGCACCGCCGCAGTCTGGCTTGAGCCGGTGCAGGGCGAGGGCGGCGTGGTTGTGCCGCCTGCAGGCTACCTCAAAGAGGTCCGCGAGATATGCGATTCCAAAGGAGTCCTGCTCGTCCTTGACGAAGTCCAGACCGGAATCGGCAGGACTGGCAAGGCATTCGCGTGCCAGCACGAAAACGTGTCGCCAGACATAATGTGCATTGCAAAGGCATTGGCAAACGGCCTTCCTATAGGCGCTGTCGCAGCCACGCAAGAGGTTTCAGAAGCATTCTCCTATGGCGCGCACGGGAGCACATTTGCAGGCGGCCCGCTGGTATCTGCCGCCGCACTTGCGACCCTGGATTCGCTTGAAAATGAAAAAGTAGTTTCCAATTCCGGCCGCATGGGCTCTTTCCTGCTTGAAGCCCTCAAGTCCTCGCTTTCAGGCAACCCGGCTGTGAAAGACATAAGGGGCAAGGGCCTGCTGATTGGCGTGGAACTTGCAAAGGGCAAGGCAATGGCCCGCGACATTTGCGCCAAAATGCTTGTGGGCGGCGTGCTTGCAACTCCTGTTTCAAAAAACGCCATACGCCTAAGCCCTCCGCTGACAATCACAAAGGAACAGGCGGGCATTATTTCTGGGGCGGTGGAATCCGCGCTTGCGTGAAGGAGCGGTTTCCATTGCTGCCTGCATGGCATGAATGCACTGATTCCTACCCTATTATGTCTTCAATCCTATAGGTTCGCGGCTTTGGCTCCCTATCCTGTGGAATCAGCTCGTGTTCAACGTCCAAGAGCACTGGCTCCATCTCCCTGCCGTGCAGGAAAAGGACTTTTTCAACAGATTCCCTCCCGATTCCAAGCCCTCCAAGCCTTGCAACCACACTTTCCACTTTCTTGAGGGCGTTTTCAGGCAGCATTGCCGAACTTTCCCCTCTCCACTCTATCAAGCTGTCGTATCTTGGCATGACAATTGCTACCTGCCTGCCTTGCCCGTTCTCAAGCACGCCGTATTCTTCTGGCACCGGCAACCCGCGCTTTTTCAGCCAGTTCCATTTCCCTATGGTCCTTTCTATCAATAATTTTTCAGAATATCCCTGCCTGGCTGTTTTCAAGGCGTAGGCAGAACCATCTGGAAGTATCACCATTCCATGCGTGCCCTCTGCCTTTTTGTATCCCCTGCCCATTATTTCCGGGAACATGTTTTCGGCCAGGTCAAATCCGTTTTCCGCCTTTTCCTGCTTCATGGCCCTGGCTTCCTCCTTGTATTCGGTTCCAAACCCAAGGGCCAATGCAACGGCTTTTTTTCTTTCAAGGCTGTCCCTCGAGCGCATTATTATCTCAAGCACAGGCCCCCTGCCCGCATCTGTTGCCGTGTTCTTGAATATCTCACCTATTATCTCGTGGGCCATGTATGCCTTGACTTTCTGGCTGTCAGCGCATTGCGCCACTATCTCAAGCAGCCTGAAGCATGCTGATGCCACGAATTTTTCAACTTCCTCATCTTCGCTCCATCCGCCTGTGGCTTCCCTTGGCAGCTTGATTCCTTCAAGGAATTTTTCAGGCAGCTGTTCCCCGCGAAATGTTCCCATGACCTCCTTTTTCACTACGCACTCCCTGTAATACGACTGATCCATCCATCCGGGCTTTATGGCTTCCATCAATTCATAGGCAAGATACTCCTTTTTGAGCTGGCCGTCGCCAAAGCTGAAGATTATCTCAAGCAGCCGCCTGGCGCCTGCCTCCTCCAGCTTCTCGCAGCGCTTTATCATTTCAGGGCCGTACTGGTCATAGCGGTCAAGTATCGCATTGACCAATTCCTCGGTTTCCGGATTCAATCCGGGCAATTTCCTTGTCCGCATCAAACAAGACAGGTTTTTTTGCCATTCCTTGTGCATTTCCTTCTCTATTATCAAGCTTACGGCTTTTTGCGCCATCTTTGCATTGCGCGCCGCGCTGCCTTGCCTTTCCATTTCCGCCTCCACGTCTGAAAAAAGTATTTTGCCTGCAAGGCATCCAACCCTCCCGCCCTGCAATGGATTGGAATTGCCGAACCAGTTTTTGGCTCCATGATTGCGGTTTTTGGAATCCTTCATGCCAGGCGATTCCCCCTTGCCGCATGCGCTTGTTATCATAAGTGTTGTTTTATGCATTTTAGGCATATTAATATTTATCCTCCCTAAGCGGGGGGAATAATTATTAACAGCAAAGCGCCAAGCAAATCCATGGAAAAATCCCTGCTCCCCCTGCTCGAGCGCGCGGGCCTGACACGAAACGAGGCGCGCGTCTATCTCGCGCTGCTTGAAGTCGGCCCGTCGTCCACAAAGCCCATCATGGAAAGCACGGGCATCCACGCGTCCAAGGTCTATGATTCCCTTGACAGGCTTGTGCACAAGGGCCTTGCGAATTTCATCATAGAGGCCAACCGCAAGCGCTTCTCCGCGACAGAGCCTGAAAGCATAATTTCGTTTCTCGAGGAAAAACAGGCGGACCTTGAGGACGAAAAGGCGGAAATGAAAAAAGCCCTCCCTGCGCTCAAGTCCCTCCAGGCAGAAAGGCCTGCCCAGTCGGCCACTGTCTTCCAGGGGGCAAAAGGCTACAAGGCAATGCTTGGCAATATGCTAAAGGAACTCGAAGGCGGGGGCAGCTATGACGCGTTCGCAAGCGGGATGCTAAGGGAAATACTCGGCTCGTACTGGTTCCAGTTCCAACGGAAAAAGAAAACAATGAAGGTCAGGTCGCGCTGCATCTGGGAAGAGCGCGTGCGGCAAAAAAGCGATTACCTGGAGGAATATTACGGCACTGGCATGTTCATACCAGACGGCCTTTACCGCTCGCCAGCTGACTTCTTCATATACAACGACAAGGTGATACTCGCATCCTATTCCCAGCGCCCTGTTTTCGCTGTGCTCATACAAAGCGAAGGCATGGCAAGCGGCTACCGCGAGTTGTTCAACGCGCTTTGGAAAAGCGGGAAGAAATGAAATGCTTTTTATTCAGGCAAGCCAAAGCTGATACAATGGAAAAAATAGAGGAACTTGAAATCCGCCTTGCAAAGATAGAGGCGAGGAACTCAAAAGTCGAGGCCGACAAGGCATGGGAGACGAGCCTGCTTCGCCGCTCCCTGATAGCGCTTTTCACCTACCTGGCCATAGGCGCGTATCTCGCCGCAATCCGCGTTTCCGACCCGTGGCTCAACGCCGTAGTCCCCACCGTGGCATTCCTGCTTTCAACCCTTGTCCTCCCCTTTGCCAAGGATTTTTGGCTTGCACGGGGGAAATGAGGCATCACGTGCATTTCAGTTTAACCCAATCAGTTGCCTGTTGTACCGCTACTTCTCCTCGGCCATGTCCCACAGCAGCCTGAAATATTCCTTGTACGCCCTTGCAATGTTCCTGTCGTGCACGAGAAACGCCACTGGCTCTTTCAGCCAGACAACGTTTGCCACGTAGTCGCCGAATATCCATATCACGTTAGGGCTTTTTTCAAGGTGGCTTGGCAGGAACCTGATGTTGTGGAACGGCTGCTTCATGGCAGGGGTCTTGAGTATGGTCCTGTGCGCTACATTCCACCACTTGTGCCCTTTTTTCTGCGCTTCCGGGTTATACGTGTTTTCAAAGTATTCCGGCATGAGCTTTGGCGCCATGCCGAACCCGCCTATGAAATGCGTGTCCTTGAATTCCAAAGTCATCTCGAGTATGGCCTTCATGCCTTCCCTGCCATGGTAGACCTGCGCCTGTGAATCGAAGGCCTTGTCGAAAATTTTTTGGAAAGTCCTGGCAAGCGCGGCGTTTTTTATGAAAATCGTGGCCGGGTCCTTCTCAAGCACGAAGAGAATCACCCTGTCCGCGTATGTCCACCAAACGCCAACCGACAGGGCGGACGGGTCCATGAATTTTATCTCCGTGAGCGGCATCAGGTGCGCCCTCTCCCTCGCTTGCGGCACGTCAAGCAGGATGTATCTGGCCTTAAGCCCGAGCTCTTTCCTCTTCTCATTGAAAATCCCCATGGATTTTGGGAGCATGTCAAAGAACTGCAGCTGCCCGTAGTATGCGCAATAATCCGTCTGCAGGCTTATTACGTCCTCGAACACAGTTTTTATCCCGGATATGCCGTATAGCACCGACACCTTGGTTTCCCCTGCCTTTTCGTATGTCTGGGCAAGGCTTGGAAGTATCTTGCTTATTGAATCCCTTTTTTCGTCCACAAGGGACAGCAGCGACGCGGGCGGCGAGGCAGAAAATACCAGCACGCCGTTCACTTCCGCCTTTCCGGCAAGGCCCTTTTTCTCCAGGCTGGCAAGCGTGTCATATACGGTCCTTCTCTGCAATCCTGACTTTACCGCAAGCTCGTTCGCCTTCTGGTTGCCAGACTTGACAAGAAGCAGGTAGAGCCTTGCCTCGTTTGCCGTCAGGCCAAGCTCCTCGAGCACTTCTGTTTCAGACGCCATTTTTTGACCTTGTCATATTGTGGTGTTATTCATCACCACAAGAATATATATTATTGCTCTGTGGTAATTAGTCAAGAGGTGTGATTATGAACGCGACAAAAAACATGATAACCGCTCCCGCATCCGCTCAAAAGTCAAAACCCGCCAGGAATTATTTCTCGAGGTTTTCGCAGGGGCTTGCTCGGGCAGGCAGGACCACGTTTTTCCTGCTTGTGGCAGTGCCTGCCATAATCCTTTTCACGCAGAAGCAGATGTCCGCGCAGGAAAAGCCGGACGCATCAAAGGATTCAAAGCCCAAGATTTCGCTATTAACTCCTCTCAACGTGGCTTCCAGGCTCTCGCCATTTGCATATTGCGGCCCTACCCAGGCAGTCTATTTCGGCAAAGTGGCTTCTGACAAGACCATGACCAACCTGTTCCTGCTCTGGCACTCATTCGGTTCCGTCCAGACAGGAGTCGAATACATGACTGTATCAAAAAACGGCCAGACAACAAAGAGTTCCGGAGCCACTGCAAAGCTCAATGGCACTTCTTTCCTTGGCGGGCAGTTTTCTACCGCCGCAAGGATAACAAACTCCGCTTCCCCGGATGGCAAATCTTCTACCAATGTTGACGCTGGCTTTGTAGCATCCCAGCCTTACGGCCTTCCAGTGAGCGTTTCAGTATCCGCAGGGCCAAGCCAGAACTGCCAGATGGTTTGCGCGGGCAGTGCCGAATGGGCAGTCACTGGGATAAGGAAGGAGACAAAGGCAGGAGATTCCTATTCAGCAGGCGCGGATTTCCAGGCAACCTATTCCTCCACCATAAGCCAGAGGTTCTACGCAAGCTACGAATACTCAATAAGCGACTCTAAAAAATCGTTCATTGCGGGCTCGAGGTTCTTCGTGCCTTTCGGCAACCTGGAATTCAACTATGAGCATGTTTCCTGCCCCGGCTTTGCCCAGCCGCAAAACAACATTTCCTTCAGGCTCGGCTATTACATACAATAAGGGTCTGAAGAACAAGAGCCTGCCCTTCCACTTCTTTTTCCCTTTTTCCTTCCCAAGCTTCATTCAAGGGACTTTGTCTTGCTCTTCTCATAGGCTGCCCTCGCCTTCTCGCTGCCAAAGGCTATGGGGTAGCCGAAATAGCCGCATTTTTTGCACAAGACCTGCCCGCTCATCGCGCCTGACAGCCCAACGGCAGTATAGCCGAGGAACTCCGCACCCGGGTTTGCCTCCAGGTCCTTGGAGCCGCATTTCATGCACGCCGATATCTCGTTTTTCATTCTCGCCATGATAAAATAAGGAAACAAGATGGTTAAAAACAAGGCTGGTCGGGGGAAATCAAGGAGTCTTTATGGCCTACTCGAATTAAGGAGTGTGAAGGGGAAATCAAGAACAAGAAGCGGCCTCTGGTGTTTGCTGATGGGAGGTAAAAGCCTTAGGGGAAGCAGGTGTTGCCACCTGCCCCAGTTTTCTCTAATTCGTGTGGGGGATTAGAAAGGGGGCAAAGCCCCCTTCTTTGGGATCGGAGGGATTTGGACCCTCACATGCAGGTTTTTTCTAAATGCCGAGCAAGCAAACTAGTTGCCTGCAGGACAAATCTGGAGCCTGCCGCGCTGCCAGGTTACGCCACGACCCCTAAAAAGCAGGACATATTGATGCAGTGATTGTTTTAAAGCTAATTAAGGCCCATTCATCCCTTATTGCGTCCTCAATCGTAGCGATGCTCCCAAGCACTCGCCCTTTCGAATAAGCATTTTTTCCATCCTGCGCTATTCCTTGAAAAGGCCGCTTTTATCGTCAAGCATGTACTTTGCCAGGTTGAGCTTGTCAATGTCCGGGAAATCCGTGAACGCCTGCGCCTCGACCACCTTGGGATTTTCCATCCCGCCATCGAACATCAGGTCGACTCCCACAAATTCAAGCCCGAGGGCATTCGCCGCCTTTATCGCAGTCCTCTTCGCAAGCCCGGCGATTTCTTCAGCCATGCCGGTTTCCGGGTGGTGCCTTATTTTCGCGCCCTGCGAGAAATTGGTTATCTCGTTTTTCGGCTCATTGAGCCTGACAAAAAAGTGCGGCACCTTATCCATGACCACGTACGCCCTCAAGTCGAATTTCATGCCATTATAATAGTCCGGCGTGATTATTTCTTGCTCTACAATGACCTCGTGCCGCAGAAGCTGGGTTACCAGCTCTGCCCTTCCTGTAATGTCGGCGAATTGCCACTTCTCATAAACCCCGTAATTTGAAAGCGAATCGCCTTCGACTTTGTAATTTGTGACCCACCTGCCTTTATGGAGCACGGTGATGCCCTTCCCTTCAGAGCCATACCTGCACTTTATGAACACCCCTCGCTCCTTGGTCACTTCGCTTATCACGTCATTGGCGGAAATGTAGGGCAGCTGCTGCGGAGTCGGCACCCCACGGGCCTTGAGCCTGGCAACTGTCTCTATCTTGTCCCTGTCAACAGGCGCGGCCTGCGGGGGTATGACGTAATGTATTTCATGGCCCTTGAACTTTTCAGCTATTTCCGCGCCAGTCTCGAGGAAATGCCTTCTGAACATCTCATAGGCATCCCTTGAAGTGCCGTATAGGTTCGTATCCGTCGGCTTCTCGCAATTGGCATTCCAGAAAGTGTATGGGAAAAAGAACAGGACATTTATCCTGCCATTTGAAAAGCCGCCAAGGCCCCTGATTTCATGGTAATCTGATGCGAGGACCTCATGCCCTGCCTTCCTCGCGTAATCGACAAAGCGCGCCCTGTTCCTGTCAGAATATGGCGTATCGCCTTTGCCTACGACCAGGATGCTTTTCATTCATACACCAGTGCGCCAATACCCAGCTACTCTATGTTGGAGCCGGGCTGGACATGGGGCCTGAACCTGTTCCAATCCCCGTATTTTTCAGGGTTGACAATCGCGCGCTTTATGTGCGGGCCAATGGTTTCTATTTTGCCTATGCCCCTTAGCCCGCCATTGTCCGCTATCGCAAGCGCGTATGGCAGCACCTGCTCGCTGTATATCTGGCTCGAGCTCACAGGCACGAGGCCCGGATATCCGTAAATGCTTATGTGCACCCTGCCCTCGTCAAGATATGACGGGTTGAGGTAATCCGTCGGGTGTATAGTCTCTATCGGGTTAGGGAAGTCCACTGCGAGGTCGAGGACTATCATCCCCGGATTGGACTTTTTCACGTCCTCCCTGGTGACAAGGTATTCCTTCCTCTCCCTCTGCTTTTCGGGCCATGAAATCGCGTTTACGAGCAGGTCCGCCTCCTTCAGCCACAATGGCAGCTTCTTGAGCTCGCTTTTCCTCATTATCTTGAACTTCATGCACAGCCTGGAGCACGCCTTTATTGCCCCGTGCGCGACGTTTCCGTAGCCTAGTATGACTGCCTTCATGTCAGAGGGCAGTTTCTGGAAATACCTCAGCGCGAAATACACGCCCATCTGGCCTGTTATGTCTGTCTGGTCGATCTGCCTTTTCGACTTCTCGTCGCGTATGTCTTCCATTGCCACGCCTTTGAGCCCCTGGGAGCCCATGTAGTATATCCTTTCCTTGTTCTGGCCAATGTGAAGCATGCAAAACACTATGGAGTTTTTCATGAACGAGAACTCCTCCGCAGTCGGGGCCTTCATTTTCATTACCATGCCGCCCTCGGCCTTGCTGTAGAGTTCCCTAGGCTCGGAGATTATGGTCGCGCCCGCGTCTGCGTAATTGCCGTCGAGCATGTTTATTCCGCTGCCAGCGCCAGCCTGGACAAATACGTTGTGCCCGGCGTTTGCGAATTTTCTCGCAGTCTGGGGAGTCACGACTACCCTTTTTTCAAGCGGAAAGGTTTCCTTTGGAACTACTATGTTCATTGGTTTGGCTGGCATCCTATAACTCCCCCCGGGTCTTTAGAATTAAGCGACCGAATGTCAAGATTTCCAATACCAAGATTTATATTCGGCTCTTTGATTCCACAATCTTGTACATTTTTGGTCATTCCACTCGTGCGCGTAAATCCTTAATAAATCCCGCCAGCCCAAACCTTCCCCGTGGCAGTTGCAAAAATGAAACCAGCTTCTTCAAAGGCGATCCGTTCAAGAGCCAAATCCGGCAATGCAAGGGCTTCAAAGGCCCCTGCCCTTATGCACGCATGGGAGCCTATAATCGTCAGGGAATCCCAGGCTGCAGGCCCTGCTCCGGCAGTTCCTGTGCAGGCCCCAAAGCCTGAAATGCCCCATATAGGGGAACACCTCAAGACAAGGGATTTTTTCCTGCCTTTGAGAAAACTCATGATAAACGAGTCTGCGACTACTTACGCAAGAATAAATCCGGCAATCCAGTTCTACCAGGCAGTTGTGTTTTTCATAGTATTCGCCATTTTCCTCATTGTCTCGGTGTTCGCGGGCAGCATTGCCTCTGGCATTCACGCCCCTTCCGCCCTTGTTGTAATATCCCTCATATTCCTCGCCCTGCCGTTTTTCCTTGCATGGGGCATTGAAATAGCCTTCCTGCCCGAAACCTTCAGGTTCAGCCTGCAGCAGGAATACGTGTTTGTCAGGCACGGCGCAATAGTCCCAAGTTTCGATTTGGTGCCTTATGAGAATGTCCAGGACGCGCAGGTGAGCCAGGGCATTGTGGAGAGAATTTTCAACATGGCGACAGTCTATGTCTCGACCCCGGCAGGCATGGTGTCCATATTCGGCATTTCCCTTGAAGACGCCCAGGAGTTCAGAAAAGACCTTCTTGCCCTTGCAAAAGCGCATCGGGGCATGGCGGAGTGAGGCTTTATGGCCCTGCGCGACAAATACCCCCTCCATCCTAGAAAGGTCATAAAAAAGACCATAACCGAGAGCATAGGCTATCTCTGGGTAGTCGGCATATTGGCCGCAATAGCCTCCTCGCTTGTAGGCTCATGGCTTCCCATGATTTGCCTGTTCCTGGTCCCTGTGGCAGTCTATCTATGGCAGATGGAATATTACAGGGTATATTTCTACGACTCAAGCGAGCACGGGCTTGAGATAAAAAAAGGCGTTTTCTTCCCCAATTCCATTACCATACCAAATGAGAAAGTGTCTGACGTGTACGTGGACCAGGACCTCCTCGACCAGCTCTTCGGGCTTTATGATTTGCATTTCGCGTCCGCGTCCATGTCATCAGGCAACCTTGCCCACATAGACGGGCTTGACAAGCAGGCAACTGAATCCTTGAAGTCCTACCTTCTCTCGTCCCTTGGCTCGAACATGCCTGGCGCTGGCGCATTGCAAGGCGGCCAGCCCGCCGCGCCCCTGCCACAGCAGGCAATAGCCACTTTCAAGCCCTCCTCTGTTGGCCTCTGGCTAGATTTCGCAGGCGCGCTGTTTGGCTTTGCCCTATTCTCGCTTTTCGTTTTCCCGCCGCTTCTTGTGGCAATACCCTTCCTTGCAATCCCAATAGGCCTCTACGTGAAAAAGGATTACGGAACCCGAATCTATGTCTTGAGGCAAGACGGGCTGTGGCTTAGGGAAGGCTGGCTCATGCCCCATGAAACCCTGCTTTTCTACAAGAACATACAGGACCTCGATGTAAACCAGGACATTTTCGAGAGGTATTTCGGGCTATTCACGATACGCGTGAAATCCATGTCCTATCTCTCCGCGATGTCCGCGCGGCTTCGCCTGCTCTCATCTTCCGATTCAGCAAGCATGCAGGAAATCCTGCGCAGGCAGATAGAGCTTGCCCGGGAAGCCGAGGCTGCCGCCAAGGCCAAGTCAATGCCTCCTTCCGGCGCTTTTGCCTCAAAGCCCGCGCCATCCCCTGCGCCAGTCCATTCCGGGGAGCAGATTTCAAACCCGTTTAAAAACAGGTTCATGCTTGGCAGGGCGCTTGGTTCGCTGCTCATAGTTCTTGCCTTGCTTGCCCTTGCAACCTTCGTGCTCATTGCCGCAGTAGCATTCTCTGGCTATGTACGCATTTTCACAGGGGCTGGGGCTGTTTTGCTCTATGTTCTTGCAGGCGCGCTTGTCGCGATTGCGGCCGGGCTTTTCATCCTCTCGCTTGCGACCGGCTTTGTGGATTCGGCAACCTATTCCTATGCCCTTGGCAGGGAAGGCCTGATAGTCGAATTCGGCCTGATTGGCAGGATAAAGAAGGTCATAAGGTACGAGAAGGTGCAAGACATCAGGCTTGCAAGCGGTTTTGTCGAAAGCTTTGCAAGGCTTGCGACCCTCAATGTCGAGACAGGCTCAAGGGACATTGCATTGCAGGGGGACTCTTCAGGCTCAGCGGCAGCCCAAAAAGCCTTTGAGCAGATGGCAGAGAGCATACCTTTCCTCTCATATGCAGATGCTAATGCCTTCCGCTCGAAACTTTTGGAGATTGTCGGGCTTTCCTATCCGAAAAATGCCGTCCCCCTGAGATTGTCGATCCCGCTTTCATCGTCAAAGCCCCTGAAAAAGACAGTGGCTTACATCGGGATTTTCAAGGCCCAGCTGTTCATTGTGCTTTTGCTTGCGGCTCTTGTTTCAAGCCCGCCTGCCTCATACCTCGCGCTTGCAGGCTGCGCTATCCTTTTCCTCTACTTCCTCTCGGCAATCATTGTCTATCTATACGAGCAGGTTTACATGAAAAAGTATTTCTATGACGAGAATGGCGAGTCGCTGGTGATTCGCAAGGGCGTTTTCGGCTGGGCGGAAATCATAGTCCCGTTCAAGAACATCCAGACAATATACATAGACCAGGACTGGTATGACTCATTTTTCGGGCTTTGGGACGTGTGGATTACCACTGTGACCGACGAGTCTGGCCCCATGGCGCACATTGACGGGGTTTCAAGGCAGGACGCCGAAAGGCTTGCCCGCCTTCTTGCAAAAAGAGTCGAGGAGTCAAGGAAAAAGTAAAATATGCGGACTCCGAAATCCTTGCTTGGAAATGGATTGATGAAAATGGTAAAACTTGCAGTCAAAGGAGTATACAACCTGTCGGGCCAGGGCGCCCTTATGGTAGGGACAGTGCTTGGCGGAGTTCTCAAGCGCGGCATGAGCGCGAAAATGGGAGAATACGTAATCCAGGCGTCAAGCCTTGAAGCCGACAAGAAACTCCTTTCTGAGGCGCACGAGGGGCAGACCGTGGGGATAGCGATTGTGAAATTGTCCGGGCCTGCAGACCCGCCTAAGTCGTTTTTCAATTTCTTTTCAAAGGGCAGGTACCTTGACGTCCTGCGCTCGCAAAAGGGCCTAACTTTGGAGTTTGAAGAAGCCGCATGAAAAAGCGATTCTGTTTTGCCTGCCTGTTTGATTCAAGGAATATGCCGGACATCCGACTTTTGCCTCAATTCATCTTGTCTTCCGGCGGAATCATGTAGCTGAACCATGCCGTGTTTGTGGAGCCGTCCACGCCCCATTCCCCGCCTGCCTTGCTGATTATCCTTTCAACAAGCGTCAATCCGATCCCGTGCCCTTTTGTATTTAGGGGGTCTTCGCTTTCTGGCACGACAAAAGGCTTGCCGCTGTCCTTTATGGTGAATTTGGCAATGTCATGCCCGTCAATCTTTTCCTTTGAAAACACGATTTCAACAGGGAACTGCTCGTCTTTTTTAGTGGCATTGACAGTGAGCTCTTCCATGCAGAGCACAAGCCTTGTATAATTCGGGCTTTCCTTTGTCAGGTGGGGGAACAGTTTGAGCACTGCCGCCCCGAGCATGTCAGTACGCAACGAGTTTGTCCTTTTTGACGTAAGGGTCAGCTTGACCGCATTGCCGTTGTTCTTGGCGTCAACATGGTTTTGCATGTCAAAATATGGTTTTTAGTGTTAATAAGAGTATGTATCCACCTAAACTCTCATTTTCCTACCCTTGCACGCTTGTTTCAGCCTGAAAGCAGCCTGCCTATCTACTAGGCCTGCGGCCTAGTCTGGCAAATTGCCGAACAATTTGTCCATCTCGGCTTCCATCTCCTTTGTGGCTGTATCAAGCCTTGCCTCGCGGGTTGAAACCATCCCGCCTATCTGGTCGAGCTTGGCCTTGGTGATAGCAGGCAAATATCTGGAGGACTTGTCAGGATTGCAAGCGGCGCTTATCTCGGACTGGGGGATGCGCATGGCGACCAGGTTCTCGATTTCTGCGGATGTCAGGCTCGACATTGCCCTCTTGCCGGCAATCAGGTGCTTGACAATGCTTCCCACGTGCCCGTGGGCATCCCTAAACGATGTCCCGTGCTTGACAAACACGTCCGAAAGCTCCGTGGCGCAGCCAAAGCCGGATTCAATCTCGTCCATTATCTTTTCCTTGTTGAATTCGAGCTTTGAGGCTGCGTCCGCCACAAGCCGCGTTGAATCATTTGCGGTCTTCAAGGCGGACATTATGGCGTATTTCGTCTCCTGCGTGTCGGAATTATACCCAAGCGGCAGGGATTTCATCACAGCAAGCACGTGGAACAGGTTGGAGTATTCCCTCGCGCACCTGCCGCGGACAAGCTCGAATATGTCGGCGTTTTTCTTCTGGGGCATCATGGAGCTGCCTGTGCAATATTCGTCGGGCAGGTCGATAAGCCCTTTTTGCGACTGCCAGATTATCTCCTCCGCCATCCTTGAAAGCCTCATCATTATTGTGGAGCACGCGTATGCCACGTCGGCCTCGAATTCGCCCCTTGAGGAGGAACAGTCGGTGGCGTTTTCCTGCACTGAATCAAAGCCGAGAAGCCTTGCTGTGTATTCCCTGTCAATGGGCAAGGTCGTGCCTGCCACAGCGCCGGAGCCAAGCGGGCTTGAATTTAGCATGTCATATGCGTTTGCAAGCCTTTTGGCGTCCCTCTCAAACCCTGCAAAATACGCGCCCGCCCAGTATGCCACGCTTATCGGCTGGGCGACGCGGGTGTGCGTGTATGCGCAGTATGGGAGCCTTTTTTCCGAGAGGCTTGCAAGCGAGGAGCCGAGCATGTGAAGGCTTTTCAAAAGAGAGAGAATCTCGCGCCTCATGTACATGCGCATGTCAAGGTTTATCTGGTCGTTTCTAGACCTGCCAGTATGCAGTTTCTTGCCATTGTCAGTCATTTTCGTGAGTGCGGACTCCACGTTCATGTGGACGTCTTCGAACTCCTTTCTCATCTCGAACTTTCCATCCTTCTGTTCGAGGAGGATTTTCATCAGCCCGCCCACTATGGCTTTTGCCTCGTCCTGCTTGATTATGCCGGCCTTTGCAAGCATGAGCGCGTGGGCTATGGAGCCCTCGATGTCGTATTCAACAAGCGCCTTGTCAAGCGCTATGTTTTCAGAAGACATGTAGTCAAAGACGATATCCTTTGGCGAGGCCGCAAGCCTGCCCTGCCAGAGCATCTTAGCCGGGTGTGCAGGCTTGGCGTGGGATTTTTCGTGTTTGGAGGTTTTTGTTTTTTTAGTGGCGGCCATAATCATCCATTTAGACTGTTTAATTGGATTGTTATTATTCCTTTGCTTTCGTGAGAATCAGGGGGGCGGCATCAAAGTTCAATGGCCTCGCCAGCTTTAGGAATTTTGACGTTCTTATGGAACTTCCTGAACTCTTCAGGCCTTTCAGTGTGTATCGGGATTAGGATTTCAGGCTTGATTTCCCCAACCATCTTCTCAATGTCTTCCCTGCTTGCATGCCCGGAGCAGTGGGCTTTATGGAATTTCACGCCAAAGTGAGTCATCCAGTTGTCCAAAACGCGCTTTTCATCCTCGTTTTCCTCACCTTCAAGGAAATGCTCTGATGACGAGTAGATGTAATCCGCGTTTTTCGGCTGGATATAGACCAATTCCATCAGCTTGTTGAAGCCCATGTGCATTACATAGCCCTCCTGGTCCTTGGCGATTTCCTTGTAAGCAATCATCTTGGGCATGTATTTTCTCTCGTATTGATAATAGTCGGTAGGCGCATAGGTCCCAGTCTTTGCAAGCCTGAAATAGACCATTATGTTCTTATCCGCCATGACGTCAGGCAGCGCGGCTATTTTCTCCTTCAAGTTGTCAAGTATATAGGCGAATTTGGTGTCAATGACAAGTTTTCTCTTGTTTTTCACAGCAGCATGGTAAACCGACATAAACCTGTCCACATTTGACATTGAGAAATAGGTGAAGACCAGGCCTTTAGACCCCTTTACAATCCCGTCTACTTTGTCTTCGACTTCCTTTTCAGTGTAATTATGCTCATTGTCATAGGCCATTCGCGTGCCTTCAGTGAGAAGCGCAAGCGGCTTTGCCTTGGCGGACTTTTCAATGAATTCCTTTGTCATCCAGCTTTGCGGGCCATGAAGCCTCAAATCGCCCGTGTAGACAATTGGCCCCTTGCTCGTGTGGATGATAAAGCCATAAGCCCCGGGAACGGAATGCTCGACATGTATTGGCTCTATTGTCAGGTGCTTGACCTTGATTTTGTCGCCTGACTTGAACAAGTGCAGGTTTTCATGCTCGCCAATGTCCACGAACTGGGAATAGAGGGCGTGGTACGTTTCCAGTATTTTATGCGTCCCGTGCCCCATATAGACGGGGATGGACTCGTCAAGGAAAGAGAGGTGGTTTGAGTGGTCCGAGTGCGAGTGGGAAATGAATACAGCGTCAATGTCGGGCTTTTCGTACTTCAGGTCGGTCCTCTCAAGCATTTCCCTGCCATAAAGCCCGGGTATCTTTGGCATCAGGTTGAACTCGAAGAACACCTCAAGGCCATGCGCAGCCCTGGGCTGGAGCCATTCATAGAAATAATCAGTGCCGAAATCAAAACTCTGCCCGAAATCAAGGTAGATTCTGGCTGTACTGCCGCCCTTGCTCTCTTTGCCTTCAGCGCCTTTGCCACCTAGTCCGTCTTTGCCTTCTTTTCCATCCTGCACATCCTTATTTTTACCATCCTTTGCGGGGAGTCTGTCTTCAAGGAGAATCTTATTCCCCCCAATTTCGCCCGCGCCGCCGTAGAATGTTAGAGAGACCATAGAAAACACTATTCAATTCTCTTTCCAGATTACTTCCAGCGCGGCAACTGCAAGACTAGTTATTATCCCAAATGCTTGGAATGCAAGCGCCTTTTGTTCCAACTCATTTTTATCATTATTTAGTTTTTTCCATTCTGCCGATAAATATTCTTGTTGAAGACCTAAGTTATTTACTTCTCTACAGTCTTGAACTTGCCCGCCCCTAATTACATATTCACTTCTTAGCTCAGAGTTAGACATGTTACTCCATCTATTCGTTTGTTCAATAGGGGGTTTGGTTCCTTCTGCCCAAGTCCACAAATGGAAAAGACTTGCTATCAAGTTTGACTTTTCTTGAGCATCCATGTTTTTAATTTCTAAAGAACCAGGATTTATATCCTCTAAGATAGCTCTCTGATTATCTACTGATTTTGCTGCCAATATGAACTGCTGGGAGACACCATAAAACTGTGCATTTAAAATCGCATCTATTTCTATTGCATTTAGCTGGACATCTATTTTACCTATCTCAGCAGTCGTAATCCATATCGATATCAAGATAAAAACAGACCCAACAGAAAGAAGTCCTACTTTGACTCCTTTTTTATTATTGCTAACCCAGTCATATATTCGCTCATGAATTTTAACTTTCGTATGCATCACCTGGATTCATACTGTTTTAATTGTATTCAACCTCTCTATGACTTTTGTCAAGCCTGATTTCTTTTCCCTTCTTAAAAAGTCTTTCAGGAGCTGATATAATTTTTCTATGATGCCTAAGCACTTTTTAAACTCCAAAAGAAATAGATTTTCTGGGAGGATTTAGAAATAGAAAGTCATTCATACATGTTTCCTAATCGAATATCTGGCAAAACTAATCGTAAGATTCTAACTGTTTGGAGGCGCAATAAATGTTTTCACCAGAAGAGGAGTATGTAGTAACCCCTGAAAAGATTCAGTTGAGAGATATTCGCGAATACCCTGACCGATATATTCTAAGGCCACCATATCAAAGACATTCTAAAGTATGGGATAGGCAACTGAAAGAACAACTATTAGATAGTATTTGCAGAAAGTATTACATACCTAAATTGGTTCTTAGAAATGTTAGGTTAGACGATAAGAGATTAAGAAGAGAAGTTATAGACGGCCAGCAACGACTAACTACTGTCCTAGAATTTTTTGACAATAGTTCTGAACTCCGACTCCCAGAATCACTCAAGGATCTAGACCCTGAATTACCTGGTAAGAAGTATAATGAGTTAGACCCAGAAAAAAGAGAATGGGTTGATAAGGATCTTCATCTAGAAGCAGATATAATTACGGACTTGAGTAGCAAAACAGATCCTAAGCACATAAAAATAGCATCTGATTTGTTTTGGAGATTGCAACAGGGTGAGCCATTAGCTTTTATTGAAACATTACATTCAAAGTTGAATAGTAATGTTCGAAATTTTGTTTCTAAGTACGCAGATACTGTTTCATTCGATTTTGATGAATATAGGTCACTTGACTCAAATCCAAGTATACATCCTTTTTTCAAAACAATAATTGGTATTGATAATCTTCGAATGCAATATCTCTTGCTTCTTACCCGATTTTTAATGATAGAATTTGCTGATGGCCCGACAGATGTAGGCGATAAAAAAGTAAAACGCTTTTTTGATGAATATCCTGTTATGACCGAATCCGACCAAGAGTTTGAAGGACGTGTTGAGGTTAAAAATTGTCTTTCTAACCTTAATTCTTTTCAGAAAATCTATGATGGAAATATTACTATTGATCAGAAAGAAGGAGTAAAATATCTCAAAAAAGACTATTATATTCTTTCCCTCTATCTCTTGTTAAGGCATTTGAAGAAGTACTATGTATTTGAGCAGAAAGAGTATCAGATTTTTGACAGTTTTTCGCGTATATTCTACGAAAGACTCGTTAAGAATGATCCGGACGATTATCTTATTACTCGATTTCGAGAGAATAGACAACAAAGTGATGAAAACTTGCAGGTTAGAGATATGATTTTGCGAAAAATATTTTTTGAGAATAATAAACTGATCGCAAAAGATACCAAGCGATCATTTGATGAAGCAGAACGAATTCAAATATATGTCAGAGATAGGGGGATCTGTATATTGTGTTATAAGGAAAATATATCTCAGGGTCTTCCAGAAGACAAAGCTAATGAAAAAGCAAGAGTTCCATGGAATGAATATGACTCTGACCACATAAAAGCGCATATAAAAGGTGGAAGCACGGATTTAGGAAACGCTCAAGTTCTGTGCAGAACACATAATGCTGCTAAAAAAGACAACGTAGCATTATAATTGTGATATAAAATGGTAGAATCTAGAAACAATGCAAACCTCGGTTTTGAGCAAACGCTCTGGAAAGCGGCTGACAAGCTCCGAAATAACATGGACGCTGCCGAGTACAAGCATGTTGTCCTTGGCCTTATTTTCCTAAAATATATCTCTGATTCTTTTGAAGATGTCCGGACAGAGCTTAGCAAGGACAAGGAAGCTGACCTTGAAGATGTTGACGAATACCGCCGCTTTAGCGTTTTCTGGGTACCAAAAAAGGCGCGGTGGGAGTACATTCAATCCAATGCCAAGCAGCCAGAAATTGGTCAAATCGTAGATGACGCAATGGACGTCATTGAAAAGGATAATCCCAGCCTCAAAGGTGTTCTTCCAAAGGATTATGCCCGCCCGCAGCTTGACAAAGCCCGTCTTGGAGAACTTATAGACATTGTAAGCACAATTGGCTTTGGCGGAGAGCAAAAAGGCAAGGACGTTCTTGGCAGGGTATATGAGTATTTCCTTGGAATGTTTGCCGATGCCGAGGGCAAGAATGGCGGCCAGTTTTACACTCCTGCAAGCATAGTCAAGCTTCTTGTTTTAATGATTGAACCTTTCAGGGGCAGGGTTTACGACCCCTGCTGTGGTTCTGGCGGCATGTTTGTCCAAAGCGAGAAATTCATTGAATCTCATCAGGGCAGGATAAAGGACCTTACAATATTCGGCCAGGAATCAAATCATACCACTTGGAAACTTTGCAAGATGAACCTTGCAATCCGTGGCATTGAAAACAATGTAGAATGGGGCGACTCTTTCCATGCTGATGCTCACAAAGAACTAAAAGCCGATTTTATCCTCTCCAATCCGCCATTCAATGACAGCGACTGGAAAGGTGAAAACCTGCGCGACGATGTGAGATGGAAATATGGTGTTCCGCCTACAGGCAATGCAAATTACGCGTGGATTCAGCATTATATCCATCATCTCTCGCCTACTGGCATTGCGGGCTTTGTCATGGCCAATGGCTCTCTCTCATCTAACACTTCTGGCGAAGGTGAAATCCGCAAGAAAATTATTGAAGCGGATTTGATAGACTGCATAGTCGCCATGCCGGGCCAGCTTTTCTATAATACAATGATTCCTGCCTCTCTCTGGTTTGTTTCAAGGGACAAGAGAAATCACAAGTTCCGCGACAGGCACGGCGAAGTTCTTTTCATTGATGCGCGCAACCTTGGACATCTGATTGACCGCAGGCACAGAGAGTTTAGTGACGACGACATCCAAAAAATCTCTGACACTTACCATGCCTGGCGCGGAGAAGGCGGCAAATACGCCGACGTGAAAGGCTTCTGCAAGGTAGTGAAACTTGACGAAATTCGCAAGCACGAGAACATCCTGACTCCTGGCCGTTATGTCGGGACGGAAGAAGTAGAAGAGGACGCTGAAAAGTTCGATGAAAAAATGAAACGCCTCACCAAGGAGCTTTCAGAGCAGTTCAAGAAGTCGGCAGAGCTTGAGAGCGAAATAAAAAAGAATTTGAAGAGAATTGGATATGAGTTCTGATAAGAAGACATTGATTATCTTTGATACGAATGCATTAGCTAGGTATACAAATTATTCATTTGTCTTCCCGGATTTTGGTGCGGATTATATTGAGATAGAGAATTTCATAAACAATTATAATCTGTCAAAGCAAGTAAAAACTGCAATTCCAAAATTAGTATTGGAAGAAATACTACAACAACGCTCAGAAAGTTTTGATGTGCACGTAAAAACACTTGAGAAAGCACACACTATTTTCAAAGATTTTCATGGAGTAAAACTATCACTTCCAAACGAAGATTATAATTACAAAAATGAAATTAAAGAAAAACTATATTTCTCACTAAAAAATAAAGAAGACTTCATTATCGATTTTCCAAAGAGCGACTCTTTCGATAAAATGATTGGTGATGTGATTGAGAGAAAGGCACCATTTCGTCGCGTAGGGGACAATGGAGACTGCGGATTTAAAGACGCGCTCATCTGGGCTTCAATACTGAACTACAAAAAGATTAATGATTTCGACAGTGTTATCTTTTTTTCAATTGATACTGATTATGATTATGGGATTTGCAAAACTGAATTTGCAAACAAATTCTCCAAACAATTTTTCATACTCAACTCAAAACAGAAAGTAATCGAAGCATTATCTGAAGAGTATGGAATTTACACTGACGAATACAATAAATTTGCAAACTCAACCTATTTCGGAGATACTTTGAATGATTATCTTAAAGAAAAGAAATTCATCGTCCTACAGACAGGGAGGCGCACACGTCCATTCGGAGTGTTAAGTTATGAAATCAAGAATAAATGTATTGGAATTATTGAAGAAAAAGATGAATTCAATGAATTAACTGGAAACCGAAAAATCGAGAGTTTAATTGAGGTATCATATAGGGATGGAGACTTAAGAAAAAAGAAAGTCAAAGTGATTACGTATATCGACGAGATAAGAGATGTTATTTCTATAGAAACACACCCTGAACTAGATTAGAGTGGAATACTATGCTATATTCAAAGAATAATGAACCGAATAAACGGGATTGCAGTCTTCCGAGCGATTGGGACGAGATTTGCTTGGCTGAGATTGGAAAGATAATTACTGGAAAGACACCCAGCACCTTCGAACAAGACAATTTCGGAAATGAGTTCCCATTTATAACTCCGCGAGACATGACTGGGCAGAAATACATTTATTTTACGGAACGGTATCTTTCTAAAAAGGGAATGGACGCAGTAAAAAATTGTTTATTGCCATCTAATGCTATTTGCGTATCATGCATCGGTTCGGACATGGGAAAGATAGTGATGACTACGCGCAATAGTATTACAAACCAACAGATTAATTCGATTGTTTCTGCCAAGCTCCCATCAGATTACATTTATTACGCTTTATTGAAACTATCTCCGCAGATAAAAAATCTTGGTAAACAATCAACTGCGATACCTATATTAAACAAAACACAATTTTCAGGTTTAAAGATAATGGTTCCGAAAAAATTAGGGGAAGCCAATGCCATCGCAAAAATTCTCTCAGACCTTGACGCAAAAATAGAGCTCAACCGCCAGATGAACAAAACACTTGAAGAAACGGCACAGGCAATCTTCAAGCACTGGTTTGTTGATTTCGAGTTTCCAGATGCGAACGGCAAGCCCTACAAGTCAAGCGGGGGCAAGATGGTTTACTCGAAGGAGCTGGAAAAGGAGATACCGGAAGGGTGGAAGGTAGGTACACTGGAAGATCTTGCACAGATAACTATGGGCCAGTCGCCACCCGGTGAAACATATAATGAATTAGGAGATGGTATTCCATTTTATCAAGGTATTACTGATTTTGGTTTTCGATTTCCGAAGAGAAGAGTATATTGTACTTCTCCAACAAGAATAGCAGAAAAAGATGACGTACTTCTAAGTGTCCGTGCCCCAGTAGGGAGCCTCAATGTTGCAAATGAACCCTGCGCTGTAGGAAGAGGTGTTGCGGCAATTAGATCTAAAGATGGTCTCAATAGTTATCTTTACCATCTTATGCGCGCTACTAAGCGCGGATGGGAAATGTTCGATGCTGAAGGGACTGTTTTTGGTTCAGTGAACGGAAAAAATGTTCGCGAATTTAAGATACTCATTTCCACTATGAGAGTGTTGGAAAAATTTAATTCTTTAGCTGCGAGCTTTGATGAAAAAATTATGTTGAACGAACGCCAAATCGACGACTTATCATCAATTCGTGATTCTCTTCTTCCAAAACTTATGTCTGGAAAAATACGTGTAGAGGATAGTTAAATGTTTATTCCTCAAACATTAAGTGAAAAACTGCTTTTTACTACGGTACGTATTGAAACGGAATTACTTGACGGATCAAAAGGTACTGGAACTGGTTTTTTCTTTGACTTTTTAGTTGGTGATAAACAAACATTACCTGTAATCATCACAAACAAACATGTTATTAAAGACGCAGTTATTGGACGTTTTCAATTACATGTCCTTGATGGTAACCAAGAAAACCCAAAACCTTCTGGTAAATTTTTTACCGTTCGTTTTGACAATTTTGAGAAGCGATGGATTTCACATCCAAATGAGAACGTTGATTTATGTGCCATGCCATTTCAACCGTTGAATACTGAGGCTGAAAAACGTAAAATAGGTATATTTCGTTCTTCATTTTACGACACTATCGTATATGATGATACTACTCTTGCTGAATTAGGGGCAGTGGAAGACATTCTAATGGTCGGTTACCCTATTGGTTTATGGGACCGAACAAATAACTTTCCACTTATTAGGAAGGGGATTACGGCTACTCATCCAGCAATGAATTTCAATGGAAAAAGTGAATTTGTTATTGATATTGCGTGTTTTCCAGGTTCATCCGGTTCACCCGTAGTGCTTGTAAATGAAGGAATGTATGGAACAAAACAAGGAACTATTGTCGGGAATCGGATTATATTACTTGGAGTTTTGTATGCAGGCCCATATATGGATGCTACTGGAGATATTGAAATATCAGAAATTCCAATATCACGTAAGGGATTGAGTCATACTCAAATTATGATTAATCTTGGGTATGTTATTAAAGCCAAAGAAATCAGAGTACTTGGAGAAGAACTCAAAAGAATTTCTGGTGCACCATAATGCCAGCTTACATAACCGAAAACGAAATCGAGCAGGAAGCGCTCAAGATATTCGCCAGCATGGGCTATGAAATTGTTTATGGACCTGACATTGCCCCTGCGCCTGATGGTGTGAAACCGGAAAGGGAAAGCTATTCACAAGTGGTATTGGTTGGCAGACTCAAAGCTGCGCTCAAAAGGATAAATCCGGGTTTGTCTGACGGAGTTCTGGACGAGGCTGTAAAGAAAATCCAGCGCTCGGAGAGCCAGAACCTCCTTAAAAATAATTTGGCTTTCCATGAATTGCTTGTAAATGGCATGGACTTGCAGGTTAAGGAAAAAGGAAAAACTGTCAGCAAGAAGCTTTGGCTTTTTGATTTTGAGAATCCAAAGAATAACGATTTTGCGGCAATCAACCAGTTTACCATAATCGAGCAAAACAATAACCGTAGGCCTGACATACTTGTTTTTGTCAATGGCATCCCTCTTGTAATAATTGAACTGAAAAATCTTGCAGATGAGAAGGCTGACATTTGGGCTGCTTATAATCAAATCCAGACATATAAAGCCCAGATCTCCTCTCTTTTCCACTTTAACGAGCTTGTCATGATTAGCGATGGCGGAGAGGCCAGAGTCGGCACTATCACAAGCCCTGAAGAGTGGTTTGTCAAATGGAAATTAATGGACGGCAAGACTATTGATGATCCCACGATAATGCCGCTTGAAGTAATGCTTAGGGGAATGCTCAAGAAAGAAATACTCCTTGATTATGTCAGGCATTTTATCATTTTTGAAAGTACGCACAGTGGAATAATCAAGAAGGCGGCTCAATATCACCAATTCAGAGCCGTCAAAAAGGCGTTGGAATCAACTATAACTGCTGCAGGTAGTAAGGGCAATGGACAGGGCGGCGTTGTTTGGCATACACAGGGTTCTGGAAAAAGCCTTTCAATGGTGTTTTATTCAGGGCTTCTTGTCTTATCTGAAAAGCTCAATAACCCAACTTTGGTTGTACTTACTGACAGAAATGACTTGGACGGGCAATTATTCGACACATTCTGCGCTTGTGGTTCACTATTGCGCCAATCTCCTGTCCAGGCCTCTTCTCGGAATGCTCTAAAGAAACTTCTTTCCAGGCCTGCTGGGGGCATTGTCTTTACTACCATCCAGAAATTCTTTCCTGATGAGAAAGGCGCTGCTTACCCCAAACTGTCAGACCGGAAAAACATAATCGTTATTGCTGATGAAGCTCACAGGAGCCAATATGGCTTCATAACCGGCTTTGCCAGGCATATGAGAGACGCTCTCCCAAACGCTACTTTCATAGGATTCACTGGAACGCCTGTTGAACTTTCAGACAGGGATACCAGGGCGGTTTTTGGAGATTACGTTGACATCTATAGCATTGAACGGGCCGTAAAAGATGGCGCTACTGTTCCTATATACTATGAAAGCCGACTTGCCAAGATCGAATTGAAGGGTTCAGAACTGCCAAAGGTTGACGAGGAATTCGAAGAAGTAACCGAAGGCGAGGAAGTATCCAAAAAGGAGAAACTCAAAAGCAAATGGAGCAGGCTTGAAGCCCTTGTTGGCAGCAAAAAACGTATTCGCCAGGTTGCAGAGGATTTGCTTGGGCATTTTGACAAGCGCTGCGAGATATTGGATGGTAAAGTCCTTGTGGTTTGCATGAGCCGCAGGATTTGCGTGGACATGTATGATGAAATCGTGCGCCTGAGGCCTGACTGGCATAATAAAGATGATGACAAAGGCGCAGTCAAGGTCATTATGACCGGTTCTGCTACTGACAAGCTGGAATGGCAGCAGCATATCAGGAATAAGCCAAGAAGAAAGGCCATAGAAGACCTTTTCAAGGACCCTAAAAGCCAGATAAAAATGGTTATTGTAAGGGACATGTGGCTTACTGGGACTGACATCCCTTGCTTGCATACTATTTACATTGACAAACCCATGCGTGGGCATGGCTTGATGCAGGCTATTGCCAGGGTAAACCGCGTGTTTAGGGATAAGCCAGGCGGTTTGGTAGTTGACTATATCGGGCTTGCTGAAAACCTGAAGACTGCGTTATCCCATTATACCAAGGAGGACAGGTCGGAAACTGCTATAGATAAGGAAAAGGCAGTCGCGGTCATGCTTGAGAAATATGAAATTGTCAAGGACATGCTTCATGGCGTCAATTATGTACAATTTCTTAGAGCTCCGCTTAAGGAAAAATATGTTGTTATTCAGACAATCGAGCGCCTTCTTTCTCAAAAAAGCGGTAAGGAAAAGTTCATGAAAAGTGTGGACAGGCTTTCCCAAGCTTTTGCTCTTGCTTACCCGCATCCACAAGCTATGAAAATAAGAGATGAATTAGCCTTCTTCCAGGCAGTCAAGGCCCAATTCGTCAAATACACTGTAACTTCTTCTGGCGAAAACCCCAAAATGGAAATGGCAATCAAGCAGATTGTTTCTAAGGCTATAAGTTCAGACCAGGTAATTGATGTTTTCGAGGTTGCAGGCCTCAAAAAGCCTGACATTTCCGTGTTGTCTGAAGAATTCCTTGAAGAAGTCCGAAATATGCCGCAAAAAAACATTGCCATTGAAGTCCTGCGCAAACTGGTTAATGAGGAGATAAAAAAACGCACGAAAAAGAATCTTGTCCAATCAAGGCATTTCTCGGAAATGCTGGAAGAGGCTGTCAGGGCTTATCTTAACCGGAATCTTGACTCCGCCCAGGTGGTAGAAGAACTCATCCAGTTGGCAAAAACAATCAAGTCTGAAACCAATAGAGGGACAGACCTTGGCTTGACTGAAGACGAAATAGCATTCTATGATGCTTTGGAGACAAATGACAGCGCAGTAAAGGTTCTCGGTGATGATACTCTCAAGGCTATTGCCAGAGAACTTGTCAAAACAGTAAAAAATAGTGTTTCAATAGACTGGACGCTTAAACAAAGCGTTCAGGCAGAAATGCGTGTAATGGTAAAACGTATCTTGAGAAAGTATGGCTACCCGCCAGATAAGCAACAGAAAGCCACGGAAACAGTCCTAGAACAAACAAAATTGCTTAGCAATGCCTGGCTGGCAGAGTAAGAAAATCGGTCAATTAAGCCTACTCTGGCCATGATAATCAGTCCTTCTTCTCTTATTCCCCTCTCGTAGCCGCCCTCGGAATCACAAGTGTTTAAAACCGTTTAGCCCCAAATATAATTTTGGGTTCCTATTGGCCACGACACATTCATCAAAACTACTTGCAGCCTTGGTGCTATCCGACGGGTCCTATTTTGAAGGCTCTGGCTTTGGCGCGGAAGGCACCTTCATTGGCGAGCTTGTGTTCAACACGTCAATGACAGGCTATCAGGAAGCCCTTACAGACCCCTCCTATGCCGGCCAAATACTTACTATGACCTACCCGCTCATTGGAAATTACGGCATAAATGGCGACGATTTTGAGAGCACCAAGGTCCACGTGGCAGGCTTTGTGGTCAAAAAGGCGTGCGAGAGGCCATACCACTACAAATCCGACAGGAACCTGTCTGAACTCCTGTTAGACCACGGGGTCGGGGGCATTGAGGGGATTGACACGCGCTCAATTGTGCGAAAAATCCGCACAAGTGGCGTTGTGCCCTCTGCCATCTACGTGGGCTCTAAAAAGCCGGATTTGGACGAGTTGAGGGCTAAAGCGCAGAGCCTGAAATATTCGCAGACCGACTACGTGGCGCAGGTCTCGCCTACAAAGGTCAAGTTCTTTGGGGAAGGGAAAAAGCGCATAGTCCTTATCGACTGCGGGGCAAAGGGAAACATTGAGCGGGAACTCGTATCCAGGGGATTTGAAGTCGCGGCAGTGCCCGCGTATTCAAGCGCTGCCGACATAGCAAAACTCAACCCTGACGGATTGATGGTCTCAAACGGCCCTGGCGACCCGGAACTTCTCGGCTCGATAGCAGACACTATCAAGGAATTCTTCCACATCCCTGTCTTTGGCATCTGCCTGGGGCACCAGATACTTGCCAAGGCCGCAGGGGCAAAAACATACAAGCTGAAATTCGGGCACAGGGGGGCAAACCATCCCGTGCTTGACCTGCAATTGAACAAGGTGTTCATAACAACTCAAAATCACGGCTATGCAGTTGACCTTAAAGGGCTTGACAAGGGCTTCGAGCAGACCCATGTCAATTGCAATGACAACACGTGCGAGGGCTTGGCGCACAAGTCAAAGCCGATTTTCTCGGTCCAGTACCATCCCGAGGCATGCCCCGGGCCGCAGGATTCCAAATACCTCTTTGACAAGTTCGCAAAGGCGGTCAATGATTCCAAATGACACTTAACAGGTTCTTTTCATGGCATCTCAAAAAAATATGACAATCAAGAAAGTCCTGGTAATCGGCTCCGGGCCGATAGTAATCGGCCAGTCTGCGGAATTCGACTATTCTGGCACGCAGGCGTGCGCGTCCCTAAGGGAGGAAGGCATCGAAGTCGTGCTTGTCAATTCCAACCCTGCGACAATACAGACCGACAAGAACATTGCCGACAGGGTGTATATCGAGCCTATAAGGGCGGATTATATCGAGCGGATAATTGAGGCTGAAAAGCCGGACGCGATTCTTGCGACCATGGGCGGCCAGACAGCGCTTAACATTGCCATGGAACTGCACGGGAAGGGCGTGCTTGCGAAATACGGGGTAAAACTCCTTGGAACCGGCATAGAGGCAATAGAACTTGCCGAGGACAGGGGCAAGTTCGCAGGCATCATGCGCGAGCTTCACCAGCCAATACCCAATTCTATAGCCGCAAATTCGCTCGAGCAAGCCAATGAATTCGCAAAAAAGCATTCATTCCCCCTAATACTGCGCCCCGCATTCACGCTTGGCGGCACCGGCGGCGGCATTGCAAGGAACCGGGAGGACTTTGACAAGCTTTTGGAGCTGGGCTTCTCCCTCTCGCCCACCCACCAGATACTCATAGAAGAAAGCGTGCTTGGCTGGGCGGAATTCGAATATGAAGTCATGCGCGACATGTACGACAACTGCATTACCATCTGCAACATGGAAAACATCGACCCCATGGGCGTGCACACGGGCGAGAGCGTTGTCGTTGCCCCGTCCCAGACTCTCACAGACAGGGAACACCAGCTCTTCCGCTCCGCTGCTCTGAAAATCATCCGCAGGCTCGGAATAATAGGCGGGTGCAACATCCAGTTCGCGCTCAACCAGAAGACAGGGCAATACATTGTGGTCGAGGTGAACCCGAGGCTCTCGCGCTCGTCCGCACTCGCCTCAAAGGCAACAGGCTACCCAATAGCAAGGGTGGCCGCCAAGGTGGCATTGGGCATGCCCCTTCACAAAATCCAAAACGCAGTCACGAAGAACACGCCTGCCTCTTTCGAGCCAGCACTCGACTATTGCGTTGTCAAGATTCCAAGATGGCCATTTGACAAGATGCCAGAAGCGGACCGCACGCTTGGCACGCAGATGAAATCCACTGGCGAGACAATGGCAATAGGCAGGACTTATGAGGAAGCCCTCATGAAGGCCATGCGAAGCATTGAGAAAAAGCCTGCGGTGTTCAAGACAGAGTCGGAACTTGAGAGGCATATCAAAAAGCCCACCGATTTGAGGCTGGAGGCGATTTTCCAGGCAATCAGGCTCGGCTGGGACATTAAAAAAATCAGCAGGATGTCGGGCATTCACATGTGGTTTCTGGACAGGGTTGAATACATCGTCTCGCTTGAGAAGCGCCTCGCGTCTGAAAAGCTCTCCCCTGAACTGTTGCGCATTGCAAAGCAGGCGGGTTTTTCCGATGACCTGATAGGGAAATTCGTGAAAAAAACAGGGCTTGAAATCAGGCAGGAGAGAAAGAGGCTTGGCATAATGCCCGTCTACAAGATGGTTGACACGTGCGCAGCGGAATTCGACGCCGCCACTCCTTACTATTACTCAACTTACGAGGCGGAAAACGAATCCGTTGGTTCCGGAAATAGGGCGGGCCAGGGGCAGGTTTTGGAAACCGCCAAGCCGCCTGCCGCAAAGAACGGCAAGGGCAAAGTCATAGTCCTTGGCTCCGGGCCGATTAGGATTGGGCAGGGCATTGAATTCGACTATTGCTGCTGCCACGCGTCGTTTGCCCTGCGCAAGATGGGCTTTGAAAGCATAATGGTCAACAACAACCCCGAGACCATGAGCACTGACTTTGACACTTCGGACAAGCTGTATTTCGAGCCATTGGCGCTTGAGGACGTGCTAAACATCGTGGACAATGAGAAGCCTTTCGGCGTAATAGTCCAATTCGGAGGCCAGACGTCCATCAACCTCGCCGAAGGCCTGGAACATGCAGGCGTGAAACTCCTTGGCACGCAGATGAAAGGCATAGACATTGCCGAGGACAGGGAGAAGTTCAGGCAGCTTTTGCAAAGGCTTGGGATAAAACAGCCTGCAAACCGCACTGCCACGAGCGTGGAGGAGGCGGTCAATGCAGCTGCTGAAATCTCCTACCCTGTAGTCATCAGGCCAAGCTACGTGATAGCCGGCAGGGGCATGGCAATCATATACGCGGAGGGGCAGCTTCGCCAGTACGTGGGCGAGTCAATCGACGTGAGCGAGAACAAGCCCGTCCTGATAGACAAGTACATCGAAAACGCCATCGAGTGCGAGATTGACGGCATTTCCGACAAGTCTGGCCTGTTTATCGGCGGGATAATGGAGCACATCGAGAGGGCGGGTGTGCACTCCGGCGACGCGAGCTGCACTGTGCCGCCGATAAAGCTCAAGCCTGAAATACAAAAGGAAATCATCTCCCACTCGGAGAAAATCGCGCTCGCCCTTGAGAACATTGGGTGCATAAACATCCAGTACGTTGTGAAAGACGACGTGATTTACGTGCTTGAGGCCAACCCGAGGGGCAGCAGGACAATCCCCTTCCTCTCAAAGGCAATAGGCATGCCCCTTGCCCAGCTTGCCACGCGGGTAATCATGGGCGAGAGCCTTTCAAGCCTCGGGCTATCAGGAATACCCGACACTGGGCATTATTCTGTCAAAAGCGTGGTATTCCCGTTTTTGAAGCTGCCAGGGGCGGATCTCATCCTCGGCCCGGAGATGAAGTCCACCGGCGAGAGCATGGGCATTGAGAACACTTTTTCAGCGGCGTTTTACAAGGCCCTTCTTGGCGCAAACCTGAAAATACCCCTCTCGGGCTCCGTGGCAATCAGCCTGAAACAGGAAGACCAGGAGAGGGGCGCGAAACTTGCGGAGAAGTTCAAGGAGGCGGGCTTTGAGGTCTATGCAACTAGCGGCACTGCAAAGCACATGCCATTCGCGCACGTGATGAACAAGATTTCACAGGGGGCGCCGCACATTGTATCGCTTGCAAGGGAGAAGAAGCTCGACTTGGTGGTGAATACCCCGCGCGCTGGCAAGAACAGCGCCACTGACGGCTATAAAATCCGCCGCGCGGCAATCGAGTCCAATATCCCCTGCATCACAAGCATCGAGGCCGCCGAAAGGCTCGTGGACGCCATATTGCAGATGCAAAAAGGCAGGCCGAAAGTGCGGGAGCTAACTGAATATACAGAATCCTGAAGGGGATGCCGCATGGGTTCTGGTTCCAAGCCTGTCTTGAATGCCCTGCCTGATTGGGCAGCGCCATTTGCAGGGGGCTTCCTTGCCGCCTTTGTCCTGTTTGCCATACTCTATTCGTCCGGCTTTTTCATCCCAAGATACCAGGCGCAGGCAATAACCACGCCGGTGTTCTCGCCCGGCTCGGAGCCGGAGATTATCTCGCTTATAGAATCATCGCAAAGTTCCCTTGACTTGGAGATGTATACATTCTCTAACATGCGAATTGCTGACGCGATAGTTGCACTTGCTGCAAGGGGTGTGCCATGCAGGGTGATTCTTGAGGCGCGCGTTGACGGCTCGTCAAACCTGAAAATGGCCGAGTACTTGTCAAGCCACGGGGTCGAGGTGCGCTTCGCGTCCGGCCAATACGCCCTCACCCACTCAAAAATGATGATAATAGACGGGAAAACCGTGCTTGTAGGGAGCATCAATTTCTCGAACAACGCTGTATTGAAAAACAGGGAAGCCGCCGTGGTCTTGGAAGGCGCCATTGCCAATGATTACGAGTCTGTTTTCGAGAAGGACTGGCAGGACGCTGTTTCTTACGCCCCGAACAATTAGCCTGCGCAGGCAAGGATTCCTGCTTGATTATCCCTTGTTTTTTGCCTTTTTAGGCCGCTTGCGCCCATTTTTTTTCCCTGCCTTCTCCATTGCCTTTTTCTTTTTCCTAAGCCTTGCCCTTATTTTTTCCCCTTTCTTTTTTTCCTTCCTGGCCTTTTTCTTGGATTTCTTCTTTTCCTTTTTGGCAAGGGCCAGCTCGTTTTTCATCTCGCGCTTTACTGACTGCTCGTATTCCTTGCGCGCGTTTGTCTCGAGTTCCTTGAAGCTTTTGAAAATGGAGTCGTCCCTTTTTTTCTGCTTTTCAAGGAATGGCTGGATTTTTTGCTGTTGCATGAACGGATGCATGCTATAAGAATGAAAAAACCTGTTTAAATTGCTTTTTGCCTGCAATGCGCCGGATTTTTACTTATTGAAGAGCCCGGAGAACCTTCTTGCCTTGTTTTCAACCCCGTCTCCGGCGGCGGCCGACATGGCGCAAATCCCGTCCGCGCCTGCATCTATAACGGAACGGGCGTTTTCCATGCTTATCCCGCCTATTGCTATTATGGGCAGGCTTGTGGATTTCCTTATTTCGCGCAGGCCTTCAATGCCTATGGGCTTTGCGGCGTCAAGCTTGGTGGAAGTGGCAAATATCGGCCCTACCCCTAGGTAATCAGCGCCTTTGGCTTCCGCCTCTTTAGCTTCCTGCCGGGTTGAAACGCTGATTCCAAGGATTTTTCCCTTGAGCCTTTGCCTTGCATCGCGGGGCAGTTCATCCTGCTGGCCTATGTGCGCCCCATCGGCGCAGGATTCCAGGGCAAGCTCTATGCTGTCATTTACAATAAGCAATGCGCCCGATTTTCCTGTTATCTGCTTGAGCTTGAGTGCGGACTCCAAAAGTTCTTTTTTGCCTGCCTGCTTGTCCCTAAGCTGGATTATGCGCGCCCCTCCCCTGATTGCATCTTGCGCGTCCTGGTAAATGCCGTTTTTAGTCAGTTTCCTGTCAGTTATGAAATAGAACCCGGAAATAATTGGCACGCCTGCCATTTCCGGCCCCTCATCTGCTTTCCTTTGCCGCATCAAAGCGCACCTTTGCGTATTTTTCCACCTTTGCCCTGTCGAGGTTGTATATCTCGTCGTAGAAATTGGCCTTGAACGTTCCAGGGCCTTTTGATTCTTTGGCTGCCAGTTCCCCTGCTATGCCAAAGCATGAGAGCGCGTGGGCGCTTGCAAGCGCGCAATCCTTCTCAACCGCGCAAAACGCGCCTATGGCCGAAGCTGCCATGCAGCCTGTGCCCACAACAGCCCCCATCATCTGGTGCCCGTTGTCAATGAAATAAACGCCCTTTTTGGATGCCGAGACGTCCGTCTTTCCTGTGATTACGGCAGTGCATCCCAACTCGCCTGCGATTTTGGAGCATATTTTTTCCGGCGGGGCGCCTGCCGATATGGACTCGACTCCCCTGACCTCTGACTTTATCCCGGCTATTGAGGCAAGCTCGCCAGCATTGCCCTTGATTACGCTTATTTCGAGCCCTCCTATGAGCCTTGACACCTGCTCGTTTCTGAATTTCGTGGCCCCTGCGCCCACGGCGTCAAGCACTATTGGAATCCCCTTTTCATTTGCCTTTTCGCCTGCAAGAAGCATTGAATCAATGACATCCCTTGTGAGGGTTCCTATGTTTAAGACGAGGGCGGAGGATATGCCTGCCATGTCTGCCGCCTCCTCCGTCGCGTGGGCCATGACTGGCAGGGCGCCAAATGCCCTGACAACGTTGGCGCTGTCGTAAATTGTCACCCAGTTGGTGATATGGTGCACCAATGGCTTTTGTTTCCTTACTTTCTCAAGAGTGTCAAAAGGGCTTTGCATTAAAATCACTTGCCTCCTTCCTGATTCCTGCTTAAATCTCAATACAGCGATTTTTATTAATTGGGGCGTCATAAGCTTTTAACGTGCCTCCATGATGTTCCAGCGGTTGTTTCCATGCCTGCGATAAAAAGCGAACTTGACTTTCTAAAGGCAATAAGCAACAGGCCGCGCCTTGCAGACTCGCTGCTTGGCATTGGCGACGACGCGGCAGTGGTACGCGGCAGGCAGGGGGTTTACGCCATCACGACCGACATGATGGTTGAAGGCGACCATTTTTCCCTTGACTATTTCACGCCTTTTGACATAGGAGTCAAGGCAATGGAGTCCAATGTCAGCGACATCGCCGCCATGGGCGCAACCCCTCTTTTCGCTTTCATATCAATCGCACTCAAGCCGGGCACAAGCATGGATTTTGTCAAGGATTTTTACAGGGGGCTCTACGCCTCTGCGAAAAAACGCGGCGTGGACGTGCTTGGCGGGGATACCACCCATGGCCCGACAATGGTTGTCAATATCACCATCATAGGTTATGCAAAGAGCGCCAAAGGCCTGGTTTACAGGTCAGGTGCAAGGGCTGGCGACCTGATTTTCGTCACTGGCATGCTTGGCGCATCGACTGCCGGCCTGAAGCTTTTCCTGAATAAAATCCCGGGCCATGCATATGTCAAGGCAAAGCACAGGCGGCCATGCTGCAGGCTTGACATTTCCGATAAAATAGCAGGAATCGCCAATTCAATGGAGGACGTCAGCGACGGCCTTGCCTCTGAAGTGAGAAACATATGCCATGAGAGCGGCAAGGGCGCTGTGATTTACGCTGAAAATGTGCCTATTGACGGCCGGACTATCAAGGCCGCCCGTGCGGCTGGCAATTCCGCGCTTGACTACGCGCTTTTTGGCGGCGAGGACTTCGAGCTTGTCTATACAGTGCCCAAACGCCTTGGGAAGCAGGCGGCAAAATTCGGCACGCTTGTTGGCGAAATCACGCCGCAAAAAGGCAAAATATTCCTCCTGCTGAATGGGAAAAAGGAGCTTCTCACTCATTTTGGCTATGACCATTTCTCCAAAGTCCCAGGGAAATAAAAGAAAAAAGAAAGGAAAAAAAGGCCAATGGCGCGCATTGGAAAGCTAAATGCCTAGAATGCCGCATAGTTCAGTGTCATCCTGAACTGCAAGTAGCCTTCGCTGCCCTTTTGCAATTTTATGCCGTAGAGCGTTTCGGTGTTTAGCACCACTCCGTTCCCAAGCGAATGCTCTGCATTGAAGGTTAATACAAACTTCTTCGCCCCTCCCTGCCAGCCGCCATCTCCCCAGCCTGCAATCCCAACGCCCGGCGTGAAATCGCCAAGCGGGACTTTCGCATATGCCACCCAGTCGCCATTGGCGTCCCTGTACGGCGATATCTCCCCTCCAAGTTTCACCCCATAGCCTGAAATGTTGATTCCGTACGCGGGCACTGCCTGTTTCAGGAACAAGTCAGTGTAGCCATAACCGGCCAGGGTTGTTTTTCCAATAGGGACTGCGACGAATATGCTTGATTCTTCAATTTTTCCCTTGCCCTCGCCTTCCTTTGCAAAGGACAGGGAGCCGCCTGCCGTTGCCCCGCCCATGCTAAGGCCTGTTTCAATGCCAAGCCCCATGCCTGCTGTCTTGCCGCCGTCATAGAGCCTCCCAAAGCCCTTCAGGTTCAGGTAGGGTTTTACCATGGGCTTTTCAAGCACAAGCTCCTTGCCCCCCTTGCCAGTGGCATCGCCTGGCTTTTCCTGCCCTGCTGACTGCGCAAATGCGGCCTGCGAGCTTGCAACCATTATCGTTGCTGCAAGCAGGGCCATTCCAAGGAACCTTTTTGCCGCCTTGGCAGGCCTGAAATGCCTGTGCGCTGCTGCTTTTCCTGTAATGTGCCTTGTCGCTGTTTTTTGCTGAAGAATGATGTTGTCCATGCGGCTCACCTTTTTTTGCATTTTTTCGTTTTTGGTTGTTTTCTGTTGTCTAATGTGGAGCAAACCGCATATTTAATAATCTGTGGTGTTGTAACAATACCACTAGGCAATTGACATGGACATACTCCTGAAACTCGGCTTTTCCTCCGGCGAGGACAAGGTCTATTCCGCAATCCTCAACTCCGACCATGCGACACTGCAGCGCATCCACGAGCAGACCGGCTTTGAGAGAAGGAATGTTTATGACATAATAAACAAGCTCATAGGCAAGGGCCTGGTGTCCTATTTCACGGAGAACGGGCACAAGGTCTACAGGGTGACAAGCCCGAAAAACATACTTTCCGTGCTCGAGGACGAGGAAAGGCGGATAGCCGAGAAAAAAAATCTCCTGAAAATCCAGGAACAGCAGCTTTTGCGCCTTTACGAGTCCTCAAAGCCCGATTTTGACGTGCGCATATACAGGGGCAGGGAAGGTCTCCGTTCGCTTTTCAACGAGATGCTCGAGCACAGAGACGTGCATTTCATAGGCGGCAACTGGGGCATGGTCAAGTACCTTGGCAAGGAATGGGTCGACAGGTGGATGGCAAAGAGGGTTTCAAGGAAAATAACCATGCATGACATCATAACTGCGTCTGCCAAGTTCTTTGCGCAGTACCCGCAACCAAAGGAATTTTACGAGTTTAGGGTCCTGCCTCCTGAAATGGGCTCGCCCAACGTGATATGCATGTTCGGAAACAGGGTGGTAAACATATTCTGGGGCGAGAACCTCTTCGCTTTCCAGATAGAGAACCCGGAGATAGCGAAAAGCTATTTTGATTATTTCGCCTACCTGTGGAAGACGCTTGACAGCATAGTCAAGGTCTATTACGGGTTCGAGGGCGTTGTAGCGGTGCACGAGCATACCTATGATAAGCTTGGCAGGGGGGACGAGTATGTTTCCTTTGGCATACCACCTGCCCAGCCAAAGTCTTTCCATTCCTACTGGCAAAAGGACCACGAGCGGAGGGCAAAGGCGGGGATAAGATGCAGGCTGCTTTTCCACCCGGAGACCCCGGATTCCGTGCTTAAGAACAGGAACAGCTATGCGGGCTGCGAGGCAAGGCGCATGCCCCTTGGCGTGAGAAGCCCTGCATGGATACAGACATACAAGGACGTTACCTACATCTCGATTGTGTCCGCCTCGAATCCAGTGACCATAGAGATAACAAACCAGGACATAGCAAACTCGTTCAGGACGTATTTCGAGGGTTTCTGGGCAAAGTCCAAGAGATTCAAGTAGGAAATCCGGGTTCTTGGCGCAACCGGCCAGGTGGAGCATGCGGCCGGGCCTGTCACTTCTTCTCAATGAAATGCCTGAATGGGTCGGGGGAGTATTCCTCATAGACAATCAGGGACTCGTAATCCACTATCACGTCGGCAAAGCTTTCCTTTATTTTCCCGAATGCCTTGTGGAATTCCACAGAATTCTTGGCGTCAATGCCGAACTGCATGTCCCATGCCCCGACCATGGAGGAAATGAAAAACACTTCCGGGGATTCATTGAGGTAGGCGACAAGCTCGCGCACCCTCTTAGGATCTGACGAGAGCCTGGCGAAGACCTGGTTGTGCTGGTAGCCAAGAAGTTCCCTGTTGAAAAAGCACTTGAATTGCATGATGGCGCCTTCCTTGAGAAGCTTTTTTATCCTGAAGTTGACCGTGTCTGGGGAAACCCCCGTGAGTTGTGCCATGGCCACGCTTGGCATTCTCGCGTCCCGGGCGAGTAGCGAGAGGATTTTAAGGTCGGTTTCATCATGGCCTATTGGCTGGACACTTGCGGGTATTTCGTGCTGCGGAGTTTTCCGCGGAGGGGAGCTTGTCAGGCCATAGGTGGATGGCCACCATGTGTGCCTTAGCTGCAGTGTCACCTCCTTGTCCTTTATCCTGCCCCCGAACTTGAGGAAGAAATCTGACATGAGGTTGTTGAATTCAAAAAGGCCCCTTGCGGATATGCGCGCTATCACGTCCCAGCCGCCGTCGCATATCCCTATCCACTGGCAGGGCATTTCGTTTTTTATGTATTCCACCACTTCCCTTTCCATTTCAGGCGTGGTGCCTCCAAAGCGCAGGTATATCCTGTAGGTTGTGAATCCAAGCTTGTCGAAAATAGGTATTACGAAGAACTTGGTTATGATCTCCTGCTTAATGTATTTCTTTATCCTGTAGGATACCACTTCTTCTGACAGCCTGGCTTTCCGGGCAATCCTCGAAGCGCTCTGCCTGGCGTTTGTTTCAAGCTCTAGAAGTATTTTCCTGTCCTTCCCATCGAGCTTTATTGCGCTTTTTTTGCCCATTGTTTTAGTTTTTTCTTGTTTCTTATTAAATATTGCGGTTTTACCGTATTTTTTTCCTGAAAGTATTATATCTGCCGAAAACAGCATTATAACAGGTGATGTGGATGAAAATGGTAAAATGTGTTGAAGCCCGCCCTGCGAACTCGTTTTCAAGAATCGCCCTTGCGAGGATGTACGTATCCCCGGGCGAGGACAGGAGGATGAAAATCGCCATTGCGGCATGCAAGAAGTCGCTTGAGAGGAGCCAGGCATTTTCAGGGCTTGAAAAGGAGAAAAAGGAGGAAATAGCCGCAAAGGCAGCCAAAGAAATATATTCCAAAGTGGCAAATGTCCAGGCGGAGAGGAGGAGTGCGTGGAGCAACTTCGCATGGAACGTGGGTTTCGGGGTTTTCTCATTTTGCGCAACAAGCGTTGGAGGGGGCATTGCGTTTAACCTTGCAAAGAAGGTGGCAAGCCTGGACTGGAATGGAATCGAGCACGTGTTTGCAGGCATCTGGGGCATTGGAATAAGCCTTGGCATTGGCTTGGTCGGCGCAGTGGGCGCATTTGGCATAATCCACGCCGTGAGGGAGCTTGGCACAGAGGCTATCCCTGATTTATTCAACTTCAGGAAAATCAGGGAACTTCCTGCAAAGGCAATGGCTATAGTCGGAGAGGCGGCGAGCAGTGCATCCTCATGAAAAAGAAAAATCGCCGAGGAGGAGATTGAGCAGGCAGAATGCCTGCGAGAGATTTAGGCAGAATTTATATGCACGGGGGGTAGAGGGAAATCAAGGAAAAACCGTTAGGGGGGTGAAACCCCCCTATGAGGTTTGTCTTCGCCGAGGAGGAGATTTGAACTCCTAAGCCCGCGAGGGGCACCAGATTTCAAGTGCCTTTTCCCCTGAGTCGGGGGGCACGTTTTTTTCCGTTTCCGGGATCTCAAGTCTGGCGCATTACCAGGTTCTGCCACCTCGGCATTTTGCTCTTTCTCGATTCAAAAAAAGCATATCAATTTGGCAAGATACTATTAAAATACGATTCATTCTCCCTCTCCCCTGCGGGATGCGGGTTCCCGTGGCATTTATATCTTTATATCCCGCGTTCTAATCCGGTGAACATGTGGGGGGAGAAGCCACTTTAAAGCAGATTCTTGTTTTAGGGCCTGCAAATACTGCCAGGTTTTGCCGCAATGCGTGCGTTTTCCACAGGATGCAAAAAAAGATAGCAAACAATCCCGGCGCAAGGCCGGAAAAGCTTGACAATTACATGAAGCGCAGGGCCAAGGCAGTTCACGGCATGGATGCCGCCGCCTCTGCCATATGCTCGAATATGTCGCGCCACGCGGAGAAAAACGGCAACAAGGAGACTGCCAGCCTCTTCGCCTCCCAGGGCAAGGCTCTTGCCAAGGTCTTTTCTGAAGCTTCGGAGCATGCCGCTCCCAGCTTCTGGTTCGAGAAGGGGATGTTTGCCGTTTCCGCAGCCGTTTCACTGGCCAGTTATTTCCTCGGCCTTGACCTTCCAATGAAACTGGGCATTGCATTTGCAGGCCCCGTGTCGGCATTCACGTCATACTTGAATTTTGCAGGATTTGCCGGGCAGGTTGTGAATTTTTTCAATGACGTTGTCAGGGAGAAATTCACTTCCAAATCCGCAGGTTATGATTACCTGCTTGAAAAGTTCCTCTAGGCATGTATTTTAACTTCTTTACTCGTTATGTCTGCCATGTGATGAGTCTTACGACTCTGAGGGCCTCAAAAACCCGTTGATGACGTGACTTGACTCTGACAGTTTTTTGCGGGCGGAGCCGCAAAAAATTGGAAAAACACGCAGCAGCCGGCAATGCCCGGCAACCGTGGATTAGCGGGCGGAGCCGCAAAAAATTGGAAAAACACGCAGCAGCCGGCAATGCCCGGCAACCGTGGATTAGCGGACGGAGCCGCAAAAAATTGGAAAAACACGCAGCGGCTGGCAATGCATTGCAATACCCTTTTTTCTGCCGGGGCCAAAAAACTCCCTCTATTCCCAAAAACACATATTTATATACTTTTAGCGACACATACTACCTAATTTGCGCAGCATGAGTGCGCGGTAGTTCCCATGGATAGCTCATTTGGCAAAATACCCGATAGGCAGAACAAGCCTGACTCGCAGGCTACTGGAAAGAACATATTCGCCAAGTCCTCTGAAAAGTTGAAGCAAAAGGCAGAGGAATTCGCATTCGCAAGCCATATTTCAGAAGGCTCATACTCCACAATCGCTAAGAGGCTTGAGGGCAAAAGCGTTCTTTTCGTCATGCCAAGCAAAGAGGCAAAGGAATCTTTTTCACAAGTCAACAGCAGGATAATCGGCAGCATGGGGGCGGTCGCGGATTATGCAGTCGGCCCTTTCATTGCCCTTGACTGTGCCAAGAAGTTCACTTACGATTACATCATAGGCTCCACTGGGCACAAATTAGGCATGGATTTCATAAGAAGCGCCCTGTTCCTTGAATATGGCATTTACTCAAGGGTTGGCGAGCTGGCTCCCTATCCCGGGACTTCTTCAGGCGATGATTTCAAGAAATTCTATTCCGCGATGGTGCCTGAACTTGTAAAAATACGCGACGCCTCCAAGCGCAAAAAACTCAAGATTGAAGGCTTGAAATATTGCGATGGCTACTCATATGACGCCCTGAAATACATGGAGGGCGGCCGCATCCTAGTTGTCAACAGGAAGGAGGAATCCCTTGATTTCTTAGACTTCGTGCTTTCGCCCATTGAATCATCTTTGGGCATCAGGCTGGATTTCGCGGATTCCGACGCAGCCGCAGCCGACATGCTTTCCAAAAAGTCCTACTCAATTGTTGTCAGCGACACAATAATTTCCAAGGTGGACCGCGACAGGCTTGGCAATGAAATCATGGGCAGCGACAAGAAATATCTGGCATCTGCGCTAACCGGCTTTGACCTCTCAAGCCACGTCAAGGAAAGCCTTTCCAATTACGAAACAGCCTTTTTCGCAGTTTATGCCACTGGCTCGATGAAGCTGCGCGACAATACCGGGCCGGGCAAGCTTTTCGACTATTCGCAGGAGCTGCCTATCAAGCCGGAGAACCTTTTTACGGGCCTGGCGCGCTCTTACGTCAGGCACAGGCTTTGGCTCCACGGATATTTCGAGGCCACAGGTTAACCCCCGGCCCTTCTAGAACTCCACAATGTTTGGTATCGCGGGGGCTTTTGGCTTTATCCCGGCAAGCTTTGCAAGCTGGTTTGGCTCGAATTCCGCTATTTTTATGAGCACATTGTAGTCCTTAATGAGTCCTGGGAATGCTCTTTTTATTTCCTTTACCTGATGATAGAGGGTGGCAGGGTCCGCAGCGTCCATGTCTATTTCCATGTCCCAGCCTCCAAGTATCCTTGAATAATACATTAGATGGCTATGTCTGTCGCAGAACTTGAGCAGCCTTTCCTCCTCCTTTTCCTGGCCATAGTTGAATGATATGAGTATCTTGGCTTCCACCGAGCCAATCCTGTTCCTGTCAAGCCTTATGGTGAACCCGTTTATCACGCCTTTTTCCCTTAGTTTTTTTATCCTGTACGATACTGATTCCGGGGCAATGCCTATCTTCTTGCCTATGCCCGTAGCGCTTATCCTGCAGTCCTCGTTCAGGTGGTATAAAAGCTGCCTGTCAGTCTCGTGCAGGCCCGATATCTTGGTGCCGTCGTATTCTGACCTTGGCGCCACCGGGCCCTCGTTTCCAGTTATGTAAGTGTAATAGTGTATTGCGCTGTTTATGTTAAGGCAAAACGACCTGTCCTTGACGTATTTGCCAATACTGTCCATAATCTGCTTCTCAACCTTCTTGAACTCGTATTCGTCTTCTGCCGCGACCCTGATTGCAAAGTCCCATCTTCCGTTGAAAAATGCAAACCATCTTACGCTTGGGATCTGGTATGCCAAATCCACCAAGCCGCGCTCAAATCCTTCCGGCGTGTTCTGGAAAGAGAAATAAAGCCTGAAGAAGGTCCCTCCGAGGGCCTCGCTTGAAAGGCCTACAATGAACCTTGTGAGAAAACCCTCCCGTTTCATCCTGTTTATCCTGGCAAGCACATTGGATTTGGAAAGCCCTGCCTGGCGTGCTATTGCCGAGAGCGGGGCCCGGGCATTCATCTCAAGGGCTGCGAGTATTTTTTTATCCTTAGAATCAAGTTTTAGTATTTTTTTTGGCATTTTATCAGAACTTTTATAGGATTTTTTCATATTATTTCCGTTTTTGTTCTGTTTTTATCCGAAGCCGTATTATATATACCTTTTCCCACATCTTAACACTGTTATGAACAAACGAGGTGGCAATTATGGAAACACGCTCATCCGCTTTCCTGGACATGATAATTTCAGGCTCCAAAAAGATAGCGGCCTTCATAGGCGTCTCATTCGCAGGCATGGCGCTTATTTCAGGCATGTCCCGAGCGCAGGCACAGGACTTTTCAAAGGCAAAACCCGGCCCGTGGGTCCCGTTCAACGCGGCGTCGGAACTTGCCACCAACCCCCTTTCAGTCCCCACGCGGGCTTCTGAAATAGGCATGTTTGGCATTTCCTCGCCAGGCTCCACCATCGCGGGCATAATTGCAAACTACAAGATTACTATGGGCAATTTTGTAGGCGGCTTAGCCACAGTGTCCTCGCGCACCACTGATTCCAATGGCAAGACCTCAAGCTTAGCAGACCTGCGCATGGGTGGGGGCACCAACGAGTTCCAGGCAGGCATAAGGCTCCCCTTCACTGACGTGGGGAACGGGCTTGAATCCGGCCAGGCGAGTTTCCAGGTACGCGGGCTCAACCAGCAAGTTGCAGGAGCTTACGTGCGGGCAGGCATTGACTTCGCCCCTGGCACCAATGATTCAAAGGCGTGCATGGCTGCAAGCGCGGACGTGATAAAAGGCGGCGTGGCTGTTTCTGCTGCCCTCACTGCAAAGAACGGCAAAAAGCCCAATGGCGCATTCGGGCTTGAAGGCAACCTCGGCAAGGGGTTCCAGCTTGGCGCATCGCTCCACCCAGAGCGCGAATTTTTCAAGGGCAGGATGCAGCCGAACCTGCTTTTGAGGTGGGCGTCCAAGAACTCGACATTCAACGTGAATGTCCAGCCGCACCAGAAGGCGGTCAAGGTGGGCGTGGGATTGAGGTTCTAGGACTTGATATGGCAGCAAACGCGAATTTGAGCAGAATAGCTCCTGGCATCAGCCTGGCGCGGCATACGACCATAGCCAGCGCGAGGGCGATTTTTGGCGACAGGATGCTTGGTCCCGACCATGTTGACCAGTTTGCATGGGCCAACTCCAAGGCATTCTGGAGCCTCATATCAGAAACCAATCTATGCATGGGAATTTCCGTGTGCAAGAAAACCCCTCTTGGAGAATTTATACTAAATGGCAACCTGGAAATCATTGCTGAATCCAGGTACGAACAAAGGATTCTGGCAGTCCCGGAGGCCGCGCTTGTCCGGGCGGGCAATGCCATGGGCGAAAAAAGCATTCTCGTGAAGGGAGACCCGTTTTTGGTCATAAAAAGCGGCTATGCGATAAAACAGAACGGCACTGCCTATCATGTGGAATTTAGCAAAGATGCCCTGGCGAATCTTTGGCAGCACATCCGTTTTTATGAAATGCCTTGGCTTGACGGCTGGCACGATGCAAATGGGGGCATGCCCGTTGGCACGCACCGGCCAATAGGCCGCGAACGCAACACGCTTTATTACAATTATTTCTCAGACCTTGGTACTATCCAGCGCGGCGGCTCTCATTGGAGGGACGTATGGGTCGGCTTGTGGTTTGACGGGCAATGGGGCGTGCTTGTCGGCGACTCTGGCTAGCTTTCTGGAAACCCATTGTCCAATCCAATTGGCCTTTGTTGCCACTAAGGAGTGAAGGCGCCATTTAAGGCGAAAAATTCCTGAAAAAAAGAAGCTGCGCTTAAAACAAAAAAATCATTCAAGGCTGATTTTGACATGGACGTCGTCCGGAACGCGCACCCTCATGATTTGGCGCAATGTCCTTTCGTCGCCCGCCACGTCTATTATCCTCTTGTGTATCCTCATTTCCCAGTGCTCGTACGTGTCGGAGCCGTCGCCGCATGGCGTCCTCCTTGTCGCGACCTTGAGCCTTCTTGTGGGAAGGGGCACGGGGCCTTTTATCTCCACGCCAGTTGTCTGGGCTATGGTCCTTATCTGCTTGCAGACCTCGTCTAGTTCAAGCGCGTTTTTTCCTATGAGTTTGATTCTTGCCTTTCCCATCATTTCACCTATAGCATAAAAATAAAAGAAAAAAGGGGCCTAAGCCGCCTTCTTCGGGGTTATGTCCAGTATAACTCCTGCCGCTACCGTCTGGCCCATGTCCCTGATTGCGAACCTGCCCAGTGGCGGGAACTCAGAGAACTTCTCGCAGCAAACCGGCCTCAACGGCTTTATCTTGACAATGGCGACGTCGCCTGTCTTGATGAAGTCCGGGTTCTTCTGCTGCGTCTGGCCGGTCTTCGGGTCCTTTTTCTCCAGTATCTCAACTACCGTGCATGCGATCTGCGCTGTGTGGATGTGGAATACCGGGGTGTAGCCCTTTGCGATCGCAGTCGGGTGCTCGAGCACCACGATCTGGGCAGTGAAGTCCTCCGCGACCGTGGGCGGCGATGAAGTCGGGCCTATGACGTCGCCCCTCTTCACGTCCTTCTTGTCGACGTTTTTAACGTTGAAGCCGACGTTGTCGCCAGGAACCGCCTCTTGCAATTCCTTGTGGTGCATCTCTATCTTCTTTACCTCGCCGCTTGCGCCGCTTGGCATGAAGACGACTTTGTCATTGAGCTTCAGAATCCCTGTCTCAACCCTGCCAACTGGCACTGTGCCGTGGCCGGTGATTGTGAATACGTCCTGGACCGGAAGCCTCAAAGGCTTGTCCGTGGGTTTCGGGGGCGCAACGAGCTTGTCGAAGCACTCCAGAAGCGTCGGGCCGCTGTACCATGGCGTGTCCGGGGATTTCACCTTTATGTTCGTCCCGACAAAGCCGGATACCGGCACGAACGGGATGTCCTCGGTCTTGTAGCCGATGTTTTTGAGCAGCGTTGTCATTGCCTGCTTTGTCTCCTCGTACTTTATCCTGTCGAAGTTGACCGCGTCCATCTTGTTGACGCTGACTATGAGCTGCTTTATGCCAAGCACCTTGGCAAGGAAGGCGTGCTCCTTTGTCTGGGGCTGGATGCCTTCTTTGGCAGAGCAGACAAGCACTGCCGCATCGGCCTGCGATGCGCCCGTAATCATGTTCTTGACAAAGTCCCTGTGGCCTGGCGCGTCAATGATTGTGAAGTAGAACTTTGCAGTCTCGAACTCCTTGTGGGACAGGTCGATTGTCACGCCCCTCTCCCTCTCCTCTTTCAAGGTGTCCATCGAAAACGCGAACTCGAACGTTCCCTTGCCAAGCTTCTCGGCCTCTTCCTTGAGCTTCCTAAGCTGCTGCTCAGTCATTGCGCCGGTCTCGTAAAGGATACGGCCGACTGTCGTTGATTTGCCGTGGTCAACATGCCCGATAAAAATCAGGTTCATGTGTTCTTTGTTTGCCATACTAAAACCTCCTACAAAACTATAACTTTGGCTTTTTCCTTTTGTTTCTTCGGGTATTAAAACCTATTCTCATTTGCTGCCCCGTTTCCGCCGGGCGGAAAGGCTGGGCAAAAATGCTTCTAGCCTCCAAAAGCTTGACAAACTCCAGTGCTGTCCGCTGTTTTGACCTAAGAAGCACCGATTATTAGGCAAATACCATTTTTAAACGTTTCCACGATTCCGCCTTCCGGCGGGCATTCCGGCGCCCCTGCCTTGGCAAATCGGGCTTCAGGCCTTCTTTTTGAAATTCCCGCGCGGCTTTGAGACCTTTACGTGCGGGTAAATCTTCCCAAGCGTCTCAAGGTCTATCTCCGCGTCCATGCCCAGCGTGTCAAGTATTGCCCTGAGAAGGTAGTTCTCCGCGAACGGGAGGAGCTTCTCGTCCGGGCACGCCTTCAAGAGCTCCGCCTTGACCTCGGAGCCCTTGAGGGAGCCGAGGACCTCGGATAGGCTTGCGAACCCCTTGCGCTTGCCCTTGCACGCCTTTTGCGCGTATGCGAGTATAATTTCCTTGTTTATGCCGAGGAAGTCGAACGTCTTCCTGACCACGGTGTTGTTCACGCTTGTCAGGGCTGCCACTACCTCCTCCGGCTTGGTGTCCTGCTCTATCCTGAATTTCTTCACCACTATCCAGTCCTTGTACTTCGCAGTGAATACTATCTCGTCTTGGCCTTCCATGAAAACCACCGTTTCGCCATTGCGTTGTTTTCCTAGTAATATTATCTTTAGGTCTTTTGATTGCCGCTTTAAATAACAACCGCCCAGGCCGGTGCAAGCCGGGAAAAGCCCTCAGTGGGAATTGAACTCTACATGACCTTCGGTCATGTCCCACCAACTCCTTTGGAGTTGCTGGCCGCGACCTCCTGTCTGCGGACATTTTTTCCAAGCCCTCAGTGGGAATTGAACCCACGACCTCCTGTTGGCTTGGGCTTTTCAGCGCTTTTTACAAAGCAGTTTCCCAAAAAGCTTACAAGACAGGCGCTCTACCTCTGAGCTATGAGGGCGCATGTGGTATGCACTGCCGGCAATACGCCCTAAAGCCTTGCAGCATGCAAACAAAATACGCAGAGAATTTATTCCATGATAATATTTTAAACATTGGCAGGGAAAAGAAAATGCTTGTTTTGTGCGTGGCAGCGCCATGCATATCCGTGCCTGAAGAACAAGAAAAATTCATATTAGCATAAAGGTGATTATTGCATGGGAAAGTTCGCCGAGGCAGACGCCGAGGTTTCATTGATTGTCATTTGCAAGTCGTGCAAGGCAAGGAACAAGAAGGGCGCCGAGAAGTGCCGCAAATGCGGCTACAAGGTCCTGCGCCCTAAGAGGAAGGACATCAGGTCCAAGAAGTAAAGGCATGGCTGACAGGGCGGGCAAGCCCCGCCGTGTTTTTTTATTTTAACCTTATCTGGAAAGAACAGCAGGCGACACGCATGATAAAAATCTATAGCGCAGCAAAGCACAGGGAGCTTGGAGCTTACATCTCAAAGCGCCTCTCCCAGTCCACCGAACCAAAGTACGTTGACTTCCTTACCAAGCTCCAGGCCAAAAACGACGCAAGGCTCCAGATTGCCGAGCGGCGCGAGTCCAAGGTTGCCGTTCCTGTAAAGAAAAAATCGGTCTTTTTACTGGGCAATGGCGGCAACGCTCTTTTTGAGCCGCTTTGCGAGCAAGTGGCCTGAAATGCCCTGCCGCAAAGGAATAAATACGGCCTGCCTTAATCTACTCTTGTTATGTTATGCTGCGCCTGAAAATCAGGGACTACGCAGTGGCAGTGGTCCTTCTCTCGTTCGTGGAATCGGCACTGATTGCGGCAGGCATAATACCGCCGGTTTTTTCGTATTCGTGGTGGAACCTTCTCTTCTCCTTCCTGCGCCTCGCCCTGATAGCCCACGCGGGGTTCACCCATTCGGAGAACGGGCCGCTGCATTGCGCGCGCTGCGGCGCTGTCCTCGGCCTTTCCTATTCACTGGCACTCTGCCTAGCCTCGGCGGCAAGCCTCGCCCTTTTCCAGGTTCCGGTGCTTGGCATGCCGTACACGAACCTGCAAACCTATGCCTTTACTCTTGCCATACTAGTAGTGCAAAACGTGGCATTGGGGGCCGCGGTGGCCATAGTGTCTGCAAGCCTCGACGGCGCGTTCCGGCAGCACTCTTCGGAAAACCGCCCGGGCCATTCTGGGAAATACTAGCTCCGGAAAATCAGAATACGTCCATGAACATCTGGCAGAAATGCTTTTTGGCATGGGCGAGGCCTTCCCTGCCTTCGGCTGTCAGTTCGTACACAATCGCCTTGCCTGATTTCTTCTCCTTGATGAGCCCCGACTTTTTCAGGGCCGCAAGGGCGGGGTAAATCGTGCCCGGGCTGGGCTTTTCGCCTTTCCTTTTCTCAAGTTCCTTTGCTATGCCCTGCCCGTGCATCGGCTTTTTTGACAGCAGGAACAGTATGAGGAATGAGAGCATTCCCCTCATGTCGCAGCACAGCTCTTTTTTCATGGTTATGTTGGGTGCCCGATAGGTTTAAAACACCTTCGCGGCATATCTATCGGATGCCCAATATCTATCGGGCGACCGATAGGTGCCGGGCGGGGTTGAGAACAATGGGAGACTGTTGCAATGCTTCGGGCCGCTGCGGCGAATTCGCGACCTTCCGCGCCTACCTCACGCGCGAGGAAAAGATCGAGATGCTTGAGGAGTACAGGAAATCCCTCGAGCTCGAGGCCAAGGGGGTAGCAGAGAGGATAGAGCAGCTGAGAAAGATGAACTGAAGGCATCCGGCAAACAAGGGCGAGGGGCTGCCACACCGCCCTTCCCTTTTTTGCACCTTGCATTATTTGGAGGTTTTTGTCATGGCAAAAGAATACAATGGCCCCGGGCCAATGCAGCCAATAGTCCCGCCGCAGCCTGATTTCCCCTTCGGCCGCTGATTCCTTTTTTTCACCGGATGAGCAGGTTGAATACGTAGCCTGTTGCCACGAAAGAGGCGAAGAGTATGGCTGCGAAAATGGCAAGGAGTTTCGGCTTTAGCACCTTGCGCAGTATTATCATTTCGGGCAGCGACAGCCCTATCACGCTCATCATGAAAGCAAGCGCCGTCCCCACGGCCATGCCCTTTGATATCAGCACTCCAGCTATCGGGACCATGCCGGCAGCATTTGAATAGAGCGGTATTCCCACAAGCACTGCTATAGGGACTGCTAGCGGGTTGCCCCTGCCGGCAATGCTTGCAAGCATGTCCGAGGGCGCATAGCCGTGTATCAGCCCGCCAATGCCTATGCCAACAAGAAGATACGGCAGGACCTTGAATGTAATGTCCTTTGACTCGTTTATCCCGAAATCAACCCTCTCCCGCCACGCCATATTTTTTTCCGCAATTCCCTTGGCCTTTATCTTGTACACAAATTCCTCCACTTCGCCTTCAAGGCCCATCCTGCCTATGGCAATCCCAGCCACAATGGCTATCACAAGCCCGCTGCCTATGTACATGGCCGCAATTTGCCAGCCGAACATGGCAAAAAGCATGGTGGCGGCAATCTCGTTTATCAGCGGGGAGGCTATGAGGAATGAAAACGTTATCCCGAGCGGCACTCCCGATTCCACAAAGCCTATGAAAAGGGGCACAGCCGAGCATGAACAGAAGGGGGTAGGCACCCCAAGCAGGGCGGCAAAGGCGTTTCCCACGCCTTCCCTCCTGCCTCCAAGCAGTTTCTTCACTTTCTGCGGGGTGATGAAAGTGCGGACAATGCCTACTGCAAAAACTATCACGGCCAGCATGAGCGTCACTTTTATGGAATCGTAGACAAAAAAATTGACTGCCGCTGCCTGTTGGCTGCCTTGCGCCATGCCCAATGCCGAATATGTAAGCCAATCCGCGAATTCCTGGAGCATCCCTACCACTCATTGTTCCTTTTCGCACGCCAAAAGCAGGTTTTTGAGGTCGTGAGCGCCTGGCACCCTGCCGGAGAAAAGAACCTCCCCGTTTACCACGAGTGCGGGCGTTGACATCACGCCGTATTCCATTATCTTCTCGATTTCCGTGACCTTGGATATCTTCGCCTTTATGCCTGCCTCCTTTGCCGCAAGGGCCGTGTTTTCCTCAAGCCTCTTGCAATTCGGGCATCCGCTGCCAAGTATTTTTATCTCCATATAGTCACCTTTTCCCCGAACTTTCAAGCATCTTCCTGGCTTCTGGGCTTGAAAGCCTGTAAATGACCTTCTTGCCATCGCGCCTTGACGAGACTATGCCCGCCTTTGCCAGCGCCTTGAGCTGCAGCGAAACAGTCGGCTGCGCCCTTTTGACAAGGACAGGCAGTTCGCACGCGCATTTCTCCCCTCCAAGAAGGCAGGAGGCTATGTTATAGCGCGTCTGGTCCCCTAGTGCCTTGAATATCGCGTAGCCGCAGTTCTGTTTCTTGGCCATGCTACGTATTTACGTGCGTAAATATATAAAAGCAGTCCCATGGCAGGGAGGCAGAGGCCTATTCTTTCCCGTAGTAGTTTTCCGCCAGGTAATTGCCAAGGTCCATGGTATGGGTGATTTTTTCCCTGCCTAAATTTGCTATCACGAATTCCATCTCCAAGTCCCGCGCATTCTGGGTGAATGCGAGGCTTGCCTCCATGTCCTTGAATATCTCAATGCCCTCGCCATTGCCCAAATCGTATTTTCCGGGCTTAATGATGAAACTCGCGCCCGCATAGGTTATCAGGCCCGTCCCTTCCATTATAATAGGCGACACTATGGCTACCATGTGCCTTGCAAGCCGCGGCCCGCCAAGGGCGTCCATGAGTTCGTTGAACATGACGCCCGCCTTCTCAAGTGTCTCCTGCAGGTGCCTTAAAGGCAACACGCCCGCCTTTGCAATGTGGCTGCTGTTTACGTGTATGTCAATTGACCTGTTTATCAGCTCTACAGAGCCCGGGCTTCCACCCTTTTTTAAGTCGTTGCTCTTGAGGACGTCTATGTACGCGAACTCTTCGATTGTCTTAGTGCTGAACTCCATTGTGAAGCTCCCGACAGGCTCCACGCCTTCGAAATTCGGGTGTTTCAGGAATATCCTGTGCCGCGCATTTCCTGTCCTTGCCGGCTTGTCATACGCGGACATGGGGACCTCGAGTGCGGAGCCCAGCGGCAGGAAATTGGAAATAAAGCCCTCTATGCTCATAATCTGGCTATCGCCGAACCCCGCCCTTATGGCGTATGACACAGCCGCGTTGTCAGGTTCCGCGGCAATTTTTTCTAGTGTGATGCTTGCGCTTTTCCCCATGAAGCTGAAAAGCCAGCCCAGCTCCGTGTAGACTGTCTCCTCGTCTTCGGAGGAATTTATGAGTTCAACTGCGGTGTTGACCTTTCTCTGCATTGTGGCAATGTGGCCTGCGGCATTGGCCCTCTCCTCAACGCTGAATTTCTTGCGTATGATGCCCGCGCCACCGCCAAGCAGTATGGTTTTTGACGGGGCTTCAAGCTCCTCCTTGAGCCTTGCAAAAAGCCCCTTTGGCGTGCCCTTGGAGCCTGTGCCATGGAGTTTCTGCTTGATTTCCGCAGCGTCCTGCCTGGCCTTTTCAATCAGATGGTTCATGCTATCGTGAAATATTTCCTGTCAAAAGGTTATAAATCTGCCTTTTGACACTTTTTAACACATATTTGGCATATTCATCCCTTGCATCCTATCCCGAATATGCTGGCAGGCACGCTCTTCTTTTTGGCGAGGTTTTCGTGCGCCCAGGCAAGAAGCATTTCCCTCGCATTTGCGAACTGCTCCTTCCCCACTACTGTGTTCCCGACCGCGTAGTTGAGGTTCTTTGCATTGAAGCAGAACATGGACGAATTGACGTTCTCGCAGTTGTGCAGGTAAAACGAATCGCTGCACGATTTGGAGCTGTCAATCTCCATGCACCTGTTTAGATTCTCCGAATAATAGCAGTTTATGCAATAGTACGATTCGAACGCCATGGACGAGCCGAATATGCTCTCCGCAGTGCGCGGCCAAAAAGAATACGCGGTGTTCTTGGAAAAACTCGTGCCGGGCGAGCGGTAGGCGTTTATAGAAGAATATTGGGTAGAGCATTCAATGACATTCTCGTTTTCCCCGACAAAATATTCGGGCGTCAGGTATGCGACAGGCGCTATGGCATCTTCAAGCGATTCCATCGTGAGGCTCTCGATTTTCGCCTTGTCCGCCCTGATTTTGTCACCAATGAATTCCGCCTCGAGAAGCGTCACAAGCCTTGGCCTCGGGTAGGCGAGGTAATTGCAATAATCTGCCAAGAGCATGTTCTTGCCGCTTATTATGGATTTTCCGACCTCCATCTCGATTACGTGCTCGCGCAGCCAGCCCTGGTAATCGTCAATTCCCCCGATTTTTTTCCCAAGCACGAGATTGCACGTCCTGTCGAACGCCGCCTGCACCTTTGAGAGGTCTGGCTTTTCTATTTTCTCAAGCCCCTTGAGCTCTTTTAGCATGCCCTTGTAAGAGTGGCCCTTGCAGCCTTCGACTATTTCAAGCATTGACGGCAGGGACTTTTCCTTCTCAAGCATCTGGGCAAGCTCCTCCATCAGCCTGGCCTTGACGGACATGTACTTGCCCTTTTCCAAGGCGAGGTTCCCAATTGCGTATTTCCTGCTTCTGACATTGAAGCAGAACATGCACTCCGCCGAGTCGAGCACGCCATTGACGTAATGGCAGTCGGAGCATGATTTCGACTTCCACGCCTCAAGGCATCTCGAATTCTTGTGCCCTTCGTAGTTTCGTATGAGGAACTTGGACACGCCTATCCCGTCCGAGCCGAAGCAGTATTCGCACCCTTTTATCCTTGTGGAATCGCATACGTATTTGGAGTCGCTTATAATCCCGGATTCAAGGACAAAATAGGAGTCGAGGCAGTTGGAGCTTGATTCTATGAAATTCGAATTCCCCAAAATGACGTTTCCAGTGTAATACGCCCTCTCCTGCACGGCAGCCAGAAGGGAGTCGATGTCCTTTATCTCGTTGATTGAGAGTGGCGGGAATTTCTTCAGTTGCCAGATTTCATCTAGCGAGGCGCGCTTGGAGTCCTGGCAATAATCTGTTATGGCATAGACTATTTCCTTTCCCGTTAGCGAGGACTTCGCATGGGAAAGCTTCGGGTTCAATTCGGAAAGCCATCCGCCGTAAGGCGCGAGTTCGCCTATCTCCCTGCCGAATATGACCTTGCAGGTGGCCTTCCATGCCTTGTCAAGTTCCTTGTAGACAGGGCTTGCATTCACAGGGCTTTTTCCAGCAGGTTTTTCCACATCCCTGCTTTGCCCGCCTGCACTTAAAAATCGTTTTGCTCTCACCCGCCATGAACCTCTCTTTTTTAAGGTTAGATGGGCTATCTACTGGATGCCCAGCCCCGTCGTCTAGTGGCCAAGGACACTGGGCTTTGATGGTTTTTGCGGCAATCTGGAAATCCTATCCATAAGCCGCATAATCAAAGCCACCCAGTTACAGCGGTTCGAATCCGCTCGGGGCTATGAAAACAGTTAGCAAAGAAGAGAGCTTCCGGATTCGAAGCCTTGCCCGACCAGAAGAAGGGCAAGTAGATTCGAATCCGCTCGGGGCTATTCATTTTTTCATGCAGGGGTGGCAGTCCACTTGACCTAACGGTCAAGGTCCTGCCAAGTCTCCTTCGGAGACTTAAACCCCATTGATGGATAATATTTACGCAGGGGTGGCAGAGCTTGGTCAAATGCGCAGGACTTAGGATCCTGTGGCTTAGCGCCTACGAGGGTTCAAATCCCTTCCCCTGCAAATTCGAATGAAATGAGAGTTTACTGGCTCTTGCCCGCAAGGGCAAGTAAGCCTGCCTTTTGCGAGTGCAACGAGAGCCTCAAAATTCCGCAGAATTTTGAGATAAACAAAAAAAACTAAGATGAAGGCAAGTAAGTCTGGCAATTTCAATTTCTTAATCTTTCATCTGAAGAAGATACTCCAGTGCCTTATATACATTTAGGAGGACGGGTATTACTGCGAAAAATAACATTACTGCCTTTAACGCAAAATACTGCTTTTCAAATGCAAGATATGCGTAACTCGCAAAAGATATCAGAAGATAAATTGCGGCTATAATAGTATAATTTTTTTTCTTATTGGTAGATCTATTTTTCTTAAGATACTCTGTGAGAGTAATAACTATCGCAAAAATTGCCCCTAGGTATATTGCAAAAGCATCTACTAAATCTGAATTCCAAGAATAATATGCGCTTGCTAGTCCATATATTAATCCCAAAAAAATTAGTAGTATAGCCAAGCATGGGATGCATTTCTTCATGCAATACTAATTATTTAGTGTCCTTTTAAATATTTTCAAATCCTGCAGCTTACTAGCCCGTTTTTCTCGTAGTATTTCTGGTGGTACTCCTCCGCATCCCAGAACTTGCCTGCTTTGAGCACCTGCGTCACTACCGGCTTCTTGAACCTGCCCGATTTCTCAAGTTCCATGACCGCCTTTTCAGCGGCCTTTTTTTGCGCCTCGTCGTGGTAGAATATCGCGCTCCTGTACTGTGTCCCTATGTCAGGCCCCTGCCTGTTCATTGTTGTCGGGTCGTGCATGTCAAAAAAGGCAGCAAGAAGTTTCTCATAACTCGTCTTTTTCGGGTCGAATTCAACAAGCACCGACTCCGCATGCCCCGTCCTGTCTGTGCAGACCTCCTTGTAGGTCGGGTTCTCTGTGTCGCCGCCCGCATACCCGCAGGTGGTTTTTTTCACTCCCGGGATTTTGTCGAATTCAGCCTGCACGTGCCAGAAACAGCCCGCAGCGAAAGTCGCCTTCACGTTTGCCATGGAAAACACCCCTGCCCCCATAAATCTCGGATATCCGGCATTTATTAACATTCGGGTGCATTGACCTGTCCGGTGTTTGACAATGGCGGATTACTTCGGCATTATTGGGCTTTTGCTCATCCTCGCGGGCTGGATATACGAGCTTTTCCAGGCAATAAAGAACAAAAAGAGCCAGGTTCCGCTCTCATTTGCAATACTTTACGGCCTGGGCAGCCTGCTTTTGACATTGCACAGCATCGAGCTCAACGACGCGGTGTTCATTGTGCTCAATGCCGCGGCAACCATAATCGCCCTGTCAAACATAGCGTTTTCCTTTGCAGGCAAGGGAAAAAAGGCGTCTTGAACCCTATTGCGAAAGCCTTTTCGCGTAGTGCATCCACACAATGGCGCTAAAGCCTATAGCGGCCGCGAACCCGAATATCGCGGCGCATCTCACGCATATGTCGCACGCGGACTCGAATATGCCCGTGTGGCACGTGGCAGCCGACAAATCCGCAGGCGAGCTTTCAATGTAGGCTGTGCAATGCACGAGCGCTGCCACTATCACAAGCCCGAGGGCCGCCACTAGCATGAGAGTCTGCGGCTTTGCAATGTCTGACCTGGAATTGACAATGAAAAGCATCCTTAAAAGCAGCGCGAAAAACCCAAGCAGGAAAAGCGACACCGCAAGGCTGTCTGCCTGGCTGAACTGCTTAATGGTAATCGCGAGGTAAATTCCCGTGAGCACCAGCATTGCGTCCATGAGCTTTTTTGCCTTGTGGACGAGCCTGCCGCCCTTTTTCGCATAACTCATGGCGTGCTGGCCGAATATGACAAATAGTATCGCTGGCGCCAAAAGCCCCGCGCCAAACGCCACCAGGCCTGGCAGGGACTGGCCGATTCCAAGGCCAACCGTAATGCTAAGGAAAGGCAGGGTGCAGGGATTGACGGATATGGCAAGCGCAAAAACTGCCCCCAAAATGAAGGGGTTCTTCACAAGCGGGAAATTCAGGGGGTTTATCCTGTCGGAATAGGACAGGATGCCAAGGGCTATGAAGAGCATGCCAAGCGCCAGCCTCAGCCCGTTTTGGAATTCCGACTGGAACAGGCTTGAGAACACAATGCCTGCTATTATGAAAAAAGTTATGAATCCTGCGGACATGACGGCTATGCCTTTCATCTGCCTGCCGCCGTTTTCAATGAACCTGTATAATACAAGCGGGATAAGTACTATCACGCATGGCGAGAACGCCGCCAGAATGCCTGAAACAAAAGCCAGCGCCATGTCCATTCTCAATCATACTCCTTGCAATCCGTGCAGTCCATGCACGTGCACTCGCAGGAAATGCCCTTCTGGCGGTTCCTGCCGGGCTTTTGCCCGCCGCAGCGCGGGCATATTGAAATCTCGCCATCAAGGCCGTCTTCCATCATTGCCGGACCCACGGCGCCATGGGCGCCACATTCACGCTTTTGGCTGCGATATCTTTATAATATACAAAGGAAAATAGGAAATGAGTGATGACAACGAGGTATTTCGGATATCAGGGCTCAAACCCGGGTAAGTGATGATAGTCAGAGATGTCTGATATGATTCTTGAAAAAAAGCACATGTTCCTGCTCCTAGCGCTTGCCGCGTTCGCGCTCATTTTCTCCGGGTGCACAGGCGCCACGCCGCAGCCAGGGGATAATGCCAGCCAGAACGAGACTGTCTACTGGCCTCCAAGCGCAGGCAACAACACGTCTTCAGGCCAGGGGGGCGGGGTCTCGGCTTCGCCGTGCTCGGACCAGCCAAACGTTATTTCAAAGGACTCGTGCCTTGTAAAACTCGCATCTGACACCAAGAATTCCACTGTCTGCGGCTATATCTACTCAAATGACCAGAAGGACAAGTGCCTCTCGTATTTCGAGGACGGCACTGCCTCGTACTGCGGCAAATATTCAGGCACGGATTACAAGAACCTCTGCCTTTACAATGTGGCGATAGCAAGCCAAACAATGAGCAACTGCAACCAGGTCGACAACGCGACATTGCGCCAGGAATGCCTCGACAAGCTCGCGCCCACATGCGACTCCCAGCCAAGCGAGTACCTGATAATGAAATGCAAGGCGTTCAAGGACGTCAACCCGGCTCTCTGCCCTGACAACTCGTGCATATACTCTCTTGCACTCAACCAGTCCAATGCCTCAATCTGCGACTCGCTGAATAGCAGCGCGAGCGAGGCGATAGGCCTCTCATGCCGCTCGTACGCCACAAACTCCGATTCCTGCGCGGGCATATCCAACAAGGTCGTGCGCGACTACTGCTATGAACTCTGGGCTGAAAGCTCGCTTGACAGCGCGATGTGCTCCCAGGCATCAACCGATTTCGGTTACAGGCAGAAATGCCTGCTGAACATATCTGTCATGACAATGGACTACAAGCCGTGCCTGCAGAACCCAAGCAGCCTCGACGCTGACGACTGCCTTGTCCAATACGCCTCCATAACGGGAGACACTGCGGGCTGCACGAGCATTGACAGCTATGCCCAGACGGCACGGAACAAGTGCTACAACCTTGCGGCCCAGGCTGCCAAAAAGGCGAGCATCTGCAACTACATAGACGTTTACACGTGGCGCGTGACCTGCTACAGCGGGCTCATCCAGGCGGGCCAGGCGCTTGACCTCAACGACTGCGTCCTTATATCCGACACCGCGTGGAACGAGAGGTGCCTGACAACTCTCGCATACCAGAAGCAAAACGCGTCAATCTGCGATTTCATCAGGGACACGCCTGCGGTCCAAAGCTGCAAGTCGCAGCTGTCCTGAACAGTTTCTTTTTTATCTTTTAATCCCTCTTTTTCCCAGTGTTTTCCATGAAAAATTTCATAACAGGCAACAAGGCTAATGCTGCCACGCTTGCAGGCCAGAAAGGCCTTAAGCATTTCCAAGGCATCCTCAATGAGGACAGGATTTCAGGCAATGGCGTTAACAAGAAAGGCAGCCTGCGCCTCTCAAGGCGCGGCGATGGCGCGCTCGTGCTTGGAATCAAGGCACGCCTGCCTCCCGCCCGCGCGGAATGCAACGGGAAGGCTTATGTCAGGCTCTATTCCAAGCCCTCGCCTTCGGAGTCGATTGTGCGCGCCAACCTGAAGCTTTTCGTGGAGCGGGTTTTCGACCTTGTGGTTGAGAACTGCACCAAGGGCTTGATAAATCCCAAGGCCTCGTTTTCAAAGAACCTGCTCTCGGACGTCGAAGGCATGTGCATGGACTTTGACGGCATTGGCTCTTCGGGCTTTGTTTCCAAATCCGGGGAACCGCTCAAGCGCAACAGGGCTTTTGCATATGCGATAAGGCAGTTTTTCAAAGACGAGAGGTTTGCAATGTCAGTCTGCCTTGACGCCATCAGATTTTACCAAGGCAAATTGGAAAACGGCAAGTGAGCCTTCCTGGCATTCCCTGTCCCCTCCCCAACCTTTTGCTTTCGCGCCTTTTACCTTCCGATTCCCCGTCATAACGTTTTATAAATGTGGTTAAAACAACATATACATGGTTTCTGCCAGGGAATATCTTCTTATCTTGGATGCCAGCTTCAGCTATGCGTGGAGAAGCATCTGGCAGTCGGTGCAAGACATCCCGTCCAAGCAGGAAATCAATTACGACCTTGGCATAGCATCCTTTTACAGGGAAACAAGGGCATTTGCCCGGTCTGCAGGCATAGGGCCATGGCGGCAGTTCTACTCGGAAGTGAAGAATAACCTTGCCTGCAATGGCCTTGATTCGTACAAGAGCCTCTACGCAGAGACCGAAAGGTTCCTCTTGACTCATAGCCTTGGCGAGCTTAAGCGGTATTTCTCCACTCTCAAGCCGCTTGTGAAGGGCTACGCGGCAATGGACGCTCTTGCCGTGAAAGCCTATGGCACGTTCAACGAACTTTCAGGCATAATTGAAGAACAGGTAAGGGAGAAAGGTTTCAGGAAATTCAAAAAGGAGTTCAACAACCGCGGCGTCCAGGTCGCTTTTGACAGGATAAGGCACACAATCCCGCCGGCAGTGGCGGACTTCGTTGAAAAGTACTACAAGGACAGCTACAATGCTACTGCGCATTTCACCATACACAGGGCCGTCGAGGACAAGACCCTGATAGGCTGCCCGACAGAGGCCATTGCCGAGACAATCATATACATGGACAAGGCAGGGAACAACAATTTCTTCGTTTTCACGCGCTTTGACAAGGAGTTCCAAATTCCGCGCTCGGTGATAAAGACTGCTATCGGCCATAAAGACATAGCAAAAGCAGCCAAGCTTGCGGAGGAAAACCTCATGAACGAGTGCCACACCGGCGTCATGGGCCCTTTTTTCATAAAGCCCGGAGACAAGATATTCTTTTGCTCGCGCACCTTGGATTATTACGCGGACACCACCACGCACTACGCCAATTTTTCCGCAGGCACGCTGATGGAGTCCATGTATATCTCGATGCCTAACAGTGTCGACGTTTTCCGCAAGCACAACAGCGGCCAGACCTACATAACGGAAATAGACGACGGCGAGAAGTTCAAGATATTCTACAAGCGCATAACCGCCCCGCCATCAGGCGGCGTGAAAGCCCAGGCTAAAGGCCACATCAATCAGGCCAAGATGAACCCGTTGAAGAACTAGTTTTAAGGCCGGTTATTTTCAGGCCGAAGAAAGAAGCGCGAGAAGGGCTAAATAAGGGAATAAGGCTGAAAAAATTAAAATGGAAAAAGGAAGGCCTTCAGGCCTTTTCTTCGGTTTTTGCCTCGGCTGCCTCTTCCGCCTTGGCCTCCGCTGCAGGCTGCGCAATTGCGGCTGCCGTGTTGCCTGCCGCGTCTTCCTGCGCCTTTGCCCCAAGCGGCTTTTCCTCCCCCTCGTCCTTGCTGCCTGTGAGCGCCTCAAAGGCCGTGGAGTTCTCGAATTCCTCAAGGTCCGTGGTGAAGTCGTCGTAGGACGCTATCTTGCCCTTGCCCATCAGGAACTCGCGCGCAAGAAGGTAGAATATCAGTGCCAGGGACTTCCTGCCCTTGTTGTTGCACGGGATTACCCAGTCTATGAACGTTGTGTAATTGTCAGTGTCGCACAGGCCTACGGTCGCTATGCCCATCTTGCCTGCCTCGTTTATGGCCTGTATCTCGCCTTTCGGGTCGCAGATGAAGACAAGCTTCGGCTCCACGAAGTCCTTCCTTGCCACGTTTGTGAACCTGCCCGGGACGAACCTGCCGTGTATGAGCTTCGCGCCAGTCAGCTCGCAGAACTTCGCTGCCGCGTATGACGAGTATGTCCTTGAAGCCACCACTGTTATGGTTTCCGGGTCGTACCTTGCAAGCATCTTGCCCGCAATCCTTATCCTCTCGTCGATCTTCCTGAGGTCGAGGACGTACAGGCCGTCGTTTCTTGTCCTGTAAATGAACTTGGTCATGTCGCGGACTTTCATCTTAGTCCCGATATGAATGCCGGATTCCAGGTATTTCTCCTGTTTTATTAGCATGCTGTCCCTTGCGTCTTTTTCTGCCATTTCAATGCACCTCGGAAGGCTACCTGCAGGATAAGCGTCCAACAGGCCGCCTTGCTCCACTTCTTTCAGGATTGCCTTGTTATTGTTCCATTCGTGTTAGATGTGTGAATTGGGACCGCCGAGATTTGAATATTCGCCCGCCGCAGCCAAAAGGTTTGCGGCAGGTCTCGAATCACCTGCACCCCAAGCAGGTAGGCTGGCCAGGTTACCCCACGGTCCCAACATCACCGTCATGCTCTAAAGCGCTTTGGCGCTTTCAGAGCTTGTCGTACTTGATTACCTTGTCGGAGACGTCCACGTGGCCCATGAACATCCTCCTGCAGCAGTAGCGCTCGACTTTAAGGTCGTCAAGCGCGCGGGCGGGGTTCTGCCCCTCCTTGACCTTGCGCTCGTACTCCTCGTACTTGTCGCCAATCACTGCGCCGCAGGTAAAGCATCTTATCGGGAAGAACATACGTGGACACCTCTGTCAAACATTGGTTTGCGTGCTTAACGGTACGATTTCTGGAACCTTGCCCTTGCTTTGGGGCCCTTGTACTTCTTGGGCTCGACGCGCCTGACGTCCTCCTTCAGGAGGAACCTGTCCTGCGCCACGAAGGTCTCCTTGACTTTCGCATCGTCTTTTGAATATTTGAGCAGCGCGCGCGCAATCGCAGTCCTTGCAGCCTGTGCCTGGCCCATGACGCCGCCGCCGAACACGTTGACGCTCACGTCCACGCCCGTGGCTATGTCCGGGACAAGCCTCAATGGCTCTAGGACGATCTGCTGGTAATACCTGTCCATAAGGGAGTCTATTGACGCCTTGTTGACAAATACCCTGCCCTTGCCCTTCGACACTGTCGCGCGGGCAACCGCGCTTTTCCTCTTGCCCCTCGCGACTATTGAGCCGACCTTTGCGCCCCTCCTTGACTTCTTTTTGGCAGTCTTTGCCTGCTCCTCCGCCGGGGCCGCGGGTGTTTTCGTTTCGTCTTTAGCCATAATCATTCACCTTGTGGATTCCTTAGTTGGCATTCCAGCCAAGCCTGGAGCATACCGCGCCCAGGGTGGTCTTGCGCTCTATCTCGGAGCCGTCTATCTCCTTTATTGTCGCTGCGCCTTCCATCGCAAGCCCGGGCTGCATTACCCTGAGCCTCGAGAGGGCCTGCTTGCCCCTGACGGTCTTTTTGGGCATCATGCCGCTGATTATCTTCTTGAGGAGCATGTGCGGTGTCCTCGGCCATACCGGGGTGTGGGCGGGGTTTGCCTTGTTCTGCATCCTCCTCTTCTCCAGGTATTTCTCCGTTATCCTCTCTATCGAGCCGGATATGATTATCTTGTCGGGGTTGATTATCGTGACCTCCTCGCCGTTGAGCAGGTCCTTTGCCACGCGGGCGCCAAGCCTTCCAAGAATGAGGTTCGTTGCGTCGATTATTTTCATGAAATCCACCTTTATTTGATAATGCAGACGCCAGTGCCTTTAGGGTTGGCCACCACAAGCTCGCTTATGCTCATGGCCTTGCCGCCTGCCTTTGTTATCATTTCCTTTGCCACCGCGGAGAACGAGAACGCCGCCACGGTCACCTTTTTCTTCATCGAGCCGGATGAGAGCACCTTGCCCGGGACAAGCACTGTGTCGCCGTCCTTTGCGAGTACTGACAGCTTGCCGAGGTTGACGCTCACGCGCTTCCTTTTGGGCTTGCCAAGCTCATAGGCCACTGCCTTGTATATCGGGCTTGATTTTGGAGCCTCGAGGCTTTTTATAAGACCTTTCAACTCCGGGTTTTCAGGAGCATTTTTTGCCATTCATATCACCGTTACTTTGAATTATGATTTTTTTGGTTTGCTGGTGTATCCATGCCCAAAATGCTTACGCATTTTGAGGCACACCTGCCCTTCGCCTTGCGGCTCCGGGCATGGTGCCGCGAGATTTTCTGATGAAAAATTTGCAGGCTTACTTGCCCTTGCGGGCAAGAGCCAGCAAAATTTCGCTTCGCTCAATTTTGCAGGGGAAGGGATTTGAACCCTCGTAGGCGCTAAGCCACTAGCCCCTCAAGCTAGCGCATTTGACCAAGCTCTGCCACCCCTGCATGAATACAACATATTTTCTTTTTCACCTTTCAGGGCTGGCAGTGAACTGCCATCGCAGCGCAAGCTGCGAGACTTGACGCCGTAGCGTCAAGTAGATCCCTGCATGAATGCAAATCCATCAATTTCCTGCTCATTCCTCTTTCTTCTCTTTTTCCTCTTCAAGCGCCTCGAGGAACTCGCCGCATTTCGCCTCGGCAATCTCGCACGCGCGCACTATCATTTCCCTCGGAGGTATCTGCGAGAACGACTCGACCTTGAACTCGAAGTTCCCCTTTTCGTCGTACGAATAGCTCATCAGCCCGGGCTGGTGCCTTGCGTGCTCCCTGCCAGTGCCAAGCCGCGCCTTGCCCTCGATCCTGATGTTCTGCCCCTCGCCAAGCCTGATTATGGGTATGTTGGGGTTTGACACCTTGACCTTGTCGTCAAAGCTTTTGAGGTCCTTTGAATACACAGTGCACGGGCCCTGCGAGTCGAGGGTGAAAAGTATCTCGTCCTCGCCCTTGTGCTTTGCCGGCGTCGCAATGGGTATCAGACCTATGCGGTGGGCGATGTACTCGTCGAACATGGACGTCCTGTTCTCGTAGACAGTGACGGACTGGATGGCGAACGTGGGCACCTGGCCCATGCCTATCCTCCTTATCATGTTCGCGAAGGAAACAGAGGCGTCCTTGAGCGAAAAGCCAAGGCGTGCCTCGTCCTCGTTTTTTATTGAGACTTTCATGGGATACACCCTCGCTTACACCCTTCTGCCCCTGTTTCCGCCCGGCCTCTTGGTCGTGTCGGTTGGTATTGGGGTGACGTCTTCAATCTTTCCAATCCTTATGCCCATCCTTGCGATGGACCTGACGACTGCCTGCGCGCCTGCGCCCGGGGTCTTGACCCCGTGGCCGCCCGGCGCCCTAATCATGATGTGCAGGCCGTTTATGCCCCTGTTCTTGACCTCGTTGACAATCTTGGACGCGGCCTGTATTGCAGCGTACGGCTTGCCCTCTTCGCGGTCTGCCTTGACCATCATGCCGCCCGAGGCCTTTGCTATCGTCTCTGCGCCTGAAATGTCCGTCACTGTTATTATCGTGTCGTTCTTGGACGCGTATACGTGCGCCACCGCCCACTTCATTTCCCTCGGCTTCCTGTACTCGTGCGCCGGGGCCGCCGTCGTCGCAGGGGTTGCGGACGTTGTTGCCGCAGGCGCCTTTTTCTCTACCGCCGGGGCTGTCGCAGCCGTTGCCGCCGGAGTCGGGGCTGCGGTTTCAGCCTCCTTTTTCTTCGGCGCCTTGGCGTCCACAGGCTTCTCCGCCTGCTTTTCTGCGGGTTTGGTTTCCTTAGAAGTCATTATCATCACCAATTGTCAGGCCCGAAGCCTCACTCCTTTGCCTCTTGGGCTTCCTCTTTCTGCCCGCCTTCTGCGGGGGCAGGCGCTTCCTGCGCAGCCTCCTTTGCGGGCTTTTTGGCCTGCGCCTTCTGCTCGCGCGCGACCTCTATTGAAATGGGCTTGAAATATGCAAGCGTCGGCTCGAGTTCCACGGGCACCATGTAGCTTGGCGAGGTGACCTTCCTGCCGTTCACTGCCACGAATCCGTGCGCAATGAGCTGCCTTGCCTGGTTTGTGGTCCTCGCAAGGCCGCGCTTTAGCACGCGCGTCTGGAGCCTGCGCTCAAGGAAATCGCGCACGTCGAGCGTGAGGATCTTGTCAAGCGTGTCGATGTTCGTCCCTATGCCAAGCCTTGTAAGCTTGCCAAGGACCTTTTTCGACTCCTCCGCGCCCTCGTCGCCGACTGAAAGCAGCCTGCGCGCCTCGCGCCTCACCTTCTTCAGCTCCGCAAGGGCCACCCACAATTCGCGGATGTTTTTCAGCCCGTATTCTGATACGAGCTTGGATTCCGTTGAAATCCTGTCGGTATCCCACTGCTTCCTCGGGGTTTCGTATTTAGTCTTGAGTCTTCTCGGGTCACCCATTCAATCCACCTATTTTTTCGGCTCTGTTTTTGCCGCAGCCGCTGGGGCTGCCGCTTTAGGCGCTGCCGCGCCCGCCGGGGCCTTTGCCCCCGCTGCGGGCTTCGCTGCCGCGCCGGCCGGTGCTGCAGATGCGGCCTGTGCAGCCGCACCCGTCGCCTGTGTCGCCGCGCCTCCTGCCTTGGCAAGGACGGACTTCCTGAGCACGCCGACTGTCATGCCGGTCCTGCCCGTTGTCCTCGTTCTCTGTCCCCTTACCTTCTGGCCGTATGCGTGGCGGTAGCCTTTCCAGGTATAGATGCCTTTTTCGCGCTCTATGTCCTGTGAAACAGTAAACATCAAGTCAGTGCTTATGAGGTGCCTGTTGTCACCTGTTGAGACGTCCTTCCTCCTGTTGAGCATGAACAGGGGCACGCCGTACTCGGCCGGGTGCGTCATAACATGCTCGAGCTTTTGCATCTGCTGCTCTGAAAGCTCGCCAATTAGGCTGCCTTCGGGAAGCGCGAGTTCCTTGAACACTGCCTTGCCGACAGCGAAGCCCATTGCAAGGCCCATGCCCTTCACTTTCGTGATTGCCCTGGAGACCGGCACATCGCCCTTGATATCCTTGCCTGCTATGCGGACAATGCCCCTTAGCTCCTTGCCGGAGGGCGCCACCATCTTCTGGGGCGCCGCCTGCTGCGGCCTGCCCTTTGACTTTGTCATGGGCGGCTTTGCCTGCGGTTGAACGTCATTCTTCTTTGAATCCTTCGAGTCTTTGCTCATCTTCTCACCATGCGTTAGCATAATTTGCGCTTCATTTTTCTTTCGTTTGGTTTTAGAACGCCGGGAATGGGATTTGAACCCATAATCCCTTGCGGGAATACGCTTGCGCGTGGGAGGCATTCAAGCCCCCTCAATTCCAGGCGTACGCACTACCAGGTTATGCGATCCCGGCATCATCACGATATCATGTGTCCTCTTTTCTCGCTTTCATGTGCTGCGGGTACGTCCCCGCCTTCATTATCACTGCGTCCGTCCTGACCGCGACGCCTTTCGCCGCAGCCAGCATCTCCCGCGAATCCATCGCGGCTGTCCCGAACCCGACAAGCTCCCCTTTCGAGGTCAGCATGGCGACCGCCATGCCCCTTGTTATCCCGCCATCGAGCCGGGCCACGCCCGGCGCCGCCAGCGGCGCGCCCCTGCACACCGTGTCTACCGCGCCGTCGGAAAGCGTCACTTTCCGCTGCGTCAGGGCTGCTTCGGGAGGGAGCAGTATCTCTCTTAGTTTTTTTTCATCCCCTGACGCCTGGAATTGCCACCACGCGTCGGAAATTTCCTGCAAAGTCCAGCACGCGCCCTCTTTTATCGGGCCATAAGCTGTCCTTCTTAGCTCAATCATTGCCGCCCCGCCCATGGCCTTGCCCATGTCAGTGCAGAGCGTCCGGATGTAAGTGCCAGCCTCGCATCCGACGGTAAAGAGAAAGTCCCTACCCTTAAATTCTGCAAGCTCAAGGTAATAAACCTTTCTCTTGCGGGGCACCTTTCTCACGGCGGACATCTTGGGCGGGGTCTGGATAATTTCGCCTGTGAATTTCGCGAACGTTTCCCTTACCTTCCCAACGCCGGCATCCATCTTCGTCCTCATTATCCCGACGTATTCCTTGTCGGGCCTGCCCATGTGGCCTATCACCCGCGCCCCCCTGCCTAAGCCAATGGGGAGCACGCCTGATACCTGCGGGTCCAACGTCCCGCCATGGCCCGCGCGCTCTACGCCGAGGATTTTCCTTGCGTACGCGGTGGCCTCGTGGCTTGACGGCCCGCATGGCTTGTCAAGGAAAATGACGCCGCACTCCAGCAACTGCGCTATTGTGCGTTTTCCAGGCTCGCAGCCCCACCTGGGGTCGCTTGCCTCGGCGCGCTTTTCCATGTCCATGGGCACAAACCGCCCGGCTTCAAGCCTTTGCGGTTTCGGACGTTGGCTCGAGGTGCCTTATGGAGCACCTGGACGCCTTGCCGTTTTCCCTTTTAATCTCGACAAAATTCTTGTCGATGACCTTCGTTATCGTGACCTTGCCGCCCGCGTCGTTGCCAGCGGTCTTTATGCATACCCTTCCAACTTCAATAGCTGCCATATCGTTCACCTTGCAAACATTATCCTGTTTCTTCATCCGCCTGCCCTTCTGGCAAGCCTGAAAAAGCGGTTTCCTACCTTTTCAGCTCGCCGCCCTTGACGCGGGCCGCGTTGGCTATCATCTGCGCGAGCTGTTCTATCGAGAACTTGCCCGAATTCAGCTCCAGGTCGAACTCCGACCTGTCCTCGATGTCAATCCCGTACAGTTTCAGGTATCTCTGCCTGTTGTCCGAATCCCTCTTTTTTATGTGCTCGAGGGCCCCCTTTTCATCCATCCCGTCCCTGCCGGCAATCCTTGCGGCGCGCGTCTCGTCCGTGGCGTCAAGCCACACGCGCAGGTCGGGGTGGCGCACAATCCACGGGCCAAGCCACGTGACGACAACGCAGTCGCCCTTGGCGGCCTCGGCCCTGATTATCTCGTCCATGTCCTTGTCAATAGCCGGGTTGGACGCGGCCTCCTTCTGGACCTCCATGAGGTCCTTGCCGGTCTTTTCCGCAAGCGTCTTGAACGAGTGGCTGACAATCCTCAACCCGAGAATCTGGGCTACGCGCTCGCCTACCGAGCTCTTGCCGCTCCCAGCCTTGCCGGATATCGCTATTATCACTCTGCCCACTCCCTTCTATTCCTTCGCCTTCTTGGGCGCTTTGGCCTTTTTCTGCTTTTTCGCGCCAAGGCCCGCCATTGCGGCTGTAACGTATTTCCTCAGCTCGATGTCGACGTCGTCCATCTTCATCGTGCCTTCCTTGACACGCGATGCGAAAGAAACGACCATCCTGGTCTCGCCTGCCGTCAGGGCGCCCGCGAAAAGCCTCGTGGGCCTGCGGCTGCTTTTAGGAATGGCCCTCGCGCTTGTCACAGCCTGCAACGGCTTCCTTGAGAATGCCGAGAGGTGCCTTCCTTCCTTTTTGCGCCTCTTGTACCTGGTCTTGGAGCCCTTTGCAGTCCTGACCTTGATTTTTCTCACTGACTTTGACCTGTTTTTTGGAAATGTCATGTTTTCACCCCAATGATGGAACCAACTTTGGCATTATCGGATTTAGCGCAAGCGAGATGAAAAACGAGCAGAATATCATCCAGCCCGTAATGTCCGCCAGCCTGTCTAGATTCAATATCGGTATTGTGAATGGCAGGTCCACAGCGAACCTGTATCCCCTGTCTATCTCTACTGTCGCCGAGTCTATCGGCTTGCCCGCAGCCTGGGAAACGTTGGCGTACACCGCCGCGGTCTCGCCCTCCATGTATTTTTCCTTGGAACTTGATAGGGCTATGGGCATGCCGCTTGTCACGTTCTTCTCCCATTTCGGGACCGCCGCGCCGACCTCGAATGCCGATGTATTGGCGGCAAACGCGCCGCTCCCGCCTATGGACGAAGTGATCATCTCGAAGAGGTCCTTCTGGCTTGATTCGAGCCTGACAGTGTACATCCATACCGCATTGTCCCTGCCGCCCGTCACGTTTATGCACGCCGAATATATCCCGTCGCCCGCGGCCTTGTCGCAGTGCGCGGCAAGCCCGTCGTCAAACAACGGGGCCTTTGCGTGGAAATCCCTGTTCGGGTCTATCATCCCGAGGAACCCCACTATGCATATGAAAACAATGATTATCACGAAGAGCGGCTTCATCTGCAGCATCATCATCTCGGAGAGCATGGGCATGACTTCCGCCTGCTTTTTCATGGCGGCGTCAATCCTTGGCTGGTCCTTTGCCTTGGACGCCTCGGACAGCTCCTTTGATATGTCGTTTGAAGCCTTCTGTATCTCCTTTATCCTTGCGTAGTTGCCCACCTTCCTTTGTATGACGAAGGCGGCAAGCGCGTATATCACTGACACGAACGTGACCACGTAAACGAAATTGTCAGGGGTAATGAACGCCATCTCGATTGCACCTTGATTCGCAAAGCCGCCAATCCTAAAGGATTGCGGCCACCTTTGCCCTCGCCTCTTCTATCCTGCCGTTGCGGTTCTCAATTATCATGGCGGGCACGCCGCAGAAAAACGAATACGCCGAGAGGAGCTGCCTGTTGACTTCCTCGTGCTCCCTGATGTCCTCTGGCTTTGTCGGCCTTATCCTGCCTGTGGCCTCGAAATCCTTCTTGCGCCTTTCAATTATCTCCTCTACCGGCGCGCTGACATAGACAAGCCCCGTGACCGGCAGCTTTTCCAAAAGCTTCCTTGGCAGCCCTGGCAGGTAACCCTGCGGCGTCTGGATTGAACAGTGCGTGTCAAGTATGACCTTGCCAGTTTCCTTTGCAAGCGCGAGCCCGACCTTTTCCTGTATCTCGGACTGCTTCTCCTTTGGGAGCGCCCTTATCTTGTCCCTGTGGTCGACCCCGTATCCCTTTGACGCTATCTCGAACATCATGTCCCCGTAATTGAGCATCCTGTATCCCTTTTCCTGGGCAAGGGGCTTGATTACGGTGGATTTTCCCACTCCGGGCACTCCAAGTATGATTATCATTCGAATCAGCCAAGCATGCCCGCAAGCTGCGGGTAGAGGTCGAAAGTCCTTCTCGCCTCGAGCTCCTCGTAGAGCTTGTACAATATGCCTACTGTCAGCAATATGCCCGTGCCCGTTCCAAGCGCGCCTGTCATGTCGGCCACGCCAGAGAGTATGCCTACGAAAGCGGAGCCGAGCACCACTATCGCGGGTATGTACTTTTCAAGCACCTTCTCGACGACCCTCGGGTCGCGCCTGAACCCCGGAATCTGCAAGCCGGAGCTTTGCAATTGTTCCGCGACCTCGTGCGGGCCCATGCCCGTGGTCTCGACCCAGAACCAGCCGAACACCACGCAGATTACCATCAGGAAAACCATGTATGTTATCACGTGCACCCAGCCGGGTATGCCGAAAATAGGCGTGGTCGCGAAGAACACGTTTTCAATGTGCGCCAGGAAATTCCCGCCGCCAAGCGACCTGTAAATGGGCATTATGAGATAGGTAAGCCCGTCTATGACCTGGCCGTTTGAAACGACGCCAAGCTCCTTTATGCCAAGTATCGCGCCCGTTGCCACGCCCTGGCTCTTGTCCGCAAGCGCTGCGGCCATGAACTGGACGTTCAAAAGCAGCGCGGATGCGAGGATGACTGGGATGTTGGACACGTAGAGGAACTTTATCGGGAACCTGCCGCCAAGCCCCCTCGCCTTTTCAAATGCCAGGGGTATCTCGACCTTTATGCCCTCCGCGTAAACCACTGACAGGAACACTACGAATGTGAAGAACAGGGGCATCAGGCTCATGAGCGCGTTGGGTATCGCGTCTGCGCCGCCTGCCGTCAGTGCTGCTATGGTGCCGCTTGATGACGTGAACAGGTCCCACGCGCCTCCCATGACGGAGAACGACACGCCTGCCGCGATGAAAAGGGAAATGCCGCTCCCTATGCCGTACTTTGATATTATCTCGTCAAGGTATAGAAGTATTATCGAGCCGAGAGCGATTTGCAGTATGACTATCGCCTGCGTCGCGGCTATTGAGCCGAAAAGGGGCGGGTCCACCACTGAAACGCGGGAGAAAATGACAAAAAGCGCGGCCTCCACGAAACTAAGCACTATGCCGAGCAGTTTCTGGACGCCGTGGAACGTGGCCCTCTGCTCCGGGTCCTGGAGGTTCATGTCTATTATCTTCGCGCCCACGAAGAGCTGCAGGAATATCGAAGCGAGCACGATTGGGCCTATGCCCGTGGTTATGAGCGAGCCTGGCATCGAAGCCGTGACCACCTGGAGGAAGTCGGTGCTTCCCGACTTGAAGAGGACGCCGACCGCTATGGTGTTGTACATTACGAAGAACGCCACAAGCGCTATCACGGTCCACATCAGCCTCTCCTGCAGGCTGGGCATGAACTGCGGCGGCTTGACTTCTGGGAGCATCCCCGTAAATGGTTTCAGGAAATCCAAGCTGCTCATAAATTCCCCCGCTTTATTCCAGTTTCTTGAACTCGCCGCCGCTGGCCTTTATCTTCTCGACCGCGGCCTTGCTTGCGCCGGCTGCCGATATGACCACCGGGTATTCAAGAGCGCCCTCGGAGAGGACCTTGCCCCTGAACGTGAACGCGAGCTTGCCGTCCTTTTTCTCAATCTGGCCTTTCCTTGCCATGTTGTTGATTTCGTAAAGATTCATTTCAGCGAGCTTTTTCGCCTTGGGCCTCACAAAGCCGTGCGCGCCGAGAAGGAACTCGCGCTCCTTCGACGTGATGTAGGTGAAGCGGTGCTTGCCGGTGCCTGCCCTGCCCCAGCCTCCCTTGTTGCCCTTGCCCCTGCGGTTCTTGGCGTTGCCGCCGCCGTGGCTTTTGGATCCGAGGAACTTCCTGTTCCTTTTTCCTTTGCGATTTACCATCAATAACACCTGATTGTAATTGTTTGCCTAGCACATGCTCTTCACAAGCGACGCGAATTCCGCCGCGTCGCGCTTTCCAAGCGCGCCCTTGGGGTACTTGTACTTTATCGTGCCATACCCGCCTGAAGGCGGCGTGAGCTTGAAGTACGGGGTCAGCCCGAAGTCCGAGTATTTCTTCTTGCCCTCGAATATCTCCGCCGCGGCGGCCTTGGCGTCAAGCTTCTTCGCCTCCGCGGCCTTTGAGAACCTCGTGTTGCCCGACATGCCCCTCTTCGAGACGAGCATGCCAAACGCCTTGGCGTCAATCTCGCCCCACGTGGCGTAGTCCTTGACCTTGTCAAGCATGCCCCTAAGCGACGGCGTGTCCTCGTAGACAGCGCACCTGTTGACGCGATCCAGGCGAAGGAGCCTGAAAGTCTCCCTGACTTTCGGGGACTTGCCCCAAAGCCCTCTTACCCTGATAATGCCAATTTTGCCCATATGATATTCACCGGTTCAAAGATTTGTATCGTGCGCCTATGCGGTAACGGCGCCAGCCTGCGGCTTTGCGCCCACGTCTTTCCACTCGCCCTTTATCCTCATGTTCGAGAGGTTTGTCAGTGCGTTTATAACCGCCATGCCCGTGTTGTAGATGTTCGCAGTCTTGCCGCGCGAGAACGACCAGATGTCCTTCACGCCCGCAGCCGCAAGCACCTTCTTGACAATCTTGTTCGCCGCAAGCCCCACTCCCGGTGGCGCCGGCTTGAGCGTCACTTCTACGGAGCCGTTCTTCCCGACCACCTTTATTGGCAGGGAATTGAAGCTTTTCTCCCTGGACTCCCATGAGCCGCAGCCCATCGGGACTGAAATGATATTGAGCTTCGCGCTTTTAACTGCGGATTCTATGGCCGGCTTGACCTCTTCGCTCTTGCCTGTGCCAATGCCCACGTGGCCCGCCTTGTCGCCGACAAGGACGACTGCCCTGAACTGCATTTTCCTGCCGCAGTCCGTCATCCTCTGCGTCGAGGATATCTCAAGCGTCTCTTCAGTGAGGCCCGGGAGAAGCACGTCCACTATCTGGTACTCCAGTATGGGCTTGCCTGTCTCGAATATCTCCTCGAGCGTGAGTATCTCCTTGTTTTTGACCTTCTTGCCTACATCGGTCTTTGGGACCCATGCGGCAATAGCGTCGAGCCTGTTCTGGGCAGACCTGTCCTGCCTCCTTGAGTTTGAATACCTTCTCACCATATCACCTTTAGGGCATCTAGCCGGACATTATCTTCTTTTTGGCAGTTTCGAAATATTCTGGGAGCTTCTCGGGCTCAATCTTGCGCTTCACGTAGCCGGAGAACATCTTGTCGTATTTCCCGCCCGCCTTGAGCGTTTTCGCGTACTGCGCGATCTCCGAGCCGTTGAGCTTTTTCCCCGGAACCATTTCCTTCTCGTACGAGGTCTCGAGCCCGGCGTCTATCGCGCCCTGCAATGCCGCGAACACTATCGCGCCCTTGCTTGGCGTCTGCATCCCTATGTCGAGCACGAACTTCTTCACGCCCGCCTTGGACGCGGCCTTCGCGCACTTGAGGGCCGCAAGGTATGCCGTCGGGGCGTTGCACCTGGGGTACCAGCCGTCCTTCTCAAGCGACTTTGACGCAACTGTGGCAAGAGGCTTGTCGCCAGCAGCGTCGTAGTTCACGAACTGCACGAACACGCCCGCATTGGACTTCCTCACAACCATGCGCGGCAGGCTGGCCTTGACAAGCCCGAGCCTTTTTGCGTAGTTTGTGACCCTTTCGCGCTTTCTCCTGAATGTTACGTAATATTTTGGTCCTGTTGCCTTTGCCATCGTGACACACCTTATTGTTTCTCCTTGAGCATGGCGTTGTCGGCAAGGTAAGTCATCATCGTAGCCTTGCTTTTGAACGCGCGTCCCTTTATCATGAGATATATCTTCCTGTAGTTCGCCCTGTCGAACCTGCCCTCTTTCGTGAGCCTCCTCAACTGGTTCCTAAGGGCCCTCACAAGCACCATCCAGGTCTCCTTTGCCGGGCCGCGGGCCGTCTTCCTTCCCTTCCTGCTGCCCTTGCCTGTCCTCCTGCCGGCCCTGCGCTGCACCTGCCTCTCGCGGCCTGTGCGCCTCGAGACGCCCCTCTTCTTCACGTATCCGATCGCGCCCTCCTTTATCAGGCTGCGCACGTCGTCGTGGGTGAGTGCCTCTGCGGACTTGGCCGCAGCGCCTGGCTCGAACCTGACCTTGGACTCGCCTACGCCAAGTATTGACGCGGCCATTCTCCTTACGGTTTTAGTGCTCATAATTATCCCCTAGTTTGAATATGCTAATTCACAAGCTTCTTGGGCTGCTCGACTTTCTGCTCCTGCTTCTTCTCCTCTTTTTTCGCAGGCTTGGCCTTTTTCTCCCATTTGCCCTTTGCCGGGTTGAGGACCCTAAGCTTTGCGGCCTGGCACGCCTTGATTATCACTGCGGCCTTGCGCGCCCCGACGCTGGAGGCTATCCTTATGACCACGGACTTCAGGCCCGCTACCTCGGCCGGCGAGAAAACCATTACCTCGTCGAGGCCGCTCGGGTGCTTTCCGCGCAGCGCCTTGGGGTTCTTGTAGCCTATGGAGGGGAGCTTGCCCATGTAGGCGTACTTCTCCCTCTGCTTGTTGTCAATGCCCCTCGGCCTCCTCCAGTTGTCCTTTACCCTGGAGCGCCTTGTCCTGCCGAAATTGGTCCTTTGGAATGTCGGGTGCTTCTTTTTTGAAACCATGAGTCATAACCTCTCTCAAGCCTTATTCGGATATCCTGTATATCCCGTCCTGGAATACCCTGGAGTCGCGCCTTGAAATCCTCGTGGCCGACTTTATGTTGGCGATGGTCTGGCCGACGTCCTCCTTGGACGGGCCGGAGACCGTCATTTCCTGGCCCTTGGACTCCACCTTCGTGGAGCCTATTATCTTGACCTTCCTGGGCTGCTTCTCCCCAAGGAAGTTCTTTATGAGCATGAGCCTGCCCTTTATCTCTACGGTCATCGGGAAGTGGGCGTATATCATCTTGAGCTTCTGCATGTAGCCCTCCTTCGCGCCCGCCACCATGTTCTGCACGTGCGACTCGACGGTGTTGAGAGACCTCTTGTCCAGCGCGGTTATCTTTACCGCCTTGGCCTCGGCCTTTATAGTGACGCCCTTGAGCTTGAAGCTCTTCTCGATCTCTCCCTTCGGCCCCTTGACCGTCAGGACGGTGTTTTTCGCCGCGGCGCTTATCCCGTCAGGGAGGGCAACGGTTGTCTCAAGCAAGTTTTTTTCCATTCAAATCACTTTTGCAATCAATGTTGTGTCAATCAATAAACGTAAGCGATGAGCCTTCCGCCTATTTTCTTCGTCTGCGCGTCCCTGTTGGACATCATGCCTTCGGGGGTGGACACTATGAGCATCCCGAAATCCACGCCGGGGATGTACCTCTGCTCCCAGTCGTTCCACGAGTCCTTTTTCACCGGGAACCTCGGCTTTATGGCCCCGCATTCGTTTATCCTGCCGACAAGGCGGATCTTGAACAGGCCGCCCTTGCCGTTGTCAACGAACTCGAAGTCGCCGATGTAGCCGGCAAACTGCAGGATCTTGAGCGTCTCGCGGACAATCTTTGAGGACCTAACGAGGCACTCGCGCTTTCCCGCGGTTTCGTTTGTTTTTATCGCATTGAGCGCGTCAGCAAGCAAATCATCTGCCATCATATCACCGTTGAATCATCAGTATTTCCTGAAACCTATCTTCTCGCCCACCTCGCGGAAGCATCTCCTGCATACCCGGAGGTCGAAAGACCTAATCATGCCACGTGAAGAACCGCAAAAACGGCATTTCCTCCTGCCCTTGCCTTTGAACTTGAATTCAAGCGGGATCTTGCTCGCCTTTTTCTTTTCCGCCATCATATCACCAACAAATCAATATCAATCAGGCTATGTTCGCGCCAAGCACGTCCTTGGCAAAGCCCATTGTCTCATCGCGTGTTATCTTGTGCGCGTGGCCCAGGTTGGCCTTTGCGCGCCTGCGGAGCGCGACCCTCATGCCGCCTTTCCTCCTCATGGTAACGGCCACGTCGTAGCCGATAATCCCGATTTTCGGGTCGTATTTCGCTCCCGGGAAGTCGATGTATTCGCCCACTCCGAAGGCGAAGTTTCCCGAGTTGTCGAAGGAGCGCGCAGAAAGCGGCCTGCCCCTCGCCACAAGCGACTTTTTCAGGAACTCCACTGCCGCGGGGCCCCTTATCGTCACCTTCGCGCCTATCTCGTCCCCCTTCTTTATCTTCCAGACAGGGTTCCTCGTCTTGGCCTTTGTCGAGACCGCCCTCTTGCCCGAGAGCCTCTCAAGCAGGGTCTTCGCGTTCTCAAGCGCCTCGCCGGCGTTGCCAACGCCGATGTTGGCAGTGACCTTGTCGATTACAAGCGTCCTCATTACGTTTTCATTTTCCGCCATCTAAAACACCCAAAAGCATGAATCTACTCAATCACGAGCAGGTACTTGGCAAGCGTGATGAATTCCTCGCCGCCCATGTCCAGCTTCGCTTCCGCGTCCATTGAGCCTTTCCTCTCGATAATCTCCAGGAGCTTGGCCTTCTTGCCCTTGTGGTAGCCGCTGGTTACAAGGCATTTGGCGCCCGCCTGGAATTTCAGGGTCTTCACCGGCTTCTTGGCCTTGAAGTCGAACACTATGCTGTCGCCGACCTTGTACTGGTTGTCGCCTGCGAAGTTCCTGCCGTCGTGAGTCGTAAGCATCGTCTTGCCGCCGGAAATCGTCCTCTTTGCGGTTATCTTGCACACCTTGGAGCCCGAAGCGTCCTTGCCGACCTCGGCCGGCGCGAGCTTCCTTGCGGCAATGCCCATCTCAAAGCTCTTCTCCGCAGGCACTATGGTTATCTTGTCCATTATGCCTACCGGGAAGTCCTCGTCCCTGACCGCCCTGCCGTCAACGAGCACGTCGCCGCGCTTTATGACCTTTTTCGCCTCCCTCATGTCCTTTGCAAGGCCGAGGTGGTCGCGCAGGAGAACGCCGAGCGCGACGCTCTCCGAAGCCCTGTGCGGCCCCGGCGCTATCTTCTTTGAGAACGTGTAGTCCTTCCTGCCCTTCACAGCCGCGTAGACTGACGAGGCAAGCCTTTTCTGGTGGTGTGACATTCCTTTGCTAGCCATAAATATCATCTCGAAATAATGTTTTTGCGGCCCGCGGACGAGAAGTCGCCGTCCACTATGACCGCCGACTGCGGCCTGATTGCCGCGGCCTTCTCCTCGCCCTTGCCGTTGCGGATCGTTATGCCTTCGACGTAAATGACGTAATCCTTGTAATCGACGCTTGAAACCTTGCCGCTCTTGCCAACGAACCTGCCCCTGACTATGTTGACCTTGTCGCCCTTGCGGACCACGACGGACCTCCTCTTCGTCGCAAGCTTTGCCGCGAGCTCGTCGGACAGGTGGACGTTTAGTTCCGCCTTGCGCGCGTGCAGCGGCTTCGAATAGAGATTCTTTCTCTGCTTCCTTGGCTGTTTAGATTTTACCATCGCAAAACACCTTTATGAAAATCACATGACTGCGGACGCGATTGCAGACACCTTGGGGTACCTCTCGGCGACCTCGCGGGCCACGCAGCCCTTGATTTCGGTCCCTACTGGCAATCCCGCGTCGTCTATGAGGACGCAGGCGTTGTCCTCGAACTGTATCCTGACGCCGTTAGGGCGCCTGAACTCCTTTTTCTGCCTGACTATGACCGCCTTGACGACCTTCTTCCTCATGGCGGGCGTGCCCTTCTTGACAGCGACCGTGACGATGTCACCGACTCCAACCTTCGGGTAGAGGCCGCGCTTGCCCTTGGTCTTCTTGGCGCCTATTATCCCGACTATCTTGGCCCCGGAATTGTCGACGCACTGCATAATAGTGCCGTTTGTAAGCGTCTTTGTGACTGTGGATGTCAATCCTTTCATGTTAATCCCTCATGCAGCTAAACTTGCAGACTCACTGCTGCTTTGCCTTCTTCTCGCCCTCGCCTTCCTTCCTTGAGAGTATCTCGACCACTGTCCATGCGACGGTCTTGGATATCTTCCTGCACTCGGCTATCCTTACGAGGTCCCCTACCTTGGCCTTCATGCTGTCGGGGTTGTGAGCGGGTATCCTGCTCTTCCTCCTCGCATACCTCTTGTATTTCGAGATGTACTGGAGAGCGTCCTTTTCCACGACAACTGTCTTCTTCATCCTGTCGGACACCACAGTGCCGACGGACGTGTGCCCGCGGACTGAGAGCGGGTTTTCGCCGATTTTGATCGTTTCCATTCAATTCACCGCGATTCAATATTCATCTTTTCGTCTACTTGCAGTGGCCTGCAAGTCTGAAAAAATCGTCACGATTTTTTCATCCTGTCTTCAGGCCTTGAACATATTTCCTTCCCGTCTATCTCCCCGAGGGATTTCCCCCCAGAAAAGAACCTGAACCTGCACGGGCTTTTCGGGATTATCCGGGGCCGGCCGCTTCCTGCGAGCCAGAGCGTGTTTTTCGTCTCGCGCAGTACCGTGCCCTTCGCGCCTTCTAGTTCCCTGCACGCGCTTTTGACTACCGCGCATTCAAGGCCTATCAGGCAGGCCCTCTCCAATCCCTCTTGCCTTGTCATGCCCTTGAGGACACCTCGATGTTTTCCGCAGGATAGCCCATTCTCGCAAGCATTTCCTTGATTTTCCTCTTGTGGTCCCCCTGCAGCACAATCATGCCGTCCTTTGCCGTGCCGCCGCAGGCGAGTTTTTGCTTGAGCTCCTTTGCGGTGTCGTCTATCTTGGCGCCGTCTATCCCTTCGATGACGGTCACAAGCTTCCTGAACTTCTTTTTCGTGGTATAGGCCTTGATTTTTTGCACTTCCTCCTTTTCCAGGATGTCGCAAGCGCAAATGTCCTTAATCAATCCGCATTTTGGGCATATTTCAGGCAACCTATTTCACCTCTTTCTCCTTGGCGGAGACTGTTTTTTCTGCCTGTTCCTTCTTGGCGGGCTCGGCCGCCTTTTTCTCGGCGGGCTTCGCCTTCTTCTTGTCCTTGACATCCTTCTTTATGCCAAGCTTCCTCTCGTGTATTATCGTGAGTATCCTGGACACGGTGCGCCTTAGCTCGCGTATCCTGCCCGGGTTTGTGGCCCTGCCGCCGGTCTTTACAAGCCCGGTCTCCCTGTTGAGCTCCGACTTGAGCTGGCCAAGCCTTTCAACAAGCGCGCCTGTCTCCAGCGCCCTCACGTCTGATTTGCGAAGTATTGCCATATGCATTGCACCTGCTTATCTCCTTCTCGGCCTTCTTGGGGCCTGCTGCTGCCTCGGCTGCTCCTTCTCGACCACTTCCCTCGGGGCCCTCTGGACATCCTCTGCCGCGGCAATGATTTTTGGAAGCGCGACTTTCTCGCCGACCTTCTTGTCCGGGAATACGGTCCCGGGCTGGACTATCCTGACAAGCACGCCTATTGCCCCCGACTTCGGGTAGGCCGTGACATGGTCCTCGGTGACAAGCCTTGCAGGCTCGCCCGCCTTTGGAATGTAGCCTGCCACGACGCGCAGCCTCTTGGACCTGCCGCCCTTCGCGGCGATCTTGCCCGAGGCGACAATCTCGGCGCCAAGCGCGCCGGAGTCCATTATCTCTTTCAGCAGGAAGTGCAGGATGGCCCTGACCTTCTTGCCCATTTCTATGTACCTGCACGCCTTCTTCGCCACAAGCCTCGGCTGGAGGCTCTCGTTCCTGACCTCTACCACCGAAAGCTGCGGGTTGTCGATCTTGAACACGTTGTGGATGTTTGCCGTGAGCTCCTGGATCGTCTTGCCCTTCCTGCCAATGACCCTGCCCGGGTTCATGACCTCGACGGCAATCCTTGTGACCACCGGGGTCCTTTGTATGTCCACCCTGGAAAAGCCTGCCTTGTCAAGCTCCTTTTCCAGATAGTTTGACACCTTGTACCTGGTGATGGCGTCTTCGATGAATCTCTTTTCAATTCCCATAAATGTCACATCCATGAATCTACTGCTTCATTGCGGCGGACTGCGCCTTCCTCTCGCGCTTGTTCTCCACCTTGGCTTCCGGTATGGGCGCCTTTACTGCCGCCTGCTCGGTTTTTGCCTCGGCCTTTTGCTCTTCCTTCTTGGCTTCTGCAGCCGGCTTTATGGCCTCCTTCTTCTCGGCCGGGACAGGCTTCTTCTCCTCCTTTGCCTTCGCAGGCGCAGTCTCCTCGAGAACTATCTCGACAAATGCCGTCTCGTAGTTCTGCCTCGTCCACCTGCCCTTTGCAGCCACGCGCGGGTACACGGTCTGCTTGTTCGCATGGGCGTGCTTGACCTTTGTCGAGCCAAGCCCCAGCCTCTGCGCGTTCGCATGCGCGTTTTTGAGTATCTCAAGGACCATCTTTGCCGCCTTGACCGGGTACTTGCCCTTCCTGCCGCCAAGCTCGGCCCTGTGGCCCATCCTCGTGTTGTGCGACACGTAAAGTATCGGCGCGTCGCCCCTGGAGGCTATCTCAAGGAGCGCTATCGCGTCCTCTGTCGCCTTGTACCTTATGTTGTGGCACACCGCAACTGCGTGCTTGTAGGACATGTTGATGTCCTCGCCCTTCGCCTTTGCGTACCTTTTTTCCTGTTGGAATTCAAATGCATACGCCATAATATCACTTCAGCGGGATGAACTTTGAGCCTCTCGTCGCGCCAACGCCCGGGCCGGAATGCAATACCCTGCTCGTCGTGTGCGCGAAATCGCCAAGCCTGTACCCTACTTTCTCGATCGTTATCGGGACCGTCTTGTACTCCTTCCCGTTGTGCACGCCAAAAGTCAGCCCGAGCCATTCGGGCAGTATTACTGCCTCCCTGACCTGCGTCTTTATGGTCTTGCCGGGGTTGGCCTTTTTCACAAGCGCCACCTTCTTGATAAGCGCGCGGACAGTGTAGGCCTTGTTGGCCATTGCGCGCTTGAGCGCCCTTCTCGCCCTTGACGTCAAAAGCGGGTATGAATCCTCTATGCTCATTTGGGCGAGGTCCGCATCGGACTTGCCGCGATAAGTTATTGTCCTTGCCATTCATTCACCTACTTGGAAGATACGTTCCTTGACCTCTGGCCGCTGCCGCGCCCAGTGCTCCTTGAAGCTATGTGGCCGACCTTGCGTCCAGGCGGAGCGCCCCTTGCGACGGAGCTTGACCTGCCCCTGTGGTGCTGCTTGCCGCCAAACGGATGCGTGTATGCAGCCATGTGGACACCCCTGTTGACTGGCCACTTGCGGTTCTGCGCGTGCTTCTTGTAGAAGTTCGCCCCTGCCTTCATGAGAGGCATCTCGAGCCTGCCGCCGCCGGAAGTAACTCCGACCTGCGCCCTGCAATTGGCCTCCAATGTCAGCGTGTCCTTGGACGGGAGCTTTACTATGACCTTCTTGCCCTCGTGCGAGACGACAAGCGCGTGCGAGCCGGGCGCGCGCACCATCTTCCCGCCGTCGCCGGGGGACAGCTCGAGGTTGTAAATGTAAGCGCCGTCCGGTATCTTTGAGAGCGGCATAACCGAGCCCAGGCTCATCTTCGGGCCAGCGCCGTAGTATATCGTGCCGCCAAGCATTGCGCCTTCAGGCGCGAGAAGCATCTGCCTGCTTGCGTCCTCGAGCACCACTTCCATCAAAAGAGCGCCCCTTGCCGGGTCGTCTATGAAGTCGACTATCTTTGCGAGGTAGCCTTCCTCCATCTCCTTCTTGTCGGCCAGCCTGTACATGAGCTCGGCCTTGTACTTGTGGGAGGGAGCCCTGTACGCCAGGGACTTGTGGCCCTTGCCCCTTCTTTGCTGTTTGAGAAGCTTTCCCATTCGAAAATCACCATGTCTATATTACTATAATCAGGCAATCTTGAGCTTTGCGGCTATGTCGTCCGCCTTGAAGCCTGCCTTGAGCTTCACGTACGCCCTCTTCTCGCCCTTCGGCGTGACAAGGGTGTTGACCTTCTCGACCTTCACGTTAAAGGTCTTCTCGACCTCTTCTATGATGTCCTTTTTCGTTGACTGCTTCTCAACGACGAAAAGCATCTTGTTCTCGAGCTCTATCATGCCGATTGCTTTTTCGGTTGTGATTGGATATAGTATTGCCATTTCATGCACCCTTGAACTTCTCTCCTATGTACTTTATCGCGCTCTGAGTGTAGATCGTGAGCCTGCCCGCGTGCGTGCCCGGCGCCAGGTCGACCGCCTTGAGGCCGTCTGCCATGCGGACGTCGACGCCCGGTATGTTCTTTGCGGACTTGATGGCGGCGCAGTCCTTGCCGACCACTATGAGCGCGGACTTGGGCTTTGTCCTGCCGCCCTTCCTCGCGCCTACGCCCGTCCTAAGCTTCGTGTTCCTCGCGCGCTGCAGGTCCGCGCCAATGCCCATCGCATTGAGGGCCTTGACCATTTCCTTTGTCTTTGCTACGGATTCGATCTTGTCCTCTACTATGAACGGGAGCTTCGCGCCTTCAGGCAGCTTGTGGCCCCTCTTTGAGACCACTTCCATCTTTGCCGTCGCGGCAATGGCGCTTGCGATGCTTTTCGCGTACTCCTTCCTGTTGACTGATTCGTATATGACCTTCTCGACGTGTGGCGGGTGCGCCCTCCTTCCTTTAACTGCGGAGGGGATCCTCTTGACTTTCCCGAACCTGCCGCCCGGCAATACCTCGCGGGGAAGCCTTGAAATGCCGTGGTTCTTTATCGAGCCGAAGTCCTCCTTCCTGCCCCTGTACCTGGCGGAAGTCTGCATGCCTGCCCACGGGTCGTTGCCCTTTGGCTGGTAGTCCTCGGACATGTCGGAGAGCACTGCGCGCTTAATCAGGTCAGCCCTGACAGAGCCCGCGAACACCCCCGGCAAGTCAGCGGTGCCGGATTTTTTCCCGTCTATCGTGTAAATGTCAGCTTTCATTTCTCAACACCTTGCAATTACTGTTTTGAATCAAGAGACACGTATGTGACCTGCGGCGCTCCGAGAACCGGCGCGCGCGTGGCCTTCCTGAACCTGACAAGCCTCTTCCTCGGGCCGGATACCGAGCCCCTGATGAGGACGTAGCTCGTCTTGACATTGCCGTATTTGAGGAAGCCTCCCTTCGGGTTGATTTCCTCGGGCTTGCCGACCTTTATGACCTGCTTGTTCAGGTCGGTCCTCTTGTTGTAGCCCATCCTGCCTGCCTGCAATGCCGTGTACATGACGTATGACGGAGTCCAAGGCCCCAAGGTGCCGACGTGGCGGACCTTGCCTGTTGCCTTCCTCCTCTGCTTGGAGACGCCAAACCTCTTGACAACGCCCTGGGTGCCCTTGCCCTTTGTTATGCTAACTGTGTCGACAAAGTCGCCGGCCTTGAATATGTCGGCGAAATTGACCTGCTTGCCGAGGACAGTCTTTGCGAATTCAATCTTGTCCTTCGCGTCCTTGCCGCCGACCGCTATCTCCATGGTGTCGGGGGTTTTCTTCCCGAACGCCGCAAGCGCGGGGGTCGTGAAACAGAGGGCGAAGACGGATGAGACGGAAGACGGGTCGGATTCAAAAGAAGGGTTTTTTTTCTCGGATTTTTTTGTCTTTGAAACGTGGTTGATCTGCTTAAGGACGTTTTCGTCGGGGCAGATGATGTCGCCGAGGCATTTGCCGAATTTGTCGTAGGCCCTGATGCCCCAGACAGTGATAGGCGGTACCTCAACGACCGTGCCTGCCATTGCGACCTCGAGGCCCTTTGCGGGCGTGTCGGCGTTCTCTATGTACTGGTAGTGCGTCATGCCCACCTTGTACCCCGCGAAGCCGAGCAGCTTCTTGTCCTGGCTTTCCGGCCAGAAGTTTATCGACGGCATCTGCTTTGCCGCCCTCTTGTGCGGGCGGAATGCCTTTGAACCGTGGCGTTGCCTGAATTTTACCATAGTCTATCCCTTTTTTTATTTTATGCCCCTATTGGGGGTTAGAAGGGGGCGTAGCCCCCTCTTTTTTAGAACAGGCAGCCTAGGAGCTGAAAAACCCCACAAATGCCTGTACTTCCAATGATTCCCGCCGCAAACCAGCACAAACAATGGGCATTTTCATGCGCATTTTTTGGATGATTCCCGCGCGTTTTCCGTGCGAAATAATGGACGGGAGTGTCATCTTACTTTCAAAACGAAGTAAGAAGAGTGTCTGTATTGGTATATTTGTCTTTAAATACCTTTGCTTGATTTGCGCCGATTTTAGCATTTTCTTCTTTTCATTTCGTGCCTGCTGACATATATGCTTCCACCGTAATCGCCAATACGATAATTTGTGCCAGGATAAAGCTGATCACTAACCCAAAGAAGCCAAACTTCAACCCAAGCAATTCCATGATGCCGCCAATAATGTATGCTCCAATCAGTAAGGCAATGCCTTTGGCTATGTCACCGTTATATATCTGTCCACTGCCTGGATTGAGGAAACTTAGAACAGCAGCCATTATTCGGTTATGGTAATTTTCGTTCTTTGCCAATTTATACGCATCTATCATGGCAACCACTGCATATATCGGATATGGGAGCAGGATTAAACCGTAGAAAATTATGCCGATTATGAATAAAATTGGTATATCTGTGGGCGCTTGCGCCAGTGCTGATGGAATATTTCCAATGGCCTTTCCTAGCTCTCCCAATATCTGCCCATTTCCGGAGCTCATCAGCATAACTAAAGCTATGAGTATGCCTAGGCAAATAGAGAAAACTTTCGTTATCACTAGACTTGCAAATGCCAGGGCTTTTTTCCTTTTTCCTAAATACAAATGCCCAAGTCCTGGAATCAAAGACAAAATGGCTGCTGTTTCAGCGCTGTTTTTTTTGCTCTTCTCATACTCCCGCATTTGTGCCCCGCATGCCGTACAAAACATCTCTCCCTCGCCAATCTTTGCTCCGCATTTTGGGCATTCTTGGCTAGTTTCATGCTGCATTTTCTTGCCGCAGGACGTGCAGAAAAGAGTTTCAGGCCCGTTTTCCGCTCCGCATAATGGACATTTTGCCATGGAAAAATCTCCTTTTTCGAGTCAGAACTTCCAGATCGGCTTGCCTTGATATTCCTGGTAGGTCTCAACGAAATTGAATATGTATATTGCAAGCGTTGGGAGGTTGCCCAATACTGCAAACAACATGCCTATTACTGGAATTAGCGCCAGGGCAGTGGCAATCACCCCTACAAGAACCACGCCAATGAATATTACTACCCCTTTTTTCGTGTTCTCAAGGTATATCAGTCCAAGCCCGGGTATGATTGCCAGAAGAAGTGCAATGGCAAGGTCTTTTCCTGTAGGCTTTTCGCCTGATCTTGCAGCTCCCTTTGGCGCGGAAACAGTTGCAGCGCCGCAATTGTCGCAGAATTTAGAACCCTCCTTGAGTTTCTTGCCGCATTTAATGCATTTGCTGCTGTCGCCTAAGTGCGCTCCGCAAGATCCGCAGAAGACAGCACCAGGCTTTGTTGGTTTTCCGCATTGTGTGCAATGTGCCATATTTTATCTCCCACCTGTTATTCAATCGCGAAACAATTACTCGCTTATTTTCCCGAAAAACGCATTGGCTTCCTGTTTGGGGGACTCGCCTACTTTCTGTATCTCAACGCTTGGCGGCTTTGGCCCAAGCGACCTGAAAATCCCGACCTTGACCTGGTCTGAACTCATTTTCGTGCCGTCAAATGCCTTTTCCATGTCAAACGCGAATGCCTGCGACTTTGCAAACAGCTCGTTTACCACGGGCGTTTTCATCGAGAGGCTTGAGACGGATTCAATGTCCGCCCCGTTCATCCCTTTCATGAAAAGCTCCCTGAACTTCCTGGACTTTTGCTCTTCCGAGAGGATTTTCTTTTGCGCCTTCTCGCCTGAAAGCTGCGCCTTGGCGCCTTCCGTTTCCTTCTTTGACCAGTCCAGGTATTCGCTTACGGCCTTTGCCACGACAGCCTTGACCTGGTTGGCGCCCTTTTTCATGTTGGAGTCGATGAACCCGCGCAAAAGGCCTGTGGCAAGCTTCGCCTGCGCAATCGCCTTGGCGATGTTTTTCATGATTTCGTCAATCGTCTTCTTCATTTCTTCAACGTATTTGGTGGCGCTTGCCTCTATCGCGTTCCAGTCGAGATTGTATTTTTGTACAACTCCCTTAGTGCTTTCAATATCCCCTGCTAAGAAAAGCTCCCTGCTGAATTTTTTATAGTCCTCTTTGCTTAGATTCTTTTCGGCGTTTTCTTGCGCTGCTTTTCGTGCCGCATCGTAGAACGCGTTTCCATTGCTTAGGACTTGCAGCTTGCCTGCTTCGTACATCTCTGCCCCTATTATGGCTTTTACTTCTTTCTCAGTTGTGGCATTTCTGACCTCTTGCAGGATTTTGTCCTTACTCTTTTCAGATTCTTTAATGACGATATTTTTTTCTATTTCTGTTTTAAGCGCGGCCAGCCACGTTTGGTTATATGTTTCTGCAAAATTAGATGAAAGGAATTCCTGGTTTTTCTCGAATGTTTGCAACAAGTCAGTGCGTTTCATTTCCAGCTCGACATATTTGTCCAGCAGGTTTTCAAGAGTTTTTTGCTGTTGGGCCTGGCTGACATTCTTGCCCTGCTCTACCTGCTTTTGAAAATCGGCATACTCCTTGTTTAGATTCTCTACTTTCTTTTTGTCTGCAGCAGAAAAAGTCGATATGCCCTTGACTGTCTGTGCAAGTGAATTTACCTGCTTTGCAGAGGCATTGTTTTTGTCAACTAGTACTTTGTAGGATTGTTGTGTTGCCTCGTTTTCTTCTCCCTCTTTTTTTACTTTCTGCCCGTAAAGAAAAACAAACATGAAGTTACCTCGTTATTTCATTGCAAGGAGATTTGCATATTCAATATCTCCAGTACTCGGGACATATGCTACTAATTCCTTATAATTTTCAGAAATAAACAGAATTCCACCCTGCAGAGGGTCATAACCTACTTTGGCTTTTTCCGGATGGTCCTTCATGTATTCATTCAAGTCTACAGTCCCGCCATATGATTTTCCATTTCTAAAATATTCTACATACCATTTGGCTGAATTATTAGGATTAAAGACTATCCCACCTGGGAAGAGCATAAATTTAGTATCTTCTGTAACCGGGCTTAAGAATTTAGTCACTGAAATCATGTAGAACATGTCCTTCTTGACAGCCTGTTTTTTATCAATCGGATCCCCGTAGCAAATGATTCCCTTTGCACCGACATCCCAGACATAGAATATGTTGCAGTCAACTTCATTCCACTTGGCAACTCCTGCGTATTCCACGCGTGCCTTTTCTGAAAAGTGAGTAATGCCTATCTCATCAAGTTGTTTGCCAACATATAGTGGAAGCATATTTCCTGGCTTGGTAAGAATACCTACCTCTGGCAAGTTTTTAATTGTCAGCAGCATGACTCCGTTGTCGGCTATTGCAGCGTCAGCGAGTTTGCTTACGTTTTTGCTCGTGAACCTGTAGGAAAGCCACTTGTCCACTTCCGCGCGCGTGACAGTCTGTCCGAAAATCTGGCCCATCTTTGCCTTGCCGCCGAAAAATAGCTGGTCCGCCGTCTGCATCACCGCAGGCTGCGCCAATGTCAATGAGAGTGCTATGGTGCCGTATCTTAGGATTTTCTTGCCAGTATCCTTTCCCTTGAATTTGTGGAACGCGTTCTTGCCGTGTTTCTGGCCGTGCTTTTCCGTGGCTGTTTGCTTTGCATTTGGGGTACCGGTTGCCATAGACGCCACCATGATGTAAAATTGCCCGAAATCAATATATAATACTATAAGAGGGCGCTTCAGGCTATCTGATATGGTTTTTATACCTCAAGGGAAAGTTAATATACCCTGAAATCCATATTTTATTATGAGTTTTAAAACGTGGTTAAATATGGCAACGCGCACCAATGTCTCCGAGGAAACCGCCAGGCAGAAAAAGAACCAGTTCTCTAAAATGCAGCCCGGCGCAGACACTGAAAAGATTTCGGAGAAAATCGCGCGCATCCAAACCGCCACGAAAGAGCCAAAATTCAAGCTGATTCCATCCGACACTGACGGGTCCACTTTTGCAAAAATCAGGAGTTCAAGCAAGTTCAGGAAAACCGCCACAATGGTTGCGGCTCTGACCCTAACCGCGCCTGTCGCAAAGGACATTACTGAAGCCCTTTTGGACATGAAGATGAATTCCCCGGCAGGGACGGAGCTGATGGCGCAGACGAAGGGCGGGGACGAACTTGCCGCAGCTGGCGGGGATGAAAAGAAGAAAGGCGGGGACCTTCCTGTTTTCCCTGCTGATATGGTGAACAAGTGGGTTCTGGCAGGGCAGCAGCATAAGAAAAGCCCTGAAGTTAATTGGGCAAAGAGCACCCAGTTTAGTGTTAGGTCTAATTCAGAATACTTGATTCGTAAAGGAGGTTACACCAACGATGAGAGTATTTCTATTTTTAGTCTAGTTCCAAATAGTAAAGGCGGGGCACTTACAGAATTCGTTTATAATGGGGTAGGGTTTGATATTTCATCTGAGTGCTCCAAAATTGGTATCAAAGAATTTTCCTCTAAGGTTCATGTGGAATATGGCGGGTACAAGATGCGCCCGGAAGACAAGGAAATGTGCCACTATTACTACATATGGGATGTAGGAGCTACGGGTTTCATAGTTGAGAGTTTCCCCGGAAAATTCACTCCTGATTCAAAAATTGAAACCTCAGTTGTCCAACTCGGAGAAAAAATAAAGGAAGACAATGTTTCTATGGTAATCGACTGGCTGGGGAAAGATAAGTTCGGATTTGTTCTTTATCCTGGGACAGGCGCAAAATCTTTTTCATCCTACTTCAATGAGGATTCCAAAAATTACGGGTTGAGCTACGGTCTTGAACCTCTATCGAACATTGGTATTTCAACTTCTTCCTCTACCCCCACTCTTGGATATTTGGATAAAAGCGAAGGTTTCTTCCCAAGTTCTGTTGTTTTCAAGTACGATGGCGTAGTCGCAGCATTCCCTCTGACTACAAATCCTCTTGAGCCAAATAAATTGCCTAACACTGGCCTTGCAAAAATAGTTGCTGCTAAGTAGGAGTGAGTGAATGCCCGAAGCAATGTATGGTTTTGGTAGCGGCGTTGCTAGCCAGACTAACCAGAATATCCAAGAGAGTGTTCAAACAGTCCAGCAATCTTTTCAGAATCTGAAGCAAGCAGCAGAGAAAAGCGTAATCAACACTGCAACAACCCTTGAAAATTTGAGGGTTCCCCTGCCCACGATACCTAAGATTTCAGAGGCGACTAATTCCAATCAGATTAACCAGATGATGTCTTCTTTTCAACAGAGCGTCCAGTTGCAAGTTCAGAGGCAAATGGAGCAGAATCCTGAAAATCTTTCTGCATACGAAGTTATTCTTGTGGACAGCAAGTCTAGAAATGTATTACTCAATAAAAATGAACAAGAAAGCGCAACTGAACACGCCGAGAACAAGAAGAAATTTGATTCAGGTGAATGGAACAGAGAACAATTTAACAGTGCCGAAATTGCAACCACTGTAAAGTTTAATGATAGAGCTTTTCAGATAAATTCTGCCAAATCAATGGAAGATTTGAACAACCTCGCCAAGCAGTGGGGCTACAATGATTTCCAGAAGCAGATAACGGATTTCATCTCGCAGATAAGGCAGAACATAGCAAAGACAATCTACATGAATTCCCTTTCTTTTTCCCAAATGAAAAGCCAGGTGTCAAGGATACAGTCGGCAAACATCGGGCAGGGGCGGGCTGCCGCCGTCGCGCTTGGCAAGACATTCTCCGACTACCTGAAGTCCCAGAAGGAGGAGGGGAAACTCGCCCTCTCGCAGGAAAAGTCCGAGGCTGAAATCCGAAAAATCGAGGAGGCAAAGGCCAAGTTCGAGAACCTTCTCAAGGCAAACATGCTTCTAAGCGGCATAAGCCCGTCTTCCCTGCCGCAGGAGACTGTTGCGCAGGCTTTCGCTTTCGCGCAGGAGCTCAATTCGGGCTCGATAAATGTCCAGCCCGGCTCGCCATCCTCCGGCGCGTCTGCCATAAAAATCCCTACTCTCGCTCCCGAGGAGGTCAGGGCATCTGTCGCAGACGCTCTCGCAGCCCCATTGCAGAACCAGCCCGGCATTGGGGCAATCAGGTTCAGGCCCGTCAGGACAGGCGCGGGCTAGCCTGTCAAAGTATTATAAACCCCTTTTGGGATAAAGGAATCCTCAATCTCTTAAAATGAGTATTAGAATGTGGTTATTATGGCTCAAAGCAAAGTTGGTTATGGCATGCCGCAGTCGTCTGCCGGCATTCTTGGCGTTTCGTCAAACGAGAACATGGGCGGCTTGAAATTCGACCCGCGCGTATTCGTCGTCCTGACTGCCGTATTCATAGTGGCAGTAATAATACTTGAGAAGGCCCTCGTTGTCTGAACGGGTTTTCCCTTATTTTTCCTGATTTTCAAATCTGCCCAGCTTGCGTGAGAAATGCCTGCTTCCGCCTTGGCTGCGTGTTGTTCCTGCCAACCAGGCACGTGGTTGGTCATGCTTTCCTGATATGATTTTTACATCGCCCTGTTTACATTTATAAACTTCTCTTGCCACAAAATTAAGTGGGATTCTGGCCAGGCACGAATATTAGTGGCAATTCTTCTTCAGCTAGGCAAAATGCTAATTCAAACAGTCAAAACTATTTCTCCACCATTAAGGAGTCGAATGCTAAAATTCCTTTGAAGAACTTGTTTCAGTCAAGCCGTAACACAAATGAAGCACAGATTGCTGCTTTACGGAAAGTGGTTATCCAGAAGACAATTTTGCGCGAGCGGAAGCGCAAAGAGCGAATCAACTCAATCAAAACCCAAATATACTGCAATATTGCACATACTTCTGAAAAATACCTTGGCAAAATGCCAAATATCTGGGCTGGCATGCTTATGCTTTCCCAAAACTTACTTTGGGGTGGAAAAATGAACTCGTTTGAAAAAGAAAAACAGAAAGAGGAAGCCATCTGGAAATCAATTGAGGGCAAGTATCCTGCAAAAGTCATCAAGGACACGCGGCTGTACATGGATATACTTGACTATTACTGGTACAAGGCAGCGTGCGCACCCACTATAGAGGAGACGAAGAAGATTTTGGATGAATTAGACAAAATTGATTCAGACATTGTATTGGGTAAAAAAAATAGGACAGGGTTAGTTTTAGAGGATGTAATGGATGGATATGGTCATATTATTCGTGAGTTTGACGGAGAAATTAACAAAAGGATTGGAAGACGTGGACTTGGTCAAGGTCAGTTTGGAACTCCTGAGCGCAAAGCACACGCATATTTGTTCAGAGCATTAGGCACACGCAATCCCTATTTTCAATGGGTGTCTAAAGAACACGAAGATAATTTTCATGAATATACTGAACCTGATAACGTGAAGGACGCTGAGGCTTACAAAAAAAACGTGATGGATGCCTTTGAATTCATGAAAAAATATGTCCAAAAGGCATATGGAGGGGAACCCTGATGGCTGTTCTGAAGGGTACTACCTCTCCATTTTCTATTAAAACAGAACAGCAGGTTCAGGTTAATTACTTTAGGCGCGGCTCAGATCGTTTGATACTTAATCCCTCGACACGTGTAGAACCTATTCAAGATCATATGTTTGCAATGGCAGTTGTCGCTAAGGTCTTGCCTTTCTTGAATGCAAGGTCTAAGACTAAGCTGAAAATTGATGAAATTACTTTAATTTTGCCTGAAAATACCCTCGCATTTAGAAGACTATGCGGCCTGAATGGTATTCTTGATGTGAAACCAGATGTTTATGGTGTATCTTCAGATTTTGGCACAAAAAAGACAATAATTCTAAATCCTCAGCGTATGGCAATGGATGCCTACGGTTCAGATCAGGCAAATAAATCAACTTTTATATTGACTTTGCTTCATGAACTGACGCATTTGAGCCGTGGTGCATTTGAAGAATTTAGGCTCAATTTCCAGGGATGGAAATATGATACAAAACTCTCTGTCCTTAATGAAGGTTATACTGAAGTATTTGCCCGTTTCATGATGGAGGAGTTATTTCCCAAAGAATTCAAGGCAAACAAAGACACGAATTATGATGAGCTGTGTTCTATTGCATATCAGATAATTGACCTTACAAATTCTAGATTTTTCCATGATGTTTTTTTTGAATCTGATTCATCCAAGAAAGGGCAAGCTATATTCAATGAATTGTGCAAACTTGCCCCTAATGAGGCTCATTCACTCTTTAGAAAAATTCACAAGGCAAGTGATGCTTTAGATAAGGGCAAAGATGATCTTGTTAAAATAATTCTGAAAGAGACATCAGTTGATTTGGCCGTCCTTGAAGCTAAAAAGAAAATCCGCGTTGCGCGGGAAAAGCGCCAGCAGGAAATGGCAAACCTTGCCAATCGCGCCAAGGATAAATGCGTAAGATTCATGAATTTGCGGTCTAGCAGGAATTATGACAGTGCAAGCCTGTCCGTCAGTCTTAGGTGGGGCGATGAGGTTTTTACTGCGGATTCAGCGCGTTCTGGTCCTCAAGTAAAGCAGGCACAAGTGAGCGGGAAGATACAGTTTGAAAACCCTTCTATCTCAATCAATGCGAAACAGATTGAAGACGCCTGCGGCTCTGACAAAAAACTCCTGGATGCCTACCTTGTCAAAGAGGTTTTTGCACAGGTTATAGGGCATTATGGCGGATTCCCATATCTTCAATCTGCCTCTCCTGTTCATCCACTGGGCTCCAATAATGTTTCTATTCTAAATCAAGGATATCCCTATCTTTATGCGAAGCAAATCATGAAGCGAATATCTCCTATCAAATATTTTAGATTTAGAAAGTGGTCTACTCCTAACGAGAGGGTTGCTGGCTCATTTGATTCAGTTGTGGGGAGCCGAAATGTATCAAAAGCGTTTTTTAAGCGAGATACGCTCGCGCTTTATGAAAATCTTGTAAAGATGCAAAAAAAGAATAAGAAGAAATTGGTAGCCGCAGTTGACTCTGCAAGACAAGGCGTTTCTTTTGATCCCGCTAAGATTGCCTCTCTTATACATAAGGGTATTATCCTGAATTATCCCTTTACTGAATCTTTTTCATTGCAGCCTGTGACTGTTAAGATATGGGATGACACTGCTTGGCATCCATTAACCAAAGATCTTCAGAATCTCCAAGCTGAGCATATCGGGAATCTAAGGGTTGCAAAACAGAAGGATGGGAGTCTTAAGATTAAGGGAAGTATGGGTTTTCTTCTTAGGCCGAATGGCAAAATTTACATTGACAAAAGCCTCCTTGATGCCAGGCAATTAAAGCTGACAAATGTTAATGAGGTCATAGATTACGTGATTTCGTGGTATCTGAACCAGTCATCCATCAAATTCAAGCTAGATGGCATTGAAGATTTTGTGCTTAAAGGTCTTGGCGCGTATTTTTATCAGGACTTCGTTTTGAGAAATAATTTGCCAATTGTTTCGTCTCCACAACGTGAACGCAATGCCATTCTGGGTCAAAAGATAGTAGATGCCCTGGATCGGGAAACTGCTGAAAGGCTTATTTTCTCCACTAACAGTTCTCAAATACGCGCTGCTTTTGAAAATACCTTCGGCAAAAAAAACATTGAGATATTTGACAAGAACTATTCATTTTTTGATGAGCCAATCACTAATTTTGCAATGGCACTTTCAGTACTTTCAAAAAAATCCGAACGTCCTACTCTATCAGCGTCGCAGGCAAAAACGACTATAACTTTTGGCGAGTTTTCAGATGGATTCAGGAATAATCCATATCGGGCATCTCTAAGACTCATAACTGCTATTAATCCTGGCATAAATGATCAGATTAAGTCTATTCTTGCTACTAATGCCCTGTATTTGTCTCATGCAGTTGGGCGTTTCAGGGCAGAAACCGTTGCATTGGCAATAATGTCTTTTGCCTTGACTAATGACGGAATGCTCAAACTTCCATCTCTTTATCCTGCTTCGTTCGTCCAAACTGCTGGAGCGGCGCCTGGGAATCAGGTGCCTCATTTTGTCCATTATGCGGTTATGAGAAACATTGTCAGTAACAAACCGCTTTTTGACGGCATAGAAAATAATTCTTTTCTCTTGGCGTCCTATAAAAACTCCTTGGCGAAGCCTGGGACCGGCTTTTCTTATGCAAAGACCGCGGAAATGCTGAAAGGTGCCAGGACAGATGACTTTCGGAATTACAATTCAATATTGGCACAGGATGCGGAACTTAACGCAACGATAAAAGTTTATATGGAAAAACTGTGCAGGCAATATTCCTCTAAGGTTTTTTCCGACCTATATTCCCGCCCGAGATTCAAAGAAGCTTATAATGGATATCTAGAACAGATGCTCACTGATTTTGTCTTGGGCATGAGCAGGGCAATGCAGCCGGATATACTGGAACTTAAAAACAGTAAAATTATTGGTGGAGTAATTCATGTTGAGGCAGCTGAAGGCGTCTTTGTGCCAATAATGCATCCTAAAAACTTTGAATCCGGGCCAGGCCAAACAATAGCTTCGGCTCTTGCATTTTCAAATGCATTTGCTTCTATGCTTTCAAAAGGCGCGAAATTTGGACATAATACTATTATCTGTGACATTTCGGGCTTTAGGAATTCGGCTACTGATCTATGGATAAAAAACGTTCTTGCAGATACAAGCACCATGCATACGTTTTTTGATATCGCAAACCGGGGTTCCGAATCCTGCGCATCCCGCTTTTTTGTAAGCCTTTGAACAGCCGATAATTTTTCTTTTAAAAAATCCTTTCGCACTCGCGCCTGATTTTCTCCTTGTCGCGCTCGTGGCATATGGCAAGCATTTTCAGCCTTCTCTTCTCTGACTGTTCAAGGGATTTCACAAGCGCCGACGCCTTCTCCATGTTAGTCAGCTTGCCGTCCATCTCCACTTTCAATGTCGCCTTCTTGTAAGACACTGTAGGGACGTCTATTATTACCTCGGCGCCTGTTTTCTGGAAAATCTCGTCCTCTATCTTTGCCGCCTGCTGCCTTGTGAGGACCTCGTCAATTATTGGAGCGGAATAGGCCTCCTTGTAGAGCTTGCGTGTTTTCAAGTCTGATATTATATGCCCGGACGATGACTTTGAGAGTTCCTGCATTATGTCGTAATCCCCCATGTTGATGGCAAGCCGGGGGTCGAACTCCTTTTTGGCGACCGAGTCCTTTATGGCCTTTCTAATCATCGCGGCAGCAATCCTGACAGTCTTGTGGTAATACACAGTGGAGAACATCAAAAACCTTGAAATCAGCAGGCTCTCCGTGGCTTCAAGCCCGCCTTGCGCCACGCGAAGCCCGTTTTTCGAGTCGTATTTCGCCTGGGAAATCACGCGCTCATGGTCGACAATGCCATAGCCAACGCCGGTGTAATACCCGTCGCGCATGATATAGTCAATCCTGTCGGCGCCAATGTCGGAGTGGATTGCCTGCCCGACCCCTGCGCCGAAAAAGACCTTCTCGAATTCCGGGAGCGTGTACTGCGTCTTTATGATGTCGCCAATCTCGCCCGTGCGGATTTTTTCCATGCCTATTTTCTCATGGTCGCCAAGATACCGTTCAAGAACGATCTCAGACTCGTGTGAAAACGCCATGTGCCCCACGTCGTGCAGTAGGCCCGCCAGGCGAAGGAGCTGTGACTTGCCGCCGCGCAGTTTGAGGGATTCGCAATAAGTGCCCGCAAGGTGCATTGTCCCAAGCGAATGCTCAAAGCGCGTATGGTTGGCGCCGGGGTAAATCAGGTTCGCGAACGCGAGCTGCTTGACATACCTGAGCCTCTGGAATTCGGGCGTGTCGATTATCCTCTCTTCTATTGGGGAAACGGAAATCATGCCATGGACGCAGTCTTTTATCCCGCTCATTTCAATCACGCGTGCGAATAGGTCCCCTTGCGCTTTTCCAGCGCCTCGCCTTCCGAGGACATGAGCGCGAGCATCACCATCGCTGCTTCGGTGTCGACGGACAATGCCTTTGCTATGGCTTCGGGGGTATAAGCGCTTTTTTCCAGCTTGTCAAGGAATGCGGGCCTGTGGAATTCATAAAACTCCTTTGAGGCTATGTAATACCTCCTGTCAAATGCCCTGACCCCCTTGATTTTCCCCTCCTTTATCTGGGCTGAAAGGGAGTTTGACGCCTCCTTTGCCTCTGCGTCGTTTTGAAGAACCGTATAGCCGAACTTCTCGATTTTCTGCATTATTGGAATCCCCGAATCCTGCCTTGGAGCCTGCCCCGCCTGGTATTGCCTGGCAGGGCCTGACGCATTGGAATTGCCTGCCTGGGCTGGCGTTTGCGCGTGCCCTTCCTTTGGAATCTTTGGGAATATGGAATCAGGTATGCTTATCACGCCCGTCTTTGCGTATTTCCCGCCCTTGTATAGCCTGATTAATCCCGACTCGAGCATGGAATCTAGGACTTCGCCCTCCTCCTGGGTGAGAAGGCCCTGCACATTCGACGGCGTCCTCTCCTCAAACCTTAGGGAAATCAGCTTTTGCAACACCCTGCCCTGCTCCGGGGGCAGCATGCCTTCCTGCTTGTGCTCGCCGGAATTCCCAACTGATGCCGGCTGCGCTGATTCTATTATCACAAGCCCGTTTCTTGCCTTGTAGGCGCTGACAGACTGCATGCCGTCAAACACGCCTTGTGCAGACTGGTCGAATTCTATGACTAGCTTCCCGTTTTCAGTTTTGACTTTGCCAGTTGCCATTCCAATCCACAAACAATTACTTATCTCTCCGCTTTCAAATATAATACAATAGGGGCTGGATTTTGTGCCGGGCGATTTGATTATCCTGCGTTTTTCATGCCAATGCCCTGCCCTATTGGGCCTGCCTGCACGGGCGTTCGCAAGGCAGACAACTGCCCGCTCGAAACCGATTCATTTACCCGAGCGGCTTTTCAATTACTTTCCCGCCAGGCTTTTCCTCTGCAAAAATCTGCGCCTGGAATGAGAGGAACTCCGGCTTGCCATTCATCCAGTAGTCAGAAGGCAGGCCTGCCTTTTCGCATGTCGCCGATATGAACTCGCGCTCGTCCCATTTCCATTCCACTGGGACTTGCGGGAGCAAGAGCCCCGAATAGAAACCCGATTTTACTATCAGTCCGTCCCTGCCGACTTTGACTTTTGAAACCAGCCCTTCAGGGCCGGAATAATCGATTTTCTTCGGCACTGTCAGGACGCTGACCTCGAACACCACTCCCTTGAATTCGGATTCAGACATTGAGGCAAAGCGCGGGTCCTGGAACGCGGCGTTTATTGCATTGTCGCAGACAGAGCGCGCAAGCGGCGCCACTGGCATTGGATAGCCAATGCAGCCGCGAAGCTCATGGCCCGGATAATGCTCTATCGTGACAAAAACGCCCCTGTCCTTGCCAAGCACGCCTTTCTCAAGCTCCGGCTCTATCTTGAAATGTTTTGACGCATAGGTCGCAGCGGCCTTCCTTGCAAGATGCACCAGGTATTCGCCCTCCTTCAGGCTCAACATCTCGCCAGTTTGCCCTGCTGATTGTTTTTTGACTGCCGGCATGGAAACCACTTCTGCCCCCCTTGCCTTTGCTCTTGCTTTTTGTGTTATTTAATCCTTTTTGGCCGGTTTTCCGCCTACCCCTATGTTTTCACATGATTTGACAACACATATAACATTAAAAACCTTGGCAGGGTATCCTTCTGCTATGCTGCAGATAAATGAAACCAATAATATTCCTCGCAAGAGCGGCAGCCTGCCAGCTTCCATACAAAAGAAAGTCATACTTCTCGAGGGCATCAGGAAGGACATGCAGGGCAGGCTTTCTATCCTGCATTTTACCACCCCTGAAGCAGTCCTAAAACTGGAGGCTGCAATAGGCAAAAAACTTGACAAGCTGAATTACAGGTCGGAAACTGCCGTTTTCACGATTGAATTCGGCGGGGTGGAATACGCCGACACCTTGCGCAGGCTGCTGGGCAGGATAGGGACTTCCGTAACTTGCATGCATTCTCTCCCTGCGAAGGCTAAAGTGGCAAGAAATTACCTTATCTACGTCAGGGATGGCTTGACTGAAAAGGACGCGGTCATCAAGGCGCTAAGCAATGACATACCAAAGGGCTGGCGGCATGCCTTCGAATTGCGGATAAAACGGCTGCTTGATGAGCAGGCTGAACAGGATTCTCCTTCTGCAATAACCTCGCCCCGGGCGGAATAGCAGCCGTCGTAATTGCGGTTGCGGCACTCCCTTGGCATGATTCTCCCCTGCGCGCGCAAGGCATTTTATACCTCTCGCCCAATATCTTTGCGGATTGGTTGCAATGGACATTTTCTCAAAAATCATATCCCTTGAAAAGCCTGAAGGCCCCTCAATGCGCCAGAGGCTTATAGAGATGCTTTGCGAGTTTGGCGAGTCTTCGGGATATACAGTCATTGTCGGGCAGGACGTGGACTGCGAGTGGATGAAACAGGACCACAGGGTGGCAATAGAGGTCCAGTTCGGCAACCCGGGCGAATATTACCAGTCATTGAGGAAACTCGTGCTTTCAGGGGCGAAATACTGCGTGCTCATCATGAGTTCAAGGGCGCAAAGCCTCGACCTGGCAAAGACTGTCCAGCTCCTCCACGACACTTTCCAGACAGGCTCAAAATCCTTCCTTGTGCTGGACATAGAGACGGGGAGGCACTCGGTTCTCGAGCCGCGCAAGAATCAGCAGCCAAGGAAGGGCAGGCAGGGCCTTCCAATGGGGCAACAGCAGGCTGGAAAAGGCCGCAGGCCAAAGCAGCGCAGGGGGCCAAGAAGGAAAATCATCTATGGCAAGCCGGGCGAGCACAAGGAGCAGGACTGAACTTTTTTTAGGGCCCCGTTCGGGGAAAAACAATTCCTGGAAAAAAAAGCCGGAATCCCGCAAAAAACGCGGGATAAAGGAAAAAAAGAAACAGCGGGAAGCCTAATCGTCGTCGTCCTCTTCCACGTCCTCGTCGTAATCGTCGTCGTAATCCTCTTCGTCGTCGTCAAAGTCGCCGTCTTCGTCAAAGCGCATATTGTACACCCCAAGAAATGAATGCCAGCCTGTCTAAGCTAATCCTCTTCCTCGTCGTCCTCGTCTTCCCAGTCGTCATCGAAGTCCTCGTCATCGTCCATGTCGTTTTCTTCATCCATTCTCATTGTCTTCACCTGTTTGGCTCCTGGATAAGCTCGGCCCTGGAAGTTCAAGGCCAATGCGTAAATCAATATACATAACAATTAAATACCCATCGGATTTGCCGCCGCAAAGCCCCCCTGCCCCCCGCTTCTTCCAGGCATCGGGCCTGCACCCCGAATCAAGCATTTTAATGTTTGCACGCCACTATATCCCTTGGTAATCCGCATGCCCTCAAATCCCTATTGCCCCGTTGAAGCAGGCAAGAAATATACTGTGAAGATAGGGAAGGTCAACAACAAGGGCGAGGGCATAGCCAACATAGAGGGCTTCACTATTTTCGTCAAGGGCGGGAAGGAAGGGCAGGGCGCCCTGGTCAGGATCGAAGAGGTATTCAGGACATACGCCACGGCGCGCAAGGTATGATTCGCGTCATGCGTTTCTCCCGCAGGCGCGGGAAGGTTTGGTTTTATGTGCGGTATAATTGGTTATGTTGGGCCGAGGAAGGCGTCCGAGGTCGTGTTTTCAGGGTTAAGGAAGCTCGAATACCGCGGGTATGACTCCGCAGGCATAGCCACCATGGCTGAAAAGGGCATAAAACTCATCAAGGACGTTGGCAGGATAGACGACATCCACGCCCAAAAGGACTTTTTGCAGCTTGAAGGGACTATCGGCATAGGCCACACGCGCTGGGCGACCCATGGCGGCGTGACGGCGCAAAACGCCCACCCGCACACGGACTGCACGGGAAAAATATACCTTGTCCACAACGGCGTCATCGAGAATTTCACCCAGCTTCGCGGGGAGCTGATTGAGAAAAAGCACAAGCTCAAGTCAGAGACCGACACGGAACTGATAGCGCACCTGGTGGAGGAGGCCCTCAAGTCCTCGAAATCCACCGAGGAGGCGTTTGAAAAGGCTGTTTCGCGGCTGAAAGGCTCATGGTCTCTTGTAATGATGCGCGATGGCGAGAGGGCCATACACCTCTCAAGGAACGGCCCGCCACTCGTGCTTGGGATAGGGAACAAGGAGATGTTTTGCGCCTCCGACATACCTGCTCTTTTGGAATACACAAAGCAGGTCGTGTTCGTTGAAGACGGCGACAGGGTGCGCTTTGACGAGTCGGGGTTCGCGGTTTACAGGAATGGAAAGAAAATCCAGCCAAAGGTGCACGCTATCGAGTGGGACGCCCAGATGGCGCAAAAGGACGGGTACGAGCATTTCATGCTAAAGGAGATTTTCGAGCAGCAGTCGAGGATACGCGATTCCATAGGCTGCGACGTCGCGCCCGCGAAAAAGGCGCTTTCAGGCTCCAAGCGCATGGCAGTGATAGCCTGCGGCACTTCTTATTACGCGGGGCTTGTGTTCAGGCAGATGCTTGCAGGCCTCGGGCTCGACTGCTCGGTCTATATAGGCTCGGAATTCCAATACCAGCGCACCGGCAGGGAGGACGCCGTAGTGGCAATCAGCCAGTCGGGCGAGACTGCGGACACGCTTTCGGCTGTCAGGCTCGCAAAGGCGGGCGGGGCAAAGGTGATAGCTGTCACCAACGTTGTCGGCTCGTCGCTTTACAGGGAGGCTGGCGCCAATGTCATAATAGGCGCGGGGCCGGAGCTTGCAGTAGTTGCCACCAAGTCGTTCACCTGCCAGATAGGCGCGCTTGCCAAACTCGCGTACGCAATTTCGGGGAATGAGAAAAAGGCGCAGGAGCTTGCGGCGCTCTCGGAGAAAATCGAGTCCGTTCTCAACAGGTCAAAGGAAATCGAGTCGCTTGCGGACTCGCTTTTGCAGCACAGGGATTTCTTTTTCATTGGCAGGTCGTATTCATTCCCTACCGCGCTTGAAGGCGCGCTGAAACTCAAGGAAATAACATACCTCCACGCGGAGGCGTATGCCGCCGGGGAGCTCAAGCACGGCCCGCTCTCGCTTCTTGACAAGGACGTGGTGGTAATCGCCATCGCGCCTTCGGACGGGACAATGCACAAGACAATGTCAAACATACAGGAGTGCAAGGCGCGCGGGGCCAAAATCATAGTGTTCTCGGATTCGGAGGAGGCGGGCGGCCTTTCAAGGCACCATTTCCTGATGCCCGCCGCAAGCGGCGTCGAGATTCCGATACTTTACGCTGTCCCATTCCAGCTTTTGGCGTATTACCTGGCTGTCAAGATGAAAAAGGACCCGGACAAGCCGAGGAACCTTGCCAAATCAGTTACTGTTGAGTGAGCTTGCGCTCAATGCAATTGAAAATTAAATAGGGTGTTTGCAAATGGCGTTCGTGAAAAAGGTCGTATCGTGCAGGTGCGGCAGGAATTTCTATTTCGAGTTCTCATCCGACATGGACGTCGAGGACCTCACTGTTTCCTCCAAATGCCCCTCGTGCGGCAACGGGCTTTACGTGACTGTCTCAAGCATGGGCTCGGCCCAGAGCCCGGCGGCGCAGGCTGCGGACCAGCAGGCGCAGCCTGGCCTGTCCGTGATTCCTGCCCCATCGCAGCCAGTGCAGCAAAACGACTGGAACATCGAGGATTTGGAACACGTGCCGCCTGCCGAGAGCACGCAGGCAAGCGAGATCTCGTCTGGCTCTTCGCTAGACGCTGGCAAGCAGATTTCCACAGGCTCGAAATCAAGAGCCCTCAACGACGCCATGAACGACCTGTTCAAGGAAGAATGAGTCTTGGAGCCCGAACGCATGGCAGATTACAAGTCCGCCTATTTCTACCTGGCCCTGACAATACTCCTCTGGTCAGCCACCCCGGCGGTCGCAAAGCTTGGGCTTGAGGAAATCAACAATATCCAGCTGCTTTTCTACTGCAATGTCGTGGGCATAATCTCGCTGTCAATCGCAGTCCTTGCGCTTGGAAAGGCGCGCTTTTTGTCGCAATACAAGATTTCAGATTATGCCAGGATGTTTGGCATGGGATTCCTTGGCCTCTACCTGTACTATATTTTCCTCTACGGGGGCTTCGCTCTCGCGCCTGCAGGGCAGGCCAACATGATAAATTACCTTTGGCCCCTCTTTGTGGTGATATTCTCGATTCTCATACTCAAGGAAAAATTCACGTGGAAGACATTGCTTGCAATAGCCATGGGCTTTGCAGGCGCATTGATTGTTTTCTCGCATGGAGACTTCTCAAGCTTCCAAAACGAATATACGCCCGGCTACCTGCTGGCATTCGCAGGCGCCATGTGTTACGGCCTTTTTTCGGTCCTTGGCAAAAAATTGAGGTATGAGGCGTTCACGAGCATGCTGGTGTTCTACCTGGCGTCCCTTTTGCTTGTCACGCCAACCATGCTTCTGCTCTACGGGTTTGTGTTCCCGCATTCCCTTACCACGTGGCTTGCCATATTTTTCCTTGGCGGCCTGTCGAATTCCATAGGGTTCGTGTTCTGGTTCAAGGCGCTTGAGAAGGGGAAGACAGCAAGCCTTGCAAACCTGATTTACATAAACCCGTTCCTCTCCCTTGTCTACGTGTTTTTCCTAAACGGCGAGTCAATACCGGCAATATCCATACTGGGGCTGGCGCTCATTGTCGGGGGGGCGCTTGTCCAGCTGAAATCCGCGGAAAAATAGGAATGTTCACAGCCTGGCAAGTGCCGCAGGCTCGAGTTCTGCAATGCTTTTTAGGACCATGTCGGGCCTCTCGCCCTTTTTGGCCTCCATTGCGTCCTGCTGGGTCGCGACGCCTGTGAGCACGAGGACAGATTTCACCCCCGCCGCATTGGCGCACCTGATGTCAGTGTCGAGCCTGTCGCCAATGAAGACCGCCTCGCTTTTCTTTATTTTCCAGTCGGCAAGCAGGTCCTCTATCATGTGCGTGGTGGGCTTGCCTGCGATGTAATCCGGCTCCTTGCCTGATGCCGCTTGCACTGCCGCCACCATTACCCCAGCGCCAGGCCCGAAATCGTTTTCCCTAGGATAAATGTGGTCCGGGTTCGTGGCTATGAAGAGCGCGCCTTTTGAGATGGCCTGCATAGCCATGTCTATTTTTTCATAACTGAGATTCCTGTCAAGCCCTACCATGACGGCGTCCACGCCCGCGCCCTTCACGGATTTTATGCCTGCAAGCCTGAGCTCGTATTCAAGCCCCGCCTCGCCTATTACGTACGCCGACTTGGCGCCTTTGCGGGCTGCCCACTTTGCCGCGCCAAGCGCGCTCGTGTATATCGCGCCCTCGCCGGCCCTTATCCCGAAGCGGGCAAGCTTTGCCGCGTAATCCTTCCTGCTCCTGGCGGAATTGTTCGTCATGAAAAAGACCTTCATGCCCGCCTTTTCAAGCGCGCGTATTGCCTGCGCGGCCCCGGGTATGGCGTTCTCGCCCCTGTGCACCACGCCGTCCATGTCAAATATTGCCGCCTTTATTGCCATGACAGCCATTTTGCAGTTGTTTCTTTAAAACCCGCTTTTTGCCCCTCGGCACCTTATTGATATCAATATAATGTTTTGCAATGCTAATGTAGGCGGTGCGACTAATGATTAATCTGCAAACTCGGCGCATGTTCCTTGCCGCCTTACTTTTTTCTGCCATGATAGCCGCGGGCTTTTCAAATTTCACGTACATGGGCGCCATAGACGGCACAGGCGTGAACAACAACACGCCCTATAACACGTTTTTGGGCCCCTACGGGCTCGCGCACGACGGCACCTATCTTTTCGTTTCTGACGACATGAAAGGCCTCGTGTACCAGCTCGTAAACAACACGGTTGTCAAGAGGATAGGCTCGTCCGGCTCTTCCATAGGCGAATTCCTCATGCCAAAGTCAATGCTTGCAAAGGATGGCAAGGTGTACATCGCCGACTCGGGCAACAACAGGGTCCAGTATTACTCCTACAATGGCAGCAGCTCGGGCACGTATTCCACATTCGACACCAACACGGGCACCACTGTCCAGCAGCCCGGCGGAGTCACATACCTGAATGGCTACTATTACGTTACCTCCATAGTGAACAGCAGGATAGTCCTCTACGACGCGAGCAGCCTGCGCTTTTCGTCCATATTCGGCAACACGGGGGCTTATGACGACGGCATCGATTCCCCCACCGGCATCACAACGGCAAACAACCTCATTTTCGTTTCAGACTCTGGCAACAACCGCATAAAGGCGTATTCATCGAACCTGACCTTCCTCTACCCCATAGGGATAGGCAAGGGCGGGATCCAGCTTTCAAACCCGCAGGGAATATACGCCACAAGCGACACACTCTACGTCGCAGACACGGGCAACAACAGGATAGTGCTTTTCACGCTTGACGGCTTTCCAATAGAGGCCTTTGGCTCCAAGGGCGGGAACAATACCCAGTTTGACAGGCCCACTTCAGTGATTGAGAACAACGGGACTGTCTATGTGGCAGACTACAACAACAAGAAGGTCAAGATGTTCCACTACGAGCCCAACATCACAAGCTCGACGCTCCTCGACAAGCTTGCCGCCGCGCGGGCGAATTCCAGCGCTGTCATGAACCTGACCGACCTTGCAGCCAGGGCTCTCAACCTTTCCTTCTCTCCGCGCTCGGGGGCTTACGTTCTTGCGGCGCAGCAGTATTACGACAACAACTCGCTCTCCCAAAGCTATGAGGCCGCAAGCACCGCAATCAGGTACGCGCAGGAGGACATGGCGAATTTTGGCGGGTCGGTGGGAATAGAGTTGCGCTCGAGGCTCTCTGTCATGTCGGACGGCCTTGCCAGGCTGAAGAACCAGACATATCCGCAGGGCTATGTGCCTGATTTCAATGCAGTGGAGAACCTGATGAAATCCGTGAATTCCAAAATCGCATCAGGCGATTTCATAGGCGCGCTTGCCGATTACCAGTCCGCAAGCTCCAGGGTGACGGAACTTGACCTGAAGGCGACTTCGCCGCAGGGAGGCGGCAATTCCGGGCAGCAAAATGCGACTTCCAACGAAACCATAGACGACAACCTTGCCGTGCAGATAGAGATAGCGCAGGTCAGCGCGCGGTTCGAGGCACTCAAGCAGCGCTCGGCGACTTACAAGCAGGACACGTCCTACGATGACATAGCAGGCTCGATAGCAGTGGCAAAGGCCCAGCTTTCGGCTGGCAGCGTGTACGCCGCCAATGTGACCATATCGCAGGCTTCAAACCTGATATCGGGCTATTCTTCAAACCTTGAGCAGAAGATACCGGACATTGACAGGGCGCTTGCCAACATCTCGGCAGCGGGCGCGCAGATATCCGCCATAGCCCAGCAGGGCTATGTGATACATCCAGACGTGTCGCAGGCTAAGGCAAAGATCGACGAGGCCCGCGCCCTTGCCTATTCGTCCCCGTCGCAGGGCGTGTCCCTCGCGGCGCAGGCATTGTCCGACGCTCAGGGCCAGACTGGCAGGGAAATCCTCATTTTCGGCGCCATTGGCGCGGTGATACTCATTGTCGCCATAATCGCAGCCGCCATTGTGGCTTTCCTGGTGGTAAGGCATCTCAAGAGGAGGCGCAAGGGGCTTTGATGTTTTTCGGGCGGGAGCTGCCTGCCCAAGTTTTATAAATCTCATGCGAATAAATTTTGGTTGTGATAGAATGAGGAAATTAGTGATATTCTCCCTGATATTTGTTGCCGTGATGCTCGTGTTGCTTGCGGGCTGCACCAGCACTACGAAGTCCTGCACGGGCGACGACCAGTGCAAGGCTTACCAGAAGTGCGACCTTTCAAAGAAGACGTGCGTGCTTCGCGAAGGCTACTGCAATGCCGATTCCGAGTGCAATGACTCGCTGAAGACGTGCTCGCAGGACACGCATCTTTGCGTTTACAAGGCGGACAAGTGCAGGCTGGACAATGACTGCCAGGCATGGCAGGTATGCTCCTCCTCGACAAACGAGTGCAAGCCGAAGGCGGGCTATTGCGATTCAGATTCCCTGTGCAACAACCAGACCCAGGTCTGCGACATGAAGCGCCACGTGTGCTCACCAAAGCCGGGCACCTGCGTGAGCCAGTTTGACTGCGCCGACTACCAGAAATGCAATGTGGATTCCGGGCTGTGCGTGCCCCTCGAGGGCAGGTGCGACCTCGAATCCGACTGCGCCGCGTGGCAGGAGTGCAACACCACGTCCCATTCATGCGCCGTGAAGCCCGGCTTCTGCGCCAATGACCTTGGCTGCAGCGCATACCAGGTATGCGACCCGTCCCTGAAACGCTGCGTCACCGCCGCGGGCTTCTGCGACACTGACAAGGACTGCAAGCCATACCAGCTTTGCAACCCCGCCAACAGGACGTGCGACGCCAAGCGCGGCTATTGCAACACCGGCGCGGACTGCGGCTCTTACCAGTACTGCGAGCCAAACTCCCACGAGTGCATGGCCCTTCCCGGAAGGTGCAACGCGGACTCGGACTGCGCTTTCTACCAGGTGTGCGGGCTTACGGACAACCGCTGCGCCACAAGGACAGGCTACTGCGCCGACACCTCGGACTGCAGCTACAATGAGAACTGCGACCTGTCAAACCCGTCCCTGAACACGTACCACAGGTGCGTGCTTTTGACGTGCACGAGCGACGCGCAGTGCCCTGGCTCTACCTGCAACATCGAGACGAACAGGTGCAGGTAAGCAGCAGTTCATTTTTTATTTTTTCCTTTTCTTTCCTTCTTTTTCAGAAGGCTTCAGGGTAGTCGAAGGGCACGTCAATGAGGACTACTCCTTTGGTTCCAAGAGCTTTGCCGAGTGCCTCTTCAAGCTTTGAGGGGTCGCCAACGCGCATGCCCGTGGCTCCGAAACTCTCCGCAAGCTTCACAAAATCCGGGTTTGTGAGCCCCAGGCCGAACTCCGCAAGCCCCTGCTGCCTCTGTTTTATCTGTATCATGCCAAGGGACTTGTTGTTCATGACAAGCACCACAATGTCGATTCCGAGCCTGACAGTGGTCTCAAGGTCCCCAAGGTTCATCACAAGCCCGCCGTCGCCTGTGACCACTACCGCCTTATGCCCGGGGTTGAGGTACTTGGCTATTGTGCCCGACGCGAGCCCGGCCCCCATCGTGGCGAACGTGTTGTCCAAAAGCAGGGTGTTTGGGAAATAGACCGGGTAATTCCTCGCAAACCAAATCTTGTACCAGCCATTGTCAAGCGCCACTATGTCCTTTTCGCCCAAGAGTTTCCTCAATGACTGTATCAGCTGCTGGGGCATTACAGGCCCCGCGGCTGCCGGCTTTGGTGCAGGCGCATAGGCGCTTTCAAGGCCTTCCTTTGCGGCCTCGTACATGGCGCCGTGCTCCCATGAAAAGGATATGTCCGCCTCGCAAAGCCTCCAGAACAGGTTCCCTATGTCGCCGATTATTTCAAGGTCGGGATGGTAAACCTCGTCCATCTTGGCCTCGTAATAGTTTATGTGGACAAGCTTGGTGTGCGCGTGCGACTCGCACAGGAAATTGGTGGGCTTCTCAAGAGTGTCATGCCCTATCGCGAGGATGAGGTCGGCGTGCTCTATCGCCTTGTGGACGTGGTCGCCGCTTGATATGGCAGCAGTGCCAACGTATTGCGCGAGCCTCTCGTCCACCACCCCCTTGCCCATCTGGGACTCGAAGAACGGGATGTTGTATTTCTTTATGAACTCTGTCAGGTATTTCGATATCCGCTTCCTGTTGGCTCCTGCGCCAATGAGTATCACCGGCCTCTTGGAACTCTTGAGCGCCTCCACCAGGCGGTTGAACGCCTTGTCCTCTACTACCGGCCTTCTGATCTCGTCCTGAACCATCGGCCTCGCGTCCACGCTGTCGCGGGCTATGTCTTCGGGCAGCTCGAGGTGCACTGCGCCCGGCCTCTCGGCCATTGATGTCTTGAATGCCTGCCTGACAAGGGCGGGGATGCTGTTTGCGCTTTGGATTTGCCGCGCGCTTTTGGTCAGCGGCTTCATCATCGAGACCACGTCTATTATCTGGAACTCGCCCTGTTTCGATTTTTTAATGGGTTTCTGGCCCGTTATTACCACCACAGGCAGGCCGTTTAGCTGGGCATAGCCCACGCCGGTGACGAGGTTTGTGGCTCCCGGCCCCAGGGTGCTTAGGGCGACTCCGGGCTTTCCCCTGAACCTGCCATAGTTTGCAGCCATGAAAACCGCGGTCTGCTCGTTCCTCGTGACTATGAGCCTTATGCCCGACTTTCCAAGCGAGTCTAAAAGGTCCAGATTCTCCTCGCCCGGGACGCCGAATATGTATTCCACGCCTTCCTGTTCAAGGCACTTAACGAACAAATCCGATGCTTTCATTTTCCTCTCCCCTGTTCACTCGTATATGCTTATGGGCTTGGCATTGACAAACTCCTTTATCCCAATGTGGGAGAGTTCCCTGCCATAGCCGGACTTCTTTATCCCGCCAAGCGGCAGGAGCGGGTGCGAAGTGGATATGTGGTTGACGAACACGCCGCCGCATTCAAGCCGCCTTGCGACTTCCTCGCCCTTTGCGAGGTCGCGCGTCCAGACGGATGCCCCAAGGCCGAACATGGTGTCGTTTGCAATCTTGACCGCCTCGTCAGCGTCCTCCACTATTATTATCGGGACTACCGGGCCGAACACTTCCTCGCTGACTGCGCGCATCTGGGCGCTTGTGCGCGCTATTATGGTGGGCTTGTAAAACGCGCCTTTTCCGCCCTGCCTTCCGCCGCCAGTTATTATCTGCGCTCCCTTGTCCCTCGCGTCCTTTACGAATGATTCCATCTCCGCAAGGCTTTTCTCGTCCACGAGCGGGCCGATGTCCGTTTCCGGGTCCATCGGGTCGCCCTGCTTGAGCTTTGCGACTTTCTCTGCGAATTTTTGCGAGAACTCGCCAGCAATGCTTTTTTGGACTATTATCCGCTTTGCGCCTATGCAGACCTGGCCGCTGTTATTCATCCTGCCTGCGACTGCGGCCTGCGCTGCCTTGTCAATGTCCGCGTCCCCAAGCACGATGAACGGGTCTGACCCGCCAAGCTCGAGCACTGTCTTTTTGATGTTCCTGCCGGCGCGCGATGCCACGCCCATGCCCGATGCGAGGCTGCCTGTGAGCGAGACAGCCTGCACGTATTGCGAGTCGATTATTGCGTCGCTTGTGGCATGGTCTATTACAACGGAGCGGAAAACGTCCTGGGGGAACCCCGCCTTCCTGAAAGACTCCTCTATGAGCATTGACGATCCAGTGACGTTTTTCGCGTGCTTGAGTATGATTGTGTTCCCCGCGTACATCGGGACTAGTGCGACCTTGAACGGCTGCCAGAACGGGTAGTTCCAGGGCATTATCAGGTATATGGCGCCCAATGGCTCGTATGTTATCACGTGCTTTTTCCCGCCTGCGGGTATGGGTTCTTCCGCAAGCCATTTCTCGCCCTGGTCTGCCAGGACCTCGGCAAGCCACGCGCACTTCTCGACCTCGCCGAGGGATTCCCTTATGACCTTGCCCATTTCCCTAGTAATCATTTCCGCGTATTCCCGCTTGTTGTCTCGCAGGACTTTGGCGAGCTTTTTGAAGAGTTCGGAGCGCTGCTGGAACGTAGTCTTTTTCCAGCCAGCGCCTGCTGCGTGGACTTTTTTCGCGATTTCCAGGGCCTGTTCCGTGCCCATCACTTCGTATTGCGCAAGTGCCTCGCCTGTAGCGGGGTTTTTAGTGGTTATTTCCATGTGCCGTGCACCCCTTGATGACAATTAGTAATTGCTATTGGTTTGGTCATATTTTAATTTCTTTGCAGGTAGTGGCGCATAACTTGCCGTTAATCTATGCCTTGGCGGCCTCCCCGCGCCATTTGCGCCGGTGCGGCGCCTTGCAGGCTGTCCCGGCAATGCCCTTATTTTTAAAGAAGTTCCATCATAACTGGTATGCGCACTCCAGGCGCAAGTCAATCATGTCGTGGGTGGTTTTCATATGGCAGTTTCTCCAATAGACACGAGGTACAAGACCGAGATGAATGCTGTTTTTGAGGACTTGGCGAAATTGAGGTACTGGATGCAGGTCGAGGTCGCACTCGCCCACGCGCACGCGTCCCTTGGCAACATCCCAAAGGACGCGCCTGCGAAAATAGAGGCCGCGTCCAAGAAGGTCAAGCTTGAGCGCGTCAACGAGATTGAATCCGAAATACACCACGACCTCATGGCCATGGTACGCGCCCTCTCCGAGCAGTGCGAGGGGGATTACGGGGGATACGTGCATCTTGGCGCCACTTCCTATGACATAGAGGACACTGCGACAGCTCTCATGTTCCGCGACGCGCTTGGCATAATTGAAAAGCGCCTCAAATCCCTGCTTGAAATCACGAAGAAGCTCGCAATAGACAAGGCGGGCACTGTCTGCATAGCGCGCACGCACGGCCAGCACGCAGTCCCCACTACTTATGGCATGAAATTCGCACTCTATAATCGCGAGATTGCAAGGCACCTCAAGCGCATCCAGTCCGCTCGCGAGGGCATATCCTACGGCAAGATGAGCGGCGCCGCCGGAACAATGGCCACCTTCGGCACTGACGGGCTGAAAATCCAGTCGCTTGTCATGGACAGGCTCGGGCTAAAGCCGGCGCCTGTGACAACGCAGGTCATCCAGCGCGACAGGCACGCGGCTGTCATGTTCGTGCTAGCGCTTGCCGCGACCACGTGCGAGAAAATAGCGAAGGAAATCAGGAACCTGCAAAGAAGCGAGATAATGGAGGTGTCGGAACCGTTCTCCGCAAAACAGGTCGGCTCGTCGACCATGCCGCAGAAGAGGAACCCGCACAAATCGGAGAGGATTTGCTCGCTTGCCCGCGTGGTGCGCGCCAATGTCCAGATTGCGCTTGAAAACATAGCACTGGAGCACGAGCGCGACCTGACGAATTCCGCAAACGAGCGCTACATATTCTCGGGCAGCTTCATCACCCTCGACTACATGCTTTTGCAGACAGAGTCCATTCTCAAGGGGCTTGAATTCTTCCCGAAAAACATTGACAGGAACCTGAACCTGTCAGGCGGGCTTATTATGTCCGAGAGGCTCATGATTGAACTCACGCACGCGGGCATGGGCAGGCAGGAGGCCCACGAGCTTGTGCGCACCTGCGCGCAGGACGCCTTCAGGCGCTCCGTTCCCATGCTTGAGGTCGTTTCAGCCAACAAGCAGATAGCCAAGCACCTCAAGAAGGCAAAGCTTGAGGAGATTTTCAAGCCTGAAACCTATATCGGCCTCGCGCCCAAGATTGCAAAGGACGCGGTGGGCATGGGAACCGGCTGATTTGCAATGAATTTTCCATCCATTGGATAATAGGTTTTTAAACAGAATCCGCATTAAACTAGTGCCAAAAACGCCTTTCAGGCGTGTTTGTATGCAAGTTTGTGCAGGTTGACCGGATGTTTGATGCTATAGTTGGCTTTTTCAGGCGGATTTTCGGGTTTAGCTCCAAAAGGAAGGAGATTTCCCTGGGGCTTTACGGCAGCCCCAATGTGGGCAAGACTACGCTTGCAAATGCCATATGCCTTGACCTTTTAGGCGAACCAATGGGCAAGGTTTCCCCTGTGCCGCACGAGACAAGGCTTGTCCAGAAAAAGGAGAAGCTTGTCATGAAAATGAACGGCTACTCGCTTTCCATGAACCTGCTTGACATGCCTGGCATTGCTATAAAGGTCGATTACAGGGACTTTTTGCAATACGGCGTGAGCGTCGAGGAGGCCCAGGCGCGGGCAAAGGAGGCCACGCGGGGCATAATCGAGGCGGTCAAGTTCATGAGCAATGTCGACGCGGCGCTTGTGGTCATAGACGCCACATCCGACCCCTACTCCCAGATAAACGCCACTATCCTTGGCAATCTGGAGGCAAAGGACATCCCGATTGTCATAGTGGCGAACAAGATGGACCTGCCGGAGGCGCGCGCGGAGCTCATTCGCGACGCATTCCCCCAGTATCCTGTTGTCGAGATTTCCGCAGCCACGGGGCAGAACATCGAGGCTGTCTACGAGGCCATAGCCAACAGGATGAACTAGGTTTTTCCTTATTCGTTTTCGCCAAAGCTTCTTATTTTTAAATCTTCAACTTCAATTCCTTGCATCAGCTTTTTTGACTGGGTTTAGTGGTCTTGATGCACAGGTGCATGCGCTGCGGCAAAATGCTTGAAAAAATAGGCGAAATAGAGCAGGGATGCACCTGCGGCTCAAAGGTCTTCATGTATTCCAAGTCGGGCCCTTCCATACTCACTCCGGAGCAGGAGGCGGAATCGCAGAAGATTGAGCGCGAAATCAGCGTGGAGCTTGACATGAACAAGGTCCCGCACTCTCTCATGCTCGAGGTTGAAAACGTCCACATGCTCGAGCGGGGCGTTTTCAAGGTGGATTTGAAATCCCTCCTGAAAGACCCGCTTGTCCTCAAGGACACCAATGGCGTTTATTACATAAAGCTGGATTAGGGCCTGAACTCATCTTGCTCCTTTTTTTCCATGGAGCTGCCTGTTCCCTTCGAAAGCCGGCTAATTCATTCTGTTGCGCTGATATTTGGCCCAATTATAGTCCATTGGTTTATAAGTTTTACACGAACAGCCATGCATGGAAACAAAAGAAACGTGCAATCGGGCGTTGTGCATATGAAATGTGGACCAATCGTTTTTCATTGTCCTGACGGGCACTCTTCGTGCGCCAAAGGGACTGGCGCGAACATTGGCATTTTTGCAAAAAAAGCGCCGGGTCAGGGATATATCTTGAACGACACCGGCATTGTTACTGCCAAATTGAAATCGGCGATTATCGGCTACATCAAGGAAGGCGGGGGCTATGCAGAGCTTTGCAATGCAATAACGGAAAAAAAATCCGACATCTCAATATGGAATTTCATAAGCGACCTCAAACTTGAGGCGTATAAGGAATGGGCAGCGTCGTTTTTGTCCCTTAATCCCAATTCAGCGATTCATTTTGATGAAAATGCGCGTTTGAGCTATAACATCGTGCTTGAAAATGACAGCGAAAAACTCGCCCTGACAAAAAAAGAGGTTGAGGATTTTATGTTGTTGGCTAAAAGGTTCTGGGAACTTGACAGGCTTTTCCCTGTTGGGCAAAAGGATATACCTAGGCAGAAAATTGTAGATAGCCTCTCAAGCGTCGTGTCCAATATTTCGTTTAAAATTGAAATTGCCCTTCACAGTTTGGGAGGGCAAAACTCCATTGCCCGGCTCGCGCTTGGTGGCGGAGCATTGAAGGAGAATGGCGAGTAGGCTGCTCATGCTGGAAGTCGGGAGCGTCCACGTGCTAGAGAGGGGCGTGTTCAAGGTGGATTTGATATCCCTCCTGAAGGGTCCTTTTTGCTCAAGGACACCAATGGGGCGCATTGCATAAAACTGGATGCAAAAACAGGGACTGGCTTTTTTGCTTCATTACTGTTTGGTCAGAATCCAGCTACGAACTCCTCGATCTTGCCGACGGCCTCGCGAAGCACTGCTTCGGCGGGCAGGAAAACAAGCCTGAAGAAAGTGCCTGAAGGGTCGAGTTCAAACCCGCTGCCAGGAACCACGAAAACGCCTTTTTACCAATTGCTTTGCGAATTTCAAGTCGTCCCTGACCATGCCGTCCTCAACCTTGAAATAGCCGTAGAACGCGCCTTCGGGCTTGACCATGCTAACCCCCGGGATGGCATTGATGCCCTCGTATACAATGTCCCGCCGCGCGCGCAGCTGGCTCACATACGGCGTTATGTAGTCCTTGTACGCTGCGTCAGACATGGAATACGCGGCGTATGCCCCAAGCTGCGCCTCGCCGTTGGCCGAAAGCCTGCCGTTAGCGCTCTTGTTCAGTTCAAAGATCAGCCCGCGCGTTTTCGCCTGCGCGCCGTGCACCGCAATGTACCCCACCCTCGCGCCGGGGTAAAAAAAGTTCTTTGAAATGCCGTTCAGGGTTATAACAACGCAGCCATGCGCAATTTCGCGCATGTTGGTGATTCTCTTGCCGTCAAGTGCGAGCCTGTCGTATATCTCGTCCACTATCAGGGGCACGTTGGCCCTCCTTGCAATCCTCGCTATTTCGCGCAGGATTTCCGGCGGGTATATGGCGCCTGTCGGGTTGTTGGGGTTGATTATGCTGATTGCCTTGGTATTCTTGTTTATTTTCCTGCAGATGTCCTCAAGGTCGGGCATGAAATCCTTGTCCATTTTGTAGAAGTTGGACTTGTCAATCAGCTGGGATTCGTCAACAAGCTTGGAATTGTAAAGCGGGTAGCCAATGCCCGGCAGGAGAACGTGTTCCCCGGGGCCTACAAGCGCGTGGATTGTGATTGCTATTGCCTCCGAGGCGCCCTGGGTTATAAGTATCCTGCTTTCCGGCACGCCTTCCATTTTGGCAAGCAGCCTGACAAGCGGCTTGTATCCCTGCGAGTGCTCATAGCCCGCGTATTTCTGGCTCCTTGCCGCTTCAGCCACGGCATTGCTAACTTCCATTGGAGGCAGGAACCCGTATTTTGGCGGGTCGCCTATGTTTAGGTAGAGCACATCAGTCCCGGACTTCTGGATTCTCTCGGCGTAAGGGACCATCTGCCTTATCAGGTAAAGGAAGCTTTTGCGCTCCGCCAGGCGGACGGTCTTGCCAGTGTTCCTATGGACCGGGTTTTTGGAGAAATCAATTGGCCGCATGTATTTCCTAGAACTTCCTTTATGAAGATTAATTAATGCCCATCTTCGTCAATCGTAGGCCGTTAAAAAGAGAAAACAGGGCCTGCGCACGGCGCATTTTCAGATGTCCAGCAAGACGCGCACGCGCCATTTCCCCCTTTCCTTGTGCTCGATTTCCATGTTGCCGAAAGTCACTGCCTTTATGTGGTCTTTAACCCTGCCATTGCCAAGCTTGAGTATGCCTGAAAAGCGCAAGGTCTTCTCGTCAAGGCCCGTGACGCTGAACGAATGCGGCGCCATTTCCGAAGCGTCGATGTTTGCCACTATCTTTGAAAGCACGAACACCACAAGTTCCTCCTTGCTCCTCGCTGCGGCCTCCTCTATCTCTATCTCCTTAGAGGCCGAATCCGCAATGCCGAGGAAGTCGAACATGGCATAGCCCGCGGACTCGAGGGCGCCTGAAAACGACGTGCCGTAGGCGTCGAACATGACGTCTGCCGTGTGCGGCAGGAATTCAAACTTGTGCTTTCCAATCATGCGCCAAACCTGCCGGCCATTGCGGCTGGCTGTTTCCATCCACTGGCTTCCATGCCTACATTTTATACAGGGGGAACCTGCTTGTGAGCTCTATTACCTCGGACTTGACCTTCTCCTTCACTGCCGCGTCCTTGTGGCTCTTGACTACCGTGGCTATGAACCTGCCGACCTCTTTCATGTCTGATTCCAACATGCCGCGGGTCGTGAGGGCCGGAGTGCCAAGCCTGATGCCTGAAGGGTCGAATGGCGAGCGCGTGTCGTATGGCACAGTGTTCTTGTTGCAGGTTATAAGCGCCTCGTCGAGTGCTTCCTCCGCCTCCTTGCCTGAAACCCCAAGCGGCGTGAAAACGTCTACAAGCACCAGGTGGTTGTCGGTGCCTTCTGTAATGACTTTCAGGCCCTGCGCCATGAGCTCGTCCGCAAGCGCCTTGGCGTTTTTGACTATCTGTGCTGCGTACGCCTTGAACTCGGGCTGCATTGCCTCCTTGAAAGCGACCGCGTTTGCTGCAGTGGTGTGGTTGTGCGGGCCGCCCTGCATGCCTGGGAAAACCGCCTTGTCGACAGCCTTGGCGTGCACTGCCTTGCACATTATCATCGCACCGCGCACGCCCCTCAATGTCTTGTGCGTCGTTGTCGTGACCACGTCCGTGTATGGGAACGGGGACTCGTGCACGCCGCCGATAATAAGGCCGGAAATGTGCGAAATGTCCGCCATTGAAATCGCGCCCACTTCCTGCGCAATCTCTGCGAATTCCTTGAACTTCACTGCGCGCGGGTATGCGGTAAAGCCGGAGACAATCATCTTGGGCTTTGCCTCCTTCGCAAGCTTCCTCACCTCGTCCATGTCAATGCGGTGGGTCTCCTTGTCGACCGTGTAGGGGACAATCTTGTACGCCTTGCCGGAGAAATTGACCGGGTGGCCGTGGGTCAGGTGCCCTCCCTGCGCCAGGGACAGGCCCATCAGTGTGTCGCCGAAATTGAGAAACGCGCTGTAAGCCTCCAGGTTAGCAGGCGAGCCGGAATACGGCTGGACATTCGCGTGCTCCGCGCCAAAGAGCTTTTTCGCCCGTTCTATGGCGATGTTCTCGATAACGTCTATGTACTTGTTCCCGCCGTAATACCTCTTCCCCGGGTAGCCTTCGGAATACTTGTTCGTGAGTACGGAGCCGAGTGCCCTCATTACGGCCGGGCTGACATAGTTCTCGGAAGGGATGAGCTCAAGGCCCTCGTTTTGCCTTTTGGTCTCGTTCAATATGGCCTGGTTTATGTCGGAATCGAAATTTTCAAGCGCAACTGCGTTAAGTGCCATAGAACTCCCCCTCTGCCGGCTGGCGGTAATAAGCCCTGCTGCCATTGCCGGCATACCTGTTTTGAATTGATATATTTATATTATTGCTACAAAAAATGCTATTCTGCTGATTGTTTTCAAAAGTGAGATTATGCATTGCGTGATTTTGGACGGCAGTTCGCTTGCCAAGAAAGTAATCGAATCGGTTTCAAAGGAGGCTGCCGGGCTTGAGCCAAAGCCGCACCTCGTGGTCATCCAGGTCGGGGACAACGAGGCGTCAACTGTCTATGTCAGGCGCAAGGCCGACGACTGCGAAAAGGCGGGGCTCAAGTCCACTGTCATAAAGATGCCTGCCAAGACTACCCAAAAGGAGCTTCTTGACAAAATCGCAAGCCTGAATGCGGACAAGGGAGTGCATGGCATTCTAGTCCAGCTCCCCCTGCCAAAACACATCGACGAGGACGCAGTCATAACCGCAGTCCTTCCCGAAAAGGACGTGGACGGGTTCCATCCTCTAAATGCCGGCAGGCTCTTGCAAGGCGACAGCTCCGGGCTTGTGTCCTGCACCCCGAAAGGCGTAATCAGGATGCTTGAGCACTACGGAATCCCAATAGCAGGCGCCCATGCCGTGGTGGTCGGGCGCAGCAACATAGTCGGCAAGCCACTTGCGCAGCTCCTCCTCAACAAGGACGCCACAGTGACGATAGCCCACAGCAAGACCAAAAACCTTGAGGAAATCACGCGCCAGGCTGACATACTCGCTGTTGGCGTCGGCAAGCCGCGCTTTATCAAGGCAGGCATGGTCAAGGACGGCGCCACAGTCATAGACATAGGCATAAACAGGACCGATGGCAAGCTTATCGGGGATTCGGATTTTGACGCTTTGTGCGGCAAGGTAAGGGCCATTTCCCCCGTGCCTGGCGGCGTCGGGCCAATGACAAGGGCAATGCTTCTTGAGAACCTGATGCTTGCGTATCGCATGCAGCAGGCAAGTGCCAAAAAAAAGGGGAAATGACGTTTACTGCCATGCGGGGAAACCAGCGCGCATGCTTTTGATTGCTTTGTGATCCAGATGGAATACGCAGCTGCAAAAAAAGCGCTTTTTTCGCTTGCAGTCATGGGCTCGAAGTTCGGCACCGCAAGGATGCGCTCGCTCATGCGCTCCCTCGGCAATCCCCAGGAAAAATACAAGGTAATCACAGTAGCCGGCTCCAATGGCAAGGGCTCCACTGCAAATTTCATAGCGGGCATGCTTGCCGCGTCTGGCCTCAAGGCTGGCTGCTACACCTCGCCGCACCTTGACGTCTTTGAGGAGCGCATACGCATAAACGGCAAGAACATCTCCCGCCCGGACTTTTCAGCCTCCTTCTCCCGCGTCTATCCGAGGGCTAAGAGGCTCGGCTGCACTTTTTTCGAGGTCCTAACAGCCGTGGCTTTCGATTATTACGCGCGCAAAGGCGTGGACGTGGCAGTGCTTGAGGTGGGGCTTGGGGGCAGGCTTGACGCCACCAACATTGCCGACGCGCAGGTGGCAGTCATCACAAGCATCAGCCTCGACCATACCCATATCCTTGGCGGGACAATCGGCAGGATTGCCTGGGAAAAGGCCGGCATAATCAAGCGCGGCAGCACGGTCGTCATGGGCGGGAAAAGCCCGCAGGCCCTTGCAGCAGTCAGGAAAGTTGCACGGAAAAGGAAGGCGCGCCTTGTCATGTCATGGAAGCGAGTCCGCGTGTCCCCCACCTCGCTTGAGACTGACCACAGCGACGTTGCCATACGCTGCGGCAGGGAGAGGCTCTGGTGCACCATAAACGCGCCTGGCAGGTACCAGCTCCAAAACGCCGCATCAGCCATATGCGCTGTGGCCGAATTCATGGGCAGGTTCGACGCCAATGCCATCAGGTCGGGGCTTGAGAACGCCTCTATCCCGGGCAGGCTTGAGACAGTATCCAGGAACCCCCTTGTCATAATGGACTGCGCCCACAACCCCGACGCGTTCTCGAAACTCCTCAAATCCCTTGAAATCTTCGGCAGGCGCAAATTCGTCCTCGTGTTCGGGGCAATGCGCGATAAGGACATTGAAAGCATACTCTGGCAGGTGAAAGGCAGGGCAAGCCACATTGTCATAAACTCCCCAAGCGTAGGGTCGCGCGCTCTCAAGGCATCTGAAATAGAGCCTGTTGTTTCAAGGCTTGGCATACCATATACCATTGTCGACGACCCGTATTATTCGGTCCGCAGGGCGAAGCAGATAGCCGGCAGGCGGGGGATGGTAGTGGTTGCGGGCTCGATGTACATGCTCTCCCAGGCACGGCACAGGTCTGCCCATGTCGGGCTCTGACTTTCCCTGCCTCCAAGCCCCAGCATTTAAATTCAGGCGCGCAAATAATGGCAAGTACGGGGTGTATCGGGTGTTGACTAAAAAGGAAATCCGCGAATCCGTGAGCGCACGGCGCCATGCCATGGGCGAGAGGCAGGTCATACTTGCAAGCCAGGCCATAATAGACATGCTGCAGGGTTCGGACATTTACAAGAAGGCCAATTCGATTTTCTTCTACTGCTCGATAAAGGAGGAGGTATACACCCACGGCGCCATAGCAAGCGCGCTTTCAGCCGGAAAGACCGTAATCCTCCCGCGCTCAAATGTCAAGTCCCTGACACTCGAGCTTTACAAGATACACTCTATTTCCGAGCTTGTCAAGGGCGCATACGGCATTCTAGAGCCTATCCCCGACAAGGCGCGGCAGGTGCAGGTTTCGGACATAGACCTGGTGATAGTCCCCGGAGTAGCCTTTGACAAGCTTGGGAACAGGATAGGCCTCGGGCTTGGCTATTACGACAGGCTGCTATCGGGCATGGTGGACACCGGCAGGGTTTGCGCACTCGCATATTCGTTCCAGATAGTCCCGGAAATGGAAATCCCGCACGACTCCCATGACGTGCCTATGGATTACTTAATCTCGGAGGACCACGTAATCGACTGCATGGGGTTCAGGAAACGCGCAAAAAAGCCCGCCTCAAAGGTCAGGGGCAAAAAGGCATAGCGCGTTTTTGCAGGGATTGGTATCATGGCGTTCAAGGTTGCTGTCCTCGCATCTGGCAGGGGCTCGAATTTCAAGGCGATGGTCCAGGCCAAGGATTTTGGCGGGCTGCTTGAGAACGTCGAGTTCTGCTGCCTGATAACGGACAACCCGGCCGCGCCTGCCATAGCTGTCGCAAAGGAACGCTCAATCCCTGTCCATGTGCTGCAGCCAAAGGATTATCCGGACAGGATTGCGCACGACAATGCCATGCTTGAGGCCCTTGAAAAGTCGGGCTGCGACCTGATAGTGCTTGCTGGGTACATGCGGATAATAAAAAGCCCGGAACTGCTTGGGAAATTCAAGAACAGGATAATAAACATCCACCCGTCCCTTCTCCCAAAATACCCGGGCTCCCACGCGCAAAAGGACGCGTTTGACGCGGGCGAGAAGGTCTCCGGCCTTACCATCCACTTTGTCGACGCGAGCCTTGACGGCGGGCCGATAATCTACCAGGAGAAGGTGGACATAAGCTCGTGCAAGAGCGGGCAGGAGGCCGCCGACGCAATCCTGCGCCGCGAGCACATAGCCTATCCTGCCGTTGTCGACTGGTTCTCAAAGGGAATGGTCCGCGTGGCCCCTGGCGGCAAGGTAGCCATAGACGACGGCCTGGCGCGCAAGGGCCCCAGGAAAAGGCAGGGCTAGCTTTTTTTTAACTGAAAAGAAGAAGAAACGAATAAGGGAAAAAATCAGGCAATGGACACTTTTGTGCCCACCGCGCTTCCGGGCAGGCCGGATTCAAAGCGCGCGAGCACCTTGCCCTTGTTGCCATGCGCGTGCGTGACTTTCCCGATTTTTTTGGACTTGTCAGCGCATGTCCAGACAACTTTCTTGCCCGCAAGCGCCGCGGCCTTCTCCTTCGTGGCTATGCCTGCGACCTCTACGACGTACTGGTTTGTCCTCGCGTTGTGCAATGACCTGCGGTAATTGACTATTACTCCTTCCATGATTTTTCACCTGCTTGAGAATATCCTTGTAGAATCCTATGGATTCAATTAGAACTCATTCCTTGTTATTTACATGCCCTACTTTTAAAAATCTGACCTTCTTATTCATCCATCACTTTAGGGGATAATTCAGGATGGATTCAAACACTAGCACGAAACAAGCCCCAGCCATTGGCATAATGCCGCAGGAGCTTGAAATCGCGGACCCTGTCCTCGACTCGATGCTGCCCGTTTTCAAGAAAGCCGCCAAAAGGCTTGAATCCCTCGCCTCCAAGGGCTGCTTTTTCCACATCAGGTACCATAATGACGGCGACGGGATATGCTCCGCCCTGTGCATGCAGCAGGCGCTGGAATCCGCCGGCGGCCAGGTATTCTCGAAACCGTCGATTGGCGCAACGTACCTCGACTCCGACGCAATCGAGGATTCGAGGCTTCTGGCCTCCAAAAGCCCTGCAGCCGCGCTTTTTTTGGACTTTGCCACGAATGGCGAGAGCGTTTCTGCGATATCGGGCCTGAAGCAATCCGCGCCCAATGCCGATATATTCTCCATTGACCACCACCCGCCTTCTCCCGGGCTTGGGGCGCACTGTTCCATGGCGATAAACCAGCACTCTGTCGGGGCCGATGTAAATTATTCAGCAGGCATCCTCTGCTCGCGCATAGCCTCTCTCATGCCCGGCTCAAGCGGCTCGCGGGATTTTTTCAAGTTCCTTGGCGCGCTCTCGCTTGCCTGCGACAAGAGCACCCTAGCGCCCAAAAGCGAGGGCTTTGAAAGGCTGGCGTTCGCCCTGGATTTTTCAGCCACGACCCAGCGCGCCAGGTTCGGCCTCCAGTCGGCCCTAAGGCTCGTTTCGGACGCGGAGGAGTTCGCCACTGCCTGGGCATTCGCGCAGGAGAGGTTTTCCGAAATCGAGCCGTATTACGAGTTCGCGGTCTCCATGCGCAAGGTGAAGTCCATTGAATTTTATTCCATGAACCTCGACTACCTGCGCAAAAAGGCGCGCTCCCTCCCGCCATCAAGGATAGTGGACTTCTTTTTTTCACGGAAAATAGCCCAAAGCCCTCAAACCCCCATCGCTGTCGCAGGGGTTTCCGACAGGCTTGTGACTTTCAGGGCGAACTCGCCAGCTGTAAGGCTCGGGTTCCGCGCTGACAGGGGCGTCGAGGAAATCAAAAACAGCATCCCGCAGGGCTTTGTGGGCGGCGGCGGGCACGCATCGGCTGCGTCTGCGCGCATTGGCGCGGGCTTTGGGCAAAGCGCTGGCGAGCTTGCCATAAAGGCGGCATTCGCGCTTGTTGAATAGCCCTCTCACCCGCATGGCTTACGCTGGCGGGGTTTTGGAAAAAAATCAAGGCAGGCTTTTCAGCCCGCCATTGGCTTCACTTCTATGCTGCCGTTTTTGGCGTATGCGAGAATTGTGCCCTGCTTGTCCGTCCTGAATACTGTCATGTTGGCAATCCTCATCCTCTCGAGTGCCGCCTCCTGCGGCAGCCCGTCGGAGTTTATGCCTACGCTCACTATGCCGTATTTGGGCTTCATCATGTTGAGAAGCTGCAATGACGCCGCGTTGCCTGAGCCGTATGCCCCCACGCGAAGTATCTGGCAGCCTTCAATCCCGGGCATGGCGGCTATCTTCGACTCTGCCCCGCCAAACACAGTCCCGGCGTCCGGGGAGCTTGAGCCGCTGCCTTCTGCGTCTGACATGAGTATCGCGCACAAGCCGCCTTTTCTGACCTGCAGGACCATTGAGTCCTTTGCCGCGTCAGTCACTATCTCTCCTGGGACCCTCTGCGGGTTCAAGGCGCGCACTTCCCAGCCGGCGACTGTCTGCGACCAGCCGAGGTAAGCGTCCTCCACTATTATCCTCTTTTTCGTGAAGCCGACTATCATTTCCTTGTACGCGTCATTGCCCGTGGCTCCGTTTGTCACAACCCACGGGACCGAGAAGCCTTTCGCTATGGTGGCGGCGCCCGCGTAATGCGGTGCCGTCGGCCTTGTGATTACCAGCATGCTGATTTTTTTGACCTGGTATTTTGCCAATACGCTTATTACAGCCGCGGCGTCGGGGTCCTGCCCCGCGTCCACAAGCACTGCGCCCGAATCCGAGAGAAGCAGGGTCGATTCCCCCATGCCTGTGGATATGAAGGCGATGTCGGGCATCTGTGCCTGCGGCGTTGCCGGGACTGTGGCGTTTGCGGCAGCCGCCTGCTGCGGCACTGGCGCCGCCTGCACAGGCTCTTTTGGCACGTTGCCTGATTCTGTCAGGTCGGGTATTATGCATCCCTGCATGACTGAAAAGGCGAGCAGGGCGGCAATCAACAAGAAGAGTTTCATTTTATCCATGAAACTATATGCTCGCCTTGGAATTTAAAATCATTTGCAAGCGCTTTCGCTCCATTTCCTGCCTGGGGGTTCAGGCTTCTTCGGAGCGCAGGGCCGCCCCGGAGTAGTCAAGGAATTCAAACAGCCTGGAAGATATCCTTGCGAGCCTTGTCTTGTGCGCCGCGGGGTCGTTGTTCCCCGCCATTGCGTTAAGGGATTCCTTTATGGCCTTTGATACTGAAACCATGCTTGTGACGAGCTTCTCCGCGCCGCCAGCCAATGCGGTTTTGCTGTCCTGCGCCTTGACGCCCGTTTCAAGCTTTGTGTGCATTTTGGAGTATTTTTCGCTCAAGTCCGAAATGTCGCCTTCGTTGCCAAGAAGCACGCTTGTGGTGGCCCGCGCCATGGTGTTTACAATGGGCGCAAGCACCGTGGCGACTTCTGCCTGGGACTTGCTCGCCTGGAGCGCGGTTATTATGTCGCCTTTCCTTATGCCGTCTATTTCAGGCGTCATGTTCCACGGCGTTCCCTCTGATTTCGGGACTGGCTTTTCCTGCGTGTTTTTGCCAAGCATCAGCTTGTACTTCTCATAGCCTTCCCTGGATATTGTTATTATCGCAACGGGGTTGCTTTTCGGCTTTGCCATTGTCACAGTGCCGCGGCTGCGGGTGCTGTTTTGTATCTTCTGGTAAGCCATTATCTGGCCGACTGGGGAAGTTATCCTGCCGACTTGCATCTGGATTCCTGCCTATGCCTGGATTCATTGCTTTCTTATGCGTTTTTTGCTCTGGCAGGCCTTTTAAAACAATCCATTGATGCACGTTTTTTACAACCCTAACACAGTGGCTGCCCCCCAAAGTATGAGTGCGGCGCCGACAATGCCTTCCCCGGCTATCACGCCGGAGGCTATTATCCTTGCGGTGTCGGTCTTTCCAGCCCTGTCAATTGCAGCACGGGCAAGACCGCCTATGAATATCGGAACCGACAGCTCGATTGGGACGTACATGCCTATGCCTATCGCGATTGGAAGTGCTGCAAGGTTTGCGTATGAGAGAAGCAGGGTGAGCACGAACCCTATGGCAAGCCCGTAGACAGTAGCAGCAGACAGCGTGTCGAGGCTTATCAGGCCCTTTATGGCAGTGGCCTGGGGCGAGGGCAGCTTCATTGTGCCGTAGCCTATTGTGGCGAACGACGCCATTATCGCGTACATCACGCTGACTGCGAACACAAGCCCGACTATCTGGGCTATAAGCTGCCTTCTCGGCTTTGTCCCGACAATGCTGCCGACCTTGTAGTCCTGCATCATGTCGCCTGCAATGCCCGCGCTGGTGCAGACGACCGCTGCCACGAGCACGAGCTTGATTGCCGCGAAGCCGAGGAACACCTTGCCAAGCACAATTGCTATCATGGCGAATATCTCCATCGGGTCCACGTTCATCTCGCCTGTAACCCTGCCGCCTAGTATGGCCATGCCTATGGCGAACACGAGGGCTAGAAGGGACATCACTATGTCAAAGTCGAACATCGCCATCAGCACGGCGAATGCCAGAATCACGAATGCCTTGGCCCACATGGCAGTGGCATGCCCTACATGCGCAGGCCCCTCTGCCCCTGCCTTTTTCTTCCCTGACTCCTTGAGGTACGCCTTGGCGTATTTAATCCCGAGGAGCAGGAAATACGCGGCGCCCGCGCCAATGACAACTGCCACTCCCGCGGGCTTTGCGAATTCTGCAAGTGCCGCTGCCTTTGACGCGTAAGCGCCCGATGCCGCAAGATAGGGCACGAGCACTATGTTGCTTATGAATGCGCCCGCAAACCATGCGGACGAGAAAAGCGTGCCTATGAGGAACCCTCCAGCTATGGGTATCATGGATATGCTCGAACCCAATGAGAACAGGTTTGCCTGGGGCAGCTTGAGCGTGTCTAGGTTGAAGTAGGAGGGCACGAGGCCGAACCTGTCCCTTGCTATTGCGAAAAGGCCCGCTATCCCAAACGACGCGAAGAGCAGGTTTTTCTCCCCGCCCATTTTTGTGGACGCGTTTATCACCTTGGACGCGGCGAGTGCGTCCGGATATGGGAGCTTCTCCGTCTCAATCATGTTTTTCCTGATCATGGCGCTAAGCGCAATGCCAAGCCCGCCGCCAAGCAACGCGCTTGCCGTCACCTGGAAAAAGTCAAGCGGTATGCCAAGCATGTATGCGGCCGGGAGCGTGAATATCACGCCCGCGGCAAGCAGGCCGCCCGTGCTTCCCGCGGTCTGCATGACGTTTATCTTGTCATGGTCGCGCACGCCAAGGGCACCAAGCACAGCCGCTGAAACAAGCGATGTAGTGATTACGGGCCAGTATACCCCGCCAATTGTCAGGCCGGCATACGCGCTGTAAAGCGCCACTATTATCGACAACACGCCGCCCAAAAGCAATGGGACAACATCGGCCCTTATGTCCTTGAACAATCCAGTGTGAAAATTCTCTTCCATGGGAAGACTAACATTTCCGCACGCTTAAATATTGCCCAGTTGGGGTTTTGACGAAGCCGCGTGTCGGAGATTTTTTAAACCAAATAACCAGCCCGGGAATCCGCCTGCAAGCCAATCAGTGTTTTATTTGCATCCCTGCAAATTGGATACGCGTTTATCAAGCGGAGGCGCAATTTCCATGTACATTGTCAGGACCACTGTGGCTGCCATGCGGGACGCGAAGGAAATGTCGGAAGCCCTTGTTTCGCGCAGGCTTTGCGCGTGCGCGTGGATTTCAAGGATAAGCTCTGTTTACATGTGGAAGGGCAGGCTGCGCCACGGCGCGGAGTTCCTTGTCGAGGCTAAATGCCTCAACATGAAGACCGCCTCACATGCCGCAAAGGCCATTGCCTCGATGCACAAGTACGAAATACCCATGATAGAGGTTTCAAGGGCAGGCCCTGTCAACCACGAGTATTCCAAATGGCTTTCGGAGGAAACAGGATGAGCCCGTTTGTCCCGCCAAAAAAAATCGCCGCCAAGGCCGGGGCGGGCGCAGGTTCCCAAGCGAGCGGCAGGCGGGTTCGGGAGAAAACAGCCGCAGGCAAGGCCAGGGCAGGCCGCGCGCCTCCTGACGAAATCGGCGAGGAGGAAGAGCCGGAAATCCCCCAAGTTCCTGATTTCATCGAGGAGGAAAAATCTGCGGTCTTTGGCGATGCCATATGCGACCCGCGCATCATGGAAGTGCTAAAAAGCCGCGGGATTGACAGGTTCTACCTCCACCAGTCAAAGGCGATAGGCAAATCCATTGCCGGAAAGAACATAGTGCTTAGCGCCCCTACTGCTTCCGGAAAGACGGAGTGCTATCTGGTGCCCGCCATCGAGTCCGCGCTGAAAGGGGGGAGGTCGCTTCTCATTTTCCCGACAAAGGCGCTTGCCCAGGACCAGCTTGGCAGGTTCCTTGAATTCTCAATGCTTGGCGTGTCCACCGCTGTTTATGACGGGGACACGCCCGAATCCGAGCGCAAGAGGATCAGGCGCAGCCCGCCGCACATATTGATAACCAATTTCGACATGCTCCATCACATGCTCTTGAACAACAGGCTATTCAAGGGCTTTTTCCCCACCCTGCGGTACGTGGTGGTCGACGAATTGCACTATTACAGCGGGACGCTTGGCGCCCACGCGGGGGCAATCCTCTTCAGGCTCAAGCGCGTGGCAAAGAGATGGGGCGCGAAAACCCCGCAGTTCATCTGCACGTCAGCCACAATCAAGAACCCCTCGGAATTCGCGTCATCCATATGCGGCTCGGAGTTCGAGACCGTCAGCTCGCAGGGCGCGCCCTCCGGCTCCGTGGGGCACTATTTCGCCCGCGTGTCCGAGAAATCGTACGTGTCAAGCGCCCTGTCTATAGCCAAAAAGCTTGGCACGCGTTTTTTGATTTTCGGGAATTCCCATTCCGTGGTCGAGCGCATCGGCCTGATGGCCCGCTCGACCGGCTTCCCGCTGGAGGTGTACAGGAGCGGGCTTGACTATTCCAAGCGCCGCCAGGTTGAAAGGGATTTCAAGGCCGGCAGGATAACAGGCCTTGCGACAACAAGCGCGCTTGAGCTTGGCATGGACATAGGGAATGTCGACGCTGTCATACTTGCCGGGTTCCCGGGAACCATCTCCCGCCTGCGCCAGAGGATTGGCAGGGCGGGCAGGCGCTCAAGAAAGGCGGTTTCGGTATTCATCCCCCGCGACAACCCGCTTGACCAGTATTACTATGACAACCAGACGGAATACCTTTTTGGCGAGCCTGAAAGCTGCTATTCGAACCTTGAAAACGAGAAGGTACTTTCCATGCACATACCTTGCGCTGCCAGGGATTTTGCGATTCTTGAAGGCGAGGAAATGCCCGCAGGGTGGGAAAAGGCGATTCCCGCGCTTGTAGTGTCCAAATCCCTGATACCCTGGGGAAAGCTGTACATACCAAGTGCGCCGGCTGTGCGCAAAATGTCGTCCCAGTCAATCCGCTCCATCGGCAGGAATGTGTCCATAATAGACATTGAAAGGAACAAGGAGATAGGCTCCAGGCCTTATGGCATGGCGTGCAGGGAACTTTTTGTAGGGGCGATTTACCTATCCGAAGGCGTCCAGCACGAGTCTGTCACATTTGACCCTGAAAAGGGCAGGGCTTACGTGCGCAGGCTTGGCGGCTTTGAGCCCATATTCACCCAGGCGCTTGTGGGCAGGGACATATCCGGGGAGGCGGCATTGATGACAAGGCGGATAGGCGACATCACTGTCAATTTCGGGACGGTCCACGTGCGCGAGGACATAGAGTCCTATTCCACAAAGGACATGTATTCCCTTGCTACAAAGGGAACGCACTATCTTGAAGACCCTATACAAAACGAATTCGGCACCAACGCCATCTGGTTTGACATAAGCCCGCAGGTCGCGGATGAAAAGGAATTGACATACGAGCATTTCTCATACGGCCTGCACGGCGCGGAGCACATAATGATAAACATGCTCGGGACAGTGTGCTACTGCGAGCCAAACGAGGTTGGCGGGCTTTCAATGCCTTCGGGCAGGGTCTATTTCTACGAGGGCGCAGAAGGCGGCAGCGGCGTGCTCGAGGCCGCATACCACAGTTTTGAGAAAGTGGCCGCCGCGGCGCTCGAGCGCATAAAGAAATGCCCGTGCCAGGACGGCTGCCCAAAATGCGTTCTGGACCACATGTGCGGGAACAACAACCGCTACCTGTCAAAAAAAGGCGCGGTATCCATATTGGAATACATAGCGTCCCAGTCAGGCCCCAAAGCGCCGGTGCCAAGGCAGAAAAAGGGCAAGTGAAATGCTTATATACAATAGAATTGTAATTTAAGTGGTAAAAACAGGTTTTATTGGTTAATTCGGGGGGTATTACATGGCAAACACGAAACAGCTTTTCGGACTGGTGCTTGCATCTCTTGCATTCATGCTTGTATTCTTTGTAGGCATAATAATGTTTTCAGGCATGGGCGGCACTGGGGGCAAGGCGGCTTCAGGCACCTTGCTTGCAAATGCCATAACAGCCAATTCCATAGCCCCCGCTTCCAAGACCCAGTATTCAATGGCAACGGCCTACAAGAACGGCAATTTCATGCTTGGCAATTCCCTGTCGGTAGGCTCCAACACCCTGTATTACCTTTACTTCCCGGCGGGCACTGCAAAAGGCAATGCCAATGCGCTTTCAGTTCTTGCAGGCTCCAATTTCATCTCTGAAGTGGTGGGCCTCAAGGCCGCCGGCGAGGCGGTTGATTTCTCCCCAAAGCCGTGCGCCCAGTCGGCGGACTCTGACTTTGCGGCTTCAGGGTTTTTCAAGAACTCCGGCGCAGCCGAGGTATCCCCGGGCTCTGTGGTGTGCGTGAGGCACAAGGGCTCGGCTTCGGGCTATGAGGAGATAAAGGTCACCGGCCTAAATGCGGATTCAATCCAGCTCGTCCAGTAAAAGTAATTAAGCAATGCCGGGCAAAGAGTAATCTGGTGCAGGCCTAATGAAAATGAAAACCAAAGTTTTTTTTGCGATTTCAGTTTTCCTGCTTTTTGCGGGCATTTTCCACGCTGCATACCCTTCCGGCTTGGTTTCTTATTGGCCGTTCGACTCCAATGCCAATGACGCGCTTGGCCTGAACAACGGCACAGTGGGCGGCGCCGCATTGCAGGCAACTGGCGGCAAAGTCGGCGGGGCATATTCCTTCAATGGCATTGACTCTTACATATCAATGCAGCCGCTGGGCATCACTACCAACACGTTATCAATCCTTGCTTGGGTAAAGGGTTCGGCTACTGGAAATTTCACTGGCATAGTGTTTTCGCGCGACCCGTCCCAGCCATTCGGTCTGGATATTAATTACAATAATTCCCTTGCCTATACATGGAACAACAATAATGCAAGTGTTTACCGCTGGATGAGCAACCTTACCCCCAGCGTTAACAATTGGAATTTCATTGCAATTACAATCAGCCCTTCAAATGGCACCATTTATATGTCAAACAGCACGGGCCTTTATTCCGCCTCAAATGTCATGCCGCATATCCTCCAGGCATTATCAACAGAATTGCGGATAGGCAGCGACAATTATTCAAGCAACAGGTTTTTCAATGGCAGCATAGACGAAGTTGCGATATTCAACAGGACCTTGTCTGCGTCCGAGATTTCGCAGTTCTACAATGCCTCCAAAAACGGCTACAGGGATTATTTCGGCGAATGCGTGGGCTCGTGCCCGGCCTTTGGCTCCGGCACTCCTCCCGCTGGCTCCACGCTCGCCTCTAGGTCTGTTTTCGCCAACATCACCCTCAATCCTCCTTCAAGCCTTCGCAGTTTCACGTTCAATTGGAATGGCACCAACTATTCGTTCTACGACCCGTCGCTTGTGGGCATGTGGAGCTTTGAGGAGGGCACGCTTTCCGACAATTTCAATGCCGCGCCAGTCTCGGCATCGAGGTGGAATGTTTCTCCCAGCGCATCCATATCAAGCAGCAGGCTCATGACAGCCACGGGCACGGGCTCATGGGAAAACGCAGGAGTCACTTCCAAATACCCGCTTTCAGGGGATTATGACATGCAGATGGATTTTGACGCCTCCGGCTGGGGCACGCCGGCCACGCAATGGAATGCATTTTTCGGCATCATTACGCCCCTGGACGCAGTCGTATGCTATTATTCCAAATCTTCCGATGGCACCAAGCGTTACTATTCATGGGACCAGACGGCCGGCTCGTCATTGGGCGGCACTGCCACCTTGTCAGACACATCCGGGAAAATAAGGATAACGCGCGTTGGGAGCAATGTGAGCTGCTATTACTACAATTCAGGCTGGATACTTTACGCCTCCCGCGCATCCTCCAATTTTGCCGGAGATACCTATCCGTATCTCATGACGGGCAACAGGGATTCCGGGCAGGCTGTAACCACGTATTTTGACAATTTCATAGTCAGCAAGGGCCAGGGGTTTTCCGATTCCAGCCTTTCCTCTGTTTCCGCAACTTCAAACGGCACGCTCTCCTCGCAGCAGGGCACTCTCGGCCAGTATCTCGGCTTTTCAGGGGCGCCTGCGGGCACGTACGTTACAGTCCCGGACAATGACAAGCTTGACATATTTTCACGCAACATGACTTTGAGCGCGTGGTTCAGGTTCAGCCAGCAGCAGGAGAACTATTTCAGCGGCACTGCGTATTACGGTTCCATAGCAGGCAAGGGCTGGCTTGCTAACGTGCCAGACGGCGGCTATGGCCTCTTCACTGTCAATGACAGCATCTCGTGGCAGGTCAGGAAGGACCCGGTCAACACTTTTCTTGTAAGCCCGCTGGCTTACAGGGACGGGCAGTGGCACAACGCAGTAGGCGTACTTGCCCGCGGCTCAAGCCCGAACCTGCTCCTCTACATTGACGGCGTTCTTGTAAATTCCACCACTAACTCTTCAATTGACAGCCAGAGCCTGAATTCCACTTTCGGCTTCGACATTGGCGTTTCCGAAGGCACCCCGGGTTCCTACAGGTTCTATTTCAATGGCAGCATCGACGAGGTCCGCCTTTACAACCGCTCCCTCTCTGCCGCAGAAATCAGGCAGCTCTACCTCTCCAACCTGCGCAAGCTGAACTCCACGTCATGGGAATTCGTTACCAACCAGACAAATCTTTCTGATGGCACCTATGCATATGCGGGCTATTCCACGGACTCTTACGGCTACACTGATTCCACCGGCTTGCGCTCTGTCACTCTTGCCTACAACCCCGTTGTTTCAAGCTATGGCGGCGACACTACTGATTTTGCCAGTGTGGCTGACATAACCAATGTCACGAACCTGACTCTTGAGAAGACTGGAACTGGCAAAATCAAGTTCCCTGCAACGCATTCAATCAATGCAGGGGGCCAGAATTATGACTCCAATGTAATAATCGGCAATGGGTTCATTTCAGTCAACAGCTCCGCGCTTGACTCGTCATTCAACTCAACTGCCACCCTGACACTGAATTTGGCAGGGGTTTATTCCGGCGCCACTGCCCCTGCGATATACTACTACGAGCCGTTCGCATCAAGCCTGGCAACTATCGTAAACGGCGGCACAGTCTGTTCTGCTCCAAGATGCACGGGCGTGTCGTGGAATCCAAGCACGCAGATTCTCGCGTTCAATGTGACCGGCTTTTCTGATTACGGCGTCAACGGTTCAGGGAATTACAGCGGCGCAGGCAGCAGCCCGTCCAATTCGACTGGCACCCTTGGCATAAACATCACGTCAACCAACCAGATAGCAGTCTATACTTCGAGTGCCAATAACAACAGTGCTCTATCATTCATCCCTGTGACTCCGCCTGCTGCAGGCTCGATAACGCTCATGTCTAACGAATCGTCGAACGTGACAGGCGGGGATACCGGCTTCCTTGTCGAGAACCAGGGCAATGTCAATGTGTCAATCACAGTGGCTTCCGACAAGAACGCGGCATCCTTCATAGGAGGTTCGGGCCCTCTGTTCCAGATGTTTGGCGGGGTCAATGAATCAGGCGCGTGCCCCGTGCTCAACGAGAGCATGCAGAATTTGTCAGGCTCTGAAATCACTGTATGCCCATCCCTTGCCTTTTCCGATTCGCAGGACACTATCTGGGCTTATGTGCTTGTAAAAATAGATTCCGACAGCCCGCCGCAGACAAGCACGGCTACACTGACATTCACAAGCACGCAGGCTTAGGTCAGAGAATCAAAAGCGCATGCAACCGCCATTTCTAAACAGCCTGGCCTTGGCTGTGTGCTGGTATCGGGTTGCCTGCTAATGCTGCATGTTTTGGTGGAACTCTGGCATGAACAGCAAAGCTTTAAACACGGCAATATTCAATAGGTAATAGGCATTGTTTGCGGGCATTTCAGTTCTCGTGAATCAGCATTGCTAAAGGGTGCATTGTTTGGCAACTAGGGATATTCGCTCAAGGAAGGAAGACCACGTCAGGATTGTCAAGGAGTCAAATGTCCAATACGACAAGTCAGCTGGCTTTGAGTGCATAGACTTTGTCCATGACAGCATGCCCAATTTCGACTTTGGCAAGATTGACACGAGCCTCTATCTCTTCAACAGGAAGATTTCGGCGCCAATGCTCATAGACTCCATGACCGGCGGCTATGAGGGCGCGGAGAAAATCAACCGCACGCTCGCAGCGGCAGCCTCCCACCACAACATTCCCTTTTCCTTCGGCTCGATGCGCGCCATGATTAAGAACCCGAAGATGGCAAAGACATTCAATTTCAGGTATCTGGCGCCGGACATACCCATAATCGGGAACATAGGCATAGCGAACCTGCCAACTACCCCAATCGAGCAAATCGAGGCTGTAGTAAAGCAGCTAGACCTTGACGCCCTTTACGTGCATTTCAACCCGTTGCAGGAGGCTGTCATGCTCGAAGGCGACAGGAATTTCGAAGGCGTCGACGACTCGCTTGCGCAGCTTTGCGACAAGCTCGACGTCCCAATCATAGCAAAGGAGACGGGCGCTGGCATTTCCGACACTGTGGCGAAGAGGCTCTCGTCCCTTGGCGTGTCAATGGTGAATGTTTCAGGCGCAGGCGGCACGTCATGGAGCAAGGTCGAATACGCCCGCAAGGGCAATGTCCCAGGCTTTGAGGAATGGGGCATACCCACGGCCCTTTCGATTGCCATGTGCTCTAAAATCCTGCCTACCATTGCAAGCGGCGGGATAAGAAGCGGCATTGACGTGGCAAAGTCAGTTGCCCTTGGCGCAGTTCTTGCGGGCTCCGCTGCCCCGTTTTTGAAGGCTGACAACCCTGCGAAAGTAATAGAGGAGTGGAAGCTCCAGTTAAAGACCACGATGTTCCTGACCAACTCGCCGGACATCAAGCGCCTCTCAAAGGCGAGGCTTGTGATAACCGGCAGGCTCTCCGAGCAGTTCTACGGGCTTGGGATAGACCATTTCTATTATTCAAGGCGCTAGGCCCTGCCTGCCGTCCCCCTGCCGCAGGCTTAATTAAGTTCGGCGTCGCTTTTTCCATCCACTTGCGCCTACTGGCGTAATTCCATATAAAGATTACGAGGTATCCGTCATGTCGGGAAACATTGAGCAAATCATACTCAAGCACGCGCTGAAAAACGCATTTGACTACGGCAAGGCGTCGCCTGGCAACATTGTTGGCAAGGTGATAGGCGAGGCGCCGGAAGCAAAGTCGGACATGAAATCCCTCATGTCCAAAATCGGCGCGGCTGTGTCAAGGGTCAATTCCTATTCAAAGGAGGACATTGCCAGGGAAATGGGCAATTTCAAGTACGAGGCCAGGCAGGAAAAGGAGAAATCCATAACCCTGCCCGATGCCATAGACGGCAAGGTCGTCACGCGCTTCCCGCCGGAGCCCAACGGATTCCCGCACATAGGGCATGCCAAGGCCGCATGGCTTGACTTTGAGGCAGCGCGCGTGTACAATGGCAAGTTCATAATGCGCTTTGACGACACCAACCCTGAAAAGGAAAAGCAGGAATACGTTGACGCTATCCTTTACTGGCTCAAATGGCTTGGGATTCCAACAGGGGAGCCAATTTTCGCATCAGACTTCATGCCCCAGATAACCGGCTATGCCGACAAGCTCGTGCAGTCCGGCGACGCCTATGTGTGCGTGTGCCCGGCGGAGGCTGTGAAACAGCTGCGCTTTGAGGGAAAGGAGTGCCCGTGCAGGCAGAACACGCCAGCGCAAAATAGCGAACTCTGGGGCAAGCTCAAGTCCGGCTCGCTTGGGAAGGGCGAGGCGAGCTTGAGGATAAAGGCCGACATGCAAAGCCAGAACACCGCGATGCGCGACCCGTCCATTTTCCGCTCTATAACAGCAAGGCATTACAGGCAGGGCGAGAAGTACAAGGCATGGCCGCTTTACGACTTCCAGGCCCCCATACTGGACTCCCTAAATGGCGTGACACATGCGATGCGCACAAAGGAATACGAGCTTCGCGACGAGCTTTACTATTACATACTTGGCAAGCTGGGGATGAAGAAGCCGCTACTTGTTGAGTTCTCCCGCCTGTCGATAAAGAACGCTCCCATTTCAAAGCGCGCCCTTGCGCCCCTGATTGCGGAGAAGAAAGTGATGGGCTGGGACGACCCGCGCCTGCCCACTCTTGCAGGGCTTTGCAGGCGCGGCATAAAGCCGGAGGCAATCAAGAATTTCGTGCTGTCCTTTGGCATATCCAAAGTCGAGTCCGAGCCGGGCTGGGACGCGCTTTTAAGCGAGAACCGCAAGGCAATAGACCCGGTAGCGAGGCATTTCTATTTCGTCCCGAACCCTGTCAGGCTCACAATCCAGGGCGCGCCCAATTCCAAGGTAGTGATGCCCATGCATCCCCTGAAAAAGGAGTTTGGCAGCCGCGAGATTGAGGTCGGGCAGGATTATTACATTTCAGGCGCTGACGCGGAGAAAATCGCGCTTGGCGAGACTGTCAGGCTGAAAGGGCACTGCAATTTCAAGGTCCTGTCGAAATCCGCAGAAGGCATAATTGCGCAATACGCTGGCTTTGAAACCCTCCCGCCTATGAAAATCCAGTGGGTCGCGGCATCGGGCGCGCTTGAATGCAAGGTGCTCAAGCCCCTCGACCTGTTCGCCGGCGAGAAGTTCAACCCGGACAGCCTGCAGGAATTCGCAGGCTATGTCGAGAACACCATATCAGGGCTTGAAAAAACAGAGCCTGTCCAGTTCGAGAGGTTCGGCTATTGCGCATTTGACGGCATGGACGGGCAGACCGCAAGGTTTATTTTCATAAGCCAGTAAGGTTCATGCTATGCAAACAACCAAACCGCGCATCAGGCTCTTCGCACTGTTCGCCCTGGCATTCGCATTGCTTGTATTTGGCTGCACCCAGGCGCCTGCGACCCCGAGGACGGGCGCGTCAAGCCCGTGGGCGCCTGATACAAACCAATCCCCTTCCCAGCCTTCAAACCCCATTCCGGTAGTTGCCAATTCGTCTTCAATAGAGTCAACTAACCAGCCCGTGCCATATAATTTTTCAGCTCTTGGGGCAATGAACTCGACTGGCAATGCAGCTGGGAATGAAACAGCCGCGGGGCAGGAAGGGAATTCAACGCAGCCTGGCTTTTTCGACATGCTTGCCATGAATTCCACGGTGAATATCACGCTCTCGGAATTCTCGCGGCATTCGACCGCCTCCTCGTGCTGGACCGCGATACATGGCGACGTGTTCGACATGACCGGCCTGGTCGGCAAATATCCGCTTGGCGCTTCCAAGATACTCAACCTGTGCGCCCTTGACGGCACCTACTTCTATGAGAACGAGTTTTCCAGGGAAATGGAAAATTCGACTTCAATCCTCGGGCCGCTGTTCAAAGGGACTTATGCAGGATAGTGGCGGCGAATTCTTAATTCGTGCCGCATTCATTTATCGGCAATTTCTTTTTGTGCCGCAAGTTCCTGTTTTGCTGCGAAGTCCCGCCTCTCAATCCCGTGCATCAGGACGTCCACTGCCCCTTTCACAATGAGGAAAACCGCAAAGGGGAACGCGGGTGCGTATCCAATTACGGCCATGCCAATGGCAAGCACTGCAAAAGGCGGCGCGAACCTTTTTGGAAGCGAGGACGCCAGCCTGAACTTGTTTGCCGCCAGGTATTCCTTCCTGCCAATGTAGTTGTCCGCGAACGACAGCGCGTGGGCGAGCGCGAAGGGCGCGGCAAACGCGAGGATTTTTGGCGAGAGGAACACTCCCTGCCATGCCGCCACGTCCTGCCCGAAGAAAAGGAACACTGCGCTGGCGCAAAATGCCAGGAATATCCAGAAAAATATTATCCCCATCAGTGTGTAAAGCAGGGCGATTATCTTGAGCGTGTCGTCCGCTATCTCCGTGGTGTCGGGCCCCCGGCCCTCTTCGGGCGCGAACCCGTTTCCAAGCCCGTAATCGCTTGCGTGCCTGGTAAGCGACCTTGCCGCCGCCTTGGCCCCGTGGAAAAGCCCTATGGCCGCTGCCTGGGCTATGCAGACGGACATGGCCTCAAAAGGCGTCAGGGCTCCGATTGCATTGCCCGCTATCATGGCAAGGTTCGCGAAAATGAGCAGTGCCTGGCTCCTGCTGACGGGCTTTGGAATTGCCATGCGCAGCATGCCCTGCAGGTCCTGGCGGGCAATGGCGTTTTTTTGGTCCAAGCAGCTGCCACCTTTGGCAGGCGGGGCAGTGCCGCCCTGCCTTTAATACTGGTCGAAAATCTCGCTTACTATCTCGTCTTCCTGGCTCTTTATCTTCTTGCCCTTCACGACCTTCTTCGGGACAAGCACCTTGTGCTTTGCGGCCTTCTTGCCGGGTATGTATTCAATGACCTTCATGTTCAGCTTTATGGGGTCCTTTGACGAGACCTCGAAAAGCATGAAATGCTTCTTGCTTTTTTCGTCCTTCGGCTTTGCTTTCTTCGCACCTGTTTTTTTCCTTGCCATTTCTCGCGCCCCGTTGCCCGCAATTATTCCCTGACAATAGTGCCGCTGTGCGGCTTGCCGTCTATAGCCGCCTTCAGGCTGTCAAGGTTGCGGCCGTTTATGAAATGCGTCTCTATCCCAGACCTGCCTATCATCTTGCAGGCCACGAAGTCGAACACGAAATGCGTGCCCGCCTTCCTCGAATCCGACCTTCCCGCAAGCTCGAGGAGCTGCTGGTATGTCATCCTCTTGAACTTTTTCGCCTTCTTGTCCACGTGCGGGTTCGCAGAGTAAACCCCGTCCACGTTCGAGAGGTTGAGTATCCTTTTCGCGCCGACCTTCTCCGCAAGCAGCGCGGCGTCCGTGTCCGTGGTTATGCCGGGAATCGTCCCGCCCATGACCACTACCTTGTATTTCTGTGCAGCCTCGTACGCCTTCTCGAAGTCATTGAACACGTGCGGGCACGCCATGCCCTTGAGGGCTATGGTTATCAGCCTGGCGTTCTGCCTTGTTGAGTCAATCGCGGCCTCGTCAGCCTCGAACTCCGAAGCGCCCAGGTCCCTTGCGGCCTGCGCGAATATGCGCGCCACCTTGCCGCCGCCTGCGACTATCCCGAACTTGTGCGGGCTTTTCCTGATTATCTGGGCAAGCGTCTTGATGTACTTTATGTCGGGCTTGTCCTGGACTATCAGGCTGCCTCCAAGCGAAATCACTACAAACATCATACCACCGTTTCGAAGGGAAAGCCGGGCGGCGCTTGAGCCTGATTAATGCTGCTCTCCCCCAAAGCCTTGCCTGACATGGTTAAAAGTCTTGTAGTTTATAAATTTTACATCAAAGTCCGGCGCAGCCAGCCTCGTTCTCCTCTGCGCGCGATGATTGGTGGGTGGGTTCACATGGTTGAAAAAATCAATTTTGACGGCATAATAGAAGAGCTTTCAAGGCGCGAGCGCGAGAACGACGCGGTGATATCCCATGCGCGCCCCATAATCCGCGAGATAGCGACCGCAATCAAGCTCGTCCACGAGGGCAGGCTGGAGGAGGCGGGCAGGATGGCCGAATCGTGCATGGGCAAGGCAGCCAAGCTTCCAAAGACCAGGCATAACGAGTATCTTTTCGACCCCATACTGCAGGAGCTCGCGGAGCTCTACATAGTCCTTGCAATCGCGGGCAAAAAGCCGTTGCCAACTCACGAGTCACTCGGCATGCCCATCCAGCCATACCTGACTGGCCTGTGCGACGCTGTCGGCGAGGTCAGGCGCAAGATGCTTGAATCCCTGAAGGCAGGGAACGTAGAGGAGGCCAAATACCTCTTTGACTCCATGTCGTCCATATACGAGTCCACAATCCCTATCAGGTTCTCAAGCTCGCTTCTGCCATCGTTCAAGCGCAAGCAGGACGTTGCCCGCGCGCAGGTCGAGCAGGCCCGCTCCGAACTGTTGCGCCACATCAGGCCGTGATTCGCCTGCCGATTCGCAAACCCTTAAATATGGCGCATTGCAGTGAAATACCATGGCAAGAAAACACGAAGTTTTTGTTTCCGGAAAGGCATTGCTTTTCCTCATAGCCGCGGTTTCCGTCATGGGGCTTGTCTTCATGGCCGGCTGCACGCAGGGCGATGGCGGGGCGCAGCCGCCTGCCGCCGGCTCCAATGGCACCGTCGTGACAACTCCCGAAGTGCCTTCGGGCCTTGCAAACGAGACCCCTACTCTCCCTATACTTAACCAGTCAAACGAGACTTCATTGAACCAGACTGCGCCCGGGGAAAACGCGTCCCAGAATTACAGCGACGGCAATTCTACTGGAGGCGAAACCCTCCCAATCCTGCCAGGCGAGGGCGGCACGTCCACGCCATACGCGGCATACAAGTCAAACGACACCCTTATCTCGACATCCAATTTCTCAATCCCGTTCGAGCCTTTCAAGCCCCTCGACATATACGTGATAAACGTCGGCTACGGGGAAGCCATACTGCTCAAAAAGGGCGAATTCGAGATGCTTGTGGACTCCGGCCCCGCCGCGAGCTTCCCCTACCTTGACACTTTCCTGAAAAAGCTCAACATAAAGAAAATCGAGGCCGTTGTTGCCACAAGGGGCAGGGCGGACTACATAGGGGCAATGCCGCAGCTTTTGGACAATTACGAGGTCGAGGATTTCTGGCACAACAACGTCACCTCCACAATTCCGGAATACGCGGCAATGATGTCCAAGGTCAAGGAGAAGGGCCTGCTTGTCAAGCTGCCCAATTCCGGGGACGTGATGGACGTCAATGGCATGCAGGTACGGGTGCTCAACCCCTTCAGCCCGCGCATTGGCAACACGGACTCCGACGAGTCGGACTCCATAGTCCTGAAAGTCATTGACAAGGACTTTTGCGCCATGCTGATGTCGGACGCGGAAACAGGCACGGAAAACCGCATAATGGGAGCTTTTTCGGACCTGAACTGCCAGGCAATCCACATTGGGCACAATGGGGCGGGCACTGCCACGCAGGGCAGCACGCTGCTCGCGCGCGTCAACCCCAAGGTGGCAATAATTTCCGTGGGCGCCAATACGGATAACAACCCGAAGACTACGGTGCTCGAGCTTCTAAGGCTCAACGGCATCCAGACATTGAGGACCGACAAGGACGGCAACGTGCTTGTGGAATCCGACGGCACAAGGGCAAACTATACAGTCAGGACAAAGCAGTAGCCTGATGGCATCGCCTGCCAAAAAAAAGCGCATAGGGCTGGCGGAGGGTTCCAGCCTGCCTATTCCTCTATTTTTTCCTCTTCGGCGTCGGCAAAGTCCTCTTCCTCGTCTTCCTTTTCAATTTCTGGCTTTCCCTTGGGCTTTTGCACGGGTATCTTCCTTTGCCCCTTTGGCTCCACCGGCGCTACCGCCATGGGCATTTCAATCTTTTTGCCGCTTAGGTTTATCCCGACTATCTGGGAGCCTTCTGGCGTCTTTGTGACGCCAAGCACCACGTCCGCCGCGGAGAGCATTGAGTCGTTGTGCGTGACCACTATGAACTGCGTGGACTGGGACATCTGCTTCACAAGCTGCGCGAGCTTCTTTGAGTTCTCCTTGTCAAGCGCCGCGTCCGCCTCGTCGAGTATGTAGAACGCGGAGGGCTTGTGCGTCTGTATGGCGAATATGAATATGATTGCCAGCAGGGACTTCTCGCCGCCCGACATGGACTCTATGTACCTGTCCTTTTTGCCGGATTGCGTGTCCTCTATTATCTTCATGGACAGCCCGCCTGCAAACGGGTCGGAGGGCTTCTCGAGCACGAGCATGCCCTCGCCCTTGAAAATGTAGCCGAATATCTTCCTGAAATTGTCCGATATGGACTTGAATGTCTCCATGAATATGTTGTGCTTTTTCGCCTCAACCTCGTCTATCATGGCAAAGACCGCGTTTTTCTCCTCGGCGAGCTTGTCAAGCTTCCCGCGCACGTCCTCTATGTCCTTTTTCTTTTCCTCGTACGCGCGCGGCGCGGCCAGGTTCACTGTGCCCAGGGAGTTCATCTTCGCCTCGGACTCCTTGACCCTCGAGAGCAGCTCCTCTCGGCTGCCCTCGGTCATCTCCACGCCCTTGTACTGCTCAAACTCGCCTGACAGGTCCGGTATCCTCGCCTCGGCCTTGGCCTTTGCTATCTGCAGGTCGGAAAGCCCCCTTGAAAGGGACGCCACATCGGCGTCGAGCCCGCCCTTTTTCTGCCCTGCGGAAGATATGGCAGCGTCGAGCTCCTTCGACTTTGTGAAAAGCTTCTCGATAGCGCTGCTCGTCTCCGAAAGTTCCGCCTCCTTTTTCTTGAGCTCCGCGATGTCGGATTTCGTCTCCGCCTCGAGCTGGGTTATCCTCTTTTTCAGGCTTGAAAGCTCGGACTTCGAGCCGTCCCTCTCGCCTGTGAGCCCTTTGAGGCTCCCGCCAAGCATCTCAAGCTTTGACATGTTGGCCTTTAGCGTGCCTGCCAGGTCGGATTTCCTTGACAGCAGCTGCGAGTATTCCTTTTCAGCCTCGCTGGTTTCCGTCTTCGCCTTTGCCTCGAGCGCGCCTATCTGGTCGGTTGTCTTCTTCCTCTCGCTTTCGGCGTCGGAAATGCTTTTCCCCAGCCTGTCGAATTCCGCCTCTTTCTCTGCCTTCTGGGATTTGAGCTCGGCAATCTGCTTCTCGAGCATGGAGACGCGCTTCCTGTCGTCCGCAGCCTTGTTCTTTGCGGATTCGGAGCCGCCAAGCTCCATCTCTATGGTCTTTTTCATGATTTCAAGGCTTGCAATGTCCTTCCTTTTCTTGGCCATTTCAGACCTGATGGATTCAAGCTCGCCTTCAAGCCCGGCCCTCTCCCCTTTGGCGTCGGAGTGGTCGGAATCGAGCTTTTCAATCAGCGCGCGCGCGGTTATTGCGGCCTTCAAAAAGCCGCCCGTGACTGTGCCCGACCTCTCGAAAAGCTCGCCGTCAAGGGTCACCATCCTTGCCCTGCCCGCCCCTATCTCCTTTGCGACCTCGACGTTCTCGACTACGAGCGTGTCCGCGAACACGTAGGACATGGCGCCGTAGTATTTCTGGTCGAATTTCACGAACTCGAGCAATGTGCCAAGCACGCCGCTTTTCTTGCGCAGCTTCTCTGTCTCCTGGCTCGTGGCGCCTATTATCCTGTCCAGGGGTATGAATGTGCACCTGCCTGATTTTTTCTTCTTCAGGTATTCGATTGCCCTTGACGCGGTGGTTGTCGTGTCCACCACTGCGTAATTGAGCCGCGAGCCGCCCGCGGCCTCTATGGCAGTCGCGTAATCTGCGTCAAATTTTATGAGTTCCGAAACAGTGCCGTAGTATCCCTTTACGACCCCTGCCGCAGACAGTTCCTTCAGCGCCACAATGCCCGGGTTTGCGGACTGGGGCGCGGCATTGACGCGCGCAATGGCCATTTTCTCGCGTATATCGAGTATCTTCCTGTCAATGTCCGGGATGAGCTTGTTGATTTCCCTCTCCCTTGCCCAGAGCTTCTCTATGTCCTTTGACGCGGAGGCAATGTCCTTTGCGACCGATTCTAGCTCGTTGGCAAGCTTCTCGCCCTTGCCGGAGTCCTCGCCTACTGAGACTTTAAGCCCTTCGAGCTCCTCGCTCCTGACGCGGTGGAGCTGCTCTATTGTCTGTATCTCGCCTTGTATCTTGCCAAAGTCGAGCTTCTGCTGCTCTATTTCGGCTGAAATAAGCCCTATCTCGGACTTGAGCGTGTCAAGCCTCCCCTGGGCAGTATGGGACTGGACCTTCCTGGTGTAATCGTCGATTTTCTTCTGTATGGCGTCCGCCTCGGCCTTTGCCGCGGTGACCTCCACTTCGAGCTTCGACATGTCCGATTCAATCTGCGCCTTGGACTTCTCAAAGCCCGCGATTTTTTGCGCCAGGGACTCGGCGCTCTTGATTTTTTCCTCGAACCCGGACTTGGCGGCCTCTATCTTGGCCTTGAGCGTCGCCACTGCCTGCAGCTGGGTGTTCTTCCTTGACAGGTCGTTTATCTTCCGCGTTATCTCCTCTTTTGCGGCCTCGAGTCTCCTTATCTCCGCCTCGACCTTTGAAAGCTCCTCTTTTTTCCCCTCTATCTGCGCGTTTATCTTGCCAATCTTGGCATTGGTGGAATCGAAATCGGATTTTATCTTCTCGAGCTCGCGGGAGAGCAATGTGGCCCGGGCAGACTTGAGCCTGCCCTGCGCCGAAGTGAATTCGAGCGCGTCGTCCTTCTCCTTTTCAAGCTGCTTGAGATACCCCTCCTTCTCCGCCATGAGTATCTCGTTTTCGCGTATCCGCGCCTCGACCTTCTCCAGGTTCCCAAGGGCCTCCTTTTTCTTCTCCTCGTATTCCGATATGCCGGCAACCGAGTCGACAATCTGCCTGCGCTCCTTGGAATTCATCTCGACAATCTGCTGGACCTGCCCCTGCGCTATTATGTTGTGCGTCCCTGCCTCTATGCTTGCCGGCCGCAATGCCTCCAAAAGCCCAGTCCTTGTTATTTTCTTGCCATTGAGCCTGTACGCTATCTTGCCGTCCGAGCGTATGGCCCTCTTGATTTCAAACTGCTTCTCCCCGTCGAACTGGAGCGTGACTTCCGCCTGCTTCGAGCTGGTGTTTATGAGTTCCGAGACCTTTTTGGCCCTAAGCGAGCGCAACGCCATTTCGCCAAGGCCGAACCTGATGGCGTCGGTGACATTTGACTTGCCGGAGCCGTTTGGCCCCGCAAGCGCGACAAAAGAAGGGGCAAGGACTACGTCCGCCCGCCTGAAAGACTTGAATCCCCTAAACTTTATTTTAGAAAGATAAACCATGCACTGTTAGTTGTCCGGATAGGTTTAAATAAATATAATAGGGCGCAACGAGGGCGCGGCTTTAACCGCCCGGGAACGCGCCGCGCATTTTTGGCGGCCGCCTGGCCCTGCCTAGCCCTGGTTTATCCTTGTGGTCAGCCTGCCCGTGATGTTATGCTGGGGCTGGCTCTGGCATCCCGCCACTGTGTCGTTGAGGTAGCAGTTCCTGAAAGTCACTGTGACGTAGAACGACTCGAGCTTTCCTGATGAGGACTGGCCTGGCATTGTGATGTTGGAGCTTACAGTGTCGCCCTGGCGAAGTATCGTGTTGTACGCGGGCGCCACAGCGCCGCTCACGTAATTGCCCTGCGCAGTCCTTGCGGATATGTTCTCAATCAGTATCGGGAACCCGAAGCCGTTTGAGGCGTTGAAAAGCAGGCTTGTCTGGCCTGCCGCGTTGTTGTATGCTATGTAGTTCATGCACGGGAAGTCGGGCTGGAAATTGCACTCCTCCGGCTGGAAATTGGCAGGCGAGAAAATGCCTGTGGCTATTAGTATGGCAATGATTACCACGAGAACGAGCAGTGTCCAGCCATAGGTGACAAGGTATTCCATTGCCGCCTGGCCTTTTGCGGTTTTTGGCGAGCTTTCAGGTTTCTCCATGCCCCTTGTTTGTCCTTTGTGGTTTATAATCATTGTTTTGCCGGGCGCGCGCGGGGCGCAATAAGGATTATAACACCTGCATCTCAATAGCAATCAGCCCAGTTTGGCCCCCCCGGGCCTCAAAGGTGATTTTCATGCCACAAGCAAAAGACTCGCTTTTAGGCGAGGTCATCGACACGTTCCCCATATACAAGAGCGGATTCGACCGTTCCGGGGAGGTCGTCCTGTGCAAGAACGGGATAATGATAAGGCACAATGGCGAGACCGCCAAGGTGCCGTTCGAATACGTCAAATACCTTGACGCCATGGACAAGATGGCGCTTGGCAGGGTCAGGGCCAATGTCAACATATTCGACCAGATGCACGGCAACATGGATTTCGTGTTTGAAATATCCGACTTGCACTTTGACAGGCTTGTCAAGGCGTGCGGCAAGAAGAAGGCCTAAGCCGCGCCTTATTGCCCGTTTCCTTCTTCCCTTTCCGCTGTTTTCCGCCTTGCGCGCGCCCGGGCGGTTTCCACCCTTCTGGTCCTCGGATAGTGCGCTATGGCCTCTATTCCAAGCCTTTTCCCAATCTCTGCCGCGAACCTGTGCTCGTTCCCGTGCACGCAATAGACCTTTTTCGCGCCTGTCGCCCTGACATAGGAAAGCAGGCTTTCAAAATCAGCATGGTCCGACAAAGCAAAGGAGGCGTCAGTGTCGAACTGCCTTATTGCCGCCCATCCCGTCGCAATGGCCGTCCTTACCTGCGCATTGTGCACCTGCGACATTTTCTTCGCGAAAACCCGCGTCACGTGGGACTGGGGGATTACAGCCACGAAATCGCCTTCCATTATCTGCTGGCCCTCCGGGCTCGTTGAAAGCACGCACTCAAGCCCCGCGCCGAACCTGTTGTACACCGTGCAAAACCTCATCACGCTTTGCGGGACAACGGGGGTTATGCCGCACATGTCGTTTAGGACCTTTATCAGTTCCTGGGACTTGCCAAGCGCGTACCCGCCAAGCACAGTGATTCCGTCCCTCGAGCTTTTCCCCACCCAGTCCGCAATCTGCAGGTATATCTCCTCGCGCTTCTGGAACTTGACAGACGGGTTTGCAAAAGTGCCCTCTACCACAAGCGTGTCGCATTCCACCGGGCTTGCGCCCTTTGCAGTGAGGCTGTCCTCGGTTTTCAGGTCCCCGGTGTAAAGCAGCCTGCCTTCGGGCGTGTCGATGAGAAGCTGGGTGGAGCCGAGTATGTGCCCGGCATTGTGCATTTGCGCGCCTTCGACAGAATGCAGCGCCCCGCCATACCCCAGAAGCGCCGCGGTCTCGGGGCTTGCGATTATCCTCGCATCCCTTGCCCTTGCTGCCGAGGAGTGGTCGGAGTGCGCGTGGGATATGAAACAATAGTCCCCGCCCAAGGTGTCAAGCGAGAGGCGAAAGCCATGCCTGGTCGCGGCAATCATGTGGCCCGATGCCATGTCACCTTTTTTGCGCCGCATGGTTAAAATAAGGTTTGGTGCAAAAGCGTTCCATGGGCGAATCCCAGGATGACATCATATGCGACTCATCATCGCTGATAGCTCTGACCGACACCTGTTTCCTGCCCGCGCTTTCAGTCCTTTCAAACCACCTCAACGGCAACTTCATAATCCCGCAAAGCGTCGAGGACGAGTGCGTCAACACGCCAGTGAACAACAAGAACTACGCCCTCAACGCCCTCAGGATAAAGCACGCGATAGACAGGGGCGTGATACGCGTGTGCGCCATTGACGCGTCACAGGGCGCGCGCGAGATAATGGGGGTGGCAAACGGGATATTCTACCTTTCTGGCAAGCCCCTCGCCCTGATCCAGCTTGGCGAGTCGGAGATTCTCGCCCTGTGCGGCTCCTTCGGCATAAAAAACGTCCTCATAGACGAGCGCACCACAAGGCTCCTGATAGAGTCGCCCCTCTCCCTCAAGGACCATTTCGAGGAGGAGTTCGGCAGGTCAATAGGCGTCAACGAGGAGAACCTGCGCAAGTTCGAGTCCATGACCAAGGGGCTTAGCCTGTTCCGCTCGAGCGAGATACTCATAACCGCGTATGAGAAGGGGTATTTCTCAAGCCTTGACAAATTGCAGGTGCGCACGCTGGAGGCGGCCCTGTACAGCCTGAAATTCTCCGGCTGTTCCATAAGCTTTGAGGAGATATCCGACTTCCTCGCGACAATACGCTAGGCATTTATTTGAAAAAGGCGCGACGCATGCAAACCTCCCTCCAATCCACCGCCCCGTCCGCGGCAAGGCAGGACAAGCAGGTTGAAATCTCGATGGACAGCCGCGAGCCTGCCCAGTACCGGGAAATCCTTGAAGGGCTTGGGGCCTCCGTGCCTGTGAAAACCCTGCAGGTCGGGGACTACCTCGCCTCGGCGCGCTGCGCCATAGAGCGCAAGACAAGGCAGGATTTCGAGGCGTCGCTTGTTGACGGAAGGCTTTTTGCCCAGGCTAAAAACATGCTCGAGTCTTACGAGAGGCCGGTGCTCGTTGTGGAGGGGCGGCCGAACCCGTCCTCGGGCGTGTCAAAAAACGCGGTGCTTGGGGCCTACGCGTGCCTTGTTTGCGATTACGGCATGTCCGTATTCTTTGTCAAGTCGCCTGAAGCATTTTGCAGGCTCGTTTATTCCTTTGCGAGGTATGAGCAGAAGGGCAGGGGCAAGGCGCTTCCCGTGTATGCCAAGAAAAAGGCGCTCTCCCTCGACAAGATGCAGCTTGCCGTCCTTGAGAGCATGCCCCTCATAGGCCCCAAATACGCCCGGCTGCTCCTGGTGCATTTCGGGACATTGAAAAACGCATTGAACGCGTCCCGGGCGGAACTTATGCAGGTGAAGGGATTGGGCGAGAAGCGCGCGACAATAATTTCGAACCTGCTTGAAGCCCCTTATGCCGCAGATGAAAAGGGGCAGGATGCCTGATGCGCCCCTGTTATGGAATCAATATAAAACGCTGCGCGAAAAGAAACAACCAAGAGTGACCCCGATGCCTCCAAGCCAATACCATCTTTTGGCGGAACTGTACTCCGCATTCAGGGACAAGGACATACGCGAGTTGAGGCGCATAAACGACAAGAGCGCCAGCTCCATAGCGGTGGAATTCGACCAGTCGATATACGACATCTCCATACTCTCCTACATACTCGCAAAGCTTGTCTCCAAGCCGCGCTTCTGGTCAAACCCGGATTCAAAGGCCAACCTGACAAAAGTCAGGGCGATACTTCGCGAGGCGTCGGAGCAGTCCAGGAGGGGCGACACTACCGCGGTGGCGGGCTCGTTGCAGGCTGCGTTTTCCCAGATAAGGAAAATCGAATCAGCTGACAGGCGCTTCATATCGGATTTCGAGCAGAAGGCAAAGCTCAAACTGGCATCAACGCTTTACGCGCAGGGGTTCTCGCTTGGCAATGCCGCCAATGTCACGGGCGTTGAAAAGCGCGAAATACTCTCATATGCCGGAAAGACCATGATGTTTGACAGGCTGAAGTCCGAGCTTGCCATGGGCGAGAGGCTCAAGCGCATTCGGAAGATTTTCAAGGCGTGAGCGCTTTTCGCCTATTCCACTTCCCTCATCACAAACGAGGTGACAGTGCCTTCGACCCCCTTTATCTCCCTGATTTTTCCAATCACTTTCGTGCCTATGTCCTCTACCGACTCGGCGCGTATCTTGGCTATAATGTCTATCTCGCCGCTAACGATGTTGGCTTCCGACACGTTGTCCAATTTCCTTATTTGCGCGGCTATTGATTCCTGGCTGACAAGGCCGGAATGCCCCACTGTGACAAAAACATAGGCGCACACGGGCACTCCCGCCTTCTTGAAGTCGGGCACTATAGTATATTTTTTTATCAGGCCCTCTTTTTGCATCCGGGCAATCCTATGATGCACTGTGCTCATGGGCACGCCAGTCTTGCGTGCGATTTTTTTTATCCCCGCCTTGGCGTCCTGCTGCAATTGCGCCAGGATTTCGGAGTCTGTTTTATCCATAATCCCACCTGCCTTCTATCCATTCACGCCTGACTTCATTCACTTCTGTCCCTTCTTGCCATTCAATTACTTCATTTCAGGAATGCCCTCTCATTCTCATTCGTGAAATATTTTTTTTCTTGGAATATTTCCAATGTTTGTGTATTTATTTGTTTGTTTTTTGTATTTTTTGCAATTATTTGGCAAATATTTTATTATTCCCTGCCAGCGCGGGCTAATCCACAAAGGAGGTGCCAGCACATGGCATATGGAACAAGCGAAAAACAGAAGGAATACGTGAAGATAACGTCGGAAGTGCTCAGGTTCTCCACGGACTATTTCCACAATCGCGGCTTTGCCCAGCTCATGCCCGTTATTCTCTCCCCGATAACCGACCCTCTCGGGCCCGACCCGGGAAGCTCTGTCATCAAGACGGGGGAGATTGAATACCTGGGGCAGAAGCTGTGCCTGACGCAGTCCATGATACTGCACAAGCAGATTGCGATAAAGTCCGGCATCGAGAGGTTCTTCATCATATCCCCCAATGTCAGGCTCGAGCATCCGAGGCGAGCGGAGACGGGAAAGCACCTGTTCGAGTTTTCCCAGCTCGACTTTGAAATCGAGGATGCCAGGATGGGCGACGTGTTCTCCCTGATGGAGGATTACATGGCGGGCGTTTGCGGCCATGTGAAAAAATCCTGCGCCACAGAGCTGAAATCCCTCGGCAGGGAAATACCCGAATTCACGGGCCCCTTCCCTCGGAAAACAACAACGGAGCTTGCAGCCGAATTCGGCGCGGACTGGGAAATCCCGGCGTCAAAGGCGTCAAGGACGCCTTTCTGGGCGCTCTCGCACAAGAGGGAGTTCTACGACGCGGAGGATCCGGCACGGCCCGGCCATTACCTCAACTACGACCTGATATACCCGGAAGGCTTTGGCGAGGCGTTGTCAGGCGCAGAGCGCGAGTACGACTACGGGAGGATAATGATGCGCATCAACAGGGACGGGCTTGACAAGTCCAGGTACGAGGCATACCTGAAACTTGCGGAAAGCGGGATGTCCCCCTCTGCTGGCGGCGGGTTTGGCGTAGAAAGGCTTGTGCGCTACCTGTCCGGCGCGAAGCACGTGGGCGAGGTCCAGCTTTTCAAGCGCGTGCCGGGAAAGCCCGTGATTGCCTGATGGCATGGCTGCCAAGGCATGGAGTAAAACAAGGGAATGGAAGGGGGCTCTTGCGCGCCCTTCCTCTTTTTTTTCTTAAAAAAAACTAGTCTTTTGCGCCGCCAAGCTCGGATTCAAGCCTGGAGAGCTGCTTGTTCATCCTTTCAATGGCCTGCCTTATGCCGGAGATTTCAAAGCTTATCCTCTGCAGGTAGACCTTGTCCATTACCTGCGTTGCGCGGGGAAGCTCGACTTCGTGCTCCACTGTGGTGAAATGGGGCTGCATGCTCATTTTCAATGACTCTATCTCGTCGCGGGCCCTGGTCGGGATGTCCCTGTATGTCATTTTCTGCTTTCTTGGCGCCGCAGCCTTCTTTGCCGCCTTTTTTGGCGCGGCCTTGGGCGCTGGTTTTCGGGCTTTGGGCTGCTTCTTTGGCTTTGCTTTGCTTTTTTTCATCAGTTTCATCCCCGTTTTTCACAGAAATCGGCATTTTCGGGCCGGGGCGCACACTTTTTCGGATAGTTTTGCCCCTGCTTTAGTAGCAATTGTTTTCCGGCATTTATTAATATTGTATATTGTCCGTAGTAATTAGTGCGCAAACCTGTGCCTGCCTGCCCTCTTTTTGCAACAGAAAAAGTCCTGTCAACGATACCTTTATAAATAGTTTGTACTACAATCATGACTATGTCATGACACATCTGTGTCATAGTCATGATATGTCCATGACATGCCATTGGGAGAAGGAAAAACCAAACCCGTATGGCATTCCATCGCAGATATCATGGTTGGTATGAATGGTTGAAGATTCAGGCGAAGATGTATATAAAGCTTCGCAGAAGCGCGGCCAGGCGGCGTATTCGTCAGCCCTGGCGCAGGTCCAGCGCGCCCAGGAAGAGGCAATACCGGAGTTGCGCGAGGACATAGCAAAGTTCAAGGACCCTCTCGTGCTTGGCGCCCTGATATACAGGAGCGTCAGGGAACGCGAGTCGGCAAACCTCATGCTTGGAAAGATTCTTGAAAGGCTTGACGCCATGGAGCAGAGGATTTCCCAAATGGAATCCGCCCCGAGGCAGTCAGGCGCAGCCGCCAAGCCATCTGGCGGCGAAGTCATGATTCCCGACGTTGACAGGGAAATAGTCAATTTCGTCCAGGAAAAGGGCCACGTGTGCGCGGACGACGTCCAGTCCAAGTTCGGATACAGGGGGCGAAACGCCGCGTCGGCAAGGCTCAACCGCCTGTGCGAACTCAACCTGCTTGAAAAACAACAGGTTGGGAGAAAGGTTTATTTCAAGCCTAGGGGGGGCGTATCACGCTAATGCAAGGCGACCAAAAAACCCCGGATGCCTGTTGTTGTTTACAGCAAGCAATTTTATCGGGCATCCGCGGTTTTTTTATTCACGCTCCTTTTTGGGGAAGACGGGGGGCGGCACCAATAGACCTCCCACAAACAATTGTTTTGCCGCCCATCCCACCCCACCCACTCATCTTCACAATGGCCCCGGACGGGGATTTCACGGAATAACAGGCGCCGCGGGTCGCGGCAATGAATCAGGATTGCAACAAATCCTGGGAGGGACAGCGCATGCAGGATGACTCATCAAACGTGGTTATTTCAGTAGACGACTTGCTGGAGCACACGGTATTGTCCAGGAAACTTTCCGAGACAGAGTACAAGAAGAACTACCTCGTGAGAAACGGCGCAGAGTCCCGGGACATGCACATAGCCTCCCTTGACAAGGTCATTGCCGACATCAGGCACAGGCTTGACCCGATAAACTCCAAGCTCTCCAAGGTCGACCTTATCACGCTAGTCCCGCGCAGGGAGGAAATAGACTCCCTCAACGCGGAGATAGAGAAATACCAGATTGCGGACATAGACACCGCCATATCGAGCAGGCAGGGCGCGCTTTTCGAGCTTTTGAGGAAGAGGTCTGAAATCACCAAGGCGAATTACGAGCTTCGCGACGACATCTGCCGCCTGACCATCCTGATAAATTCCATCCCGCTTGAGGACGCCGAATCCGTCAAGGCCTACGTAGAGGGGGAAAGCCCGTCGGAAATAAGCCTTGAAGGCATAAGCGAGGAAAAGCAGCAGAACCTTCTCACTCTTCTCAACAGGCTTGGCAAGCCGTCAAACATCCAGAAGGGCAAGATACTCCCGTCCCTTGGCATGTCCTGCGAATCCGTGTTCATAGACGGAAAGAAGGCGCACCTGCCAGTGGAAAAGCTGGCAAAGTACAAGGAGATAGAATCCGAGATATCGAAGCTTTCGGTCAAAATCCAGGTGCAAAACGCCCAGAGGCAGATACGCACGTTCAGCCAGGAGGAGGCAAGCGAGTATTCCGGCATGCAGCAGAGGTTTGCGGAGCTGCTCAACTCCAAAAAGGAGCTTTTGGACTCCACTTCGGTGAACGAGGAGAGCGTTTCCATTTCGGCAAAGGCGTCCTCCTGACTTTTTCCCTTTTTTTGCCCATTGCGCGGGGCGGAGCCCCTACGATTTATTTTTAAATCTCAATTTCAAATAATACCTAGCTTTACATCTCCTTATGGGCCGGTAGCTTAGCCTGGTTGGAGCGTTCGACTGATAAAATTGGATTTTTTCAGCCAAAACAATCCTTCACTTTTCGGATATCGAAAGGTCGAGAGTTCAAATCTCTCCCGGCCCACTCACATTTCTCTTACTTTTAGCTAAATTTCTCAATCTCTTCTCGTTCGTGGGCCGGTCTGACCATTTTGTCTGCGGACAAAATGCTCATCTCCCGGCCCATTTTCACTTCTCTTTCTAATATCTTCCATTACTCTATCTCTTATCGAAAATGGGCCTGTCTGCCAATTTTGCTGGCGCAAAATTGTCATCTCCCGGCCCACTAACTTTCTCTCCCTATTTGCCGCTCTAATCTTCCTTTTATCGAAAATGTGCCGGTCTGCTCATTTTGCCTGAGGGCAAAATAAGCATCTACGTGGCGTGCTCGCCACGTCGGGCCAAATTGCCCGGGCAATTTGCTCATCTCCCGGCCCATTTTCATTATACTAAAATTATACTAAATCAAAACAAGAAGAGAATAAAGAATTAAGAAAAATTAGCGGACTTCGTAGCGAAGCTCGAGTATGTTCTCAAGCGCCCTGACAATGTCAAGCGCCCTTCTTATTTCCGATTCCGGCGCCTTGCCGTTTTTCATCTGGAGTTCCACTTCGTCGTACGCCTCGGTTTGTGCGTCGTCCGCAAGCATTATTATCCCAATGTCGCTCACATAGGATATGTCGGATAATTTTGGGCACTTGTTGTTGGCTAACACAATGTCCGCGGCCTTTATCAGGGCCTCGTGCTTTCCCTCGGCGGTTTTCACAATTTCCTTGATTTCAGGCTCCACTTTCGACAAGATGTACTTGTTCACCGCCATGTCTGTGAGCATGTACATGGCATAGAGGGACTCGATGCCCTCCACAATTGTCTTTACTGCCTTGTCATCCACCTTTCCCTTTTTCACGCTCTTCTCGAGCCTTTCCATTGCCTTGTTTATCCTTGACACAGAGCTAAGCCTGTAGTTCTCTTCCTTGGCATCAGGGAATGCCTGCTTGAGTATCTTGAGGAATTCGCTTGGCGTGCGCTGGAACTCGGGCGCAAGCATCCTGTTTTTGAATGCCGTGCCAGTGCCTGCCTTGCCGTTTGCCTGGTTTTGCATGTTGCCTGGGGTGTTTGCGTTTATCATTGCATCACATTATTACATATTATTACACTTATTATTACATTATTATTTATAATAATGCGGTTTTTGCCCGGCAATGCCAACAAATCCCATTTGCCATTAAAATCCTTTGTTGCGCAGAAATCATTGGTGGGGATTTATGTTCAAGGAAAGCGTAATCATTTCCCAGGGCCCGGGCCCGTTTTCTAAAGGCGGGCCTGCCAGGGACTTTTTCTCAAGGCATAGCGACGGAAAAGTCCAGGCATTCCTGTTCAGGGCCAAAGCAGGCCTTGTCATTGCAGGCAGCCTTGTCATAGGCAAGAACCCGCGCTCTCCAATGTCCTGGCTATACAAGAAGCGCGCCGACTGGCTTTCCGAAGGTGCCAAGCACCACGAATCCGGAATTTCCTACCTCAAGGCGGCTTTTTTCTCGTCTGACAGCTCGACCTCGCTTTACCTGTCCAAGCTGGCGTTCCATGAATTCAAGTGCCTGCCCGAAGGCAAGCTGGGCCCATCCGAAACCGCATTTGTGTCTCATGAACTCAATTATGAGAAGGAAAAGGTTTCATTGCGCTCCAATAAATCCACTGACTCCGCAGCCAACCTGAAAATGAAATCTTCAGGCATGACTCTTGAGAACATCCAGGCGTACTCCGGGCTGGTGCTTGAAAGGCTTGAATCCGCGGACAAGGCCGTGCTTGGCGGCGAGGTCAGCGTAATCCACCTCCATCCCGCAGGGCATTACAGGGCATACCTCGAATTCATTTTCCGCGACACATGCCCGTCGTTCACGCTCGGCGAGGCACTCGGGGCCCTCAAGCATATCCAGTCGAGGCAAAGGCCGTTTTCCGTCACGAACTTCTACGCAGCATTGAACAAGGGCAGGCAGGGGACCGGGAAAAAGCAGGTAGATGTGGCGAGGATAGGGGCCATATCCGCGGACACCGACCCGGCGCTCGAGGAATACAAGATACTCTACACGATATATTCCGCCCTTGACAGGTTTATGCCCGCCATCTGACCCGCGCCCCAATACGAATTTAAACGGGCGGCGGCAATTATCCTGCCGTGGACATTGCAAAGCAGGAGGCAAAGCAGGCGCAGAACCCTTTTTCACAGGCAATATTGCGCCCCGAAATCGTCCCCGGGCAGATTGGCTCGAAAGTCCCGGTCCTCAACATAGATTTCGGGCACTGCGCGGGCCGCAAGCCTAATGTGGGAATCCAGCTGACGCCGAAGATGCTCGAGCGGCTCTCTGTTGACAGGCGCGTTTACGACCATTACGAGCAGGGCAGGTGGCTTGAGCCGCAGGTCAAGTACGTAGGCTTCGGCTTTAGCGACCTTTACTCCGGAGCGCCCGAACTCCCTGACATCAAGTACGTGCTTTTTTCAAACTCGACCTCGGGCTTTTGCATGACACTTAAAACCGCCTTTGCCATAGACCCGTTCATATTCACCTCTGTCGAGGCCTCGAAATCCGAAAAGCCCCCGCCGCCTCCGGCAGGGCTTGTCTTCTCCCGCAACAGCGAGACAATGGGCATGGTCCCCCTCACTGAAATCAGGGCAGCCCAGTCATTGCCCAAGTCGGCGATCCCCATCGTCCCCGCCAGGGTGCCGCTTCTGCGCGCGCAGCGCGGAAAGAAGTCCAGGAAGGACATGATAGAGAGGATATGGTCCTTTGCAGTCGAGCCAGCCCCCAAATCCCAAAAACAGGGCAGGCGGCTTTCCCTTCCCCGGCCCATAGCGCGCATAACTAAGATACTCGCCCGCAAATGAGCCGCCGCTTCCGGCACGCCGCGCCAAGTATTAAATATCACTGGAGGGCAATCCTTGCATCATGGCAGGCAAGGGAATCCCAATTGAGGAAGGGACAGTAGTCAACCTTTCGGACAAATACAAGGTCCCGGAATCAATGATGGAGAACCTCGACTCGGTTTCATGGGAAATGCTTGCCAACCTCGCAACGGACTTCCGCTTCGAGTTCCAGTCCGAGGAGCTTGAGATACAGAGGCTTGGGAAAGAACTGCACATTGCCCGCGCAATTATAGTCGACAGGCTAAAAAGCCAGACAGCGGGCACAGTGTCCGTTGACTCCAAATTCCTCGTGGACCTAGTGCGCCTTCTTGAAAAGCTCGAGGCCAAGCAGGAGAGGCACCACGTGGGCTACAGGGACTTCTTGAATTTCCTCTTCCTCCTGATTGAAAAAATGAAAAGGGAAAAGCTCGTGGTCTTCGACTCCGCGCAGAAAAAATACGTGGACTCGTACAAGTCGAGGAACATGAAGCTCAACCTGTTCTCCTCCGTCAATTCCAAGGCCGAGGGCATAAGCAAGAAAAAGGCAAGGTGAGGCAGGCCCCGCCCTGCGCGTTTTTCATATGCTCAATTTCATGTCCGGCTTTTTGGCGAGCCTGCCCTGCGCGATTTTGGCGCTGCCGCCGCCCCCGCCGCCGTGCTGCTGGGTCATCTGCTTGAGAAGGTCGGAAGCGCCCACAAGCGCGTCCTTGCCGCTCGCGCACACTATGGAATTTGCCTGGTTGACAAGCACGCAGGACGCCTTGCCAGACTCCGCGACAATCATGGCGGCCTTGCGCAGGACGTCCTCTTCCTGGTCGCAAAACGCATAGACTGTCTCGCCTGATTTCGCGTGCTCCATCGCAATGCGCGCCGCAATCCCCTTCGCCATCAGCTCGAGGGCAGCGTCAAGGCGCTTGCCCATGTCCTTCCAGTCGTTGAAGAATTTCATCGTGGCCTTTGGCAGCTGGGCCTCGTCAATGCCAAGCCCTGCCGCGGAGTCCTTGATAAGCCTCTCGCGCGACTGGATGTATTCTATTGCCGCAGGGCCGCACTTGTAGGTTATCCTCTCTATCCCGTCCTGTATTCCCTCGCGCTTCACTATCTTGAACACTCCTATCTCGCCTGTGGTCTTGAGCATGAAATGCGTGCCGCCGCATGCCTCGTGGTCCATGTCCCCAACGCTTACTATGCGCAGCTCCCTGCCGGGCACTGCCCCGCCCTGGTAGAGCCTGAAGCCGTACTGCTTTTCAGCCTGCGTGCGCGGCAGGACCTGCGTCCTAATCGGCAGGTCCATGGATATTATCTCATTGGCCTTCGCCTCTATGGCGTCAAGCTCCTCCTGCGATATTTTCCTGTAATGCGTTATGTCGAGGTGGGCCTTTGCCTCGTCCTTGTGCGAGCCGCCCTGCCAGACATGTGGGCCAAGCACGTGCCGCGCAGCAGCGTTGAGTATGTGCGCCCCTGTGTGGTGCTTTGTAACCTGCTTCCTCCTGGCCATGTCTATGGAGCACCTGGCGTCGTCGCCGATGATTATGGCGTCCGCGTCTTTTTGCGAAAGCTCGTGGAGTATCACGCCAGCGTCCTTTTGCACGTTTATTACCTTCTTCCCGTTCATGGTGCCGGTGTCATATGTCTGCCCGCCGCTTTCCGGGTAGAACGCGGTCTTGTCGAGTATGACCTTGTTGCCGCGCTTGCCGATTACCTTGGCAGTGAACTCGGCTTTCGGCTCGTAATACAGCACGCCCGTCTTCTCGTATTCCGACAGGTCGTCCTTTGCCTCCTCCGCGCCTGTCTCGTCCGCAGTGCGCGCGAGAGCGTAGAAATTGGCTGGTATCTCGACCGCGTCGGCGCCGTCGCCTGCAAGCTCCCTTACCATTTCAGGCGATATGCCGTCGGACTGGTAGGCGGTTATCAGCTCCTTCGCAGTTACCTTCCTGCCCTCCTTCTGCGCCTTCGACACGAGGTTTGACACCTTGCCCTTTGCCTTTTCCTGCTGGTTCCTGTATTTCCTCTCCTCTTCGGCGGTCACGTCTATCGCCGTCGTGGCGCCTTCGGACAGGTGCGGGAACAATGGCTTGAGATATGCCGCGTGGCCTTCTATTATCTGGGCATAGTCGAGGCGCAAGTCGAGCTTGTCATTGAACCCGAACACGCGCCTTAGTATCATGCGGAGGTTGTACCCGCCGCCCGCGTTTGACGGCAGCATGCCGTCTGTAGAAGTGAAAAGTATTGTGCAGAGGTGGTCCGCGGACGCGTATAGCGCCTGCAACGGCTCCAGCTTTCCGAAAAGCTCGTCCTTGTCTGCCCCAAGCTCCTTTGCAATCCTCGCCTTCTCGCCCTCTATGTCCTCGGTCTCGTCATTGTTGAGGGTGCCCGACATCTTCGCGTACCTTAGGAAAAGGTCATTGTCGATCTTGGCATCGGCCCTCTGCTTCATCTTGCCTATGACCGGCCCGTATATGTGCTCATAGGAAGTCGGGGAGCCGTGGGTTATCCAGGTGAATCTGGACAGGCCCGCGCCCATGTCTATGACCTTGGTGTCAAGTTCGGAGGGGCCTTCCTTTGTTATCTTGTACTGCATGAACACGCAGTTGCCAAGCTCCAGCCCGCGCGAGAAATACTCGATTGACGGCCCGAAATTCCCGCCGCCCATCCACACGTCCTCGGTGAACACTATCTCCTCTTCGGGTATCCCCAGGTTCATCAGGTTGTTGATGTCGTGGGCAATTGCCTCCTCCTTCCAGTAAAACTGCCCGGTCTTTTTCGTGTTGAAGGCGTGCTGGCCTATCATGACGAAATTGGTGGAATGCCTGCCTGTGACTCCGACATTGTCTATGTCGGAGAACCTTATGCACGGCTGCGGGACTATAAGCGGGTTTGCCGGCGGGTCAATCTCGCCGTTCACCACGTATGGCTGGAAATCGTTTATCGAAGCCACTGTGAAGTAGAGGTCGTCGCGCCAGCGCGCCACTGTCGGGTAGGGCGTTATCGGGGTATGGCCGGAGGTGGCGAAGTATTTCTCCACTAGCTTCCATGTCTCGATATAGTCCAGTTTTTTCTGGGAGGGCGCCGCGCCTATGAACTGGTAGCCCACGCACGAGGAATCCGCGCACGTCTCACGCTCGACTATGGACCAGAAGTTCTTGCCGCATTTCGGGCACAGCTTCCTCTTGTAGCCCCTGTCAATGAGGCTTTTTATCTTGTAGTGCTTTTCCCACTCGGCGGTGAATTTCTTCCTGAGCTCGTCTTTCGTGATTGCCATAAGCATCTCCGTTTGCCGCATGCACTGCCGGTTTGCCGGCATTTCCCGGATTCGTTTTTTGTGTGCAATATATTTAATACAATGGAAAAGGCATGGCGCTGGCGCGGGTGCCACATGCGCAACAACCCGGCACGGAAGGCAAACGAGGCGGGCAAACGGGATATTTTATAAATAATATAAACGATATATAGGAGCGTGAGAGGCCTCGCAATGCATAAGGAAATCCCCCTACGTATCCTATTAGTAATCCTATTGCTGCTTTCCCTGCCGCTTTTTGCCCAGAATTCCCTCCCTGCGGAGGCATTGCCCGGCCAGACAATCCAGGTATCTTTCTTCTCCCCCACGCCGTTCCCTGGCACGGTTCAGTCCGAGCCCTTCATGGTGGTGGCAAGCGGCATCCCGCCGGAGCTTGCCACGGGCATTGACATATTCGGGAACGGTTTCCTGATTGCCTCGTGCAACGCGAGTTCATGTTCGGCAAACATAACCCCCGCGTCCATATCAAGCGCGGCTTACAATGTTTCAGCCAAGGGATACGCCACTGACGGCACCTACGCTCTTTCAGCGACCCTTTCATATATCATCAATTCGAGCGCCGCTATTCCATCCGCCAATGTTTCAGCTGCCCCGAACGCCACCAATGCGTCAGTGCCTTCAAGGAACATCACCCTGCCCTCCTCCGCTGCCCCCACCTCGGAATTCTCTGCTTCGGGCATGACGCCGCTTTATACCCCCATAACCCCCCTGCCAGTCAGGCAGTATTTCGACGTGGACGTGAACATGAGCGCCATCGCCCCGGCAGGCACCATCTTTGACTTCGTGCGCTCTGCGGGGGCAAAAGTGGGCCAGGCAATACCGCAATACATGGCAGGCTCGGCTTCAGCCGGCAGGATATACGCCTATTCGGAAAACGGCACACTCCTATTCACTTTCAATTCCTCCGCAGTATCGTCCCAGTCATTCGCCCCGCTCGGCTTTGACATCGACGGCGACGGCGCGGACGACTTCGCCATAGGCTACCCCGTGCCAAATGGCAGCGCCCCGGGCTCCGTGGCAGTATATTCGGGCTCCAATGGCAGCGTGCTTTACAATTTCACTGCCCTGAACAGTTCGTTCCCGTATTTCGGCGCGTCGGTATCGTCCATATTATCAACGGACAATTCGAGCGTGCTTTTGCTTGCGGGCTCGCCATTTGAAACCAACCCGACAAACGCCAGCGCCACCCTGTTTTCTACTGCCAGGTATTACCTCGCAAGGGTTTCAATCAACAGCACAGTGCCATCCGACCTCGCAGACTTCCCTGCCAGGGCGGTTTTCGACAGCTCATACCCTGTCCGCATGGGCAGCCTGTGGGCAAACTGCTCGAACCTGCAGGTGCTTGATTCATCTATGTCGTCCCCGCTCTATTACGAGGTCGAGAACGGCACGTGCAACACCAATTCCACAGTCCTGTGGGTGAAAATCCCGCTTCTGGAGAACTCCAGCGCTCTCAATACCATTTACCTTCTTGCAAACCAGACTTACCCAAGCCCCTACCGCAATGCAAGCGCTGTCTGGTCAAACGGCTACGTCAGCGTCTGGCACGGCGGGGACTTCAGCGATTCCCTTGGCAGGAACGGCTTCAAGGTGTCGCAAGGCTCTGCGTCCATATCGAATTCCACAAGCCAGTGCGCATGGGGCAAGTGCATTTACTTAAACACCGGCGGCGCGCTTGAAAACTCCAGCGCCGCCGCCATGCTGCCCACGGGCAACTCTACCCATTACGTATCCCTATGGGGCTGGAGAAGCTCCACGTCGGCGCCGAACCAGTACGCCCTCATGTTTTCCCTTGGCGATTTCGGCTCCGCAACCTTTGGAACCGGGATTGGCTGGGACGGGTCCCTGTCCGCATGGTCCCCGGGATACAACAAGATAGCGGTAATTTCAACGAACGGCACTGCGCTTGCGAGCCTCAACTTCTTCGCATACGGGCAGGAGAACGGGAACTGGCTCATAAAAATGAATTCACAGCTGAATTACAGCCAGTCGCCGTTCTATCCCGAAGTGCAGCAGGGGAAGATAGTCATAGGCTCGGACACCACCTACCATTCCGGATATTCCTGGTCCGACCAGGGCCCTGTGGCATTCGATGAAATCAGGCTTTCAGACGTTTCAAGGAGCGCGGACTGGCTCGAGGCCGAGCGCTCGCAGTCATCGTCCTATCTCGTGGTCAACGCGTCGTCAATGGGCAATGTCTCCAAGGTGGCAGGAGTCAGGACCGGCACGAACGCGAACATCTCCTTTGGCATGTCGGCTGCGATGCTTGGCGACATAAACGGCGACGGGTACGCGGACTATGCAGTCGGCGACCCATTGGGCTCCACAAACGGCGTTGCCAACGGGCTGGTCTGGATTTTCTCCGGCTCTGACAACCGCACCGCCCTGTCGGTCATATCCGGTGGCGCGGGCGAGCATTTCGGCAAGGGCGTCTGGGCGCTTGGCGACATAGACCGCGACGGCGTTTCGGAATACGGCATTGACTCCGACAAGTACGCTTACGTTTTTAGGGGCGGGGCAAGCCCAGTGCTTGTCTACAGGTTCCAGCCCTCCGGCCTGGGGCTTGGCAACTCGAGCATATGCATAAGGCCATTGCCCGACGTCGACAATGACAGCTACAGGGACTTTGCCATAATATCCCCCAACGCGTCGCAGGTTGGGGAACAGGTAGTCCTCTGGCACATGTTCACTCTCAACATAACCAACACCTCCACAGGCTCGCTGCCCGACTATTCTTACACCACTTCCTCCACATACGGCCCGGCCTCGCACAAGCCCGTGTGGGCGCCGCCTGCTGCCTGCACGGGCGGCTGCATGGTGTTCAACGGCTCGCAGTACATCTATACGGGCGCAAGCCAGCCATACGACGCGCAGGGCTCGTTTTCCATATTCGCGTGGGTGTCAAAGGCGCAAAGCGGCGTTTCGCAGGCCATAATATCGAAGGCTGACTCGCAGTCCGGCTACAGCCTCGGGTTCGACTCGTCAGACCATCTCGTGTTCTTTGCCCCGCTTGTGGGCACGTTCACAAGCACAGCGGCCGTCGGGGGCGCCTCCGCGCACTATCTGGGAGTTTCCCGGGACGCCACGACCGCCACCCTGAAACTTTTCATCGACGGGGTGCAGGTCGGCACCTTCGAGAGCAGGAGCGCTCCTCTCGCGAATGCCAACGCCCTCTACATCGGCGCCAACCCCGACGGAACAGGCGGGCTGGACGGCTCGATTTCCGAAGTCCTTTTCACCGCCTCCGCGACAGGCCAGCAGGGCGCGTCTGACCTGTTCCTCGCAGGCGTTTCAAATTCCTCGAACCCGATGAACCTCACCTCCAACGGCGCAGTCCTGGTGATGTCCGGCAGGAACGCCACCCAGCTCTACCGCTTCAGGGGCAGCTCGAATTACGAGGGCTTCGGAACCGACGTGTCCGGCTTCATGTCCGGCGCCTCCGGCCCGTCCATGGACGTTGTCTCGCGCAACTATTCGGGCAACTCGACATCCGCGGTGTATTCGTTCTATTTCGGCAAGGTCCGCCCTTTCACGCTCGTGAACTATTCCAAGTTCAGCCCAGCCCTGACAACGCAGTTCTCATACCTGACGAACCTCACAGCAGTATACGGCCTGACGCTTGGCGTGGCCAACGTGGGGCAGATATCCTTCCCGCAGGACCACCCTGTCAATTCCTACCTGCAGGACTACGACTCAAATGTCTACATGGGCTATGGCTTTGTCTCGGTGAATTCCAGCGGCCTTGACCCGTCCTTCAATTCCACTGCCACGGTGTCGTTGAGGACCGACGGCGTGTGGCAGAACTCCACCGCCCCAAGGGTGTATTATTCCCCCAATTTCGCCAAGACCTACGCGCGCCAGTCCGGCGAGGCGGAGTGCACGGACGGCGGCGGCATATGCTCCGGCATCCAGTGGGACAATTCCACCTATACCCTGCGCTTCAATGTCTCCCGCTTCTCCAGCTACAGGGTCGAGAGCGGCTCGAACCTGACAGTGTACAATGTAACGCCTCTCAATGTCAGCGTGTTCTTCCCTGCGACCCTCACCTACCCCGCGACTCCTGTGAACGTGACCGTGTACAGGCCGTTCGTGCTCACTTTCAATGCCACGGACCTCAACGTCACGGTGACCAAGTGCGACATCACGGACGCGCAGCCCATATTCATCGCGATAGGCGCCAACCCCGACTATCCGCTCAACGGCTCGTTCGGCGTGGCGTGCAAGGCCGCGCTTTCAGACCCGTGCGACATGAAATACATCACGGACGTCAAGTTCCAGGTTGTCAGGCCCGACGGCACAATCAGGCTCTCCTACGTGTCCTATTCCTCGTTTGCAAACGGCAGCGACAACACGACCTATTATTCCCCGCTGTTCTCGGTCGACCAGTGGAGCGCCACCACGCCGTGGACGTGCGTGATAAATGTCACGCGCGACGGCAAGACCTATGAGCAGAACGGCACTTTCGATTCCAACCTCGACAGCAACCTGACGGTGGCGCCCGTGCCATACGCGGTGGTGTCAGGCTACGAGTCCATTGTCAACCTGACAGCCCAGTACACCCGCACCAACGGCGTGCCCCAGACCAACGCCAATGTCACTTTCTACGCGGTCGTTTACGGGACGGTGTTCAGGACCTCCGACTACGGCTTTGGAAGCATCGACCCGATAAGCGGCAACTACACCCGCGCCCTGCCCACCCTCGCGCCTGGCAGGTACACTTGGTACGTGACGGCGTACAAGCGCTTCTACATGCCAAAGACAGTAAACGGCAGCCTGCTGATAGCCGGCTCCAACCTGTTCTATTCAGCAGTGCCCCAGCAGTATTCCCCATGGGGCCAGGCGGCTTCAGTGCCCGCGACAATAAACGCTGTGGCAGGGGAATCCCTTAACGTCCAGAACAGCATAACCTGCCCGTGCCTGTGGGGCTGCAGCCAGAGCCCTGAAACCATAGCCTCGCTTCAGGCCGACTCGCCCGCCACCATCACAAGCAGCATCTCCGTGCCCGGCAAGGTTTCAGGCGACTTCGGCATAGACCTCCATTCAAGCGACGCGCAGGGCAGCAATGCCTCCACAAGCTTCACCCTTACCACTTCTGACCCGCAGGGCCAGCCCAACTACCAGATAACGCCCCCGACAGCCACGGGGCAGATAATCCCGGGCAGCTATTCGCCGCTCGAATTCAACCTGCGGATATGGCCCGGGCCGTCCAACCTGTCCATACAATTCGACAACCCCAACTGCACTGCGTCCCAGACGTCATGGCAGGACTTTTCAGGCTCGTCCAATTTCGTATTGAACTGCACCACGCCTTCGGACTACCGCGAACCATACCTCACTGTGCACGGCAATGTCAGCACCAACGCCACATTGCCGGGCTGGTGGGACTCGCGGTGGAAATACAGGCGCCTGCTCGACCCTAACATAGCCATTTCCGGCCAGGTGGTGACAATATCCAACCTGTCCGTGGGCAAGGCAAGCGACTGCTCCGACCTGCGCATAATAGCTGGCGGCGGCGGCTGGGCATACGACATGATGTGCGCGCCCAAAAAGAGCCTTGACGATTGGAAATACTATTACGATGTTGGCTACAACGGCGGGCTGAGCCATTACGACAACGGGTATTGGAAGGACGGATACAGGGAAATAGCGTACAACGGCTCCGAGACGTTCCTCGAGCTCAACCTGTCAAACACCACCATGGCGTCCCGCGTGAGCGCGACCCTCGAGCTGACTGGCACTGCCAGGTATTTCAAGGTAAATGTCTCATCCAACGGCTCTGCATGGACCACCGTGCTCTCCCGCGTCGCAGGCGTCAATGCCCCGTCCGGCGGCATATACGGCACTGTCCAGGGCGACTTTGCCACCATGAACGTGTCTTACGTGCGCTTCATAGCTGACGTGTCCATGACGACCGACAACATACTGCGCCTGTCCGGCTACTCCCTGGAGAACTATGCGTGGACAAACACGAGCCACGTGAACGAGAACCCGTTCTACAAGGAAATGGGCTTTGCGCTTGTGAACTCCACGACCGACGCGGACGGCAACCACTACTGCTCGCTCCAGGCAATGCTCACCGCCCCCAAGCTTTCCAATTATTACGCGTATTACGGCTGCGCGGACCCTGCGAACCCGGCGTCCTGCCTGACTCCCTCCGCAAGCTACGGCAACATTACGCGCCTGCCTGTCCTGGTTTCCTATGCCTACAACAACACTGTGGAGAAGATAGACGGCAACAACGACATAATCTGGAAATACGGCAACGGCTCGCCAACCGGCCCCATAAACGTGCTCGCCCAGCCATTTGACGCCTCAGACTCCATAATCGGCACAGTGGCGATAGCGGACACCCTCAACGACAGGGTGCTTGTCATAGACCCGAGCACATATTCAAACTACACAAGCTCTTTCGGCTACACGGCCAACAACATCATCAGGACAATCGGCTCTCCTGGCGATGCCAGCACCCTCGCGACGCCGTTTGGCGTTTCGTATTACGTGAATTACAGCGCAAACGGGACTTCCGAGGCCATATACGTCGCCAACACCGGCTCTGCAAGCGTCAAGGCATGGTCGCTTGCAAACAACAGCGCCAGCTTCTCAACTGCCTATTCTTCGGACGACCCCAACTTCTTCCCGCGCCGCGTCTACCAGTCTAAGCTTGGCAATTACTTCTGGGTGGCGGACTCTGAAAACGACCGCGTTATAAAGATTTCAAGCTCCGGTACAGTGCTTGCAAGCGTTGGCACATCTCCTGTTGAATCCGAGCAGTTCGCATTTGCCAGGCTCAACACGCCATACGATGTTTCGGAGACGCCTGAAGGAAACGTAATCATAGCGGACACCGGCAACCAGCGCGTTATTGAAGTCAACACGTCCATGCCTGAAAACGGTATTGTCTGGGAATACGGCAAGCTCGGCTATGCAGGCAGGGGCGTCAACATGCTCTCGTTCCCCTACAGCGCTTTCCAGTTCGGCGATTCCGTTTTCATAGCCGACACCTACAACTCGCAGGTGCTTGAGATAAGGAAGAGCGACTACAACGCCTCCAACATATTCACGCACGGCTTCACCGACGCGAGCATAATCAGGTCCATACAAAACGGCATGCAGCCGTACAAGGTATATTCCTTCTACGCCGGCTGCTCTGCAAGCGGCGGCGCGGGCGAGTGCCGCACTCTCTCGCCGTTCACCATAGGCCCGGAGGAGACCCTCTACGTCAACGCGGTCTACAGCACAGTCCTGCCAAGGCCGGTGGTCACGTGCCCATACCCGCAGCTCGACTTTGGCCAGCTTGGCACCACCCTGTCCTCATACGGCAACGTGACCTCCCTGTTCTACACCTCCACCAACACTGTCCTTGGCATAGACTGCCCTAATGGGACGGAGTGCTCGCTGTTGCCCAACTTCTATCCCGCGATAAACGCCCTTGAGAAGAAGAATTACACGGTTACCGTGACGGTGCCTCTCTCTTATCCGCTTATCGGCGACGTGCCATACACCATTTACGCCAATGCGGAGAACGGCATGTCAAGCAATGCCACGTGCTACGCGCACGTGGTAGGGGCGAACATCACGATAGGCATAGCGCAGGACAACGCGACACGGAACTACCTGCCATACAACCTGACTCTCTACGTGAATTCGACCAACAACACTTTCGCCATTGCAAACGGCGGCGTGGTCACAAGGACGTTCTACCTCAATGTCACCCGCAGGCAGGTGGACGTGGCAATAACCACGGACAGGCCGGACCTGTGCAGCGTGTCCCCGCCTTTCTTTGCCAATTTCTCGTCCGACCTGTCAGGCGTTGTCCCGTTCAACGTCTCCTGCCACCTGCCGTACAACGCAACAGTCCCAGTGGCCGTGGCCATCAACGCCACCTCCGCGCTTGCGGAGGGCAACGGCGCCATATCCTACCTCCTTATACCTATAAACCCGCAACTCTACCTGTCCGCAGGCGCCATCACGGTGGACGACACGTTCTCCACTGCTCCGTCAACCGGAACTGGCGTGATGAACCTGTCTGCACAGGTGCTTGACGCATATGGTCTTGCCGGGCAGATACACTGCGGCTTCGGCACAGTGCCGGAAGGCGCCTTGAACTGCTCGCTCTCTCCGCAGTCCGTATCCATCTTGCAGAGGGGCGACACTGCGCCTATAGTGGCAAGCGTCCAGCCGATGATACAGATTCCCGCAGGCATCTACGGCCCGCTGCCGGCCTTTAGCGTCGGCTCGGCAGGCGATTTCAGCCCGCTGTCCAAGCTGCAGATAATAAACCAGTCAGCCACGTATTGGACAAACCAGAGTGGGTTCGTGCTTGCGAACGACGGCAATGCCACTGCCATAATCTACCCGTCCACCGGCAGCCCGTTCACGATACCTGCAAACTCTTCGGTTTCAGTGACATTCCCGGCGTCATGGTCGTCCTATGAAGTGCGGACCCTGCCCTTCACCATGAATTCGTCATGGAGCCAGAGGCTCGCATTCGGAAAGGCGGATTCCCTGCCATACGTCACGTATTCGGATTCTGCGGGCAGGAACGTGAGCGCGCCTCTTACTATGAACATACTCACGCTGATGAGGTACACCAACTACTCAAACCCGCTCGCGCCCGGCTCCTCTTCCACCTACCGTTACGTTAGGCTGAACATGTCCATGCCTGCGCAGGAGAACAGGGTGCCAGTGACATACGCGAATTACCTCCTTTCATACTCCCCGTCCTACATGTTCAACAGGATTTTCTCGGACAACGTGTCTGCGGGGCCAGGGATATCGGGCTACCAGCAGGTAATTTCCGCCAACCTCTCCTTTGGCTATGGAACTGACACGATTTACCAGTCTATCCACGACTTCAACGGCAACTATTCTTATTACTACGTCACGCCCCAGACATACTCTGCTACAGACGACTTCACGGGCAGGTACCCAGTGGAAATCGGGGTCGGGATGCCATACGACGCGGCCTCGCCAAAGAGCATCGTGATAAGCACGTATTGCACGGACGGATGCTGCCCCAACGGCTATACACAATACCCCTCCCAGCTTTACACGTTCAGGACCGGCCTTGTCTATTTCGACTTCACCAACTGGGACCCGTACGCAATCGCGCCCATAAACGTCCAGGTGTTCAAGGTAGCAGACGGGGACAACCGCACGCCTGGCCTGTATTCGTCCCTGCCAAGCGACTGGCAGCAGGTCATTTCCATTGACTACACGTCCAGGGTAGCCTGTTCAGGGGGCACGTGTTACAGGTACAGGAACATAGACGTGTCCAACGGGCATGAAGTGAACGGCAGCGTGTTCGGGTATTACTTTGCGACCCCCGGCAATTACAAGACGAGGTATTACACCTATGCCAGCGTGTGCCAGAAGGCGTACTGGAATGGATACCCCTACTGCTCGTGCAGCTATTCAATCCCTATATTGTATTACAACAACATACACGTGCTTGGCAACCTGTCTGTCCAGAGCACCCCGGCGTACTCTAACCAGCCGCTTTCCAATTTCGAGGTCAACGTGGTGCCGGAGACCCCGGTCCTCCAATGGCCGAGGGGCACGTGGCATTCCACGTCCGACCTTGAAGGCAATTTCACCCTGCCATCCGCCTATGGCGGCTACAATGTGCTTGACAACAGCGGGTTTGGCGAGTCGCGCAACGTGACCTTGAGCCTCTCGACCTCAAATGCCCACCTCTACTGCTGGTTCACCTACCCGATAAACGGCACCGACAATGCATCCGATTACCTGTCGGGCCCGAGAAGCATAAAAGTGCCGTACATGGCTGCCCTGTCGAACCAGACTGTCAAGGTGCAGTGCTATCCCGACTATTACATGACTTCGTATTCCAATACTGTCGAGGTATCCTGCGTTGACGACCTTGGCAGGCCATGCGAGTACAACACTGTCGCCATCGGCACGGACGCCGCAGGGCAGGACCTCGCAAGCCCCAATGAGATTTACGTCAAGCCGTCTTCGGGCAACGAACTATTCGCAGCCCCCGGCGCGGGCATAGTGGTGGCAAACCAGCTCAACAGGTCCGTCAACCTGACAAACAATGGCACGGGCAGCCTGGCGCTCAACCTCGGGTTTGGCTACAGGTCCAAGATTGCAAGCACTTCAAACGCCACCTATGCGGCAGGCGGCATAAGCCAGCCGCAGGGCGCGGTGTCGGTCGTTTCCGCAAGCGAGGCGTATTCGTGGCCCAAATGGTCGGTAGCCGCGTACGTGAACCAGCCGGTGTTCAGGTGGGACAGCAACAATACCTACTCCGCAACAGAACTCGCGGGCACTCCCGCGAGGACGCTTGAATGGACAGTGACAGTGTCAAACAACGGGCCCGTGGCTGCCAATTCCCTCAACCTCACCATAATCGGGTTCGACTCGGCGCGCGGCGGATACTACCCCGGCCAGAGGCCGTCCGGCTGGGCCTGCGGCTATCCCGAAATCGCGCCTTTCGCGCTCGCGCCCAACGCTTCGGCATCATTCTCATTCAACTGCACAATAGCCTACCCGGAGATACACGCCCTTCCGGGCCGCGTGTCCGGCATGCAGCTCATGATTAGCAACCTCGATTCAGCGGCAGTATCTAACATAGGCGCAAACGCCGCACTCGCGCTTTACAACTCCAGCCCTGTAGTCCAGACCGGCACCATCATAGACCCGGACTACAATGCCCGCCCGAGCACCGGCGTGTCAATCGCAAGCATAGGCGGCAATTCGGCCGCCAATGCCACCGTGCAGTTCACAAGCGCCGGGGTCATACACATCATCCCGGGGGCCAACCTGTCGATATACATGCCCGCGGTCAACACGGGCGTGCTTGGCAGGAACGTCACCGTCACCATCGCAAGGAACGGCCTTGTGGGCTGGCAGTGCACCAACCAGTCGTACTTCTTTGACAACTGGACGGGCGGGGAAGTGAAGGTAATAGGGTTCAACTGCTCGGTCCCGTCATACGAGACCATAAGCGCGCACTCGATAACCGTGTCAATGCAGGACGCCGCGGGCAGGGGCGCGTCCATGACAAAGTCCATACTGGTCAAGACCTCGGCAATCTCGCTTTCAGGGGTGGACCCGCCGGTAGTCAACATATCGCGCGGCTCCACGGGCCACTTCACAGCCAACCTGTCAAACGTCGAGGACGTGGACGCGGTCAACATTGGCAACTACATCGCGTGCCAGGGCTGGTCGTGCGCAGCGGCCCCGAATTCCACGGCGCTGCTTGCAGCCCACTCGACTGCGCAGATTGCCTATTCGGTAACGCCGCAGGGCCTGCCATACACTTCGAACCTCCAGGCGTTCACAGGCCAGCCGTACCAGGGCCTTTACCAGCGCTACATCTCGTCGAAAATGCTCGACCAGGGCCTTGTGGGCTCGAGCGCCATATACTACGTCAACATAACCGCCTCGAACCCGATACTTGAATGCTCGCCGTCCGCGCAGAAGATAGACCTCGCGCTGTACAACCCTGTCAATGTAACATTCAGCATACTCAAGGACGTGGCAGCGAACGTGACATTCAACATATCCCGGCCCGACCTGTGCACGCAGGCCAACAACATCTCTGACAGGGTAGGCATCGAGACGGTCAACTTCACGTGCATGCTCCCGACCACGCACAACCTCACCACTGTCGATTACGTTTCAATAACAATGAACTCGTCGCCCTCCTACGCGTCTTCGGGCACGTGCTCGTTCACCCTGAACCCGGTCGCCACGCCGCTTACCCTTTTCAGGGGCAAGATGTCAAACAAGGACGTTTTCGCAGTCCCCGGCTCTGTCAGGGACCTGATGATGCCCATGTCCGTGACCGCAGGCACAGGCTCTGTCTATGACCTCAACCTGGCTGCCAACTGCAGCCATGACATATCCGCAAGCTTCAACGAGTCGTTCACGCCCGAACTCCCGCCCGGCGTCGAGAAGAAGGTAAACATGACCATCAACGTGTCTTCCGGTTCGCCATACTACAAGGGAGGCTGCACTGTCACGGCTACGGACGTTGTCGGGCACAAAACCTCCGTGTATTTCAACGTCCGCGTGATGAGCATAACGTCGTCGTTCGCGCCCACAAGCGGCGTGGGCCCGGCATACGCGTATTACAACGCGTTCTTCGCGGGCCAGGAGTCGGACTTTGTCAACGGCCTTTCCAAGACCGTCCTGGATTGCAGGCTCGGCCCCAACGACGAGTCGGACTGGGCAGTTTCGGGCAGCTCGGCGTCCCACCGCTGCTCGTTCCCGGGAGTCGCCAACCAGACTACCTACAACCCTAACTTCAGGTTCTGGATATACAGCCCGCTGTCATACTACGCGTGGAACGCGAGCTACGCGGCACTCCAGCTTTCAGGCGCAGAGTACGACCAGCAGTTCCAGCTCTTATACGACGTCAAGTCCTTTACGGACATCGAGGACCGCGGCTTCACATGCCACACAGTGTCGTTCGCATGGACCACCGTGCTGCAGTGCAACAACCGCATATCCTGGGGCCTTAGCCCGTCGCTTGGCACTACGGCATGGCAGGAAAATTCGCAGACAAAGTACCATTACCTTGCGATAGGCAACTACGACAACCGCACGGGCAGGCTGGTCATGCCAAACGACACAATATATTACCAGATAGACGATTGCGACACCAATACAGCCGACCCGGTCCTCTCGATAAGGATACAGGACGAGGCGCAGCGCCAGGGATACGGCGCGCTTGTCTGCCCCAACCCGTTCGCAGCCACCCTGCTTGTGAATGCCACGCACCTTGTAAACCTGACCGTGTTCCCGGCCGCTGCTTCCGTGAACGTAGACACGCTTGCCGCAAGGATAAGCTCGAACAACACGGCAAACATAACGTGCTCGCCTGTTTCGCAGTCGTTCTCGACAATCAGCGAGCCAACGCAGCTTCAGTATTCCTGCGAAGTGCCGTACCAGGAGGTATTCAGCACCATATACCACGTGGACGCCACTGCCACGGACGCCTCCTCCGGCTCTTCGCTATTGACCCGCGGCGCGGACATGTCGCTCACCCCGCTTGGGCCTTTGACCAACATAACGTGGGTGAAGCCCAACGGCTCGGTCTATTCCAGCCCGACGATAATGATACCAGTGGGCATGGACGGCAACGCGACAGTGAACGTCACTGTCACAAACATCGCGCGCGACGTGGGCCTCTGCATAGAGACCGGCATGTCGAACCTGAACTGCTCGTTCAGCCCCGGCAACTTCACGTCGCTTTACGGCACCGCGTTCTCGAACATAACCTGCTCCCTGCCTTACTGGTACGACTCGCTTGGGAACCTCAACGAGAGCCATTACATCACTGTGACCAACTGCGACCCGCTAAGGCCCGCAAGGCTTCCCATATACGTGGACGTCAAGCAGCCGCAGCTTCTCATACAGGCGCCTTTGAGGAGGTGCAACCTGCCAAACGCCACAATACCCCTCTCGCCGATAATGAGGAACGTGGGCTACCAGCCGATAAAGGTATATCCGTGGGTTTCAAGCTGCCCCAACCCGCTGAACTGCTCGTTCTCGTCTGCAAACGTGCAGCTTTCCGTGTTCCAGCCGTACATCTACAACTTCTTCGTGACGCTTGGCGACGACGTGCCGGACTGCAGGTCTGACCCGCACGCCAAGCCCGTGGAGGCAATACTCAACCTGTCTGTGAACGACAGCGCTACGGAGGCGTATTACGCCGACATGGGCATGCCGGCTCCCGACCGCTCGCTTGACAGGGTGTTCAAGAAGAGCATCAACCTGTGCACCCTGCCGCTATATTCCGACTGGTACATAAACGACATAACCACGTCCAATGTCGAAAGCCCGGACATATCCCTTGACAACCAGAGCAACGTGGTCATCTCCGGGAGCATAAAGAGCAATTCTGTCATATTCAACTCGTTTAGCGTGCTCCAGCCGCGCCCAAGCGTCAACCTGACCTTTGACTCCGGCTGCGCGTGGTGCAGGTTCCCCAACGGGACTCGCCCTGTCGGGGACGGCGACTCGCTCAATGTCACGTTCAACCTCTCTGGCCTCACGCAGGGCATGTACGAGGCCAACTATACCATAATATCGGACGCGTGCCCGATGTCGCAGACCATAATCCTGAAACTCAATGTCACAGAGAACCCGGCATGTTCCGTGGGCATACTGGTCAATGGCGTGAACGCCAGCGCCATCAACTACACCCTGCCAACGGCAGCAAGGCCTTACAACATCACAATAATCGGCGCGGCCAACACGACCTACGAATACAGCGAGTCCAATGGCTACAGTTTCGGCCCGACAGCGCAGTGGGGCACGTTCCATTCGGCCTCGCTTTCCACGGGCACGGTCTCTACAGGCGCCAATTCCACGAGCGTGTCGTTCACCCTCATTCCCACTGGCGGCAAGACGGGCTACGAGTCCCAGATAGGCCCGTATTCAGTGACAATCGCGGGCTGCAAGTTCAATGTCAACAACCGCGAGGTCTGGGCGGCTCCCGACTCGGCCATACGCGTGCCCAACTCGGATTATGGCGTCAAGTATTCATTGCAGAAGATGCTAAGCATATACTCCACAGTGTCCAGATGGTTCGAGGAAGGCGGCGGGCAGATGCAGAACTTCACGATATATTCGGACGGCACTTCAGTGTCCATGCCGTCGAGCCTGCCTACGGGCAAGCCCGTGTTCCTTAACCTGACGCTTTTGTACCCGGACGGCTCGCCTGTGGCCAACGCCACGGTAAGGATACGCGAGCAGAACGCATTCGGCCTGTTCGCGATGCCGCAATACGGGGTTTCAAACGTGTCGACCGACATATACGGCGGCATAACCACCGACGGGCTTGGCAGGGCATACATCGTGGTCATACCGTCTTCCGGCCCTTCCTCCCTTGGCATAGACAAGATAGGCGATTACGGGTTCTCCGTTGAGGACGGGAACTACGACGGCACCCAGTCCGTGGTGCTCGACCTGGGCAGGCTTGCAATCAGGAACAAGAACCTCATCCCAATCGACGCTATACCGCCGACCCCGTCTGCGGCCAACGCCACGGCAATACCCAACGCCGCGTCCATACAATATTCAAACCAGCTCATGGTGACTATTGTCAACCGCGTCATAGCCTGGTACAATTTCGACGGCTCATGGTAATGTGATTTGAATGGAACCAAAACCCAAAAAGGCTCTCCCGAAAGGCTCTATCAGGATAATCATGCTTGCCGCAATGGCAATTTTCCTTGCGCCATCCTTGTCTTTTGCCGCGGCCCTGTCCGGCACGGGCTGCACCACTGGCGGGGACTGCGTGGTCTCGGCTACCCAGACCATAGACAGCGGCACTGCATATTACTTCAATTCGCTTGTAATCAATAGCGGCGCCACCGTGAATGTGGCAAGCAGCGGCAGCGGCGCTGGCGGCACTGTGAAGTTCTACGTGGCAGGCGACGCCAACATCTCCGGCTCCATAGCCGCGGACGGGCTGAATTCAGGCGGCACATCCAATCCCGATGGCGGCGGCTATGGCTCGTATTCGGGCGGCTCGGGCGGCGGCGTAATCTGGATTTATGCCAGGGCGTTGAACTTCAACGGCGCCATGTCCGTCCGGGGCGGCGACGGCTTTAGCGTGGGCAGCGGCAGCATAACCGCCTATGGCGGCGGTTCCGGCGGCACGGTCAGGCTGGTCTCCAATTCTCTTAATTACAATGGAACTATATCCGCAAATGGCGGCAATGGCGGCTCCGCCGGCGGCGGCGCAGGCGGTAGCGTTGTCATACTGCCCCTTTCCGTTGCCACCCTCTCAAGCGGCTCCATTTCCGCCTCCGGAGGCACGAGCACTGCCCAGGCGGGCGGCGGCAGCGGGCAGAAGGGAGGGGACGGGACTGGCCAGGGCGTCAATTTCTTCAGCTATGGCGGCGCCGGCTCGGGCGGAAGCAACATAGTCTACCAGTCGGCAGGCGGCATTGCCAATTCCAACAGGAACATCAAGATTTACAATTCCTATGTCCCGGCAGGCTCGGCTTTCTCCATAACCTCGTCCGGCTCCGTGGCCGGCCTCGCGTCCTTGTACTTCACACAGTATTCGTCCAAGTTCTCCGGGCTTTCATGGAGCTATGCTTCGGGCGATTATGCGATAGGCGTTTTCGACTCCAGCCTCAACCCCATGGCATCCATACCTGTCAGGGTGGCAAACATCCAGAACAGGAGCATAACCTATTTCAACGGGACTACGGCAAGCGACGGCATTTACCCGATGACTTTCACAAGCAACGGCTTTTTCTCGAACATTGCCTTTGCCAACCTGTCGCAGGACTTCCCTGAAGGCACGGGCACATTGACATGCCCTGTCGGAACTACTATCTCCTCATATTATTCTACCTACGACTGCTACGGCCCGTGCGGCTCGTGCATTGTCGGGTCTTCCTCGTGCACCGTCAATTACGCCGCATGCCCGGACGGCTGCAGCGGCAACGCGAAGTCGGGCCACCTAAAGATAAACTGCTCCTATTTCTCGGGCGGCAATTCCACATGGCACGCTGCCCTGGTCGACAATCTCCCTTCAAGCGGCTACGTGGCGGTTTTTTACGGCAAGGGCGAATCGCCCGCCCACTCGGCCTCCTATATCCCCGTGTCCGCGGGCTCGCACATGCTTGAGATCGCGGCAATGGAGAACGCGGTCTACGGCCCTGACGGGGCAAAGCGGCCGTCACTTTTCCTCGTGAACAACAGCGACGGGCGGCTCGTCTGCCAGGGCTCCACGCTGAACACTTCGCTCAACGCGTCCTGCCTGCTCGCGCGCACAAAGCTCGATGCCGGCAACACGCGCATCCAGTATTCCGAAATATTCATCTCCCCCATATATTCCGCCCAGCCGCAGTTTTCCGGCATGGTGCTCCCCAACAAGGTCGTGGTGGGTGGCCCAAGCGCCTCCGAGAAGCTTGTGGGCATGGCAAGCGCGCCTGTAATGCGCGCTGGCAACCAGTACAAGAGGGTGGTTTTCTATTCCCCGCAATCCCTTTCGGAAGGGAATTTCGCATATCAGGAGACAATACCCACTGACTTCGCCTTTGGCTCGAATGGCACGGCATACATGGCCGCCTCCGACGGCACGAACTATTCGTGCACATTCTCCCTGCCTATAGGCAAGTTCCTCTCGCTAAGCTCTTCGAACTGCCCCGTAATGGGCCTGTCCATAGGCTATGGCGGCTACCTCCAGATAGAATACTGGCTTGTTGCCCCGGCGCCGGACAGCTTCTTCACGGAGTCGAAGGACTACGTGTTTTCCGAAGGGTCGCTTAGCGTCCAGTCTTCGGGCGGCTAGGCGCGGCGGATGGCAAAAAGCATATATATTAAATGATTATCCATGACTAATACTACTTCGGTGTGGTTTTCTTCTATAAGGCAATATACTGATTTAGAGGTGTATCTATGTACCCAGTTTCTCCGCAGGCATACGACAGGGCAATAACGGTTTTCTCGCCCGACGGCAGGCTGTTCCAGGTGGAATACGCCAAGGAGGCGGTAAAGCGCGGCGCCACGTCAATAGGCATAGTCTGTTCTGACGGCGTCGTCCTTGTGGCTTACAAGAGCACGCAGTCGGAGCTTCTTGTCCCGGAGTCCATGAAGAAGATATTCGAGATTGACGCGCACATTGCGGCTACTGCTTCAGGCCTGATAGCCGACGCGCGCAGGCTGATTGACATAGCAAGGCTCGACGCGCAGAGGCACAAGATCACGTACGACGAGCCCGCGTCAAGCGAGCAGATTTCAAAGAACCTGTGCGACCTCATGCAGGTCTACACGCAATATGGGGGCATCAGGCCGTTTGGCGTGTCGCTTCTCATAGCGGGCATAGACAACGGCGTGCCGAGGCTTTTCGAGGCCGAGCCGTCAGGCGCCCTAACGGGGTTCAAGGCCGACGCCATAGGCATAGGCAAGAAGGAAGTCGAGGAGTTCTTCGAGAAGGAGTACAAGGAGAACATCACGGTGGAGGAGGGCGTTGCCCTTGCCATGAAGGCGCTCAAGAAGTCCGGCGACCTCAACCTGACGTCGCAGACAGTTGAAATCTCGGTCGCGACTGTCAAGAAGGCCGAGTTCCACATGCTCGCCCCCAAGGAAGTGGAGAAATACATAAAGTAGGATTAACAGCAGGAAATAGATGATGGTTGAAAATGACCTCCCTTGACAAGTCGATCCTCGCCCACATGGACGTGAAGGGGCAGAGGTTTGAAATAGTCGTAGACCCCGACCTTGCCTACATGTACAAGACGGGGAAGAAGAAGGAGCTCAACAACGTCCTCGTGGTCGAGGAGGTTTTCGAGAACTTCAGGAAGGGGGAGCGCCACAAGTCGGGCGACCTGCAGAAGGCTTTCGGCACCACCGACGTGTTCGAGATAGCCAAAATCATATTCGAGCGCGGCGAGCTGCAGCTGACCACCGACCAGAAGCGCAAGATGACAGAGGAGAAGAGGAAGCAGATAATAGCCGCGATAGCGCGCGAGGCCATCGACCCGCGCACCCAGGCCCCGATACCAGTCATAAGGCTCGAGAACGCCCTCGAGCAGGTCAGGCTCTCCATAGACCCGTTCGCAAGCGCCGAGTCCCAGGTCGAGGACGTGGTCGCGCTGTTGCGCCCCATCCTCCCGATAAAGTTCGAGCGCGTCAAAATCGCAGTCAGGATACCCGCAGAATACGCGTCGCGCGCCTACGGCACTGTCAAGATGTTCCACATGATAAAGGAGGAATGGGGCTCCAACGGCTCCTTCCTGTGCGTGGTGGAGCTGCCCGCTGGAATGCAGGGCGAGTTCTACGACAAGGTCAACAAGGCCTGCGCCGGGCAGGCGGAGACGAAAATACTGCCCCACTAGCCGGTTTTTCCATGGAAAAACGGCCAAAAACCCGGTTTTTGGCGTGTTGCAAGATATTTAAATGTTGGATTTCCCAATAATGAGCGTAAAACACAAACAAATAGATGAAGCAGCGGATTTCAAACTGGATTTTCCTAATTGTTGACGCCTTCTAGCATAGATATTTAGGTTTCAGTCCATTTTCCGTTTCAAAGGTGAGATATATGGGTAGGATAGTAGTGCCCGGCGAGATAATTTCCGACAAGCCCGAACGCCAGGCTTATACTTACGTGGAAAACAACCAGACGTACTCCAGCGTCACGGGCCTCTTGGGCGATGACGGCAGGCTCGTGCCATTGGCGGGCCCCTACGACCCGATGATAGAGGATTTCGTGGTCGGCATTGTGATAGACGTCAAGTTCGCGGGGTACATAACAGAGATAAACTCCCCCTATACAGGGTTCATATCCGCGCGCGACAGCCATGACAAGTTCGAGCTTGGCGACGTCGTGTATTGCAGGATAATGAACGCCGACGAGATAAAGAACATTGACCTTACCGACGCGAGGAAGCTTCGCGAGGGCAGGGTAATCCGCGTCAACGCGGTCAAAATCCCGCGCCTCATCGGCAAGCGCAATTCCATGATAAACATGATAAGGAACGCCACGGAGACCGACATCGTGATAGGCAGGAACGGCTATGTCTGGCTCTCCGACAGGGGCAACAACACGCTTGCAATAGAGGCTATAAACAAGATAGAGCGCGAGGCGCACATAAGCGGCCTCACTGACAGGATCCACGCGTTCCTCGAAGAGAAGACCGGCAAGCCCATCCAGATGGACCAGGGCGACGCGCCCCAGCCTGAAGGCCAGGGCGGCGAGCAGGGTTCCCAGCCGGGTTTCGCGCCCAGGAGGGCAGGCGGGTTCCGCGACAGGGACTCTCACGGCGGCCCTGGCAGGTTTGGCGGCCATTCTAGGGGCGGCGACAGGCCAAGGCGCTTTGGCGGCGGCAGGGAAGGGGTCGCGAGGAAAGAGGGCGAATTCTAAGCCCGCGAATCATATTTCCAATGAACGGTGATAACAATATGGCATCCCACACAAACAAGCCCAAACTGATAATCGACGGCAAGCGCGCGGACGGCCGCGGCCTCAACGACCTTAGGGAGATTGAGATACAGGCGCACGTGCTAAACGACGCCAAGGGCTCGGCCCTGATAAAATGGGGCAACAACAAGATACTCGCGGGCGTCTATGGCCCGCGCGAGTGCATACCCAAGCATTCCCAGTCCCTTTACAGGTCGATTGTGAAGTGCAGGTACAACATGGCCCCATTCTGCTCCAAGGAGGAGCACGGCAGGTCAGGCCCGTCAAGGCGCTCTGTCGAGCTATCCAAGGTAATCCGCGAGACGTTTGAAAACGTCATAATCGCGGAGGCGTACCCGAAGACGCAGATTGACATTTACCTCGAGGTATTGCAGTCCGACGGCGGCACAAGGTGCGCCGCCGTCACAGCAGCCGCCGTGGCGCTCGCGGACGCGGGCATACCCATGAAGGACCTCGTATGCGCGGTCGCTGTCGGCAAGATAGACGGCGAGGTCGCTGCGGACTTCTCGAAGGACGAGGACAACTACGGCGAGTCCGACATGCCCATCGCGATAGCGCCCAGAAACGGCGACATACTCCTGTTCCAGATGGACGGCCTCCTCACAAAGGACGAGGTCATGCAGGGGATAGGCATGGTCAAGGAGGCCGCGAAGATAATCCACCAGAAGCAGGTGGACGCCCTCAAGGCGGTCTATGACAGGCAGGCGCAGACCACGCAGCTGGACATGAACATTTGATTCTCTACAAAGCGGTGTTTTGAATGGAAATATTGAACGAACTCAAACGCGACACAATCGTGAGGGCGCTTGCCGAGGGCAAACGCTTTGACGGCAGGAAACTTGACGAGTACAGGCCCGTCAGGATACAGAAAAACGTCATCCCCAACGCGGAGGGCTCGGCCCTCTGCCAGATAGGCAAGACGCAGGTCATCGCGGGCCTGAAATTCGACATTGCCACCCCTTACGCGGACAGGCCCGACGAGGGCGTGTTCTCGACAGGCGCGGAATTCGTGCCGCTCGGCTCGCACATGTTCGAGCCCGGGCCGCCAAGCCCGGACGCGATAGAGCTCGCGCGCGTGGTGGACAGGGGCATACGCTCGTCCGAGACTATAGACCTTAAGTCGTTTGCGATAAGCGACGAGAAGGTGCTCGCGCTCTACCTCGACCTGTGGGTCGTGGACTACGGCGGGAACCTCATAGACACCGCGGCACTCGCGGCCATGGCGGCATTGCTTGAGGCCAAGATGCCCAAAGTCGAAGACGCGAAAATAATCAGGAGCGAGAACACCGGCAGCCTCAAGATAGGCGAGAAGGTCGTGGCGTGTTCGTTCTCCAAGTTCGGGCCGCATTACCTGCTTGACCCGGCGCTTGACGAGGACCTGGGCATGGACGGCAAGGTGACCATCTCCACCACAAGCCAGCACGTGTGCGCAGTGCAGAAGTCCGGCTGGGCTTCGGCCACGGAGCAGGACGTGTCCAAGCTTGTGGACCTGGCGTTTGAGAGGGGCAAGGAGCTTCGCGCCCTCCTCTGATGCCTTCCTTAATGGTTTAAATATGTTCAAAGCCTGATATGTTGGAAACGGCATCCAGGCATGATATTCACGGGAATTTGAGGTGTAGAAAATGGCGGACAGGAATGTTAGGTATGGCGCGGAAATCAGGAAACGCGCTGCAAAGGTTTACGGGCAGAAGACTTCAAAGTACGAGTGCCCTGCATGCGGCAAGGCCGCTGTCAAGCGCTCGTCCTACAGCAAGTGGGAATGCGGCGCGTGCAAGAGCGTTTTTGCCGGCGGCGCGTTCTCGTTCACCACCCCGAGCGGGCAGGTGTCCAAGAGGATAGTGGAGGGCTAAGCCTCCCCAAATCCAAGGGTGCGATATTATGTACATTTGCCAAAAATGCAAGAAAGACATAAAGGAGCTTGACTCCAAGTTCGTCAGGTGCCCCTACTGCGGCTGGAGGGTCCTCTACAAGGGCAGGGTACCCGTCGCGAAAGAGGTCAAGACGAATTAGTTTTTTTGTTTTTTCCCTTTTGCGGGATTTTCTTTTTTTCTCATTTCCATGTTCTTGTCTCTTCGCAGGGGTGAAGGGGAAATCAAGGAAAAACCGCGAGGGGGCGCAGCCCCCTATGAGGTTTGTCTTATGTTTGTGACAACTAGCAGGAAACCTGTCATGGGCTCGCGCAGGCTCGCAAAGGCCTTGTGCGCGTTTCTCCCCGGCTGCGCCTATGCAGGCAGGGGCAAGGAATCGTTCCAGGGCCTGTGCGGGAAGGCGTATTCGGCAGGGCAGGAAATACTCTGCGTCATTTTCGAGAAGCACGGCTCCCCGTCAATGCTGTCCCTTGCGCGCGTTGCCCCCACCAGGGAAGGCGTGGATTTCGAATATCTCCCTGAAGCCATAATCATCAGGAACCTGAAATTCCATCCTGCCCTTAAGCAGGCATTGGGCATGAGAAAAGCCCAGCCCGCACAGGTTGAAGGCGAGGGCGCGGAGGGGCTTCTGGGCATTTTCGGGATTTCCATGGGCTCCATGGGCGGGGAAGGTTCCCAGCTGCGCATATCCTGCTCCGCCGGCAGGCTCGGGTTTTACATGAAGGGCGCCCCGTGCATGGAACTCGAATATCATGTTTCAAGGCACGCGCCGGTTGAAGGCGGCGCTGTGGAATAAGCCATGCAATTTGGTCGGTTTTAATGACGAAAACTCGTAAAGCCAGGGAAAGGGTCAGGTCAGAGTGCCTGCTCAAATTCCATTTCGGGACGCGAAAGCAGGCTGCCGACGCCATGGCGGCGCTTTCGCAGGAAACGGAGTTCAAAAAGCGCGGGGGCTCGGAAATAACTGCCAGGGGCAAAACCCTCGAGGTGCGCATCAGCGCCGACGACCCCGTGGCGCTTCGAGCCACTGCCAACTCATACCTAAGGTTATTAAGCGTCATTGACAAAATAGAGCAGGAAACATAGGGCTATTTGATAGTCATTTTGAAAACAGTTTTACCCGGTGGTTACATGGCTGAAGATTCACAGAAAAACGTTCCCAGGATGCCTGCGGGCGTCGAGCGCGACTTGTCGGACTTCCAGTCCCTCCAGCGCCAGCTTCAAAACGTCCTTATCCAGAAGCAGCAGATGCAAATCGGACTTGAAGAGGTCAAAAGCGCCCTCGCCTCGGTTGAAGAGACCACAGGCGACGTGTACAAGGCCGCAGGCGGTCTCCTCCTCTCTACCACAAAGGAGAACGCCAAAAAGGAGCTTGCCGAGAAAAAGGAGATGTTCGAGCTTAGGATAAGCCAGATATCCAAGCAGGAAACCGCTCTTTCGGCAAAGCTTACCGACCTGAAGGGCAAGATAGAGTCTGCTGCCAAGAAAATGCAGGGCGGGTCCTGAAAACCCCTCCCCGCGCAGTGCTCGGTGGCATTCGCTTGGCAAAACCCTCTTCCTTCATATCGGCGTTTTCAGGCAGCAAATGCCTTATCTCGTTCCATTCGGGCGGCGACACCGACGCCATGGGCGCTGCCATAGCCATAAGAAGGCGGCTCAAGAACGCAAGCATAGTTGCGCCCGACAGGGTATCAAGCTCCGCGCGAAAGATAGCTGATTATTGCGGCGAGAAAATCCTTTTCCCCTCCGATTTCCAAAGGCAGGACGGGTCATTCGACTTTTCAGGCTTTTCGCATTTCATACTCCTTGACACCAACTCCGCAGGCAATGCCCCGCTCGCGCAGCACATTGATTTCGACTGCGTCATCGACCATCACAGCACGCGCTCCGACACCATAAGGGCGAAATGGGGCGTGATTGACAACAAGGCGTCCTCGACCTGCGAACTCGTTGCTGGCATGGTTCCCAATCCTGACAAGTTCGCAAGCCTGGCGCTCTTGTGCGGCATAATCTCGGATTCCTATTACTTCCACAACGCAAGCGTGGGCACGTTCAAGACAGTGTCGGGGCTCCTTGCGAAGTGCGGGCTCGGATACCAGCAGGTCCTCTCGTTTGTCGACCAGCCGCGCGACGCGGCGTCGAGGCTTTCAATGCTCGAGGCTTGCAGGAACGTTGCAATAGTACATGAAAAAATCAATGGCGAGGACATCATAATAGCGACGTCGCAGGCCGCGTCGTTCGAGGCGGACGCCGCAGTGGCATTGATAGACATCGGCGCGGACATCTCCTTTGTAGGGCACGCGGGCAAGGTGGGCGCGCGCATATCCGCGCGCATGAGGAATGCCCATTCCGGCAGGCTATCTATGGCGTCCATAATGTCCAAGGTCGCGCCTGTCATAGGCGGCACGGGCGGGGGCCACGTGTGCGCGGCGGGCGCCAATGGCACAAAGCCGGAGATGATTGAATACGCCCTCAATTCCGCGGTGAGGCTCGCAATCGCGGGCCTCAAAGCAAGCAAATGAACGCAATCCGCGCGCAGGGAAGCGGCGCGCCGCGCATAATTATATTTATATTCAGGCAATGAGCTATTTTTACATGGTGCCAATGCAAAAAACAATCCCCGCAGCAGCCATTGCAATTTTTCTCATTCTTTTCCCGGCAATCCATGCTTCTTACCCGTCAGGCCTTGCGGCTTACTGGCCATTGGATTCAAACGCCAATGACGCGCTCGGGTCGTACAATGGCACTGTTACCGGCGCGGCCCTGAATTCCACAGGAAAGGTTTCAGGCTCTTATACCTTCAGCAACAGCTCGTCCACATACATCGACTTTGGCACGAGCCCGGCATTCAATGGCAGCGCTTCCTTCTCCGTCTCCGCGTGGATAAGGCCGAGGGGCGTGTCAAACAGGATAATACTTTCCAGGCGCGACCCGAACTCGCCAAATTACGGCTGGCAGCTCTACATAAGAAGCGACGCCACGGGCGGCGACCTCGTATTCGCAATTGACAATGCCGACGGGTTCCAGTATGCCAATTCGGCTTTCAATGGCTTCAGCTCCCAGGAAACATGGTACCACGTTGCCGCCACTGTCAATGGCAGCACAATAAGCGTTTATGTGAATGGCCAGCCAAACGGCTCTGCCACATACGCCAATTCAGTTGAAAACATTGCAACCAGCCTGCTTGCGGGCAAGGCCAGTTTCACGGCAAGCTATTTTGACGGCTCAATAGACGAGATAGCAATATTCAACAGGACCCTCTCCGCGTCCGAGATAGCCCTGTATTACAACAATTCAAAGGACGGGGTGAAGAACTATTTCGGCGACTGCCGACATTCCTGCCCGTCCTTTGGCTTCGGCACTCCCACATCTGGCTCGAGCGTGGCCTCGACGAGCCTGTTCGCCAATGTCAGCATCGACTCGCCTGCCGCTCTGAAGAATTTCACCTTCAACTGGAATGGCACGAACTATTCATTCTACGACGACAGCCTTGTCGCCATGCTGACCTATGACAATGAGCCCGCGTTCAGCGGCAACGGCACCCGGGCCACGGACCATTCCAAATATTCAAATGCGCAATATCTGGGCGGTATGATAGAGGACTTCGACAGGGGAAGCTACAGCGGCTGGAATGTGGACTGCGGCAATGTGGTGAGCGCCACCATGATAACCGGCTATTACGGGCCTTATGCCGTCAGGCTGAATTCCACGCCCGGCACTAACGGGCTAGTCTGCCTTTACAAGTCAAATTTCTTCAATGCCACTGCGGGCGACACACTAAGCTACGCGTGCAGGGGAAGCGGCTGCCGCGTGTGCGTTTTCAATGGCTCGACCTGCCTCAATTCAGACTATACCAAGAGCGGCATAGCCAATTGGACGGTATTCACCACGCCAATATTGTATACACAGAACTCCGTATCAATTTACCTGTATAACAACGGCTCTTTCGGAGCTGCTTCAGATTACGACTTCATAAGCCAGGGGCCATATTTTGCAAGCGGGAAATACGGGCAGGGGCTTTCTTTCGACGGATTGAACGACTTTTCTTACCTTGCCAATGCCGCGTCATTGGAAAACATAACCGAAGGCAGCTACACGTGGGGCGCGTGGTATTACCCGAAAAGCCTGCCGTCGGGCATAATTTACCATGAATCCGGCACAATCATTTGCAAGGACGGGTACCACACTGGGCTGTTTTACAGTTCCAGCGGCGCGTTCTATGCGAATCTCTGGAACTCATCCAACTCGGCGCTATGGGTCACAAGCCCGTTGACATATGCAGTATCCAAATGGTATCACGTAATGATTTCTGTGAACGCCACCTCCAAGCTTGCAATACTATATATCAATGGGGCAGCGGTGGCGAATGGCACTTATTTTGGGCCTTTGAGGGACTATGGCACCACAACCGTGCGCATTGGCTATTGCTACACGCCCGGGCAGTCATACGACTATCTTGCGAACGGGACCATAGACGAGGTCAGGATTTACAACCGGGCGCTGTCTGCCTCTGAAGTGAAGCAGCTCTACCTCTCAAACCTCCGCAAGCTTAATTCGACTGCCTGGGAATTCGTGACAAACCAGACGAACCTTACAGACGGCGCGTATTCATTTGGAGCATTTGCCACTGACACGCAGGGATACGCTGATTCCACGGGCATAAGGCCTGTCACCCTCGCATACAATCCCATTGTCTCAAGCTATGGCGGGGAAACTACAAATTTCGCCGCAGTGGCGGACATAACGAATGTGACAAACCTCACACTTGAGAAGACAGGCAAGGGAAAAATCAAGTTCCCTGCAACCTATTCCGTCAATGCGGCTGGCGCTGACTTTGACACGCAGGTAATCATAGGCAATGGGTTCATTTCAGTGAACTCGTCCGCCCTTGACTCAAGTTTCAATTCCACTGCCGCCCTGACTATGAATCTCACTGGGGTATATTCAAGCGCAACTGCGCCCACGATATACTATTACGAGGCATTCGCCTCAAGCCTTGCAACAATTGTCAATAATGGTCAGGCATGTTCCGCGCCAAGGTGCACGGGCGTGTCATGGAACCAGGGGACCGGAATACTGACATTCAATGTCAGCGGGTTTTCGGATTACGGCGTTAACGGCTCCGGGAATTATAATGGGGCGGGCGGCTCGCCCTCGAATTCAACAGGCACCCTTGGGATAAACATCACGTCAACAAACCAGATAGCGGTTTATACGTCAAATGGCATGAATGACAGCACATTCAGTTTCGTGCCAGTCACGCCGCCTGCGGCAGGCTCGATTACCCTGATGTCCAATGAGACTTCCAATACAACTGGCGGGGAGCTTGGCTTCCTTGTGGAGAACCAGGGGAATGTCAATGTCTCAATCACAGTGGCTTCGGACAAGAACGCGGCATCATTCATAGGCGGTTCCGCACCTCTGTTCCAGATGTTTGGCGGCGTGGACGAGGCAGGGGCATGTTCGTCCCTGGACACTGACATGCAAAGCCTTTCAATATCGGAAATCACAGTCTGCCCGTCCTTGGATTATGCTGACTCGCAGGATGCAATCTGGGCTTATGTTCTCGTAAAAATAGACTCCGACAGCCCGCCGCAGACAAGCACGGCGACATTGACTTTCACAAGCACGCAGGTGTAGAAGCGGCAGCGATACACCTAAGAATGCTACGTTCGCAGGCAACAGCCTAATAAGTCCAGTAATCCTTAAATGAATGTTGCACGCGTTCAGGTTAAGCTGCCAATGCGCATGCAATGTTCATTTCTTTCCATTTTTTATTTTTCTTGAATAAGGTTTTTCCATGAAAAAATCCATTCCCGATTCATCATCGTGTTCCGGCCTGAAGGACGTTTACGCAATAGGCACGCCTGTGGTGGATTATCTGGCCCACTGCAAGGACGATTTCCTGTTTGATTTGAAGCTTGAGAAAGGCTCCACAAACTTCATCCCCCGCGCAAAGGTGGACGGGATATGCAATGAACTTGGGAAAGCCATAACCTCCGTTTCCCCGGGCGACAATGCGCGAAACACGTGCGAGGGCATCGCATACCTTGGCGGTTCCTGCACATACGCGGGTTCCATAGGCAATGACTATGAGGGCAAGATGTTTTCAAAAAGCCTGAAATCCGCAGGCATTGAGGGCAGGCTTGAAACCATGCCGGGCACCACTGGCAAAATCCTGTGCCTTGTGACGCCCGACGCGCAAAGGACATTCGCGGCGAACCTTGGCAATGGCGTGGACTTTTCCTCCTTTGACCTTGAAACCGCAAAGGAGCACAAGTACTTTTTCGTGACCTCAATAACTGCCCTTGAAAAGGGCGACATTGGCCCTGCGACAAGGGGCGCAATGAAAAAATGCGCAGACGCGGGCATCGAGGTGGCGTTCTCCCTTGAAAGCCCTGCAATGATTTCAAACAATGCAAAGGCACTGCTAAAACTCCTTGAATCAGCGCCAATTTCAGTCCTGTTCGGGAACGAAGAGGAATTCGAGGCTCTCGGCCTTGACCCACGGAAAGACTACTGCGGAGAGGCGAAGATGGCTGTGCTGAAAAAGGGCAAGGCGGGCAGCGAGATTATCACATTTTCTCACGCGGACATTGAAAAACAGACAGGAAAAATTACGCCCATGTCATTACCATCCCCTGATAAAATTAAGAGTGTGGCGATTCCCGCAATCCCTGTTGACGTGGTGGACACTACAGGGGCGGGTGACTATTTCGCCGCAGGCTTCCTCTACGGCCTCTCGCGCTGTGCCTCACTTGAGGATTCGGGAAGAAAGGGCGCCCAACTCGCCGCAAGGGCGATTTCACGGCTTGGCGCGAGCGTTTTCTAAGGAAAATTTCAAGCACTCATTTCAAAGAAGCCATTACTCTTTCATATTCCTTGTTCGCCGTCTCAACCACAGCGGACTCGTCCAGAGTCAGGATTTTGCCGTCAAGCATCACGGGCTTGCCGCCGATTATGGAGTCAGTGACGTTTCCGGCATGCCCCGCGTAAACTACTTGGGCGTACATGTTCGTGGACTTCGTGGCGGGGTTGAGATTTGGGGCTTTGGCGTCAAGCAAAATCAGGTCTGCCAATGCGCCCTTCTCAATTTTTCCACCGTTTAGCCCGAAAGCCCCGTAACCTCCGGCAGTGGCGAAATCAAACGCCTCCTTTGCCGTGATTATTGAGGCATTCCACCTCGAATTCTTCACAAGCAGGGCAATGTATTTTGCCGCCTCGAACATTGAAAGTGAATTATTGCTTGCAGCGCCGTCTGTCCCAAGGCACACTCCGACCTTTGCTTTCATCATTTCAGGCAGGGGCGGCACGCCGCCCGAGGCGAGTTTCAGGTTAGAGCCAGGGTTCAGGATTGCCTTTGCGCCTTTCCTGCCCATTAATTCAACTTCCCTTAAAGTCATCCAGACGCAATGCGCAGCGACCATGTTTTTCCCAAGCACGCCTATTGAATCGAGATACTCCACAGGCCTCTTGCCAGTCTTGTCCAATACGTCGAACACTTCCTTTCTCGTTTCCGAAATGTGGATGTGATAGGGCAACCCCTCTTTTGTTGCGAACTCGTGGGATTCCTGAAGCAGTTCCTTTGAGCACGTATAAGGTGAATGAGGGGCCATTGACGCTGTAATCAGGGTGTTTTTCGCTGCCTTGGCCTTTTTGGCAAATGCCTTTGCAATGGCAAGTTCCTTTTTTGCCTTTGCAGCATCGCCCATGTCAATCATGCCATAGCCAAGGACAGCGCGCATGCCCGACTTCTCCGCAGCCTCAAGCACTGAATCCATCTGGAAATACATGTCATTGAAGAATGTGGTGCCTGATTTAATCATCTCAAGCGCTGCAAGCTCCGTGCCAGCCCTTACCGCCTTCCCGTCCATCCTGGCTTCAGCTGGCCAAATTTTCTTCTCAAGCCAATCCTGTAAAATCATGTCGTCGCAGTAGCCCCTAAGCAAGCTCATTGCGGCGTGCGTGTGGCAATTTGAAAGCCCGGGCATGAGAATCTTGCCGGAAGCGTCCAGCTTGTGCTCGGCCTTTGCCAAAATCCCCTTGCCCACATTCTCAATCTTGCCATTGGAGCATAACACGTCAGTTTTCACCGGCTTGCCTGAAGCGGAATTTGAAAATATCGTGGCATTTTTTATGAGTATGGATGGCATGTGGTTCTACCTTTTGCTTTACTTTAAAATCCGCTTAATATAAACATTCTACCCTTCCAGAAAACTCATGCGGCCCATTGGGACTGCGAGTGCCCTGTTCTCATTCAAGGAATTTCCCGTAGAAAACATTGCCCCTGTTGTCAGTGAAAAACTTGTCCCAGCCCCTCTTGACGAATACGCGCTCCATTGCAGGCTCGTCAGTCCTGCTAATCACCATTTTTGCATGCCGTTGCACTCCTATTTTCTCAAGTTCCCTGCCAAGCTCTGTCGCCGCGCCCTTGTTTGGGGCAATGCAATTGACGCCATCCTCGTATAGTATGGCCTGGCACAGGCCTATCCTGGACTTGAGCTTTTCCTTGGTTTTCCTGAATTTCCATGCCTTGTCGATGCGCACGAACAGGTCCTGCTTGAAAGTATATAGCCTCTCCTGGTCTTTTATGAATTCAAAGTCCATAGTGCCCATTGTGCCGAATTCCCCTTCCTTGCACACGTAGAGCATTGGCTCGAGGTTGCCAAAGGAGTTCTCGTACTGCCTGGTAGTCCTCTCGTATTCCTTCACAAGCTCTCCATAGGGCCTTTTCTCCCCTGCAATCAGGCGCTCGAACCTGCCATTCCTGATACCGCCCGCATATTCCACTTTTATGAAGATTTTAGGCTGGGCATGGCCTTTCTTGAAAATGCCAAAATGCTCCATTGCCTTATGCATTATCCCGTACCCCATCTTACCGCCAAGCTACAATGCTTTTATGAAAAAGGAATTACCAATATTGGTTGTGTAAAGAAGCACCCAGCCGTTTTTTTCGCACACCCTGTCCATTATGGGGTTCGTGCTCTCAATGTACGCGATTCCCGCCCCCCTCGCCCTGCCTATCCTTGAGGCGCGCTCGAGCATGTCGAACCCTACATTGTGCTTTTGCACTGTTGAGGCCACCGCATCGACATACAGCAATTTTCTGGCGGATTTGACTTTTTCAAGCAGGGGTGAAAGCTCCGGCCTTTTCTTGGCTGCCTTTTCAAGAAGGCCGCGAATAACGCCCAGCATGAGTTTTGACTCGTCCTCGCTTTTCACCTCAAAATCCGCCGTGCCGATAGTGCCGACATAGCCCTTGTTGCTAAATGGCAGGATTATCTTTAGGCCATAATCCGCCCGCAGGTTGCGCACATTGTCAATGTACTTGGAATAGAACCTGCTGGCAGGGACCTTTTCGCCCGCTATCAGCCTCCCCATGTAGCAATTGGCCTTTTCCATTGGCAGGCATTGAATCCTGTTATATGCTTTCACTTTTCATACCCCTATTTTTTCGGATATTGAATCCCTATGCGGGTTCCTGTTTCCATGCCCCTGTTTTTTGGCAGGCACTGACCCCCTTTACGGTCTATCACTTTACATGCCTTCTACCCCCTATATGCCAACACGCAATTTTATATCTTTTATCACAGCAAATCTAGCGTGGGATACGGCATTTCAGTTCTTTTTGGCAGGAAAATCAGGACTTTTCACATTGCCTTAGCCTGCATTCTCATAGCACTGTCATCAGCCACTCTTTACTGGTTCCTCTCCCAAAGCCTCTCCGGGGACGTAATAACAGTTTCACAGGCATCCGGCCTTGAAGGCGGCAGGAGAGCCACAATCCATGCCAGTGTCTCGTCAATATCGCAAAACCAGTATGGCTCCTACTCCTGCCTTGCCTGCGACTATTCAGGCTGCATAAGGTGCACTCTTGGCCCTGACATGCTCTCATACACCCTGGCAGACAAGCCTCTTCTTGTCACAGGCAAACTGCGCTATACGTCAAGCATTTCAAAATCCCTTGACATCACAAAACTTGAATATCCAGGCTAGCTGGAGATTCCATGAATATCTTAATTTCCAATGCAAGGCAGGGTTGACATGGCAGATTCAATTTTTTCAATCATAGGCTTTCTCATCCTTGGCATAATCACGGGAATCCTCTCAATCGCATTCCCTGGCTTCCACACCAACACAATTTCCTCAATAATCTCCTCCATTGGAATCACGCCCGCGCTAGCCGCCTTCTGCATCATGGGCGTGCTTGCAGCAAGGCCGGTCTTTGAAATCCTGCTTTCAGTGTTCTTTGGCATACCCGACGAGTCCACTGCCGTCTCGCCCCTGCCAGGCCAGGCGCTTTTCCTCGAAGGCAGGGGATTCGAGGCTGTGATGATTTGCGCTTTCAGCGCCGCGTCCGCCACACTGGTTTCAGCCGCGCTCTCGCCCTTGGCTATAGCCATTTATCCCCTGCTCTATGCGGCGGCAAAACCCTATCTCGCTGTTGCCATATGCGTGGTAGTGCTTGCTTACGCGCTTTTCCAGTTCAAGTCATGGCATGCGCTTGCGGCGTCCCTTGCGGTGTTCGCGGTTTCAGGCTATTGCGGCTATGTCTTTCTTGAAGGCGGCACGCTGCCAGACCCGCTCTTCGCCATTTTCGCGGGCCTGTTCTCCCCATCATGGCTTTTGTTTTCAGCCGCAGGTGCAAAGCATAAAAGCAAGGCGCACGTTGTCCAGCAAATAACATACCCTGACTTCTCCCTTGCAAAATACGTGCTTGCGGGCGTAATAATCGCGTTCATCTCCCTGCTTTTCCCTTCAGTATCCTCCCCAGTGTTCCTCGCAGGCCTTGTCTCCCCGCTTTTTGCGGGAATTGCGCCGGAGGCGTTCCTTGCGATGATTTATTCAATATCATTCAGCCTGGTGGTGTTCTCATTCTCCCTTGCCGCCTCCATTGGCAGGTCAAGGGTCGGGGCTATAGAGATAGCGTCCTCGCTTGTCAATTACGACCCTGCCATGATAATAGCCATGTTTTGCGCCTACCTCGCGGCGCTTGCCATTTCAGTATGGATTTTCATGGCAGTGTCAAGGCGGCTTTCAGGCGCCATCTCAAGGCTTGAAAACGAGGCGGGGCTGAAATACATGGTGGCCGGCCTGCTGGTTTTTTTCATATTCCTGGAAAACGGGGTTTCAGGTGTGGCAGTGTTTGGCATAACCTTCATTGTCGGGTGCCTGCCGTTTCTCATGGGCACCCCGCGCGTCTGGCTGATGGGAAGCCTCATACTCCCCACGCTTTACTATCTGATGTCGTGACCTGCGCCCGCATCTGCCGTGTTTCATGATATGGCGAACACCACAACGAATTTATATCTCCCCCATCAATAGCCATAGGGTAATTATGAGGATCGAAGCTGTTGTCGTGCTGCTGCTTGCGGTGCTAGTGGTGCTTTTCATCGTGTTCCCCAAGCCTGCGCCAGTCGTCAGCGAGACCGCGGCAAAGAACTTCGTGCTCGAAGACATGCAGACCAAATACCCCGCTGCCGACGAGTGGGAAATACTTTCAGTAGACCATAACAGCACCACGTCAAGCGGCACGCCGTCCTACGCCATCAAGGGCGCGGTAGTAATAAACCTGAAAAGCGTCTGCCCTGAAAGGTACCACCTCTACTACGACTACCCCAAATCCAATTTCGTGACCTGGACCGAGACAATCACAAGCCACTGCGAGGTGTGCAATGGCCAGGCATCGTGCGTCATAGCGTTCCCCGAAGAGGTCGTGATAGCTTCATACAAGCTTGCCGGCTCCACCCGCGTTTCAGATTACATATCTTCTTATCCTGACGCAAAGCCGACTGTCCAGTTCCTCGACTCCACCGAGGACGGAATGACAAATGTCTGGCGCGTCCAGTGGGTTTCCCCAAGCGCGTCCTATGCCCTCGTGGCATACGTATCAAAGGCCAATGGCTCCGTGCTGAAAGTCACAAGCGCCTGATTTTCCGGCTTTGCATGCACTGCCCCAAGCCCGCTTCCCTTTTCCCTGAAACCCTGCAACCCGTGGCGGTTTCCAGTGGAATTCACCCCTTCCCTATCCTTATATCCTTTCCTGAAGCAATATTGAGCCTGGATTCGGGCAGGTTTTCATGCGCCTGCAATCCTCCCATCCGATTCATTCTACACGCCCCTTATCGGTGTTTTCCATGCCATACGCTCTCGTATCCCCGTTCAAGCCGGCAGGCGACCAGCCCCAGGCAATAGAAAAACTTTCCGCGGGCGTGGAAAAGGGCGGGAAACAGACGCTTATTGGCGTCACCGGCTCCGGCAAGACATACACCATAGCCAATGTCATAGCAAGGACAGGCAGGAGCGCGCTTGTGATATCCCACAACAAGACCCTTGCTGCCCAGCTATACTCGGAATTCAAGAACTTCTTCCCGCATGACAGGGTGGGCTATTTCGTGTCATATTACGACTATTACCAGCCGGAATCATACATACCGCAGACAGACACTTACATAGAGAAAACAGCGCAGGTCAATGAGAAAATCGAGAAAATGCGGCTTGCCGCTACCGCGAACCTCGTCTCCGGCGAGCCGTCGATAACAGTGGCAACTGTATCGTGCATATACGGCATAGGCTCGCCGCAGGAGTGGAAAAACGCCTCCATAATGCTCAATGTGGGCATGAAGCTCGAGAAATACGGCTTCCTCAAGCGCCTGCTCGACATGCAATACGAGAGGAACGACATGTCCCCGAAGCCTGGGACTTTCAAGTCCAAGGGCGACACGGTCGACGTGGCTCTTGGCTATTCCGACGACATTGTCAGGATTTCATTCGACGGCGACGAGGTGGAAAAGATTTCAGTGCTTGACAGCCTGACATACCAGAAAAAGTCGTCGCCGCCACACCACGTCCTGTTCCCCGCGCGCCATTACATCATACCGGACTCGTCTGTCAAGCGCGCTTTGGCGGACATCAGGAAAGAGCTTTCGGAGACGCTCCCCGCCCTCCAGCCGCTTGAGGAGGAGAGGTTGAGGAAAAGGACGAATTACGACCTTGAAATGATAGAGGAGCTCGGCTATTGCAATGGAATCGAGAACTATTCAAGGCACTTTGACGGGAGAAAGGCGGGCGAGCCGCCCTATTGCCTGCTAGACTTCCTGCCTGAAGACGCTATAATAGTCGTGGACGAGTCGCACGTGACAATCCCGCAGCTCCATGGCATGTACGAGGGCGACAGGTCAAGGAAAAAATCCCTGATTGAAAACGGCTTCCGCCTGCCATCGGCGTACGACAACCGCCCGCTGAAATGGGAGGAGGCGGAGAAATACCTCAAAAACGTCATTTTCGTTTCGGCCACGCCTGCAGAATACGAGCGCGCCACGAGTTCCCAGTTTGTCGAGCAGCTCGTGCGGCCCACAGGGCTGCTAGACCCCGCACTGGAGGTCAGGAAGGCTGAAATCCAGGTGCAGGACATAATAGCAGAGGTGAAAAAGCGGGCTGAAAAGGGCGAGCGCTCCCTTGTGACGACTCTTACCAAGCGGATGGCGGAAGACCTGTCAGAATACATGTCTGCGCAGGGCGTCAAGGTGAGATACCTCCACTCCGAAATCGAGAACCTGCAGAGGACGGAGCTGATACGCCAGCTGCGGCTTGGGCAGTTCGACTGCCTCGTGGGCATAAACCTGCTCCGCGAAGGGCTTGACATACCCGAAGTCTCGCTTGTCGGGATATTGGACGCCGACAAGGAAGGCTTCCTAAGAAACGACACCAGCCTTATCCAGACAATGGGCAGGGCTGCAAGGAATGTCAATGGCACCGTCATTCTCTACGCCGCCCAGCTCACGGACTCCATGAAGCGCGCCATGGCGGAGACGCAGAGGCGCAGGGAGGTCCAGCAGAGATTCAACAAGGAGCACGGAATCACGCCCACAAGCATCAAAAAGGAGATTTCAGAGCAAAAGGCCGCTGTATACGAGGGCAAGCACATACCCAAAAAGGAGCTTGCGCAAATAGCGATAGACCTCGAGGCAAGGATGATGAAGGCGAGCGACGAGCTCGACTTCGAGGCTGCCATTGAATTGAGGGACAGGCTTGCAAACGTCAACCGCCTGCTGGATGGAAAGGAAGACGGAGAAGGCGCTAATAAGCCCGGCAGGCGCGTCAAGGGAAAGAAAAAGTAGTTTCCTCATTTCCTCATTTTGGGCGGCATGAATTTCTTAGTAATCAGCCTCTCGTGCTTTGCAGGGCCATTGTCATTTGGCGTGATGCGCATGGCGTATTGCGGGAAGGCCAGCTTGTATTTCTCGTAATCCTCGTGGTTCTTCATCGGGTGGAAGTCCAGCAGGTCGTCTAGCAATTTCTGCTTGTTCTCTATTTCCTTGAGCTTCCTTTGACTCTCCCGAAAGTCCGAGACTGCCTGGGGCAACTGCTTGTCTCTTAGTTCGCGCCTCTCATTGTCAAGCCTCTCGGTTTCAGGCTTGAGGCCGAATCGTTCCCTTAGCATCAGGTCTATTTCCTTGAGCGCCAGGGAACGGGGGTTGTCCATGCCGAACTTCCCGCGAATCTTCCTGCCCATGCCTGAAACCAGTATCGACATCGCCTTTGCCCTTATGGCATTGAACTCCAGCCGCCAGCCCAAATCCTCTATTTTCTGCCTTAGCATTGTCTTGAAATCATAGGCAGGATAACTGCAAATGGCCTTCATGGCAGGCGCGCCGTGCAACATCATTGAAGCGCCGCCATTTCCTATGTGTATGTTTTTCTCGCTTAGCCGGCCCTGCGTGCCCTCTATGTAATACGACAGCACTCCCTTGCTTTTCTTCTTGACTGCCACCACGCCTATTATGGGCACGCCGGCAGCGCTTGCGCGCTCCACTTCCTCGCCGCCGCCAAATGAGAGTATGCTGAAGTCTGCCACTATCAGGTCAGAGCTTATGACCGCGTTCTGGTCGCGCCAGTAGACATAGGCGGGCCTGTCCTTTGGAGGTATATTGTCAAGGTTGCCCTCATTGTCCAGGGCAGCAAAATGAGGGTGCATGCCATACCTGAACTGCAAAAGCATGCGCGTGGCATTGATGAACTCCATGTGGTAGGGGAAAACGTTTTTCGGCACTCCTGTCAGGGCGCAGAGTATGTATGCCGAGTGCCTCTCCCCATTCTCCTGTTTTGCCTGTATTTTCCCAAGGAAGGGGTCCTCATTCATGCCACTGGTTTCTTTGCCCAGACAATCACATCCCTGTTTTTCTTGCCCAACGAAACATTATATCGCTTGCCAAAGCGGCAAACCCGCGTTCACTGGCTCTCCATTATGATGCGGATTACGTCCCTCGGCCTGTTTGCCATGGTCAGTATTCCCGTGTCCTTCCTGTCTATGAGTCCCATCTCAAGGGGATATTTCCTTATCCAGTGGTAGAGCGGCTCCCAAAACTGCCTGTCTGCAGTTATTACCGGGATTCTCTCCATGTCGCCTATCTGCACGCGCACGGCGTAGTCAAAAAGCTCGTCAAGGGTGCCGTATCCGCCCGGGTAGAACACCAGCGCGTCGCTTGAGCCCAGGATGAGTTTCCTGCTTGCCATCATGTTGAGCGGCACGTGGATTGAGGAAGGCTTCTCATTGTTCATGAAAAACACGGGTATGGGCCAGGGCGTTTTCTGGCTGGCGTCAAGCACGCCGCTTGCGACCGCGTCCATTGTCCAGCCGCCGCTGTATATAGCGTATCCCTGCCTTGCAAGCCTGCTTGCGGCCTCTTTTATCGAATCAAAAAAGCCTTTTGACGCGGAGCCGAATATGCTTGCGGATTTCTGGGCCAGGAAGCCAAGGTTCTCGCTGCACGTCTTCATGTCCTGCGCGAACATGCCAGCGATGCTGCCAGCGTCGTGGCTGATGGGCACGAGCTTCCTTTGCCTTATTATCTTTAGCGCTTCCTTGGGATTTGCGGCGTATTTCATCAGCCCGAATTCAGCCTGGTTTATGAATCCCCTGCCAAGCGCCCGGTTTTCAAGCCATTTGAGAAGGCTTTTCCAGTATTTCTCATTTCCCATGAGGATTACCTGCATCCCCTTCAGGTTTCCAGTCTGGATGAGCCGCAGGCTCTCGAATAGCTCGTCAAGGGTGCCATACCCTCCTGGGAACACTATGACTGCGGAGCTGTTTTCCGTAAACAGCACCTTGCGCGAATACATTGTGTGGACTTCTGCCTGGATTTTCTCCCGCATGGATTCGTCCTTGCCAACTGCGTATCTGTAAAGCCCGATGGATGCCGCCCCCGCTGCCGCCGCGCCTTCATTGCCTGCCTTCATTATGCCCTTGCCGTCGCCTGTAATTGTGCCGTATCCGTGCTTGCCAAACTCGTAGCTTGTGTCGGATGCCAGAACATAGTCGGCGTCCGAAGGCTTGAAATGCGAGGAGCCGAACACGGCCACGAATCCCCTGAACCCTGGCCTTTTCCTCGCCTCGTTTATCCTGTCAGTGCCAGTCCGCATGTCCCTGGCGAATTCCTCTATGACTTTCATGGGCGGGAATATCCTGCTTTTGTAGCCAACGCCATTGCTGCCCTTCTGCCCTGCGCCATTCTCCGGCTTTGCCGCCTTGTATTTCATTTTTTCGCGCCCCTGCCGGTTACTTCAGCATCTTTATGGCTTCCCTTGAGGTGTTTGCCATTGTGAGTATGTTCATGTCCTTCTGGTCTATGAGGCCCATTTCAAGCGGATATTTCTCTATCCATTTGTAAAGCTGGCTCCAGTACTGCTTGTGCATCGTTACTATCGGGACTTTGGGCATGTCCTCTATCTGGACGCGCACAGCGAATTCGAAGAGCTCGTCGAGCGTGCCATAGCCGCCCGGGTAAAAGAACAGGGCGTCGCTTGAGCCGAGCACGAGTTTCCTGCTTGCTATCATGTTGAGCTTGACATGGTGCGGCTTGCTCGCGTCCGGGTTTTCCTTTGCCATGAAAAGCGCGGGCATCTGTCCCATCGAGTTCACGCCTGCCTGGAGCACGCCGTTGGCGACTGCCTCCATTATGCCCTTGCCGCCGCCGCTATAGACCGCGTATCCCTGCATGGCGAGCCTGCGGGCAAGGTCCTTTGCGGACTTGTAGTATTCTCCCGCCTTTGCCCGCGCGGAGCCGAATATGCTCGCCGAAGTGTTGGCGAGGTTTCCCATGTGCTTGTGGCAAATCTTGAGGTCGTCCTCAAACCATGCCGTCATCTGCGCAGGGTCGTGTACAACGGGCCTGAAAGTGCTTTCCTGTATTATCTTGAGCGCGTCCTTTGGGGACTGGGCGCATTTCATCATGCCGAATTCCCTGGCATTTATGAATCCCCTCGCAAGAGCCTGCTTCTCGAGCCATTTGAGGAGGCTCATCCAGTAGTTCTTGCTGCCCATCAGGATTACCTGGACGCCTTTCATCTTGTCTATCTGGAGGAGCTTGAGGTTTTCAAAAAGCTCGTCCATGGTGCCAAAGCCTCCCGGGAAGGCTATTATTGCCGCGCTGTTTGCGGAAAAGAGTATCTTGCGCGAGTACATCGTATGGACAGTCTCCTGTATCTTCATGTCCACAGCTATGTTTCCCTCGCGCCTGTCCAGAAAGTGCGGCTGGACCCCAATTGACGGCGCGCCCGCGGCGGACGCGCCCTCGTTCCCTGCGCGCATTATGCCCGGCCCGCCCCCGGTGATCGTGCCATAGCCGTTCTTGCCAAGCAGGCAGGTGGTCTCGGCCGCCATATCGTAGTTGGCATCCGATGGAAGGGGCCTTGCGGAGCCGAACACGGTAACGAAACCCTTGACTCCCGGGAATCCCCTGGCACTTGCAATCCTGCCCATGCCGCCTTCAATGTCATTCCTGAAATTCTCTATGACCGTGGAGGGCGGGAACAGGTCCTTTTTGTAGCCATTTCCGCCGGGCTGCTTAAGGTTATTATTGCCATTAACTCTTACTCCGTATTTTGCCATTATTGCGCCTCCCTCCCATTTTTGGGCAGGCAAGATATTTAAGCATGTTTTTTCACTTTGGAACACACGCCACGCGCCAAAAACCGCCCTCCCGATTGGAAATCTGCCCGGCTCACGCTTAAAAATCAGGAATTAATACCTTACTTGTATAATTATAACGCGTTTTTACGCGAAATAACATTCCCCTAGCAGAATCACCGGGTGCAACCATGCAGGACAAAATCATAATCAAGGGCGCGCGCGAGCACAACCTGAAAAACGTGAGCCTCGAGATACCAAAATACTCCATCACGGTATTCACGGGCCTGTCAGGCTCCGGCAAGTCCACCCTCGCCTTTGACACAATTTACGCGGAGGGCCAGCGCAGGTACGTGGAATCCCTGTCTGCCTATGCGAGGCAGTTCATAGGCCTGATGAACAAGCCGGACGTCGACCTTATCGAGGGCCTCTCGCCAGCCATATCCATAGACCAGAAGGGCGTCTCGTCGAACCCCCGCTCCACTGTGGGCACGGTCACGGAGATTTACGATTATTTGAGGCTCCTCTACGCCCGCATAGGCACACCGCACTGCCCCCAGTGCGGCAAGCAGATATCCTCGCAGTCCCTTGACGAGATAACCGACAGCATACTTTCGGAATTCAAGGGCGAGAAGATACGCGTGCTGGCGCCCGTGGTGCGCGGCAAGAAGGGCACCTACGAGAAGCTTTTCGAGCAGGCCGTCAAAGACGGGTATTCGCGCGCGCGCGTCGACGGCGAGGGCGTGGAGCTTGAGGATTACAAGCCCGCGCTCGACAAGCAGAAAAAGCACGACATCGAGATAATGGTCGACAGGCTCGAAGCCCTGCCCTCGGAGAGGAAAAGGCTTTTCGACTCCGTCAGCGCGGCCGCAAGGCAGTCTGACGGGCTCGTGATGGTCTCGGCAGGCACTGAAAAGTCCGGCAGGGAGATATTATACTCCCAAAAGAACGCCTGCCCTGACTGCGGCGTGTCGCTTGGCGAATTGCAGCCCAGGATGTTCTCCTTCAACTCGCCCTTCGGCTACTGCGCGGAATGCCAGGGCCTTGGCAGGAAAATGTGGTTTGACGTAGACAAGGTGATACCCGACAGGTCCAGGACGCTTCTTGACGGCGCGATTGCGCCATGGCGCACTGCCATGATTACCTCGTATTACATCCAGAAGCTGCGCTTTGTGGGGAAGAAGTTCGGGTTCAACCTGACTACCCCCATCAAGGATTTCACGCCCGAACAGCTTGACGTGCTCTTGCATGGCACCAACGAGACAATCCAGTACAAGTACGAGTCCAAGAAGTCGGATTCGAAATGGGAATATTCGGATTCCTATGAAGGCGTAATCCCGAACCTCGAGCGCACCTACGCTACCACGGAGTCCGATTACAGGCGCGAGACCCTGGAAAAGTTCCGCTCCTCCGCCAAATGCCCCAAATGCCTTGGCAAGAGGCTCGGGCCCAACGCATTAAGCGTCAAGATTGCAGGCAAGGACATTGCTGAAGTCTCGGACATGTCTGTCTCCACTGCCTATGACTTTTTCTCCGGCCTGCGCCTGACCCCTTCCCAAGCCCTGATAGCCCGCACGGTTCTCAAGGAAATAAAAAGCAGGCTCGAATTCCTCTCAAACGTGGGGCTTGATTATCTCACCCTCGGCAGGGAGAGCGGCACCCTCTCTGGCGGGGAGTCCCAGAGGATAAGGCTCGCGACGCAGATAGGCTCCAACCTTACAGGCGTGCTCTACGTGCTTGACGAGCCGTCCATAGGATTGCACCAGCGCGACAATGCCAAGCTGCTCTCGACCCTCAAGCGGCTGCGCGACCTCGGGAACACCCTGATAGTTGTGGAACACGACGAGGACACCATGCGCTTTTCAGACTTCCTTGTCGACATCGGCCCCGGCGCGGGCGTGCACGGCGGCAGGATAGTGGCCACCGGCGAGTTCAAGGACTTCCTCAAGTCCCCCGACTCTATCACGGCAAAATACCTGCGCGGCGAGAAATACATAAAATATTCAAGCGACAGGCGCAAGCCTTCCGGCTTCGTTTCAGTCAGGGGCGCGGCGGAGAACAACCTGAAAAACCTCGACGTGAAGTTCCCGCTCGGAGTGATGTCGTGCGTGACCGGCGTGTCAGGCTCCGGCAAGTCCACGCTTGTCCACGAGATACTTTTCAAGGGCTTGAGGAAATCCCTCGGCATATCGGACATGGACGAGCCGGGCAAATACTCGGGTATAGATGGGCTGGAAGGCGTGGAGAAAGTCATAGAGATAGACCAGTCCCCCATAGGCAGGACTCCGCGCTCCAACCCTGCCACCTACATCGGCGCGTTCACGCCCATCAGGGAGATATTCGCGTCCACAAAGGAGGCGCAGGCGCGCGGGTTCGACGCTGGCTGGTTCTCGTTCAATGTCGCAAAGGGCAGGTGCGAGAAGTGCGAGGGCGCGGGCACCATCAGGATAGAGATGAATTTCCTCCCGGACGTCTACGTGCCGTGCGAGGAGTGCAAGGGCAAGAGGTACAGCCAGGAAACCCTCTCCATCCAGTTCAAGGGCAAGAGCATAAGCGAAGTGCTGGACATGAGCGTCGAGGAGGGAGTCGAATTCTTCAAGAACATCCCCTCCATCTCCTCGAAGCTAAGGGTGCTTGCGGACGTGGGCCTGGGGTACATAAAGCTCGGCCAGAGCGCCACGACACTTTCAGGCGGCGAGGCGCAGCGCGTAAAAATCGCGGCCGAGCTTGGCAGGCGCAGCAATGGCAATGCAATGTACATACTCGACGAGCCGACCACGGGCCTGCATTTTGACGACGTGTCAAAACTCATCCAGGTGCTCCAGTCCCTTGTTGACAAGGGCAACAGCGTGCTTGTCATAGAGCACAACCTCGACGTGATAAAGGCGTGCGATTACGTGATTGACCTCGGCCCGGAAGGCGGGGACAATGGCGGCAGGATAGTCGCCACCGGCACGCCGGAGCAGGTCGCCCGCGTGTCGACAAGCTACACCGGGCAGTATTTGAAAAAGGTGCTTTGATTTTGCCTGCCTTTGAGCCGCCCCGACCAAGGCAGTGAGTCCCATGATTGACCCGAAAACTCTCAACATCCCGCACTCGCCTGGGGTCTACATATTCAAGGACAAATCAGGCACTGTCCTATACGTCGGCAAGGCAAAGAACCTCTCCGACAGGGTGAAGTCCTATTTCGCCTCCACCATAGAGAACCCTAAGACCGCAAGCATGGTGGCACATGCAGCCTCCGTAGAATTCATACGCACCCAGACGGAGACCGACGCGCTGCTTCTGGAATCCAGCCTGATAAAGTCGCATTACCCTAAGTACAACATTGAATTGAAGGACAACAACTACTATTCCTACCTGAAAATAACAGACGAGAAATATCCAAGGCTTCTCGTATCGAGGAGAAACAGGCAGGGCAGGTTTTCAGGCCCTCCAGGCGCTGTTTTCGGCCCCTTTGCCCAGGGGAGCCCGAAGATACTTGCGGCAGGCGCGCTTAGGAAAATATTCAAGATAAGGATTTGCAAAAAGCTTCCAAAAAAGCCCTGCCTGCAGTATTACATGGGCAACTGCGAGGGCCCATGCGCGTTCGCCCCTGCGCGGGAGAATTACGCGAAAAACGTCTCGCTTCTCAAAAAAACCCTCTCCTCGCGCGCGGGCGTGGAGGACGTGGCGGGGCATTTCGCGTCTTCTATGGAACAGGCCGCGCGGGCAAGGGATTTCGAGCATGCCAGGTCGTACAGGGACGCGCTTTACGCAATACAGGGGCTTCTTGCCCGCCAGTCCGTGGAGTCAGAGTCGCAATACGACGAGGATTACATTGCCCTTCGCGTGGATTCAGGGGAAGGGGCGGGGGTCGGCAGTGCAAAGGGCAAGGCAGTCGGCGGCTCCGCTGTTTCCGCGCCAGCATGCAATGTGCAGGTCTTCAATGTCTCGCACGGGGTTGTCAGGCAGAGGAGGAAATTCTCATTCGAAATCGCGGACAGCCAGACCGGGGCGCTGGAGCAGTTCATAATCTCGTATTATTCCCTGAACAAGATCCCCAAATTCATTTATTCCAGGGAGCCTGTGCCCGCGCCGGTGCTTGGCATGCTCTCAAAGCAGGCTGGCTTTAAGGTCCACTCGCTCTCCCCTCAAAAGGGGCCGCACGTGCGCCTGCTTGACATGCTCGAGTCTAACCTCATGTCCGACATTGCGGGCAATGCGGAGCCGTCCGTTGTGGCATTGAAGGACGCGCTGAACCTTGACAGGCTGCCAAACGTTATCGAATGTTTCGACATATCCACCATGCAGGGGTCGCAGACAGTGGGCTCCATGTCCCGTTTTGTGAATGGCAGGCCCGACAAGTCCGGCTACAGGAAATTCAGGATACGCACAGTGGAGGGGCAGGACGATTTCGCCTCCATCGAGGAAATAGTCTATCGCAGGTACAAGCGCCTGATGGAGGAGAACAGGCAGATGCCCGGCCTGGTGCTGATAGACGGCGGCGCAGGCCAGCTCTCCGCCGCCTTCAATGCCCTGTCGAGGCTTAGCCTCGACCTTGAATGCGTGTCAATTGCAAAGCAGTTCGAGGAAATATACTCCGCGAAATTCACGGAGCCTGTCAGGATGGCGCGCAACAATCCCGGCCTCAAGCTCTTGCAGCATGCCAGGGACGAGGCCCACAGGTTCGGGATAACTTATCACAGGAAACTGGCAAGGAAAAATCTTGGTAAAAACTTGCCCGAATCGCAATGAAACACGGGGTTCGCATCGGAGGAATCGCAGGCGGGGGGGAACGCCGGGGAAAGAATGAGACAAACAGGATTGGCGGTGGAAGCCATCGCCTGTCCCGCGCATTGCTGTTTCTGATTTTCACATCTGGTAATAGTAATTTCCCGCTTCCTTCTGTTCCCTGTCAAGCGCGCTGTCGGGCTTGTTTATCCTCGGCCTCTTGGAATCCTTGTCCCTGCGCAGGGTTATGCCGAGCATTTTCAGGAAACCGTTCATGCCGTCCTTTTTTCCAAGCGGCGCGGTTGCAGTGCCTTTCACGCCTGCGTCCCCCGCGAACACCATCAGCCTGTTTGAAATGGCGTCTACGAGCAGCACGTCATGGTCCACGACAAACGCCGCCTTGTCCGAGCTTTGGATTACGGAGCGCAAAAGCGAGGCGAAGTGGAGCCTCTGCTCTATGTCCAGATACGCGGACGGCTCGTCGAACAGGTAGATGTCCGCCTCCTGCGACAGCGCAAGCGTGATTGCGACTCGCTGCATTTCGCCGCCTGAAATCTCGGACGCCTTTTTCTCCAAGAGCCCGGCGATGCCAAGCTTGCGCTTGCATTCCTCGAACACCAGCCCGTTCAGGCCGGATTTCATGAATATCTCGCCCACTTTTTCATTGCCTTCGTAATTCACGTACTGGGGCTTGTACGACACCTTGAGCTGGACCTTGGCGTCGCCGGAATCCGCAGGCAACACGCCGGCAAGCATCTTGACGAACAGGGATTTCCCGGTGGCGTTCCTGCCAAGCACGCCTATTACCTCGCCCTTTGATATGGAGCCCGCCTCGGAGTGGAACGAGAACTTGTCGAATGTTTTTGACATTTCGGGATAATCGAGCAGTTTCTGGGACTTCCTGTCCCCGCCCCCGCCTATGTCGAAGAATACGGCGTGGTCGCGGAAGCGGATGTTTTCCTCCTTCAGGTAACCCTCGAGGTATTCGTTTATGCCGTTCCTTGACGCTTTAAGCCCCGACACCCTGCCAAAGGCGTTCTCCTCGCCGAAGAACACGTAGACGCTGTCGCACAGGTAGTCGAAAAGCGCGAGGTCGTGCTCTACCACTATGACTTTCTTCTCGGCCGCAAGCTCCTTTATCGCCCTGCCCGCGGCAAGCCTCTGCTCTATGTCCAGGTAGGACGCTGGCTCGTCGAAATAGTATATGTCCGCGTTTTTCATGCACGCCGCGGCTATTGCCACCCTCTGCAATTCGCCGCCTGAAAGCTCGGAGAGTTTCTTGTCCATGGCTGCGCCGAGCCCGAACGCCTTCACGTATTTTTCAAGCATGCCGCGCTCGTCCGTCTTTTTGAGGAGCTCGCCCGCCATGCCGTCGAATGCCTGCGGAATCCTGTCGACGCTTTGGGGCTTGTAGGAGACCTTCGAGTCCCTGGAAAATATCTTTTCAAAATAATGCCGCTCCTGTATCCTCAGCCTCTTGAGGATTTCGGGGTCGGAGAGTTCGGCGGTCTCCGCGAAATTGGGCTTTATTGCGCCGCTAAGGAGCCTAAGCGCTGTCGACTTGCCTATCCCGTTCCTGCCTATGAAGCCGGCCACGCCGTCCTGCGGCAGGGGCATGCCATAGAGCCTGAAGGAGTTGACTCCATACTGGTAGGCGGGTTTGCCGATTTCTTCCGCGAGGTTGATGATTTTTATGGCGTCCACTGGGCATTTCTTCGGGCATATCCCGCAGCCAGTGCAGAGGACCTCGGATATCACGGGGTAGCCGTCCGCGTCTATGGTGACCGTGTCGTCCCCCATCCTGACGCCGGGGCAGACCTTCAGGCACCTGTAGCCGCATTTTTCCTTGGTGCACTTTTTCCTGTCGATTATCGCTATCCTTGCCATTATGAGCACTCTTCCTACATGTTGCGTTTCCAGCATTAGAATTAACGTGGTCAATTATAAGGCATGTCGCCATAACAATTGCACAGTCTGGAACTTAAAACGCAAGCATAATAAGATGCAATATATACGATTTGGAGATTTATAATCATTTTTATCGGGATTTTAGGCGGATTTCCATGCAGGTTCTAAAGCAGGACAAAAAAACAGGCGAGGCCAAGCTTCTGCCCCAGACCACGGAAGACCTCTGGCACATCGAAAGGATCCTCTCCCCTGGCGACAAGATAGTGTCGAAGACATGGAGGCGCTTCAAGGTCCCGGGAAGCGACGAGGCAGGGGAGAAGAAACTCGTCACAATGGAGCTGGAAGTCGAGAAGTGCGAATTCTCCGCCTACGTGAACCGCCTGCGCATAACCGGCAAAATCATATCCGGCACCCCAGTGGAATTCGTCCAGGCAGGCTCGTACCATACAATAGACGTTGAAGCCGGCTTTCCAGTTTCAGTGATAAAAACCGGCTGGAAACAGCACCAGGTCGACAGGATCGCCCAGGCCGTCAGGGACACGAAAAAGCCCAAGGTGGCGATATGCGTGCTCGACGAGTCGCGCGCGGTATTCGCCCACGTGCGCGGGTTCGGGATAACTGTGGATTACGAACTCGAGGCCAACATGTCAAAGCGCGACGACGATTTCGACGCCAAGGAAAAGCAGTTTTTCGCCGACATAGCAAAGAAGCTCGAGTCGCTTGAGACGGAGAAAATCATAGTGGCGGGCCCCGGCTTTGCAAAGGACAACGTGAAGAAATACATATCGCAGAAAAACCCCGCCCTTCTCAAGAGGCTGGTTTTCGATTCGGTTTCCAATGCCACGAAAAGCGGCGTGATAGAGCTTCTCAAAAAGGGCGCGATTTCAAAGATAGTCCAGTCGGAGCAGATAGAGCAGGAACTCATGCTTGTGGAAAAGCTCAAGGAAAACATCGGCAGGGACACGGGCCTCGTGGCGTGGGGCGTCAAGCAGGTCGAGCAGGCTGTCGGCTACAAGGCCGCGGAGCATGTGCTCGTGCTTGACGAGCTGCTGCGCACAAACAAGCAGGTCGAGGACATAACAGAGTCCGCGTACAAGCGCAAGACAAAGGTCACCGTGTTTTCCGCGACCTCGGAAGGCGGCGCGGAGCTTGCGGCATTCGGCGGCTTCGCGTGCTTTTTGAAATTCAAAATCGAGTAATGCCTTCTTTTCACCAGCGCCTGACTCCATTAGTCGGCATCCTATCTGGATTAGAGTTTAGTTTTCCGTATGCCCTGCCAGAAAAAGCCGTGCTGTAAAAAATAGTTTTGCCGGGGAGAAAATCCCCGGCGTTTTAAAAAAGGTTTAAGCGCACTTAAGCGTTCTTCATCTTCGCTTCCGCGACATAGCCTGCCTTGTCAAGGTAGTACATGTAGCCGGATTTCCTTGAGATCTTCTCGGAGCCGACCTTCTTCTTCCTGCCCTTCTTGTTGTGCTTCATTGGGGATGCCCATACGTAGCCGTCCTTGCCAATGTAGTACAAGTAGCCTTCTTCGCGTGCGATTTTCTCTGTTCCAATTTTCTTTCCCATTCGGTACACCTCCACTGTAAAAAAACTTACGAGATAACTATTCTCGTATCACTTTTTAAGGCTATCGTCGGCATAGGCGTTTTTCACGGCGGGGAAGCGGTTTAAATACCCTTTTTTAACGGGCCCTCTCACGTCGGCTGGAGTGGAATGCAAAAGCGAAAGGCGCCCTGTTCCATGAAAAAAAGCTGGACTGGAAGAAGTGGCGGAATGCCCGGCAGTTTTTGCTGCTGCCGGGGACGCCAAACGCCCTTATCAAGCGCGATTAACCAGGCTTGCCCCTCTTTTATTCCTTCTTTTCCTTGCTTCCGAAGAGCACTATCTTTGCCAGCAGGGCCTCGAGCTGTATCCTGTCGTTCGCGCCCTCGACGACGCGGAAGTTTATCTCCCCGAGAGCGTCTATTATCTCGACCTTTCTCATGTCGGGGATGTCGATGCCCTGGACTTCCCGATACACAGCGGAGAGCACGTCCTCCGCCGACATGCCGTATTCAATCATGAGGGATTCCAGTTTCTTGCGGGCCATGACGAATTTCCCGGCGTATGCGAGCTCTATCATCTGCTTGACCTCTGCGGGCTTTGCCCTGCTTGAGGTCCTGTACACTATGTCCACTGTGATGTGCTTTGACAAAAGCGCGCTGCCCTGCAGAATGTTGACGGCCTTCCTCATGTCGCCGTCGGATATATAGGCTATGGCGTCCTTTGCCTCCTTGTCGCACTTGAGCTTCTCTGCGTCGCAAATCCTGTCGATGAGACCCATGATGTCCTTTTCCTCGAGCTGCTTGAACCTGAAGACAGAGCACCTGGACTGGATGGGCTCTATTATCTTTGAAGAGTAGTTGCACGACAGGACGAACCGCGTGATTCCCGAATAGACCTCCATGGTCCTTCTTAGCGCGTGCTGCGCGTCGGGGGTGAGGGAGTCGGCCTCGTCAAGGAAAATGATTTTGAAGGGGTGGCCTGCCATCGACACCATGCGGGCGAACTCCTTTATGTGGCCGCGGACAACGTCAATGCCGCGCTCGTCCGAGGCGTTGAGCTCCAGCAGGCTCGACTTGTATTCCGCGCCAAACATCTCCTTTGCCAGAGCGAGGGTGGCTGTGGTCTTGCCGCAGCCGGGCGGCCCAGTGAAAAGCAGGTTTGGCATGTTCCTTTCCTTGACAAACGACTTGAGGGAGTCCACTGCCTCCTTCTGCCCTATTATGTCGTTGAGTGTCCTGGGCCTGTATTTCTCGGTCCATGGCGCGTAGTCTTCCATCGAATCACTATCCTGTTAGTTTGTCAAATCCCAAGCAGCGCTGCACTGCCGCAGCGAGTTATTTTGAGGCTTGCTATAGTTTTAATATCTTGGTGTCAAAACATTAAAAGGCAGGTTCAGGCTGCTTTCCATTGGTTTGCACGCCCGCGCCCGCATTCGTTACAGGTGGTCTTTTTGGACGATTACAAGCATCTCCCCTTCATTTCAATGGTCTATGTCCTTGCGATTATGGCAGTCTGGGGCCTGGACCTGCTCTCGTTCAGGTCAATGGGCCTGGCAGGCCTCGTGATTTCACTGGCTGCAGTTTTCTCGTCATACGCGGCAATCGAGTACCTCAGGCCGGGATATGGGAGGGGCGCGTACCTGGTATTCACCCTCCTGCTCGCCATAGCGTATTTCGTCTCGTTGTCGGCGTTCTCGTTCGCCCTGTCGCAGGCCGCCCTCGTGGCTGCCGCGTTCCTGCTCGTCCCGCCGCTTAGCATGTTCGTCAAGTCGGTTTTCGGGGACTCGAAGCCGCCGGAAGGCGAGGAGGCGGCCCCGCAGCAGCCGGAGCCAGCCGACACTGCCCCGGTGGGCCTGGACATTTACTAGCCCCTGGCCCATTCCGGCTGTTTTCAGATGTGATTTCTTATGCAAAATTTGGTCGATATCGAAAAGGCAATGCTTGGTTTCTGGAAAAAGGAAGGCATATACGAAAAGGTGAAAAAGGCGGGCAAGGGCAGGCCCAGGTATTACTTTTGCGACGGCCCGCCCTACGCCACCGGCCAGATACACCCGGGCACCGCATGGAACAAGTGCATAAAGGACTCCATCTGCAGGTACAAGAGGGCAGCGGGCTTCGACGTCCGGGCGCAGCCGGGGTTCGACACCCACGGCCTCCCCATCGAGGTCAAGGTCGAGCAGGTGCTGAAGCTCGGCTCGAAAAAGGACATCGAGGTCCTCGGGATAACCAACTTCATCGAGAAGTGCAAGGCATTCGCCACCGAGCACATAGGCGTCATGTCTGGCCAGTTCCAGCGCGTGGGCGTGTGGATGGACTTTGACAGGCCCTATATCACATACCATGACGATTACATAGAGAAGTCCTGGGCCACAATAAAGGTGGCCCACGAAAAGGGGCTTCTCACTAGGGGCGTGTCCGTCCTCCCGTATTGCCACAGGTGCGAGACCACGCTTGCCAACTACGAGCTCGAATACGGCGAGCAGCAGGACCCTTCCATTTACGTGAAGTTCAAGCTTGTTGATTCTGACGAATACCTGGTAATCTGGACAACCACGCCATGGACGCTAGTGTCCAACATGGCCGTCATGGCGCACCCGACTTTCACCTACGTGAAGGCGAAGGTGGGCGACGAGACGTGGATACTTGCAAAGGACAGGCTCGATTCAGTGATGGCATTCGAATTCGGCAAGAGCGCGGTCGTTCTCTCCGAAATGTCCGGCAAGAGGCTTGAAGGGTTGAAATACCTCCATCCCCTGCAGGGCAAGCTTGGCAAGAATGCGGAAAGGAAGGTCGTTCTCTCCGACGAATACGTCACGCTCGAGGACGGCTCCGGGCTTGTCCACTGCGCGCCCGGGCACGGCCCCGAGGACTTCATAATCGGCAAGAGGTTCGACATAGAGGTATACTCGCCCGTGGACACGCAGGGGCGCTTCAAGCCCGAGGCTGGCGCTTACGCCGGCATGAAGGTGCGCGAGGCGAGCAAGAACGTCATCGAGGACCTGCACGCCTGCGGCGCTCTCATACACGAGGGGAAAATCCAGCACAGGTATCCGCACTGCTGGAGGTGCAAGAACCCCCTGATATTCATGACCACAGACCAGTGGTTCATATCCATAACGAAGCTCAAGGACAAGATGCTTGACGAGATTGAGAAGGTCTCGTGGAAGCCCGACTTCGCCAAGACGCGGTTCAGGGACTTCGTGCAGGCCGCCCCCGACTGGTGCATTTCAAGGCAGAGGTACTGGGGCATACCGCTCCCAATCTGGGTATCTGAAAAGGACCAGTCGAAAATAATAGTCCTCGGCTCGCGCGACAAATTGCCCAAGAAAGTGCCCGAACTCCACCGCCCCTATGTGGACGAGATTGTCATGACCGACGAGGCGGGCGAGAAGTACAGGCGCGTCCCGGACATATTGGACGTGTGGTTCGATTCGGGCAACGCAATCTGGGCGTCCCTTTCAAACGGCGAGCCGCAGACGTATCCCGCGGATTTCATAGTCGAGGGCAAGGACCAGACGCGCGGGTGGTTCTACTCGCTTTTGGGCTCCGGCCTGGTGCTGCATAGCGCAAGCCCGTACAAGAACCTGCTCATGCACGGCTTCTTTGTGGACGAGAAGGGCGAGAAAATGTCGAAGTCGGTGGGCAATTTCGTCCCGCTCGAGGAAGTCGTTGACAAGTACGGCGCCGACACTTTCAGGCTCTGGTCGCTATCAGGCACTGTCTGGGACGACCTTAAATTCAACTGGGACGAGATAAAGGAGGCAAGCAGGTCGCTCAATATCTATTACAACATGTTCGTTTTCCTGCAGAGGTTCTACCAGTCCGAGGCGAAGCCGGAGGACGTGTCGAAGCTCCAGCTCGAGATAGAGGACAGGTGGATACTCTCAAGGCTCAATTCGACTGCAAAGGAATGCACGGACGCCTTTGACTCTTACGAGCCGCACAAGGCCGCGAAGGCGGTGCGCAGGTTCATCGTGGAGGACCTGTCAAGGACCTACCTCAAGCTCGCGAAAAAGCGCGTTTCAGAGGGCAGGTCGCCCCAGTCCGCGCTCGCGGTCTTCTACCACGTCATGCTCGAGACGTGCAAGCTCTCGTCGCCTGTAATACCTTTCATATCTGAGCACATATTCCAGGAATTCTTCAGGAAATACGAGGGCGGCGAGTCGGTCTCGCTGTCGGCGTATCCCAAGCCCAACCCGCGCATGATAGACGTGCCGCTTGAAAAGCACTTTGAAATCGCCATGACTGTAGCGACGGCGTCTGTCGCCGCAAGGCAGGCGGCAAACGTCAAGCTGCGCTGGCCGCTCGAGGTTGTGCACGTGGTTGCCGAATCCACAGACGTCCAGATGGCTGTCGAGAAGACCGCTCCAATCATAGAGACAATGGCGAATGTGCAGAAAATCGTGCTCGGGATGCAGGGGCTCAAGCCAACATATTCCAAGAAAATCCACCACTCCAGGATAGGCGCGAAGTACAAGGAGAAGTCCAAGGAAGCGCTCGAGGCAGCCCAGTCCGCCGACGCGACTGCGCTTTTGCAGGCGTACGCGAAGGACGGCAAGATGGAGTCTGACGGGATTGAACTCACCCCCGAACTCGTGGAAGTCGAGGAGTCGGTAGAGCATTTCTCAATTTACCATTTCGACGGCGGCAAGGTGTACCTCAAGACCGCGCTTGACAAGAAGCTTTACGCCCAGGCAATGGTGCGCGAGGCGTCAAGGCGCGTCCAGCTGATGAGAAAGGAGCTCTCGCTTGTCGAATCCGACAAGGTGAAGGTCTCGTGCGAGGCTGACAGCGAGCTTGAGAAAATACTCAAGGACAGCCTGGACGAGTTCTTGCGGCAGGTCAATGCCTCCGAAGTCGCATTCGAGAAGGCGGAAAAGGGCGCGAAGGAATGGGAAATCGAGGACTTCACCCTCAAGCTGTCTATCAAGAAGACGGGCTGATTGCCCGCTTTTGCTTTTTTCAGGGTTTTCAATCCGCGCATGGCGCTTCCGCTATGAGCTCCAAATAAAAGGCAGCTGTCTGGAAAAAATAGGCTTTGGAAAAGGCGGGTAAAAAATCAGGCCTGTTTCCACTTTTTCCTGGATTCGAGGTTCGACCAGCATCTCTTGCAGATTACAAACCTGTTTATCTTGTCCTTTTTCTTTGACGCCTTGACGTTGTCCTGGGAAACCTTTTTCTTGCAGTAGGTGCACTCCTCAAGGTAATACGCCTGCTTTCCACTGATTTCGTCTATCATAAACTAACCTCTTAAAATGTCAATTAAGATGCTAAAATGCGAGATATTTATTCCCTATCCACTTTATTAAGCCTTTGCCCTTTCCCCTGTGGAGGCCCATTGCGCCTGGCAATGCCTCCCTGCAAGGATTTATATATCTATTTTCCCCCACTAATTACAACACAATCTCGTTTCTATCAGCAGCCGCAGTGATAACGTGAAAGTTTTTTTCTCAAACAAGGGGGGCCCCGGGCAGGCAGGAAGGCAAGAAGGCAGCGGCACTAACGTATTCGCCCGCGACAAGGGCGGCCTCAAGGAGCCTGCGGCCTTGCAGGGTTCCAGGCTTGGCATGATGAAGGAGGACATTGACTTCGCCAGGTTCTGCAAGGACTGCGTTGCCTTGAAATTCAGGCTGAAGCGCTTTTACAGCAAGTTTGGCAAATCCAGGCGCGACAGCGAAAAGCTCGCCAAGGGATTGGAGCGCATCAGGCTTGGCCTTGAAAAGGTGGACTCTTGGGTTGCGGCGTTTGAATCCAACTGCCTTGCTTCAGGGAAGTATTCCGGCGCGTTCCCGTATTTCAAGGCTTTTGCATCGGAGGGGAGGGAACAGTATTACCTTTTGAAGTCCAGGTTGCTTGCCAGTTCAAGCCCGCAGGCTGGAATAGACTTCCTCTCGGAATGCATTGCCGGGTTCAAGTCCGGCGCCCTGTTCATTGAAAGGGGCTATCTTTACGTGAGGCATTTCAATGATTATGAGAGTGCAATCCCGGATTTCACGTCTGCGTGCGAGCTTTCGCCCCTTGACCCCCTGCCTTACTATTCGCTTGCCAGCGCCCAGCTTCGCAAAGGGGAGGTCAAAGACTCCCTTGCCAATTCAATAATAGCCATAAACCTTGACGGGAACCACCCGGCATACCATTATCTGCGGGGCCAGGCGCACGTGGGCCTTTCCGAATTTGAGCTGGCCCTTGAATCCCTTGACACGACCCTGGCCCTTGGCGCATCAAGCCCTGACATATACCTTCTGCGCGCATTTTGCAAGGACAAGATGGGGGACTTGAAAGGCAGTTTCATGGAGGCCGACATAGCCCTGTCCCTTTTCCCAGGCAGCCTGCCTGTAATCTCGCTGTGGCACGGCTTGGCAAGCAGGATGGATTGGGAATCCAAAAACCATGGATAGTTTTTCCTGCCCAGTGCCGCCTCTTTCCCCTTGTTTATTTAATCTTTCCAAAGCATGATATGCCGCAACAACAAGCGTCTATTTGCGGGTAGTTCTAAATGCAAATAAAACTCTCAAAATCAGGTTCCAGCCCCGCTTCCGGGCAAGCCCCGGCAAGGCCGCCTGCGAACGTGTCTGGGCTGAAGTATTCGCTTTCGACCTATGGCTGCACGCTAAACCAATCCGATTCCCTTGCAATGCGCGCGCTTCTCTCGCAGGCCGGGGCATCGGAGGCGAAAACAGAGGCGGAGGCCGACGTAGTGATCATCAATTCATGCACTGTCAAGGAGGCCACGGAAAACAAGATAGCCTATCAGTTGAGGCGGCTCTCGCACTCGGGCAAGGCCATTGTCCTTGCTGGCTGCATGTCTGTCAATGAGGAGCTGGTATTCAAAAACGCGCCCCACTGCGCCATAGTCGGCACGTCAAGCATTGAGAGGATTTGCGACGCCGTCGAATCTGCAGTATCTGGCGGGAAGGGAGTGTTCAAGGGGTTCTCGCCAAAAAGCGGACTGCCCCGCGAGAGGGTTGGCCCTATTGCGAAAATAGCCATTGCGGAAGGGTGCCTTTCCGCCTGCACGTTCTGCCAGACTAGGCTTGCGCGGGGCAGGCTGTATTCTTATCCCATTGAAAGCATTGTCCAGGAAGCCCAAAAATGGATAGCGCAGGGCGCTGTCGAAATCCAGCTCACAGGGCAGGACACCGGCGCCTATGGCGCTGAGATAAAGACTGATGTGGCAAAATTGCTTGAGGCAGTGTGTGCAATCGAGGGGGAGTTCCATGTCAGGCTCGGCATGGGCAATCCGGAGCATTTCGCGAAACACCTGCCCGGGCTGCTTGAGGCATTTTCACACCCTAAGATGTACAAGTTCATCCACATCCCTGTCCAGGCGGGCTCAAACCGCGTGCTTGCTGCGATGAAAAGGGATTACACTGCCGGGGGTTTTGAAAATACGGTAGCGGCTTTCCGCTCGCGCTTCCCCGGCATGACGATAGCGACCGACATAATCGTGGGCTTCCCGACAGAAACCGATGCGGAATTCCAAGAGACCCTTGATTTGATACGCCGCGTGAAATTCGACGTGGTGAACGTGTCCAAATTCTCCCCGCGCCCCTTCACAAAGGCGAAGGAAATGAGGCAGGTGCCAAAGGACGTTATCAAGAAAAGGGCAGAAATCTGCTCCGCCCTGTGCAGGGATATTGCGCTTGAAAACAACAAGAAGTTCGTGGGAAAGAGGCTTGAAATGACAGTCACTGAAAGGCAAAAAACGCTTACAGGCAGGGATTCGAATTACAGGACAGTCGCGCTTCCAAAGGGTAGCAGGGCGAAAATCGGGGACAGGCTTGCAGTGCTTGTCAAGGAGGCCAGGGGCACGTGCCTTATTGGAAAGCCGGTCGCGTAAAACCCGCAACAGGACTTCCCTATATGTATTTAAGGGGATAATCGCATATCTATTGCCAATTCAAACCCATTTTGAGGTGTATAGCTTGGAATTCAATCGCGCAGTCAGGGCCGCACTCGTGCCCGTCGCGGCTCTTGCGGTAATATCGCTTCTGTTTGACATTTTTTCCTTTGTCGTCAGGTACTTCGGCTACTCTTACCTGGGGGTAGTCACGCTTCTCATGGCGCCCATCGCACTTGTTGGCTTTGGCGCAGTCGGCTACCTCGCGACCAAAAAGCACGGCCTTGACAAGACCGCAAGCGCTTTTGCCGGCGGCGTGGCAGGCCTCATCTACGGCATAGTGGCTATAATCCTTGAAGTCATATTCGAAGTTGTCCTAAGCGTGGCGAACCCGTCTTCTCAGGACTTCTATGCCACGCTTATCAAGGGCATGGTGCCTGTAGGGACCGAGGGCATTATCTCCAAGGTCGTCTGCATAGGCATAGTCATGCCCCTCTCGATACTTGGGGGCATACTCGCGTCTTACGCAGGCTCCCACATCGCCACTATGAAGCGCGGCAAGTAAGGTGGCAGGCCCCGCAGTTTGCGCGCAGTCGCAGGTTGAGCCCATGTTTGGAACGAGCGGCATCCGCGGAATAGCCAACAGCGAAGTCTCCTGCGAACTTGCCTGTCAGGTCGGCATGGCGGCAGGCAGCCTTTCAAACGGGAAGATTGCAATAGGCATGGACAGCAGGCTCGCCTCCCCTATGATAAAGCGGGCATTTGCCTCTGGCGCCATGGCTTCAGGCTGCGACGTCATGGACATCGGGCTTGTGCCTACGCCTCTCGTATCATTCGTGTCCAAAAAGCTTCGCTGCGGCGCGGCCATGATAACCGCCTCGCACAACCCCAAGGAGTACGTGGGCATCAAGCTCTTTTCAAAAGGCGTGGAATACCCCAGGGAAATGGAAGCGAGGGTCGAAAAACTCGTTTCTTCCGGGCAAAAGCCGGCGGCGTTCGACAAAACCGGCTCCTATTCCGAATCGGATTTCAGGGAGGAATACTTCTCATCCCTGCTCTCGCTTGTGGACGCGGAACTCATAGCATCCAAAAAGCCCAAGGTGGTTGTTGACTGCGGCAATGGCGCAGCGTCCATGTCAATGCCCTATCTCCTGCAAAAAGCCGGCTGCCACGTGGTTTCAGTCAATTCCGAGCCTAATGGGAATTTCAACAGGAACCTCGAGCCCAACGCGGCCAATTTGGCAGACACTGGCAAAATCGTAGCAGCGTGCGGCGCAGCGCTTGGAATAGCGCATGACGGCGACGCCGACAGGGCGATAGCCATTGGCGACAGGGGCGACGTTCTCGCGCTTGACACCCAGCTTGCATTGATGTGCGAAAGCGAGCTTGCGAAGAAAAAGGGCAGGATAATAAGCACTGTCGAGGCTTCCCTGGCAGTCAGGGAGGCGGTTGAGAAATCCGGCGGAACGCTTGAAATAACGCCAGTGGGGAGCATCCACGTCCAAGGCGAGCTTGCAAAATCCGGGGGCGTTTTCGGCGGCGAGCCGTGCGGCGAATACGTGTATCCCGCCGGAGTGCCTTGCCCTGACGGGCTATTGTCGGGCCTGAAACTCATAGAGATATATTGCAGGAAGGGGAGCCTGTCCTCGCTTGCGGCAAAGGCGAAGGCTTATCCAATCCACAGGTCCAAATTCCAGTGCAATGCAAAGCACAAGGCCGCTGCCATGAAATACATAGCCGCTGAAGTCAAGGCATTTCCCGGCACGCCCAACAACATGGACGGCATAAGGAAGGACTTTGAGGACGGCTGGTTCCTCATCCGCCCGTCCGGCACCGAGCCTGCAATCAGGCTGACTTTGGAGTGCAAGAGCGGAAAAAGGCTTGGCGAAATGAAAAACCGGCTGGAAAAAATCATGGCCACTGCCGTCGGCTTGGCAGAGGCTGGCGGGGCAACCTGAATCCAAGATGTGGTATCCATGGCAATAAAACAAGCAGTCATTCTTGCGGCAGGCGAAGGCAAAAGGCTTCGCCCGCTTACATACACCCGGCCGAAGTGCATGATCAACATAGCAGGCAAGCCGATATTGCGCCACGTGGTCGACTCACTCGCCCTTGCGGGGGTGAAGGAGTGCGTCATTGTAGTCAAGTACGAGAAGGGGAAAATCGAGGAATACTTTTCAAGGAGCCCGCCTGAGGGCGTCAGGATAACCTTTGTCGAGCAGGGGCAGAAATACGGCACTGCCGCGGGGTTTGCCTGCGCCAAGGGCCACGTGTCGGGGCCTGTCTTCGCAGTCGCAGGCGACATCATAACTGAGGCGAGCGTATACCAGCGGCTGTCAAAGGCATTTGACGAGGAGTCTAAATCCCCAGGCGGCGCGAAAATAGTCGCCGCCCTCAAATCAGTCGAGAACCCGCAGGAGTTCGGCATAGCGCTTGTTTCGGGCAATTACATCTCCGGGTTTGAGGAAAAGCCCAAGGCCCCAAAATCGAACCTTGTCAACTGCTCGCTCTATGTTTTTGGCGAGGGGGTTCTTGACCTGGCGTCCAAGGTGAAGGAGTCGAAGCGCGGCGAGTACGAGGTGACAGACCTGCTGCGCGAGAACAGGACGCGCGCCTGCGTCATATCCGAGTATTGGCTTGACATGGGCATGCCATGGCAGCTTTTCAATGCCAACGAGTTCCTGCTCTCCAAGATGCCTGCCAAAAACGAGGGCAGCGTGGAGAATTCCACAGTCAAGGGCAAGCTGATACTGGGCAGGAACTCCAAGGTCATAAACAGCTACATCGAAGGCACGGTCTATGTGGGCGAGAACAGCGTCATCGGCCCGCACGCGTATGTCAGGGGCACTACGTCAATAGGCGACAACTGCTCAATAGGGGATTCCACCACTGTCAAGAATTCCATAATATTCGACAATGTGAATGCCAAGCACCTCTCCTACATCGGGGATTCCATAATCGGGGAGGACTGCAATTTCGGCGCAGCCACCCAGATTGCAAATTATAGGTTCGACGCGGGCATAATCAGGTCAAAGGTCAATGAGGTCGTAATAGACACCAAGCGCAACAAGCTTGGCGCCATAGTCGGGGACAACTGCAAGTTCGGCATACTCGCCTCCATAATGCCCGGCAAGACAGTCGGCGACGGCTGCTGGATTGGCGCCAATGCCATGATCGAGGAGGACGTGCCGAGGAAGACGTGGATAAGGATAAAGCAGGAAATAGAGTCGAGCCCTGTGCCCAAATCTTCGGGCAATGAATAAGTTTTTATTTTGAAACTGGGTAAAGCTTCCCGTGGTGCCAAGATATATTATACTCCTGTTTGGGCTAGTCGTGCTTTTAGCCCCGCTTTCTTTTTCCGCCAACGACACTTCTATGCTGGTGTTTAGGATCAATCTGTCCTCTTCTGCCGGAAACCTTTCCAACTACCAGGTCAGGGTACCGCTTTCCCTGAACCTGTCATATTCCAATGGCTCGGACCTTAGGATTTACTATTTCAACTCCACCCTCAATGACACTGTCTCTGCGCCTTTCTGGCGCGAGTCGTGGAACTATGCAACCGCCTCGGGGGTTGTCTGGGTGAAGGTCCCGCGCATAGCAGGCTCCTCTGATTATCTTCTGGCATATTACGGCTCGGGTTCCGCCCTGGCCGCAGGGCAGCCGGAGTCGGTCTTTGACTTCTACGACGATTTCCCAGGGTCCTCTATCAACCTTTCCAAGTGGTATTTGTCCACCAATTCAGGGCCGGCAATATGCTCTGACACGGTTTCCGGCGGCTATCTCACATTGATGTGCAACAAGACATCCGGCGCGGACAATACCAGCATCAGGGCATACTCGTCAAACATCACATTCTCCTCGCCCTACGCCTACAATGCCACTTTCTATTCCGGCACGTTTGGCGGAGGCGCAGGCGCATCTTCGTCTACGGGGTTCACGGGCGCTTATTACTCTGTCGGCGAAGTAGACTGCGCAAATTTCGGCACTAACGCGGAATTGTTCTCAGGGCCCGGAGGGACAACAGGAATGGTCAACAGCCTCCCCTGCGGCGTGGTCAATGGCGGCGCGCAGTATTGGGCGAATTCGGGCTCTGCATTCGACATGTCGATAATCCTGAACACGACTGCCAGCGGTGTCAAGTGGCGCCCCACGCAGTTCAGCTTCCAAAACACGCCGGTATCTTCCACGCTGAGGCTTTGGCTTCGCGCATATGAATGGAACCCCAATCCCGCCTATGGCTACCTGAAAATCGACAAAATCGTCGTAAGGAAGCAGGTGAGCCCGGAGCCTTCCGTTGCGGTGGGCGCCCCTGCTACCAACCCTGCCATAATCCCGTCTTCGTCCAACTTTTCCGGCATTTCCACCAACTTTTCCGCGATAGCCAACTTGTCAAGCGTGCCAAACCTGACGCTTGACTCCCCAGGCAAGGGCAGGATAAAGTTCCCGTCTGGATATTCGGTCAACGCGCTGGGGCAAGACTATGATTCATCAGTCATAATAGGCTCTGGCTTCATTTCTGTAAACTCTTCGGCCCTGCATTCTAGTTTCAATTCCACCGCAACCCTGACAATGAACCTGACAGGCGTGTATTCGGGCACTGGCGCCCCAACTATCTATTATTACGAAGCCTTTGCGTCAAGCCTTGCAACAATAGTGCAGAACGGCACTGTCTGTTCTGCTCCCAGATGCACGGGCGTGTCGTGGAATTCAAGCACGCGGATTCTCACGTTCAATGTCAGCGGGTTCTCCGACTACGGAGTGAATGGTTCCGGGAATTACAGCGGCGCAGGCAGCGGGCCGTCCAATTCGACCGGCACGCTTGGGATAAACATCACATCAACCAACCAGATAGCCGTCTACACGTCGTCTTCGTCGAACAACAGCGCGTTCTCATTCATCCCTGTGACTCCGCCCGCGGCAGGCTCGATAACGCTCATGTCAAACGAATCTTCAAATGTGACAGGCGGGGACACCGGCTTCCTAGTTGAAAACCAGGGCAATGTCAATGTCTCAATCACTGTGGCTTCGGACAAGAACGCGGCATCCTTCATAGGCGGCTCAAGCCCCCTTTTCCGGATGTTTGGCGGAGTGAATGAAACCGGGGCGTGCCCCGTGCTCAACGAGAGCATGCAGTCCCTGTCAGCCTCGGACATCACGATATGCCCAAGCCTCGCATACGCGGACTCGCAGGATACCATCTGGGCTTATGTGCTTGTAAAAATAGATTCCGACAGCCCGCCCCAGACAAGCACGGCGACATTGACTTTCACAAGCACGCAGGTGTAGGTTCGGCGAAACCGCGGGGCTTCGCCATTCATCCGGCCGCGGCGGGCCGTGCAAGGGCTGCCCGCGGGCAGCGCGGCAGGCCGGCTATCCGGCGTTTTCCCTCCTCTTATTTTATAAAATAAGGATTAGGTTTATATTATGCCTTCTTCCTTGTTATCTTCGTGGCAAATGACTTTGGCAGGCGCGGCCAGAACAGCGTTGAAACCATTGTAATACTTGCGGGGGCGCTCGTGGTCCTCACGGCTTTCCTCTATTTCGCGAACAATTACCTAATCTCCGTCCAGCAGCAGCGCGACTTCAACGACGCCTACAGGGCTGTCAAGGACCTCGCCTCCACTGCCGACTGGGTCTATAGCCAGGGCTTGGGCGCGAAAAAACAGGTATTCATACGCATACCCCCGAACGTCGACCCGGCAAGCACATTTATCGGCAAACCGGCTGCCTATGCCAATGACACCAATGTCACTGGTAATGAAATCAACCTGCGGGTGTATTCTACCGACGTTGTCGGGACGTCGATAGCAACTCTCAAGGGCTCGATGCCCACCTCAAGCGGCGGGTATTGGGTTTGGGTGGAATCATTCGGCGATTTCGTGCTTATCGGGCAGGGCATGATAGCGGCCACTCCGGACAAGATCGAGATTTACATGCCCGCTTCGTCGTCCTCTTCCGCCAACCTGACTGTTTACAGCCTCACCACCGAAACAGTGGACGTGGCGCCGTCATATTCATGGCCGAATTCGCCCGCAGTCTCCTCTTCCTACCTGCCAAACTCCAATTTCGCGCTTGCGAACACGTCAAGCCAGCTAATCACCTTCAGCTTCACTGCGGATTCCACATCTTCGGGCGACTATTTCGGCACCTTCAGCCTGGCGGCGAACTCGTCCTCTTCAAACTACACTCTCCAGATACCTGTCATTGTCCACATCATCGGGACATCCAATTCAAGCAACCTGACTGCCAACTGCACCGCAGTATCCCTTGACATAAACACGTACAACAACTCCGCGCGCACGCAGCAGACCTCCGTGTTCAACAAGGGCGAGACAGTGGTGATATCGGGCGGCAATGCCACCGCAGGCGGCAATGTCTCAATCAACGTTTTCCTCAATTCCGCAGGCCCGGGCGCAAGCATATCGGGCTACCCGAAAAACGTGGTGGCGGGCGCGGGAGGGAATTACACGGATTCGTTCTATTCTGGCGGCCTGCCGACAGGCGTCTACAATGTCACTGTCTCAAACGGCATATCCACGCCCGGCTCCTACCTCTTCAACCTTGTCTGGTGCTCTTGAATGAGTCTTTGGGAAAAACAGAACCGCGCTGCGCCAGGCTCAAAGCTGGCTTTGGCAGCGGCGGCAATGCTTTTGCTTTTCCTTGCCGGCGGGATTTTCGCGCAGTGCGCCAATTCGCCGCCAAGGCCCATCGACACCTACCCGTCGGGGCTTGTCAATTACTGGAACTTCGACAAGAACTACAGCATCACTTACGGCGCCAACACCGCAGTGCCAAACGCCACCGCGCCCTCCTCTGTCTGCGGCCAGGTGGGCGGCGCGTACCAATTCAACGGCGCCAACCAGTCCTTCGACATCACGCGCACAATCCAGGACGACATGAGCATACTTTACCTGACAAAAACTTCAATGACGGGCGGCACTGGCACTGACTATTGGCAGGACACGGGCATTGTCGACGGCGAATTCAATGGCGGAACGGCGGACTTCGGCGCCGTATTGCAGGGCAGCCATTACGCGTGGGGCACCAACGACGGGCAGACAGTCGCGGGCACGGTAACTGTCAACAACAATGTTTACCACTGCTTTGCCGGCACGAGGGTGCGAAGCACTGGCACTATGGTTCTCTATACGGACGGCGCGTTTGACGCGAGCAGGACAGGCCTTTCCACAGCCAACCTGACCCAGCCGCCAAACCTTCGCATCGGCGGGACGAGGACGGGCAACACTGCGTATAACCCCAAGCCCTGGTTCAATGGCACGATAGACGAGGTCGTATTGATGAGCAGGGCCATAACCGCGGCGGAGGCATTGCAGTTCTGCCAGTTCGCCCAAAGCGGCTTCACGTATTTCGCCACCAGGCCCACCCTCACTTTCACGGGCACGTCGCTTTTGGGCTCCGCGGCATTCACGGACCCGGACGGGAACAGGATAAACTACTCGTACAGCCTCTATCTCAACGGCACGCGGGTGTTCACTGGCAACTCGACTTCAGTCAACAACCTCCCGGGCGCGTGGGTGAACATGACTGATTACCTCAACATATCAACGGGCAACTGGACAATCGAGGTCTGGGGCACGGACGGCATGGCGTCATCCGCCAAGATAAACTCCACCTCGCTTGTGATAACAGTCCCTGCTTTCAACCTTTCAGGCTTCACAAGCTCCGACCCGCAGGGCGGCAACATTACCGCGTCCCCGGACACGCAGGTGATTTTCTACGCCAATGCCACAATGCCCCCCAACGGCACAGCGCTGTCAGGGGCCAACTGCACAATCAAATACCATGACAACAGCACAGCCATAATGTCTTACAATTCCACGTCAAAGCTCTTCCAGTCCAACAGGTCGTATTCGTATTCGGGCAATTATTCCTACAACATCACCTGCACCTACGGTCTAACAACCCGCACAGTGGCAGGCACTGTGCCGGTTTTCGGCTTTGGCCTTGCGGCATGGGACTCCAATGACCCGCAGGGCGGCGGGCAGACGATATACCCCGGCGGCACTGCCCTTTTCTATTCAAATTTCACCTATCCGAACGGCACGGCGGTTCCAGGCGGCTCGTGCAACATAACCTACCATGACAACACCACTGCCGCAATGTCGTACAATGCCACTTCAAGGCTTTACCAGTCCAGCAGGCCCTACTCTTTGGCAGGCAATTACACCTACAATGTCACATGCTCGTTCGGGGCCAATGTGGTCTCTTTCCCCGGCTCCATCACAATCTCGTATTACGGCTGCCCAAACATGCCCCCCAGGCCTATAGACACCTATCCTTCCGGGCTGGTGTCGTATTGGAACCTCGACCTGTCGGCGAATTCCACTTATGGCGGGTATGACGGCACTGTCATTGACAGCCCGGCTCTCGGCTGCACCAAGGTGGGCGGCGGGTATTCGTTCAGCTCGTCATCGGCCAACTTCATCAACACTTCCCTTTTGCAAAACGCGGTGTCGCAGTATTCGATAGCAGCTCTTGTAAAGACGCCGTCAGCGCAGGGCGTCGTGGTGAACGACAGGGGCAGCGGGCCGGGGCTTAGCCTGACGCTCACAATAGGGCCAGCCTGCGGCGTAGGCTATGGCACCTACTGCCCGAGCTCGTCGGCAGGCGTCCCCTCGTTTGGCATAGATTCCAACGGAATATGGATAGGCCAGAACGGCCTCGCAAGCATTGCGGACAACACGTGGCACTCGCTTTTCGGAGTGTTCAATTCCACTTCAGGGCAGAGCCTGTCGGCAGCCAACCTTGGCATATACGTTGACGGCCTGCTCTCCTCCGGCCCCACCGGCGCCATAGGCAGCGCAGCTTCGCCTCTCACCGGCCTGTCGGGGACCCGCATCGGCTACCACGAGCCGTGGGCGCACTATTTCAACGGCACAATAGACGAGGTAGCCATTTTCACCCGCGCCCTCACCTCTTCGGAAATATCGCAGTTCTACAACTTCACGCAAAGCAATTTCTCCTATTTCGCCACGCGGCCGAACATAACCTTCAACGGCACCGCCTTGCTGGGCTCGGCGGCATTCATTGACCCCGAAGGCTCGGTGCTGAACTATTCATACAGCTGGTATCTTGACGGCGTGAAGGTCAATACGGGCAACTCCACTTCAATAAACAACCCGTCCGGCTCATGGGAACTGCTCTCCGCATATCCCAACGAGAGCACTGGGAACTGGACATTCGAGGTCTGGGCCACGGACGGGCAGTTGTGGTCCGCGCCCATAAATTCCACGCCGCTTTTCATAACAGTCCCCAAGCTTTACGTTTCCACCGACAAGGCGTCCTACAACTCCTGCGCCACTATTTTCTACAGGGCCACGACCACCGACATCAACGACCTGCCGGTGGACGTTGCCACCAATGTTTCAATCTTCGACCCGTTCCTGTCCCAGAAATATTTCAACATGTTCTCAAGCGGCAACATGGGCGCGGGCTTCTACGTGGGCCAGTATAACATATCCTCGGGCGACCCGACAGGCGCGTGGTCAATAAGGGCTGCCACCTGCGGCAATTTCAAGGCAAACGGCTTGACGGTGAACTGATGGCATCAGGGGAAAACGCGCGCTGGAACACTGTAGCCATTGCGGCATTGCTCATGCTAATCCTCGTCCTTTTCTCCAACTCATTTGCCGCTCCACTGTCGTATTCCTCCATCGTGTTTTACGAGAACGGCGCTGACACTAGCATAGTGGCCAACAATTACATGGACACTTCATATACGCCTGGCCCGACGCGCACCACAGGCAGTTGCAGTGTGGGCAGCCATTCAACTGTGAATTGTTTTAACGCAGCCTCGCACACGGGAATGCTGGACCAGTGCCAGCTTGGAGGGACAGCATGCGAGGGCGGCATGCTAATAGACGATTTCCAGTTCGACGGGTATTTCTCAAGCAGCGACTCTTACACAGGCTACCTTAACATCGAGGTTGTGATGGTAAGCGGCACTGGCACGGAGACCACCATATGCCAGTCGCCCACTGGCGCGTCCGGAGTTATAATACCATCCAACAGCGTCAACAGCTACAACTCCCTGTCAATACCCTGCACCCCGTCCTCGCCTGTGTTCGTGCCGGCAGGCTACAAGCTCAAGGTCTATATAAATGTCTACAATAGCTTTACGTCTTCCAGGAATTACAGGCACAGGTTCAACAGCAACACTTATACGAGCACATTGACAGCGGATGCCGCGAGGCTTGGCGCGATAAACATAAGCCTCACATCCCCCGCCTCGGACATTTCCATTATCCAGGGCCAGAACTCAACAGCCACGTGCCTGGTCGGGGGCATGGCATCCGGCCAGCAGGCTGCTGACGCGGTTGCAACGCTTGTAGAAAGCTACAATGGCGCTACTTACTTCACAATGGCGGCAAGCGGGCAAAACGTCACCACGGCAACTGCCAATCCGGCGGCTTCTGCAAATCTCTCCTCCGACACCTCATACGATTTCATCGCAATAGGCTCGAGCCCGAGCGTGAACAATTACGTGGCGTGCACGCTCGCGTCGACGTACAACCAGTCCTACAACTGCTCCGCCAACGCCTGCGCCTCCGGCGGCCTCAACCTGCGCTCGAATTCAAGGCGCATAAACGTCACTGCTGCAATCAACACCTCGCTTGCGGCATGGGACTCCAATGACACGCAGGGCGGCGGGCAGACCATATACCCGGGCAACATGGCATATTTCTTTGCGAACTACACGTTCCAGAACGGCACGCCAGTCTCTCTCGGGGCGTGCAACATAACATACCATGACAGCTCCGTGTCCGCCATGTCCTACAATGCCACGTCAAAGCTTTTCCAGTCCAACAGGATCTATGCAGCAGCCGGGGCTTTCGCGTACAACGTGTCGTGCGCCTTCTCTTCAACCTCCAAGTCGGCCGCCGGCAGCATTAACATAGCCGCACTCGTGCTCAACCTCGCAATATGGGACAGCACGAAGCCCCAGGGCGGCAGCCAGCAGATAGCGCCGGGCAACACGTCCTATTTCTTTGCCAATTTCACGTCACAGCTAGGGGCAATAGCCGCGGGCTCGTGCAATATCAGCTATGACGACAACACGGGCGCGGCAATGGCGTACAACGCCTCCAGCGGGCTTTACTACGCGAGCAGGTCATACTCGCTTCCTGGCACGTACGCGTATAATGTCACTTGCTCTTATTATTCGCAAAGCGCTTTTGCCAATTCGTCGTTAAACGTCGCGCCCGTCCAGTGCAATTCCCCGCCGCGCCCTAAAAGCGACTATCCGGCAGGCCTGGTGTCCTACTGGCCACTTGACAAGAACACTTCTGATGCCTATGGAAGCAACAACGCGGTGGCGTATGGCGCCGCCCTGGCATGCGGGCAGGTGTCTGGGGCTTTCGACTATTACACGCGCGCGGACAGGATAGTGGCTCCTGCAAGCCCGAGCCTTTACCTCCCCTCATCCGGGACTTACGAGCTTTTGGTGAACCGCAGGTCTGCAATCGGCTGGGAAGGGCTGATGCACAAGGGCCAGCTCTCGTCATTTTCAGATGAGGACGTGTCATTGCAGTTCAACGGGGCAAACACCCTCTACGTGATATTCTACGACACTTCAAATAACCAGTACGCCAATACCGGTCCGGGCACAGTGCCTTACGGCTCGTGGAACCATTACGTGCTTTCATGGAACACTACGAATTCATGGGTGATACTCAACGGCGCCCTCTACCTGATGTCCTCAAAGCCGGGGCTTGTCAGGGACTCCGGCGGCGCCCTCATAATCGGCGCGCAGATTAACCAGAGCTACAACAGCCTCTACCAGATGCTTGGCATAGACGGCCAGGTCGACGAGGTGGCGGTCTATTCGAGTTCCATGAACCTGACCACGGCGCAGGAGCACTACAACTACACTCTTGCCCATTTCAATTATTTCCCGCTAAGGCCCAACATTACCCTGAATGGCACGGCGCTTTTGGGCTATGCCACCTTCATAGACCCCGACGGCAACGCGCTCAACTATTCCTACAGGTGGTACAGGAACGATGTGGAGTATTCCAGCGGCGCCTCGACCCCTTATAATTTCCCGCAGGGCGTGCAGATGAACGTGGCAGTGCAACCCAACATAAGCCAGGGCGAGAACTGGACCCTTGAGGTCTGGGCAACGGACGGCATGGCGGTTTCTGCGCCCATAAACTCGACGCCTTTCACAGTCAACATGCCAAACCCCATGAACCTTGCTACCTTCACAAGCACCGACCCGCAGGGCGGGAACAACACTGTGTACGAGGGGCAACAGGCCGTATTCTACGCCAATGCCACGCTCGTTTCAAACAATTCCACGGTTTCCGGGGCCTCGTGCAACATCACATACCATGACAATTCCACGTCGCCAATGTACTTCAACAGCTCGCTGGGGCTATACACGGCCAACAGGTCGTACGGGCTTACAGGCATTTACTCCTATAACGTCAGCTGCGCGTATGGCACGACCACCGTCAATGCCACGGGTTCGGCCAGGATATCGGCGGTCCTATTCGTCTCCACGTCCAAGCCGTCCTACTACTCCTGCGCCACGGTGTTTTACAAGGCGACCACTGTGACGCCCCTGCTCGCGCCTGTAGACACTGTGCTGAACATCTCGACACTCGACCCGTTCAGCCTGCAGGCGGGGTTTGAGACGTTCCCTTACGGCAACCACGGCACAGGCATTTATTATGGGTCGTACAACATATCGGAAACCGACCCCTTGGGCCTGTGGAAGGCCAAGGCCGTGACGTGCGGGGCCATAGCCCAAAGCTCGTTCAACGTAAACTAGGCAATGCACATGGAAACTCCCCTCTTCCCGCGCAAGACCGCCCCCGCCGGGCGCCCCGGCCAGGTCACGGTGGAATTCGTGATGATAGTCTCGTTCCTTTTCATAGTCCTGCTTGCCGCCCTCTCCATAAGTTTCATATATTACGACTGGGCCGCAGGCGCGAAGCGCACGAGCGAGTCGGAGCGCGCGGCGAAGCTTCTTGCAGCCGCCGTGTCGCACGTGGCAGATTCGGGCGAGGGTTCCTCCATAACCGCCTTTGTGCCTGGCCCTGAAAACGCCACCGTGACGTTTGAGGACCATTCGGTGGTTGTGACCACAAATTACACGCGCTATTCCTTTTCTGCCGTGACCAACATGACGCAAGCCGTACCGGCCAATTTCACGCTCAATTCCTATGTCAGGATATACATGCTAAACGGCACTGTGAGGCTTGAAAATGTCCAATGACAAACGCGGATGCCACAGGGGGCAGATACTCTCCAACGACCTGGTCATCGCACTTTCGGTCTTCATGGCTATAGTGCTCGTGTCGTTTTACATCTGGAACCTGGCAAACGAGCAGATAGGCTCGGCGCGCCAGGTCAATTCCGTGGAGCAGGCGGCCCTCTTCGCGTCCGACAGCCTTGTCCAGTCGCAGGGCAATCCCCCCGACTGGGAATATTACCCATTGAATTCCACCGTATCCATAGGGCTTGCAAGCGAGAGGAACGTCATAAGCCAGCAGAAGCTTGACGCGCTGCAGGCGTACAATAGCCCAACGCCGCCGAACAATTCGCAGTACGAGCGCGTCAAGGAAATACTCGGCGTGGGCGGCATGGGGTTCCACATAGGCATTGAGCAGGGCAATGGCACCGCATATTCCTTTGGCGAAGGCGTCCCGCTGCACTTCAACAACAGCACTGTGATTGCCTACGTGGTTGAAAGGCCGGTGGCATACAACAACACCCCATCCACCCTGATAGTGGAGGCGTGGCAGGAGAAATACTGAAGGCGTAATCATGGCAAAGGCGCAAAAATGCTCACATCCCGCGGGCGCGGGCAGGAGGCCAGGCTTTATCCTCACATTCGAGGCCGTATTCGCCCTGTCAGTTCTCTTCCTCGCAGGCTATATCATATACTATTATATCCAGCTTGCCCAGGCCGACACGTTTTCAGGCATCAGGCTGTCGAAATACTCCATGGACTTCCTTTCCGTGCACGACAAGCTTGGCACGCTTCTATATTCGCAGGTTTCAACCATCATAACATACAACACGCTCCCTGGCAATTACACCCGGGTGACCAACATCACCACCGTGTCAAGCCGCGTGTCCCAGCCCCGTGTCGAATCAGCGCTCGGCCTGATACCCTCCAGGTATTGCGCCAAATTCGAATTCGAGCTTGACAACTCCTCTTCATTGTTCAGCCCCGTCTACAAGTCCGGCTGCGCCCTGACCGGCGGGGACTACGCGGTCTCGAGGCGTGTCCTGGTGCTGACGAACGTCACCTACAACACGACCTATTATTACAACATAACCCATACTGACATAAACAGGACCACTACGTCCTCCGCGTCCTATTCCTACGGCATAGCGGCGCTGACAATGTGGTACCGCGATTCGGTGCACGAGTGAGAGCATGGGGCATGGAATAAGCAGGGGATTCATATTCACGCTTTCCACGATACTTCTCGTGTCGTCGCTTGTCATGCTGGCATACCAGTTTTCACTGGACTCCAACGCCCGCTCGCTTTCAATGCGCTCCATATACCCCGCGGAAACAGTCTCCTTCGCCTATGACGACATGGCGTCGAACCTGCGCGCGATGTCTCTCAACCCCAGCTACCTGTCAATCCAGCCCAACGGCACCACGTGGGCGTACAACCACGGCAATTCCACGGAATTCTTCTCACACGCGGCATCGGGCAATTTCACGCTCAACTGCTCCGGCGGATTCTCGCAGGCCGCATCCGCCAACCTCTCGCAGGCTGCGGCGTATGCCAACTATTCCGCCTATTTCACGGGCAGGTTTTCAAACCTCACGCACGCGGAGTCGTCCCTCGGCTACAACGCTGCGCAATTCGGCCCGGGCATGGCGTATTTCTGCATGGACAACATGAGCGTCCCGACAAACTACCTTGGAAACGGGATACGCTATTACTCCAACCAGTCCCTGCCCGGCGTTGAAAGGCATTATTTCGTTTTCCCGCCTGCAATCCAGGCGTATTCCCAGTCTGTGCGGGTGGACTGCCCGCAGGGCCTCTCTTCCCAAACCCATTACCTCTCCAACAGCTCCTGCGGCCTGTCCTGCGTGGCTTTCAATGCCACAATCTCCGCGGGAGGCTCCACTGCCTACCAGCAGGCTGTATCCTCGTACGCGTCTGCCCCGTACGCGTCGTTTTTGCTCTCCAGCGGCGGGACGGTGGACGTGGAGTTCTCGAGCGCCTGGGGCGGCTCGAACGGGGTGCGCGTGACTTTCACCAACGCGCCGGGCTGCTCTTACCTGGTGCGCACGGGCATATCCGACGCTGGCGGGCTCTATTCGGCATACAGGAAAAGCCCATTCGCCCCTGTCCCTGCGCTGGCCCTCAACTTCACGCTTTTCGGCGCGTCCAGGAATTCGACTGCGGGGGGCTACGGCTAGGGGCCGCATCCTTCGCAAATATTAATAAGTAATACAAACAAAGTGAGAAACATGTTGCATACGACCGTCGACTCATTCATGGACATTGTGCGCGCAAGGAAGCGCCCGAGCATACCTTTCCTCGCCCACACGCTCAACATCTCTTCTACATCCGCCGAATATCTCGCCTCCCTGATGGAGAAGGCGCGGCTTGTGGAGGTCCATTACCCCCTCAACATACTCCAGAAGCCCTATGTCACCCCCAGGCAGGTCAGCTACAAGGAGCCGCCCGCGGAGCCCCAGATTTCAAAGTCGGCCATGCTGGACTCGTACTCCATCGAGGCTGACTACGTGCCCGCCAACATACGCGTGGCGCGGCTCAACGACTCGTCGTATTACATGGTGGAGTTCGAGGGCCTAAGCTTCCCCACCCGCGCGTTCTTGGACCAGATTAGGGACGAGCTTTCAAACAAGATGCCCGCGATTTCCGTAGAGTATTCCGATATCGAGAAGACTACGCAGATGAAAAACCAGTTTTTCAAGAGCACGCAGCAGTACCTTGGGAATTTCCAGTTCGACGAGAAGAGCACCAACCTGTTCGCTGGCCTGCTGCTGCACAGGATGTTCGGGCTTGGCGAGATAGACGTGCTGACGCACGACGACTGGCTCGAGGAAATAGCCATCAACAATTCTTCCACCCCCATCTCGGTCTATCACAGGAAGTTCGGGTGGCTGCGCACTAACCTCTACCTGCCAAACGAGGAGGAAATCCTCAACTTCGCGTCCCAGATAGGCAGGAAGGTCGGCAGGCAGATTGCCATACTCAACCCTATCATGGACGCCCGGCTCGAGTCGGGCGACAGGGTATGCGCCACGCTCTCGCCTATTTCATCGCACGGCAACACCATAACCATCAGGCGGTTTGCGAGGAACCCGTGGACAATCATCAGCCTGCTTTCGGACAAGTCCAACACGATGACGTCCGAGATGGCCGCCACGCTCTGGATTGCATTCCATTATGAACTGAACGTCATAGTCGCAGGCGGCACGGCATCGGGCAAGACGAGCGCCCTCAACGCCCTGTGCGCGTTCTTCCCGCCAAACCAGAGGATTGTCACAATCGAGGACACGAGGGAAATCATGCTTCCGGAGCACCAGTGGAACTGGGTGCCCCTAATCACCAGGAACCCCAATGCCGAGGGCCTTGGCGAGGTCACTATGCTCGACCTTCTCGTGACGTCGTTGAGGATGAGGCCTGACCGCATCATCCTGGGCGAGATGAGGCGCGCCCCGGAGGCGGAAGTGCTTTTCGAGGCCATGCATACGGGCCATTCCACGTATTCGACGATGCACGCCGACACGTCCGCGCAGGTGCTGCGCAGGCTCACCCAGCCGCCAATGGCTATCCCGCCGTCTGAACTTTCCTCGCTGCACCTGCTCATAGTCCAGTACAGGGACAGGAGGAAGAACCTAAGGCGCACACTTGAGATTTCCGAGGTCGTTTCCGGCTCGCAGTCCAACGAGCTGACCCCCAACATCATATACAGGTGGAGGCCCCGCTCGGACACGTTTGACAAGATAGCCCCGCCGACCAAGTTCTACAACGAGCTCAACCTGCACACGGGCATGACGGAGCGCGAGATAGACGAGGAGATAAAGTCGCGCGCCGGAGTGCTCGACTGGATGAAGGCCAACAACCTGTCCGACATCAACCAGGTGGGGGCCGTGTTCAACGCATATTACCTCAACCCCGACGAGATAATCGAGGCGGCGCAGAAGAAGAAAAAGCCGGATTCCGTAATCCCCAAGGAATAGGGGCCGCCTGCCGGGGCGATGCCGGCAAGAAGGTAGGATGCCAATGGCTCAGGAAACAATCCCGTTCATTCTCGTAAACCCGGAATACGTGAAAAAGAGGCTCTCGTTCCTCAAGCCCATAGGCTACAGGCTCAAGGGCATACTGCCGTTCGTGGAATACGACCTGCGCGACGCGGGCATAAAGACCTATTCCTCTGACCAGTTCCTGATTTCCGCATTCATCTCGTCCGTTGCGTATGCCGCCTTTTTCGGCGTGCTCATGCGCGTTCTAGTGTCGTTCTCGACTACAATAACCGAGACGCAGGCGCTTTTGGCCCCGTTTTTGGGCTTTTTCTTCGTCTTCATCCTTGTGTTCGTGCTTCTCGCCTCCTACCCGCGCATAGTGGCGCAGAAGGTGGAATCCCAGATTGACCGCGACCTTGTCTACGCGGTAAGGGACATACTCGTGCAGGTCAAGTCCGGCATATCTCTTTACGGCGCTATGGGCAATGTGGGCGGCGCGGGCTATGGCTACGTATCCGCGGAGTTCGAGAAGGCATACAAGGACATATCCCTTGGCAGGTCGACCGTGGATTCTCTGGAGGACATGGCTGTGCGCACGCGCTCGCAATACCTGAAAAAGACTGTCTGGCAGCTTGTGACCACCATCCGGGCAGGGGCCAACCTTTCCTCCGCGCTCAAGTCCATGGTGACGATGCTTGTCAATTACCAGTTCGGGCTGATAAAGAAATACAACTCGGAGCTGAACTTCCTCGTGCTCATCTACCTGCTTCTTGCGGCCGTGGTCCCCACTGTGGGCATCACTGTGCTTGTCATTTTTTCCGTGTTCGGCATACTCGGCATAAACGAGCTCGTGTTCGCTGGCGTAATCCTGGCATCGTTTTTCATGCAGGTGCTTTTGATAGGGTTCATAAAAATGCAGAGGCCCAACATAATATAGGAAGGTAATATCTTTGAAATACGTACTTTACAAGAGGTTCTCGAAGGTCCTTGACAACCAGAGCGCCGGCATAATAGAGCGCAGGCTGGCGCATGCAGGCATAGAGGCCGAGCCGGAGGTCTGGATAGGCTCGATGGTCCTCGTGGTGGCGCTTTTCTCCGTTGTCGGCTTCCTCGTGCCGTTCAGCATACTGCCGCACCTGGGGGTATATTCGTTCGACCTCGTCGGCCTTTCAGGCTCCGAAATCGTGTTCATAACCGGCGTGGGCCTGCTTTTTGCCGGCCTGTTCGCTGTAATCTCCATTGTGCTGATATACATGCACCTTTACTACCTTGTCCATGGCAGGACGAGCAGGGTCGAGGAGGTGCTCCCGGACTTTTTGATGATGGTGGCCGCCAACCTGCGCTCCGGCATGGCGCCGTTCGCGGCCTTCAGGCTCGCCGCGCGCCCGGAATTCGGGCCCCTTGAGAAGGAAATCAAGATAGTCGCTGCGAAGTCCCTGGGAACAGAGTCGCTTTCGACTTCCCTGCTCCAGCTCACCGCGCGCATAGACTCGCCGCTTCTCGGCAGGACAATCACGTTCTTCGAGCAGGGGCTGCGCTCGGGCGGCAAGCTCGCGGAGCTTCTGGAATCGGCCGCGGAGGAGTTGCGCGAGATGGAGCAGCTCAAAAAGGAGCTTGCCCTCAACACGCGCTCCTACACAATATTCCTGTTCTTCGTGGTAATCGTGGGCCTGCCCCTGCTGCTTGCCATATCGGGCCAGTTCCTGACCACCTTCGCGAAAATCCAGTCGAGCCTCGACGCTGGCTCCATCACGAGCGCCACTACGGCCCTGACCGCCCCCAAGCTGACGCTCTCGCCGAACTTCGTTTTCCAGATGGCCTTTGTAATCATATTCGGCACGTGCACGCTTGTCAGCCTCCTCATAGGTGTGATATCCGAAGGCAAGTTCCTCTACGGCGTAAAATATGTCCTGCCCCTCGCCATAGCCACGTCGATTATCTACCTTGTCATAAGGGCACTTGTCTCATCATTCATCGGCTCCATATTTTAGGCCGGATTGGGCGCGGCGCCTGCGATATGCCATCTAAACAGTATTATTTTCCCTGTTTTTTAAAGTGGTTTTTCACGGAGTTTTGCATGTTTTTACCTCGGTGATTGTGCAAAGATTTATATACAGCATCCAGAAATAAGAGAACGACATTACATTTCGGAGGCGATACTCGCATGGAATTTAGAAAAGGTCAAGGCGCCACAGAATATCTAGTTCTGTTGGCAGTAGTGCTTATCATAGCGCTCGTGTCAATCGCGCTTCTTGGGTTCTTCCCGGGGCTCGCAGGCGACGCGAAAATCACCCAGTCTGACTCCTACTGGAGGGGAGAGGCAAGGCCATTCCAGATAAAGGACCACGTCCAGAGCGGCACAACGCTTAGCCTCGTGATGCTCAACTCTGAATCAGAGGCCCTCACAATCACGGCGATGGCAGTTGGCAACGGCACAATCGGCAACTCCACGACAATAACGTTCGCGGGCGGCCAGCAAAAGACAATAGGCAACTTTACCGGGCTCACTTCCTGCACGGCAGGCGACACTTATGAGTACCAGGTGAACATCTCCTACACAACTGGTTCGGGCCTCTCAAAGCTTGAACAGGGCACCAAGACGCTCATAGGCAAGTGCGCATAAACAGTATTTTAGAGGGATTTGAATGAACACAAGAAAAGGCCAAGGCTCGACTGAATACCTGGTTATCCTGGCAGTCGTGCTCATTGTCGCACTCGTGGCAATAGCGCTACTCGGATTCTTCCCGGGCCTTTCAACCGACGCCCAGAAAGCGCAGTCCGACTCGTACTGGCAGGGAACTGCCTACCCGTTCAGGATTGTTGAGCACAAGGCAAGCAATGGCGCACTCACAGTAGTGCTGCAGAACGCGGACTCCAAGAAGCTGACACTGACCAGCATGACGGTCGGCAATGGCTCCACAAACTCGAGCATTGAGTTCCTTGGCGGCGAGAAGAAGGCTGCCTTTGTCATAAACAACACGGGCGTTTGCGGCAACGGGTCCACAAGGTACGACATTGCGGGCAATGCGATTTCCTTCACCTACGACTCCGCCTCAATCGCAGGGCAGAAACAGGGCGGCGACGCTGCAGTGAAGGACCTCATAGGGACGTGCGGCTAAGCCCATTTCCCCACTTTTTTTCTTTTTATTTTCACCATCCCTTAGCCTCTGCTTTGCGCGCGCCTTTTTCCATTCCTTTTTCCCATGCGCGAATCGCCATGGCGCACTCCTGCGACCCAATGCAAATTAAAACCCTGCCGCCTTTATGCTTCACAGGTGACCTGGCAAATGGCTTTCCAACTCGACAAGTTCCTGCTTGCGATATTGATCGGCTTTGTGATAGTCCTAGTCTTCTTTGTCCTGCTAAGCCTGTTCCCTCCGCTCCAGCAGGGCGCGCGCATCACGCAGTCGAGCGTCTACTGGCGAGGCATCGCAAGGCCTTTCCACGTGCTCTCGCACGAGAACGCGGGCAACGGCACCCTATCCCTTGTCATACAGAACTCGGAGCCTGAAAGGCTCACACTGACCGGCCTGCGCGTGGCGGGCTTCAATTCCACAAGCCCCGCCCTGCCGATTGACCTTTTCGCGGGCGAGAAAACCCAGATAGTGATGCACGGCGGTTACCTCGCCTGCGCGCCCGGCCTTGCCTATTCCATAAGCTCGCGCGAGATAACCTTCAGTTACATTGAGTCTGACGGCCTTGACAAGGTACAGGGCTTTGACGGCTATTCAAAGGACCTTGTAGGTTTATGCCAGTGACGCGATGAAGGAGCCGTATCTGGGGTTATAACGTGTTTGAGAATCTTAAAAAAGGAGCAAATACGGTTGTTTCGGGCCAGTTGAAGCGGGGCATCTCTAAAGAGGACAGGCAGGATGCCCAACTCGTATTGATAAGCATACTTCTCTTGATTTTCACTCTTGTCTTTCAGATGGCCGGTTCTGGCTCTGATTTAGGGATTAACTTGTTCAATGTGAGTTTTTTTCTCCTTCTCTTCATGTTACTCTCGTCTAGATTTCTTTTCCAGTCTGCAGGCTACATCCGGCAAATAGAATACACTGCGGTCAAAGTTCAATTTCTGCTAATGCTTTTTTTCCTTCTCGCGTTCGTTGTTTTCTCTATTACTACTACGCAGAAATATGGCGAGCATTTTAGTGACTGGAATGCCCCGAGTTTTCATCTGGTCGTATTCCTCTTTTATATCATAATAGCCTTTCAGGTTATGGTTATTGGCTTTTCCGCTCTGCTCTGGCTCGTTGATGCTTTGTACCCTGTCAAGAAGAAAAAATCCAGGAAAAACAGAAGGAAAAAATAGGGTGGGGAATGCCGAATCACATTTCCGAGAAAACGTCCTCGTCCGGGTAGACCTCTATGCCCCTGCCCTCTATGAACTCGAACGGGCAGATTTTTTGGGAATGGCCAATGCCTCTTAGCTTGAGCACCTCAAGCGCCCTGACCCTTGCGTTTCCCTGCCTCGGGTGGTGCAGGAGTATCACGCCGTCAGTGAGGTATTCCATGCCCGTGAATTTCCTGATCAATGAGGCGTTCTGCGCCTCCCCTGAAAGAAGCGTGGTGATGTTCCATTTTCTCAACAGGTCGAAAAGCAATAGCTGGCTCTCGCGCATCTGGTAATTCGTGTCGAAGAGCATGGCGTAGGTAGAAAGCGAGTCCACGGCGAGCCTCTTGGCCTTGATGGAATGTATGGAGTCCCAAATCATGCCGCCGCCCTCGTCAAGGAGCTTTTTCACTTCGTGCGGCTTGTAGGTTATGACGGTAAACATGCCCTCGTCTTCGAGCGCGTTGAGGTCCCAGCCGAAATTACCCATGTGCTTGACAAGCGTCTCCTTCTGCTCCTCAAACGTCAAAAAAAGCCCCGGCTCGTTGTACTTGAGCGCGCCCTGGACTAGGAACTGGACAAGAAAAGTGGTCTTGCCGGAGCCCGGCCCGCCCATGACAAGGACATTGGACTCCTTTTCAATCCCGCCTGTTATAAGGTCGTCAAGGCCGGGTATGCCTGTCGGCACCCGGTTGGGGTCTACTGCCGCGGGCTCTTTTTGGGCTTTTTTGTTTTTCGTTGCCATCTATGACTATATTTTTAAAAATCTTTATAAATATGAGCGTGCAAGTCTTCATATCCCGATAAAGGCGTGCAAGGACAGGTTCCATGCCAGCCGTGGCGGGCATCAAAAAATAATCGAATGGGTTTTTCATGGCGCAGGGCACAAAAATCAAGACCGGAGTTAAAGGGCTGGACATCGTCCTTGGCGGCGGGCTTGAGTCGCCCTCCAACCTGCTCATTTACGGCTCCCCCATGTGCGGCAAGAGGCCGCTTCTGATGGAGCTTGTCTACAACGGCATGAAACAGGGCATACCAGCCCTCTACCTGCTCACCGACTTCGGCTACGACGACTGGAAGCGCATGATGGAAAAGACTGGCGAGAGCGTCGGCGAATACGAGAAAAAAGGGCTTGTCCGCGTCATAGACTGCTACTCAAAGCAGTTCGACCTGTCGCTTCGGGACACCGAGATAGTCTCCTACGCCGACTCCTCCACTGCGCTAAGCTCGATTTCGCTTAAAATCTCCCGGGCTGTGGACGAGTTGTGCGAGAAGGAATGCCCGCTTAGCTTCCGGGTGGGCGTGCATTCGCTCTCGACCCTTTTCGAGACCCTGCCCGCGTCCTCGGTGTTCAAGTTCCTCCAGTTCATAATCGGCAAGTTCAGGAATTCCGGCGCCACTGTCTTTTTCGTCCTCGAGGAGGGGATGCACGACGAGAAGACCGTCACGATGGTTCGCCACCTGATGGACGGGGTAATCGAGTTCGAGGGCGACAAGCTCTTCGTGCTCGGCGTCATAGGGGCGGACAGGGAAATGCACAATTACAGGATATCCTCCGGCGGCTTCGAGGTTTTCCCATCCATAGACCAGCTGGCGAACGCTAAGCCCGGCTCTCAAGCCCCCAAACAGCCAGCGCCCCCGCAGGCCAAGACACTCGAATCGTTCGCGGCAAGGCACGCGCCGAAACCGCCCCCCGCGAAAAAGGCCGGGAAGGCGCCAAAAAGCCAGAACCCCGCAAAGAAAGATTCAAAAACAGGGAAAAGAAAGAAGAACTAGAGCGCTTGCAAAAGGTGTATGCATATGTTCAAGGTCCTGAAATACTCCGTTTCCGCCTACTTCAAGAACATCACCCTGATTTCCTTTTTCTCAATCCCCCTGCTCTTTGCCATCCTGATACCCCTCTTCATCCAGACGCCCGTCTATCTCGCCCTTGGCGGGGTTTTCCTGCGCACGGGCAGCATACCCGACGTCACGAGCTGGGACGTGGGCATAATGGCGTTCTCCTTCCTGGTTTCCCTTTTCCTCATCTCCTTCGCCATGGTCAATATCAACCTGGTGATAAAATCCATGCGCACCTCGGTGCTGATAAAGCGCGAGGTGATAGCGGGCATAGGCAAGTACACGATAAACGTGTTCTGGCTTTTCCTGACATTGCAGATTATCCTTTTCATAATCCAGCTCATGCTCTTTGGCATGCAGTATTCCTCCCTGCTCTACCCCATACTGACGCTTGTGGCGGCGCTGCCCTTCTTCTACACGCCGTCCGCGCTTGTCATTGACGATTACAGGCCCTGGAGGGCCATACAGAAGTCTGTGAGCTATTCAATCAGCAAGTTCCCGCTCTTTCTCATGTGGCTCGTTCTCGGCTTTGCAATGCTTGCACTAAACGAGCTTGTGTTCTACGCAATCCTGCCCCAGCCGTATTCGACATATGCCGCGATGTTCATAAACTCCGTCGTCATCATGCCTTTCCTGATAGTCCTTTCGACGCAGGTATACCTTAGCAAGTACACCATCCTGCCTTAAGGCGGGTGAATGGAAAATGGTTGACGCCGTAATCGAAGTTTCCTCCGAGGCGGGGCGGCAGATAGGCGGCATTTACACCGTCCTCCAGTCAAAGTCGGCGTCCCTTGTGAAGCGTTTTGGCGACGATTACCTGCTTGTGGGCTTTTGCGACGACAAGTGCGAGGGCGACTTCAAGGAGGAAATCCCGTCCGACTCGATGGAAAAGGTCTTCCGCTCGCTGGAGGAGCAGGGCATAACCTGCAAGGTCGGCAGGTGGATATACGGCTCTAACGCGAGGCTCATACTCGTCAACGCGTCCAAGTTCGCCAAAAAGCCCGTAAGCTATTACGACGGCTATGAGAAGCACGACACAAATTCCAATTACGTCAAGTTCCTGCTCTGGAAGAATTTCGGCGTCGACTCGCTTATGTCGCGCGAGTGGGACTTCACGGAGAACGTGGCATGGGCATACGCGTGCGGCATGCTGATTGAAAAACTGCTTGCAATGCCCGAATATTCCGGCAAGAAGGCGGTCGCGCAGTTCCACGAATGGATATCCGGGGCCGGCCTGCTCTATTGCAGGATGCACGACCTCCCCTGCGGCACGGTGTTCACCACCCACGCGACTGTGCTTGGCAGGAGCATGGCATCGTCTGGCTATGACGTGCTCTCGCTCTCCGCCGACCCGCAGGCGCGCGTGAACGTTTCCAACGCCTACAGGTTCGGCGTGGAGGCGAAGCACCTGCTCGAGGCCGCGGCCGCGATAAACGCTGACGTGTTCACGACCGTGAGCCAGACAGTGGCGCAGGAGGTCAGGTATTTCCTGGGCAGGTATCCCGACGTCATAACCACCAACGGGCTCGACCTGTCCGATGCGTCCGCACCAAGCTTGGCAGCGCCGGTGTCGAAATACGTGCGCGCGGAGCTCATACAGTTCTGCGAGTCCTACTTCATACCCTATTACGCGCAGAATTACAAGAACCCCCTGCTTGTCTATACCTCGGGCAGGTACGAGTTCACCAACAAGGGGTTCGACCTGTTCATAGCCGCCCTTGGCCTGCTCAACAAGAAGCTCAAGCGCCTCTCGCCAGCCCCGGAGCGCAGGGTGTTCGCCTTCATATTCGCGCCGTCCGCCACAATAGGCCCGCGCCAGTCCGTGATAAGGAACTACCTCACGCTTGACAAGATACACGAGTTCCTCTCCACCCTGCCAAAGGGCAGCGTGGGCGCCATGGACGAGAACTATTCTAACCTCCAGGCCGCGACGTCAAGCCTAGTGGGCAAGACAAAAGCGGACATAGTGTCCATGATGCGCTCGTTTGACAGGGAAGGCAGCATGCCCCTGATAAACGCCTACGACCTCGCATATTCCAATGACAAGATTGTGAATTCCTGCATAGAGGGCGGCCTGACAAATTCGCAGGACGACGTGGTCAAGGTAATATTCTACCCCACCTATGTCAAGCCCTACGACGGCCTGCTGGACCTGCCGTATTATGACGTCATATCTGGCATGGACGTCGGGGTGTTCCTCTCCAGGTACGAGCCTTTCGGCTACACCCCTGCCGAATCGGCCCTGCACGGGAGCATCTCGGTCACTTCGGACACCACGGGCATAGGCAGGTTCCTCAAGACCAAGCTCGACGTGAAGGACAAGGGCATAAGCGTGCTTGACATGGCGGGCAAGGGCGACTCCACGGTTGCACAGGAGCTAACGGATTTCCTCGAATCCCTCTACATGATGCCCCCCTCGAGGCTGGCGGCCATGAAAACCGAGGCGTTTTCTATGGCCAGGGCGCTTGACTGGAACGAGCTGATAGCCAATTATTTTGAAGCCTATGAAAAGGCCGCCAGGGCGCGGGATGCGAGGAAGCCTGCGCAGGCCTCGCCCTGATAAGTGTTATATACTCGTGCAATGAAAAAAGGTTGTTGGGGACAAGGCGCGCCCCGGAAAAGGCATGGTTTTGCAAAAAGGTTGTGTGGATATGGCCCGTAAGTCGTTTGTGTTCTCTGTTCTTGTGCTGGCACTGCTGGCAGGCATTGCCTACCCCCTGAAGATGATAGCCCCGCAGGCTATCGAGCTCTCGCAGGGCGCCACCATAGACGCGGGCACTATAGGCCCGGGCCAGACAATGGCGGTTTCAGTGGACCCGCGCGTATCAACGGGCGGCAAGTTCGGCATTGGCGGAGTCTATGACCAGCTCGAGTTCTATTCAGCCCCTGAAGGATGGGGCGCGAAATCAAGCAAGATAACCTCGAACCCCCTGCAGGCGGAGTTCACAGTCGCGCCCGACGCCCAGGAGGGCGAATACACGCTTTACGCCCACGCTCTTGACGAGGGGCAGGGCGAAGGGCTTCCCACAATCGGGTTCAAGGTTAAAGTCCACGTCACAAGGGACGTGCTCTCGGTCGGCATGTCGCCAAAGTCCCAGACGGTTTCAGCGGGCCAGCCCGCCAGGTTCGAGATAACCATAAACAACAAGGCCGACACCAACGACGTCTACACAATCACGAGCCAGGGCGTGCGCGGCTGGGAGTTCAAGCGCGACATATTCGTCCCCGCGATGTCATCAAAGACCGTGGAATACGAGGTCGTGGGCTATGACGAGTCCGAATACGACATAAACATCACTGCCGTCTCCACCTCCTCGCCGCTCATATCCCAGTCGGAAAACCTGAAGTTCACAGTGCATTCCAACCTTCTCTCCGACCTCAAGGCGACAAACAACGGCGTGATGATTTTCCCAGTAATGCTCTCGCCATTGTATTCCCTGGCAGGCCTCCTGGCAAACCTCTACTAAACTCTGCCCGGCTGGATTTAGGGGCTTCTGCCCCTTGCCCCCCGCTCCCAAAAATAAGATTGCTGCGAAACTGCTGCCGCTCTCTTGCAGGTTCCGCTGCCATCACATGTCGAATATGCTCTCGTCTATCCTTTTGTCCTTTTCAAGCCCGTCAGCTATGTGGGCAAGCAGCATTTTCCTGATTTCCATGTATTTTTCCCTGCCCACTTCCACGTTAAGGACTGCAAAGCGCAGCCCCTTGGCATTGGAGCACAATATGCAGTTCTCGCACGCCTCGCAGTTGTGGCAGAAGTAACAGTCCGAACAGCGTGACGAGCTGTCGACCTCGAGGCACCTCTTGCATTCCACCACGTCGTAGCAGTTTATCGTGAACTCGCTGTCAAGCATCCTGAAAAACCCGCCAAATGCGTATTTTGACTGGATTGCAGCGGTGGTGCAGGCCGACCTTGACGAGTTCGTGGCGTCCCACATGGACCAGCTCTCGGTGGAGTCTATGGCCTGCGTGACTTCAGGCACTTCCATGCACGCGCCTTCCATCATCTCCATGGTTATAGACGCCTTGCCTGCCGCCTTTTTGCCAAGCTTCTCAAACCCCTCGCCCGCATCCGCAAGCGTTATCAGGGGCTGGCACATATTCACTGCCTCGTCCCTCGTGCACAGGCTTGCGCCGGGTATGTCCCTCACAAGGGGCAGCTGGGGCTTGTATGTGTATTTTCCTGTCTTGCCTTTCAGCCTGAACACCTTCAGCGCGCGCGCCTGGAGCCATGGCTCGTAATCCGAAATTCCAGGAAGCCGCCTGCCCACCACTATGCCAGTTGCCTCGGACCACGCCTTCTCGACCGAGGCCGGCGGGCTTGATGTGGGTATGAGTTCCTCTTTTTTCATGTCCTTGCCTTTTGAGCCGCCTGCCAGGTCTGAAAGCGAGGGCAGGCGCCTGTTCTTCTCAAGCAGCTCCGCCATCTCGGAAGCGAGCTTTTTCTTGAGTTCCAGATATTTGCCCTTCTCAAGCTCCATGTTGCCAATCGCGTGCCTTTTCGCGCGCAGGTTGAAGCAGAATATGCAGTCGGAGCAGTTGTTGCAGTTGAACGAATAATACATGTCAGAGGAATTGTTGGTGTAATACGTCTCGAACATCCTGTTTGCGTTTATCCCCTCGAGGCAGCGCATCGAATAGCGTATTTTCGGGAAAGCGGGTATGCCGAACACGCATTCCGACTCGCGCACATAGGATATGAAGGCCCCGCGCTTGACATTCCTCACGTTATGCGAATAATAGACATCAATGCAGTCTATCGCATTGTCCACAAGCGCCGTGTTCGCGTTCCTGCCAAATACCTTGTCCCCGCAATAGACCATGCTCTCCGACGCGGCGCGGAAAAGGGAGTCAATGTCCTTGATGTCGTTTACGGATGCCTTGGCGGGCTTCGCCTTTTCAAGTTCCTGCTGGGAGGCAAAGCGCGCCTTTTTCGGGTAATACGGGTTTGAGAGGAATACGTCGCTGCCTGTGTTTTCCGACTTGGCCAATGTGTATGGCATCATGGCCTCGCGCAGGTATTCGCCAAAACCGGCAAGTTCCCCCACTTCCCTGCCGAAAAGAATCGCGCAAAGCTGCCTGAACGCAGTGTCGACGTTTTGAGGCGGAGAGAACGTTCCCATCAAATCATTGAAATGTTGTTTTTACTCGCCCGCAATCGCATTCGCAAACCCTTCCAAAAGCGCCTTGGGGTTTTCAGATTTCACATACGCGGACGCGAGGAGCACTCCTGCGGCGCCAAGTTCGATGGCCTTTGCAACGTCTTGCGCTGTCGATATCCCGGCGCCGCAAACTACTGGGCTTTTTGACACCTTAGCCACTGCAGCCACCGCGTTTTTTACAATCTCCGGCTTCGCAGTGGAGACAGATACGCCAGAGCCTATCAGCTCCGGCGGCTCTATTGCAACGTAAGTCGGGTTGAGCCTGGCAAGCTCGACAGCCTCCGCAACGTCCTTGGCGCACACCATTGACTCGAGCCCGAGCCTTTTCGCCCTTTCGACTGTCTTTGCTATGGCAGCGTGCGGCATCCTGTTTTCAGCATGGTTGAGAAGGAATCCCCTGCACCCCGCGTCCTTCACGGACTCGAGGGACACTGAACCCGTATGCGCCCCGGGCTCCGCGTCGGATGCGCCCTGGGCGAATGTTTCAACCCCTATCGCCGATACATTCCAGAGGTCGACAAACTGCGGGCAGACAATGATGCGGACTCCTGTGCCTGCCGCGACTTCGCGGGCCGCCTTTGCAAGCGCAAGCCCCCTGTTCCCGAGGGATTCCCTGTATGTCTTGAAATTTATGGCAATGAACGGTTCCATGGGTTTTTATTGGACTAAACTGGTTATAAAACACGATGTCGCGGTCCATGCGTTGCAGCGGGGACGCTTCCCTGCTCATCTGGCAGGGGTTATACTTATATATTAAATGTGCATAATTCATTGCATTCAATTATACTTGAGGATAACCATGCGCAAAACAGGAATAATTGTCTTATACTCCGCATTTGCCTTTTTTCTCACGGCTTTTTACCTATGCCACTTTTCTTTCGCCATCAGCGCCACCGGAGGCTCCGTGAGTTCCATAATCGTGAATGGTACGAATTACACGGTTCACACTTTCACTTCCAGCGGCTCATTCAATGTTTCCGGCGCGGGCACAGTTGAAGTCCTGGTGGTCGCAGGCGGCGGAGGCGGCGCGGGCGGCTGGGAAGGGGCTGGCGGCGGTGCAGGCGGGGTCCAATACCATTCTTCATTCCCGGTATCTTCGGGCTCGTATTCTGTCACTGTGGGCTTGGGCGGTTCCGGCGGCGGGGCGGGCTCTTCGTCATCCTCCAATGGCGCAAACGGCGGCAATTCCGCTTTTGACGCACTGGTGGCGAATGGCGGCGGCGGAGGCGCGAATTATGCCAATTCCAACTACAATCCGGGCAACAACGGCGGCTCTGGCGGCGGCGGCTCGCGCGTGTCGCCAGGCGGTTCAAGCAACCAGAACTCGATAAACGGCTCCAACTCGTATGGCAACAGCGGCGGCGCAGGCCCTGGCAGCGGAGGGCAATCCGCAGGCGGCGGCGGCGGCGCTGGCGCAGCGGGCCAGGCGTCGGTTTCAGGCGACATCGGCGGCGCAGGCGGGGCCGGTATGGCGTTTTCCATAACCGGCTCGTCAGTATACTACGCAGGCGGCGGCGGCGGTTCGGGCAACAGCGGCACAGCATCGGGCGGCTCCGGCGGCGGCGGGAGCGGAGGCAATGGCGGCACCAGCCCCACTTCCGGCACTGCCAGCACAGGCGGTGGCGGCGGCGGTTCGCGGCAATACGCTTCTGGCGCCAATGGCGGCTCCGGCATAGTGATTGTCAGGTATCCAAACGTGGCTCAGGGCATAGCCTATCCTGTCCAGTCCCAGTCCTTCCCATACGGCACATCCAGCGTCTCCCTCAATGCCACCACGCTTGACAGCGCGACGTGCAAATACGGAACAACAAGCGGCTTTGACTTTTCTTCCTCCGGCACCCTCATGGCAGGCGCGGGGACCACTGACCACAGTTCAACCCTCAACGGGCTCCTTGACGGCAGCTCCAACACGTTTTTTGTCAGGTGCAACTCAAGCGGCACGATTACCGAAAGCAATGTGACGTTTTTTATCCAGAACATGTCTGTTTCAATAACCTCGCCCTCCCCTAACGCTGCCTTTGACTCGGCCGTGACCCAGGCGTCTCTAGAAGCAGCCACCAGCGGGCCGTCGTATTGCAAATGGTCCAATGACTCGGCATTTGCTTATGCGGGCGCGGGGACTCTCATGTCCGGGGCCGGCACGGCAAGCCACACTGCAACAATCACAGGCCTGCAAAGCAACAAGTCGTATTCCATTTATGTTAAATGCAATGACTCGCAAAACAGGATATTTTCCGCAGGCGTGAATTTCAGCGTGAGCCCGGCAGTCTACCTGCTAAACGGCGCCGGGTGCGTAAGCGGCGGCGACTGTGTGATAAGCTCTTCCCAGACTATCAACCAGAGCGTGGCGTATAACTTTTCGTCCCTCGTGATAAACCCGGGCGTCACTGTAACTGTCGCAAGCGTCAATGGGGGCGCAGGCGGCTCTGTATGGTTTTACATCCAAAACGACGCCAACATTTCAGGCACGATAAATGCCATCGGCGCATACGCTGTGGCTGCCTCCAATCCAAGCGGCGGGGGCTATGCAGGCGGCACTTCCGACACTGGCGCGGCAGGCGGCGCAGGGGGCGGCCTTGTTTCCATTTATGCCAAGAACATCAATATGGCAGGAACAATAAATGTGAGCGGCGGCCAGGGCGCTCCGGCAGCAGGCGACCATCCGGGCGGCGGAGGTTCCGGCGGCACCATCAGGCTTGTAGCGGGCAGGATTAACTTCACAGGCACGCTTTCAGGCGTGGGCGGCACAAGCGGCCAGGGCGGCGGCAGCGGCGGTTCGGGCTGCGGCGGCGGCGGCGCGGGCGGCAGCCTTCTCTTCGTCCCGTTCCAGTCAGCAAGCCTCGCTTCAGGCTCAATGAATTTCAATGGAGGCACGCAGCTCAACACTGCAAATAGCAGGTGCAGCGCGGGCGAAGGCTCAGGCAAGCGCGGCGGCGGCGTGTATTACGGCGGCACGGGCGGCGGTTCCGGCGGCACCGGCGCACACGCTGGCGACTGCGGCACTCCGTGCATGACTTCCAATGCCAATCCTGCAAGGAACATAAGGATTTACAATTCCTACGTGCCTTCCGGCTCGACTTTCAGCATAAGCTCCTCCGGCTATGCTTCCGGCCTTGCAGACCTCTACCTTGTCAATTCCTCAAGCGCGTTTTCAGGCCTTTCTGCCACATACAAGCCCGAAAAGGCATTTGGCGCAACACTTGATGCTTATTCAAAGCCCGTCCAGTCAGCTAATTTCAACATAACCAACAGTTCGAGCCAGCAAGCGGTTTCCTCCTTTGCCACTGACTCGAGCGGCATAGGCGTGTCAAATTCCACCCTTGCCGCAGGCAACAATTACGGTGTTTCAGTAAGCGGCATAACCCTCGGCTCGCTGGTCGGCTTCGGCTACATGGGCTCCGGCGGTTTCCCGTCAGGCTCCAACTCCACGCAGGCAAGCGCAGTGCCTGCGGCCATGCTCGTAGCATGGCTCCCTGGCGGCCAGATAAGCATAAGCCAGGTGACTTCCCCGGCATTCTCGACTTTCAGCGGCCTTACCACCAATTTTTCTGGAATCGCAGACCTGACTAGGGTTGAGAACATGACCCTTGACATGCCGGGCAAGGGCAGGATAAGGTTCCCGCCTGCGCATTTTGTCAATGCCGCAAACCAGGACTTTGATTCTCACGTTGTCATAGGCAATGGCTTCATCTCTGTCAACAGCTCTGCCCTGGATTCGAGCTTCAATTCCACGGCAACACTTGTGATGGACCTTACCGGCGTATATTCCGGCGCTGCCACTCCTGTCATCTATTATTATGAGCCATTCGCGCAGGACCTTGCCACTATAATACAAAATGGCACTGCGTGTTCTGCGCCGCGCTGCACTGGCATTTCCTGGAATTCAACCTCGCAAACCCTTGTTTTCAATGTCTCGGGCTTTTCCGACTACGGCGTGAACGGCTCCGGCGAATTCGGCGGCGCAGGCAGCGGCCCTTCCAATTCCAGCGGCACCATAGGCATAAACATTACCTCGACAAACCAGATTGCGGTTTACACTTCAAGCGCCATGAACAACAGCGCATTCTCGTTTGTGCCGGTAATCCCGCCCGCTGCCGGGTCGATTACGCTTACGTCAAACGAATCTTCAAATGTGACTGGCGGGGACACAGGCTTCCTAGTTGAAAACCAGGGGAATGTCAATGTTTCAATCACGGTCGCCTCTGACAAGGCAGCTGCAGGTTTCATAGGCGGCTCAAGCCCCCTTTTCCGGATGTTTGGCGCGGAGAACAAGACAGGCTCGTGCCCCTCAATCAATGCTAGCGCGCAGGACTTGTCTGCCTCTGCAATCACTATTTGCCCAAGCCTCGCATTCTCCGACTCGCAGGACACTATCTGGGCTTATGTGCTTGTAAGAATAGATTCCGACAGCCCGCCGCAGACCAACACCGCGACCCTGACATTCACGAGCACGCAGGCCTAGGGCGGCATTTCACTGGCGCGCGCAACGTTCATTTCTATGCGGGAAACTGCCGCATCGCGCTTTTTCCTTTCCAGCCTATTTCACTGATAGTTTCGCCAGGGCCTTTAGCGCCTGCTCCCTTTTTTCATAAGGCACAAGCAGGTAATCCCTCTTGTACGCGCTTACGGCGTTTGCGGATATGCCTTCCTTTGCCAGGGCCGAGGTTATTTTCGCAAGGAAGCCCACTGCCATCAGGTCGGATTCCACCCCGACCGACACGAGCGAGAACGGCCCCTGCGCTTTCTCGAGGGAAATGGATTCTATCCCGTCCTTTCCAATCTCATTGACGACTGCCGAGAGCCCCTCCGGCTCCCTGCACACGCAAAACACGTATTGCAGGTAGCCCGCAAGCGCCATCATCTGGCCCTCGCCCACGAGCGCAAAGTAGTATTTCTCCGTGGACGCTGACGGGTGCATCCCCTTCACGAGTTTTCCTGCGTCTTTTTCGGGCATTGGCATCACATGTCCTTTTATTTGGCAGCAATGTAGCCGCCATGAATATTAATCTTCACTTCTCTATCTCATGCCTTGATTCTGCCAGGCTGGCGGCCCATTTTGCCTGCGGTAAAGGTCCCGCCACCAATATAAGCATTCTTATGGCAGATATTACCGTTCATAATGCCGAGGTGGCGGAACCCGGTAACGCGCTAGACTCGAGATCAACAAAACACTAGCATGCGGGAAAATCCCGCGCGCGAAATCTAGTTCCACTTCCGTGGAGTAGGAGTTCAAATCTCCTCCTCGGCGAAGACAAACCTCATAGGGGGGTTTCACCCCCCTAACGGTTTTTCCTTGATTTCCCTCTACCCCCCCCGTGCATATAAATTCTGCCTAAATCTCTCGCAGGCATTCTGCCTGCTCAATCTCCTCCTCGGCGATTTTTTTCCTACTGCCCTATGTTGCTGTATATCTGCAAAAGCGTCGCCGCGTCGGGGGCCTTGTAATACTTGCCGTTTGTCAGAAGCGCTATGTTTGTGAGTTCCGTGTCGTCCACGTCGTTTCCAAGCCCTATGGTATATACTGTAACGTTGTTGTTCCTGGCGTAGACCGCGCCGTCGACAGAATTGCCGTAATTGCTCACGCCGTCCGTGAGAAGTATTGCCACCCTTACGGAGTCGCTTCTCCCCCTTGAAGATATCAGTTCCGTGACCGCGTTGTCAAGCCCGCATTCTATGCACGTGCCGCCGCTGGCGTAAAGCGCGTTTATCGCGCTTTTCAGGGAATTCTTGTTCGCGATGGAACTCATGTCCGCAAGCTGCATGTCAGTTGTCCCGCTTGACGAGTAGGACACCAGCCCGACCTTTGACGTGTTGCTCACAATGTCAACGAAATAATCCGCCGCGTCCTGGGCGCTTTGCATCTTGTCGGGCATCTGCGTCACACCGACGCCGCGCATGTATGCCGTGCAGCCGCCATTGGGATACTTTGCAAGGTAGAAATCCACAGTGTATGGCGGGCTGTACGCGGAAATGTTGATATTATAGAAATAGTTGTAGCCATAGGAAGTCGACGTCCTGTTCCCGCTTGCTATCACGTTCGAGCCAATGCGCGCCTCGTAGAGCGCGCTGCAGCCGGAGGTGTCTGTCCTGGTTTCTATGGACACGTTGGCAAGGTCGCCGTTTTTGGTCCCGACTACGAGGCTCTTGACGAGGGTCAGGTCGGTGTTCTTTGTCGAATCCAGGCTGCCGTCCGTGTAGTTTGTTATGGGCCATGCCATTGAGCCCGACCTGTCTATTATCAGCATCATGTCCACGGTCACGACGCCGAAGGTGTCGTTGAACTGGCCGCCGTTGTTCCCCTTGGAGTCCGTGCAGTAGGCGCTTATGGTATGTATGCCGGAGGAGAGCTGCCCGAAATCGTGCGAGAAGTCCTCCGTTGGCGAGTCATAGGCGCCGTCCGACGCGGGGATTGGAAGCCAAGCAGTCTCTACCCCCCCTGGGCTTCTAAGCTTCATGTAGCAAGCGGTTATGTCGTTGTTTCCAGTGAAATAGTCCGTTGCCGTCGCGTCCTCGGTCAGGTTGACAAGGGTCGTGGGCGCGCTTTCTGTATGGTTGAGTTTCGTTATTATCGGCCCGTATACGTCCGCGAGGGACACGTTGAAATAGTAATATCCGAGTGGCCCGGTGTTGTTCGCAGTGTCGGCGCACTTGACTATGGCGATGTGCTGCCCGGCCGCAAGCATCCCGACAAACGCGCTGGAGCTTTCGATCACCGAGTCCGAGAACGTCCCGTCCGTCGCGTTCATGCTTATCCACGCGCCGCCGTCTACCTGCAGCATGGAAGAGCTGATGTACAGCCCGCCGGTCTCCGAGTCGTTGCAAGTGGCATATATGCTGACATTGTCCGCGGTGCTGGCGTTTTCCGGAGTGTGGTATATGCTTGTCACAATCGGCCCGAAAAAGTCCTGGGTCGGCCCGCAGCAGCAGCTTGGCGAGCCGCCAGCGCATCCGATGTCGCCGGGGCTTGAATAGTCCTCGCCATTTGCAACGCATTGGGACGGGGACGCCCTGCACGTGCCTGTGGCATAGCCGCCGTTTGCGCAAAGGCCGGCGCACGTGGGCACGCCATTGACTTTCAGGGACACCTGTATCGTGCACGAGCCGCCGTTCGCGGAATCGAGCGATATGACCCCGCCGTACACGCCGCTTTGCGTCTGGGCCGGTATGTCGTATGAGAGCGTGGAATTGGCGGATTCGCCTGCCAGAAGCGAGCCTGGCACTAAGCCGAGGGTGGTGAAATCCTTTGCCGAGCCCGTGTAATTGAAGCTTATCCCGGTCACGTTGAATTCCGCGTTGTTTGAGAATGCGAGGGCGTCCTGCGCGGTGTCGCCTGCATTGAGCTGCTTAACTATGTAGCTCGGGTAACATGTCAGCCCCGCCTCGCCAAGCCTTACCTTCCCTGTCGGCAGGTATTCGACAAGCACTTTCTGCCTGCCTGGCTTTGGCTCAAGCGTGCCTGTCAGGTCTGCCCTGGTGTTCTCGTAAACGTCCGTGCTGCCCGCGGTGGTCGAAAGGCTGATCAAGACCCTCTTCCCCGTTGTGTTGGTCGAGATTATCCCGGCAGGGAGGAAAACTGTCACGTATTCCTTCGTGTTGGGCCCTATGGAATAAACGTAATCCGCCGCGGAGGCGAGGCGCTCGACCGAATCCTGCGCCTGCGCGAGCTTGATGCTCTCCGCCGACATGCTTGCTGCTATGTAGAATGCGATTGCGATGAATGCCAGCGCCGCGCCGATGACCACGAGCTGTTCAAGCGATGCCTGCGCCTTCAAGTTCCAACACCCCTGCGGCATTCAACCTTCAAAGATGTTTCCATTTCCATGAGTGGCTGCCTTTGGCCTTGAGTTCCCCGAGGTCTATTATGTCCTCCTTTGGCTCCTCCTTCTTCGCCTTCTGCCTCTTCACCGGGGCGCCGCCGCCAGTGCCGGTCCCTGTGCCGGAACCCATGCCAGACATGCCCTTGCCCTTGACTGACACGCCCTTCTCGGTTATGCCGAACGGGTAATATGTCAGCGGGTGCTTGGTGGCCCTCATTTTGCGCACGGATATGGCGCGCCTGTATTCGTATGGCCTGCCCTTGTCCTTTAGCATGTGCAATACTATGACGCCGTCGACTATGAACTCCTCGACACCCGTTGTGGAGAATATCTCCGACTTGTCCTTTATGTCGGATATGATAAGCGCAGTGCAGCCCATTTTCTTGATTTCCCTGTCCAGCTGGACAAGGCCGTTTCGGATTTCGTACGGGTCGGAGAAGTAGGTGAGAAGCACGGAGTAGGAGTCCACAACAAGCCTCTTGGCGCCGACCCTGTCTATGGCGTCGCTTATTATCTGCTTTATGGAATCGAACTTGTACACTTCGGGCTTTATGACCGTGAGCTTCTTGTCCGTTATGAGCTTTTCAATGTCCCAGCCGAAAAGAGCCATGTTCCTGACAAGCTTTTCAGGCTCTTCCTCGAGGGTAACGTAGACGCCCGGCTCTTCGCAATACATTGCGCCGTAGTAGAGGAACTGCATGGCGAACGTGCTCTTGCCCGTGCCGCATCCGCCCGAGACCAGGTTTACGCTTTCGCGGGGCAGGCCGCCTTCTACCATCTTGTCGAATTCGGGCAGGCCTGTGGGCACCCTTTCTATGCTTTGTACCATGCATTTTGCTTTGAGACCTTCACTATTTAAACCTTGCATAAGTCCGGCGCCGTTGGGCGGGCAAGTTGTGTCAGCAGGGGTAAATGCGTGTCTTGCCCTGCCGCATGGCGCGCCCGCGGCTGGCGCGCCCCGGCACGCTCTACGGGGCAAAAGCTTTATTAAGGGGAAAATTGAAAGCAAAATTCAAGGTGATCAGATGAATTCTAGAAAAGGGCAAGCAGCGCTTGACTTTCTCATGACGTACGGCTGGGCAATCGCACTTGTTGTGATAATCGCGGCAGTGCTTTTCGCGCTTGGAATATTTGATGTCAGCAATTTCGTTGGCAACAAGGCAAGCGGATTTTCAGGCGTCGCGGTCGCGGGATGGCAGATGGGCTCAAACGGCCAGCTTACAATGAAGCTTTCAAACCAGGTGGGCCAGCAGATCAGGCTTGACACGCTAAACGTCACAATAGGCCAGTCGACTGGCACGCTTTCACCGGCAGTTACACTTGCAAGCGGCTCTACAACGGACAACCTCGTGGTTGACCTTGGCAACTCCACTGGCTTGACAACCGGTTCCGGCTACACTGCAAAGGTGAGGATTGGCTACACGGACCTGACGTCCAATTTCGCCTATGTGACAGACGGCACACTGACAGGCAAGGTTGCTTAAGGGCATCCTTCCTTCTTCTTTTTTCTTATTCTTTTTTCCACTTTATTCCATCCATGTTGGCATGATATAATTTTTCTAACTCTCAAATATGCGGCCCAGTCCATGCGCTGATGCTGCGATTCATGGCGGCCGATGTGTTTTTTCTATCCAACCCTGCTTTCATGCCAGGCGGCATCCTGCGTGGCGCAGGCTATGTTTTTGCCTTTCTTCCCCCCTTCCCGCGCTTTGCGCCTGCCTTGCGCAGGCCAGGCTTTTGCTTTCCCTTGCCTTTATCCTGTTCCCTTCCTAGAACCCTGCTATTCCGCTAAGCATGGCATTGAGCCCAAGCCTTATGCCAAAGAGAAGGGCAAGGCCTATCAGGGCGAGTATGGGGAAATACTTTATTCCGTCCACGCGCTTGCCAGAACCCATTATCCCGACAGCCATGCAGCCGAAAAAGACGGTTATCATGATGGCAAGCGCTGCAAAGAACGTCACGCCGTCGGCAGTCAAAAGCAGCTTGCCCTTGAATATGCTCACGCCCCCGGCGATGGAAGACGCGCTGCTGGTGTCTATGTTCCCCCTTATCCTTATCATGATGTCCACAAGGAAGGTTGAAACCCCGTAGAGCAGCGGCGCGCCGAAGGTTATCGCGGCAATGATGAAAAGCTCGTAATTGAGTATTACGGAATTGACCTCTTTTTTCACGGACCTGAACTTCCTTATGTCAAGCGCCGTCTTCTCAAGAAGCTCCGCCATGTCGCCTCCGGAGTGCATGCCCTCGACTATCTGGTTTATGGTCTTCTCGAGTATGGGTGACTTGATGTTCTCGCGCATGCCAAGCATGACCTGGTCAAGGGGCATGCCCGTGATGCTTTTCTTGCCCGCGCTGTTTATGGCTTCGGTGAGCGGGCCGAACTCGTCCCTGGCGGAGACTATGAGCGCCTTGTCCGGCGTGAGCCCCGAGCGGATGTTGCTTGCCACAAGCGAGAGGAAATCGGGAAGCACCTCCTCTATCTTTGACGCGCGCGAGTTGGCGCCAAGGGTAAGGCTGACGTATTCGAAAAGGTGCACGACTCCAAAAGCGCCAATGGCGGCTGCGAAGCCTTCTGCCGGCCTGCCGATGAAAAACGCGGCTGCCGCTGCGGAAGCCGCCAGGGAGCCGAAAAGCAGCTTGTAATGGAAGTCCTTGCTCTCCCTGTTGTTGTATTTGAGCATGTCCTGCCAGTAGGCCTTATACTTTGAAAGTGCGGAGAACGCCGGGTTTGTCGCCATTATATGGACACCGCCGGCCTCCTGCTCTCTATCAGGCCGATGAACATGTATTGTATGAATATCATGGCGCCGAGTATCCCGCCAAGCACCGTGTCAGTTATCGGCAGGTCCACGAAAGAGGATATGACCATGAGGAAAATCAGGCTGATTGTCGGGACAATGATGCACACCATCAGGTAGAGTATGGCAAGGGTGTTGAGCTGCGCGCCGTAGTTCCTCACCTCTATCCTCTGCTCCTCCGCGAGGAATTCCACTATGTCCGAGAGCACCGGGCCGATTTCAGTCCCCGCCTTGACGCCGTTTGCCATCTGCCAGAGTATCCTGCTGTAATAATACGACGGCGTCCTCATGGCGGAATCCTCAAGCGCGTCCGCGAGGTTCATCCCCGCCTGGACCTGCGTCACCACCTTCTCGAATTCGTCAGACACGGAGCCGTAGCCGTGCGAGGCGGACACGATAGACTCGAAAAGCGGCACGCCAGCCGTGACCTGTATCCTCAGGTGCCTGGCGGCAAATAGCAGTTCCTTGTCAATAGACGCTATCCTCTTGTTCGCAAGCCAGCGCGGGTATACCATGCTGACCATGAAGACTATGATGCCGACAGTCGCGCCGGAGACAAGCGCCCAGAGCCAGTCCCTGTCGAATTCGAGCCTGTGAAGCATCGCCCACGCGAGTATTGCGACCAGGGCGAAATAGACGAACGCGTTGAACACGCACAGGGTCGCGTAGTCCTTTGCCTTTGCCGACTGGTCTGTCTTGTAAATCTCCTTTTCAATGAACTTGAACCTTTTTGCAAGGGCCGAGCCTATGCCCACGAAAGGCCTCGACATGGGCTTTGCGAACCTTGGCGGGAGGAGCAAAAACGGGACTTTCATGGCCTCACTTATACCCTATCTTTTTCATCAGTCCGTCATGGTCCTCGTAGAAGTCGACGATTGTCCTGCCCACGCTGTCGACGTCGTTTATCTTTTTCGCCGCGAGGTAGGAGAGCACCGCGGCCCTCTCCTTCATGGACTCCTTTATCTCGTCGTCGTCCATGCGCGTGTAGGTGCGCAGGGTGTCAAGCATCCTGACGCTGGGGTTCTGCTGCTCTATCTTGTCGCGCGAGGAGCGCCAGCGGTAGACTATGTTCGCCCTGACATTGCCGCCCCTCTCGGAGGGCACAAGCTCGCCGATTTCGAACACGCGCCTTATGCCGCTTCTCCTGTCCCTGTACATGGCGAGCACGAAATGGAGGGATTCCAATACCACTTCTGGCAGTTCAATCGGAGGGCTGACAAGCCTCTTGAAGGTCTCGAACACGGTTTCCGCGTGCATCGTGGCGTAGACGGAGTGGCCCGTGTGCATCGCCTCGAAGAGCACTTCCGCCTCCTCCGAGCGCCTGACCTCGCCGACTATTATCCTGTCGGGCCTCATGCGCAGGGAGTTTACCATCAGGTCAAGCATTGTGACGTCGCCCCTGCCGTCCCTGCCGCCCTGCCTGACTACCATTGGCACCCATTGCAGGTATGACGGGAGCGTGATTTCCCTTGTCTGCTCTATTGAAATCACGCGCTGGTTCTGGGGGAGAAACGAGCAGAGCACGTTGAGCATGGACGTTTTACCCGCGCCCGTGCCGCCAGACACCACTATGTTGAGCTCGTATTGCATCGCAAGCCAGATGAAGGCCGCGACCTCCTCTGAAATGGTCTTTGAGAGTATCAGGTCCGTTATAGTCCACGGCTTCCTCGCGAATTTCCTGATCGTAATCGTGTTGCCGAACATCGATATGGGCGCGAGGGTCGCATTCACCCTGTCGCCAGTGGCGAGGAAGGCGTCAAGGAGCGGGTCCTGGGCAGTTATCTGCCTGCCAACGCGCCTGCCTATGAGGCTCGCGTAGTCCCATATCTTGGCTTCCGTGTCGATCCTGATGGAGCTTTTGCACCAGCCGTATTTCTTGTGGTATACCCAGACAGGCTCGCGGGCGGTGTTGACGCAAATTTCCTCGAGCAGGTCGTCGCGGAGAAGGAATTCTATGTCGCCAAGGCCCAACAGGTCCTGCACCATTATGCCTGCGAACTCTGCGGCCTTGGCTTCCGGCAGGTTGGGTATTCTCTCGTTCACAAGCTTTACCGCGAGGCCGTAGAACTTCTTTTTGAGCTCCTCCATCAGCTTGATGTCGAGCACTTCCGCCGACGTGAGCCTGATGTTTCTCAAGAGCTCGCCCTTGATTGTCTCCAGGTATGCCGCTGTGGCGCTTTCGGGGCGCGGCGCCTTGACGGAATAAATCGGGACGCTGCCGGCCTCCTTGGTTATCGTGATTGAGGCCTCGACGCCGTCCGCCACTATCTTGTAGCTCTCAAGGGGTTTATCGGAAACTTTTGTTGCCATTGTAATCGTGTCCCGCGCTTTTTCATATCTTTTTCAGGGTCATTTTTCCAAGCAGGCTGTATTCCACCTTCAGCAGGCCGTGCTTTTCAAGGCTTTCGGCGTATTCCTCTACCTCCTCTACTGGTATCTTGAATGTCTTTGCAAGCTCGTCGGCCTGCGCGGAGCCGTTTTTCTGCACGTGGAAAAGTATCCTGTCTATTGCAGTCTGCGCAGGCGCGCTCTCGTCCGCCTTGACTACGTCCGCGACTGCCTTCTCCTCCTCCCCGGCGCTTGCGCCTTCGGACAGGGTTTTCAGCATCTCGCGCTTGAGGTCGGCGGCAAGCACCACGCCTGCCAGGTTGCCCTTCCTGTCGACAACGGGTATCGAGTCAGGGTTCTTGTGGGTTATGAACAGGAACGCGGACACCAGGTCGGCGTCCTCTGAAAGGTAAAGCGTCTTTTTTGTCATGTGTTTCCTGACAGTCTCCGCCCTCGCCTTTTTCAGGTCTTCCCTGACCACTTTTCCGATAAGGTCCTTGTGCACAAGCGAGCCTGCTATGTCTGAAACCGAGAACACGCCTACCAGCCTGCCTGCCCTCGTTACGGGCGCCTCCCTCTGTTTTTTGCGCAAGAGCTTTATCGCAGAGTGGTAGAAATTGTCGTTAGCGTCAAAGGAGAGGTATTTTTTCCTCATTATTTCGGAAATCTTCATCATTTTCCACCTAGCATATCCTGGCAGGCGCGCTTTTTGCCGCCCTGCCGACCGAAGCGGTTATGTTGTCATGCGCCTGCACGTACACGGGGTTTGACATCTCAATCATTGCTTTTAAATTCAGCATGTTCGTGTGGTATATCTGGCAAGAAGATGGGTCGTAGAACCTGACATGGGCCACCTCGACCCCTCCCTGGCTTATGTTGATTTCGCTTGTTGCATCGCGCTGGACCTCCGCGGTGAATGTCCTGTACACTGTATAGCTCGCGTCCATGACCCTGACAGACACGTTCATGCCTGTTCCGGGCGCGGCGCTTGAAAGCTGGTCCCACTCCGCGGAGTCAATGGCCCCTGCCGGGAAAAGCAGTGTCATGTTTATCGACCTGACCAGGCCCCCCTCGCCTGGCCCGGGATTCCTGAAATCCACGAGTTCGGGCGTATGCGAGACTTCAAGCCCCTGCGGCTCTATCACATAGCTCCCCTGCGCCAGCGTTGTCATGTTCACGGTCACATTCGCCCTGGCATACTGGGAGTAGAACTCCGAAAGCGTTTGCAGGTCCGAACCGAATCCGGCCTTAATCGGCAGGGATTCGGATATGGAGACGGAATTGTTCTCGCATGTGACATTCGCCCATTCCGACATTATCTTTGCCACCTGCGCCTGCGCGTCAGCGTGCGCGTTCGCGGCAAAGTCGGTGTCCAAGAGCGCGGTCGCAGTCCTCCTTGTCCTCGATGAGACGTCCGACACCCCTGACGCGAGGGCTATGAGCACGGATGCCAGCAGCAGGGCTGACAAGGCGAAGAAAATCCCCTTCCTGCCTGACTTTTGCGTTATTCCTGCCATGACTGCATCCTCGCTATTGAATAGTTCGAAGCCCTTCCGTTTTTCATGTTTGCAAGCCCGTATTCCACCGAATAAACGCTCTTGTTCTGCGGCACTGCCGCGCCGCAGGCGACGCTTGAGAGGAACGCGAACCCGCCTATGTCCTTGTAATACGTGTCAATCTGGACTGCGCCGCCCATGCCTTTTGGCAATGTCTGGTTGAGGTACCCGCCTATGGCAGTGCAATTGGACTGGGAAAGGTAGCCTTGCGCGTCAAGAACGGCGAGCATGTCATGCGACTGGCGAAGCGCGTTTATAGACGCGTAGGGGTCGGATTCGGCCTGGCTCGATATGAGCGTGATTGCCAATAGCGCGAGCACCATTAGGAAAACGCCCAAGGTGGCGTCCAGCGTGAACACGAATCCCTTAAGCCTCATAAGCCATCAGCCTTACCCTTACCGGCTTGTTGTCCAGGACCGCAAACCTCGAAATCTCCGCAGACCTGCTTGTGGAATTCGGCTCATTGCCTATTGTCGCAAGCCGCGCGCCTTCCGCGCTGTCAATCCTTATCACGAAATCCCTGTCTATGCCCAGCTTGATTTTCTGCTCCGCATAGGAAAGCGAGGAGAGCGAGTCTATCCTTGCCCAGTCAAGCACGTTCTGCCTCGAGGCAAGCCCTATCCTTTTTGCCGCCATGGGGTCGGCGGTCCAGTTGACTGGCTCGCCGCCGGAGGAGAGCAGGGACTGGGACACGGAAAGCACCGTGCTGTCAAGTTCCATCCTCGCCTGGGCGGAGAAGTACATGTTGGCGTAAATCCCCCAGATTACGAAAAAGAACGCGAACATGACAAGGAACAGGAAAGCCCCCGCCATGTAGTCGATGATGAGTGATTGCCCGCGCATGGTCTCACGCCTCGAAATATACTGTCCCGCCCCTGTTTTCAATCCTTGTGAAATTAGTGGCAGGGAAAGCGGCGGCAGTGCCGTTTGAGACAAGCATCGTCGTCATCCTGCACCCCTGCGTCCTGTTGCCGCTGTAAACCGATATGCCCGAAGCGCTGCCATTCACGAATATGCCGTAAGCCACGCCGTTTTGGAATTCCGGCAGGTCTATTGCTGCGCCCGTGCCGTCCCCTGCAGCCGAGACCGCCGACACCTGGCTTGCAAGGGCTATGCACACCCTCTGCAGGCTCGCGCTGGCGTAAAGGGCATTGGCGTCGTTTTGGCTCTGGACGTAGACAATGATTGCAATTGTGAAGAAAAGTAGCGAGAAGATTGCGGCATAGAGGAATTCAGTGCTTCCCTGGCCGCGCATGTATGCCATGCATGCCTTATTCTTGTCCCTGTTTATATTGATTTATATTATACTTATCGCGCGGCTATTTTTTCCCGGGCACGCCGCCGCGCTGGTTGAATGTCTTTTTGCCGGTTGCCTGGTGGTGCAGACGCATTGCGCAGAATTTAGGGCCGCACATGCTGCAAAAGTCTGCCCTGACCGACAGGCCGGACGCCTTCCTGTACTGCGCCGCCCTCTCCGGGTCGAGCGCGAGTGAAATCTGCCTTTCCCAGTCCATGTCATAGCGCGCCTTTGACATTTCCCTGTCCCTTTTTGCAGAGCCTGGGATGCCGCGCGCTATGTCTGCCGCATGGGCCGCAATCTTGCTTGCGATAATGCCCTGCCTGACGTCCTCCGCGTCCGGCAGGCCGAGGTGTTCCTTCGGCGTGACGTAGCAGAGGAAATCCGCGCCGTGATATGCCGCAATGGCCCCGCCAATGGCTGCTGTTATGTGGTCGTATCCTGCCCCTATGTCGCACACAAGCGGGCCGAGCACGTAAAAAGGCGCGCCAAAACAGTATTTTTTCTCAAGCTTCACGTTTTTTTCTATCATGTGCATTGGTATGTGCCCCGGGCCTTCAACCATTGACTGCACGCCAGCCTTCCTGCACTCCTTGACAAGTCTTCCAAGCGTCTTGAGTTCCGCAAGCTGCGCCCTGTCCGTGTTGTCCGCAATGCTTCCGGGCCTCAGGCTGTCGCCAAGGCTGATTGTGACGTCGTATTCTCCCGCTATGCCGAGTATGTCGGCAAAGCCGGTGTAAAGGGGGTTTTCCATGCCCGTGTTTGCCATCCAGCCGTTGATAAGCGCCCCGCCCCTTGAAACAATGCCCGTCACCCTGTTTCTCGCAAGGCGCGAGTGGGATTTGAGTATCCCCGCATGAATAGTCATGTAGTCCACGCCCTGCCTTGCCTGCTTTTCAATGACCTTCAGGATGAGTTCGCTTGTCAGGTCTTCAAGGTTTTTGACCGACTCCACTGCCTGGTAAATCGGCACTGTGCCCACGGGCATTGGCGAGTGACTTATTATTTCAGTCCTGATTTCGTCCAGGTTTTTCACGCCCGCTGACAGGTCCATCAGCGTGTCGGCGCCGTATTTGGCGCACACCCTTGCCTTTTCAAGTTCCATCTGGACGCAGGAGTTCTCCTGCGACGCGCCAATGTTGGCGTTTATTTTCACGCTTGCCCCTTCGCCTATCCCTATCGGCTTGAGGCCCCTTTCAATGTGCACCCTGTTGGCGGGGATTACAAGCCTGCCTGACGCTATAAGCGTGCGCAGCCGTGCAAGGGGCATGCCCTCGGCCTTTGCGACAGCCTTCATCTGCGGCGTCGCCTTGCCCCTTTTCGCCTCAACGAGCTGCGTAAAATGCGATTTTGCCATGTATGCCACTTTTTTTTGAAAACCGGATAGCCCCCGGTGGGAATTGAACACCTAGGGGGCAGGCGCAAAAATCAGCTCCCCCTTAGGTGTCACCCCCACTTGGAAACACAAGCCCCCGGTGGGAATTGAACCCACGGCCTTCTGTTTACGAGACAGACGCTCTACCTCTGAGCTACAGGGGCGCATGATGCTCTCTAAAACATAGTATTGATGAGGGATACATTATGCATGAGAGGTTTAAAAATTAATTTTCAGGCATTGGCTTGGGCTTATTCCTCCTACTATATTTATATATAATCTAATAGTAATTAATATACGAACTTTCCTGAATTACCACACAATAAACCTGCAGTGCAAAAACCGCCCATAGGCAAAAACCATGTTCAAGCCCGAAATAAAACCCATTGCGCCTGGCAAGGCCCTCCCTGTGCAGGGAAATGGCAAGCCCAAGCAGGTCAAGATGGGCAGGAACATAGTGCTTTTCTTCGAGAACATCAAGGGCCCCAAGATGCCCGGCGTCGCAAGCGAAGAGCTGACTGAAAAGGACAGGGAAATGATAGCGAAAGGCAACCTTCTTCTCTCAAAACTCGAGGATAAGACTCCGACAGGCCTTAAGGCTGCGGACAATGCTTTCTATTTCAGGCTCTATAACAGGGGCCTTGTGCCAAACCTCGACTGCAAGAGGGTGCGCGCGCCAAGCCTTTCATGGGAGCACATGAACAATGACGAGCTTGTCAATTACACCAGGGCATACGCTAAGGAAACGGGCATTTCCTGGATTTGGGAACTCAAGGAAAAGTTCAACATGCTCTACGATGAGCTTCTCTCGAGGGGCATAACCGACCAGACGGGGCTTAGGCATAATGAGAACGCCCATGTCAAGCGCGCTGTGGAAATCAAGGAGGGGTCGGGAATCACGACCGCGAAGGAGCTTTTGCACATGGACCCGGCGTTTTACGACCTTCTCCAGAACAGGAACCTTTTTGAGAAGGCGGGTCTTGAGGTCAATTCCCACATTGACTGGGCGGGCATGGACAGTGTCCAGATAGTAAATTACGTCAAGAAGCGCATGAGGGAGGAGGGCTCGGAGAACCTCAACCAGCTCACAGGGAGCGAACAGGGCTGGGGCCTGTACATCAAGGTCTACAGGAACGGGCTTACTGGTTTTTTCAAGGGGAAATACAAGCACGTGCAGGAAATAACCGAGAAGGACATGTCAGAGCTTGCAATGCAAACGGAAGGCTAAACAATGCCAAAAAGCATCACTGTCATCGGGGCGCAGCCGGCATTTAGCCTGATAAAGTCAATTGACAAGGCTGACGCGTTTGTAAAAAAACGCCTGCTCGAGGATGCCGGGGACAACGGCCCTTATGGCAGGGCCCTTGGCAGCGCACGGCACAGCGCGCATGCCAATCCGTTCTACAAGGCACTCTCAAACGTGTCAATTTTTGTAATAAATTCCTCGGAACTTTCAGGCAGGCCCGACGGCAAGTACCCAGAAAAGCTCTACAACAAGGAGACCCGCTCGTGCCAGTCGGGCAGTTCCATCTGGCTCAAGCACGGGCCTGAAACCACTCCAGCGATGCTTGAATTCCGCGCTGTCCACGAGCTTGTCCACGCCCACGACGACCCTGCTTACAAGAAAATCGAGTTCAACAATTTAACTGAGTCAATGGCATCCTCGCCTGTCATCCCCAACCTGAAACAGTGCTTCAGGGCTGCAAAAAGGAATGCGCGCGGGAAAAACATCGCAAGCCTTTCACTTGACTATGCGAGGCTCTTTGTCTCGAGGCTCAAGCTCCTCTCCGAAATCTCGGACTCTGCCCATGAACAGTCCGTAGTGCTCAAAATAGTCAAGGAAGGCCGGGCCCGGCTTTTTTCCCTCATCTATCTGGAAGGCGTGGAACCGCAGCATGCCAATGAGCTTGCAGCCGCGTCGCGCGACAGCCTCCTCTCCGCAACACTCCTTCGCCTGCCCCAAAGCGTTTATGACGTGGGGCTTGGATTCATGGAGGGCCTGGCATCCATTGTCGGGCTTGAGGATGCCATGCTTCTCACCCTCTTTTCCCCTCCTGCAAAGCTTGGCGAGATTGCAAGCCCGGAGGAATACGCCGCAAAGGCGAAAATCCAGCCTAACAGGCCATCCTATCCATTTTAACCGGGCTCCTGTCCGCGCTTCCCGCCCGAAAAGCCATTTTGGCTCACGGACAAAACCATATTCCATTAAAAAGGTCATAATTCAACCTCTTTTTGGTGATGGATATGGAAAAGGGAACCGCACTCATCCTGCAATCGCTCATGCTCCTGTTCCAGGGTTATGAAAACCCGCGCCCGGCATTATGCCCCGGCTCTCACGCCGGGTTATAATTTTTACATGCCCGGGGCAACTAATTTATACGTTGCAAGAGCGATATTCCCGTGATACGATGTCAAGATACTTCTATTTCGCATTGATTGCCGCCCTGGCGCTCTTCTTTTTCGGCTGCGCCTCCACGGCCCAGCAGGGGCAGGCGGGCTTTACCAATAATTCCTCCGCAGTTTCAATGAACGCCTCACAGCCGGTAATCGTATTCACATGCCCCGACGGCACGCTTGTCACTGACGCAAGCGAGTGCGACCTGTCGGGCCAGAACGCGTCATACGTATGCCCTGACGGCAAGATTGTCCTCTCCGCATCGGACTGCGGCTCGTGCAAGACAAGCTGCGACGATTCCGACCCGTGCACGGTCGACATATGCTCAAGCCAGACAAACTACGAATGCATACACGTGAGAAAGTCCACGCCCGAGTGCGACCCCGGCGCCATAGCCTGCGCCGGCGGCAGCATGGTTGACGGGAAATGCGTGTGCCTCAATGAGTCGGACCTGCCCGTGAACGGCGCGTGCAAGAAATCGTTTTGCATAATAGACTGGGGCGGGGGAAGAAGCGAGAAGCTCTCTCCTGGCGAGTGCTCCGCGTCCTATTACAATGACAGCAACGAGAGGCCCTTTTGCGATTTCAACGTGGAGGTCACAACCGACTGTTCCATGTGCGGCTGCCAGGGCGGGGTGGCATGCGTGGACGGCAAGTGCGCTCCGCCTGCTAACGCCACCATACCCGCGGACGCGACGCCACTCTACCAGCCGGTCGACAATTACGGCATAAGGCTCGTGCCAAAGCTTGTAAGCGTTGACAGGAACGTGTCATTCTCCCTGGCAGACTCCAATGGCGTCACTATGGAGACATTCGACATGGTCCCGGTGGGCACCACAGTGGCAAAGCGCATAAGCAACATAGGCTATGTGAATTTCACTCTCACCGGCGCGGGCTTCAACATGGACACAAGGTACCAGTGGGCAAGGTTCGCGTTCAATGCCTACACCCTGCCCTGCATCCCTGTCAGCCAGAAAAAGTCCCTTAAAGTCAAGGCCGGCACCATGCAAAGCTATGTCGAATACCTGGCAACCGCAGTCAATGAAAGCGGCGCCACGCTGCGCGAGCGCTCCACTCTCAAGCCCTTCACGCTGGCTCCGGATTCCAACCAGACCGAGATACCCGGAGCCAAGGGGCTTTACGCGTCCCTGTGCGCAGTGGACAACTCGACCGCCTACGTGACCATAAGCTCGTCAAGGCCCTTTGACATGATACAGGTCACATACTAGTTTTTCCCTTTTTCCCGGTTCTTTTTCTTCATTTCCAGCCCCAGCCTTGCCATTGCGCCAAAAAAGCCCGCAACCGCCCTGCCATGCTTCCAGGCAAAGCGCGCCAGCCTGCCCATCCCATCGCGCGCAACATATGTCGCCGGGCGTGTGTTCCCAGAGGTAAAATCCGCCTCCCTTGCCGAAAACCTTAATAATGCCGGAATTTAATAACGCTCAAAGTGATTCTATGAAATCCCGCAAATCAGCAAGGAAAACAACCAAAAAATCCGCTCCAAAACCCGCAAGCATGGAAGAGTGCTCATGCGACACGTGCTGCGACAGCCATCTCCACATGGACAGCGAGATGAAGCAGGGCTACACTGTCTTTGGCCTGCTAATAGCAGTGCTGGGCCTTCTCTGGCTTGCAAGCGACGTCGGGTGGGTGCCGCTTGGCTTCTCCGTGGGCCCCGTGGTCGTCATCATCCTCGGCCTCGCGATGATATTCACCTGCATCGAGGCGAGGAACTAGGTTCCCCCGCCCGTTTTTTCCGGGATTTCCCCCTATGGCGCGGGGCGCGCCAAACCACGCCCCCTTTTATTGTTTTGCTGGCCTTTCTAGGCAAGGTGTCAATCATGAGAATGGTAATTTGCGCTCCAATTGAAAAAAAGGCGGAACTAGTCAAGCTGCTTGAGGCCGACCCGTACAACCCCGTCTCATTCTCGAGGGCGGGCTACAAGGTGAAAGACGGCGCCCTGTGCGGCCTTGACAAGGACAAGGTCTACGTCCACTTCAGCGGCTCCGACGAGGACGTGAAAAAGCTTGTCGAAATCGCCAAGCCCCTGGCGGCAGAGGCCCCCGCGCCCCAAAAGGAAGCCTTCATGAAATTCATTGACGACGAGGACTCCTCCGCGCAGCAGGGCTTTGGCGCGATTTTCGGCTAGCCGGCAAGGGATTGCTATATGGGATTGTCCCAAACCCCCTATTCTCCAGCCCCCAGGGGCATCCTGTCCCATCCAAAGCTCAAGCTTTCCCTGATTTTATTGGTTTTCCTGCTTGTCATGTGGGTGTTCTACACATACAATTTCGCGATTTACGCAGCGCTCATAATCATGAGCATAGTCTCCCTCTTCTCAAGCCTTGTATACGTGGTGATACACAAGGATATGCCCGACCTGCCCGTGCCAAAGCTTGGCAAATACCCCACTATTACCGTCCTTGTCCCCTCCTTCAATTCCGGCAGGACCCTCAAGCGCTCCATCGAGGCCATAAGGGCGATGGAATATCCCCACCCTTTCCGGGTCATTGTGATGGACGACGCGAGCACCGACGGCTCAATTGAGCAGATTCGCCCCATTAAGGGCGTCGAGGTCGTCACGCTTGAGAAAAACGGCGGCAAGGCTGCGGCTCTCAACAGGGGCATAGGCATGTGCGACACCGACCTGATAGCCTGCATAGACTCCGACACTTATCCCGACCCCAAGACCCTGATGGTGTCGGTCCCGTATTTCTACAGGAAGGAGAACGTGGGCGCTGTCACGCTTTACATAATAGTCGCCAACAAGGCCAAGAACCTCCTCACGCGCGTGCAGGAACTCGAATACTACTCGTCATTCGGGTTCGTATCGAAAATCATGGCAAAGATAAACGGGCTGATGGTGACCCCCGGCCCCATGTCAATATACAGGCGCGAGGTGCTTGCCAAAATAGGCGGCTATGACGAGCACAACATAACGGAGGACATGGAGATGGGCCTGCGCATCCAGTCCCACGGCTATCACATAGAATGCTGCACGGACGTCCTCATACCGACCGAAGTGCCTGAGACTTTCAAGGCACTCTACAGGCAGAGGATACGCTGGTTTCGGGGCACGATATTCAACCTGCAAAAATACGGGCATATGATGCTTGACACGCGCTTTGGCGATTTCGGCATATTCTCCTACCCCGCGGTGGTCATATATGTTTTCTTCACATGGATGATTTTTTCAATCCTGTTTTTCAGGATAGCCACCTCGATTTTCTCGAGCCTGCTTGAAATATACCTGTCCGCGTCAGTGCATTCCGTGTATTTCGCCCCCATGTTCTTCGAGTCCATACTCGCCACCAATTCCACCATGATACTTTTCGCCATGTCCATGATTGTCTGGGTCTATTTCCTGCACGCATCCATCAAGATAGCCAAGGTGAAGCTTGGCCCGGAGCACATACTGCCAGCCATCTTCATTTTAATAATCTATCCGGCAATCATCTCATGGTTCTACGTAACAAGCCTGGTAAAAGAGGTTTCACAGAGTGAGTTGAAATGGTAAAACTGTCAAAAGACGTGTACAAGAAGGCCGCCCTGGGCACATTCGTGGCAATACTTGCCATAATAGCCATAATCTGGTTCATAGACGACGCGCGCCAGCGCTCGGTCAATTCCCGCATAGAGGATTTGACCACCCAGTCGGAGGCGACCCGCCTTTTCTTCCTCTACGGCCAGTACGTCGCCGACGCCAATCCCCAAAAGGTGTGCAATTACATTGACTTTGCCACGCGCCAGCAGATGGACAAGGGCTACTACCTTGTCAGGCAGCTGAAGGACTTTGAAAGCGCCAACCTGCTCTCGGATTACCAGAGGACGAGGGACAATTATTACCTCTCAAACATAGAGCTTTGGATTTACACGCTCCAGCAGAAAAAGATGTGCAATGCCACGGACATAGTCCCGATAGTCTATTTCACGAACGTCAATTCCCCATGCGCGGAGTGCTCCGTGCAGGGCGACGTCTTGGACCAGGTCAGGAACAAATGCTCAAATGCCCGCGTCATAACCGTGGCGTCGGACATAGGGCTTGACATAGTCGAGCTTATGAAGTCGCAGTACAATGTCACAAGCTCCCCGACAATACTCATTGGCGAGGACACGAAGCTTGAAGGGCTTCATAGCGTGGACGACATTGTGTCGCGCTTTGACTGCAAGTCTTCCTGACCCTACCAGCCCGCAAGCTTTCCAGCGTCTTCCCGCCCCTTCGGGTAGGAAACCTTTTTCCCCTTCACCAGCGCGAACTTCGTCATTGCGTGGGGGCTTGCCGAGGATGCGCCCGATATGTGCATGACCTTCACGCCCCTCGCCTCAAGAGCGTCTGCCACAAGCGACCTGTGGCACCTGAAAGGGTTGCCCTCCGCGCACATGATTGCGGTTTTTTGCCCTTTGGCAAGGGTTATGAGCCTTTCAATCCCTGCCGCGAATTCCCCTGTCTGCATGTAATCAGCGTAGCCCCGGAAACTCGCGTTGCGCCACGCTGTGTTTATGGAATCCCTGCTCGCCTTCCTGTACCCGCCAAGCTCTTCCATGTGCAAATAGCCTATCCCAAGCCGGGGCAGGGCCTTTTCAAGCCCTTCCCTGTTGAACTGCGGCGTGTGCCTGGAGCGCGGGATTGTCCTTATGTCCACAAGCAGGCTTATTGAGTGCCCAAGCAGGATTTTTTCAAATTCCGCCAAGTCGCGGGTCGAATGCCCTATGGTGAAAATCGCCAGCCCTTCCATCCGCATGCACGTCCGGCTTTTGAATGGAAAAGAAAAAAAAGGAAAGGCTTAGCCATAGCCAAGCCCGAGGCCTGCTCCTGCGGAGCCATTGCCCCTGATTACTAGGCCGTTCCCGACACCTATGCCGATGTTTTCCGGCAGGCCAAGGCCCACCCCGACCTCGCCCTTCTCATTCATGCCAACAGTGGTGCTTGTAACAACTGTGCCGCCAGTGATGTAAAGTTCGTTATTGGCATTGACCTGCGCCTGGGCATTCCTCCTTGTCTCGAGCCTGACTTCCGGAGCAACTATGTATTCGCTATTGCCCGTTTCCCTGACAGAGTCGTTTGCGAAAAAGTCCAGGGATACGGTGGCTGTCTGGTTGCCTTCGACCTCCACGTTGCCAAGGATTTTCAGCTCGCCTGAGGGCATGACAGCCTCGTGCTCGCCGTTTGCGTCCGTGACAGTCGCCTTTGACACCACAAGCCTTATCTGGTTGTAAGTGCCCGCATCAAGGTTGGCGTCGGCAGCAAGCTCTTCCCTGCCCTGAAGCTGCACAAGGTCGTATGTCTTTGGCATTGACGACACAGTGACCCAGCCGTTCTCGGAGCTTTGCGCGCTTATGCTCTCAACTGTCAGCTTGAGGCTAGTTATGCCACCAGTGCCAGCCTGCGCCCCTCCTATGCCGATGGCTAGCCTGCCTTGCGCCTTTGCGCCGGCATTCATCGCGCCTATCATTATGCCTCCGCCGGAGCCTATTGACAGGTCCGCGCCCGCGGGAATCTGGACGTTCACCCCGACAGTGCCGTTCTCGTCCATGCCCACTGTCTTGTCGATTGTGAGTGTCCCGCCGCTGACCTGCACGTTCGCCCCGGCGCCAGCTGAAACCTGCGCCCTCTCCCTCGCCTGCATGTGCACCACTGGCGCGAGTATGTACTCGCCCTTGCCTGTCACGTGCAATGACTTGTCAGCAAGGAAGTCAAAGGACACTGCCGAAGTTGAATTGGCATCCACATTGAAATTCCCTTCAATCTTCATGTCTCCCGATGGCAGTTTTGCCTCGTGCTCTCCGCTCGCGTCTGTTACCATCACGCTTGATATCTGCAGCCTTGCCTGGCTGTATGCGCCCTGGTCAAGGCTGGAATCCGCAAGCACCTGCTGGTTGCCGCTTGCTTTCAGCTGGAGCAGGTCGTAGGTATGCGGTGCCGTGGATACAGTGACCCATCCCTTTGTAGCGCTTTGGACGCTGACGCTGTCAACTGTCACCTTGACGCTTGTGACAGCTCCCATGTCCGCCGCCTTGTCAGCTATAGTGAAAACCGCCCTGCCTTGCGTTGCAGCAGGCGGATATGAGCCTCCTGTCCCGGCCCCTCCAGCCGGGGGGCTTGCCTGCTGCTGCGCGCAGCCTGCGAATAGCAGAACCAATATGAGCAATGCCATTGCCAATGGCTTTTTCATGTAGACCACCTGGAAATTTGGTGATACATGACCTTTTTAATAATATATCCTTTCTTGCGGCTGTGGCACTGGGTGTATGGATATGCCTTTCCAGCCTTTTCCCCGTCAGGCAAGCTCGAAGTCTATAAAGCCCTTTTCGGGGTCGAGGTTGACAAGCCTAACCCTCACCTGCAAGCCTACCTTCATGCTCCCGGGTCCAAGCATGAGCTTGCCTTCAACCGGCGGGTCCAAAAGCCGTGCGTAAACGCCCTTTTCAGAAGAGCCTGTGATAAGCGCGTCGAATTCCATGCCTATTTTGCCTGCGAGAACCAGTGCGGCTTCCGCCTTTGTCATGAACCTCTCGGCCTTCTTTGACGCCATTTCACGTTCAGTGCAGTGCTCGGCAATCTGGCCAAGCTCGTTTTTGCCGTAGGGGCTTCTGGCGCCTGACAGGGCGGCCTTCAAAAGCCGCTGGATAATCAGGTCCACGTATCTCCTGTTGGGGGCTGTGGCGTGGGTATAGCTTGTCACCGCCAGGCAGAAATGCCCGAGCGGGTTTTTCTGGTCATACATGACGTATTCCCCGGCGCCAAGCAATTTCACTATGGCAAGTGAGAGGTCCGGGAACCTCAAAGCGTCAAGCTGTTTTTGCTGGGCAAGGAATATTGTAAGCGCCCGGGCATTGGGTTTCACTGGCAGTTTTGTCCCCCTCTGCCTTGCAAAATCAACTATTTCGGGCCAGTTCTTTGGCACCCTGACGACCCTCTGGATTGTGGGTATGCCCCTGTCCTCCAGGTATCCCGACATGACGCCGTTCGCAGCAATCATGAAATTCTCGATTATATGCCTTGCCCTGTTGGCCTCTATCACTACCAGCCCGAGGACTTTCTCGTCCTGTATTACAGGCCGTGCCTCTATTGTCTGGAGTTCAAGCGCCCCCTGCCTTGTCCTGTACCCGCCCAAAAGCAGCGACGCCTGGTCCTGCAGTTTCACCTGCTCCAATAGCCCGGGCACTATGCCTATGACTTTTGGCATGGGCCCAGTCCCCTCAAGCCACGCGCCAAGCGTCTCGTAGACGAGTTTCGCCTTGTTCCTCACAACCGCGCGGTAGATTCCCCCGGGCTTCACGGAACCGTTTGGCATGACAGTGAATTCCACAACCATCGCAAGCCTGTTCCCCGCTACTGGGAGGGACGAGAGGTCCTTTGACAGCCTGTCAGGCAGCATGGGGAATACCTCAATGCCAGTATAGACCGAAGTGGTGTTCTCATAAGCGTGCAAGTCAGCAGGCGACGATTTTGGCACGTACGCGTCAACGTCGGCTATTGCGACCTTGACGTGTATCTCGCCGTTTTGGCCCTGCTCGCAGTATTCTATCTGGTCCAAATCCATTGAGTCCTCATTGTCAATGGACGACCAAAGAAGGTTCCTCAAATCCCTGATTCGCCCGCCCTGCATCGCCCTTTCAGGCGTTGCGGGGTCAAGCGTGTCCACCTGCCTGATTACAGGCTTTGGGAAATCCGCAATAAAGCCGTACCTTTTCATCGCCTGCCTTGCTATGTCCTTCAGGTTGATGTCCCTAAAATCCCGCTTTGCGGCTGAGCGGCCTTTCCTGCGAATCCAATTGGCTTTTTTCAGCTCTTCAGAGTAAGTGCCTTCGGCCTCTTTCCATTGCTCGCTCCTCCTGAACTTCCCTGCCTTGTTCCTCCTGGAGGATTTGAAATCAGGCGCATTATAGCTTCTTGAATCCTGCCTTGTGTTTTGCCTATCCTGCCTGAATCCGGATTGCTGTCCGGGTTTCCCCGAATAGGCCCTGCCCTGGCTGGATGATTGGTTCTGCCCGCGCCAAGGCTGCTGTTTCCCTGAAGCGTCGTAGGTGCCAGGGGTTTCCTTGCTCTTCTCCCTGTTCTCAAGCTCGTCCCTGCCAACCGGCCCGATTTCCCGAGCATAGCTTGGGAGTTTGGTGTAATATCTCGCGGCCGGGCCTGTCCCCCTCTTCGGGATTTCCCTGCCGCCCGGGCTTTGCTGGCCTGCCCTGTCGCCGCTGTCCCTGCCGGAATATCCGGAAGTCCTGTCCTGCCATGGCCTGTTTTTGGAATTGGAGTCCCTGCCCCTATATGAAGAATCGGAATATCGTGAATTATTGGAATATCTTGAAGAATCGGAATCTCTTGAATAATTTGAATAGCGCGGATTATTGGAATTTCGCGGATTCCTGTCCTGCCTGGCGCCCTGCCCGCTGTAATTAGTGCCGGATTGCCTGTTTTTTCCCCTGTCCCTGCCGTGTTTCTTGTGATGGCCCATTTGTAATTATCAACTCTCTGCCCCCTCTGCTAGTCCTATTTGTGCTGGGTGGTTAAAAATACTGGTGGCATTAAAACTCCGTTTTATTAACTTTATTTTTCCTATCTCCTAATAGTGATGAACACTAGATTTGCTGATGCTTCTTCCAAAAGAAGAAACCCGTGATGAAGATCTTGAGTTCTGATTTTTATTATTGCTTAACTAGAGTAGTGAGTTCAGTGTAAGAACTCAAGAGACTTGTCCCGTAGGACGAGGATATCTTGAGTTCTGATTTATTTTTATCCATTAACTCGTGTTCGGCTTTGGGCTAATCAAACCCGCCGGGTTTTTATTGTCCTTAGGGCCAGTATCTTCAGGTGTGTGGCATGAAAATCAATCATATTCTCTTGATATTGTCAATTTCCATGTTTTCCTTCTCCATTTTCTCACCTGCGGTTTTCGCGGACGTAATCATGCCCGGCACGCACCCACTTGACAGGTGCGTGAAAATAACCAATCTCGACCAGTTCCCGGACATTGTTCTAATTGGCTATGTGACAGGCCCCATGATTGACAATTACGAGATTTACCTGATAAAGCAGGGCGAGTGCCTGACAAAGGGGTACAAGTTCAACCACTTTTCCGTATACGCCGTCCCGAAAGGCATTATACCCGCTGGCGGCGTGGAATCCCTCGCAATGAACGAGACGAAGAAGGCAAGCGAGCAATTCTCTACTTCGTCCGGGGACAGCGTCTATACCCTTGAATACACATTTGCAGACTCGCAAGTCAAGCTGCTCTCCGACTCCATAGAGCCTTACGGCGGCACTGTGCCAGACTCCGATTCGAGAAGAAGCGAGACCATTGAATACATGCTCGCGCAAAAGCCGGACGGCTCCTACGCACTTGTAAAAATTACCGGCACGCCGGCGGGCAGGACTTTCTTTGAGAGCCTTTTCTGCTCCATACTCTCGTTTTTCGGAGGGGCCTGCTAAGAGGTTTTTTTCTGGTGTGTCCGAATGCAATATGAAATGCAGTTCATATTCGCCCTTCTAATCACAGTGGCAGTTGAAACCCTCGTGCTATTCGCGCTTGTAAGGAAACATCTCCATCTCCCTGCCAAAAAACTCGGAAACAGGCTAGTGGCATTTTCAGGCGTGCTCGCGTCGGCTCTCACCCTGCCCTATCTCTGGTTCGTCCTGCCGTATTTTATCGGGAACTATTGGGAATACGTGTTTTTTTCCGAGGCATTCGCCATAATCGTTGAAGCCGCAATCTACCACGTCCTGCTTAAACAGGAATTCAGGCGCGCCCTCCTGCTCTCGCTGGCGTGCAATCTCGTGTCCTTCGCATTGGGGTTTGCGATATACAGGATTTTTTGAAAAATCAGCAGAACTTTCCAGCATGTCCCAGCTTATTCGCCTACATGGGCTTCCAATTATAGGCTTAGCCGCTGTCATTTTTTTCCTTCTCATCTTCGCTTTGAGGTCTTCCAAATTATCTAATTAGCCTTCGCCTTTCTTTTCCTTTCCATCTTCGCTTTCAGGCGCTTCCCCGCCTTCCGCTTCCCAGTCGCCCTCGTCCTCTTTGAGTTCCCAGGAATAAATCCTCCTCTCCTTTTTCGAGGCTTCCTCGCCGGCTTTCAGGATTTTCTGGTACTCCTCTTCGGTGTCGAGGGCGAGCTTGTACTTCCTGAAATACCTGGCAATGTTGTCAATGTCCCTTTTTAGGAATTCAAGGGCCTTCGGATGCTTCACCACAACGCCCTGCCCGGCGTCTATTATGTAGGGGCCGTTGTCCGTCATCATTATGTTGTATTCGGAAATGTCGGCGTGGACAAGGCCGGCGATGTACATTTTCTTGATGTCCTCGAGTATGCTTCTCGCGTCGGATTCCGGGGACTCCGAGCCAGTCTGGAAAAGTGTCGAATACGCCATGCCGCCTGTGCCTAGGAATTCCATGACAAGCACGTTGGCATTGCATATGAGCGGATGCGGCGAGTGGACTCCCGCGGCCTCCATGATTTGCAGGTTCTTGAACTCCTTTCTCGTCCATGCGTTGATTATGTCGAACTTGTTGTCGGAAATGCCCTTGAAGCGCGGGTCGCTTATCAGGTAATCCTCCATGGCCCTGAAGGTGGACGTCTCAATCCTGAAAATCTTGACCGCCAGGTTCCTCCCGTCCAGGGTTGTGGCGTGGAACACGTCGGCCTCCTTGCCAGTTGAAATCGGGTAGTCGAGGCTGTCAAACACCTTCCTTTTTATGAACCTTGATATGACCAGCAGGGTGTGCCGGTCAAACACGCCGGTCTCTATCTTCCTCTCAGGCTTTACTACCTTGACCTCCCTGTCGGGACGTTTCCTTGTCGATGCCCTTTGCGCCAATGTTCCACTCCTTGTTTTTTTTGTTCCAAACGGCATTCCCTTAATTCGCGTTGCTGGAGGGAATGCACAAGCATTTACTTGGAATATGTTACTATTAACCTATCGCCCGGTCCAATCCCTCGCGCCTGCGCGTATCCGGCAGGGACTTCAAGCACTATTGACACCCCATCGCCAGAATAGTCGAGGGGGCAGGGGTCTTTTGAGCAGGGCTGGATGTTTTCAGTCACTTTTACCACTGCATAGTTGTCCTTCAATCCCTCGGCAACTGGCGCCGCGTATATTATGTCAAGGGGGATTCTCATGTTTTTCATGTAAAACGCGTAATTGCCCCGAGAGGAAAAAGGGAATATCATGCCAGCGCCTTCAGGCAGGCTGTCGCGAAACATCAGGCCGAACTCCTGCTGTTCCTGCGTTGCCGCCACCTGCGCGGTGACATTATAGTTGCCCGTAGTGCTGATTATGTAAACAGTGGCATTCGGATAAGTGAACATGCCTGCCTCTGCGGGGCTTTGGCTGTTCCCAAGGCATCCGGCAAGCGCGAAGACGGCAAGCAGGATTGCAGGAATCAGGATGGCAGCCGTTCTCGGCAATGAAGGGGCACAGGGGCCGGTTTTTTCCATGCAATCCCTTTCCCCTTTGAATGATATAAATACTCTCATATCATCCCCTCTATAACACCACTGGAAAAGAGCCGCCTTGAACCTTTAAATAGGGGGATTCAGGCACATCTTTTGTCAGGTGATATGCATGAAAATATCAATCAATAACCTGACGATAAACGAGGTCGCAAGAATCGCAAGCAAGATGGGCTGGGTGGAAGTCGCCCTGACAACCGACAGGGGCTTTGCGTACCTTGAAAGGGAACAGGTATCAAAAACCGCCCCTGCGCCGCGCCTTCTGGCAGTGCAGGGGATTGAGAGCATATTCTAGGCATTGGTTTTTTTGCCTTTCATTGCCCGTTTTTTTCTCCGGGCTTTTTTGTTTTTTTGCCCTTTTCGGGCTTGTTTTTTGCGGGATTTCCCGCTTTTTTCCATGGGAGGCTATTGTTTTTTCAAATGAGCCTTAAAGTAGTCTATAGGCCCGGCAATCTGGAACTCCCGCCTTGACGCATAGCCAAGCTGGGCGTATTGCTCGAGAAGGTAGGGGTGGGGGAAGAAGTTCGGGACAGTGACGAAGTAATCCTCAATGTCCGAATGTGGAAGTGAAAACCCTTCCTTGCCATATACCTGCTGCACGCGCGAGTTTGTCCGCGCCTGCTCCTGCGACACTATGGCGTTTTGCACTGGCTTGTGCGAGAACGTGAAATGCGCCTGCTTTTTCTCAATCCTGCCGTCTACGAGGTTCTGGAAATTTATCTCTTTTTCAAGCCTGATTGTTATGGAGCCATTGGCCTCCACGCCCGATTCAATCTCGTCCAGCCCGGCGGAGAACAGGTAGTATGACTGGAACGTGTCCTCAAACCCGCTTTTTGCCGCGAACTTTGAAATCACGACCAGCCTGCCTGACTTGAAGCCTATGGCGCGCGTGCAATCGTGCGCCCATTTCTTCGGCTGCATCTGGGAATCAATGGAGAGCCCCTGGAAATAATTGGTCGGCACAGCAAGGGGCACGCGCGGCTCGAATATGGGGAAATTCATCCTCAACGGCCATTTGAGGGAGGACCAAAGCTCGGCCTCCCCGCCATTTTCCTTGTGCTTTTTGACTTTTTCAATGTCGCGCTTCACCCACTCCTCCATCTTGGAGGCATAAGGGCTTGACGCGGCAATATCGCAGATTTTGCACATTTCCTTCTACCAAAGGAAGGAATCACAGCCCACAAATTAAATCTTTATGGAAAAATAGGGGGCTTTGGAAAGCCCCATGGCCGCTTTACTGCTTTTTGGCAGGCTCGGCCTTGCCTTCTGCGGGCTTTGCCTCTTCCTTCTTGGCATCCGCCTTTGGCTCGTCTATTTCAAAGCCCTTGATTTCAGGGACGTATTGCTTTATGCTCTCGAGGAACAGGAAGCGCTTTATCTGGTATTCCTGGCTTGTCTCGGGGTTAATGAACTTGACTTTCAATTTGTCCCCGGCCATCTCGCACTCCGTCTTTATCTGGTGCATCTCCATAAGCGCGGCGACCTTCTCTATGGTCTCGTGGAACACCTTCTCGAGCCTTATGGTGTAAATCACGTCCTCGTCCGCAAGCGGATGGTTGAAGTCCACAAGTATCCTGCCTGCGCTCACGCTTTTCACTATCGCCTGCGTGCCGTCAAGCTCCACTATCAGGCCAGGAAACGGCATGATGTCGTTCTTGCGGAACGTGGACATCGGGACGACCCTGACAAGCTCCTTCATCCTGGAGCCAAACGCGTCGGCCGGCTCTAGTATGACCTCCTTCAGGTCGCCTTCCTTCATCTCCGACAGCGTGTTCTCGACGCCTTTGAGGAGCTTGCCCCTGCCAAACGCCACTATGGCGGGCATGTATGTCTTTTCAGGGTCATACACGCCGAACTTCTTGGCGTCGTCCGGGCTTGTAGTGTCGAAAATCGCGCCTGTCTGCGCCACCCTGCCTGTGTAGTTTATCTTGACAAAATCCCCTGTTTTCGGGGTAAGTGCTGAATTGCCTGATGCCATCCTATATCACCATGTTTAAATATTTGCATATTGCTAATCAAAGCCTGCAAGCCCGATTTTTATGAGAAAAAAGCAGGCCGAGCAGTCAGTATCCTTCGCAGTGTTTTATGGAGTATGATAACTATTCTTTGGTGTTAATTATGGACATGGACAAGCTATTAAAGGTATTTGATGGGGCGGATTTCAAGAAAATGCTCAAGGACAATGCGATAAAGATATTCGTTTTTGTCATGGTCATAGCGTTCGTTTTGGAGATGGTCTCTCTTGGCTATCTTGGCGGGCTCTCAAACGGCAACTCTTCCGGAAATTCCGGCACCACGGCGCCTGCCAACGTGCCCCAGACAGTCTTTGGCGTAATCACTGCAAACGGCACTGTGGTGTCCTACGACCCGGTGCTGTACGTGTCAGGCGCTGACATGGCGAAGGCGCAGGAAATCAAGGACCAGCTGATATCCCAGGGCATTGCCACTTACGCGGTCAATGCGGACAATTCCACAATGCTTGTCAACCTCGCGTCAGAATCAGACGTGCAAAAGGCCGCCTCCGAGTTCGGCGGCATAAACGTGTCTGTCTACGCGCCGGCTCAAATCCAGTTCAATGGCAACCTCGACCTCGTGGACGACAATGGCACGCACTACAGCCTGATACCCGCCTCAATCTCATACCAGCTCCTGCCATCCATACACAGGGGCGCGCGGATACTCGTTTCGTTCAATGCCAGGGGCGACCTGGTCCAGGGAAGCGCCACCAACGAATATTCCCTGACTGGATGGGGCACTATTTCAGTCATACCCACGCAGCTTACGCTTGACACGAGCCTGCCCGTGGTCGCAAAGAAGTCGGACATTGTCTCTGCTTCGATACTGTGGCAGGACAGGTCGCTTGTGACAAGGCAGGGCGTGATTGACGCAATGGCCGGGTTCAATGTGTCAAATGTATCATATTCGAAGAAATCATACATTGAATTCAACCCCGGGCTCACGCAGGACCAGTACAATGCCTTGAGCGCGGCAAAGCCATCTTACATAACCGCCCTCCAGCAGGCATATGCCGGCGTCAGCGACGATTTCACCAACATCACTCTTGCAGTCGGGGAACTGACGCCCTACGGCCCCGGCTTCCCCTCCTCCACAGTCTCGTTCGAGACAGGGGCTGACCCGGCGCAGGCAATAACGGCCCTCTCCGCCTACCTCGGCTCGAAAGGGGTCAAGTCAAAGCCCTATGCCTCGCAGACTTACCTGCTTGGCGTGCCTGCCACTGTCACAGGGCCGGGCAATGCCACGTATTCCACAATGCTCAACTTACAAAACATATCAATCGCCTATGATGGCGAGCTTGCGCCAGGCGACATGGTGCCGGTTACAATCACAGCGTATGAGGTCGCGGGGATAATAGTGGACATATCAAGCGCCAGGATGGCTGCCTCAAACCAGACTGCCCCTGCAATGAACGGGACTGTTGTGGCAGGCTCAAACCAGACTGATTACAATGCGCCCATGATTCCAGCTAATGTGTCGGGCAATGCCACCGCGCCTGATGCCATGCAAAACGAGAGCGGGCCGTCCGCAATGCCGCCGCTGAACTCCACTGGAGTCGCCCCCGGGGCGGGCATTCCGCCTTCCGACAATTCGAGCATGAATTTTTCGGGCTGATTTTTTCCTTTTCTTTCCAGTTTTTTCATGGCTTTGGCTAAGCTAGCAATCTACAATACTTGCACTTGCGCCTATCTTATCTTCTTTAGGGCTGAAAGGTAGAACTCCTTGTCCTTCGGATGGGTGAGCAGGCCCGCCACTTTTTCCTTCTCGACCCAGCGCGCCTCCGGGTTCTCGGGGTCTATGGGCTTGAGTTCGCCCTGGCTTGTCCTGAAAAGGAGAATTGTTATTTCCTTCAGCTCGCCCCTGTCCTCGCCGCCGTCCTTGCCTATCTTGTACCTCGAATATGTGCCAAGGACGCCTTGGAATTCGAGGCTTGCGGGCTTGATGCCGGACTCCTCGTATATCTCCCTTTTCGCGGCCGCAAGCTCGTCCTCGCCCGGGTCAATGTGCCCCTTTGGCAGCGACCATGACGTGCCCTTCTGGTTCACCACGAGCACGAGCCCGGCGGGGCTTATGACTATGCCGCCTGCGGATTTTGTCTTGATCATAAAAACAGCTATCCTGATTCGCCAAGGTCGGCTATCGAGCGCATCCTCTTTGTGGCCCCTATCCTCTCAATGACCGCGTGCGCCTGCGGCGGAATTAATTTTGATATGCCCCTGCCTTCAAGCATGAGCTTCCTAATCTTCGTCCCCTCATATTCCTTCCTGTTAGCCATGGGGACCGGGAACACCTTGTAGCCTGCATCGGAAAAGAGAGTCTTTACAAGGGAATTGTTTGAGAACACGGAGTCAAAGGGCGGGACAAGGGATTCCACGTGTGCCACCCACAACGCGTTGTTTTGTATGTCAGGGACAGAGAGGACCTTGCACTTTGCCAAAAGCCCGGCGCCTGCTATGGCGTCGCTGACCATCTCTATCCTCTCGCCCACGGTGAACGGGTCGTCAAGCTCGTAGGACTTTTGCGAGCTGCCCACCACCACTATGAGCTTTTCGCACTTCGAGCACGCGAACTTTATGGCTTCCATGTGGCCATTATGGACAGGCTGGAATCTGCCTATGAACAAGCCGGACTTGCAATTCATGACTACACCGTTTCAAACCGCTCTTTTTTTCTGGCGCGTGGCCTTAAAGTAATTCGGCATAACATGTTATTAAGCGCGACTGATGGCGTTGGGTTGGTGGCAAACACGCGCAATTTAGGTGGATTTGGACAGCTTCAAAGCCCCCTCTTACTAATGATAAATATGGGGGGTAGAGGGGGGCAAAGCCCCCTCTTCTTAATGATAAATACGGGGGGGTAGAGGGGGGCAAAGCCCCCTCTTCTTAATGATAAATACGGGGGGGTAGAGGGGGGCAAAGCCCCCTCTTTTATATAGTTTATGAATAAATAAGAAGAATCGTGGGCAGCACAAATACTACCAGGTTGAAATCCCTCGGCTTGCTTCTAGCCCTTCCCATGCTTTTCGCGTTCATTTTCGGCTGCGCTGCGGCTTCACAACTGCCCCCTACCCAGGCCGCTTATTCCGGCCCGAGGTCGTACATGCTCGCCCCGGCAGGCGCGGACATACTTATTTACGTCCATTTCGACAAGTACAGGGACGACCCTGCCTTCTCCTCGGCAGTTTCGGAATTCTTCGGCCCCGGGATTGACGAGAACGTCAGGGCCCTCGGCCTGGCTGCCGGAGTCAGCAGGAACATGATAGATTCGGTCACTCTTGCCACAGCCGGCTCTTCTGGCTCCATCTCCAGCCCTTACAGGCTTGTCATACTTGACGGGAACTTCTCGGCCAACACTTTCCTTGCAAAAAGCATATCTGACTCGAGCTACGATTACAAGGGGGTGGCTGTATATTCATTCGGGAACGGCACGAATTCGTCAGCTGTCGCCATACTCGGCACGGGCGTAGCCATCGCAGGCAGTTCGCAGGCTGTCATGGACGCTATAGACGTGTCGAACGGCACGGCGGGCTTTATCACTGCTTCCAATTCCCAGGCATTCAAGCTCGCAGACAGGGGCTCGTTTGTGACATTCAGCTCTAAACCCTCCGGCGGCACAGGCCCAATCCCCAAGCCCGATTTTTTCGCGCTTGGCGCCTCGATATCCTCCTCGGGCAATGTTACGGGCACAGGCTATGCACTCTATCCCGGCGAAACCGAATCCTCCGCCGCCGTGGGGAAAATACAGGCGGCCCTCGCCTCGATGCAGCTGGCAGTGCAGGCCAAGGACGGGGCGGAATCGCCCGCAATGCGCCTGCTTGGAAACACGCAGGTGTCCCAACAGGGCGCTTATGCGATAATCTCGTTCCACGGCAATGTCTCCGACGTCAAGGCGGGAGTATCGGCATTTGAATCGTCCTGAAATGAAAAATCATGATAACGCGGCTTGAACGCAAAAAAAAGGTGATACTTGTGAGATTTGTAAAATGGTTTTCCGAGATTGACAAGCACAACCTTGCAGAGGCCGGCGGCAAGGGCGCGAACCTCGGCGAGATGACAAAGGCGGGCTTCCCTATCCCGCCAGGCTTCATAGTGACCGCCAACGCGTATTTCGAATTCGTCAGGGCCAACGGCCTTGACAAGGTCATAAAGGACGTCACGGACGGGCTTGACACTTCAAACAGCGACGCTCTCAACAAGGCGTCGGACCACGTAAAGGCGCGGATGCTCGCTGGCGAAATCCCGGCGGAAATGAAGGAGGAGATAAAGACGGCCTACAAACAGCTCTCCCCAGGCAACGAGCCATACGTCGCCGTGCGCTCGTCCGCCACAGCGGAGGACCTGCCCGAGGCGTCGTTTGCCGGCCAGCAGTCAACTTATCTCAACATCAAAAGCCCTGACAACACGGTCCAGGCAGTGAAGGAATGCTGGGCGTCGCTTTTCGAGCCGCGCTCCATATATTACAGGACGGAGAACAAGTTCGACCACCTCAAGGTTGGCCTCGCGGCCGTTGTGCAGGAAATGATACAGTCGGAAAAGGCTGGCGTCATGTTCTCTGTCGACCCAGTGGAGGAGAACTACGACCACATATCCATAGAGGCGGCATACGGCCTTGGCGAGCTTGTGGTTTCAGGCGAGGTCACGCCCGACAATTACATTGTGTCCAAGACCGACATGTCCATAGTGAGGAAGGACGTGTTCAAGCAGGACGTCATGATAGTCAAGATAAACGAGAAGAACGTCCGCGCGCGCATAAAGGAGGAAATGCAGGGCAGGCAGAAGCTATCCGACCAGGAGATTGTCGAACTGGCAAAGGTCGGCAAGAAGATCGAGGAGCATTACGGCAAGCCCCAGGACATGGAATGGGCTTTTGCAAATGGCAAGCTCTACATAGTCCAGAGCAGGCCTGTTACTACGCTTAAGAAACATCCGGCGGCCGAGCAGGAGGCAGCCCCGGCAGCGGCAATGGCGCAATCTAATACTATCGGTGGTGATGCAGTGGCAATGGAAGAGGCGAAGATTATCCTGAAAGGGCTTGGTGCGTCCCCGGGCGTGGGCAAGGGCAAGGTCAAGTACATCCCGACGCCAAAGGACATAGGCATGATGGAGAAAGGCGAGATACTTGTAACCGACATGACCACCCCTGACTTCGTGCCTGCCATGAAAAAGGCCGCAGCCATTGTCACCAACACGGGCGGCAGGACATGCCACGCAGCCATCGTGAGCCGCGAGATGGGCATACCCTGCATTGTCGGCGCCAAAGGCGCCACAGACCTTCTCAAGAACGGGATGTTCGTCACAGTGGACTCCACGCGGGGCATAATCTACGACGGCAACGTAGCCGACCTCAAGTCCAAAGACGAGGTGGCGCAGGCGTCCGCCGCGTCGGCGGGCGGGGCGCAGGCGGGGACAGTGGTCGCTGTCGCTGCCGAGGCTCCTGTCACGGGCACAAAGGTATACGTGAACCTCGCCGAGGTCGACCTGGCTGAAAAGGTGGCAAAGCTCCCATGCGACGGCATTGGCCTGCTTCGCGCGGAATTCATGATAGCGGACATCGGCGAACACCCGAAAAAGATAATAGAGGAGGGGCGCCAGCAGGAATACATCGACAAGCTTGCAGACAAGCTGCGCACGTTCGCGCAGGCGTTCTACCCGAGGCAGGTCGTCTACCGCGCCACTGACTTCAAGACGAACGAGTACAGGAACCTCAAAGGCGGCGAGAAATACGAGCCGGAGGAGGCAAACCCCATGATGGGGTACAGGGGCTGCGCCCGCTACATCTCCGAGCCTGACGTGTTCAAGATGGAGCTTCTGGCCATGAAGAAGGTGCGCGAGGAGTTCGGGCTGAAAAACCTCCACCTGATGATACCCTTCGTGAGGAGGATTGGCGAAATCAGGGCGATAAAGGACATGCTAAAGGAAGTCCAGATACACAGGACCAGGGACTTCAAGCTCTGGATAATGGTAGAAGTGCCCTCTACAGTCTTCCTCATCGACGAGTTCTGCAAGGAAGGGATCGACGGCGTGTCCATTGGCTCGAACGACCTCACGCAGCTCATCCTCGGCATTGACAGGGACAATTCAACGCTTGCGGAAGGCTTCGACGAGCGCAACCATGCGGTCCTCAAGGCAATCGAGACAGTGATAAAGTCGTGCAATGCCAATGGCGTTACGTGCTCCATATGCGGCCAGGGCCCGTCCGTCTACCCTGACTTCACGGAGAGGCTCATCGAGTTCGGCATAACATCCGTATCGGTAAACCCGGACGCCGTGGAGTCCACCAAGAAGATAGTGGCGTCCGCCGAGAAAAAGGTCATGTTAAAGAGGCTTGCAAAGATTGCCGACGGCCTCCAGCATGGCAGGATGGTCCACACGGACTAATCCCCCTTTTTTTTCCTGTTTTTTCCTTTCCTTTTCTTTGGCTTTTTCAATATTTTGCCCGCATTCCTTATTTTTCCAGCCTTTTTCCCGCTCGCCTTTCCCCGCTCCATGTGCTTTTGGGCTTTCGGGGTATAATGGCGCAATTCTTATTAATCCCCTTATCATATTATATGGTATGGGCATTTGTTCGGGGACGAGGCAGGCATTTCCAATACTAGTTATCTTGCTTTTTTCAGTTTCATGGGCAGCATATCCATCCGGGCTTGTTTCTTATTGGCCCTTTGATTCCAATGCGAATGACGCGCTTGGGATGAACAACGGCACTGTTGTGGGCGCCACTCTCGCCGCCTCCGGCGGCAGGGTCGGCGGCACTTACGTTTTTAGCGGCTCAAACAATTACATACTTGTCCCAAGCAGCCTTTCCCTGAATTTCGGGCCCGGCAATTTTTCAATTCTTGCATGGGCAAAGGCGGGCAACAATACCAACCGCTCTACGATAATCCAGAAATTCTTCAACCCCGCGAATGCGGAATATTACGGGTGGTACATCGACGTGCTTGGGTCTTCGGGCCTTGTGAGGGCCGGGGCCAACAGCGGCTATGCGATATGGAACCTTGCCGACTCGCCTTCTTCAGTCAACAACAATGCCTGGCACCTTCTTGCGCTTGTCTGGAACGGCACGGGGACGCAAATAGCAGTGGACGGCGCGTTTGTAACCCCTTTTGCGACATTCAAGAGCGGCAATGTCACTTTTACCAACACCACTAACGACCTGCTCATAGGCAAGGGCTGGACAGGCTTTGACAGCCCAAGCGTGGGCATGGTGGATTTCAACGGCTCGATAGACGAGGTCGCCATTTTCAACAGGACACTTTCCGCTTCGGAGATAGCGCAATTCTACAACAATTCCAAAGACGGCGCGAGAAACTATTTCGGGGCCTGCGTTTCCTCCTGCCCGTCCTTTGGCACTGGCACGCCAGCCAATGGCTCGACACTGGCGTCAACGTCCGTATTTGCCAATATCACTCTCAACCCCCCCTTAAGCCTGGCAAATTTCACTTTCAACTGGAACAGCACCAACTATTCATTCTACGACTCCTCCCTTGTGGGCATGTGGAGCTTCGAGGACATGAACTACAGCGACAATTTCGATTCAGGCATAAATTCCGCGCACTGGAACAACAACAATGGCGTCACAGCCAATGCGGGAAAGGCAAGGTATTCAATCCCGTCAGGAAGCAGTTCAACTGCCAGGGCGCTCAACTCTTATGGCACAATGTCTTTTTCAGGCAGCTTTGACATGCAGGTGGATTTCACAGAGGTCTCAACTTCTGACGTGACCGAGAGCGATTATGCCCTGCGCCTCTACAATTACGCCAATGCTTCCAATTATTATGAAATAAAAAAGAACATCCTGGCAGGCACGGATTATTACCAGATGTATTGCTCCGGCACGCAGGTCAGCAACAACGCGACCTCCCTGACTTCGGGCAAGTTCAGGCTGGTGAGTTCAGGCTCTACTATATCTTCCTATTATTACGACAGCGGCGCATGGAAACAGTCAGGCTCGTGTTCAATCAGCCCCACGGCATCGTATTACCTCTGGCTTGGCGCTTGGAACTGGGGCTCGTATCCAGCCCTGACTGTAGATTTTGACAATTTCCAGGTCAACAGCGGCCAGTCCATTTCAGACTCGAGCAAGTACGGCAACAACGGCACCCTGTCAAGCGCGTATTCCAGCCAGCCCGGCAAGTACGGCAATGGCATCCAGCTCTCTTCCGGCTACTCTGACATGGGGGACGTTTCGGTCCTTGACGGTTCGTCACAGGCAACCGTCTCTGTTTGGGCAAAGCCCAACACTAATTCTCAAAACGTCTTCGTATCCAAATGGGACAATGCTAACAATATGGGTCTCCTCCTCTACATGCCGGCAAACTCCGGAGTGGTCAGGTGGGCTTTTGCAAACGGCGTTTGGAGCCCGCTTGAAGTCGCTGGCCTTGCTCTTAATGACGGGCAGTGGCACCATCTGGCCGCAGTGGCAAATGGCACGCATCTTAGGCTTTTCCTGGATGGTTCGGCTATAGGCACGCCGAAAGCTGAAACATCCTCTATGCCAAACATTGCCTCGAACCTTCAAATTGGCTATGCATCTGGAGTGTATTCTTACAACGGCACCATAGACGAGGTCAGGATTTACAACCGCTCCTTATCGGCGGCAGAGGTGAAACAGCTCTACCTCTCAAACCTAAGAAAGCTTAATTCCACTGCATGGGAATTTGTCACAAACCAGACGAATCTCACTGACGGCACTTATGCTTATGCGGCATATTCAACCGACACGTCTGGCTACACAGATTCGACCGGCTTGCGCTCCGTGACACTCGCATACAACCCGGTCGTCTCAACATATAGCGGCGAGACGACCAATTTCGCCGCAGTGGCGGACATAACGAATGTCACGAACCTGACGCTTGAGAAGGCAGGCGCAGGAAAAATCAAGTTCCCGTCCACCCATTCCGTCAATGCGGCTGGCGCTGACTATGACACGCAAGTAATCATAGGCAATGGGTTCATTTCAGTCAACTCCTCTGCCCTGGATTCCAGCTTTAACTCAACGGCAATGCTTACAATGAACCTGACAGGCGTTTATTCGAGCGCAACTGCGCCCACGATATATTATTACGAGGCATTCGCCTCAAGCCTTGCAACGATTCTCCAGAACGGGCAGGTCTGCTCCGCCCCCAGGTGCACTGGCGTCTCATGGAACCAGGGGACAGGAATCTTGACATTCAATGTCACTGGTTTCTCGGATTACGGCGTGAACGGCTCGGGCAATTTCACTGGCGCCGGCGGCTCGCCTACTAATACGAGCGGCACAATCGGGATAAACATCACGTCAACCAACCAGATCGCTGTCTATACCTCAAGCTCATCAAATAACAGCGCATTCTCTTTCATTCCAGTTACTCCGCCTGCTGCCGGTTCAATTGTCCTGACGTCAAACGAATCCGGCAATGTCACGGGAGGCGACACTGGCTTCCTTGTTGAGAACCAGGGCAATGTCAATGTCTCCATAACAGTGGCGTCCGACAAGAATGCTGCTGGTTTCATAGGCGGTTCCGCGCCTTTGTTCCGGATGTTTGGGTCTGAAAGCGAGGCAGGCTCTTGCCCGGGCATAAACCAGTCCATGCAGGACTTGGGCACAGCAAGCATCACTGTCTGCCCCAGCCTGGCGTTCAATGACGCTTCCGACAGGATTTGGGCTTATGTTCTTGTGAAAATCGACTCGGACAGCCCGCCGCAGACAAGCACGGCGACGCTGACTTTCACGAGCACGCAGGCGTGAGCGCCTGCGGCAATTCATGATAATCAAACATACACTTCGGGGGTTTTATGGCACAGCAAAATCAGTTTAGGGCAATATTCATTGCATTCGTGGCGCTTTCGCTTTTGACTGGGATTGCGCACTCTTACGTCGACCCCCTGGTATCCTCCGAGATATCCAAGTCGGGCAGGGCCCCTGTTGTCATCATCCTTAGTGACACATCGCCCCTATCAAGCCCTTCCATGTCCGAGGCGCAAAAGGACTCCTTGCAGGCCACAAAGAGGGCTATCTATTCCACAGCGCAGAACCGTCTTATCTCTTCAAGAAAGCTCACTTCCGTCAAGGCGCAGTATTCGAGCTTCAATGGTTTTGCCGCCAGCCTCGACTCTGCCCAGCTCTCGCAACTCGCCTCCGACCCTTCTGTTCAGGACATTTACTACGACCGGCCGTTTTATGGCGCAGACAGCGCTGCCTGGCCTATGATAAATGTCACTCCCGCATATTCCGTTCAGGTCAATGGCGTCAATTCCACAGGGGTCGGCAAGACCATCTGCCTTCTTGACACCGGCGTTAATTACAACCAGAGCGATTTCGGCGGGTGCTCCGGCGCAGCCGCCTTTGCGGCTGGCACGTGCGCCAAGTTCGTAGGGGGTTATGACTTCATCAACTCCGACTCCGACCCGATGGACGACAACAACCACGGCACCCACATCGCAGGCATAATCAACCGGACCGCCCCCGGGGCGCGGATAGCCGTGGTCAAGGTCCTCGACTCTTCCAATTCCGGCACACTCTCAAGCATCTTGTCAGGCATTGACTGGTGCAATTCCAACCGTGCGGCTTACAACATCAGCGTCATTTCAATGAGCATCACCGACAACGCGCAGTACAACACCAGCTGCTCCACCGGCTTTTCATCAAGCCTCAACACAGCCAAGTCCAATGGCATTTTCGTGGCAGTGGCTTCAGGCAACAACCATTTCACTTCCGGCGTTTCAAGCCCCGCGTGCGAGGCAGCGGCTTTTTCAGTTGGCGCTGTCTACGCTTCCAACTACAGTTCGCAGACCTGGAGCACCAGCCCCGGCACGTGCACCGACAGCTCGCCACAGGCCGACCAGTTGGCGTGCTTCACCAATTATGGCCCCAACCTCGACATACTGGCCCCCGGCGCCATCATCACTTCCACTTACAGGCTTGGCGGCACTCTTGACATGGGCGGAACTTCGCAGGCGACACCTTTCGTTTCGGCCGCTGTCGCCATAGTTCAAAGCGAGCTTGGGGCGCAGGGCAGGTCCCTGACCCCCGACCAGATTTACCAGAAGCTAAACCAGACCGGCAAGAGGGTTCAGGTCAATGGCTATTCTTACCCGCGTCTCAATGTCTACCCATTCCTTGCGGCATCGGACACGTTCCCGGCAGAGGCCGCATATTCCGGTTCAACGCCCGCCAATAATTCAAACATCACAGCCACCTCTGTCCAGATTTCGGGCGCATTCAACAAGGCTGTCAGTTCGGCAATGCTTGAATGGAACGGGACCTCGAATGAGACATTGCAGTTGTCTGGCACTTCCTTCAACGCATCTGCAAAATCCAACCTGTCCTATGGGCTCTATTCCTATCGCGTCTGGTCTAATGACAGTTTCGGCAATGCCGGCTTTGGCTCCACTTATTACGTGCTTCTAAGCCCGCCATCCAAATACCCGGCGGGCCTTGTCTCATATTGGCCATTCGATTCCAATGCCAATGACGCAATGGGCTTGAACAATGGCGCAGTATCGGGCGCGTCGCTCACCTCGTCCGCGGGCAAGGTAGGCGGCGCATACGTGTTCAACGGCCTTGTGAATGTCAGCTACTCGCCAAGCCTCAATTTGAGCAGCGCGGGGACGCTTTCGTTCTGGATAAAGCCCAGATGGAATGCTTACAACTATGCCAACCACGAGATTTTCCTTGACTACAACTTCTGGGGCGCTTCTGGAAGCGGCCTTGGCTGCGTCTTCCGCCCAACTGATTACGGAACGGGCGGCATAGACTGCGACATTGTCAATTCCTCGACCATTGGCGCGAACGTCTACTTCAACACCCAGAACTGGAGCGCCAATGAATGGCACCACATCGCCTTTGCCTATGACATACCCGGCCATTCAAGGAGTTTCTATGTTGACGGCGCATTGGTATCTTCAAGCACTGCGGCAATAACAGGCTTCGCGCTCCCCGCAAAGCCCCTCTACATCGGCAAGGGGTACAATGGCTATTCATCGTTCAACGGCACAATCGATGAGGTCGCCATTTTCAACCGCTCTTTGAATGGCACGGAAATATCTCTGCTCTACAATAATTCCAGGGATGGCATACGCAATTATTTTGGCGACTGCGGCAGGGCATGCCCGGGCTTTGGCGCTGGCAATGCCGCAAACGGCTCTGTCCTGCAGTCAAACAGCCTGTTTGCCAACGTGACTGTCAACGCGTCCACCCAGCTTAGGGACTTCGTCTGGAACTGGAATGGCACGAATTATTCATTGTACGATTCTTCCCTCATGGGCATGTGGGGTTTCGAGGGCCCCATTTATTCGGACGCATTCAACGCCGCGTCCTTGAACACAAGCCGCTGGAGCACCTATGGGACCGCGGCAGTTTCAGGCAACAGGCTTGTGACCACGACCGCTGCGACCACGTGGAGTTATGGCCAGATAATGAGCACTTACAGGCTCTCCGGCGATTTTGACATACAGGTGGACTATGACGCCAGCGCGTGGGGCACCCCTACGGACGGCTACCAGGCGTCGCTCCAGGTATCCGGCACTTCCTATTCATATGAATGCGATTACTTCAGGTGGTCCGGGAGTATGGAATATGCCTCCTGGGATTCCCAGATATCCAACAGGTTCGGAAGCCTTATAGTGGCCTCAACTCCTGTTGGGAAGATGAGGATGACGCGCGTCGGCACAATAGTTTCATGTTATTATTACAACAGCACCACGGGCGGCTGGACATATTATGGATATACCAATGTGACCGGCGCTTCCAACCAGAACATGCAGGTCAAGATATTCACCCTCAACCGCAACAATGCCAAGTCTATCACCACCTACTTTGACAACTTCATTGTCAACAAGGGGGAACTTGCGGGAATTGACTCTGGCGCCAGGGGAAACAATATCACGGGACTTTACAATGCAGCTTCTGGGCCCGGCGAGTTTGGCAGCGGCCTATATCTGGATGGCAATTCGCAGTACGTGAACGCAAGCGACATGTTCTATTCAAACAAATTTACCGTGTCCGCATGGGTGAAGCCAACTGCGCAATGCGCTGCCGCGACCACCTGCGGCATATTGGGCAAGCGCCTAAGCCCGCAAAACGAATGGCGTTTCACACTGAATGCGGGCCTGCCCGCTCTTGCTGGCTGGGATTCCGGACAGAACGTCATATTCAACACGCAGGCATCGACCGCAGTGCCGGCAGGCACGTGGAGCCACGTGGTAGCGGTTCTCAACGCGACAAATGTCAGCATTTACGTCAATGGCGCCCTTTCTAACACAGGCCCTGTGTCAGGCACGCTGGCGGACACTGCCTCGCCAGTGCAAATCGGGACGGATTCAATGGTAGCAGGCAGGTTCTTCAACGGCACTATTGACGAAGTCAGGATATACAACCGCTCCTTTTCATCCGAAGAGGTAAGGCAGCTTTACTATTCGAACCTGAAAAAAATCAATTCAACATCATGGGAGTTTGACACAAACCTGACAAACCTATCAGACGGGACTTACGCCTATGGCGCTTATGCGGCCGACATTGCCGGATATTCGGACACAACAGGCATGGTGTCTGTCAGGCTCTCATACAATCCGGTGGTAAGCAATTACGGAGGCGCCACTACTGATTTCACTGCACTGGCAGACCTGGGGAATGTTACAAACCTCACGCTTGAGAAGCCGGGGAAAGGCAGGATACGCTTCCCTCCGACCCACGGCGTCAACACGGTTTCGCAGGATTACGACTCCAATGTTGTGATAGGCTCTGGCTTCGTGTCTGTGAATTCCTCCGCTCTCGACCCGTCATTCAATTCTTCTACTACTATAACCCTGAACCTCACAGGGGTATACTCGAAGCAGGCCGCGCCTGACATATATTACTATTCCGGCGTTGCAGGCGACCTTTCAACCATCCAGCAAAACGGCGTGCCTTGCACTTCGCCAAGGTGCACGGGCATCTCATGGGACCAGGCGGACAGGCTCCTGGCCTTCAATGCCACCGGGTTTTCAGGCTATGGCATTTATGACAACAACACTGGCGCGCAAATAGCATGGACAAACAATGGCACTATAGGGATAAACATCACTTCCACCAACCAGATTGCGGTATACACTTCCAATGGCGCGAATGACAGCACTTTCAGTTTCGTTTCCGTGACTCCGCCCGCGGCAGGCTCGATTACCCTGATGTCCAATGAGACCTCGAACACCACAGGCGGGGAGCTTGGCTTCCTTGTGGAGAACCAGGGGAATGTCAATGTCTCCATAACAGTGGCGTCCGACAAGGATGCTGCGGGTTTCATAGGCGGTTCCGCGCCTTTGTTCCGGATGTTTGGGTCTGAAAGCGAGGCAGGCTCTTGCGCCGGCATAAACCAGTCCATGCAGGACTTGGGCACAGCAAGCATCACTGTCTGCCCCGGCCTGGCGTTCAATGACGCATCGGACAGGATTTGGGCTTATGTTCTTGTGAAAATCGACTCGGACAGCCCGCCGCAGACAAGCACTGCGACACTGACGTTCACGAGCACGCAGGCTTAGGGCAGAGAATCCTAAACGCGTGCAACCGTCATTTCCCGGCAGCCATGCCTCAACGCGTGCAACGTTCATTTCTGTCCATTTTTCATTTGTTTTTCCTTCATTTTGGGGGCGATTTTGTCCTCGTATCGCCTGGCGGGGGCCTAAATCAGGTTTAAAAAGATTTCTTGCCAAACAATACCTACTTGTTATCCCGTCTTACTGCTGTATTTCAAGTACAGGCATAAAACGTTTCAAGGGAAAGCAGGAGGGAACATAATGGACAAATCAAAGTTCGCGCAGGCAGTGAGCCTTGCGCTTGAGGACAAAGGGAAGAAGAAGTTCAAGCAGAGCGTCGAGCTCATAATGAATTTCCGCGGAATCAACTTTTCCAAGCCGGAAAACAGGCTTAATCTTGACGTTGTCCTCCCGAAAGGGAAGGGCAAGCCCCAGAAAGTCGTAGTCTTTGCGGACACGAGCGTGGCTCTCGAGGCTAAAAATGCGGGCGCCGAAGAGGTCATTGACGGGCCTGGCATCCCGAAACTCGTCGCAGACCAGGCAAGGCTGAAAAAGCTTGTCAAGGAGAGCGAATTCCTCGCCCAGCCAAGCATGATGGTATTGGTCGGCAAGAACATGGGCCAGGTACTTGGCGCCAGGGGCAAGCTGCCAAAGCCAATCGTGGGCATCAGCCCCACGGAGGCTGTCAGGCAGGCAAGAAACCGCGTGAAAATTGCCTCAAAGGGCAAATACCTGCCGGTAGCCCAGTGCCTTGTGGGCTCCGAAGACATGAGCGCAGAGGACCTTGTCGAGAACATCGAGTCCGTATACGAGCGCGTCAAGGCGAAGGTCAGCGAGCCGTCCATTAAGTCCATTTACGTGAAGCTTTCAATGGGCAAGGCAATCAAGGTGGCTTGAAAAATCCTCCAGGTGTCGTGATAATTATGACTAAAATCAAACGCAAAACAAACGTGCAGAAACATGAGAGGGCGGCCATCGCGAAAAAGAAGTCGCAGGTCGAGTCCCTCGCAGGCAAGATAAAATCCGCCAAGGTGGTGGCGGTTGTCAACCTCTCAAACCTCCCGGACAGGCTCTTGCAGTCCGCAAGGAAGAAGCTTAGGGGCAAGGCGGAGTTCTACCAGGCCAAAAACACGGTCTTCAAGAGGGCCCTCGAGGCTTCCGGCAAGGGCGGCAAGATCGCCGACCTGCTGACTGTGCCAAGCGTGCTCATCACGACCGACATGACCCCCTACTCCCTTTTCAAGTTCTTCAAGGACAACAAGTCGAAGGTGGCAGCAAAGCCCGCGCAAATCGCGCCCTTTGACATCGTGGTCCCGGAAGGCGAGACTGACCTGCCCCCCGGGCCGGCACTCTCGGAGCTCAAAGGCGCCGGGATAAACGTCCAGCTCAAGGGCGGCAAGATAGTGGTCGCAAAGGATTCCGTGGTCGCAAAGAGCGGCGCGAAGATATCGGGCAACGTCGCAAAGGCGCTGCAAAAGCTCAACATCCTGCCATTCGAAGTCGGGCTTAACATGGTCGCGGCATACGAGGGCGGGTACGTGTATCTCGCCGATGTGCTCAACATCGACGAGCGCCAGCTTAACACCGACCTCCAGGCCGCGTTCGCGCAGGGCTTGAACGTGTCCATAAACGCGTCTTTCCCGACGGAATCGAACATCAACATGCTGCTTGGCGCCGCCTTCTCGCAGGGAAGGAACATTGCCGCCAACGGCAAATTGTATTCAGACTCTACCATAGAGCTTTTGTTCTCTGAAGCATACCTGCAGGGGCTTGCAGTGGGTAAACAGGCCCCCGCGTCAGATGCTGCGGGTTCGGAAGAGAAGAAGGCATAAGGGAGAGTTCAAAAAAATAATAAGAAAGAGGTAATCATATGAAAGTAGACCCATATTTGCATGCGGTTCTCGTGCTTCACGGCGCGGGCAAGGAGATTTCAAAGGAATCCCTCACGGCTGTCCTGAAGGCGGCCGGCGTGGAGGCCGACGACGCCAAGGCGAAAGTTCTTGCCGAGGCGGTCAAGGGCGCCAACTTTGAGGAGCTTCTCAAAAACGCGGCAATGCCGGTAGCGGCTGCTGCGCCTGCGGCGGCAGCGCCTGCGGCAGAAGCGAAGAAAGAGGAGAAGAAGGACGAGGCAAAGAACGAGGCTGCGGCTTCTGAAGGCCTTGCGTCCCTGTTTGGTTGAGTTTCCCTCAACTTTTCCCTTTTTCTTTTCCATTTTTTATTTTGTTTTTCATTTTCCGGGCACTGCTCCTTGCAAGGCTTAGCTTGCGCCATGCGCCCCGCCATTCTTCCCGTTGCATGCCAGTTTCCCTGCCAGATTCCATTGGCATTTTGCCAAGAGGATTAGGTATTTATATCCTGTTTTCCCAGTAATTGGCATGGAAAACCCCCTTCTTTATTCGCTTTTCATACTTTCTGTCCTGTCATTTTCTGTTTTTGCAGCCTACCCCGCCGGTCTGGTTTCTTACTGGTCCTTCGACTCCAATGCCAATGACCTTGTGGATTCAAACGCCGGGAGCGTAAGCGGCGCCACCATCAGCTCGTCTGGCAAGGTTTCAGGCACTTACAATTTCAACGGCAGCCAATACATAGCTCTCCCGAACACGTCCTCAAACCTCAACCTCCCGGTGTTTAGCATCTCAGTCTGGGTGAAGCCAACCTCGTTCTCCACCTCCTATCCGACAATCATAAGGAAAAACGGCGCCCAGGACATAGGCTTCAATGAGAATTACCATCTCCGCGCGAGTTATGGCGCAGGCGACGGCAGGGTGCTTTTCAGGGTAGGCTCGGGAGTGCCCCTGAACCAGTCGGTGGAGCTTGCCAGCACAGGCGCAATCCCGCTCAACCAATGGACTCTAATCACCGCGACTTTCAACGGCTCTGTTTCAAGCCTTTACATAAACGGCATGCTGAACAATTCCGCGCCTGTAGGATTCACCCCTTACTATTCCGAAACATATAAGAATTACGTGGGCATATACGGCGGGACCGGCTACAACGCGTACGGCTTTGTCGGCTCCATCGACGAGCTTGCAATATTCAACCGCTCATTGTCCGCATCGGAAATCTCGGACATGTACTCCTCTTCCCAGTACGGCGTGAAAAACTATTTCGGCGACTGCCGCCACGCGTGCGCGTCATTTGGCTCGGGGACGCAAAACGACTCGGTTGCTGCTGCGGCAAACAATGTCTTTTCGAACATAACGCTCAACACTGTTACTACGCTATCAAGCTTCAAGTTCAACTGGAACGGCACCAACTATTCCCTGTATGACTCGTCGCTTGTGGCAATGTGGGGATTCGAGAGCTCCCTGTCAGATTCCAGCTCCTATGGCAACACGGGGAGTTTTGTCGGCGGCACGGCATCCTACCCTACTGGCAAATACGGCAAGGGGCTTTCCTTCAACGGCAACTCCCAATACGTCAACACGAGCGATTTCCTCTATTCAAACGCCTTTAGCGTTTCCGCGTGGGTGAATCCTACGGAGCAGTGCGCTGCCGCGACCACCTGCGGAATAGTTGACAAGAGGTTAAGCCCATTGAATGAATGGCGCCTCACGCTCAACGCCGGCAAACCCGCCCTGGCAGGCTGGGATTCATCAAGCAATGTCATATTCAACACGCAGGCATTGTCCGCAGTGCCGGCCGGCTCATGGAGCTACGTTGTCGCCGTGCTCAATAGCACCAATGTCTCGGTTTACATCAATGGCGAACTCTCAAATACAGGGGCAGTCAGCGGCCTGCTCCGGGATACGGTTTCGCCCATACATATAGGAACTGACACTTTGGACCCTACGAGGTTTTTCAACGGCACCATGGACGAGGTCAGGATTTACAACCGCTCGCTGTCGGCAGCCGAGGTAAGGCAGCTCTACTATTCCAACCTGAAAAAGATAAGCTCAACTTCATGGGAATTCATCACTAACCAGACGAACCTGACAGACGGGGCCTACACTTACGCGGGCTATTCCACTGACACGCAGGGATACACTGACTCCACTGGCGTGCGTTCGATAACGCTGGCATATAATCCTGTTGCCTCAACCTATGGCGGCGAGACGACCAATTTCGCGACAGTGCCGGATATCACCAATGTCACGAACCTGACCTTGGAGCAGGTCGGCAAGGGCAAAATCAAGTTCCCCTCTACGCATTCTGTCAATGCTGCGGGTGCGGATTTTGACACGCATGTTATCATCGGCAATGGGTTCATTTCAGTCAACTCGTCAGCCCTGGATTCCAGCTTTAACTCGACAGCAACGCTTACAATGAACCTGACAGGCGTTTATTCAGGCGCTTCAGCCCCTACTATATATTACTATGAGCCGTTCGCCTCAAGCCTTGCAACGATCATAAATAATGGCGCCGTGTGCGCAGCCCCCATATGCACTGGCGTCTCATGGAACCAGGGGACAGGAATATTGACATTCAATGTCACTGGTTTCTCGGATTACGGCGTGAACGGCTCGGCAAACTACAGCGGGGCTGGCGGCACCCCGTCCAACACTAGCGGGACCATAGGGATAAACATCACCTCAACAAACCAGATTGCGGTTTACACCTCGAGTTCCATGAACAACAGCGCGTTCTCTTTCATTCCAGTTACTCCGCCTGCTGCCGGTTCAATTGTCCTGACGTCAAACGAATCCGGCAATGTCACGGGAGGCGACACTGGCTTCCTTGTGGAGAACCAGGGGAATGTCAACGTTTCCATAACAGTGGCGTCCGACAAGGATGCTGCGGGTTTCATAGGCGGCTCAAGCCCGCTGTTCCAGATGTTTGGCGGGCTCAATGAAACTGGGGCGTGCCCTTCGCTTAATGCGAGCATGCAGGGCTTGTCAGGCTCTGAAATAACCGTATGCCCAAGCCTCGCGTACGCTGATTCGCAGGACGCAATCTGGGCTTATGTTCTTGTAAAAATCGACTCGGACAGCCCGCCGCAGACAAGCACTGCGACACTGACGTTCACGAGCACGCAGGTTTAGAAAATCGGCGGATAATCCATCCCGCTTGCCCTCCCAAGCCGACCTTAACTGCTTTAGCCAAAGTGGTTTTGAAATGACTGTTGCACGTGTAAAGGCAAGCCTGCCAGGAAGTTAATGTTGCACGTATGGCTGCGCTTCTTTTGCCAGGAGTTTCTCCGCAATGGCATAATGCCCTTTCTTTGTCAGTTCGGTCGCAAGCCTTTCAACCGCAATCCTGTCCGCGAAGTTTGGCAGCAAAAGGGCTATTTCAAGCGCCTGTTTTTCGTTTTTCCCGGCGCACTCCATTATTGCGGCGCACAGGGCGTTCGGCTTTTTCATCATTGCCGCGATGTGCCCGGCCTGGTACATCTCGCCGACATCGTATGCCTCGACGTAAATCCTTGCAACTATTATGCCGTCAAACTCATTTGCAATCCTTGCTGCGTAATAATACTGGCCACTGTCTGTGAGGAAATCAATGGCGTATGTTGATATGTCCTTTATCTTGTTGCCAATAATCACTGCCACAGCTGTCCTGTATGCCCTGTTTGAGAGAAGGCTTGTAGAGAATTCTGCGGCCTTTGCCTGGTCCATGGAGCAAATCTGCATCGCAGCGGAGGCGCCTGCCTCGTAATATCCTTTCCTCTCTGCCTCGGAAATTATTTTTGCTGCGTATTCCCTGGATTTCTTTGAAATGCCTATAATTATGGCTGCGGCCTCCTGTTTCCTGTTTTTCGGAAGCAGTATCCCAAGAAGCCTTCTTTCTTCTGCGAATTCTCCAACAGCCGCGTTATTTTTCTGTCCTGCCATAGTGGCGCTTTTTACCGGAATCTTGGTCGTTATCCTCTGCCTGTCGCCTGTCCCCATATCAACTTCTTTGCCTTTGGGCTTTCCATCCTGTCCGCCTTTCCCCCCGCCATTGCTAGTGGAACCTGTATTTTTTCCGTAAAGCGCCAGTTTCCCTGGCCCTGGAACCGCGATTTCTTCCGTTTTCGCGCCTGAATGTTCAGGCGTTTTCATTACGGTTTTGGCTTCCGTGGCGCCCTTCTCCGTGCCTGCGCCGGTTTTTTTGCTGTTTTCTTCCAGGAGGAATGTCTTTGCCCCGTTTTCCAGAGGGCCCTTGAAATTGAAGTATCCCGGGGCCGAAAGGCTCTCGCCTATGAGTCTCATTCCAGTCCTGTCGTCTTTGACAAGCCTCAGGAAGGCGGTGCTTTCGCTGGCATCTTTCCTCGCCTTTGCGAGGAATTTTGAAAAAGGCGACTCGTTTTGCTTGTTCAAGGGCACGTAGACCTCGAACCTCGTCTTGGTTGTCATCTAAAGCACTGGTTATACTGCTGAACCTATCTTTTTAAATGTTTGTAAAAGTGTCTAAACATGTATTTTACCTGCGGATGCTGAAAAAGCCGTGCCAGATTGCGTGGAAAGCGGTTTGCTGCCTTGTCAGCCGGCGCTGACCTTGAAAATCGCGCCTATTGCATAGCCCGCGATGGCAGCAATCCCGCCGATGAGAAGCATTTCTATGCCGCTTTTTAGCTGGCTGCCTGTAGTGAGCCTTGCCTTTATTATGCCCGCGCCAAAGAGCACCGCAAGGGATACGAGCAGGGATACGACCAATGCCGACTGCGCCGACAGGAAGAAGAACGGTATTAGGGGGATGAAAGAGCCCGCGAATGCCGAAATCCCGACCACCGCGGCCTCCTTTACTGGGTTGACGGTTTCGGATTCCGTCAGGTTCAGCTCTTCGCGCATCATTTCCCTAAGCCAGAGCACCTTGTCGGATGTTATGTGCTTCACTATGTCCTCAAGCAGCCTGCCCCTGAAACCCTTTTTCTCGTAAATCTCCCTTATTTCCTGGACTTCCATGTGGGGTATTTCCTCTATCTCCTCTTTTTCGCGCTTGAGCTGGGCATGGTAGAAGTCCTGTGTGGCCCTAGTGGAAGTGTAGGCGACTGCCGCCATGGATAGGGATTCGGCGAATGTCGCAGCCATGCCAGCAATGATTACGATCTTCGAGTCGTTTGTTGCCACAGCCACGCCAAGCAGTATGCCAAGCACGTTGACAAGCCCGTCCTGCCCGCCAAGCACGACCTGCCTTAAGGTGGTGCCTATGCTCGAATCGTTCTGCTGGTCGTACTTGAGTATCTCCTTCCTGTGCTTTTCGCGCTCCGTGTAAAAATCAATGTCGTCTGTTTTCTTGTTCATGCGCACTATTTCCATGCTCCCGCTTTTAAGCGTTTTGAGGTCCTGCCCCGCAAAACAATATATATGGGCCCGGGCAAATCATTGCCATGAGAGAGCCTGCTGTTGCCGGGTCGTTCTACCCGCATAGGAAATCCGAAATCCTTAAAATGCTTGAGCAGTATTTCGGCATGGCCGCCAAGTCCGCCAAGCCCGAGGAGTGCGTTGCGGGCATATCGCCACACGCAGGCTATGAATATTCGGGCGCCGCAGCCGCGGTGACTTACAATTCAATCCGAAACATCAAGTCGGCAAAGACAGTGGTGTTCATAGGCCCTAACCATACTGGCATAGGCACCCCCGTGTCGGTCTCGCTTGACGACTGGGCAACGCCATTGGGGGTCTGCGGATGCGACAGGCAGCTCGCGGAAAAAATAATTTCAAACTCCTCGGTGTGCAGGGACGACGAGTCGGCCCACGCAGCCGAGCACTCCATCGAGGTCCAGCTGCCTTTCCTCCAGTTCCTCAACCCCCGTGCGCGGATAGTGTGCATATGCATGGGAGACACGCGGCTTGAGACGGCACTCGACCTCTCGTCTTCCCTTTCAAAGTCCATTTCAAGCACAAGGGACACTGTGCTCGTGGCAAGCTCGGATTTCACGCATTATGAAAAGGCGGAGGCCGCCAAGGAGAGGGACATGGAGGCCATGAAGCTCATTGAAAAACTCGACATGCGCGGCTTTTCGGACTCGTGCAGGCTCAATGGCTGGTCAATATGCGGCCACGGGCCCATAACCGCCGCCATCGGCTATGCTAAGGCAAAGGGCTGCAAGAAGGCAAAACTCCTGAAATACACGAATTCGGGGGAAGGGACAGGGGATTATTCGTCTGTTGTCGCCTATTCAAGCGTTATTTTCCCGAAATGAGGGCGCTGGTTGCGGGCAATCGGGCAGGCCCCTGCCACAGATACCTTATTATTTTTCCAAAAACCCATATATGCACAAATCAGGGCATGGTGAATATTTGGGCAGGAAGAACGCACTGGCGATTTTGGCATTTGTTTTTGTCTTGTCAGCCCTGCCGCCCGCTTTTGCCGCGGAATTCAACATCTCCGCATGCACCAACATGAACACCGCCAACAGCGCATATTATGTGAATTCCACAGTCAACTCCGGCTCCACTTTCTGCATGCAGATATACGCCAACAACGTCACTTTGGACTGCCAGGGCAACACGATACAGGGCACGGGCAGCAATCCAATCTACGGGATTTACATTGACGGCAAGAACGCGACAGTGAAAAACTGCGCATTAAGCAATGCTTCCTCGGGCATTGCAATCACCAGCAATGCCATCAATGGCACTGTGGACAACGTGACAATATTCGGCGCCGGGGACACAGGCATAATCATAACCGCGCCTTCGGTCTACAGGATTTCAAATACGAACATGAATTACGTAACCTACACCGGCATCTCCACCTATTCCAATGGGAATTCGTTCATCAACATCACGCTGCAGAACATGACGCGCCAGGGCCTGGGACTTTACAGCGGCAGCGCGAACAACTATTTCGAGAACGTGGCAAACTGCCTTGGCTGCAGCAATAGCAATAACAAATACACTTCGACAGTTGCGCAGAACATTTCCTCCCGCGGCAATACCGGCTGGTGGCCCCCGGTCTTGTCAAATGGCTCGTCAAACTCAAACACGTATTACGGCGGCACTGCGGGGACAGGCAAGAATTCCGATGGCAGCCCAAACGCCTCGCTTATGTACTGGTATGGCAACCAGGGCCTGCCGCTGGCATCCAATTTCTCCGGCTTGACGACTGACTTTGCAGCAGTTGCCGACCTGTCAAATGTCACGGGCCTGGTGCTTGACAAGCCAGGCACCGGCAGCATATCGTTCCCCGGAAACCACGGCGTCAATGCCAATGGCCAGGCGTATGACACGGCGGTCGCCATACTGCCCGGGATTGTCTCGGTCAATACCTCTATCCTTGACCCGAGCTTCAACAGCAGCGCCACACTGGCCATGAACGGCTCTTCAATACTCAATACTACCAAGGTCCCGATAATAGTATATTACGCCAATTTCACAACAAACAGGTCTGAAATCCTTGAATACGGCTCGGACTGCGTTGCATTGGGCAAATGCTCGAACCTCGTATGGAACCCATATTCCAAGTCCCTGTCATTCAGGGTCCAGGGCTTTTCAGGCTATACATTGACAGATGGCAATGGCACTGCCATTGCCTATGAGTCCACGGGCACGCTGGGCGTGAATATCACGTCAACCAACCAGATTGCAGTTTATACGTCAAATGGCGCCAATGACAGCACATTCAGCTTTGTCCCTGTAACCCCGCCTGCGGCAGGCTCGATAACTCTGATGTCGAACCAGAGTTCCAACACTACAGGCGGCGAACTCGGCTTCATTGTGGAAAACCAGGGCAATGTCAATGTCTCGCTGGCTGTGTCTTCAGACAAGGGCGCGGCTTCCTTTGTGGGCGGTTCCTCGCCCCTGTTCCAGATGTTTGGCGGCGTGGACGAGGCCGGGGCGTGCCCAAGCCTCAATGAGTCGATGCAGGGCCTGTCAGCCTCGGCAATCACCATATGCCCGTCCCTTGGGTATGCTGATTCGCATGACACTATCTGGGCTTATGTCCTAGTAAAAATAGATTCCGACAGCCCGCCGCAGGCCAATACTGCCACACTGACATTCACAAGCACCGCGGCATGAGCGTCCTTTTTTCGGCGATGGCTTTCGTGTGCTGAAATATTCCCCACGGGGTCTTATATTCGTCGCTTATTTATACTTAACCCTTCAAAATCACATTTTACCTGATAAATTCAGCTTTTGGTGGTAGAATGCCTGGCGTAGTAGTCGTAGGTCTCCAGTGGGGGGACGAGGGGAAAGGCAAGATAGTCGATTTCCTCGCCTCGAAATCCGACATGGTCGTAAGGTTCAATGGCGGGTCCAATGCAGGTCACAGCGTCGTAGTGGAAGGCGTGAAATACAAGTTCCACATAATGCCTTCAGGCGTATTGTCGGGCAAGCAGGTGGCCCTTGCAGGCGGGGTTGTAATAGACCCCCAGGTCTTCGTTGACAAGGAGCTTGCCCAGCTCAATGAGAAAAACATCATACCCAAGCTTTCCATTGATTCAAAATGCCACATAGTCACCCCATACCACAAGGCCATGGACACGATGCACGAGGAAAAGCACGGCAAGGCCGCGGCAGGCTCGACAAAAAGCGGCATAGCGCCCGTATTCTCCGACAAGGCTGGCAGGATAGGCATCCGCGTCCAGGACATGATGGACGAGCAGGTGTTCAGGGAAAAGGTCGCGTTTGCAAAGGGCAGGTACGAGGACATATCAAAGGCCCGCTATGGCAAGGTGATGCCTGTAGAGGATTTCACATCCCGCTATCTCGAATACGCCAACAAAATGAGGCCTTTCGTGTCCGATTCCACTTACAAGATAAACGAGGCGCTTGACGAGGGCAAGACTGTGCTTTTCGAGGCCGCCCAGGGCGCGATGCTTGACATTGACCACGGGATTTACCCCATGACTACCTCCTCGAACACGATTTCGGGCGCGGCGTGCACTGGCGCGGGGGTTGGCCCGACCAAGATAAAGCGCGTGTTCGGCGTGATAAAGGCTTACACTTCAAGGGTTGGAAACGGCCCGCTGCCTACAGAGCTTCTTGACGAGACGGGGAACCAGATACGCGAGAAGGGGCATGAATATGGCACTACCACTGGCAGGCCGAGAAGGATTGGCTGGCTCGACACTGTGTCGGTGAGGTACGCCGTGATGATTAACGGCGTGACCGACCTTGCGGTCGTCCACCTCGACACGCTATCTGGCTTCAAGGAGGTCAAGATGTGCGTGGCGTACAAGCACAATGGCGAGGAATTGCTGAAATACCCGACAAACACCGAAGTCTTCTCCAAGGTGACGCCTGTGTACAAGACGTTCGCGGGCTGGGAAGACATTGGGGCTGAAAAATGGCGCGAGGCAGCCAAATCCGGCAGGATAGATTCGCTTCCTGCGAATTGCCAGAAATACCTTAAGGCCGTAAAGAAATACGCGGGCGTCCAGCTCTCCATAGTCTCCGTTGGCGCCGACAGGGCGGACACGATTATTCTTAAAGATTTGTAGGGAAACATAGTGTAAGCCTTCGGGGTTTCCCTCAAAGGCTTTTTTTGCCCGCAGAATGCATGCTATTGGCGCTTTGCGCATGTTCATGCTTGTGCCTCGGTAGCTCAGGGGTAGAGCGCGTCCTTGGTAAGGACGAGGCCGCGAGTTCAATTCTCGCCCGAGGCTCACTTTCTCTTTCTATTTTCTCAATTAGTACTTTCTTTTCTCGTGAGCCTCGGGCCTTGCCCGCTTCGCGTGCAAGTCTCGTCAATTGCTGACGCAATTGCCGATCTACTTGTCCTGCTGGACAAGTCAGTCGCAATTCTTCGAATTGCTCCTTCGCCCGAGGCTTCGACAATTTCCCGCAGGAAATTGGCATGCTTATAATAAAAAATCAGTTCTCACTTGTTGTTTGCCGGCTGGTTTTGCATTTTCCTGTCCAGCTCTTCCTCGCGCTTTCGGCTTTTCATGTAGAAATAGATTGCAATGGCTATCATGGCCAGGGGTATGATTATCACAAGGAAGAAAACGAAAAACATCCAGAAAATGCCCGCAAGGAAAAACATGTTTCCACTCCATTAGGCATGGATTGCAGGCTTTTCAAGCCCGCACCATTCCTTTTTGCTCTTATTTTTTCACTTCTTTATCAGCATGGCAGTGCCTGTTGCCGCAATGAGCATCATTGAATTCGTCTGTCCCATCGAGGAGGTTTCCACGTCCACGCTTACAACCGCGTTGGCCCCAAGCGCCGCGGCCTTGGCCTTCATCCTCTCTATTGCCTCGTACCTCGCCTTTTCCACTTCCGTGACGTATGAGGTTATCTCGCCGCCGCCCATTGATTCGAGGCTTGCGGTGAACTTCCCGCCAATGCCCCTCGAGCGCACCGTCAGCCCTGTCACGAGGCCGAATATTTTTTCTATCTTGAGCGCCGCCGGCAACGGGCTGGTCATTATGAGCATGTCTGTTGTGTCCGCCATTTAATTCACCATTAATTATCACTCACGCCCCGCTTAAAAAACAGCGCCTTTTTGCCCATTTTTCATGCCTTTTTGCCCTGCCTATGCGTTTTTGCCATTTCCGCCAAAATGCCAGTTTAGACAAACATTTATATACACAATCTGCCACATATCCGCAGGTGATTCACCATGTCAGCTCCAATGTTCAATGGCACTTTCATTACTAAGAAAGAGACAAAGGATGTTTTCAGGAATATAAAGAACCGCTCATACGACGAGCTGTATGGCATCAACAACATTATCGCCCGCATCGCGCAAAAGCGCCATTTCGCCAATGTCTCGCTTGACGACATCGAGACTGCGCGCAAGCTCATAAAGCCCCAGAGGGATTCCACCCGCTACAGGGAAGGCTCCACAAGCCCGAAATACGAGCTCGCGGAATCCGACGGCAAGGTTTCCGTTCTGCAACCCGAAAGGACTCCAAAGAACACTGTCATCAATCTTTACGTGCCCAAATCCATTGGCAGCAAGGGCGCAGCCGCAAAGCTTGCAACAGGCATAGGCCTTAGCGGGCTTTTCGGATTGGGCACAACGCTCACAGTAATGAATTCCGTCCAACACCCCATGGCGGAACACACGCACTACTTCGGGATTCCCTTCACGGACGCCTACATCGGCATTCCCGCCCAGTGGCTCAACGCAACCCTGAACATCAGCGCCTTCATGGCAGGCTGGGGAACCGCCATCAAGTTGTTCGCGTATTCCGTCAAGGAATACCGCAACCGCTATAACAGGGCGCACGAGTTCGCCTCCGCACTTGACGGCGCAATCACGGACGCGCTTAAAATCGTCATGCAAAACAAGATTCTCACGGCCACAATCAAGGTCGGGGGGATAAGCGACGAGCGCGACTGGACGAAAATCACTGAAGCTGTGAAAAAAATCAAGGGCGCCAAGGTCCTCACTATCGACAGGGAAAAGGACCTCGTTGTGCTGCAGTACAATTTCGGCTCTGTCCTTGAAGACGCCAGGGCAGCAATAAAGAACATGGGCTATAAGCTTGAGACCTAAGCCCCCTTTTTCTTTATTTTCCCTTTCCTGTTTTTCAAGACCAGTCTCATTTTTTGCAATTGTTTTCCTGCCTTTCAGGCATTGCCCCGCCATTTCCTAGTATTCCTGCCACCAGCTAGCAGATTCTCTCAAGCTTCCCCTCGCTCTTTTTGAAAAGCCCGTAAGGGCTTAGATGATTAATGTCGGGACTGCAGTCGCAGACAAACAACCCGCCTTCCTCAAGCACCCTCTGGGCCTGTGAAAACAGCTCCGAGCGCATTTGGAACATCTCCGGCACTGTCATGTTCTCCCCGACCCAGGCGGCCGCGTCCCTGCCCGCGTCCCCTGTGAAGCTAACAAGCCCGCAGCACACTACGAGGTTGAAGGATGAATCTGCAAGAAAGCCAAGGGCGCCTTTTTCCGCAAGGTTCCTCGCATGGCTTTCAAACCTTTCGTAATCAGCCTGCCTCTCAAGGTCGACACCAACGACTTTGGCAGCCCCGGCAAGCGTGAAAAAGCGGGAAAGCCATGGCTCGAACGCGTTTTTCTCGTCCCTGTTCCTGGGCTTTTCAACCGTGTTGGCGGAACCGCAGGCAAGGTCTAGGACTTTAAGCCCCCTTATTCCAGAAATGTCGGATTCGGGGATGCGGATTTTCCTAAGCACTGCGGATATGTGATGGTTGACATAGCAGTGCTGGGGCAGTTTGTGCTCCGCGGGGCATTTCCCGTAAATGCCTTCCATCACCTTCATGAGTTGCTGGAATGCAAGCTTTTCCTGTTTAAGCTCGAAAAAAAGGCTTGAAGAAAGCGGGCGTGGCACAACTATGGCTGCCTCTTTTCCCGCGTCCTTGAACATAAGCAGTCTTGCCCTGCAAAAATATAAAAACAATCAGCCAGCCTGCCTGCTGCCGTGTTTATGCCTTTTTGAAGCCGCCCAATCGGGTTTATATTGTTATATTTTGTAAATTATCGTGATTTCATGGCAAATGAAAAGGCAAGTGAAAAGGGATTTTTCAAGAGAGCAGACATAGAGAGGCATTTGGCTTATGTCAATTCCCTTTTTGAGTGGTCGCCCGTCCCATTTTCAAGCATTCTTCGCGTGCCGTCCTATTCCTACCAGAATTGGCACATCAAAATCAATCCGGGCAACGAGAAATGGCTCTACGACGAATCCAGGAAGGCCTATTATTGCGAATGGGGCCCTACTGACGAGTCCTTGAACAGGCTCGTTTCAATAGCCTCATCGTCTGAAAAGGCAGGCCTCGGGGACGTCAATGCGATCATGAACAAGAAAGTCGGCGAAATATCCGCGCAATATGCAAATGAAAACTTCATTTCAAAAAACAGGCCAATCTCTCTTCTTGACATTGGCAGCGGCGCGGGCGCCACTGTAGTTGAATTCATAAAGTCCCTGGGCGCTGCCGCGTTGGGGGCAAAAGGCCAGATTTCAATCACCCTTTTGGAGCCTTCCGCCCAAAGGCTTGCCCTGGCGCTTGAGAATGCCACTACTGCTTCAAAGGACCATTTGCCGGGCATGGAAATCACGTTCTCAACTGCGCAATCCGACGTCCTGGTCTCGCTTTCCGCTTCCAGCTACCACCTGGCTATTTCAAATGCGGCGATACACCATAATTCATTCAATTTCCACCTGGGCCACCTTATCAAGGCGCTAAAAGGCGGCGGGGCATTCGTGAATGGCGACTGGCACTGCTCCATCTGGCAGTCCCCTGCTAAATTTTACTGGCTTGCCATGCTTCTTGCCGACCAGTCCGCAGACAATTTCAACATGGTAAAGGAATTCGTGCTCAACGGCGGGCTGCCAGGCAGGGTCCTGCCGGCGGAAACCAAGGAAATCGCTGGCAAAAAGGAAATCATGGAATTCAAGAAATATTTCTCCATCTCCGATGACTCGCTTTTGAGGGCATTCGATGGCAGCGTCAATGGTTCAAGGCAGGCGGACTGGGGAATGCTCTCCTTCTGGTCGGAAGTTGGCAGGGTGTTTTCCGAAAAAGGCGCCAAATCCCCTATCCATATACCAGAAGCCCACGAGCCTGCGGTTAACAGGAAGGCAAGCCTGATTTTGAATGGCTTTACCTTTGATTCGGAGTGCCAGTCAAAGTATTTCGAGATGCTCAGGAACAGGGGCAAAGGGGAACTTGCCACTGTAATGATGGCAAAAAAACCGATAAAGCGCTAGTATTTCTTCGGCTTGACCCATGTTTTCATCTTGCCGCACCTGTCGCATTTTTGCCTGTAATCGAGCACGTGCGAGCCATAGCCGTGGTCTGTGAAAACAGCCCTGCCCCACTGGTGGAGGCCTATCCTGCACATCAGGCCCTCAAGCATCCAAAAGACCTATTTAATCTCTATTGTCTGGCCCATCTCGGGCGCGACAGCGTCGTAGCCCATGCCTTTTAGCTCTTCCGCGAATGCCACGCAGCTGTCGCCGTGGTTGCAGATGACCTGGGACGGCTCAATCCTTTTTATGAACTCCAGAAGCTCGCTTCTCCCAGCGTGCGCTGAAAAGTCGAGGTATTCGACCGGCAGGTCTATCTTGATTTTCTTCTCGTCGATTATCACCGTGCCTGAATTCACGAGGCTGTGCCCGTTCGTCCCCTCCATCGAATAGCCAGTCATGAATATCTGGGAATCGGGGTTGAGGTTCATCAGGTAGAACAGCGACGGGCCGCCCTGGAGCATGCCCGCAGTGGCGATTATGACGCCCTGCCTCGCTACCGCCTGCTCGCGCTCCGCGTTCGAATTTACGAAATGCACCCTGTTGAGCGCGGCCTGGAAATGCTCGAAATCCCTTATGTATTCCGGGTTCTCAAGGGCTGCCAGTGCCGCAAGCTTGCCCATGCCGTCAAGGTAAATGTCAATGTCGTCGGGAAGCTCGGAGAGTATGCTCACAAGCTCCTGGCTCCTGCCAATAGCAAAGCTTGGGAGGAGAAGTATGCCGCCCGCGTCCACCGTCTTTTTCGCGGACGCTATGAGTTTTGCCTCAAGCTCCGAGCGCGGGGGATGCTCGCGCTGCGCGTATGTGCTCTCGATAATGAGCGCGTCCGCCTTTTCGGCGAATTTCGTGCCAAAATGCATCTTCGTGTCAGCAAGCTTTATGTCGCCCGAATATACTAGCTTCTTGCCAGCGTATTCCACGCTGACAACCGAAGAGCCTACAATGTGCCCCGCGTCGTGGAACGAGAACTTCGTCCCGCCCGTGAATATGCTTTTGCCGTAGGGCACTGTCATGAAGCTTTTTATCGCGCTTTTCATGTTGTCCTTGCTGTATGTCTTGAACGTGCCGACTTTCAGGGAATCCTCCCACAATATCTCGCAAAGCGCCTTTGTCGGGGGGGTGGAGACTATGGGCGCGCTGTTTTGCGCGAAAAGCGCAGGGGCATTGCCGGAGTGGTCCATGTGGGCGTGCGAGAGCACCGCGAGGTCGAGCCTGCCGTCGTATTCCGTGGGCTTGTATTCCTCCTCCTTTGTGGCGAAGAGCTTCAGGCCATAGTCTAGCATCAGCTTCTTGTCCGTGGATGCGAGTATGGCGCTCCTGCCTACTTCCAATGCTGAACCCAAAAACGTCACTGAAAACGAACTCATTGCAATCAATATCCTTGGAAAACGTTCCAATCTTCTGGTCTTACCCTGGGAAAATTATTTAAACCACATCTAAATAAAGGTAATCCTGTGGAAAACCTAACTTACCTAGATTTTTTGGTCCTTGTAAAAATAGACCAGAACTCCGTCATTGAGAGATTCGGCCCTGCCATAAACACTTCTTTTTTCGAAACTGCCAACCTTCTCGGCACGCTCAAGGTCAAGGGATTCGTCGACCTCGAAACGTCCATAGGCGGCATGTCGCGCATATCCCTGACAGAAACTGGCAGGCAGGCCATTGAATTCTGCAACAAGGGGACTCTTGAGCCGCTTGACAGCCTTGACAATGCCGTCCTTGCGGGGGTGGGCAGGGGCTACGTGTCCCTTGACAGGCTCACCGAATTCCTTAATGTCAAGCCGTCCGACCTCGCGGTGCATCTCAACAAGCTTTCGGTCCAGGGCTTTCTTGAGCCGTCAATAAAATCAGCAAAGGTCAGCCTCGTTCTTACTGAAAAGGGGTTCAATACCATCGGCAAGCCCAAGGCCGAAGGGTTCGCAGTCCCCGGGCAGACAAAACTCACGGATTCCTCGCAGCCCGGCGAAGGCAAGGCGGAGGAGGCAGCAAGCCCGAAGCAGCAGCAAAAACAGGGCATAATGCCGGACCCGCTTGAAATCGCGCAGGACGCGAAGGACATACTCTTTGGCATGATACCAAAAGGCTCCAAGCAGCCAAAGCCCGAGCCGAAACAGCCCGAGCCGCAGCCTGCAGCCCCGCTATCCAAAAAGGAAGGCACCATTTCAGAGGGCGGGGTGAAAGGCGAAATCAAGCCGCCGCAGGAGAAGCCCGTGGAGCCTGCGGGCCAGGCGCAGACCCAGCCCGTGCCTGAAAAGGCCAACATCCCGGCATATCCTTATGCCCCCAGGCCGGATGCGCAGGAGACCGGCGCGGGCACAGGGCCAAAGCAGGCGCAGGGCGCCATGCCGGAGCACCACGCCACTGAACAGGACATCAGGGCCACAAGGCTGCTCTCCAAGCTCGAATACTATGCCTCGCGCTTTGTAGGCTATGCCATAGTGCTTCTGGCGCTGATCGCCGGCGCCGCCATTGCCTATTTCATCTTCGTCCTGCTGGGGTTCAAGCTGTTTTAGGGTTTTGCGGCTTGCGCGGGGAAACCGGGCTTGCGCCCGGGTTAGGTGTGTAACTTGGATTTGCAGGAAACAATGAAGAAATACGGCATAAAATACCAAAAGGCGGTTTTCTGCCCGACCCTGGAGTCCGCGCTTTCAGAGGCCAGGTCGCTTGGCTACCCAGTGGCGCTCAAGGTGTTCTCGGAAAAAATCACCCACAAAAGCGACGTCGGGGGCGTGGCCCTTGGAATCGTGGACAGCGCGGGCCTTGAAAAGTCTTACAACTCCATTCTTGCCAAGGTTGGGAAGGCGAACATGGAGGGCGTGCTCGTCCAGAAAATGTCGCCTGCGGGGTTCGAGCTCATTATCGGCGGGATGAAGGACGAGCAGTTCGGGCACCTTGTCATGTTCGGCCTCGGCGGCATTTACGTCGAGGTCTTCAGGGACTTCGCGTTCAGGATTTGCCCTGTGTCAAGGGACGACGCGCTCGAGATGATACGCTCCATAAAGTCGTACAAGATTCTCGCAGGGGCTCGCGGGAAAAAGCCCGTCGATGAGGCGGCTCTTGCTGACATGATAGTGAAAACGTCCAAAATGATAGTCTCTGAAAACCTCTCGGAGCTTGACTTCAACCCCGTCATTGCCGGCGAGAACGGCTGCGTGGTAGTTGACTGGCGGTTCACAAAGGGGACGCATACTGAAAAGACCATAGCGGCGGGCGCCGCTGGCAGCGCGATATCAAAGGAGCGGGAATAGGTAGTTCTCCATGGCAGTGAAAAAATCGGATTCCGGGAAAATCAAGGGCCTTGACAGGATATTCAATCCCAGGAACATGGCTGTCATAGGCGCAAGCCACGACCCTACCAAAATCGGGCACGTGGTACTAAAGAATTTCATGGACGGCGGGTTCCCGGGGCAGCTCTACCCTGTCAATCCTTCCTCAAGCGAGGTCTTGGGCCTCAAATGCTACAAGTCCGTAAAGGACATATCGGGCAGGGTCGACTGTGCTGTCATCGCGATACCCGCCAAGTTCGTGCCTGCCGCACTTGACGAGTGCGGGCAGAAAGGCGTGCCTGCGGCAGTTGTCATTTCAGGCGGGTTTGCGGAGGTCGGCAACACGGAGCTCGAGGCGCAGCTTGTTAGCATTGCGGCCAAGCATGGCATATCCGTCATAGGCCCCAACTGCATGGGCATACTCAACCCGTCAAAGCGCGTCGACTCGATTTTCCTTCCCATTTACAAGCTTGGCAGGCCGCATGTCGGGGAAATCTCATTCATATCCCAGTCCGGCGCGGTGGGCGGGTGCATAATTGACCTTGCGGCCCGCGCTGGGATAGGCATAAGCAAGTTCGTGTCTTACGGCAACGCGTCCGTTGTCAATGAATGCGACCTGCTCGAATACCTTGCCGCTGACAATGAGACGAAAATCATAGTCTCATACCTCGAAGGCGTCAAGGACGGGCCGAGGTTCTTGAGGCTTGCCTCCAAAATCACGAAGAAAAAGCCGATTATCGCGCTCAAGTCGGGCAAGACGCGCTCGGGCGCGCGCGCCGCAAAGTCGCACACTGCGGCGATGGCCGGCTCCGCGGTGGCGTACGAGGCGGTCTTCAGGCAGGCCAAGATAACGGAGGCCCAGACGCTCGACGAGCTTTTTGATTTTGCAAAGATGTTTTCCCAGCCCATTTGCTGCGGCAGGCGCATAGCCATAATAACCAACGGCGGCGGGAACGGCGTTCTTGCGGCGGATTCCGTGGACCAGTCGGGCCTTGAGCTGTCGCAATACTCGCCTGAAACCGAAAAGCTCATGCGCGGGCTTCTCCCAGCCTACGCCAACGTGGGCAACCCGCTCGACCTGATAGGCGACGCCGACGCGCTGCGCTTCGAGCAGGCGATAAACGCGTGCATGAACGACCACAATGTGGATGCAATAGTGGTTAACATACTCTTCCAGACGGCGGCTATAGACACGCGCGTGGTAAGCTCCATAGTCAAGGCCAACAACCTTGAAAAAAAGCCCATCGCGGTCGTGGCTACGGGCGGGGAATACACGGAGATGCACAGGCGCATACTCGACGGCTATGGAATCCCCACCTACCAGTCGCCATCATCGGCCATAAACGCGCTTTCAAAATTCGTGGAATACTGCGAGCATTACAGGAAATACAACGTGACCGCGTGCAAGGTTTGATGCCCTTCTTTACGGCCTGCTCATTTTCCATAAAAGGTTGAAGTAGCCCATGTAGCTTTCAGCCACGAGCGCGTTGCTTATCACTATCGACATCGGCTTTTCCCTGTTCACAGCTATTACTGCCGAATCCCCGTAAATCTCCATCCACGCGTGGGATTGGAAGCCTTTTGGCAGGAACCTGAAATACGTGAGTTTCTGCCGCCCCTTTTCCCTGACGTAAGGGTGGCCCCTTGCCTCTTCGGTGAATATGGTATATGATTTCACGCCCTTCCTTATGCGCCTCTCGTTCCAGTCAGCGTAGTATGCCTCCATCCTGTCGTACGCGGAGGGAGGCACGCCAAGGAAATAGGCAATGCCGCCTTTTTTCGCGCTTCTTACGAACCTCTCCCTGACGTTTTTGAGGCCTTCGAGCCCTTCAAACACCTCTGCGCCGCGCTCGGGCGCCTGCGCTGCGTATTCGGCCTCAAGGCCTGGAAGGAGCTTTTCCATAATGGCGTATTCCTCCCGTATCTCATCCTCCTTTTTCTTCAGGAAGTCAAGTATCCTTGAGGGCTGGGCTGCGGAAAATACTCTGGTGCCGTTTTTCACGGAATAGCCCGCGACGCCCTTTTTTGAGAGCCTTTCAAGTATGTCGTAGAGCTTCGAGCGCGCCACGCCTGCCTCCTTCGCTATCGGCCCTGCGCTTGCCGGGCCAAGCCCCACAAGTGCCATATAGACCTTCGCCTCGCCGTGCGTGAAGCCTATTTTTCGCAGCGCGGATTCGTCCATGCCCGCTTTTGGCATTTCGCTCTTTATATTTTTTCCTATTGTCCCCCACTTGGGGGGGCGCAATACATAAATACATTTATTGCCACTAATATTAACAACGGTGGCATGAATGGAAATCCAAAAACAAGGTGCAGCCCGAATAGAGGGCGCTCCGAAATCAAATTTCTTTTCGCGCAACGCGTCCAGGCTTGCGGGCCTCTTTTCGCAGAAGGAAAAGCCAACAAGCCTCTATTCTATGGACCCTTCCATATACGACTCCTACATACTGACCGAAATCGAGAAGCGCAATTTTGACGCGGTCTTTGGGGCAATCAAAAGCCATGCCATGGGTGAAACCATGCAGGGAATGCGGCACGTCTCGATACTTGACTTCTGCTGCGGCACAGGGGTTTTCCCGCGCAACTGGCTTGCAAAGCGCATGGATGCAAGCGGTTTTACCTACAAGGGCGTTGATTCGAGCCTGCCATTCCTTCAATTCGCTGCATTGTCGCTTGCTGGCAGGCCAAACGTCTCTTTTGCCCTGGGGGATGCGGCAAAGGGGACTTTTCTTTTGGCTGGTTCTGGCAAATACGACATTGTAATGGCCACTTCCGGCTACCACCACATTGAAGACGGCCTTAAGGCCGGATTTTTGCTGAACATGAAGCGCCACCTTGCAGATGGGGGAAGAATAGTCATATATGAGAAATTCGTAACGCCCTTTTCAAATCCTGTTGAGGCTGTGCGCGCAGGCTCCTCGTTTTACACGGAGCGGATATGCGACATAATGGCGGAGCAGGAGTTGTCGCGCCAGCAGGTTTTCGCGCTTTACAATGAGTTGTACCTGACAGCCATACGCTCGGAGGAGTTCAAGGTCCCCCTCGCGGTTTTTGAAGGCCACGCGAAGGCCGCGGGGCTCGAAATAATCAAAACTCGGAGACTCTGGCCCTCTGATGGCAGGTTCGGGAATCCCGATGTCGGGGATTTCGTGCTTGAGCTTGCGCCCTGCCAGGCCTAGAGCTTCCCCTGCTTCCCCTTTTCCTTTCCTGCCCTGCCGCCCGCGCCTTGTCCGGCTTTTCCTGTTTCCATTCCTGCAGGCCTCTCAAGCTTCATGAAAAAGTCGTATGCGAGCGCGGGGTCGTCTATCAGGGCGGCAAACGCGTCGTCGACCTCGATGCCTGAAAACCCCGCCTCCTCGCACTGCTTCCTAAGGATGCTCATGCCGAAATCCGCCACTGTCATCTTGCCCTGGCGCGCGTGCCTTATGGCCTCTATCTTTTCCTTCAGGCTTGCCATGTCCAGCTTGCTGTCTATCTCTATCACGGCGCCAGGCATTTCAGGCCGCCTCACCTGCACGTCCTGCGGCGAAAACCCGTCCTTTAGCGTGCCTTCAATGACTATCCTGATTATCGGGCTTTCGCAGTTTCCAAGCAGGATTTGCGAGAACTCCCTGTCTACCCCGTTTTGTATCTGCTCCGGGGTGGCAGAGTCGAACTTCAGCCTTTTGAATATGAATTCCCTCGTTTTGATTGGCACGAACTCGTGGTCCCCGGACTTCGTGTCGAATATCACGTAGCCCTTTTTCCCCGCCTCCTCTTCCTTGAGCTGGGTAAGCACCGTGCTTCCCGGGATTATCAGCTTGCCGTCGAGTGCTGTCTGGTACTTGTGCAGGTGCCCTGACACGTAGAGGTCAAAGCCCTTTGGAAGGTCGTCAAGCGACATGACGCTTTTGCCGCCCGCGTACATCAGCTCCGAGACAGACTGGTGGAAAACGAAGATGTTGAACGCGTTTGGGTGCGGCGCGAAGCCGGCCTTTTCAATCGCGGCTGCCGCGAGGTCCTCGGGCACGCCGCCAAGCCCTGTTATGGCCACGCGCTCCCCGTCCAGCTCATATATGGCGGTGGTATTGTGCACGTCCGTGAGAAGCCCTATGGTCTGGAGTATCTGGATGGGGTTGACAAGCCCCCTGCCCCTCAATTCGTGCGTGCCGTGTATGGCCGCGATGGGCGCAGCGCCTTGCTTGTTCACGCAGGCTGCCTTCCATTTTTTTGAGGAGAGGGTGTCCTGGAACGCCTTTATGGAATCGTGGAATGTCTCGGGCCGGGGAATCTTGGAGTCGAACAGGTCGCCAGGCATGAGCAGGATGTCGCATTTGCCAGCCGCGTCAAGCATTGCGGCGCGAGCCTGTGAAAGCGCGTCTGCTTCCCACCGCTTATAGCCGAAATGCGTGTCGGAAACAATGCCGATTTTCATGCTATTGCTTTGTAAAGAAAGATTATAAATCCGAGAAGTCATAGGATTTCCATGAACGAGAAACTCATAATCGCAGTCGGCATGATTGTGCTCATTATTGTCTCAATCTACTTCCTCTCCAAATAGCGGGGCTTTGCAGGCTTTTCTTTCAGGCGCGCATATATGCCCGTTTTTCATGTTTTTTCCAATTCCTTCCAAGCCAATGTTCTGGCTGCATATATAATTTTTATATCCTGCTTTTGCCCGCTTCCCGCAGGGAAACGGGAATTTCTACGGCGTGGATTCCAACGATATCCTATCTAATTGATATTATTTTTTTGTTGCGTTTTTCAATGCAAACACACGTTTTGCCATAAACAATAACCTTTATATACCTTGGTTGCGCGGTTCTTGCAGGTGAGCCGATGACAATTCTTTCTTTCAAGTCTGCCAGGGCCAATGAACCAAAACAGAAGCAGCCCGTGGATTACCAGAAAAGCAAGAACAGCCCTTACAAGAACATATTCCTCACAGTCGAGCAGTTCCAATCCCTGGGCACAAGCAAGTTCGCCAAGGCAAACCTCCTCTCCACTGACGGCAAGGAGACCAAGATGAATTACACGGACAAGGAACTTGACGCGATAAAAAAACTCTCATCGGGCGACAGGCTGGCCCTTCCAATCGACTGGGACACCCAGGCCCCGCTCTCGGTTGACCTGATCGGCACTTATGCCAACCTGATAGGCAAATTCAAGTCTTCCAACCAGGCTGACAGGGATGATGCCGCGAAAGCGCGCGCAGAAGTGGACACCCTAATAAAGCTGCACCAGGACGCTGCCAAAAAGGTGGACGAACTCGGGCTGCACGGCTCCAACCTGTATTACATGCTCATGTTCAAGGCTGAATTCCTCTCCGAAGTGCTCGGGTTCATGCTGACAAAGGCGCAGGCCATAGGCAGCAACTCCGCGATTGCCAATGAGGACAAGAGGTCCCTTGCAGAGCAGAAGAAGAACCTGCTTGCCGCCTACGGGCAGGTGACTGGCAAGGACTATGCCCAGAAGGTGGCAGGCATCGCAGGCGCGGTGTTTTCCATGGGCTCGACCTTCCTCACAGGTGTCAAGGAGGAGCTCATAAAGTTCTTTTCAAACATCTCCTCCCTGCCGAATACCCTCTACCTTGCGGCTGCCGGCACAGTGTCCGTGCTCATCGGCTTCGGGGCATATTACGGGATAGACATCATGAAGGCAATGAAGCAAAACCGCATCATACGGGCTTTTGACAAGGCCATAAGCCACAGGACCTACCAGGAGGTAAGCATCAACAGGCTCCACGTAACCCTTGTAATGTTCAAGGCAATGCAGCTCATGGCGGAGTACGGCATGCTTGACGAGCTTTCAAGGAAGACGTCGAAAGGCTATTTCGCCCTTGCCTACAGGGGCGACTTTGAGGCCCTCAAGGAAATCCACAATTCCCTTGAACGCCGGGTCAATGAAAAGATGAAGAAGTACCTCGGCGAGGAAACAAAGTTCAAGTCCAGCGCGCACACGGAGTCCGACGACAGGTATAAGACAATCGTTTCCGGCATGTTCAAGGACGGCATCTCGTCTGCGACTGCGCAGGACGGCTCTGTTGACGTGAAAAATCCCGTGGAAACGGCGAATTGAGTTCCGTTTCTTTTTCCCCTTATTTTCCCTACCTTTTAGGTAAACCAAACCTTTTTAAATAAGTTTTGCGTTAAATTCCACACAAGCTATACGCTTTATATATGTATGCTTTTTTTGTGAAAAATCCTTTACGTTTTTCACTAGAGGAGGTAATCCAAATGTCAGAGAAATGCCCCGAATGCGGAAACCGCAACCTAACAAGGGATTATGAGAAAGGCGAGCTCGTTTGCTCCAACTGCGGCCTTATAGTGGCCGAGAACATCGCAGACCAGGGCCCGGAGTGGAGGGCCTTTGACGTCGAGCAGCGCGAAAAGCGCGCGCGTGGCGGTGCGCCCATCAAGTTCATGAGGCCGAACAAGGGCCTTGTAACCGAGATTGACCAGTACAACAGGGACATCAGGGGAGCCAAGATTTCCCCGAAGAAGCAGGCCCAGCTCTACAGGATGAGGAAGTGGCACAAGAGGGCGTCAATCGCATCCTCGATGGAGAGGAACCTCGCTATAGCCCTTTCTGAGCTTGACAGGATAGCCTCCTACCTCGGCCTCCCTGACTCCATCAGGGAGAGCGCGGCACTCCTTTACAGGAAGTGCATAAAGGCGGAGCTTATCAGGGGCAGGCTCATCGAGGCTGTCGTATCCGCCGTCATATACGCCACGTGCAGGGTGCAGGGCGTGCCAAGGACGCTTGACGAGATTTCAAGGGTTTCAGGCATCGAGAAAAAGGAGATTGGCAGGGCCTACAGGTTTGTCAGGCGCGAGCTTGACATCGAGGTGCCGCTCACAGACCCGTCCCAGTACGTTCCAAAGTTCACGGCCGCGCTGAAGCTTTCAGGCCAGGTGCAGGAAAAGGCCATCCAGCTTCTCAAGAAGGCTGTCGGGAAGGGCCTTATTTCCGGCAGGGGCCCGACTGGCGTCGCAGCCGCGGCTGTCTATATCGCATCCGCGATATACGGCGAGCGCAGGACCCAGAAAGAGGTTGCCGACGTAGCAGGCGTGACAGAGGTAACCATCAGGAACCGCTACAGGGAGCTCAAAAAGGAGCTTGGCCTGAAAGTGGCTCTCTGATTTCCCCTTTTTTATTTTTCTTTTCCTTTCTTCTTTTCCCCTGTTCTTTTTTCATGCAGGGTTTTTGCCGCCTTTTACCGGTTTTCAGGCTTTAGTGTATATTTTTATACCTTTTTTGCGCAATTTATCTTATGTTAGACCGCATTGTTGAGTTTTTCAAGGGCCAGCGTGCAAAGCAAAAGGTAGTGGAGACCATGCTGAAATTCGGCATACGCGTGGACTCGGCGGGCAAGCTCTACGTGGCGGACATAGAGCTCGCGCCTGCAAAGGTCGGCAGGGGCCTTGGGATTGACAGGCGCGTGGTCATAGACACAGCAAAGGAGATAGCAAGGCACCCGGAGCTTTTCAGGATATTTTCAGTGCTTGAGCCGCGCTCGCACATGGCCGGCGTGGCAAAGGTGTTGAGAAACACAGTCATAGTCATCCGCGCAGACCCGCGCCAGTACGGCATTGTAAGCAAGGTCACGGCTGTCCTTGCCGAGCACAAGGTCCCGATAAGGCAGATAATCGCCGACGACCCCGACCTCTTCCCAGACCCTGTCCTGACAGTCATTGTCGACGGCAGGATGCCCACTAAGGTCATAGACGTGCTGCGCAAGCTGGAAGTGGCAAATTCAATCAGCATATACTAAAAAAAATCGGCGCAGCCTTCCCCCTCTTTTTCAAGCATGCCCGTTAAAACGCCTGTTTTGGGGCTTACTGCTCCTTGCTGCCGCGGTATATCTTCTCTACTATGTCGTATGCCCTGTCAAACGATAGCGCTGGGAATTCCCTCTCGCCCGCCTTTTGCGTCGGGGCGGCAAAGTAGATGGTCTTCAAGGCCCTTATCTTGTCCGCTGTGCCAAGCCTTGATACTATGTCGCCAAGCGTGAACCTGTTGTCATCGACCTTTTTCAGGAAAGCATAGCCATAGGCGAGCCTCTGCCTGCTTGTGAAATCCATTTTCGAGTATTCCCTCCCAAGCTCGCCTGAAAACAGGGAGAGGGGGTATTGGGCGGAATTGTCAAGGAGCCCTTCAAGCGTGCCCGGGGTTTCGCCTATGTTGCCGCCAAGTATCGCCTTCGCAGCCGCCTCCATGATTCCAGAAAACGCGCCGGAGATGCTAAATCCCCTCTTGGCATGGCCATTGGGCTTTGAAGTTTTCTTGAACTCCTCGTAGCTGTAGCGCTTTATCTCCGCCTGGTAGACCTGCGCCGCAGGCTCTGCCGGGGCCTCGGGCTTTTTTGCCGCAGCCGGCTCTTCGGGCAGGGTTGCCGCCTGCTCCTTTTCCTCCTCCTGCCGCGCCGCCGCGAGAACTTCGGAGGCGCATTCGGGGCATATGGCCCCGCCGCCGTCCATTTTCGCCTGGTATGACGGGAATTCCCTGGCGCATTTGGCGCAAAACACCAGCGACACATCGGCGTCCTCGCCGCCCTGCGCGCTGTACGGGTCCACAAAGTCCGGGTCGAACGTCCCGTCCGGGCTTTCTGATTCTTCGTAATCCTTGTTTTCCATGCAGCAAACCGCCTGAATCGCAATTATTGTCCTGCCATTCCTGCCGGGCATGCAAACAGCTTTTCCTGATTTATGCGCCGGCTTCGCATTTGCACTTTATCTTTACCCTGCTCACTTATTTATACATTGCATCGCGGCTTTTTTCCCGCCGCGCCGCCGCCTTCCGCCGTGCGGCGCGCCCTGCCGCTGCTTTTTTGGGCTTTTTTACCCAAAATTAACCATGCAAACCGGCCAATCCTTTTTTGTTTTTCGGGGTCTGTTTGCACAAAAAAGGAATGTTTAAATATAAGATATTGATTAACAATTGAAAGATTTCCTTAAGTGGAAATCTGTTGTAAAAAAAACCAAAAACAAAAGGAGGAATCGTAGGGAAATGTTCGGACCACATCTTACTTTAGACATGTACGGGTGTAACAAGAAGAAACTTAAAGACGTAAATTTTGTTTATAATTTTTTGGATGAGCTTCCAGCGCAGGTCGGGATGACGAAGATCATGCCGCCGTATACTTTCTCATACAGCGGGCTCAAGCCCGAAGACTGGGGGGTTTCGGGCATTGTCCTCATCGCCGAGTCGCACATATCAATCCACACGTTCGTGGAGAAGGAGTACGCCTCCTTTGATGTGTTCTCGTGCAAGGACATCGACGTGGACAAGGTCGAGAAGCTAGTCATGGCCAAGTTCGAGTGCAAGGCAGTCGAGAAGAACTTCATGATGAGGGGCAGGCATTTCCCCAAGGACATCATGAGGGTCGGCCAGATAATGGGGATGAACAGGGAATCCCACGCGGCGAAGGAATCCCAGGCGCAAAAGGCCTGAGCCCCTTCCTTTTTTCTCCTTTTCCAGTTTTTCTTTCCGGGCTTGCCGGATATTTTTCCCGCCAGCGCCGGCGCTGCGCCATTTTTGTGCATTGTTACAGCCTTTTTTAAATCTCCCTCGTGGAATAAGCCCCAATTGTTTGAGGGGTGCGAAAATAATGGCAGTGCATAACGTCAAGGCAAGTTCCAGTTCAGTCGTCGGCCGGCTGGCAGGCGAGGTCCAGTCCGGAAAGCACGTTATTTTCAGGTGCTGCGGCAACATGGCGTCAAAGCCGAAGATAGCCGACCTGTCAAGGATAGGCTCGTTCAACAATGTCGGCAAGGGCGACAGGGTAGTGGTCCTTGTCACGAAGGAACAGGCGGAGAAATGCTACAAGCCGGAGCACGCGCCAAGCAAGGAAGGCCAGAGGTATTTCATTGACGACAATGGCTTCATCGCCCAGTCGAATTTCAACCAGGCGTCCAGCCAGCAGTTCTTCTTCGTGCTCATGACGGGCGCCGGCGCGCAGGAATTCTTCAAGTCCGCGGGAAAGCCCAGGTTCCTCAACCACATCAGGTGAGCTTCCCCCTTTCCCCCTTCCCTTTTTTTTACATATAATTATAATTATTGATTAGCAAACAGTTTCCGTCATGCAATAGATTCCAAACGGTGTTTTCCACATGAAACTTCTCCTGGTGCATTCCGACTTCATTGAATACGAGCCCCTCACAAAGGCAATCAAGACCGCTGCCGAGGTCCAAAAGGGCAAGACAAGGGTCGAGGACTGCCTCGTAGCGTTCATGGCTGTCGAGAAGGAGGACGCGGACTCCGGCATCATCGCAACAAAGGCCCTTGACGAAATCACAAAGACTGCGAAGCTTGTCAAGGCGCAAAAGATAGTGCTCTACCCTTGGGTGCATCTCACGCAGGAGCCTTCCTCGCTCGACGTTGCCCAAAAGACCCTGGCGGCCATAAGCGCCAAGGCTGCAAGTTACCCCGGCTTTGAATTCCACACCTCGCCGTTTGGCTGGTACAAGTCCTTCAATGTCAAGTGCAAGGGCCACCCGCTCTCCGAACTTTCAAGGAAAATCACCTCCGAGACCTCAGGCAAGCAGCCGGCAGGCCCGGAGGCAAAGATGTTCGAGAAATACTGCGCAGCGCAAGGGACGGCCTCTCAAGCGGAGTCAGTCCGGAAATCTGCCGCATTGCTTGCAATGCACGCGGCCTCGGCCCTGTTCCCCAAGGCCAGGTTCGGCACCCTCTCCGCCACTTCGGACGGCTTTGTCGCGGACATCGACATAGGCAGGGCCCTAACGCCCTCGGACCTGGAACAGATAGGCGCAAAGATGGCCGAGGCCTCAAACTCCTCCATTCCAATATCGGTTTCGCAGCTTTCCAAGGCACAAGCGCGGGAGGCTTTCAGCCAGTCGGGGCAGGCTTATTTCCTTGACGCCCTGTCAGAGGTTTCGGGGGATTCCGTCTACGTCGCACAGGCCGGCGGCTCGCACTACCTCGTGGAAGGCCCCTTTGTCCCGGATTTCTCAAAATGCTCCCATTTCAGGCTCACAAAGGTGGGCGGCGCCTACTGGCGCAACGACTCCTCAAAGGCGCAGCTGCAGCGCATAAGCGGCTTCGCTTTTGAATCCGCAGGGGAGCTTGAGGCCCACATGAGGCTTGTCGAGGAGGCCGAAAAGCGCGACCACCGCAAGCTTGGCACCCAGCTGGGCCTGCTGATGTTCCATGACTGGTCCCCCGGCTCGCCATTCCTGCTCCCCAACGGCACGATAGTCTACAACGAGCTGCAGGAATTCATAAGGCAGGAATACTTCCTGCGCGGCTATTCCGAGGTCATAACCCCGCAGCTTTTCAACAAGAAGCTCTGGGAGGCGTCTGGCCACTGGCAGCACTACAAGGAGAACATGTTCCTGCTCAACGTTGACGGGGAGGAGTTCTCGCTCAAGCCCATGAACTGCCCGTCACACGTCCTGCTTTTCAAGTCCCAGTTCCGCTCATACCGCGAACTGCCCTTCAGGATTGCGGACTTCTGCATGCTGCACAGGAACGAACTCAAGGGCGTGCTTGGCGGCATGACCAGGGTGCGCAAGTTCTCGCAGGACGACGCACACATATTCTGCACAGAGGAGCAGATAGAGCAGGAGATTAACGGCGTCCTGGATTTCGTGAAGCACGTCTATGGCACGGTCTTCGGCTTTGAATTCACAGCGAAACTTTCAACCCGGCCGGAAAGCTTCATGGGCGACGTCGAGGTATGGAACCGCGCCGAGGCTTCACTTGAGGCAGCGCTGAAGAAAAACAATTTCAATTACACAATCAACGCGGGCGATGGCGCGTTCTACGGCCCCAAGATCGACTTTGACGTGAAAGACGCGCTTGGCAGGAGCTGGCAGCTTGCGACAGTCCAGCTCGACTTCCAGATGCCTTCCCGCATGGGCGCGAAATACGAGGGCCCCGACGGCAGGCAGCACACTGCAGTCATGATACACAGGGCAGTCCTTGGAAGCCTTGAGCGCTTCATGGGCATACTCATCGAGCATTACGCGGGCGCGTTCCCACTCTGGCTCTCGCCCGTCCAGGCAATAGTGGTGCCGCTCTCCCCAGACCAGAACGGCCATGCCAAAAAGCTTGCCGATGAGATGAGGGCAAAGGGCATCCGGGCGGAGGCCGACCTTTCCGACGGCAAGATGGAGGGCAAGGTGAAAGATGCCTATGGCCGCAAGATTCCAAACATTGTCGTTGTCGGCAAGAAGGAGGTCGAGGCTGGCACTGTTTCTGTCAGGAAACGCGGCAATGTCCAGTTGCGCGACGTGCCTTTTGCGGATTTCCAGCGGATGCTGCTTGATGAAATAGCCAATAAGAAATAGCCGGGGCATAATCCCCGGAACCTGCCATGCGCTGCCGTCGCTAAGTTATTTAAGCGCGGGTGTTCAAATATCACCATGGGCATGACATACTGGCAGAATTCTTATCTCGCGGCAGCTTTCCTTTTCCTGTTTTTTTCCCTCTCATACGCCGCCTATCCTTCAGGGCTTGTTTCATATTGGCCGTTCGACTCCAATGCCAATGACGCAATGGGTATTAACAATGGCACTGTGTCAGGCGCCGCCTTGACTTCCACTGGAGGGCAGGTCTCAGGGTCATATGTTTTCAATCCTGCTAGCAATGCATACATTTCAGTCGCTAATCCTGCATCTTTGCCTCTTGGTTCTTCACCCAGGACCATGCTTGTCTGGTTCAAAAAGGCGACTCCTGCAATTTCCGGTACTACTGCATTTCTGGGTGGTTACGGTACAAACTCTAATGGCAATAGGTTTGGCCTTGCCTTGTGGTCTTCCGGGCTGGCAGGCTTTGAAGGCGCAAACCTAGTATGCGCTGCGTCTGTTTCCGCAGCGGACACAAACTGGCACCTTCTTGCCGCGGTCCTTCCAGAAGGGCAGACAAATGCCGGAAGCGTCCAGATATATTTCGATGGCGTCTATTCTCCCTGTGTGTCAGTGCTGGATGGCACAGTGAATACAACGCAGGCTCCCCTGCAAATAGGAGTTATGCCAAGTGTTGGGCTGTATTATTTCAACGGTTCCATAGATGAAGTCGCCCTGTTCAACCGCTCTCTCTCGGCAAGCGAGATATCGCAGTATTACGACAATTCAAGATACGGCGTGAAAAACTATTTCGGCGACTGCCGCCACGCCTGCGCCTCATATGGGCCCGGCTCTCAAAATGATGGCGCCACTCTTGCTGCCACAAGCCTTTATGCGAACATGACCGTCAATGCCGTGGCTGCCCTGAAGAATTTCACCTTCAGCTGGAACGGCACGAACTATTCCTTCTTCGACCCGTCGCTTGTGGCAATGTGGAGCTTTGAGGATTCCTCGTATTCCGACAATTTCAACAGCGCATCCCTGGATTCAGGCAAGTGGACTGGCTATGCCACAAGCCCGGGAGCTGTTGCAGCCACGGGCAGCGTGCTAAGGCTTTCAGGGCCCTCCACTGGCGCGTATCTTGACAGCGGCGCGCATTCGGAAGGCAAAATGACCTTCAAAGGGGATTTTGACATACAGGCAGATTTCCTGAACTTTGCCAAGCCCACGTCTTCTTCAGGGGGCGCCTCAGGCATCTGGATATACACGCCCGGTTGGGCAAATGCCTTCTACATGGCTAGGACAGACAGCCAGTTGTACGCGTCTGATGCGGAATTCGGAGGGGTATGGGGTGGCTACAGCGTCAGCACTTCAACCACCGCGACTTCGGGGAAATTCCGCATAACCCGCGTGGGCACTACCATGAGCGCGTACTATTGGAGCGGCTCAAGCTGGACGCTTCTTAGGACGCTTACAAATGCGGCATATTCGCAGGACATGTTCGTGGTGTTCCATTCTTATCATACCGCGCCGACTTCGGCGTATTCAATTGATTTTGACAATTTCATTGTCAATAGCGGCCAACTCGTGTCTGATTCAAGCGCCAGCGCCAATAACGGCGTGCTTTCAGGCTCGCTTTCACAGCCTGAGGGCAAGTATGGCAGTGGCGTCTTGTTTTCCGGCAATTCGAGCTATATCACAGTGCCCTACTCCGCCTCCCTATCGCCTACATCAGCGCTCACGGTGTCGGCATGGTTCAATGCCCGAAATCTCACGTCCCAGCAGGCTTATGGGCAGAGGATAATCAGCAAGACCGAATCAGGCGGCTATCATATCTCCATAAGTGAAAATTCAGCCTGCGCAGCCAATACCCTTTGTTTCCTTGCAAGAAACAGCACAGGATATTATAGTGCGTCATATCCAGTTGCAAATCTTTCCGCAAACACTTGGTATCATGTCGTTGGCACTTATGACGGAACCACAATTAGGCTCTACCTGCAAGGCAATCAGGTGGCAACCTCTCCGATGGGCGGTTCGCTCTTTTATACTTATTCAAATGCCCTATGCATCGGCTCTGAGCCTTATCAGGTCGATTGTACAAACGGTGGCTCAAACTATTTCAACGGCACTATAGACGAAGTCAGGATTTACAACAGGGCGCTGTCCGCAGCCGAAGTGAAGCAGCTCTACCTTTCCAACCTGAAGAAAATAAATTCAACTGCATGGGAATTCGTGACAAACCAGACGAACCTGGCAGATGGCACTTATGCTTATGCGGGCTATTCAACCGACACGCAGGGCTACACGGATTCAACGGGCGTGAGGTCGGTCACTCTCGCCTACAACCCAGTTGTCTCAACCTATGGCGGCTCCACGACAAATTTCGCCACTGTGGCTGACATAACCAACGTGACAAACCTCACGCTTGAAAAGCCAGGCGCTGGCAAGATAAAGTTCCCGCCTGCCTATTCCATCAATGCTGCGGGCGCAGACTTTGACTCGCAGGTGATAATCGGGAATGGTTTTGTTTCTGTTAACACCAGCGCGCTCCATTCAAGCTTCAATTCGACTGCAACCCTGACAATGAACCTGACAGGCATATATTCCGGCGCATCCGCCCCGACCATTTATTACTATGAGCAATTCGCGTCAAGCCTTGCAACAATACTTGCAAACGGCGCAGTCTGCTCCGCCCCAAGATGCACTGGCATTTCATGGGACCAGGCATCAGGCATTCTGGCATTCAACGTGACTGGCTTTTCCGACTATGGCGTCAACGGCTCTGGCAATTTCACCGGCGCTGGCGGCTCCCCTTCAAATTCTACCGGCACGCTTGGCATCAACATAACCTCTACAAGCCAGGTGGCTGTCTATACCTCCGGCGGGCAGAACAACAGCCTGCTCTCCTTCGTGCCTGTCACCCCTCCAGCGGCAGGGTCCATTACTCTCATGTCCAACGAGTCGTCCAATGTCACTGGCGGATTCACTGGCTTCCTTGTAGAGAACCAGGGCAATGTCAATGTTTCCATAAACGTCACCTCCGACAGGGACGCCGCAAGCCTGATTGGCGGCTCAAGCCCGCAGTTTCAGATGTTTGGGGCCGTCAACAAGACTGATTCGTGCCCAGGGCTTGACAGCTCACCTCAAAACCTGTCTTCAAGCGGCATCGTGGTATGCCCGAGCCTGGCATTCTCCGATTCGGGCGACGTCATCTGGGCATACGTGCTTGTAAAGATAGATTCCGACAGCCCGCCCCAGACAAGCAATGCCACGCTGACTTTCACGATAACGCCCGTGTGAGTTTCCTTGCCTGCCTGCTGCCATGCGCGCCTGCAAGTGCGGGGGCATTTCTTTTTATTCTCCAGATTCGCTTTCCTAGCCATGAAAATATTGCTCCAGTTCCCGGAAGGGCTCAAGGAAAAGGCAACGTCCATAGCGTCTGAACTTGAGTCCCAGGGGCATACCGTGTTCATATCAGCGGCGCAGTGCTTTGGCGCGTGCGACCTTGCGCTTGAGGAGGCCAGAATGCTCCATGTCGACCTCCTAAGGCATTACGGCCACGCGGAGTTCCACAAAGTCAAAGGCGAGAAGTTCGACATTGAATACGTGCCGTACACTATTGATGCCAACCTCGGCATACTTTCCGAAAACCTCGGACTTCTCAAGCCATACAAGAAAGTCGGGCTTCTCACCACTGTGCAGCACATACACCAGCTCCCGCAGATGAAATCCATTCTTGAGCAGGCAGGGCATGAAGTGGTTCTTGCAAAAGGCGGGGCGCATACGCGGCATGCTGGCCAGCTTCTAGGCTGCGATTCCGTGTCCGCGTCAGTGGCGCAAAAGGACGCCGACTGCCTCGCATACGTGGGCGGCGGCATATTCCACCCAACAGGCGTAGACGCCAAAATCCCGTTTTTCGTATTCGACCCCTATTCATGGAAGGCCTACCAAATCAACGAGGCCATTGAAAAGTTGAGGAAGAAAAAGAAGGGCATGCTCCTTGCCTGCACGCAGGACAAGGTGAAGAGGTTCGGCATACTCGTTTCCACAAAGAACGGGCAGTACAACCTCGCAGGAGCAATCGAGGCGAAAAAAAAGCTTGAAGAAAAGGGGAAGCAGGCCTATATCCTCGTCTCGAACTTCATAGACACTACTGCGTGCGCTGATTTCAACTCTTTTGACGCCTACGTCAACACGGCCTGCCCGCGCATACCCGAAGATTACGAGAGGTTCGGCAAGCCGGTCATAGACATTTCAGATTTGAGGCGGCTTCTGGAGCTTCTCTGAAGGCATTGATGGTGGCATTTATGGATTCGCGAAAAAGCCCAAGGAAGGGTGGAAGGTATGCTACGGGCCATGCGGGCAAGGCCTTCAGGGGCAAGTCGTCAAGGCAGCAGAAGATGATGGCCAGCGACTGGGTCGCAAGGGAGGCGTGGGACTGCAACGTGATGCTCGAGCTTGTCGACATAAGGAACATTGACGGCACCCGCATCCCTTTCCTGAAAAAGTTCGGCTCCGTGGACAAGATACTCACCATAGCCAACAAGAAAGACCTCGCCACGCCGCAACTGCTGCAGGCGTGCAGGGACAGGGGGCTGCTTGCCATAAGCGCCACAAGCCCCGACAGGTCCCAGACCAGAAGGGCGGTGCTTGACGCCATAATGGCAAAGTCCAAGCGCAACCAGATAAAAGTGGCCATATTCGGCTACCCTAATGCGGGCAAGAGCACGCTTGTCAACCTGCTTGTAAACAGGAAAAAGGCAAGCGTTAGCCCGGTTGCTTTCACGACCAAGGGCAGGCAGTATTTCAGGCTCAATGACAGGGTGCTTCTAGTAGACCTGCCCGGGATATATCCTGGCAAGCAGGAAAAGGAAGACCTGCTTTTCAAGGGAGCGGTCAATGTCAATGGATTGCAGGACCCTGAAATGGTGTTTTTCAGCCTGTTCGAGCGCAAGAGCGCCGACCCGGCGTTTTTCGCATGGCTTGAAGGCGAATTCGAGCTTGCCATACGCGAGCCCGACAGGCATGACGCAGTTGCAGTCCTGGAAAAGATAGCCCTGCGCAGGGGCCTGCTTCTCAAAGGCGGCAATCCGGACACCCAGATGGCTGCAAGGATTGTGCTGCTGCGGCTTGCGGACGCGCCCTTTTCAGCATGAGCCGCCTTCCCTGCTTCCCTGTTAGATTTATATAACCCGTAAAGCAAATGTGGCACCATGACATTTCCACGAAGCCAGCCGGCACGTTTGGCGCTGTTTGCCATTGCCGTTTCGCTCCTGCTTATAATTCCCGCCTCGTTTTGCGCTCTTGGCGGGCCGGACTCTGCAACTGGCCCTTCCGGGCCTGCGCAGATTGCGATAAACATACTCTCTGACGGCAGGGCGTCTGTGTACATGAACACTACGCTTGGCGATTCCCCCGCAGATTTTGACTTCTGGGTGAGCGCGCCTGCCGGGCCTGTCAATTCGGTTTCGGCGGCAGGCGCAGGCTTCTCGCCCGTGTCTGCGCAGGGCAATCCCGGCACTGTTGCAAGGTTCCAGAACGTGTCCGGCACAATCCAGAGCGCGTTTTACCTTCTCAATCCCCTTACAGTGGCATCCGGAAGCGACGTTTATTCCCTGGATTTGAACCTGAGCTTTTCGCGCGAATTCGCGCCTGTTTCAATTCTTATAAGCGCGCCTGCCAATTCCACGCTCGTGTCCACCTCCGGCCTTGCCCAGTCCGGCAACTCGTCGAACGCAGCCCTCTACGTGTATCCGCAGGCACTTGCAGGTGACACGCTTTCGCTCTCATTCCAGCTGCGCCCCGACTCGCCGGGAATGTTCGCTTATGCGAAGGTGGTTGAGGCGGTAGCCCCTCCTAAGCCGCAGGTTTCGGGCAATTACAGCGTGTCGCTTTCAACCCAAGTGGCAATGCCGCTGGTTGGCAAGGTGCCGTTATATGCCGTAATAGTAGTGGCGCTTTTCATTTTCGTGTGCGCTTTCTTTGTTCTCAAGGCCCTGGCGCGCGCCAGGAGCTCTATGCGCCCTGACGACCCAGACAGGCCATGGACCTTTGAGTCGCCCTCCGATTACCCGGAACAGGATTCAGGCGTCAAGGAAGTGCTCGTGTCCCCGCAGGAGGGCATAGTGGCCAAATCGATTACAGACATTGTCAAGAAGGGCTCTTCAAGGGCTGTTTTTGCAGACTCCCCCAAATGGCAGGCCGGGCCTGAAAAAAAGGGAGAGCAGAAACAAGTCGTCAAAATAGCCGAAAATAAGGGACAGGAAACCAAAACCCTTGCAAAGGAGCCTTCCAAGCCGATTGCCGCAAAGGAAGCAGCGGGGCCTGTCGGGGTTACGGCTGCGCCTGAACTGCCAGCCGAAGCAAAAGAGGAGGCAAAGCCAGTGGAAGGGCATCCCCATCATGGCAAGGTCAATATGGTCAGGCTTTCAATGCCCCATACGGGCAAGCCTCCAAAACCCGCTTCGGTCGCAGTCGGCTATTTTGCCAAGCTTTTCGGGCAGAAGGAAGCCGCCCCCGAGCCAAAGCCTGCGGCTTTGGAACCCAAGAAGAAGCCGGAGAAAAAGCCGGCTCCGGCCCCCGGGCATTCGTCAGAAGCCCTTGAACTCATTGCGGAAGTCAGAAAGTTCAGGTCAGGCATCCAGATGCCCAGGCTGAAAAAATACATGCTCATGAAGCCAGCCGCTTTCAGCGCGGCCCTGGATTCCGCGGTCTCAAGCGGTTCTGTCGAGATATTCGAGAAAAACGGCGTGGAATACGCGCGGCTTGCGGGCAGGGGCAAGGCAAAAGCCCTCGGCATGCCTGCAAAGCCAAAGCAGGCGGCAGGCAAAAAGGCTCCCGTGAAACAGGGCAAGGCGCCAGGGAAATCCGGGAAGAAAAAGTGACTATTTGGGCTCTTTGCCTGTCTTTTGCAGGTATTTTTTGTAGCTTTCCGACTGCCTGATTTTTTGCGCCAGTTTCTGGTCTATTGCCTGCGGGCTTGTGAGTTTTGCCGGGTTGAGTATGCCATCCATTTCATCCCTGCCCATGAGCCCGTGGAGCGCCACTACGTCCTTTACCGGCTTGCCCGTCCTAAGCGATTCCTTGACTATTTCAGCCATTGCCTGGTAGCCAAGGTAGGGGTTCAGGGCAGTTGCTAGAACGTATGTCCTGTCCATGTTTGCCCTGCACGCGGCAAGGTCGTATTCCATTCCTGCAACGCATTTCCTGTCAAGCAGGGCGATTGCCTGCTCGCTCGCCTTTATCATTTCTATTATGTTTTTTGCGGCAAGCGGCGTGAGGACGTTGAGTTGCAGCTGCCCGCCCGCTGCTGCCTGTTCTATGGCATGCTCCTTTGCCATGGCGTCCCTTGCCATTATCTCGACTGCTTCCGGCACAGAGGGGTTTATTTTCCCTGGCATTATGGACGAGCCCGGCTCGACTTCCGGCAGCAGAAGCTCCGCAATGCCCGCCTTTGGGCCTGACATCAGGATTTTCATGTCATTTGAAACCTTTACAAGGGTGGAATCCAGCCTCTTTATCGCGGATGCGTAGGCAAGGACTGGCCCGAGCATCGATATTCCCGCGTGCTTGTTTCCCATTGGCGATATGTTCTCATTGCATATCTTTGAAAGTTGGGCGCAGGCGTTTGCCGCGAATTCCGGGTGGGCGGCTATGCCTGTCCCAAGCGCTGTCCCGCCAAGCGGGACCTCGAGAAGTTCCTTCCTAGCCCTCTCGATTGCCTCCATGTCCGCCTTTATAGAGTCGGACCATGCCATTATCTCCTGCCCAATGCCGACAGGGACCGCGTCCTGCAGGTGTGTCCTGCCGACCTTGGCCATCCCCGCGTATTTTTTCGCCTTTGAATCGAGCGAGATGCACAGGGCGTCCGCGCTTTTCTCCAATTCCCTTGACAGCTCAAGCATCGCGACCCTAATCGCCGTGGGGCCAAGGTCGTTTGACGACTGGCACATGTTGACGTCGTTATTGGGATGGACGAACCTATACGAGCCCAAAGGCGCGCCCATTATTTCATTCGCCCTGTTGGCTATCACCTCGTTCACGTTCATGTTGAACGGGGTGCCTGCCCCGGCCTGGTAGAACCCGAGCGGGAACTGGCCTGCAAGCCCGCCGTCAAGCGCCTGCGCGCACGCCTGCTCTATTGCCGTCTTTTTTGCTGTCTCAAGCATGCCGCAGGCATGGTTGGCCCGCGCGCAGGCCAGCTTGATTTTCACGTATGTCATGTAATAGTATATGGAGTTTTCGTCCTCGCGCCAGCCAAATGTCTCAAGCGCGCGCTGGGTGAACGAGCCCCAGTACCTGCCCTGCCCGACTTTGATTTCCCCAAGCGCGTCCTTCTCAATCCTTCCCTGCGTTTTTTCCTGCGGGGATTTTTGCCCTGCGTGTTGCCTGCCGCCATCCCTTGCAATCGACTGCCTTGAATTCGCCATCCAATCATCCTTCCCTGCATGAGTTATTCGAGCATATTAATGCCCCTGCCTGTTAAATACGTTTTGGGGCGCATTTTGGCCCCCTGCGTGGCGGGGGGGAGTTTCTGGCATATTTTTAAAATCTATATATCCAATTATTCCCCATCCTGATTACTTGTTAGGTTTCATGCCTGCGGGAGACACGCGGGCGGGTGTTTGTTTATGGAATTTGAGGCGAATTACGATGTCATAATCGCGGGCGCGGGGCCTGCAGGCTCGGCGCTTGCGCAATTCCTCGGCAGGGATGGCGTCAATGTCCTTCTCCTTGACAGGGCGAAGTTCCCCCGGGACAAGACCTGCGGCGACGCAGTAGGCGGCAAGTCCGCCCGCGTCATGAAGGAGCTTGGGATATACGGCGGCATGGAAAACCTGCCGCATGCAAAGGTCACAGGCGTTCTCTTCTCAAGCCCGAAAGGCACTATGCTCCAGATTCCATTCCCTTCGGACAAGGACGGCAAGATTGTCCCCGGCTATGTCTGCAAGAGGATGTATTACGACAATTTCATGTTCGAGCATGCCAAAAAGCACAAGTCAGTCACCGTAATCGAGAATTTCAAGGTCACAGACGTGGTGTTTGACAACGGCAGGGCGATTGGCCTTAAGGGCATTGACCTTTCGACCAAGAAGGAGCGCTCCTTTGGCGCCAAGATAATCGCGGGCGCCGACGGCGCGACCTCGGTCGTGGCGCAGAAGGCAGGCGTTGTTGTGCAGGACGACAGGCACCACTGCCTCTCTGTCAGGGCGTATTACAAGGGCGTCAAGGACGTCACCCCAAACATAGAGCTACATTTCGTCAAGTCCGTCCTGCCAGGCTATTTCTGGATTTTCCCGTCCGACAACGGCACTGTGAACGTCGGCCTTGGCATGATTACCAAGGACGTCAAGGACCACAAGGTGAAGCTGCCGGAGGAAATGGTCAGGATAATCAAGGAAGAGCCGCTTTTCAAGGAGAGGTTTGCCGGCGCGGAGCTGATAGGCAACATACAGGGCTGGTCGCTCCCGTTCGGCTCAATCCACAGGAAAGCGCACGGCGACGGCTACGTTCTGCTTGGCGACGCCGCATCCCTCATAGACCCGTTTAGCGGGGAAGGTATTGGCAATGCCACAACTTCGGCGATGATTGCAGCGCCCGTGATAGTCAAGGCGCTCAAGTCCGGCGACTATTCCGCCGCGGCGCTGAAGGAATACGAGGACAAGCTGTGGGCCGAAATAGGCCCGGAACTCAATAACAGCTACCAGCTGCAAAAGGCCGGCAAGATACAGTTCCTGCTCAACTTCCTCATCGACAAGGCGGCGAGGAAGCCGGAGTTGCAGCAGGCGATAAGCGGCATGCTCTCAAACGAGGAGGCAAAGCAGCAGCTCTACGACCCGATTTTCTACCTCAAACTCATCTTTACATGAGTTGCCGGGTTGAACAGGGGGTTACAGGGGTTGCCCTGCCTTTTTCTTATTTTTTTGCCCTTTCTTCGGCATTTTCAGCTTGTGAAGCTGTTTAGCTGCAGGCTTCCCTGCGAGAACGAGTAGTCCTTGTATTCGCCGAAAAACGCGTCGGGCTGCGGCGTCACAATGTCGAATTCGAGCTTCAGCCAGTTGCCGTTTGTAAGCTGGGTGGAAAGTATCGGGCAGTTTGCCGCGCTGAATGTAATCAGCTTGCCTGTCGCAGGAGGGGCGAAGGTGCAGTCGAGTTCGCTGCCATCGCTCAATGCCATTGTCGCCCTTGCAACCGCCCCGAACGCGAAATCCGACGGAATCGTTTCAGTGTACGCGAAATCCTTTTCGGCAGTCTGCGTGGGCGTGTAAATCACTGTCCTTTTTATGGTTTGCCCGGTCCTTGCGACAGTTGTCGTCGCAAGCCCGCGCAGCTTCTGTGGCGCGCCGCCGCTCACGTAGAACACGGAGGGCGCCTGGAGCCAGTCCATGTACGGATTTTTGCTATATGCGTTCGCAGGCACGACAAGCGAGTAGTTCAGCCTTGTAAGCGTGTTGTCAAGCCCGTTTTTCGGGGCAATGCAGGTTGAATCCTGCGTTGCCGAGGTATTGCCCGCGCAATAAATCCCGTCGCTTGAATTGAGTGTGTAGGGATAATACGCCTTCTGGATGCCGTCAGGCGTGAACACCGCGAAATTTATCGCCCTTGGGTAGAACACCGCGTGCGTAGCGGCGGCCTGGAGTGCAAACGCGCTGTGGTCCTGCTGGCTTGAGCTTGCAAGATAGGCATAGCTGTTTTGCGCCGGCAGGTCTACGACAATGTCGTAGGTGCCAGGCAACGTCGCGGTTGTAGCCATCGTGCCGTCAGAGCCCGTAGTGACGGCCATGAACACCTGGCTCCTGTTGCTGGCATTGACAAAGCTCGCCTGTATGCCGGAGTAGGGATAGAAATATCGTGAAAATGTTCCAAAGAACAGGTTCTGGGTCTTTTGCGTGGCAGACAATGCCGCGTATTTCGAGTTGTAAGGCGAATTATATAGGTCCAAGAGGCCCGCGCTTGAGCCGCCTGATGCAATCGTGAATCCCGAGCCTGATGGAACGTATGAATTGTATATCCTGATATTCCTGTTGGCGTTAGCAGAACCGCCATCCCCGCATTGGCCATTGCCGCCTGGCCCGCCGCTTCCTCCGCCTGCCCCTCCGCCGCCACCTGTCCCTCCATTAAAATTCATTGAGCCGCCTGAAAGGCTTGTAATTGTGAGTGGCATGAAAATAAGCGACCCTCCCGCGCCGCAGCCGCCGCCCAATGCACTGCCTGTGCCGCCTTGCGCTGACATGCTTCCTGACAAATTAATTGTTTTCGCCACAAGCGTTATTGTGCCGCCGCTGCCGCCGCCTGCATAACTGCTCGTTCCAGTCCCCCCGTTGGCGGATATGCTGCCTGTTGAAGCGATGTTTATGCGTTTGGCATAGAGTGAAATAACTCCTCCTCCCGCACCGCCCGGGTATCCGGTCGCTCCGACCGCCGCTCCTCCGCTGCCGCCCCCGCCTCCTCCTACATAGCCATAAGAGCACCCGCTCACTACTGCCCCTGCATAGCCGCCTCCATCCGTGCTGCTGGTGCCGGCATTGTTTGGCGCTATTGCAGATATGGAGCCTGCGATGTTGATGTCGTTTGCGACATAGAATTTGACTGTCCCTCCTGCAATGGCTGGCGTGGATGCTATTGTTACCCCTGCCCCCTGGTTGATTGTGAGGGAATTGAAATAATACGTTGTTCCACTGTCAATTGTCTGCGACGTGTTGACAACGCAGTCGCCTGAAGGCTGGGTGCAGCCGGTTCCCGCCAAGGCTGCCGCGAACGCGGCGCTTGCGCAAACGAGCAGGAGGATGAAAGCGGATTTGAGAATGGCCTGCATATTTATCTCTTACTCCTATCCTCAAAAGAGCTTTTTAATATGATTTCTCCCTATTTTTCCCTGTGGGGAAGAAATACGCAATTTTCGGCATAGACCCCGGCGCCACAAGCGCTGTCTGCGCCGTGGACTTGAAGGGCAACCTGGTCGGGTGCCGCCACGCCAAGGAAGGCGGCAGGGAAACTGTTTCAGGGATGATAAATTCAATTGGCGTGCCCTCGGCCATTGCAACGGACAAGTCCGTGGCGCCCGAATCCGTCAGGAAAGTGGCGGCAGGATACAATGCCGCCCTTTTCGTGCCCTCGCGCGAGCTTACTGAAAAGGAAAAGTCGGCACTTGCAAGCGGCAAGGGATTTGAAAACAACCACCTGCGCGACGCATACGCGGCCGCGTTCATGGCTTACAGGCATTACGCCAACAAATTGCGCCAGATTGATTCAATGGGCCTTGGCGACGCGGAGGAGGTCAAGCACATGGTGATAAACGGCTCCACCATGTTCTCCGCCATAGCGTCGCTTGCCGCAGGCATGGAGCCCGGAATGCAGGAAAAGGAGCTTGCCAAGTCGGGCCATGGGCAGGAAAGGCAGGGGCCGCGCGAGCTACTCTCCCGCGCCCTCTCGGAGATAAAGGGGCTTGGCGGCGAGAACGCCAACCTGCGCAAGGCGCTATCAATTGAGAGGGAGAAAAACGCCGCCCTGTCCGGCGAGCTTTCAAGGCTGCGCCACGCCGTGGGCAGGGGCATTTCAAGCGACCCGGAGGTCAGGAGGCTGCGCGGCAGGATAGCCAGGCTCGAAAATTACATCCGCATGCTCAAGATGCGCATTGCAGGCCCGGCACGGAAAGCCGGGGAATCGGGCAAATCAGGCGGGAATTCCCAAAAAACGGTACAATCTAATAAAACCCTTGCCACCCATAATAATGATGACAAGGGAAAAACAGGAATCGACATTGAAAAGATAATCAATGATTACAGGGTGGAGAAGGAAAGCGAATAAGTGTTGCCGCCCCCGAAAAGGGCGGCAGATGGTTGCGCTTGCAAGCAATGACGTTGCCTTGACTGCATTTCATAGTAGTGATTTATATGAAAACCCCCGTATGTGAGATATGCGCCAAGACCGGGGAGATATGCAAGTCCTGCAATAGGCTGATTGACGGCGGGAAAATCACCAGGCTTGACGCGAAGATAAGCCACTCCCTCTACCTGATCAACGAGAAAAGGAACATTTCAGGCGCGGGCTTTGTGAGGGCAGTGGAGCTCGAGCACCTCATAGTACTTTTCACTGACACTGACCCTGGCATACTAATCGGCAAGGGCGGCGTGGTCTCAAAGGAACTGATGGCAATGCTTGGCAAGAAGGTCAGGATTGCCTATTCGTCGCCGGACGTCAAGCGCTCCATAGAGGACGTAATTTCGCCTGTCCCCCTGCTTGGGATTAACAAGGTCTATTCCGCAGGCGGCGAGATATACAAGGTCCGCCTGCCGCGCGGATATGAGCGCACGTTGCCATTGGACCCCGGCTCCCTGCAAAAGATTTCAACTGCTCTTCTTGGCTCGCAGGCCACAGTAGTATTTGAATGAAATGCCCTGCCGGGTCAATCCGTTTTTGCGCTGCGCCCAGTGGAATGGCCGCTGCCCGCCAAGGGCGGATTTGGGTTTTCTTAATTAATCTTGCCCTACACTAATTATATCTCAACGTTTATTCATATCCATGGGAGGTATGGCGCATGTTCCGCACGCATTACATTTCAGACGCAATAGGCCGCAAGGACCAGCAGGTCACGGTGGCCGGCTGGGTCCATGAAGTAAGGAACCTTGGCAAGATGAATTTCCTTCTCCTGCGCGACAGGACGGGCATTTTGCAGGTCTTTGGCAAGGAAGGCGTGGTGCCGGACGAGGCCCTCAAGATGATGGACCAGCCAAAGGAGACGGTGATTGCCGTCACTGGCAAGGTGGTTGCGTCCAAGGTCGCAAAGTCGGGCGTCGAGCTCATACCCTCAAAAATCGAGGTTCTCGGCGCCATAACCGGCAGGGTGCCCTTCGAGGTCACCGGCAAGGTGCCTGCGGAACTCGACGTCAGGCTCGACTACCGCTACGTCGACTTGCGCAGGGCGGAGCCTTCGGCCATATTCAAAATAAAGCACCAGATAGTCACCGGCTTTCGGGAAACCCTCTATAGCCTCGGGTTCCAGGAAATGCATCCCACCTCCATAGTGGCGGCTGCGACAGAGGGCGGCACCAACCTCTTCCCTGTGGAATACTTCGAGAAAAAGGCCTACCTCGCCCAGTCGCCCCAGCTATACAAGCAGCTTGCTGTCGTGGGCGGCATGGACAGGGTGTTCATGACAACGCCCGCCTTCAGGGCTGAAAAGCACAACACCACGAGCCATCTCAACGAGGTGCTGCAGATGGACATCGAGATGGGCTTTGCCGACCACAACGACGCCATGGACGTTCTCGAGCAGGTGTCACTTTCAATACTCAAGCGCGTTGAGAAGAACTGCCAGGCAGAGCTTTCAACCCTCGGCACCCACGTCGTCGTGCCGGAATCGATAAAGCGCCACACTTACGGCTCCCTCGTGGACCTGCTCAACAACAACGGCATCAAATTCGAGTGGGGCGAGGACTTCACGCGCGAGACAGAGGCGGAGGTAAACAAGCTCCTCAACGAGGAGTTGTATTTCATAACCGAGTGGCCTACCGCCATACGCGCGTTCTATTCAATGCCAAAGGACGGCAAGGACGACGTGTGCAACGGCTTTGACCTCATGTACCGCGGCACGGAGATTTCCTCCGGCGCCCAGCGTATCCATATCCCTTCCATCCTTGAAAAGCAGCTTAGGAGCCGGGGGCTCGAGCCTGCCAATTTTGAGTTCTACATAAACGCGTTTAGGGTCGGCGCGCCGCCGCACGCTGGCTGGTCAATAGGCCTCGAGCGCATCACGATGAAGATGACAGGGCAGCACAACATACGCGAGTGCGCCATGTTCCCGCGCGACCGCGTCAGGGTAACTCCGTGATTGTCCAGGGGCGTTTCAAATGGCGAAAAAACTAGCGCTTGTTACAAACGACGACGGGCTCTCAAAGGGCCTGTTGATACTCATAGAGGCGGCCCAGGCGGCAGGCTGCGACGTGGCAGCGGTTGTCCCTGAAAGCCAGCAGTCAGCGGTGGGCAAGAAAATCACCTACCACAAGCCATTGAAACTGCAGGAAATATCCTTCCACGGGCACAAGATACAGCTGATTTCGGGCACGCCCGCGGACGCCATTGCATTGGCCATAAACAAGAAGGGATTCCTGAAGAAAAAGCCTGACATAGTGGTGACCGGCATAAATTCCGGGTTCAATGTCTCAGTCCACTCCATACTCTCGTCAGGCACCATAGGCGCGGCCATAGAGGGCGCGACTTACGGGATCCCGTCCATAGCGTTCTCGGCAATGTCATATGCCAAGAAGTGGTATCTCGACGAGGCGTGGCCGCAGCCGGCGGCAATGAAGAAATGGACAAAATTCTTCATATCCCGGACTCTTGCTGGCGGGCTGCCTGAAGGCTGCGACGTGCTCAATGTCAATTATCCATTGCAGCCTGCGAAGGCCGAGTGCTCCGTGTGCTCGCCGCAGCTCCAGCATTTCGATATAGAGATAGAGGCCGACAAGCACAAATACGCCCAGACAGGCTATTGGATCGCCGGCAAGGGGCTTGCAAAATCCATCAGGGGAAGGGACGTGCGCGAACTGATGAAAAACAAAGTGGTCGTAACCCCCATCTCCCTGATTCTTTCGGACCCGAAGCCGCTTGCAGTCCTTGGCAAGGAGTATCATGGGCTTAAAGCGTCAAAGCTGCGCTAATCCTGTTTTTTTTGCCCCTGCGGCCTGCCCGCCTGAAACCCCAGATTGGAGCTAATCAGGGCTTCAAGTCCCTGCATTGTGGCCTTGTTTTTTGCCAGGCCTTCCTTCTGTGCCTGGAGCGCAACTGCGAGCGCCACGTTGAAGTGCACGTGCCTGTCAAATGCCACTGGCACTATTTTTTCAGCGGAGAGCTCCCCCTTTTCCAAGCTCCCTGAAATCGCATTGGCGGCCGCAAGCTTCATCCCCTCGCTGATTTTTGCCGAGCGCGAGTCTAGCGCCCCCCTGAATATCCCGGGGAACGCAAGCACGTTGTTAATCTGGTTTGGCAGGTCCGACCTGCCGGAGGCGTATATGAAAGCGCCCGCCTTTTTCGCGTCCTCAAGAGAAATCTCCTGTACGGGGTTTGCAAGCGAGAACACAATGGGCCTGCTTCCCATGGCTGCGACGTCTTGCGCCGTTATCGAGCCGGGTGCTGACGCGCCTATGATGGCGTCTGCGCCATTGCACGCCTGGGCGAAAGTCATTTCCCCGTCAGCCTTTGTCTCCTTTGCCACAAGCGCCTTGCGGCTGTCAAGGTCGGCCCTTGTGGCTGCAAGCACGCCTTTCCTGTCGCAGCAGAGCACCTCTTTGCATCCCGCCCTTGCAAGGAGCAATGCTATGGCGCTTCCGGCAGCCCCTGCGCCCATTATGGCAACCCTGGATTCCGAAAGCTTCTTTCCTGCGGCTTCAAGGGCGTTTTGCAATCCGGCAAGCGCTGTCACGGCAGTGCCGTGCTGGTCGTCATGCATGACAGGTATGCCAAGCTCCTCGACAAGCCTTTTTTCGATTGAATAGCATTTTGGGTTCTCTATGTCCTCGAGGTTTATGCCGCCAAAGACCGGGGCGATGGCCTTTGCAGCCTCGATGAACTTTTCCTCGTCAGTGAGGTCCAGGCAGATTGGATACGCGTCCACACCGCCGAATTCCCTGAAAAGCATGGCCTTGCCTTCCATTACTGGGATTGAGGCTAGGGCGCCTATGTTCCCAAGCCCCAGCACGCGCGTCCCGTCCGTCAGGACGGCAACGCTGTTGGACTTGAGGGTTGTCTCGTAGGCAAGCGCAGGGTTTTTTGCGATTTCCCTGCACACCTGCGCCACGCCTGGCGTATAGGCAAGGGAAAGCCCTTTCCTATCGGTTATTTTCGCCTTCGGGCTGATGCCTATCTTCCCCCTGAACTTTTTGTGGTATTCGACTGATTCCTCTCCTATATCCATGACAATCACGCCTGGCACGCAGTTTCCATCCCGGGCCGCGCAATCAGCGCGCGCGGGTTTTTCCGTTCGGTTTTTGCCTCCCAAAGTTAAATAATTGAGGCTTGGGCGCCCCATTCCCGCCCGTTTTTGGCAGGGCTAAGATATAAATAGGGGCAAAAAGCACAAGAGTATCATACATTCGAGGTGATTCATTGGCATTTGATTCGGCAGTCCTATCTAATCCGGGCATGGCTGGCGACATGGCTACGCAGTACCTAAATGGCCTTGCGCTTGTAATTCCCAACATAATAGTTGCGGTAATTATCGCCGTGCTTGGCTGGGTAATAGGCATATTGGTCTCAATGGCTTTCCAGAAGCTGCTTGAGGCGCTTAAATTCGAGAAATTCCTGGCATTGCACAAGGTCCAGGACGCGCTTGGCAAGGTGAAGATTAGCGACGTGCTCGTGCAGGTCGTAAAGTATTACGTCATACTGGTCTTCCTGCAGGCGGCGCTGCTGCTTGTGGCACTCGGCCCGGTGTCGGACTTCCTCAACAGGGTGGTCGACTACGCGCCCAAAGTCATTGGCGGCGTGCTGGTGGTCGTGCTTGCTGCGATAATCGGCGACCTCGTGCGCGAGAAAGTGCTTGAGGTGGACCGCAAGGAGCAGTACATGAGGGTGCTCGCCCAGGTCGCCAAGTACCTTGTTGTCTTCATGGGCCTAGTTATGGGACTTGAGACAGTGGGGTTCAGGACCGAGATAATAACTGCGACGTTCATAACTATATTGCAGACAATCGGTCTTGGCGTGGCTCTCGCTTTCGGGCTGGCATTCGGCTTTGGAGGCCAGGACGCGGCAAAGAGCTGGATAGGCTCCGCAAGGAAGAAGGTAAACTTCTAGGTTCCTTGCGGCCCTATTGATTTTGGCGCGGGCACTCCCCGCCAAAACCCGTTTTTTTTATTTTTCCCTTTTAATTTTTTCCAACAGCTGGTCTTATGCGACGCAGGATAGAACCCCTCAAGCCTTCAGCCCTGGCAGTGGGCGCCCTGATTGATGGCAGCCGGGTTTTTTTCATTGTGAAGAAAAACCATCTCGGCATTGAATGCCTCGAGCTGCCTTGCGTGCTTGTCCATGGCAATTCCGACCCTGTGGGCGCTCTAAAGGACGAATTCGCAAAAATAGGCATTGACGCCCACGTGAAAGGCATAATTGCGCAGGGGACCCACAATGCGGGTTCGCGCAAGAAAAAGCACAATGTCCCTGCACTCGTTTTTGAAGTTTCTGCCAAAAGCCCGAAACCCTCGCTTGCGCCGGGCAGTGGTGTCACAGGATACAAGTGGCTCGCGCTTGAGCAGGCGAGGCGGATGAAACTGTCGCGCATGTCTGAATGGCTGCGGCTGGGCTGGACAAATTAGCGGGCTTTGAAAACAGTGCAGGATTGCTCCTGCTAGTTCTGGGCTGCCGCTGCTATATTGAACACATTGGATTGCTTTTTGGCAAGCATCTCTATGTCTAGGCTATCTATGTTTTCCGCGCCAAGCCTCTCCAGCGTTATGAAGCTTATGCGCGGGTCGACTATCTTCGCTGCCATCCCGACCGCGTATTCCTTGTTGCCCTTTTTCCAGGCTACTATCGAGAAGTACATCTTCATGAGGTCGTTTTCGAGCTTGGACTTCTCCAGTGTCGCAGGGTCTTCAAATGCCTTGAGCGTCCATTCCTTGATTTTCTTGTCGCTTATGCTGCCTGCCAGCTCCCGTGCCTTCTCCTTGCTTCCGTGCTTGAAAAACGATATGGCAGTGCACATGAACATAATGTCTTTTTCCGTGGCATTGCCTTCCATTATGTGAGAAACCACGTCGCCAACTGGCCAGAGGCCCTCGTTTTTCTTGTTCAGCTCCCTGGCGGCCCTCATCTGTATCGCCGGGTCCTTTATCCTTCCTATTATTTCCTCATAATTGCCCTTGTCATGCTGCTTGCACGCCCTTGCTATGCGGAAAAGCGCCATGTCCATCTCCGTCTGCTTGTTCCTGCCTATGTATTGAAGGCTCTCCTCTGCGAGCTTGAAAAGCCGTGCCTTTGCCATTGCCTCTATCATGTCGGGGTAGAAAAGGTAGGTCTGGTAGCCTGTCCTGGCATGCAGGGCCTTCACTATCGGCAGGAGCTTTTTCACGCCGTCTGCCTGGCCTGCCTGTGCATAGCACATCGCGATTTTCTCGTACTGCTTGACATATTCGTCCGCCCTTGCGTTGAAAACCACGCCTTCGACCATTTTCTCGACTGGCTCTTTTTTCTTGCGCCTTGTGAGCCCTGCTACTATGGCATTGCCAATCATTTCCCTTTTTGCGATGGCCTCGGCTGTTTCAAGTATCTTCCTGCCGTCAAGGCCAAGCCCCGCCTCGAATGCCGTCTTTGCGACTTCCGTGAGGCCAGCCACGTCGTTAAGCTTGGCTATCTTCCTTGCAGCGTCCCTGATGAGCATCATTGCGTTCCACTCGTCGCCGACTTTAATGTATGCCCTGCAGCTGTAAACAAGGCTGCAGCAGTTCGTGGTGCCGGAATTGTTTGAAATGACGAGGGTGCTTAGTATTTTTTTCCTGTGGAAGTGGTTGCTTATCCTCGACCCTATCCCTGTTTTCACTGGCTGTGCTGTTTTTTCCTGGATGGCATTTGCATTGTTGGGTTGGAGCATTGGATGCACCTTTTGTGGCGGTTTGCTACTTGATTATGTGGTATATTGTAGTCATGTGTGTTAATAAACCTTGCCATGTTGGTTTTTTTGCTACCACACGTTTTTTATTCTCCGGATTCCTAATTCCTGCGGTTATCATGCCCGGTTTCGGCACAAAAAGCAAGAAGGAGAGGCCTGAAGGCTTCCAGTCAGCCATTCCTGAAACTGAAAAAATCCCTTCAGGCCAGCTTAATCTAAAAGTAGTCCGGGCGGAAGACGAGGCGCGCCTCAAGGCAGTCGCGGAGCAGCTGCTTGCGAAAATCAACAAGAGCGAATATGGAACCCAGGTTGAGATAACCCTTGACGGCAGGAAATTCGTCCCCAAAAAATAGTAAGTTCTTGACTGCCTTCTTCTTGAAAAAATAAATCGCTCCCATCGGGACCTAGGGGGCACTAGCAAAACACTAGCTTCCCCCGTTGGAGCTCACCCCCTCCCTAGGGGACACATGCAAAACACTAGCTTCCCCCGTTAGGGCTCACCCCTTTGGCAACAGATGACGCTTCTCTTTCTTTGGGCATTCCTAATTCTACGTATTGAAAAAAGAACGCTCCCATCGGGATTTGAACCCGAGTTAAAGCCTTGAGAGGGCTCCGTCCTTGACCGGGCTAGACTATGGGAGCAAAATCAGCATCATCTATTCACGATAAAGGATTAAAAACCAAGGGGCTTTTTGCTCATTTGCTCGCAACTGGTGTTTAGCGGTTGGGAGGTGAAAGCCTCCGAGAAGTCCAACAAGACTTCGAGGGGCTTTTGTACTTCGTGCGGGGGCTTGAAGCCTCAAAGTTCGTCGTTGCGAACTTGCGGCGCCTTGCCGCCTGTGCGGCAAGTGCGGGGGCAGAGCCCCTTCAAATGGGCCCGCGGAGAATCGGACTCCGAATCTCTAGTGTGTGAGACTAGCGTCTTACCATTCGACTACAGGCCCGTGAATGAGACTTCAGGTTTCTATTTTCCCAAATGAATTTAAAAGAGTTTCAATCAAGAGATTAACCGGTGGGGCACTTGCAACCAAGGAACTTTGCGGCATTATTCACGATTTCACTCGTTCTCGCGCTTTTCTTCGCGGGCTGCGCCACCCCTGGCTCCAATCCGGCGCAAAATGGCACTTCGAACTCTTCAAACAATTCGCCAGTCTATACTGTCCCAAGCGAGGTCGTAAATGGCACGCGAATTCCAGCGCTCAAGGCGCACGTCCATGAAATGCCCTATGACAGGCAGCATGAATTCTATTACGCGGATTTCGGGAACTATTCAGTGGCTTTTGGGAGCCTCAACCTGTCAGGCACGCTCTATCCTGCGTATATATACTATTACCAAAACGAGTCGTACCTCTTCAACCCCGCCACTCCTGGCAAGGCATTGCTCTACCCCGCAAACGCGACAATATACGGGTTCAACGCGCCTTCAAGGGCGGCCGAGGTCAGGGAGAGGTTTGCCGATGGCACTCCAAAGGATTACCTGGTTGACAGCGCCGCTGGCTCGAAGTCCGAGATAACTGTGGAGCAGGTCGCAATCACCATGGAGGATTACCCGTTCATAACGGGAATCCCTTCGGGCGTCCAGGCTACGCCCATTGATGATTTCGAGGTCAATGTCAACATGGGCTGAAATCCCCTCCAAGAATGCAACTTGGGGCAAATGCGGCTGGCTTGCCTGCCATTGTGCCCTATAAATTGGTTGTAATATGTATATCTATATAGATATCTTCCTCGTAAAAGCAAGCCATATATGTTTTTATATATTGGGCAGGAAAAGTGATACATCTCTTTGAAAACAACTGTGTCGGGAGTCCTTATGGAACATAAAACGCATATTACCCCAGATGATTTTACCGAAAAAATCTCAAGCATAAAGGATGCGGAGGCCCAGGCCGCGAAAATCGTGTCGCAGGCCGAGGAGACGGCCAATTCCACTATCGCCCAGGCAAGGGCCCGCGCTGCGAAAATAGCCTCCGAGACAACAGACCTTGCCGCCGCGGCGAAGGACAAGTCAATCCAGGCGGGCAGGAAAAAGATAGACTCGCAGGTTGAAAAGATAATCTCGGACGGCAGGCACGCGGCTAAAAAACTCCACGGATTGAAGCTTCCAGCGGCAAAAGCGAAGAAGCTTGCCGCACTCGTTTTAGAGGGCTAGATAGGATGTTCAAGTCAGCTCAAATGCAATACGTTAGGGTAATCGGTCTAAAAGCCGACGCCGCAGGCGTGCTCGAGGAGTTGCAGAACCTCGGCGTGCTTGAGATATCCAAGCCGCAGCACTCCGCCCTCGAAACCGGCAAGCCCCTCGACATTTCCGACGAAATACTCGCCCAGCTCACGCGCATCAGGGGCATAAAGAACTCGCTCGTGCCATTCGAATTCAAGGCGCAGGTATCCCTCGACGCCCTGGCCGCGCTCGAGGAAGCGAAAAAAATCACAATCGACGGCGACATAGTCGCCCTCAACGACAGGCTGGACAGGGCCAAAAAGCGCGAGGAGGAGATAAAGGAGGAACTCAAGTCCCTCGCGGCAGTCAAGCCCCTCCACATCGACTATTCCATGCTGGATTTCAACATCCTCGACTTCCGTCTCGGGAAAATCAGGGCGGAAAACCTTTCAAGGCTCCTCTCCCTGGTATCCCATTCTACTTCTCATTATGAATACATTTCCGCGCCCGCTGGCGCCTCCCTTCTGGTCCTCTTCGCCTTCAAGAAAGGCGAGCATGTCAGCGAATCTCTCTCAAAGGCCGGATTCGAGGAATTGGCCATCCCCCGCCTGTCTGGCACAGTGGCAGGCCGCATGGGCCAGCTAGAAGCCGAGCTTGGCAGGATAGTGGACGAAAAAAAGGCAATCGAACAGGACAAGGTGAAGCTGTCGCGCGAATACTGGCCGAAAATCGCCGTACTCAACGAGGCCCTCAAAATCGAGGCCGACAAGGCTGACGCGGCTAGGCGGCTTGGCAACACCGCCTCCACGTTCACGCTTGAAGGCTGGGTTGTTTCGTCCGCCTACCACAAGGTCGAAAGCCACCTGAAATCCAGGTTCAAGAACATACTGGTCTCGAGGATCGAGACTTCAAAGGAGCCGCCGACAGAGTTCCAGAACCCGCCCCTCACAAGCCCGTTCCAGTTCCTTGTCGACTTCATGGCGGTCCCGAAATCCGACGAAATCGAGCCGTCATCCATACTGGCCCTCACATTCCCGCTCATTTACGGCATGATAATAGGCGACGTAATTTACGGCCTCATTTCCCTTGCCCTCGCGCTCTACATGGTCAAAAAGACAAATCCCGGGGTAATCCACAGCATAGGTCAGATGCTTGCTATAGCTGCCATACCCTCCGTCATATTCGGCTTTGTGTTTGACGAGTGGTTCGGCTTCTCGTTCGAGCACTTCATGCGCCTGTTCGGAGTCGCGGTGCACGGCACTTTCCTGTCCTTGTTCGGCATCGACTTGGTGCTGCACAGGCTCGAAGGCCTTACAATCCTCATAGTATTCACAGTGTTTGTCGGCATACTCCACCTGTGCTTCGGCTTTGTGCTCGGGTTCTTCAACAACCTGCGCCACGACATCTGGCACGCCATGGCTAAGCTTGGCTGGATAGGTCTCATAGCAAGCGGCGTTATACTCGTCCCCAAGCTGCTTTTCAAGACAAACCTGCTCCCCCTCGGCGACCCGTTCATAGTGGGCGGCGCGCTGGGGCTTTTGGGGCTCGCATTGATTTACAAGGCGGAGGGCTTCATAGGCATGTTCGAGATTCCCGGCGTGCTTGGCAACATCATGTCCTACACGCGCATTGCGGCCGTGGGCCTTGTCGGCGTCATCATAGCGGAGAAAATCATAAACGAGATGGTCGTCGGCCAGATAATGGCGGGCATGACAAATCCCATCCTCCTGCTCGTCATGGGCATTGTGGTGGTGATACTCCACATGCTCAACCTCGGGCTTGCCATGTTCGAGAGCCTCATACACGGGGCAAGGCTTAACATGGTGGAGTTCTACGGCAAGTTCTTCCACGGGGGCGGCAAGAAATTCGTCCCGTTCTCCGCGGCAAGGCACTTCACGCGCCACAAACGGGCGCATGGGGCAAACGACTGACATTAATGTTCTTTGAACAAAAGAGGTGTTACAATATGGCAACAGAAGCAGCAGCAACAGTAGCAGCATCAACGGCAACGACACTGCTTGACGCGACAGCCGCGAAATACCTTGCGGCGGGCCTGTCAATCAGCATAACCGCACTTGCGACGGCGTGGGCGCAGGCAACTATCGGCGCGAGCGCCATGGGCGTAATCGCTGAAAAGCCTGAGGAATCGGGAAAGCTCCTGATTTACATCGCGCTTCCGGAAACTCTCGTGGTTCTCGGCCTTATCGTCGCGGCACTCATGCTTTTCGTGTGAGATGCGGGAAACGAGCGATTGGGTAATGGTAACACAAAGGCGTGCGGGCTTTGGTTTTTAGGTCCGCCACTGCTCTTTTGGCCGTTGCCATATTCAGCTACTAATACAATGGGTGGAATCAATGGGTTTGGAGGAGCTTAAGGAAGAAATCGTCCAGCACGCCAGGTCCCAGGCAAGGAAATCGCTTGAGGACGCGGACAGGCAGGCAGATTCGCTGATACTTTCTGCGAAAAAGGCGTCGGAGGAACAGGTCAGGCTTGCCTCCGAATCCGGGCAACAGATAGCCATGGACGAGTCTGCCGAGCGCATAGCCGCGGCAAAGCTCGAGGCGAAAAAAATCCAGGCCGACTCGATGGAGCAGGCCATAGCAGCCGCCATGGACGCGGTCTGGGCGGAGATAGTGGCGCTGCGCAAGTCCAAGAACTACCCGAAGCTCCTCAAGAAGCTCGTGTCCGAGGGGGCCAAGGAGCTTGGCGAGCCCAACCCCACCATATACGTGCTCGCAGCCGACAAGAAACTGCTTGCGGGCATGAAGGGCACTATAGACACGTCCAAATCCGGCTTTTCGGGCGGGGCGATAATCGAGTCCCCAAGCGGCCTCGTGCGCGTTGACAACAGTTTCGAGTCCATATTCGCGTCCAAGAAGGATTTGGTGAGGAAGGAGATTTACAGCGAGCTTTTCGCATAGCCTTGGTTTTTCGGCGTGCATGATTTGTTTTGGTTTATCGGCGTGATTTGATGATTGGTCGTGTGATTGAAGTCGGCAGGGGCGCAGTGAACACCACTAAGTCCGGCGTTGCCGGCAGGATAGCAGGCAGGCTGATGTACAAGCCTCTCATCTACGGCTATTCTAACGCTCGCATACACGGCATGAAGTCCGTCCTCATGAGCCAGTCGGCCCTCGAGGAGCTTGCGGAGCTTCCAAGCGTTCCCTCCATCATCTCGGCCCTCGAGAGGACTCACTACAAGGAGGACCTCGCGGCCCTGTCGCTGAAATATTCCGGGGCCGAGCTCGTGGAGCGCGCGCTTGCGAGGAATTATTCCAGGACGTGCAAGAAGGTCATGAAGTTCACCCCCGCGGACGGCAGGAGCACAGTTGAGGCGTACCTGGAGCACTGGGACGTCAACAACCTGCGCACCATACTTGTCGGCAAGGAGCTGAAAAAACCGCGCGAGGAGATAGAAAGCCAGCTCGTTCCAGTCGGCCAGATGGGCCCCATCGAGATTTCGTCGCTTATTGACGCGCCGACCCTTGAGGACGCGCTTGCGGTCATCAGGACGCACAGGTACGGCGCGGTCCTCTGGCATGCGAGGAGCCAGGGGTTCAAGAAGGTGCTCTCGACGCTTGACAGGCAGTATTACATAAACGTGCAGAAGAAGGTGACCTCGGCCGACCCCAAGGCCGTGGGCGTGTTGAGGATGCTCAAGACCCAGCTCGACGGCAAGAACCTCTCGACAATCCTGCGCCTCAAGGTCGCGCAATATCCCAAGGAGAAGGTCCTGCCCCACATAATCGAGGGCGGCAGGTTCAGCCCGCGCGAGATAAACGACATGATAGACGCGCACAGCGTGGAGGAGGCCGTAAAAATCGCCGGCCGCAAGTACGACCTCGGCTCCGCGCTCGACTATTACGCAAGGAACAAGATGGTGTCGGCGTTTGAAATCGCGTTTTCGCAGCAGATAGCGCAAAAGGGCCTTGCCCAGTTCAGGAAGTCCGAGCTTTCGGTCGGCACTGTCATAGGCTTTTTGATGCTCAAGGAAATAGCCATGGAGAACATAAGGAAAATAATGAGGGGCAAGGAGTTCGGCCTCACTCCCGACGAAATCGGGCAGATGATAGTTGACATTTCATGAGTTTGTTGCGGGATTTCCCGCGTTTTATGGTGTTGTTATGGAAAAATCCGGGCATGGGCATGAAGAGAAGGGGGCGCCAAGCCTTGCAAGGCTCTCCGACAGGATAGCCATTGTGGGGGACAGCACTTTCGCGTCCGGCTTCAGGCTTGCTGGCATAGAGAACTGCTACATCGTCGAGGGCGCGGGCATCGAGGAGAAGGTCTCCTCCCTGCTTTCTGACCCTTCATACGGCATAGTGGTCGTCTCGGACAGGGCCATGGAAGGCTTTGACTGGCGGCTGAAAAAAAGGATAGAGTCCGCCGCAAAGCCCGTGGTGGTCGCAATACCCGACAGGCGCGGGCCAGTCGAGCAGTCGGAATCCCTTGCCAAGCTCATAAAGAGGGCTATCGGGTTCGACCTGATGAAGAAGAAATGACGTTTATTGCATGAATCATGTTTTATCGGGGTGTAATGATGGGAATTCTTGAAAAGATATCCGGCCCTGTCGTAGTGGCAGGCAAAATGTCGGGCGCGAAGATGCACGACGTCGTCAAGGTCGGCAAGGCCGAATTGACGGGCGAAATCATCAAGATTGTCGGCGAGTTCGCCACGATCCAGGTATATGAGGACACCGCGGGCCTCACCCCGGGCGAGCCTGTCGAGTCCACAGGCGAGGCGCTCTCGGTGGAGCTTGGCCCCGGCCTCCTGAAAGGCATTTACGACGGCATCCAGAGGCCGCTGCAGGAAATCCAGAAGGAGAGCAAGGGCCCGTTCATCGCGAGGGGCATCTCCGTCCCGTCCCTTGACAGGAAGAAGAAATGGCATTTCAAGCCTGTCGCGAAAAAGGGCGACAAGGTGAAAAAGGGCGACATAATCGGTGAGGTCCAGGAGACCGACCTGATTCTGCACAAGATAATGTCCCCGCTTGACGGCAAGGTGGACATGATAAAGCCGGGGCATTTCACTGTCACGGAGACTGTGGCGAAGATATCCGACGGCAGGAAGGCGCACGACGTGTGCATGCTTGTAAAGTGGCCTGTCAGGCGCGCGAGGAATTACTCGGAGAAGTTCGACCCGAACATCCCGCTTGCGACAGGGCAGAGGATTATCGACACGTTCTTCCCCATCGCAAAGGGCGGCACGGCATGCATTCCGGGCCCGTTCGGCTCCGGCAAGACCGTCACGCAGCAGGCGTTGGCTAAATGGTCCGACACGCAAATCGTGGTCTACATCGGCTGCGGGGAGCGCGGCAATGAGATGACGGAGGTATTGACGGAGTTCCCGGAGCTTGTGGACCCCAAGTCGGGCAAGCCGCTCATGGAAAGGACAATACTTATCGCCAATACTTCCAACATGCCCGTGGCAGCCCGTGAGGCGTCGATTTACACAGGCATCACGATTGCGGAATATTACAGGGACATGGGCTACGACGTCGCCCTGATGGCCGACTCCACCTCGAGGTGGGCGGAGGCAATGAGGGAAATCGGCGGCAGGCTCGAGGAAATGCCTGGCGAGGAAGGCTACCCGGCTTACCTGGCAAGGAGGCTTGCGGAGTTCTACGAGCGCGCCGGCAGGGTCGAATGCCTTGGCGAGCCGAAGAGGTCCGGCTCCATCACAATCATAGGCGCCGTGTCCCCGCCCGGCGGAGACATTTCGGAGCCAGTGTCGCAAAACACGCTTCGCGTCACCAAGGTTTTCCTTGCGCTGGACGCGTCGCTTGCCCAGAGAAGGCACTTCCCGGCAATCAACTGGCTCAAGTCCTACTCCCTGTACACGGACGCTCTCGACACGTATTACAACAACAACATCTCAAGCGAGTGGGGCAGCCTGCGCACCACGGCGATGACGCTTCTGCAAAAGGAGGCGGAATTGCAGGAGGTAGTGCAGCTTGTCGGCCCGGACGCGCTTCCGGAAAAGGAGCAGGTCATACTCAACTCCACGAAGATGATAAGGGAGGACCTTCTCCAGCAGTCGGCCTTCCACGAGGTCGACACGTACGCGTCATTGAAGAAGCAATACGCCATGATAAAGAACATCATAAAGTTCCACGAGCGCTCGCTTGCGGCGGTGGACCTCGGCGTGCAGCTCAAGACCATCCTTTCCATGAAGGTGAAGGAGAAGATAGCGAGGATGAAGGAAATCCCCGAATCGGACATGAAGTCCATCGAGGCAATCGGGAACATGATTGACGAGGAGTTCGACTCCCTTTCAAAGAAATAAGGCAAGCCCTTAAGCGCAAGAAAATGGTGGTTATATGAAGGAATACCAGACAGTCACGCAGATCGCAGGCCCTCTCGTTTTCGTTGAAGGCGTGAAAGGCGTCGGCTACAACGAGATAGCCGAGGTCACGCTCCCCTCCGGCGAGAAGAAGCTCGGGCAGGTGCTCGAGGTGTCCCAGGGCGTCGCAGTCGTCCAGCTCTTCGGCGCCACTGCCGGCCTTAACACGACTGCGACCAAGGTCAAGTTCCTTGGCGAGACCATGCAGATTTCGGTCTCTAAGGACATGCTTGGCAGGGTGTTTGACGGCCTTGGCAGGCCGCGCGACAAGGGCCCGGCAATCATAGCCGAGAAAAGGCTTGACATCAACGGCTCTGCAATCAACCCGTATTCGAGGGCAGTCCCGAGGGACTTCATCCAGACGGGCATCTCGACCATCGACGCGATGAACACGCTTGTCAGGGGCCAGAAGCTGCCCATTTTCTCGGGCTCGGGCTTGCCGCACAACCAGCTTGCCGTCCAAATCGCAAGGCAGGCCAGGACAAAGGACGAGTCGGAGCAGTTCGCGGTCGTTTTCGCCGCAATCGGCATCACGCACGAGGACTCGGCATTTTTCATGAGGGACTTCGAAAAGACGGGCGCACTCGAAAGGGCGGTCCTTTTCCTCAACCTCGCGGACGACCCGTCAGTTGAGCGTATCATCACGCCAAGGCTCGCGCTGACCACTGCGGAGTATCTCGCCTATGAGAAGGACATGCACGTGCTTGTCATCATCACTGACATGACGAATTACTGCGAGGCGCTGCGTGAAATCGCCTCCGCACGTGAAGAGGTCCCAGGCAGGCGCGGCTACCCCGGCTACATGTATACCGACCTTTCAACCATCTACGAGAGGGCGGGCAGGATAAAGGGCAAGACGGGCACTGTGACGCAGCTTTCAATACTTACCATGCCCGGCGACGACATCACGCACCCCATCGCCGACCTTACTGGTTACATCACTGAAGGGCAGATAGTGCTTTCAAGGGATTTGCACAGGAAAAACATCTATCCGCCAGTAGATGTTCTCCCGTCCCTGTCGAGGCTGATGAACCTTGGCATTGGCAAGGAGAGGACAAGGGAGGACCACAGGGGCGTTGCCGACCAGCTTTACGCGGGCTATGCCACGGGAAGGGACCTCAGGTCGCTCTCCGCGGTCGTAGGCGAGGAAGCGCTGTCCGACACCGACAAGAAGTTCCTGAAATTCGCCGACGAGTTCGAGCGCCGCTACATCACGCAGGCGAGCCACGAGGACAGGAACATCGAATACTCGCTGGAACTGGGCTGGGAGCTTTTCGCAGCCCTGCCGCAGTCGGAGCTCAAGAGGGTCAAGGCCGACTTCATAGCGAAGTACGGGCAGAAGTATTACGACGGCAAGGGCAATTCAAGGGACTACTTCGGGGCCAAGGCCGAGAAAAAGGCGGCAAAGCACGAGGAGAAGCACGAGGCGAAGCACGCCTCCCATGCCAAGCATGGCAAGAAGTAGTTCCCCAATTGATTTGTTTGATGGTGTAGAGGATGGCTGAAAATTTCAACCCGACGAGGATGGAGCTTCTCAAGGCTAAGCAGAGGATAACCCTTGCCAAAAAGGGGCACAAGCTCCTCAAGCAGAAGAGGGACGCCCTTGTCATGGAGTTCTTCAAAATCCTCGAAAAGGCGAAGGACATGAGGACAGAGCTCAACACCACGCTGTCAGGCTCCTACAGGACGCTTGCGGTGGCCCAGATTTTCCACTCCATCTACGAGATAGAGGCGATGGCAAGCCAGATAAAGAAGGCCCCCGGAGTTAAAATCGAGGTCAAAAACGTCATGGGCGTCAAGATACCGTCCATAGAATCCGTGGAAGTCCACAAATCCACGGAGGAGAGGGGCTACTCTATTGTCGGCTCGTCCGCAAAGATTGACGAGGCAGCCGACTCCTTCGAGCGCTCGCTTGACATGATTGTCAAGCTCGCCGAGACAGAAAACGCGCTGCGCAAGCTCATCCGTGAAATCGAGAAGACGAAAAGGCGCGTCAACGCGCTTGAATTCATAGTAATACCCCGGCTTGACGCGCAGGCTAAGCTCATCCGCTTCAGGCTTGAGGAAATGGAGAGGGATTCCTTCTTCGTGCTCAAGATGATGAAGAAAAAGCTCGGGAAAAAGGCGAAGAAGTCCGCCTCCTGATTTGCCTGCTTTCTTTTTTTCATAGGCTGCGCTGGTAACGTATTTTAATATTCATTTCCCTAATTTTAGCATGTTCTGGCAGAAATGCGTGTTAATTCGCTTGAAAGCCTTATCCCTGGCACTTTTTTTGCTTGTCTTATGCGCGCCGTTCGCATCCACTGCAACTGGGGGCACTGTCACAACCTTAATTGAAAATGGCGTAAATTATACTGTTCATACTTTCACTTCCGGCGGCACTTTCAATTCTTCCCTGTCAATGAACGTCTCTGTCCTGGTAGTGGCGGGAGGCGGGCAGGGCGGCAGGAACGGAGGCGGCGGCGCGGGCGGCCTTATTTACAATTCTTCATACCCTGTCTCTGCCCAGGCATATTCAGTCACTGTAGGCGCAGGCGGCAATGCATATTCCAATGAACAGGGCGCAAATGGCGGGAATTCCGTGTTTGGCGTTCTGACTGCAATAGGAGGGGGCGGCGGCGCTGGCAGGGATTATGGCGTAGCCGGCAAGACTGGCGGTTCGGGCGGAGGTGGCGGAGGCTCTTATGCCGGGGAAGTCAGGCTCAACCCAGGCTCCGGCACTTCTGGCCAGGGATATTCAGGCGGCTCTGGCGCTGGCGATTATAGCTGCGCTTCAAGTGGCGGTGGCGGCGGCGGGTCAGGAGCTGCCGGCTCCAATGGCGTATCGGGTGCCGCAGGCAAGGGCGGCAATGGCAGGAATTTCACAATCAATGGCACAAATGTATATTACGCTGGCGGCGGAGGCGGCTCCATAGTCTGCCAGGGTTCAGGCTCTAATGGGGCTGGAGGCCTTGGCGGCGGTGGCGCAGGTTATTCCGCTGCCGGGACTGCCAACACTGGCGGCGGTGGCGGCGGCCAGGGCAAGGCAGGAGGCTCTGGCATTGTAATAATAAGATACGTCACGCAGGTGCCTCCTGAAGCTTCAAATTTTAGCGGGGAATCATCAAACCTGTCAGGCGTTCCAGACCTTTCAAATGTGGCGAATCTCACACTTGACATTCCCGGAAAAGGCAAAATCAGGTTCCCCGCAGGGCATACTGTGAATGCAATTGCCCAGGATTACGATTCCAACGTGCTGATAGGCAATGGTTTCATTTCTGTGAACTCAAGCGCCCTGCACTCAAGTTTCAATTCAACTGCGTCGCTTACAATGAACCTGACAGGCATTTATTCTGGCTCTCTTGCTCCTGACATATATTACTATTCGGGCTTTGCCGAAAATTCAAGCGAAATAGTCCAAAACGGGGAGCTTTGCATTGCCCCGAAGTGCACTGGCATTTCCTGGAATCAGGCAAGCAGTCTGCTGACGTTTAACGTGTCTGGATTTTCCGGCTATGGCGTGGATGGCAGCGAGTTGGGCGGCAGCAGCGGCTCCCCTTCCAATTCCAGCGGCACCATAGGGATTAACATTACCTCCACAAACCAGATTGCGGTTTATACGTCCAACAGCATGAATGACAGCACGTTTTCCTTTGTCCCTGTGACTCCGCCTGCTGCTGGGTCTGTTATACTCCTGTCAAATGAAACTACGAATACCACTGATGGCGAGCTTGGTTTTATTGTAGAGAACCAGGGAAACGTCAATGTTTCTATCACAGTGGCGTCCGACAAGGACGCTGCAAACTTCATAGGCGGCTCAAGCCCCCTGTTCCAGATGTTTGGCGGCGCCAATGAATCAGGCGCATGCCCCTCACTTAACACGAGCATGCAGGACTTGTCAGGCTCTGAAATAACAGTGTGCCCAAGCCTTGCATACGCGGATTCGCAGGACACGATTTGGGCCTATGTGCTTGTAAAAATAGATTCCGACAGCCCGCCCCAGACAAGCACGGCTACACTGACGTTCACAAGCACGCAGGTGTAGTGGCGCGGCAGAAAAGCCCGAACGCTTGCAACCTTCATTTCACCACAGAATCAGAAGAGCATTTAACTTTCCCTTCCTGTTGGCTGCCTGACGCCTTTCCGGGCATAACTTTTTTATATCTGTTGAGGGTAAATGCTATCATGGGCATGTGGTTCGGTTTCAGAAGCGTCAGGAGTATCCACTTGCTGTCTGTCTTGTTTTCCCTTATTGCCTCTTTTGGACTTGCAAGCGCGGCTGCCGCCACTGGCGGGAGCATGACGACAATAATAGTCAATGGCACGAATTATACAGTCCATACTTTCACTTCAAGCGGCACTTTTACGGTCAGCATCCCTATGAATGTCGAAGCCCTCATTATCGGCGGTGGAGGCGGGGCAGGCTCCACCCACGGCGGCGGAGGCGGCGCTGGCGGCCTTATATATAATTCTTCGATACCCGTTTCAGCGCAGGGCTACAGCGTCGTAATCGGCCCGGGCGGTTCAGGCGGCGCAGCCAATGCGGTAAACAATGGCAACAGCGGCACGGCTTCAAGCTTTGCCGGCTTGTCGGCAGTAGGCGGCGGCGCGGGGCATGGCGGCTATACTGGCGCTGGGGCAGGGTTTAACGGCGGCTCCGGCGGAGGCGCAGGCCCGTCCACTTCAACAGGCGCAACCTATTCAGGCGGCACTGGCACTTCAGGCCAGGGGCATAACGGGGGTTCAAGCTATGGCGGCGGCGGCGGGGTCGCAAAAGCTGGCGGCGGCGGCGGGGCTGGCGCGGTCGGCACGAGCGCTGGCGCAAGCCAGGCAGGCAATGGCGGCGCGGGCCTCCAAAACAGCATCACAGGCACTAATGTTTACTACGCGGGCGGCGGCGGAGGCGG
>JBAZLG010000001.1:0-629424 GCA_041650395.1 Candidatus Micrarchaeia archaeon | reverse complement strand
CGCAGCATCCACGCCTTGTGGTGCTCCCCCGCCAATTCCTTTAAGTTTCAACCTTGCGGCCGTACTCCCCAGGTGGCAGACTTAACACCTACGCTACAGCACTGCCAAGACCCGAAGTCTTGGCAACACCACAGTCTGCATCATTTACTGCTAGGGCTACTCGGGTATCTAATCCGATTCGTTCTCCTAGCCTTCGTCCCTCACGGTCGGACGTGTTTTGGTCAGGCGCCTTCGCCACTGGTAGTCCTTGTAGGATTACAGTATTTTACCACTACCCCACAAGTACTCCTGACCTCCCCCACTCTCAAGTCCAGCAGTATCTCCTGCACGCCTTGAAGTTGAGCCTCAAGATTTCACAGAAGACTTAAAGGACCGGCTACGGACTCTTTAGACCCAATATTCGTGGATACCACTTGTGCTGCCAGTATTACCGCGGCGGCTGGCACTGGTCTTACCCAGCACTTATTCGCCAAGCTATTTGGACTTGGCAAAAGACGAGAGACTATGTCTCAACGCCACTCAGAGTTCCCCTATCACGCTTGCGCGCATTGTAAAGGTTTCGCGCCTGCTGCATCCCGTAGGACTAGGACCCTTGTCTCAGTGTCCTTCTCGGGGCTCCAACTCCCATTGCCCCTACTGATTATCGGCTTGGTGGGCCGTTACCCCACCAACTACCTAATCAGGCGCAGTCTCATCCTAAGGCTCGCTCCGCTGCAATTTGCGGCGACTTTAAGCAATCAAGCATTCCAGCACAGATTGCCTATCCCGGTTTATCCACAGTTTTCCGTGGGTATCCGAGTCCTTAGGGCAGATTGACTACGTGTTACTGAGCCGTACGCCGTCCACCCAAGCGGGTGAACAGACTTGCATGGCTTAATCGTACTCTGATAGCAGTACCCTCCAGCAGGATCAACTGGAGTTATTCGAATTTATTGTTTCCGACCGAAAGTCACATTTAATTTGGAATTAGCGGTTCAAAGCATATGGTTTCAATTTCCCTTTGCTCATGAACATCTAATGTTCCCAAAGCCTAAGTCGAGCATGAAATGGTTCGTGCTCCGAACCGGTGAAGACAGCCATGAAGCAATTTAAGCCTCGAAAGCTATCCTTACTCCAGTGTGCGCAAGACACGCTTGCGCATTGCAGTAAAAAAACGGTGCCAATTATTATACAGATACTATTTATAAAGCTTCCGTCGCTTCGGCATGCATAAGCATGAAAAGAGGGGAGGCGCGGGAAAAATCAGCGCCCGAGGCCCCAGCTGTACTGCAGCTTCAGCTCGCCATTGGGCTTGTCGATGCCCTTGATTTTCTCGAACGTGCCGATGACTGAAATCTTGCCAGTTTCGCCGGTCCTGAAGTCCATCTGCGTCTGGAACTGGTAGGAGTCGGGGCCCTTGCCGTTAACCATTGAAACGTGCCAGAAGCGCAATGCGAGGTCCGTGCTCTCGCTCAACGTCTTTGAGACGCTTATGCCCCTCGCGCGCAGGTCGTCCATGCCGGAAACGTTGAGCATTATGCTCGAGCTCTCGCCAGCGTACATGAGGTCGAGCTTGTAAAGCCTCGAATCCGAACTCATGCTAAACGTGCCGCCAAGGCCTGAAAGCTCGCCAGTGCGCACGCCTGCAGAGAGCTTGCCATACTGCATGCCGTCAAGCTGGTAAAGCTCGCCCATGAAGCCGAACTCGTTGTTGGCGAACTTGAGGTTGAGGAAATTCTTCATGTCCCCTGGGGTCCTAAGCCCCGCGGTTTCCTCGCGCTTTGCCGTCACCCCCCCGACTATGGACAGGTTCTCCCCGATTGAAAGCGAAGGCATGATTATGTCAGAGCCGTCATGCATGCGCATGGATGTCAGGCCGGCCGAGAACTTGGGGCTGTTGAATATGGCGCCGTGCATGGTATTGAACCCGCGCCTTATCTCCTCCTGCGGGTCCCAAATGACAAAATCGGACAAGTTGGACCAGACAGACTGGAGGGCCTCCTCCCTTTCCCTGTTGCCGATGTTAGGCTTTGAAAGCCTCTCGACGTTTGACGACAGGTTGGAGCGTATTGCCCTTATCCTCGTGTCGTCAATCTTCGTCTGGGCGCCCTGCTGATAAGACGAGAACATGGTGAGCGAGGCGTCGTTTTTCTTGGTGGACACCATGGCGCTGTAAAGGTTCCTGTCGGATGCGTATTTCAGAAGCGAGCCAGACGCAGTGACGTCGTAGCCGAACACGCCAAAGCGCGTGCCTGCGTTTGCGACAGCCTGCTTGAGGACTGTCTTGTCCCCTGCCTTCTCGTAGGAGAAATAGCCGCCCGCGCTCACGCTCTTGTTGTAGAACGAGCCGCCTGCAACTGTGTTTGTGCCGCCGGAACTCGACCCGCCAAACAGGCTCGCCTTCCAGTTGTCAAGCACGAGCATCTCAAGCTCGCCGCCTTTTATCAGGGGCGCGCCCTCGTAGGTGGGCTTCCAGCCCCTCCTGAAGTCGTAGTTTTGCGCGCTGGCGCCTGAAACTATCCTGTCAAATGCCTCTTTTTCATTGTATGCGAAATAGCCGGCAGTGAATACTGTGGACTCGCCGAATTTCTTTGACACTGCGCTCACGCGGTTGCCAGTGAGCGTCGCGGCGGTTACCGTGGCAGTTTCAATGCCTGGCACGTAAAGCCCGAAGTAGAATGCAACCCTGTTGTCGGTTGATTGCGACTGCACGTCCTGCTTGAGCGTCTCGACCCCCATGCCGGGTATGCGAGCGCCCTTCCATCCGCCAAAGCTCGTTGCTGCCTCCACAAGCGTGTGGTTGAGGCCGTCATTGACGCGGGCGTTCATGGTCTTGTCAAACTGCTCCTGCTGGTCCTTGTCAAGCGCGACTCTAACCCACGAGCCTGTCGCCTTCTCCCTCATCCAGATGTCGTAAGTGGCAACCTTGGTGGACGTCTCCTGGGAAAGGTCGCCCGAAGAATTGGCAATTGTGGAGCCGATTACGCGCACGTTGGCGTCCTTGCCGAAAATGAGGTTTGCGTCGGAGGACGAGATGAAGTTCTTCACATAGGAGCTTTCAGGGCCTGTCTGGTTCACGCCCGACTGGTCCTGCACGACCTGCTTGTTGCTAGTTTCCGTAGAAATGCTGTTGTAGAACGCGTCGCCTACAATCTGGCCCCAGTAGTTCATCCTGTTGCCCTGCAGGAGCATTTCGGTGCGCGAGGTCTCCGAAGTGGTTATGTCCTGGCCAGCCTGGTTTGTGGTGGAAGAGCTTGTAGGCAGGGTTCTTGCATAGCCAGTGGTGGAAGAGCCGCCTGGCTGGAGGACGTCAAATCCCACTCCGCCCTGCAGCGGCTCGTTGAAGTCAAAGCCCAGGCCTCCCCTGACGGAGCCGCCGATTATCCTTGGGGATACGTTTTTCATTGAGCGTGAGAGGTAGAGGTCGTTGAGCTGCTGCGAAATGTCATTTGCGCCCATGCCATAGCCGAGATGTTCAGGCGAGAACGCGGACGACATCACAGAGGGCGCGGCAGGCGGGCGCAGGAAGTTCATCAGGCTGAAGCTTGACGCGTCCACTGCAGCGCGCTGGTTGTACGTCCCAAGCTGGTCCTCCCTGCCCGAATACTGCTGGTTGAAAAGCACCTGTCCCTGGCTTAGCCAGAGGCTTGCCTGGGCGGGATTGAAAAAAGGCAGGTACTGGTATCTTGGCACAATTTGGTCCAGCGGCGTCAGCGTCTCTATGGTCCTTCTGGACGTGGTGACGTGCGTCGAGACGATATTTGTGCCGAGGTCGCCTGTGAATGCCGCGCTCTTTATGTCAGAGTAAAAGCCCCAGCTGTTGTCATAAGCCTGCCACCCGCCGCTGTGGACAAAGAGCATGTTCTGCTTTGAGAGCATGTCAAGGACAAGGGGGAAAGACTGGCTTGTGCCTGCAAGGCCGATTATCTTGTCAAAAGCTTCCGGGTTCATGGCTGCGATGTAAGAGCTTTTGGGCTCCATCCTCGCCATGCCGTCAACTATTGACCTGACGTCCTCCGGCTGCATTGTTGAGAACCTTGGAGAGTTGAAGAGCTGGTGGAGGCCGTAGATGGAAAACACGTCAAAATTCGCAACAGACCTTTGCGCGAGGGTGTTGAGCCCGAGCTGGCTTGCGGCGAGGCTGCTTTCAGTGGCAAAGACAGTGCGTGAGTCCACTATGTCGGCAACGTCTCCAGAGAACTTGTCAGAGAGGTATACGGAGCGCACCGCATCCACAAACGCCTTGTCCGAGCATTTTGAGAATACAGTGTTGAAATAGAACTCGCGCAAGTTCGTCCCGCCCGGCTTTTGGGTGCCTGAAATTGATGCCAGGCCTTCGCCATTCTCGCCATAATACCTTGCAAGCACGAAGTCCATCATAGGATTAGACGTTATGCCGGATTTCAGGGCATTTAGGTTCTGCAGTATGTTAGCCTCTTCGGTGGTGGCAGGCACGCTTGACTTGAGGCCGCTCACCTGTCCCGCTATGTTTGAGGCTGCATGGGCATCTATTTCCTGAAGGCCGTTGACATTTGAGATTATTGAGTTTATGCCGTTGAGCAGGCTCGAGTTGGCGCCCTGTACCACAGACATCTGGTCCATGAGGGAGTTCAGGCTGTTTATTATGTCAGACTTGGACGTGCTCTGGCTTATTGACGAGGCCACGCCATCTATAATGGGTGCGACGCGCATGCCGCCAAGTATCATGGATTTCACATTGGTGTCAAACTGCGACAGGCTGACGTAGGCGCGCACCATGGAGGTTATGTTGGCGTTGACGCGCTGGGACATGTCCCCCGAGCCAGTTGTGAAGATGGGGGCTATTGAATTGTAAAGCGCGTTGTCGCCCACGTATTCCTTTATCTGGCCAAGCAGGTCCGACTCCATCGTCGCCTGCTCGCCAAGCTGGGTCTTTGCGCTAAGATAAGAGGTGAGCTGGGCCGAGAACTGCTCGCGCACGGGAATCAGGTCGCCGACGTTTGAATAGCTTGGGGTTAGAAGGCCGTAGGAGAGCCGCACTATTTGGAGCATGGCGTCCTTCGCCTGTTTTTTCAGGTTGGTTTTCTCTGACGAAGTGAGAAGCTCGGTCGAAGCCCCGGGCGTGGGGACCGTCTGCCTGGTGCTCTCGCTTATCACGTCCGTCTGGGGGAGGTTGTCGCTCATCCTCGAAGTGATTGCCTGGGATTTCGATATCATGTCGGACGCGTCGCCTGCAATCCTGTTTGCCAGGAGCTGGGAAACGGTTATCTTGCTTGTGCCGTCAGAGAACTTCGCCCTGTTGTAATAATCGGCCAGGTCCTTTTTCTCCGATACGAGGCGCGCGAGTGTAGAGCCGGGAAGCACGTATGATAGCGCCTTGGAGTCGATATAAGACCTGATTTCTGCCCCCATGGCCTTGCCATCCGGCGTGGCAAGCGAGTCGAGGTCCTTCAATATTGCGTTTCTGGACTGGAATATGATATCCATTGACTTCTTGGCATCCGCGTTCTTGTTGTTCTTCAGGGCCTTTTCAAGCTTGGGCATCTCGCCCTTGATTACGTTGAGGTTCGCCTGGATTGACTCAAGTTTAGCCTTGTCCTGTGTCGGAGCGGTTGCAAGAAGTTGGGCCATTTGTTTCACCTTTTCGCCGGTATCAATTATTTGGGCGTTCACTTGTTTATATCCCTTTGCAGACGTGCTGTCGCCGAGAGCCGCAGGCATTGCCTGCTGGCCAGGAAAAACCGAAGCGGCGTGCAGGAAAAAGAACGGCCCGGCAAGCTTTCCGACAGCCTTGGCGGTCTTAAAAGCCCTCTTGAAAAAGTTGCCCTTCGTTTGGCCGGTGCCAGCGCCCGGCTGGCGCGTATCATTCTGATTAAGGTATGATTTTGCCATTGAATGCACCAAAAGCCCGCTTAAAAAGGCGCAAGCAAGGAATATAAATTGTCATATTTTACGACAAAAATGGGCATTGGGGGCATGGAAACCGCAACGCCGCGAAGCTAAAGGAAGAAAGGGCGGGAAATGCCCGATGGGCAGGCCCGCTTATTTCTTGCGCTGTTCCGGCTCCACGTACTCCTCTTCAAGCTCGCCGGGCTTGGTTCCCTTGGACTCCACTCCGGGCTTGTTTTCGCCCCCCTTCATGGAGCCGCTTAGGTTTGAGATATTGAGCACGTCGCCTTCGATATTTGAGGCTGGCGCGTTGAGGGCAGTCACGGAAACAACGCCGTCAACAACAGAAACGCTTTGAGCAACAATAGGCAGATTCTTCTTGAGCTCCGCAATGAAGGTTTCCGGGTTCTGGAGGTAATTCTCGTTTATGGACATCTTGTTCCAGTCGAAAAACAAGCCGCTGAAAAAGTTGTTGTAAGCCTGCCTGGCTTCAGCGGTTTCCTTGACGCAATTGACTGACGGCTGCAACGCGGGTGGCAGGACCGACATGCAATAGGGCAGGAGGGATTTGCCGTTTATTTTCCCGAACACTTCCTTGTCAGTCTTGCTCTTTGTGTCAGTGGCCTTTGTCTTGCCGCCTATGAAGCCGTACATGCTTGCAAGCTGGAGCAGGGCGAAATCGTTTTTGGCCTTGTCCTCCGCAGAAATGCCCGGCTTGTTCAAAGCAGCGATTATGCCGTCAATCTCCGTTTTCAGCTCCTCGGGCTTTGCGGACTGCAATGTGGAATAAATCTGCTGCCAGTCGGCTTCGGCCAGTGACGCCGGGTTGAGCAGCTTGCCAATTGTGGATTCAAGCGGGCGCACAAGCGGGGTGACCTGCTGTTCCTGCTGGAGATCGAGCCCTTTGGGCGAGACGAGGTCCAAAGCGAGGTCTGTGCCGCTTTTCTTCTCTGGCACTTTCAATACCGCAATGTCGCCTTTGGTCTCAAACATGTGGAGTATGTCTCCAAGTTTCTGCTTGACTGTGTCGGCATCCTCGCTAGCAAGCGCGCTGAAATACGCGCCGAGAATGTGGTTTGCGACATCGCCCTCCTTTGTGGCCTGCTTGCCGTCGGGGGACGTGTATGAGAGCACGTAGTGCGCCATTCCCTCGACAGGCTCCGCGAGGTTCTTGGACTCGAAGTCGGATTTCTTGTAAGTGAATGAAAGGGATTGCAGGCCGTAAGGCGCGAAAAGGTCCTTGGTCACTGCGTTGACGCCGATGTTGTGCGTGCCCGTTTCAGCCACAATATCTTCCGGCTTGACCTGCTTTTCAGTGGTGGCGCCAAACAGCTTTGCTATGAACTCATTGTCGCCCTTGCCTGTCTTGGCGTAATCCGAAATTAGCCTCCTTGCCCTGCCGACGCCCACGGTCAGGTAGAAGTCGCCGAGATTTTTCAGGAACTCCGTCTTTTCCGCGTCCGACTTGAGCGCGTCGTATGCCTGCTTTATGTAATTCCTCGCGGCCGTGGTGGTGGCGGATTCCTTGCCAAGCCCGAGCCCCTCGCTTTTCCCGCCGCCGTATTTGACGTCGTATGAGAAATACATTGCCGCTTCCCTTGAATAGTCCTCGCCGAACTTCTCGGTCAGGTAGTCCTTTGCGGACTGCATCCCCGCAAGCTCCCTGTATGACTTGTGCGCCGTGACGTCTATGGTCTCTGTCTTTGGGCCGGCGGTGCCAAACGCTTTCTCGTCAAGCGCGTCAAGGCAGAAACGAAATCCGCGAGCTTGCCCGAAGCAGTGGCGAGCTTGTCAGCAACGAAGTTCGCCGAGAGGTCGGAATTCTCCTTGAGGGCGTAGACGCTTTTGAGGTAAACGTTTATTTCCTTGGATATGCTCGCGTCAGTCTTGGCGAGATAGGTGTCCATGACGAACTGTATCCTCTCGGCGTTTTTCTTGGCGCTTGAGAGGGATGCAGCCTTGTCCTCCGTGGAGCCTGCCTTCCAGTCTGGCTTTTGCATCTTGAACAGGTCCCAGCGCAGGTTCTTCACGTAGCCGTCAAGCTCTTTTTTTGCATCCTCGTAGCTGGAAATCTTAAGGCTTTGAAGCTGCGCTTTTTCCGTCTTGTCAAGATAAGCAAAGGCACCCATAAACACCAACCACCATGTTGTTATTGCGATTTGGAATCATATATTACTATTCATTTGTAGTCCCGGGCGTTGAGCTTGGCGAAGAGGTCCCCGGCATCGAGCGTGTTGAACAGCCCGATAAGGCGCGACTGCTCGCTTGAGCTCTCGCCCTTGAGCCTGTTTAGCTCCTTGAACGCTGCAAGCTTCTCGGATCCTGCAAGCGAAGAGGACTTGATGAAATCATGGACCTCGTCCATGCTCTTGAACTCGTGGATTTTTTCCGCCTGCGGCGCCTGTTCCTGCTGCCCCGAAACAATGGCTGAAATGTTTCCGGCCACGGGGCTAGGCTGCGCGCTGACAACCACTGTGAGCGGCTTGCCCTCATGGTCGATGGGGCCCTTGCCGTCCTCCGCGTCATAGTGCGAGACCGGCACGAGCTTGTAAGTCCCTTCTGCGCCAAACCTGCCTTCAAACTTGAAGTCATTGAGGATTTCCTTTGCCTCAAAGTAATACTCCTTGCCGTCCGGGGATACGACCTTGTACCTGCCGCCGTCACTTGCGCCCAATATCGTGCCGCCCTCGCGAATCCTGAACCTGACAGAGCCGCCAGGCTGCACTGCCATGGAATCCGGCATTGCTGCGCTGCCGGTGTAGTCAACAAGCGATGAGAAATACGACTGCGACTGGACAGGCGTTGTCTTGAGCGTGTCCGATGGCGCGGTTGTTTTCTTTTCATCCAACGCAACGGCTTCCGGCCGCGTGATTGTCCCGTCTGCGTTCACTGTGAAGGAGAAAGTCTTCCATAGCTGCTTGCCTTTTGCCGGAGCCTCGTCCTTGGTCTTGGGCTCTACGTGAATGGTATATTTCCCCGGCCCGAGGACTGTCAGAGGCCCGCCCTGCATGTAATCGCCGGTTTCCTGGTTTTGCATCCCCGGCAGCATGTAATTGCCAAGCAGCGGCTGCTGCTGCGAGCCTACAAACATCACAGAGCCGTCCTCGCCGATTTGGAGCTGGGTGCGCCTGCCTGTTGCGTCAAGCAGGTATGCCTGCCCTGTGCCGATTCCAGGCAGCGTCGAGGAGCCTTTTGAAAAAGACACATCCTGCGAGAGCACCATCCCAAGCACCTTGTTGTCGCCTGACAAGGCGGCGTCCACCACGAAACCCCTCTGGAAGGTTGAAACTATTTCAGGCCTATTGGCGGTTACGGATTTCTGGAAACCCTCGATTGCCATTAGCTTGTAAAACGACGGGTACATGTACTTGTCAAGCTGCCTGCCTGCAAGCTTGGCCCATTGGAAAATCTTGTAGTCCAGGGCGGCAATGCCGCCAATTCCAGCCCCGAATATCACGGGCGAGAGGACCTTGACCACCGGAACCACAACGCTTGAAGCCGCTGAAAGCAATGGCGGGAAGAATCCTATGCCAAGGCCTATTACTGCCACCTTGGGATTGGTGACAGTCCTGCCCACTGTGCCTGCGAATACTTCCGCGCCATGGTATATCCTTGCGAACACGTTGTCAAGTTTCCATGTAAGGTCGGTGAGAGTCATCTGCACCTCGTCAAGCTGCCTTGAAAGCTTCTGGAATTCAATGGCCTCTGGGGCAGTGCTGCCCTTGCCATAGGCCTGTTCAAACCACGCTTTGCGCTGGCCAGTGCCCATCTTTTTCACTTCTGGGCCGTATTTCTCGCCTATGGCCTTGATAAGTTCTCCCTCCCGGGCCAGAGCATTGTCGCGCTCTGTCAGGAGGTTGGCGTATTTGTTCTCAAGTTCCTGTACCCATTTCTGGTTAGCATACCCTTCCCTGAACCAGTTCCTCACGCCCCTTGGAAGCTTGCCGGCATTGTAGAACGTGTATTCGTATGCGAAGCGGAAACTGCGGTAGGTGAACTGGTCGAGGTGCTCCATTGTCTTCATAACTGCCGCGTTGTTCTTGTAGAGCTTGCCATATTCCGCTTCCAATTCCTTGAACTCGCGCATGAATGCCTTGGACTTTTTGAGCCCGAAGTTCTTGCTCGCGTATTCCTCGACGTCCTTGGCGGTCCTGAGGCTCAATTTGCTTGCGTCCTCCTCCGCCACTGACCATTTTTTCATCAGCGCGGAGAACTTCTCGTCGGCTTCGGCAATCTTCTTGCCGTAATAATCGGCCAGGTTCTGCAATTTCTGCCTGCGCCACGAGTATTCCTGCTCGGTTACTACCGGGCTCTTGCTTGTGAAGTCCACAGTCTCCTGCGCTGCCTTTTGTACCTGCTCGTCGGCCCCGATTTCCTTGAACTGTTGCCCGATAGGCTTGACCTTGACGGGCTTTTCAGGCACATAGGGCAGCTTTGAGAGCAGCTGCTTGCCGCTTTGGAGCTCCGGCTCGGCAAAGCCGATTGCGCTGTAATTCTTCCATCTCTCGAACGCCTGGCCAAGCATGGCGTCGGAATGCATTGTGCCATAGCCTTCTATTGACTGGCGGAACTTGGAAATGTCATCGCTTGTTCCAAGCAGGCCGCCAAAATGCTTTTCAAGCAACTGCGCCTCCGTCATTCCCTTTGGCATGTTTTGCAATTCAAGCTCGTATGCCGCATTAGCCTTCTTGTAGTCTGCCACGAACTGCTTGTAAGGCTCCATGTTAAGGCCTTTGACACGCAGAGACCTCTGCTTTCCCTCTGACATCACAGTAACGGAGAAGTTATCTGAAGGCGCCGGCACCTTGCCCACGATTTGGGCGTCCGGTATTTTCATCCTGATTTTGTCTGTCAGGAACTTCTCCCATGACGCGTCCAGCACGGAAAGCTCGTTTATCACGGAGTCGCGCGTGGAGAATTTCCTGAAAAAGTAAGGCACATCGCTAAACATCTTCTGCACTGCGATTATCGAGCCGTAATATGACCTCTTGAAAAAGCGCCCCGTCGCCATCACGCCGGACTGGACCCCTTCCCATGTGGCTATGGCCGCGCGCTTTGACAGGTCATAGCCCGGCTCGAGAATGCCTGTCCATACTTCAGAATATAGCCTGGGCGCCTTTATCGTGCCGATTTCAGGCGAGAGGTCCTTGAGGGCGGTATTGATGTTTTCAGTCACGCCCTTTATGCTTGGGTTCTTGCCCTTTGCCAGCCTGCCCGCCTTGCTCATCTCATTTATCGATTTTTCCATGGAATTGTCGACTATGTTCTTGGCGGTGTTCCTGATGTCCTGCTCCGTCACCTTGGCAATGTCCTCCGCAGTGACTTGCGCGAGGTCCTTTTTGAGCAGGTTCGAGGCGACAACGCGCTTGCCCTCCTCGGTTGAGAGCTTTTCCGCCACCTGGTTCAGGACAATCTTCGTGCCGCCGTTTTTGAGCGCCTTGACGACAATGCCGCCGACCACCAGGGCCGAGAGGCCTGTGTCCGCCCATTTCATGTTCGACATTATGCCGAAAGATTCGATGTTCATTGGGCTCGGGTTGGAATGTACCTCGTTTTTCATGTCCTCTGCCTGCTTCCATGACGTCTTCTCGTTCTTGCCAATCAAAAGCTCGTTTGAGACATGCGTGCCAAAGACAGGCGTCTCTATGGCGCCTGCTGTGCTCACTATTGTGTTGTAGGCTATTTTGAGCACGTCAAGGGATGTCTGGCCTACGCCGTAAAAAAAGCTCCCCGGAGTTAGGACCCATTCGGAATCCGACTTGAAGGCCTGTTTGAACATGTCCCTCCCTGTCTGGACATTGCCCGTCATGCCTTCCCAGATGCTTGGAAAGACAGCTATAATGCCCTTGAGGGCCAGGTCGAGGTCGCGCACGAGGTTCTTGTCGGAAAATATCTGGGAGCGGTAATCCATCACGGGGTCGAGAAAGTCGGACTGGTGCTTTAGCGCGAACGCGTCCCATTTGGACTGGAAAACCTGGTCTGCCGGATATAGCTCGAGTATTTCAGAAAAGTGGTCCTTTGCGAGGGAAAGGGCGGATTTGACGTCGTCAAGCTGGAAGCAATAGAGCATCAGGTCGCGGACCTTGCGGTAGTCGTTCTCAAGGGCCTCCTTTGGCAGGCCGCCCTTTGAGAGCTTGTCGTAATTGGAATAGAATGAGGCATAGTCGAATTCATCGATTTTATAGGACTCCTGCCTTCCAAGCGAGTCGGCGCCCGAATACAAAAAGTCGTGGATTTTGTGCGAGTCCAGGTAATTGGGGGTGTAGAGTTTGCCTGTCGCCTTGTCATATAAGGCCCATTCGACAATGCGCACCTGGCTGTCCCCGTCGGTTATCTTGCGCAGTTCGCGCGAATACAACTGCAAGTCGCCGTAAAAAATAGGAGAGCCGGGGGCCTTGTCAGTGCCCTGGTAATATCTCTGCTTTTCCGCGTCAACGGAGCGTATAGTCACAGGGGAAAACTGTTTTATGATGTCGCTATTTGTTATCTGGGGCCTGGCAGGAGAGTTTGCAATGGGTTTCTTGTCAAGCCCGCCGCTTTTCTGCCCCTCCGTCAAAGGCTGGTTGGAGCTGAAATCATGATAATCAGTTTGAAGGCTTTTTTGGAGGTTGGCCATGCCAATGGATAGGGCGGAGGACAATAAAAACATATAGTATATGTATGGCGAAAAAAAGGATAATGCTGGGCGCAGGAAGGGCGCGCCTGCCATGATGGAAAAATCAGGTCCGGAAAAAATAGTGGGCTGTTGGAAAAATATTGAAAAAACGGGCTGGAGGAGAGTCAAGCCCATGAATCAGATCTCCCCTTTGTCCCTTGCTGCCTTGAAAACCGCGTATTCGGATTTCATGGTCTTGTAGACCTTCACCGCGGCATAGCCAAGCGCCCCGGCAAACGCGAGCGAAAACGGGTTGGTCACTACGGAGGATACGAGGTTGGCGGCGCTGTTGAAAAGCGACTCGTACTCGAATCCTATTGTGCCAAACAGGCTTCCACCCTTGAACATTGCCTTTATGCCGGAGAAGACAGGCCCTATGGCCGCGATGTAAGAGCCTATGGCTATGGCAGTGTTGCGAATAATCTTGAATTTGGGCGCGTGCTTGATTGCGTAGGCCTCAAGCCTCGCATCCACGGCCGCCTTGAAGCCCGAAACTGCGTTTTTGGCCTTGGTGGTCTGCTTGGTGCCATCCTTTGGTCTTATTTTGTTGCCCCATGCCGCCCGCCTCAAATCGTCGCGCGGGTCTGTGCCGGTTTTTTCATTAACTTCGGGCCTTGCATCGGAATGATCGATAGTGGCTGAATCCACATTCTTGGCCGGGGTTGGCTTGAAAGCCCCGGATTCCATTGCTGTTTTGATGTCTGTGAGAAGTTTTTTCGCCTCTTCATTGACATTCTTGGTTTCCAAAAGCAGGTTTTCCGAGTCCGTCTTGAACTTGTCAAATCCCGAAACCTGTTTTTCAATGTTTTTTACCTTGTTTTCAATTTCATTTGCCTTCTTTCCGGCAGCGTCTGCTTTTTGGCTTGCCGAGTCAGCCTGTTCCTTGATTTTGGCAAAAGTTTCGTTAATCTTTTTTTCAGTCCTCTGGTTGCTCATGCTGACAATTTTCGTGACCGCCGAGATTATCTTGTCATTCCCAGAGCCCGGTTTTTGTTCCTGCGATTGTGTCATGTCAATACCTCACAAAAATTGCTGGCCTAATGCTGGTTCTGCGAAGAGCCGAGGTTGCTCACTGAATTCCTCACAGCGTCGATTATCATTTTAGCAGGCACTGAAATCAAAAGCGCGAGGGCAGCCGCAGTGCCCGTTTCCGCGGACCTGTCGAATATCTGCTTCACCGGGTCAACTACCGAGGAGTTTGCCATCTGCGACACAACCGCGTAGGCATTGGACGCCACAGTGAGCGCAAGCACGGTAAGCGACGTGTTGCGCACGAAAGCGGAGAGTTCCGAGGCTACGCCAAAGAGCCTGCCTGCGATGTTTTCCGCGCTGTTTTTCACAGCCGAGATTATCTTCTTGCCGGAGCCTATGGCAAACCACGTGCCCGCGATGGCTGTCACTGTGTAAGGCGAGGAAGCGATGTAGTTCGCAGCCCTGCCGAGGAAAGAGAGCACGCTTGCGCCATTGTTATAGAGGTGCTTGAAAAAGCCGGTCTTGGTATTGGCGAATGAGTCGTAAACGCTTTTGAGCACAACAAGCGAGGGCACGATAATCAGGCTCTTCTTCAGCACGGAACCGAGTATTTTCCTGGCTGTTGAAAGGATTTTCCCGGAGACCTCGAAAAACGACGGGCGCGAGGGAAGAGTATAGATTATTTCGTTGATGTCCGCGGGCTGGTTCAAGTCCACAGGATTGTTGATATTGGCAGACGCGCCATTAAGGTCGGCGGTTCGCCCCTGCTGGTTTTGGCCAGAAGTCGTAGTGTTGTTCACGGCATTCATGTCCTGTACGCCGGAATTGACCGCCTGCCTGCCGGAATTCAGGTTGTTAGTCTCTGGGCTGATTATGTTTTGCTGGCGCACAGTCCTGTTATTTGCATTGCCGCCGCCGGTCGCCTGGTTAGAGCCTGCCTTGTTGCCGTCCACGCCTTTGCCGTCGGCCTTGGCTGAATTATAATTGTTTAGTATCATGTTTTCTACCCCAGTTGGAATATATCCATCCCACATTATGCCCTGATTTGTGTTGTAATTTGTGGCAAGTCAGTAATATAAAGGTTTCTAGTGCCCCGCAGGCGGAAAAGCGAGGAAGCCGGCATGAACTTGGCACCAAACTTATTTAGATTATCAGTCCATTAATGGATTGAGTGGGAACATGATTGACGAAAAATACTACAAGGCATTCTATCCGAAACAGCTGATACTGCTTACAACAGGCGACAAGGAGGGCAGGCCCAATGTTGCCACAATTGCATGGCACATGCCGGCCTCCATCGAGCCCCCGATGATTGCCATTGCCATAGGCAAGTCGAGGCACTCGAAAAAACTCATCGAGGCAACAGGCGAGTTCGTGCTCAACATAGCGACAGAGGACCTCAAGGCGGCAGTCAAGCTCTGCGGCAGCGTGTCCGGCAGGAGAAACGACAAGTTCAGCCAGGCGAAACTCACGCCAGAGCCTTCGGCTGTTGTCAGGCCGCCATCGATAAAGGAATGCCCGGTAAGCGTGGAGTGCAAGGTCGCAGCCACCTATGACGCGTCAGACCACATAATCTACGTAGGCGAAGTAGTGCACGTGAGGAAAGCCGAGGAAACGCCCGAAACCCCGAGGAAAAAGGTCCTTGTAGAGGCAGAGGACGAATACTTCGGATTCGAGAAAGTATGAAATACCTTCTCGGACTTGCCTGAAAGGCAAGCAGATGAGAAAAACTAAAGCATGTCCCAGGCTTGGCCATGCAAAGGCGTGCAATCGGCTGAAAAAATCCGGGCAATAAAAGGAAGAGGGGAAAAAGAAAAATCAGAGTATCCTTGCGATTGCGTCCACAATCCTGTTCGAATAACCCCACTCATTGTCATACCATGAGAAGACTTTGAGATTGTTCCCTATCACTTTGGTCGACAGGCCGTCGATGGTCGCAGAGTGCGGGTCTGTTATTATGTCAGTTGACACGAGAGGCTCCTCGGAATAGGCGAGTATGCCCTTCATCTTGCCTTCGGCCGCCTCTTTGAGCCTGGCGTTGACGTCCTCCCTTGTAACCGGCTTTGAAACCACTACAGTCAGGTCGGTAATCGAGCCGGTCGGGACAGGGACCCTAAGGGATACCCCGTCAAGCTTGCCTTTCAGGCTCGGAATGACCTCTCCAATTGCTTTCGCCGCTCCAGTCGTAGTAGGGATTATGTTTGCCGCGGCAGTGCGCGCGCGCCTCATGTCCTTGTGGAAATCGTCAAGCACCTTCTGGTCATTGGTGTATGCGTGCACAGTGGTCATGAAGCCGGTCTGGATGCCGTAATTGTCCTCTATGATTTTCGCCATGGGTGCGAGGCTGTTTGTGGTGCAGGAGGCAAGCGAGATTATCTTGTGGACGCCCTTCTTGTACGCCTCCTCATTGACGCCCGGGACTATTGTCACGTCGGGGTTTTTGCCAGGGGCGGATATGAGGACCTTTTTCGCGCCCGCGGCCAGGTGCTTCGACGCGCCGTCCTTGTCCGTGAAAGCGCCAGTTGCCTCGAGAACCGTGTCGACCTCCATCTTCGCCCATGGGAGGGCGAGGGGGTCCCTGCTTGCCACAAGCTGGATTGGATAGCCGTTGACTACCAAGCTGCCGTCCTTCAGGGACACGTCGCCTGCGAACTTGCCGTGCGTGGAATCGTGCTTCAAAAGGAACGCGACCTCCTTCTGGTCGTGCGTGTCGTTCACTGCCACAACTTCGATGCCCTTGCCCAGCAAATCGCGCTCGGCCATTATCCTCAACGCGAGCCTCCCTATCCTTCCAAAGCCGTTTATTGCAACCTTCATCAAGACGCACCTCGCTCCAAACAAATGGAAATGTGGAGTGATTAGATAGGGCATGAAATAAAATAATAAGGGTTGCGCGCAAATCAATCACAATGCAGTTGGCGGGCGGGAAGAAAGCTAGAAGCGCGCGCGCCCGGATTGCGTTTGTAGCGGGTGAGGCAATGATTACACTGGACGACATGGATTTCAATGGCAAGGTTGTTTTCGCGCGGGTAGACCTCAACTGCCCGGTCGACAAGCAGACCTTGCAGGTCCAGGACAGCCCGCGCATGGCAGGCCACGCAAAGACTGTGCGCGAACTTGCCGACAAGGGGGCGAAGGTGGTGGTCCTCGCCCACCAGGGAAGGAAGGGGGACTACGATTTCCTGCCGCTTGCAAGGCACGCGGAGATATTCCAGAAGCACGTCGGAAAGCCCATAGCATTCGTGCCTGACGTGTGCGGCGAAGCCGCGAAAAAGGCCATTGCCGGGCTTGCCCCGGGCGGGATAATACTGCTTGACAACGTGCGCAGCCTGCCAGATGAAAAGAATTACAAGACAATAGCCGAGTGCGAAAACACCGCCATAGTGAGGGAACTCTCGCCCCTGTGCGAAATCTTCGTGCTTGACGCGTTTTCAGTGTCTCACAGGCCCCAGCCGTCTGTTGTGGGCTTTGCGAAAAAAACCATTGTGGCAGGCAGGGAAATGCAGGCAGAGCTTGAGGCCCTTGCAAAGGTGTCAAACCCGAAAAAGCCGCTGGTTTTCGTGATGGGCGGCACGAAGCCGGAGGATTCCATAGGCATACTGAAGGATTTCCTCGAAAAGGGCAAGGCGGACGCGGCCCTGACATGCGGCGTGTTCGGCAACCTCATGGCAATGGCAAAGTACGGGAGCCTCGGCCCGGCAAGCGAGAAATTCCTCGAAGATACAAAGGCAATGGGGCACATTGAGGAGGCAAAGGAGCTGCTTGCCAAATACTCTGGCAGCGTATTCGTTCCTGATGACTTCGCCTACGATTCCGGCGGCAAGAGAATTGAGACGTCCGCCCTTCCCTGCTCCGGGGCCATCATGGACATTGGCTCAAAGACGGCGCAAAAATACGCCCTGGAGATAGCCGGGGCGGGCACGATAGTAATCAACGGCCCTGCCGGCGTCTATGAAAAGGACGAGTTCGCATTCGGCACGAAAACAATCCTGGGAGCCATAGAAAATTCAAAAGCGTATTCATTGGCCGGAGGGGGGCACACAGTCTCCGCGATAGGCAAGTTCGTTTCAGACAGGGAAAAAATAGGATACATAAGCCTCGCGGGGAAGGCCCTAATAGCTTACCTTTCAGGAGAGGAACTGCCAGGCGTGAAAATAGTGATGGATGCCGGGCTTTAAGGGGCCAAAGGCGGCAGCTTATTTCTTGATGGGCTCGATTGGCTCGGGCTCGACCCAGTTGGGGGGCAGGTCCTCGTCAACCTGCGAGTTCTCCTTTTCCATTGGCTGCTGGGAAGGCTTGTCCTGTTCCTTGGAGAGCACGGTAGCACCCGGCTCCTTTTCATCCGCGTCGAGTATCTCCATCTCGCGTTTCCTTTCAATGGCGGCTTCCGCCTTCTTCGCAAGGGTCGAGACCTGCGATTTCCTGCGCCAGATGAGAAGCACGATTTCCACGATGGCAGCCGCGACGCCTGCAACAGGCGCCACAAACAGCCCGAGCGCGAGTGGAAGCGCAAGCGAGACTGCCAGAATCACGATGCCGAAACTGCGCGCGAAAAATCCTGCCAGTATTGCCGCGCCAACGAGTATTACCCACATGAAGTCGCATACGTAGGTGCCGACGCCGCCGGGCACGAGTTCCACGAATCCTGTGCAGCCGCTTTTGGGCTCTATGTTGATTATGCTTGTAACAGGCTTCGGGCTTGTGCACTGCGACTTGTAGCAAAACCCGAACTCGCAGTCAATGGTCTTGTTGCACGGTCCGTGGTAATCGGCTACAGTGAACTCGGGGACCGTGCATGTGGAGTTCTGGCAATAACCCTCATTGCACTGGTAGGTCGCATTGCATGCCTGCTGCGCGTGCCCGAACGGCACGGCAAGAACAAGGAGCAATGCGGCAAAAACAGCGAAGCGCCATCTCATGTCCTCTATTTGAAATAAGAGGGTATAAATTGATTGCGGGAGGGCATGGCGCATGGCGGGCTGCTGTGGCAGGAATATAAAGTTTGAGTGTGGAAAAAAAACGATAAAGATGGGAGATAAACAGGCACTGCGCTCCGAGGCAAAATACGGCCATGGCGCGCAGGCTGGCAATGGTTCCGGCAAAACGCGCGGCGCATTCCGGATAATCTATAAGATAGACCCTGATTCGCCTTTTGCCAAAAGCTTCAATGACGGCAGGAGATACGGCATAGGGGGCCAGGCAATCCGGCCGATAGGCCTGGCAAAATCCCAACTGCGCAACGAAAGCCCGGGCGCCTGGGAAACCAACATTGAAGAGCTGGCCGCGCTTGGCCAGGCGGGCAAAATTCCGGCGGGCGCCCTTTCAAAAGGCTTCACGTTCGCGCTCTTTTCACTTGCGGCCCTCCAGCTGCCGATGCTCGCCTCAAACGTCATCCAAACCGCCCTCAATTCTGCAAAAGGTTATAAACAGGAAAACGCAAGAACAGGGGATATACCCCAGACCATGGTGAACCTCATGCCGCCCAACTACAAGCAAGCCCAAACCGAGGAGAAAACCAAAAACCAGATACTCCAGGAAAACATGAAAAAAATCGGCGAGGGGCTTGCAAGCCTGAATTCGGCGATACAGGCAAACGACGTCAAGAAGGTTGAAAAGGCGAGGGACGCCTTGAGCTCGGCAATGGGGCAGATTGAGAAGCAGCTTGACGCAAGCGTTCCCATGGACAAGACCATCCTCACATACATTGGAGCGCTGACAAAACTGTTTTACGAAGACTCGCTTTTGCAAGGAGCAATCGATGGGAAATACGGCCTGAAGAAATACTACACTGACAGCGAATTCTCAAATGCCAATTCAAAATTCACGGTCCCGGAGCTTTTCGGAAAGCTTTCGGAGATAAACGTCAAGCTGCTTGAGAACATAAACGGCCTTGTCGCAAAGGAGCTTGCAGAAAAAAACATCACTGAAGGCAGGCACGACAAGCCTTCCAAGGAGAACATACTCAAGGACGTTCCCAGCCTGCCCGTAGTCCCGTTGCAGATGAAGGACGACTTGCTGACAAAAAAATACGCGCCAATGCAAATAATCACTGAAAACCAGCAGGAGCAAAACACAACCCAGAAGCAGCAAAACGAGCAGGCGCAAAACATTGTCCAGAACCAGCAAAGCCAGCAGGTGCAGAAAAACGCCCCGGGGCTCACAAACACGGGAACGAGCAAAACGTCCACGGATTACGTGTTCCATACGCAGCAGCTTCTTTACCGCAGGGACTTCAAGGTCACAGACAAGGACTTGAAGGATGCCAAGGACGGCGTTAACGCCACAATAGCAAGCCTGCTTGGCACATACGGCTACAATGCGCAGGACGCTACAGCGATTTCCAAATTCGTGCGCGAGAACAACTCTTTCACGCAGGGGCAGTTCGACTCGAAGTTCGGGGCAGGGACATACGCCGAATTGCAGGCAATACTCGACAATGCCGCGCAGAACATAAAGGCGGGCGGCATGAAGGTTTACGGCTTCGCCTCGATGGAAGTGCTGCAAGGCGACAAGATATACGAGTCCCAAAAGAAAAGCAACATCATACTGGGCGGCGACAGGGCGCAGCTTGGCAAGGAAGGCATGATTGCGCTTTTCGATAAGTTCGGCATAAAGGCGGACGAGAAGCAGATTCAGCTCAACAAGGACAATTCCCTCAAATTCATAGACACTGACGTAAACGGGATGTGCAGGTACCTGGAAGGGGAAGCCTACATACACCCGGCCACCAAAGAAACCCTGCGGATAAAATCCGAAGGCGAGAGGAAAATTGCCAAGATGCACCTCGACTACATGCTGGAAAACAGGATAATAAGCAAGGACTGGAACGGCGACTACGTGGCGCCTGACAAGACTGCGTTCAAGAATTACGTGAGCGGCGCGGCAAACGGCACCAAACTTGGCGGGGCCGACAACCCGTTCATGGTTCTCAACAGGGGCGTTTCCCTTAGTTTCAAGACAGATGTCAGGCTGCGCATCAGCACAATCGATGAGCAATCCGGCAAGCCAAACGAGCCGATACTGATACCCGGAAAGGTGGACATGCTCCTGCCGGAAACAAAGGGCTCCTTCGACAGGACCGGAAAGCAGTGGGACGAGAAGGTGCCCGTGACTGCGGGCGTATACCTTGGCGAAAAGAAGGTCGCGGACGCGGTCTTCAACAGGGAAACCGGCATGTTCGAGGTTCCCGGCCTCAAGACTGGCAATTACGAGCTAAGGGCAAGCGCCAGGATGGGCGACCTTACTGCAAGCGTCACAGTGCCGATAAAGATATCGGGACTCGTTTCGCCCGCGCAGATTTCAAGCGTTGACGCGCAGAACAGGACGGTGACGTTCAAGGCGAGCATACAAAGCGATGCCAACGCCCAGATAAATGCTAACGGTTACATATACTACTCGTTTGGCACTTTTGAGAAAGAAGGCGGCAAATGGGTTGCAAACATTTACGACAAGGATGCCGCGCTCCTAGGGCAGGCGCAGGTGCTTGACAAGCAGGGCAAGCCGGCAACGGGCAACATCGAGGAAGGCTTCTCAATATCGTACAAGGGCACGACAATAGGCGCTTCTATCCTTAAAGGCAGGGACATGCTCCCGAGCTTCTCGATTGACGAGGAGACGGGCAAGGTGCTGGTTTTCATGGAGGACAACGGGCTTGTAAGCAGGGTGCCAATACAAAAAGGCACGTGCACCATAAAAACGGAAGACAGGGGCAACGTGTTCCCCAGGGAGCCCTCGTGCTCATCGGCATTCGTGCCGGGAACAGTCAAATTGCGCTGAAGGCGGCAATGCAGCCGGGGCGCATCGATTCCAGCCGCACGGTAGCGGCGCACAAAGGCGCACGCCCGCGAATCACTTCTGATTACAATAAAACAGGGATAGCGAATGGCAAATTTTAGGGCTAAAATAATCATTGCTTCATCAGCAGCCATGCTTATTGCCGGGAACGTGTCGGAAGCGAGGACAATTAATAATATAAATAAAGGAAGCCCCTTTTATGCCATGGCACTAAAAATGGAGAAGCAAAAAAACGAATTGGGGGCGCAGCTTTTAACAGAGGGGCCGACCACCCAGGCAGATCTTCAAAAGCTCAAGAAGGAAGCCTCCGACATAAAAGACCTCATTGCCAAAGGGGGCATAAAAGACTCCAACAAAACCCAAGTCATGGAGCGAATCAAAACTTTTGTTTCAGACATTTCCGATTATGCGTCCCAGCAGGGGCAGAAAGTCTCCGATGCCATCGACATAAGGGATCTCGCCGATTTTTGCAACAGGATACAGGGATATGACGGCACGCCTCTCCAGCAGCCCGTATTCGACGCCATAGAAACAGACATGATAAAATACGCAAATCCATCCAACAATACAGAGAGAAGGCGCGTCCTGGAGGAGCTAATTGTAATATCCCAGGACGAGAAAGCGACAGAATCGTATTTCGGCGGCCTGCTCAACAGGCTTGAGACAGGCGGCTACCTGTTCAACAACACGCTGAAGATGACAGAGGAAAAGGGCTACACCTACCTGTACGAAAACACCGTGGCGAAGATATGCGAGAAAGGCTATGCGTCCCTTGGCGCGCAGGAGATAGCCAAGATGCTAAAAAACGGCGTTGGGTCCGGCAAGATTTACGATGAAATAGTGAGGCTTTACCAGAACAGCCAGTACAATGATGAAAACAAGGCGGGCCTTGAAAAGGCAAGCGAAAGCCTAGTGGACCTTATAGAGAAGACAATGGCCGCATACCAGAAAAACAGGGACAAGGAATCTGGAGGAATACTCAAGCAGTTCTCCGAAAGGATAGGCAGCATAGTCCCGAACGAGATAAGGCCTTACACTTACAAGGGAACCACACTTGACGGATGGATAAACACCAAAATAGCCGAAGTCAACCTTCTCATAGGCAACAGGACTGCCACCGAGGCAAACGTGGGGATATCCAACCTGTCCGTGGTAAAGGTGAACCTCCCGCTAAACTCGTTCATAAGGGAGGCTGTCCAGCCCATAATCCTGCCCACAAAGGCGGGCTACCAGAACGCCGAGTTCAACTTCCTGCCGCCGCAGGAGATAAACGAATACACGGTAGGCAAGAACCAGTCGCAGCAGTTCAGCGACGCGTTCGCCAAGGGCTATTTCGCGCAAAAGACAGGGAACGGCTTCCAGCCCGCCTTTGGCGAGCAGGTGCTTGGGACGCTCAACATGTCAAGCATACCGGCAGAGCTTTTCAACAACCCCGGCAATCTCACGATAGGGGAGCTTAGGGACAATTTCAGCCAGAAGCTAAAGACTGGCGACCTGATAGGCGCCTATGGCATGCTGAAAAGCACTGGGGAGCTTTACGGAAGCATCTCAACGCTTCTCAACAGCGCCAAGATAACGTATAAGGAATCCTACGTGGTAAACGACGTCGGCCTGACGCTTGGGAACAAGAAGGCGTATGACCAGATAAGGCGCGTCTACGAGGGCAGGGACAGGGACCCGGAAGCCAAATGGATATACATTTCAGGAGTCAGGCTTGGCACATCCATACTCCAGCAGAAGACTGTCGATGTCACATTCGACCAGCAGGGCAACCCGGTTACAACCGAGAGCCATGACAACCTCAAGCGCTTCAGCGGCGAGATGGGCATACTTTTCAACATAAAGGACGTGCCCGTGATAATAAGCCCGGGCGCCAAATACAGTGAAGGCGACAAGGGCGTGAGCCCCACAATCAGGGTCCAGCAGCCAGTCAATGGGATAATACCAATCCAGGTCAAGGACGCATACCTTGAACTCAAGAAGGGCGGGCTGTGGGACGTTGACGTCGGAACCAGGAGGCTTGGCATTGGCAAGAACAAGCCTGTCGGGATTTCAAGCGGCCTGCTCATGTACGGCGCGACAGACATACAGCCGAAGATGCAGGGATACCTGACAGCCGACGTGAGCGTGCTTAAAAACCTCAATGTCGAGGCCACGTTCAGCCCCGCGTTCCTGCAAAACAACACGGGCTATTCGCAAAAGGAGAACCTGCTCCAGCTGCGCGCGAGCATGAAGATTTCAAACCTTGACCTTAACGTTAACGTAGGCAATGTCCTTGGCTCTCAAAAGCCCTCCGGGCCCCTCATATCTGTCGGGGCGAGGATGGAATTCTAGGTCGTGGAATGGAAAAAACAAACCCAGCATGGCGCTCGTGCCTTGCGATAGCAGCCATCCTGGTAACCCTGCAGGCGGCTTCATTCGCGCAGGTCCAGTTCCAGACAGCAACAGGCACCTTCAACAGCCCCAGGGCAGTGAACGAAAATTTCATGACTGACACCATAATATCCGGCAGCTTTACCGCCGCTTCCACGGGCCAGAGGATACTCATGGAAGGCGCTGACCCTAACAACCTTCCAAACGAGGCATATATCTGCCCGGGCACAGTCAATTTCGCGATACAGCCGCAGATATTTTGGGCGCCTTCGCAGTTTGCCACCACCAGCCCGTACCCGGTCAACATTGCCCGGGCCCCGGCAGGGAACGTGAACGACAGGAATGTCCCCATACAGTTCGACACCGGGCTTTTCCAGTCAATGACAGCGGGCACCATTTACCCTTCAGACAGCCTGTTCGCCTCTGTCCTCGCCCCGGGGCAGGAGGACGTGGGATACATAAACATCACCGGAAGCCAGCCTGTGATTGGCAGGTCCCATGACGGGCTCGTATGCACAGGCACGTACACGATAAACGGGAATTCAAACGACCTTTCAAGCCCCATAAGCGGCGGGGCAATAGGGCAGCCAACAGCCACGCTCGGGGTCAGCTTCCCTGCCTCAAGCCTCGGGCCAAAGACCGTCAATGCTAACGTGGCAATAAGCCAGTGCAAAGGCGTTGTAGGCACATTTGTCGAGGATGTGGGGGCGGACAGGCTTAGAAAATACGTGTTCTCGGGAAACACCAATGCCGCGTCGTCTTCCTCCGCGCAGTTCTCGCTTACAATCGCGGACCCGCACGCTATTGCCCCGACAGTAAACTCCGTGCTGCCAAACCCGATAAACATAGCGCAGGGCGAGAGCGTGAACGTCACATTCACAATAACTAACAACGACCCGGTTTCAATCCAGCTTACGGACGCCACGGCCACGAACGGCTTTGTGATAACCGGGCTTGCGGGATGGACAGACCCCATTTCGCCCGAATCCGTGGCAAAGCGCAATGCGACCATAACTTCAACCGCAGGATTCTCCGGCTCGTTCAATATCACGCTCGGGTTCTCCACGGCAGTGCCAGTATGCGACGGCACCACGCTGACTGCCACCGCCAACACCACACAGACGAATAGCGGGCCGGTAAGCTGCCAGCTCAATTCCTCCGCGCTGCAGGCAGTCAATTACAATGTTTCAAGGGGCGGGATTTACCCGGTAGAGGCAAGGTGCTTCAATGGCATTGGGGTGGAAATCCCGTGCGGAAGCGGCTTCACATGGACGACAAACCTGACAGGGGGCGCAATGCAGCCTGATGCCACGCCAAATGCGCCTTACATTTCAAGCCTGAACGTCTCCCTGACAGCGCCAAACCAGACGGGCAGGGACATTGTCGCCACATATACGGGAAGCCCGTCATTCAACTGCAGCCTGATGCCCCAGCATCCACTGACAGTGGGGCCGGACTCCAATGCCTCAAGCTGCCTTCTCTCGTGCCCCGCGCTGCAGAACCTCAATTACGTTGCGGAGATAGGCAGCGACTACCAGATACAGGCGATATGCTTCAACCAGTTCAACATCCAGGTGCCATGCAATTCCAATTTCATATGGGGCACCAACATCATAAACGCCACAATGGACCCCAACACCACGATTTCGCCGGTTGACACCAGCTGGCTTAGGATATCCGCAACTGCACCTGTGCAGTTCGGGAAAAACGTGACTGTCAATGAATCGTCCCAGAACAGGTTCATGTGCGCCTTCCCGGGAGGCGTGAACGTGACCTACGCCAAGGCGTGCACCGTCACTGTGCCCCAGCAGGTCTTCGTTGGAAGCGAGGTGGCCCCGACTGCGGAGTTCACTTTCCCGTTCAATGCCAACATAACCGCTGACTGCGGCAATTCCCAGCAAATCACGCTTGAGTGCAAGAACAACACGGCAACAGGCAGCCAGACGACTACGTGCCTGCCAAGGTCGGCGGACATCGACAAGTGCAAATACGCGTCAATAGGCTCGTTCGTTGTCACTGCCACCTACGCGCCCACAGTGTGCCAGGGCACCCTGAAGGCCATAGACCAGACAAGCACGTGCAACTATTACATATGAGAACAGGCAAGCATTGGTAGAAATGGTGAAAATACCCTTTTTCAAAAGCGGATTCCTCGCGGAGAAAAAACCGGCAGGCGAAGGCGGGCAGGCCGCCGCCCCGGACAGCGCCGAAGAGGGCATATCGCGGCAGGAAATCGAGCTTCTTAAGATAGTCCTGTTGAGATACAAGGAGCACATAGAGTCGAGCGAGTCGAAAAGCATAATCGAAATGAAGGCGATGATAAAGCCGCACGACCCGGTCATACACGCCCAGCGCGACAGCATCGCCGAGGAGTTCCATCCCTACATTTACGACCAGCATTTCATGCAGGCCGCCAAGCTCGCCTGCGGGCGGGCGGAGGCCATAAAGACTGTCAGCCTGCCGCTGAATTTCTGGCTTTCCTATGACGACATGGTGGCGATAGGGGCGGGCGACGAGATAGGCAAGGCGATGTTTCTGTGCTCAATATTGAGAAGCCTTGACTCGCAGGACGCCAAGGTCGCTATTTGCGCTGACGGCAGGCCGCGCGTTGCGTTCGGCTTTGGCAAAAAGACCTACGTGTGCGCTCCGGGCGAGGGCATTGGAGAAAAGCCCATTGAAGGGGACATGGAGGCAATTGACGGCCAGAAAGTGTCGTACACGTTCAATGACCTGGAATACGCCGACAAGAGCGGCGGGGACGGCTGACATGGAAAGGCATCTCGACCCAAAAGTCAAAATCCTGTGGATGTTCCCCAACATAGGGCTTGCCGTGATTGTCACGCTCGTCCTGATGGGGCTGTATTACGCAACGCATTTCACAATGGGCATATTCGAGCCAAGCGACTGGATGTTCCTGATAATACCCCTGCTCTCGCTTGGGATAATAGGCGGGCTGTCATACGCGTGGATACACCTGCACTACGTGAATTTCACGTACGAGCTTGCTGATACCGAGGTCATAATCAGGTGGGGCATATTCACAAGGCTTAGGAAGGTCATACCCTACGCGAGGATACAGAACATAAACACCGAAAGGACGGTGCTTGAGAGGGTGCTTGGCATAGGCTCGCTCATGATAGAGACTGCCGGGACGCAGTCAGGACTTGCGGAGGGCATAATCCCGGGCATAGCCAACGCCACGAGCCTGATAGACGAGATACTGCACAGGGTCGAGAAGACAAAGAAAGGCAATGGGAACGGCGGTGGCGGGCTTGGGGACGAGGCGCCAAAGGCAGGCACGGATTATTCCGAACTGCTCACGAAGATACACGAGGAACTCAAGTCCCTCAATGCCAGGATGGCGGAGCTAAGCTCCCGCAGGGAGTCGTTCGCCGGCTATGCGGGCATCAGGGAGGAGCCAAAGCCGCTCACGCCTGAAACCGCAGGCGTTGTAGGCACAGGAAAGGACATAATGAGCCAGATTGAAAGGATACACTCCGCCCGGCCTGCCGAAAAGCGGCCAGCGCCAAAAAAGGCAAAAAAACGGGCAGTGCGCGGCGGGAAAAGGGCCAAAAGGCGCAAGAGAAAGGATTAATAAGCATTTTAGGGATAAGAACAAGCGCAAACGACAGATTAATCATTAGCCGGCGGGCTGCGCTGTCCGTTTTAGCGCCCGTAAGGCAGCTTTTTCAGGATTTTCAAGAGGAGTGGGAACATGAACCTTAACAAATACGAAATCGCAAGGATTATTGGCGCGCGCGTCCTCCAGCTTGTGGCTGGCGCACCGCCACTCATTGAAGTGCCGCAGAACCCGACTGCGATGAAAATAGCCGAGCTGGAGCTCAAGACAGGCGTGATGCCCCTGGTAGTCATCAGGGAGGAAAAGAAGCTGTCCGCGCTTGCTGCGGCATAAATCAGATGTGTAATGCATGCTGCAGATACCAACATTTGAGCGCATCCTTAGGATGAGCGTCTTGAAGATAAGGCTGAAGCGCTCCGGGATGTACCAGATAATACCTTTCAGGCTCCATCTCGAGGACAACCCTGCGGGAAAAGTCCCATACCTCAAGTGCGAGAAGATAATAGACATGCCGGAACTTGAGAGGATAGCCCAGGAATACTCGTTCCCGATATGGGCCAAAAACGGCAAGGCGTTCCCGAAAGGCACGGGGGCGCACGATTTCGCGCAAAAGTACGCAGAGGCGATGGGAAAGCCCCAGCAGCAGGCACAGCCCGCGCAGCAAAAGGCTATATCTTCGCAAGCTTTCGCGCCACAATCTCCCTGACGTCAAGGTCCAGAAGCTTCCTGCTCCAGTCGACCTTGTCTGACGAGAATTTCGAGAAATTGGCTGCCGCTATTTCCTGCGCTATTTCAGCGGCGCTGGCGTCGGTCGTGTCAAGCTCGAAAACCTTCTTGTAATTGGCCCTGGCGCGTATCACGCAGTAGTCAAGCATCTCCGACATCGCGTTTTTGGATATCTTTGATTTTGAATAGCCCCTCTTGCCAAGCCTCTGCCTGACCGCGTCGGGGTCTGCGCGAAGCACTATGGCAACCGCGCCCGGAATAGGGAATTCGCAGGCTAGGTGGCCCTCAAAAACCGCGTAAGGCCCGAGAAGGGGCGCTATTGCCGAGGCGATTTTTCCAAGCATGTCTATGTCGATCTCGTCCGAGCCGTCGGCATCGTCATGGGAGAGCACGAGCCCGGCGCCGCGCGCGAGGGCGTTGAGGTCGACCACGTGGAAGCCGAGCCTGCCAAGTTCAGCGGCCACCGACGTCTTGCCAGTGCCAGGCACGCCCGTGAGGGCGATAAGCTTGCCGCCGGTTTTTTTCGCTCGTGACGCCATGTTAGCACTTCCAGGACAAATAAGTGATTAAAGGGACGATGCCGCCAGCTTAATGCGCGTGCGCGCCCTGGCAAGCTGCGCCATGCCGTATTTTGACGCCCTGTAGTAGACGCGCCTGCCCTGCGACTGGGAATCTATCATGCCCTCGGCCTTGAGCCTGTATAGGACTATGTAGCACATCAGCCTGCTCGGCTTGAAGCCGAACCTTTTCTCGACAAGCTCCGGCAGGGCGTATGCGTGGGCCCCTTTCCTGGAGCATATTGAGACTATGTAAAGCCAGAGGTTCCCCGTGGTCATCAGCCTTTCAAGGCGCTTGAATGCCTGGGAATCCCCGCCTGCTGGCGCTGGTTTTTTCATGTGGAGTTTAACCCCTGGATTGTATTTAAATGATGATGTGCCAATTGGAACCATGGCAAAGCAAGCACGGCTTTTTCTCGCGGCGGCTGTTGCCATTGCCGCGATACTGGCGGCCATGGCTCCGGCCATCTTCGCCCAACAGGGCATAAGGGCGAGCGGCTTCGTAGAGGCCGCCATTTCTGGCACTGTGCCCATAAGCCAGACGTTCCAGATTGCAGGTTCCGCGGATTTAGGGAACAGGACAGCGTATTTCGTCAGGACGTCGGACGACCAGCAATACGTGTTCGTGCACGAGACCGAAGGCGGCATAGAGCGCGTTTACCTCTCCGACGACCCGGCTCTGCTCGGGCAGGCGTACAGGGCGGTTTCGCAGGAGTCCGGCGGCAGGCCGTTCAACGCGAGCGTGGCTGCGCAGATGCCCGCGCTGATACTTGAAATGAATTCGACCCGTGGCGAGGAGGCAGTGTGCAGGCAGTATTCGGGCAACACCAACGGAGTCTGCCATACCAGGGAAGGCTGCCAGAAGAATTGCAGGAGTTCGCCCTTGTGCCTCGGGCTTGCCGAAAGCTCGTGGGACTTTTTCGAGGCCATAGCGCAGTTCAACAACGACGTTTCGGGGCTTGACGCCGAGGTCGCTCAGGACCCCCATTATTATTCCGCCCTCGCCGCCAATGCCACGCCGGAAACTATAGACAATTACCTTGCCCACGTGTCAAGGATAATAGTTCTCGCCTCTAACGTGTCCGCCACGAGGCTCAACACTGATTACGGGTTTTGCCCTGTCCCGCCCTTTGACCTGACAAAAATCCTGGTCCAGAGGGACAGGGTATGGGAGGAGAGGAAGGAAACAGATGGTTACATGCGGGCAGGCGACATGGCGGCGCAGTCCGCAGCCGCGGCTGAAAAGCTCAAGCAGGAAACAGGCGCCAGCGGGGTCTTTGAGAGGCAGGCGATATCGGTTTCCGCGCAGCAGGGGGACGAGGCGATTTCCGGCATCTCCGGCTGGCTTGCAAGGCTTGCCTACGCGTTCTTCCCTATTGCCGGGATGCCCGCACAGGCGCAATGATTTCAGCGCGCCTTGCGAGAGCCTGCAAACACATCATTCGGGCCAATTCTCATAGCCATATTTCCCAAAAGAAGGGTTGACATGCGCCATTTTTGAATAATAAACTTTGGCGGCGCTGTTGGGCACTTTGCGCAGGACATAGTAATAGTAATCCCTTGCCCCTGGCTCCTTCATGAATTCCGAATGAGCCTGCGCAGTGTCAAGTATCCTAAACTCGCCTGCGGAAAAGCAGAATTCCGAGGCTGCCGCCAAGTCAATGTCGGCCACAAGGCCCACTTCTGCCTTGGACTGCTTTGCGTACGATTGGACAGGCACTTTCCCGAACAGGCCAAGCTGCTTTAGCACAGGCCCGAACACGCGCACTGACCCGTAGTTGCCAAAATCATTGTCAAGCATTGCGAATGCCCTGTCATTGCCGCCTATCGTAGGCATTGCTATCTGGCCGGACGCCTTCATGGCAAGATGCTCCTGCTTTGGCGCGCCCGGCTCGTCCTTGCCAAAATGCTTTGCCGCCATGTCAACATATTTCTGCTCCGCAGGCATGTAGCCGAAGCGGGATGCGAATTCCTGCATTGTTTTAGCCCGCTCCGTTGCGCTTATTTGCTCTATAAGATAATATACGGCCCTGTCATGCCCGGACAATAAGCGCTCCGTGTCCATTATCCCGCTATAATCGCAAAAGAGCCGGAACTCCTCCTTGTCCTTGAGAATGTAGTAGTTCCCCATGAATGAAACCAGGCCGACAAGACCTGCGGCCGGCTCCGGGAAGCAGGGCTTGTCTTCAGGGCCGAAAATAGGCTTGCCTTCCGAATTTAGGTGGGACAGTTCCACCGAGATTTTTTGCCTGCCAAGGACGGTTACTGGAGGCCTAAACAGGCCGCTGGAAGTTTCCACAACCGCATACTGCATGTTTGAAGAAGAGTCGCGGACTGCGAAGAGATCCCCGCTGACGGCAAGTTTGTCAAAGAGGAAGGGTTTTTCCGCGGCTAGCGTATAATCAGAGCCCAGACGATAGTTTACCGCGTGAAGCCCGTTCTTCAGCGCGCTCGCGGCGCAAAACGCATTGACTATGTAAAAAGTGAAAGAAGATATGCCGCTGTTTCCCGAGTGGATTTCGTCAATGAAGTCGCTTTGTTCCTTCTGCGAGCGCAGGAAAACCAGGCTCTGTCGGCAATTGCCCGCAAGCTCTAGCACGCAAATTGCCCCCTGCGAATAGGCATTAGAGTAGATTTTGGGGAAATCCGACATGCCGTATGCCCAGCCGCACTTTCCGAGCACCCTGGCCTCTTCGGTCTCGGGGTTTATTTCTATGGCAACTGTGGCAGTGCCGCCTTCGGACAAGGATATTGTTTCCCTCTTCAGGTACGACCTGTTCCCAAGCGGGGCCAGGCTTGCGGCCCTGTCAATCTCGCTTTTGGGGTTTATGGACTTGGCGTCTACGAGTTTCTCGTAAAAAACTTCAGTGGAAGCGGCTGTCTTATGGTTGTTGTTTTGCCCCGGCCGAAGCCCGTTCTGATTCTTCATTGTAAAAGTAGTTCCCTGCGTATAGCCGTTGTATTTGTGCTTTCTCATGCCCAAAAACGCGCAACGCATATTTAAAAAAACAGCTTCCCGCCGGCCCGCGGCCCTGCGGGCTATCCTGCGGGGGCGGGCCCTGCGGGCGCAACCAATATATTTATATGACACATAAATATAATGTCATATAAACATTACATTCATTGGCGGTGATATAGATGGGAAAGATAAGGGCTGCGGTCGTCGGCGTAGGGAACTGCTTTTCAGGCCTGGTGCAGGGCATAGAGTATTACAGGCGCAACCCGGGGGCCAAGGTCACGGGGGTCATGCACCCCGAAGTGGGCGGGTATTCGATTTTCGACATCGACTTCGTCGCCGGATTCGACGTTGACTCCAAAAAGGTCGGGAAAAAACTTTCAGAGGCGATTTACAGCAAGCCCAACAAGGTCAAATGGGTGGACAGTGTGCCGGGGCTGGATTCCGCCACAGTCATGCAGGCGCCAAGGCTTGACGGCGTAGGCATATACGTTGAAAAGGAAGTCGTCCCGGTGGCAGACAGGCCGATTGAGGAACTCAAGGCCGCTATAGCAAAGGAGCTTGCGGACAAGAAAGTCGAGATACTCGCATCCTACCTGCCGGTAGGCTCGGACAAGGCGACGCAGTTCTGGGCCCAGATGTGCCTTGACATGAAAATCGCATTTGTAAACTGCATGCCAAGCTTCATTGCCTCGAACCCTGAATGGGCGGGCAAGTTCACGAAAGCCGGAGTGCCTGTTGTGGGCGACGACATAAAGGGGCAGGTCGGCGCGACCATTGTGCACCGCACGCTCGCGCGTCTGTGCGACGAGCGCGGCACGAAAATCAAGAGGACGTACCAGATAAACGTGGGCGGCAACACGGATTTCCTCTCGATGAAAGAGCAGGAGAGGCTGCACTCCAAGAAGATATCAAAGACGGAATCAGTCCAAAGCCAATTGACAGAGAGGCTTGCCGACGAGAACATATACGTCGGGCCGTCCGATTTCATCCCATTCCTGGGGAACACGAAATTGATGTTCATGAGGATTGAGGGGGAGATGTGGGCGGGCATACCTTTCAACATGGAGGTCAGGCTGGAGGTCGACGACAAGGCAAATTCCGCAGGCATAGTAATAGACGCCATAAGGCTTGCGAAAATAGCGCTTGACAGGAAACAGGGCGGGCCAATTGTGGCCGCATCGGCATACCTGATGAAGCACCCCCCGCAGCAGTTCACGGACTCAAAGGCGCGCTCGCTCCTTGAGGAATTCATCTCGGGCAAAAAGCAGGAATGACTGGCAGTGCGCGGAAGTGCAGCGGCATGGGAATGAAAAACATAGGCGCGATGAAAAAAATGCAGGCTGGAATCGGCAGGGCGCTTGCAGCCCTTCCCTTCACGCCCACGCAGGTCACCGTATTTTCAGTCGCAGTCGCAATGGCCGCGGCATGGCTTGCATGGCAGGGCCAGATAATGGCTTCTGCCATGGTGTTCCTGGTTTCTGGGGCGCTGGACGCTATTGACGGCGCCATTGCGCGCGCAAAGAACATGGCAAGCGCCAGGGGCGCCTACATAGACGGCATTTCCGACAGGCTCGTGGAATTCCTGCTGGTCGTTTCCCTCTACCTTGCAGCAGTCCCCGCAATCTACGAATGGGCGCCAACATGGCTTTTGCTGCTGGCAATACTCTTCTTCGGCTCCACAATGTCAAGCTTTGCCACTGCTTACGCCGTGCACAGGAAGGCGGCAACGCAAGAAAAGGTGGATTCGGAGCCAGGGATAATGCCGCGCACGGAGAGGGTAATTCTCATGTGCATCGCCCTGTTCGCCGCGGCCGTCAATCCCGCGCTAAGCTACTGGCTCCTTGTGGCGATTGCACTGCTCGCGCTCGTGACGTTTTCGCAGAGGTTCCTGCACTACGCCGTTGGATGAGAAAAAGAAGACATGGGAGCTTGGGCCCGGGGCTGTCAGGAGCCGTACTTGTTAGCGCTCCTCAACGCGCTCTTGCCCTTGCTTGTAAGCCTGTAATATACGAACTTCTTCCCGTCGGCCTGCTGCTTTTCTACAAATCCCGCCTCCATGAGCTTGTCCAGGTGCTCTGAAATTGTGGATTTGCTCTTGTTAAGCATCAGGGAGATGTCGGTCGGTATCCTGTCCGCCTCCGCGAGGCAGGCAAGTATCTCAAAGCGCGTGCCGTTTGAGAGAACCTTGAAGTCCTCGATTTGGGAAATGTCTGGCTGCTTGAAAATGCCGGTGAGCTGCATTACCACAAATGCGGCAACCGCGGCTATCAGAAGGCCTATTGTGAGAACGCCGATTATGGCGGCTATGCCGCCAAAGCCGCCGAGGTAATTGTCTGCCCAGTCGCCTGCAACGTCCCGGGAGCCTGACCCTGCGCCGGAGGTTTTCGATGCTGCGCCCGTATCCTGGGCCGTAAACGCCTGCGTGCCAGAGCCCTGCTGCGGGGACTGCGGGCTTTGCGGCTCGACGCCGTAGGAGAAATCCACAACCGTCTTTGGAAGTTCAGACGGGGATATGGCCTCCTGCTGCGCCACTGGCGGGCTTGGGGGCGTTGCCGCAGCCTGCTGGTAGCCTGCAGGGCTGCCGACAAGGCCTGAAATGGCAGTTACCACTGAATTGAGGGAATTGTCCTGCGCTATGTTGTTCTTGTAAAGGTATTCGAGTTCCTGCGACGCCACCTGCGCGTCGCCCGAGTCGAACGACTCGCTTGAGCCCTGCCGGCTGGCTGGAGGCGGAGGGGGCGGGCTGTTCATGGCAGGCATGGCACCGCCCGCGGCAGGCGGCTGCGGGACATTTGAAAGCGAGCCGTTTTCCAATGCGCCCGCGTTTTCAGCGCTTGAATTGCCAACCACCTTGATTATTGAAATATAAGAAGAGCCCGAATCCGTCTTGCCAATCTCGACCCACCTGTCCGGGGCATACCTAGACTTGTAGATGTAGCCGGTATCGGTCTTTTTCACGCCCGCGCCTTCCTCGGACGCCCTTTCAAGCACGCCGAGGTTCGAATATTCGATTGACGGGCCTATGTAAATCGTGTTCTTGACAACCATGGAATCGGATGGATAGCTGGGCTGCTGCGAATCCCCGGCATAGGCATACTCCTGGCCCGACGCCGCCGACTGGCAGAACTGGGCAGATGCGAGCACTGCGAAAAATGCGAATGCCGCGAATAATGCCAGGGTTCTTTTTTCCATGTGAAAATTTGCCCATGGGCGATTTATAATGGTGAGCGTATTGTTCGGTCTGGCCCAAACAACCAAAAATCACCGGCGGAAAACATCGCTCATTGGTTTTAGGGCCAGGTATCCTCCAACGCGCATGGGACAAGCAGGGGAACCGGCCTGCAAAAGCGGGTTTGCAGTGCCGAAAACCTCTATTTTGAGTGCGAAAAGGCGCGCCGGGCAGGAAAAAAGCGCAAATGCGCGGGCAGTGGCAAAACAGCGGGAGACGGAAAGAAACGCTGAAAGCCCGGGCCCTGGGCCCAACTAAAGCATTAATAATTAAAATATCAGAGATTTATCCACATAAGGTCAAGTGAGTGGATTTATGGCCAAATATGCAGCATTGATACTCGTCGCGGCAATATTGCTGGCGCAGCTGGCTTTTTGCGATTCTGGAGAAATCCAGATAGGCTCGCAGACAATCAACCTCGCAGAGCAGGCGGGCAATGTCAGCGGCGCCGCAAGCCTCGACGTGCACGATTATGCCATAAAAACAGCCGCAATACTCTCAGACGCCCAGGTCCAGGCGCTTGAAGCGCAGGGAGTAAGAGTCAATGACTACGTGGGCGGGACGACCTACCTTGCCCGCTCAAGCAGTTTCCAGATGGAACAGGCGAAAAGTTCCGGCACAATACAGGCGTATTATCTTCTTGGAATATCCCACAAGGCCCCCGAAAGCCTGACTTCAACGCAGAAAAAACAGCTAAGCGTGCTGATTGTGCCCTATTCGGCCGCCGACGTGCCGTTCCTTGTCTCAAAACTGGCAAACATGGGCGCGCGCGCAAGCGCTGTCTCGCAAACCGCGGTGATAGCAACTATAGATTCGGCAAAGCTTGGCACATTGCTCTCCTTCAAGGAAGTCAAGTGGGCAGAGGAAAACCTTCCAAGGTCGATATCCAACAACTACGCCCAGGCGCTCACCGGGGTGTCAGACGCGAAGGAGAAAAGCCTCGCAGGGCTCGGGCAGGTCATCTCTGTAGCCGACACTGGCCTTGACACGGGCGACCTGCAGACGCTGCACCTCGACCTGAGGAACAGGACTTACGCTATTTTCGCGCTTGGCAGGGAGGGCAACGCGTCGGACACGCACGGGCACGGCACGCACGTGGCAGGCACGCTTGTCGGGACAGGGTATGACTCCGGCGGCTCAATAACCGGCTTCGCTCCAAACGCGGGCATATATTTCCAGTCAGTGATGGACTACGACGGCGGGCTTGGCGGCATACCGCTTGACATATACGACCTGTTCAACCAGACGTACGTGCAGGGCGCGAGGATTTTCTCTTCGAGCTGGGGCTCCCAGGCAATGGGCGCATATACTTTCGACTCCCAGTCAGCGGACAGGTTCGCCTATGACAACCCTGACGCGCTTCTGGTGTTCGCTGCGGGCAACGACGGCACGGCAGGCTCCGTAAATTCGCCATGCACTGCCAAAAACGCGATTTGCGCCGGCGCAAGCGAGAACGCAAGGCCGGGCTATGACCCGCAAAAAATAGCACCATATTCCAGCAGGGGGCCCGCGGCAGACGGCAGGGTGAAGCCGGATTTTGTCGCCCCCGGCTCCATGCTCCTGTCGACCAAGTCTTCCCTATCAAGCGCGACGTTCTGGGGGAGCTATGACCAGTATTACGTTTTCAACGGCGGCACCTCCATGGCGACCCCCGCACTTGCTGGGACAGCTGCTGTGTTGAGGGAATACATAACCGCGAACAGCAATCTCACAAGCCCAAGCTCCGCCATAATGCGCGCCGCACTTGGCGCCCTTGCGGACAAGATAGGCAGCGCTCCCAAATATTCCCCCGACGCGGACCAGGGATGGGGCAAGCCCAACCTAAAGGACATTGTAAGCGGCACGAAGGCAATCCAGATATACCGGGCGCGGCCCGGCGGGCTTGCGATAGGGCAGGCCGACGAATACGGGATAACGATAGGCACGGCGAGCCAGCTCTCGGTGGCCCTCGCGTGGACGGACGTGCCGGCATCCACTCTTGCGAATTCCACGCTTGTAAACGACCTCGACCTGCTCGTTACGGACTCGCAGGGCGTCAAATATTACCCGAACGGGAAGGCCGCGCCAGACAGGATAAACACAATGGAGAAGACAATAATCCCAAATGCGCAGGGCAATTACACGATAACCGTAACTTATGCCAACGGCTCGGACGCGTCAAGCCAGTACGGGCTTGCGGTGGTGGCGGATTCGTTTGACGCGCGCGGGCAGGGCGTGCTCGAATTCTCGCCAAGGCCATACTACGTAGGGCAGTACGGGAACAGGATAGCTGTCCTTTCAAAACAGGCGAATTTGACCTCGCTTGGGAATGCCACGCTGGTGTTCGTCGCGGGAAGCGGCGCCAACTGCAGTTTTGGGAGCGCGGTCATGACAAGCCCGCAGACAAAGCCGGTCCAGCCTTCCGGCGGGTGCAGGATGCTCGGGCCGTATTACGAATGCAATTTCGAAGGCCTGGAAAACGGGCAGTATTTCGCTGACGTCCAGTGCGCAAGGGGCAACGCGTCTGCCGCCTTTGGCACCGGCTTTGCTGTTTTCAATGGCGCGCCGAACTATACGATAAGCGCGCAAAGCGGCGGGTTCGTGAATTACCCGGAGGCGAATTTCAGCGCCGCGTCAGGGGATTCAATGCTCAAGTGCGCGTTCGGGACGTCCCAGGAATTGCGGGTGCTCCCGGCAATGGGCATGGAGGCGGGCGTATGGCTTGGCGGCGGAGAGGGCGGGAAGACCGTGTTCGCCCAGTGCCAGGACGAGTACGGCAACCTCGGGCAGGTGCTCAACTCCACGGTGGTGCTCGACATGACAGCGCCGCAGGTGCAGGCGGGAATGCAAAACGGCATTGCAAAGACATTGCCGCACAGGGTGTCCATAAACGCCTCGGCGCAGGACAATTTCGGGCTGGCGTCGTGCACAGCAACAGAGCAATACCCGAACGCTACGCCCTACCTGTTCTTCAGCTCGGGCCCGGGGAACGCCACGGTGAATGCCAGCTTCAGCTTCGACATGGACCTGCTTGGGGCTTCCGGGAACGACTCCGTGGCGGTTTCATGCTCGGATTTTGCTGGGAACGCCGCACAGCCGCAATCCGTAAATTTCACTTTCGACAATTCCACGCCCGCCATAACGAGCTTTGCTTTCGAGGGCGGGCAAGTAGCGCTCCAGCCAGGGGAGAGCATAACGCTCATGATAAATTCCGCCAATGCGACGTATTGCAGGATGAAATTCGACTCGGACGTATCTAACGACACATACCCTGCAAACGGGCAATACGATTACACCCTGCCTGAATCGCAAAGCGGCGTGCACGAGGCAAGCGCGCTGTGCTTTGGGGAGAACGGCAGGTCGGCTGAAAGCAAGGCGCTTGGCATAGTGATTGACAACACGCCGCCAAACGTCACGGTCCTCTCGCCGACAGGGGGGCTTTACCAGTCTGCGCCGGAGATAGAGTTCGACGCGTCCGATGATTATTCAGACGCATTGTCGTGCCAGGTTTCCGCGGATTACGGCACTTCCGCGTCCCTTGCGGTTTACGGGAAAAAGCCCGCGTCGGCAAGCCTTGGAACGGCGAATTCGGGCGCGCACGGCGGGACAATATCCTGCACGGACGCCGCCGGCAACGCCGGAAGCGCGAATTTCAGCTTCAGCGCCAATCCGCTCGCCCCGGGCATTTCACTTCGCGCAGCAAGCAAATATGCTGGAGGCGACAGCGCCATAATCTCCATTGGGCTCGGGCAGGGGGCAAGCCTTGAGAGGATAGAGGTGGACGGGGCCGAATCTGGCGCGGGGAATTCCACAGGGAACGCCACAATTTCAGGGCTTGGGACTGGATACCACAACGTGAGCGCGTTTGTCCAGACGCCCTTTGGCGAGGTCGTCCAGTCGATTTTCATTTATTCCGACGCGTCGGTGCCGCAGATCGCGCAGCTGGACGCGCCTGTTGCGTGGCCTGACAGCAGGCTGCAGATAAGCGCCAATGCCACTCCGTACTCGGCAATCACGGTAGTGTCGGCCAATGGCTCGGCATATTCCGGGCGCACTGGCCCGCTTGGAGTGGCCCACTTCAACATAACGCTTGCAAACCCGGGCAAAAACGCCTTTGCCATCAACATAGCAAGCGCCACGGGCGTCAATGGCACTTCTTCCAATTTCACAGTTGAATACAACACCACAGTGCCTTCCGACCCTGTTTTCGCAGGCGTCCCTAACATTACCAGGCAACAGTCAGTGCAGTTCAACATTACAAGCGCGAACGCCACAGGAATGAAGTTCTGGAGCGACAAGTACCCCAACAAGACGGCAGTGCAGGGCAACGGCACATTCCCCGCCGTGCTCCAGCTCGCGGAAGGCAACAATGCCATATACGCGCAGGGTTTCAGCGCGAAAAACATCTCCTCCAACATTACAAGCGTCAACGCCACAAGGGATTCGACGGGCCCGGCAATCTCGCTTGCCAGCCCGCAGGCTGGCGGCTATACCAATGAAAAGAGGCCCGAGATAAGGATAAGCGCGCAGGACGCGCATTCCGGCTGCGACATGGGCGGCTCATGGCTGGAGATAAACGGCATACGCGTTAACGCGAGCGCAAACCAGTCGGCCTGCTCGCTCGAATATTCGCCGCAATCCGACCTCTCCGAGGGGTATTTCGAGGTCACGGCGAACGCATCCGACTCGCTCAACAACACTGCGCGGGCCGTTTTCAATTTCACCACGATATTCACCCCGCCAAGGCAGCCCAACGTCACGCTCTCGTTCAACTCGACCCACGCCATACTCAACTGGTCAGGCGACAACCAGAGCAGCATAATGAAATACGACATATACTATTCCCTGGACCCGATAATCGGGCTCGAGGGCAAGGCGCCGATAGCCACGCTTGGGGCCGGGCAGGCATCATTTGCCAAGGCGCTTGGAAACGACGGGCCAGACATACACTTCGCGATAATAGCCTATGACCTTGCAGGGAACCCGAGCCAGTTCGAAAGCGAGATATCCGGCACCTCGCCAATATACGTAGCGCCCGAGCCGGTGGGCTACAGCACGCCCTCAAAGCTCAAGATAGACACAGTGACTGAAAAGACGCGCAAGCAGTTCGGCTCGGGGGAAATCACCATTACAAGGACTTTCTCGTCGACGGATTCCAGCACCACCGCGGTGTTCGTGGTAGAAAACACTGGCACGATATCGTTCTCGAACATAGTGTTCTCGATATCCGTCCCAAGCTCCTATGCCTCGGCCGCCGGAGGATTGCGCTACCTCACGGAGCCTGAAACAGCGCAGGTTACATCCGCAGGCGCGCTGCCGGCATGGACGATATCCACCCTGCTCCCAGGCGACAAGTTCGAGACGGGCATGCTGCTTACTCCAAAGCTTTCAGACACGAAGCTGCTAAGCGAGGACATAGCGATAAAGCAGGCGGCGTCGACCGACATCACGCCCTCAAAGCCGGCGGAATCCGGGCAGACGCAGCAGGGGTCGCAGGGGCAGGCATACCAGAACCCCGCGCAATCAGGCACTTCCACAGGCACAGGGCAGGCCTCTTCGGGCCAGGGCGGCACGACAGGCCAGCAAAGCGGCCCACAAAGCGCCCAGGGCGGGAAGATAAATGTCGACCTGACAGTGCCCATCGTAGAGGCGAGGCAGGTAATAAGCATAGCGAATTATGTCCCTGTGCTGCTGCTTGGCGCCCTGTTGTCCGCACTTCTTGTCTGGACCGTGTATAACAGGGTGTTCCCGGAAGACTATACCAAGGGGAAGGACCCGTTCGCATTCGAAGACGAGGATTAGGAAGGCAGCGAAGCCAAAGGCGGGGGCGCGCTTTTTTCAGGATGGGAAGCCCCACTCGCTGACGTATTCCTGTATCTGCTGGGCGCATGTGCACGACTCTTCCCAGCCTATAGTGTCCGACTTGCATATCACAAACGGGTCGAGTATGGGGCCATAGGGATATGCGTCGCGTATGTTCCAGTAGCACTTGAAATTTGAGAGGTAGAGCAGGCTTGAAGGTATGCCCGTCAGGTCGCGGCCGTACTGGTTCGAGGGGCAGAGGACTGATTTCGAATAGCCGTCGGTGCACGAGATGGTGTAGCTCGAGCCTCCGTCCGGGCAGTCCTTTATGTGCCACGTGGCGCAAGAGTTCGACACGTTTGCCGAATCATTCGCCGTTGAATTTGCCATGGCCGGGCCCGTGGCGTTTGCAGGCGCAGTAATGTTCTGGCTGCTGTTCATAGAGCCATTGATTTCCGGGGCAATCTGGCTTGCCGTGTTGCCTGATATAGATGCGCAGCCCAGCATGAAAAGCATTGCTATTGCTGCAAGCGCGAATATGGCAAGCTGGGCGAAATGCCCCTTTCCTGTTCCTGGTCGCATGTTTATGCTATGAGGGCATCAGGTTAAAAATAAGACCGGAACGCGGGCATGGTTCCAAGGCAGGAGACGGGACTCGCTTAGCCTAGTCATTTTCGGGCATTTCAGGCTTCTTGGCTGAAAGGCTTTTGGCAATGTTGTAGTTGCTCTTGCCCAAAAGCTCCATTATTATTTTTTGCTGCTCCGCGTAGAAAAGGTCGTGGGAAAGTTGCTTTACCGCGTAGAGGAAAAGCGCGTTGTCCGAGGGGCTCTGCCTCTTGGCCCTGTATATGGCGCTGCATTCAAGCCCCGAGGGAAGGACGCTTTTGGCGCGCTTCCATTTGCTGCCCATGAAGGGGAAATAAGCGTCAAGCATTCCTTCCGCCTCTACGCGCTCCACTGCGCGCATGGGTATTTCGATTTCTATGGTGTCGTGCGCGTATTTGGCGTTTTGGTACTGGGAAGGGTCGTATATGGTTATTACGGGGAAACCCTGGTCTGGCAGGTCGCCGAAGTCATAGTCTGGGTGTTTTGGTATCCCCTCGTCCGGCAAGAGCCAGAAAAGGGACCTGTTGAGTTCCCCGCGCCATGTCAGGTCTGCGTAGCCCGCGTCAAGGTAACCCACTGTGCGCGTTGACGGGTAGAGGAAGCCTTCCAGCCGCTTGAGATATTTTTCCGGTGGGTTGGCGTCCTTTATGAGCCCGACTATGAGCAGGTAAAGGTCTGAATTGACTTTTTTCCAGATTTCTATGTGCGCGAGGGCCTTGTCGACGCTTGAGGTCTTTTTCTCCATTAAAAGGCTTGAAAGAGTGTTGAGGATGTGGACATCGCTTATGTCTGCCTTCGCATTCCTCATTTTATCGATTTCCGACATGACGAACTGGTTCCTTGAAAGTATCCGCAGCGCATCCGCAGGCTCGTTGGAGCTTATTGCCGAGAGGAGTATGTCAGTGTAGCTGATGGACTTGAGGTTTTCTATTGTGTCTATGACCTTTACGAGCATGACGTCCAGTTTCCTGGAGCTGGTTATCTTGTCCATGTATGTGTCGTAGTTCATGCTCTTCTTGCGTGAGAGGAGCTTGACGTTCTCGTAAACGCGCTTGCCAAGCTTTTCGCCAAGCAGGTTCTCGAAATCTGCGCGCTTCACGGCCATGTGCTTGTCCTCGATTACGTCGTGCAGGAGCGCGGTTATCACAGTCTCAAAGCTGCAGCCAAGCCTGGATATCCCAAGAGCCACTGAAAGCGGATGGCAGACCGCCGGCGTGGTGCCGTTTCTCCTGTACTGGCCCCCGTAGTATTCCTCGAGGAAGCTGAAAACGCGCTCCGCAAGCGCAATGCCCTTTGACTCGGCTATCTTGTTGTTCTCCTCGTTCTTGCTGCGCTTCTTCAATTCCCATTCGTCGTGGAGGGAGGCGAGGAGAAGGCGCTTGAGATCGACAGGCTTGGTGTGTTTTTCAAGCAGGAAGCCGAGCTTGTTGGACTTGGCGAGCTTTTCAATGAAAAGGTCCAAACTGACGAAGCGGTTGCCCCCGCCCGCAAGCCCGGAGCCCTTGCCGGAGGAAATCGCATTAATGGCCCTGGTGCCCGACTTGTTGTCAGTGCCCAGGCCGTTGACTATCAGGTTCATGGCTAATGCCCTTTTTTGCTGCCGCACAGGCTAGGTTGGAAAATCAAAAGGAGCCTGCGCGACATATCACAATTATACAATAATTGCGACATTATGGGTATTTAAACTTATTGACAAGCATGTAAAAATTACATCCGGGGCAAAACCCGCAAAAAGCGGGCTGCCGGCGGCATAGCTGCAAAAAAAGGTCAGGCCGCCTCAAAATCATGGCTCGCCTTGACAATGTTGAGTATTACCTGCGTGTTGGTGTGTTCCACAAAAGGGATGTGGGAAAACGACTTGATAAGGCTTGAAAAGCGCTCCCTGGACTTGGCTGCTATTATGGCAACGCTGTCGTACTCGCCCGTGATGTCGTAAACAGCCACCACGCCCTTGAGCTTGCTGATTTTCTCCTGGGTTTCGATGAGCTTGCCCTTAGCGATTTTCACCTGGACAATGCCCATGAAGTCATAGCCTAGCGCGGAGAGGTCCAGCTTGGCCCCATAGCCCTTTATCACGCCGGATTTCTCAAGCCGCTTCATCCTGCTTATGAGCGTTGTGGGGTGTATCCCGAGCTTGCGGGCAAGCTGCCGCGATGAGAGCCTGCAGTTGTGGGAAAGCTCCGAAATTATTTCGTCGTCGGTCTTGTCGGTCATTTATCCACCTTAAGCGCAAAAATATGCACAGATATTAGACATATGAACAAAGGATTTTATAAAATATTGTTTTTTTATCCAGAAAAATGACGGTCAATTATATATAAGAGTGATTCCAAACCCACAACCCATTGAGGAGGTTGTGGACATGCTTGGCAAAATACCCAAAACTGAAATAGAAAGGATACTCGACGACGCGAAGAAAAAGGGGGTCCAGTTCGTAGACCTCGAGTTCGTGGACCTGCTTGGCAGCCCTAAGATGTGCGAGATAACCGTCGAAAGGCTCGAGGACACTCTAAACGACGGCACTTGGTTCGACGGCTCCTCGATAGAGGGATTCGCAAGGATTGCGGAATCAGACATGTTCCTGGTGCCCGACCCCTCCACATGGGCGCCAATGCCATGGACCGGGAACAAGACGGCGCGGGTTATTTGCGACGTGTACGTGGACGAGAAGACGCCGTTTGAGGGCGACCCGCGGCGCGTGCTAAGACGCCAGCTCGAGCGGGCGGCAAAGCTTGGCTTTGAATACAAGGTAGGGCCCGAACTCGAGTTCTTCCTTTTCAAGAACCAGACCAACGGGGCAGGCGCGCCAGAGGCGCAGGTCCACGACAACGCAGGATACTTCGACCTTGCCACGCGCGACGAGGCGGTGGAGCTGAGGCAGGAGATTGTTCCAGCACTCGAGAAAATGGGGATGAAGATTGAGAAGTCCCACCACGAGGTGGCGCAGGGCCAGCACGAGATAGACTTCACATACGGCAACGCGCTCCCCATTGCCGACGCCGTGCTCACGTACAAGACAACAGTGAAGGCGCTCTCAAAAAAATACGGGCTTTTCGCGTCCTTCATGCCAAAGCCCGTGTTTGGAATAAACGGTTCGGGGATGCACGTGCACCAGTCGCTCTGGTCAGGCTCGAAAAACCTGTTCTACGACGGCAGCGACCCGTACTGGCTGTCCGCGACCGCAAAGCATTTCATGGCAGGCATACTAGAGCATGCAAAGGGGCTGGCGGCAATCACGAACCCGACAGTGAACTCTTACAAGAGGCTGGTTCCCGGCTATGAGGCGCCGGTTTATGTCTGCTGGGGCAGGATAAACCGCTCCGCGCTCATAAGAATCCCGAGGAACCTGATTGGCAGGGAAAAGGGCACAAGGATAGAGTGCAGGTTCCCTGACCCTTCGTGCAACCCGTATCTTGCATTCGCGGCAATGCTTGCCGCGGGGCTTGACGGCATTGAGCGAAAGCTCGAGCCGCCAAAGCCGGTCGAGGAGAGGGTATACGGCTATGAGGAGGACAAGCGCAGGAACCTCGGCATAAAGAACCTGCCTGGCTCCCTTGATGAGGCGGCTGCCGAATTCGCCGCTGACAAGGCGATAAGGGAGGCGCTTGGGGAGCATGTTTCGGAAAGGCTGCTAACTGTGTTCAAGAAGGACTTTGACGGGTACAGGACGCAGGTAACCCCGTGGGAAAAGGAGAGGTATTTCGGCGTGCTTTGAGCCGCCCTTCCCTTCTTTTTTTCTTCTCGCCTTCCCCTGCCCTTTCTTTTTTCCCGTTTTTTTTGGACCCTTGGCAAAAAGCCGACTATAATTAAAAAGATTAGTTATCCTTATTCTGGCACTTTCTACTCATTGCGAGGTGTTTTGCATGGTGACCGAATTGAAATCAGCCGACTTCAAGAAAGAGATTGCAAAGGGATATACGCTAGTGGACTTCTGGGCAGCCTGGTGCGGCCCGTGCAGGATGCTCTCCCCCATAATAGACCAGCTCTCGGAAGAGATGGCGGGCAAGCTGAAATTCGCCAAGGTAGACGTTGACGCGGAAGGCGAGCTTGCAAGCGAATTCGGCATAATGAGCATACCAACGGTAATCATATTCAAGGATGGCAAGGCTGTAGCGCAAAAGACCGGCGCTGCGCCAAAGGAAGCCATGAAGAAGTGGATAGAGGACTCGCTTGCAAAATAAGGCGCGCAAGCCTGAATCATGCACAAGGTGTCTTTGCTTGGATTTTGCAACCCCCAAGGGAATGCGCGACTATTCAGGGCCGCAGATGGAGATGCGCGAGGCGCTTCTCCAGGCAATAGCGGCAAAGTTCAGGCTATACGGCTTCATGCCCCTTGACACGCCTGCTATAGAGAGCCTCGACACCCTTTCCAAGAAGGGAGGGGACGAGATTGAGGGCCAGATTTTCAGGATTGAAGAGTCAAAAATGGGGCTGCGCTTCGACCTGACAGTGCCCATGTCGCGCTTTGCCGCAAACACGCAGATTACGCCGCCTTTCAAGAGGTACGCCCTTGCCAAGGTGTGGAGGCGCGAGGAGCCGCAGAAAGGGAGGCTTCGCGAATTCATACAGGCCGACATAGACATAGTCGGCTCCCCTTCCCCCATGTGCGAGGCCGAGCTTCTTGCCTGCGCGTCCGAATGCCTCAAGGCGATAGGCTTTGAGAAATTTGAAATCAGGCTCAATTCCCGCGTCCTTATAGACTCCTTCCTTGAAAGCGCAGGCATTAAAGATGAGGCAAAACAGAGGAAGGCGATGCGCATAATGGACAAGCAGGGCAAGGTATCTGAAAAAGACATGGAGGCAATGCTTGCCGCGGAGTTCGGCGCCGGGTCTGCCGGGAAAATAATGGAATTCATTTCCCTGAAGGGCAACAAGCAGGTGTCAGCGCATTGCCAGGAAGCCGGGCTTGAAGGGATTTCAAACCTTGTCGAGATACTTGACGGCTGCAAGGCGTTTGGCATAGAGCCGGTGCTTGACATGTCGCTTGTGCGCGGGCTCGATTATTACACGGGCGCAGTGTTCGAGATTTCCGCATCGGACAAGATAGGCTCTGTTTCAGGCGGCGGCAGGTATGACAGCCTGATTGGCACATACGGCAAGCCGAACCCCGCAGTAGGCATTTCCCTCGGCTTTGAGAGGATTTTCGCGCTCATCGAATCAGGAGAGGTAAAGCCGAAATTCCTGCACGAATCCCACTCCATGAAGGCCTTTGTCGCGTGCATGGACGCAAAGAACTCTGGCTTTGCCGTCAAGGCTGCGGCTAAGATTAGGGAGCTTGGGATACCTGCGGCAATAGACCTGATGGGCCGCAAGTTCCCAAAACAACTCGAATACGCCTCAAAGGCGGGCTTTTCCCACGTTGCGATAATAGGGGACAAGGAAGAGAAGGAAGCCTCTGTTTCAATCAAGGACCTCAAGACCGGAAAGCAAAAGGCAGTTGCGCTTGCCGATTTGTCCAAAAAGGATTTCCAATAAGATATAGCTGATTTTCCAGAGCGCAGAATGCAAAAATCGCCCGGAATTGCTACTTTTTGGCTCAAATATTACGCCAATGGACGGACTTGACTACGGCTTTTAAAAACATTTTGCAGCCATAGAAAAACCCGGCTGCGCACTGGAAAGGTTCCGCGCGGCGCTGGCAAAAAAAACAGGCAGGCGGTTTGCATGTCGTCCAACATATCATCCTTGAAAGAAGTCAAAGGCAGGCACGTTGCAGGCCTGGCCACGTTTGTCTATGAATTTGAGACTTCCGGGCATACCATTGACGAGCGCGAGAGCCTTGTGAGGAAGCGAAACATTGTCGCCAAGATGGGCATCCAGGTAGAGGACATAGTCAAGATAAACAGGAGCAAAGTCGACTATGCATAAGGCCCTGCCGCCAATGCAACCAGGCGAAATTCCGGCTTTTTGAGCCGCTTTCCCCAATAAACTACGGCAAAAGACGAAGTTATATACGGCTTTTAAAAACCTATTGAAACCCAATACCCACTCAACAGTCTAACCAGTTTAGAGAGGCGATCTGCGTGGCTGGAAATAATGGCAAGAGCGTGGTCGGCGGCAAGGTATTGATGCAAGGCGACCCCAACGGAGTAGTAAATGGGAAAGGCAACAAGCGGGTGCCGTTTGCCTTTGAAGGCGGGCTGGAGCTGATAAAAATCCCCAGGACTATTGAAAAGCTGATAATTACATGCCCTGAAACTATAAACAGGTCAAAAGAGGCTGGCAAGGGCGAGACTGCGAAGAAAAAGGACAATGTTGCAGTCCTGCCAAACTACGGGACATACCCGCATGAAAGCGGCATAACGCATATTGAATACTGAATACGGCCGGCAAGGCGGCAAGGAAAGGGCGGGGGACCCTTCAAACCCTTCTTATTTTATTTTCATGCGGGGCTGATTTAGGCTATGGAGTTTGACCAAATATTCAAGTCGGAGCCTGTTTTCGCGCTCTCCCCAATGGCAAACGTGACAAACATACCTTTCAGGCTTGTTTGCAGGGAAGGCGGGGCTGACATGACATTCACGGAAATGGTCTCTTCCCACGCGATAGCTCACGAGAATGCCAGGACGGCCGATATGGCGCGCGTGCTTGCGGGCGAGAGCCCATGCGCAATCCAGATAATGGGCCCGGACGAGGACTCCGTCAGGCAGGCCATAAAGGAGCTCGAGGCATTGAGGGAAACCGGGCAGACGTACCCTGACTTTTATGACATAAACCTTGGCTGCCCGTCAAAAAACATCCTGCGCTCAAAATCAGGCGCATACCTGCTTCAAAGCCCGGAAACAATAGAAAAGATAGTGTCAGCCGCAAACGCCGCAAGCGGCATACCTATAAGCTGCAAGGCCAGGCTCGGCCTCTCAAGCGACAAGATAGAGGGCATAGCCCGCGCAGTAGAGAAAGGCGGGGCTGGCATGCTCACGGTCCACGCGCGCACTGCCTCGCAAGGATATTCAGGCAGGGCCAAATGGGGCACAGTGAAAAAGGCTGTCGGTGCGTGCGGGCTATACGTGCTGTGCAATGGGGACATACGCAGCCCGCAGGACGCCAAAACTGCCCTGGAGCAAAGCGGCGCGGCAGGCGTGATGATTGGCAGGCGGGCGATTGAAAACCCCGCCATATTCGCAGAATGCAAAGGCGCCATCCCTGCCGGCCATGGCGGCAATGAGGCAAAAAAGCGGATGTTTGCAAAATACTGCGCCCATGCCAAGGAATACGGCATTGCCGAAGTCTCATATGCGCGCATATTCGCAACAGAGCTGACGCGCGGCATAAAAGGAGGGGCAGCGATTAGGCGCGAGATGAACAAATGCGAGGAAATAGAATGCCTCGCCCGAATCATTTCTGGGCTGCCTGACCAAGCTCAATAGCCAGCCTGTCCGCCTCTTCCTGCGATATGAAAGTGTAATCCGCCTTTTCGAATTTCAGCGCAAGCGCGATGTTGGTGCCCATCTCGTTTGGCGTCTCTATGATAAGGCCTATGCCCTCCCATACGCCATACCAGCCGGCAGGCACCAGGAGTATGGCGAAAAGCTCCGAATTAGCGAGGGGGAAGCCGAATGAAGTGGTCAGGGCAGTCTGGGCGGCAAGAAGGGCCGCGCCTACGCCCGTGTAGACAAGGCCCCTTATCCTGCGCCTGTGGAGCGAATCGCCAAGAGACTTGCCGTCAAAAGCGAAATACTCGCGAAGGCGCTTTTTGACGATTGTTTCGATTTTCTGGTCGCGCATCTTGGCTGGTAGGATGAATTGGACCTCGAACCTGCCGGTCCTGCTCTCCCGGTAGCGCGCGCGTATCTCCTTGAGAAAGTCGTCCGAGAGGGCGCGCTTGGAGTACGGCCGCGGGTCAAAGTCCGAGAAAATGTCGTCATAGGTGTCAAGCACTATGCTAATGTCCCGTATCTGGACAATGCTTGAGGGCTGGGTTGCGGGTTTTGGCGGGGCGGCGGGCTTTGCGCTCTTGGCAGCCTCTATGCGCCCGGAGCGCCTGCGCAGGGCGTCTATGAGCCTGTCGAGCTTTTTCACGTCCCCTTTCATGCCAGCCTTTTTCACGCCCTGCAGGAGCTTTTCCTGCGCAGGGTCTGGCTTTATGGCAGGAGCCTGTTTTGGCTCCGGCTTGGGCTGCTGGTCCTTGGAATCCTGCTTTTTTTCAGGCTCCTGCTTTTTCTCCGGCTTTGTGGCCTGCTGCTCTGCCGGCTTGGAGTCCTTTGGGTCTTTTTCAGCCTTGTCCTGTGCGTCAACCATGAGAATCACTGTGCCATTATGCATAGATATGAGATTCTTAATATAAAAGAAGGGGCTCTGCCCCTCTCTACACCCCGCAGGCAAGGTGACAAAATCAAAGGAAGGGGCTCTGCCCCTCTCTACACCCCGCAGGCAAGGTGACAAAATCAAAGGAAGGGGCTCTGCCCCTCTCTACACCCCGCAGGCAAGGTGACAAAATAGAAAGAAGCGGGCTTGGGGAAGAACCGGCTTGGAAGAAAAATGGAAAATCAGGAATTCTTGTTGAATACCGAAGACTTGAAATCGTCCACGGAGACAATGTCGAGGGCCTGGCCCACGGCGACTATTTCCCTCACCTTTGCGGCCTGGGCAGAGACTTTCTCGTAATTTGCCTGTGCAGCCGAATACTGCGCCTGAGTGCCCGCCTGGGACGCCGCGTCGACAACCTCATACTGCGGCGACAGGGACGCGCCCATCTGGTTTGCCACAAGGCTTGAGACCTGCTTTGGCGAGTCCTGGGAGCCTGTGCAGCCCGATATGGCCACAAGCATAGTAGCCACGAGGGCGAATGCGATTGCGAGCGCGATGTTGTTTTTCCTCATTTTTGGCACCTTTGTCAATACCCGCTGCCGTCAACCGCGGCCTTGACCGCGTTGAGTGTGTCGTAATCATTGAAGCCGGAGAAGGAATCCGAGAAGTCCGGGATGTTGCCCGGGGTTCCAAGCCTTGTCTCCTCCATTACAGACTTCAGGTTTGAAGCCTCAAAGCGCGCGTATGCCGCAAGCGCCTTTCTCACTGCCGGCTTTGCGGAATCAATGTCGTTTCCTGTAAGGGCTGCGTAGTAAATCATGCTTGCCGGGTCGATGCACGCCTTCACAAGAGGTATCCTTGAGCTAAAGGTCTGCTGGTATTTTGCCAGGTCATAGTCGAGCTGCATTTTTTCCGTGGTGTCTGGCATCTGCGCCAGGCCCTCGCGGGCGAACGTTATCGAGTCGAGCATTGCCTGAGCCGCCGCAGCGACGTAGTCGCGGGAAGCGTAAAGCATTTCACCGCGCGCGGATGCCATGTCCGGCCCAGCGGCTATGCTGTTTGTCGCGTAGAGCCTCGAGCCGGATATGGCGTTTTGCCACTCGCCCTGGGGCACGATTTTCGTATCCTGGTCTGCGACGCTGTCGTCATAGCGCGTGTTGCCTGAAATCTTTTCAGTTGAAAACCTGTATTTCGAGTCTATGTTATAGAAGTAATAGCGGTTCATGCTGGCATTGACCTGCGGGTTCTTCACGCCGTTTTGGATGGCGTAGAATTCCGAGAGGCTGTTCGCATATGAAACGCGCTGGTTGTCAAATGCCACCAGGCTTGCCATTGCCTGCGAATAGGCGGCAAAGGATGCCGTGGCAAGCATGGCGAGCAGCAGGATTGCGTAAATGCGCATAATATCACTTTTTACAATAAATATCCACAAAAAGGCTTTATAAGGCTTTTGGAGGCATGGGGCGCCGGAGAGATGGCCCCTTAGTGCCTGAAATGCCTTATGCCTGTGAAAAGCATGGCAATGCCATACTCATTGCACGCGTCAATCACGTCCTGGTCGCGAATCGAGCCGCCGGGCTGGACAACCGCCTTGACGCCAAGCGGCGCGATTTCGTCAATCACGTCCCTGAAGGGGATGTACGCGTCGCTGGACATGACTGATTTTGACAGGTCGAACCCGTCGTGCTTTGCCTTCGACATGGCAAGCTTGCACGAGTCTATCCTGCTCATCTGCCCCGCGCCCACGCCTGTCAACTGCCTGTCGGTCGAGAATACGAGGGCATTGGATTTGGTATGCTTGACAAATTTGGTGCCGAAATACATGGAGTCGAGCTCGTGGCTTGACGGGGCGCGCTTTGTGACGCATTTAGCCGCGGACGGGTCGTAGACCACCTGGTCCGCCTCCTGGTAGAGTATGCCGCCTGCCACCTGCCTGTAAATCCTCTGCCCCGACATGTTGAGCTTGAAAAGGTAGGATATGTCGAGTATGCGCCTGTTGGGCTTTGCCGAGAGGCGCAATAGCGCGTCCGAGTCATAGCCGGGCGCGAGTATCACGTCCACGAACCTGTCGCCAATGGCGTTTGCGGTCTCAATGTCGACAACATCGGAAAAAGCAATGACCGAGCCGAACGCCGAGCCTGGGTCCGACATGAAGGCGAGATCGTAAGACTCCTTAAGCGTGGAGCCGGCCGCGCCGCCGCACGGGTTGTTGTGCTTGACAATCACGGTTGCCTTTGCGTCCTGGAACTCCCTGATGATTGCAAGGGCGGTGTCCGCGTCGAGGAAATTGTTGTAGGACATCTGCTTGCCTGAATAAATCTTGGCGTCGAAAATCGAGAGCTTGCCCCACTGCTTGTACGCCACCGCCTTCTGGTGCGGGTTCTCGCCATAGCGCAGGGGATACGCCCTCTGGTAATGGAAGTCCAAAAACTCCGGGAACGCCTCCTTTTTCTGCCCGAAGAACTTTGAGATTGTCCAGTCGTATTCGCTTGTCATGGCGAATGCCTTTATCATCAGGGATTTCCTGAATTCGACGTCATTGGAGCCGGATTTGACGTATTCGAGCGCGGATTCGTAGTCCGACGGGTCGGTTATGACAAGCACGTTGTTGTAGTTCTTGGCTGCGGCGCGCACCAGTGCGGGGCCGCCTATGTCTATGTTCTCTATTATGTCCTCCAGTATGGAGTCGGTTTGGGAAGCAATCTTGGCAAACGGGTAGAGGTTGACTACCACTATGTCAATCGGCTCAATCCCGTGCTTTTTGGCGCTGATGACGTGCTCGTTGACGTCGCGCCTGTAGAGTATGCCGCCGTGTATTTTCGGGTGGATTGTCTTAACCCTGCCATTGAAAAGCTCCGGAAAGCCCGTGAAATCGGAAACGTCCCTGACAGGCACGCCTGCCTCCTGCAGCGCCTTTGACGTGCCGCCGGTTGAGAGTATCTCTATGCCCCGGGCAGCCAGGCCCTTGGCGAACTGCTCGATGCCCCTTTTGTCGAATACGCTGATTAAAGCTCTTGAATAGGCCATGAAAAGAACCCCCCTTATTGTGCCGGAATAATATATGCCCTAAACTGATTAAAAAACCACCTGTGTTTTGCCCGGGCCGGGCTGCCGGGCGGAAGAAGGAATCAAAATTAACCTTTACCCGCCAAAATAGCAGTAATACGATTTAGAGGCAGGCAAATGCCAGAAGAGCAAAACCAGCAAGGCGGTATAAGCCCCGAAATACTCTCTGCACTAAAGGAAAAACTGCCCGAAGGCGAGATAGAAGGGCAGCTGCAGTCCGTAATTGACGAGCACTACGGCCTGATACCCAAAAGCGCCGCCGCGACATTGCTTGCCGCGCGGCTCGGAGTGTTAAAAAGAAGGGAAATCCCGCTTGGCGCCATACGCAAGGGCGACAGGAATTTCAAGACCGCCGGGTTTGTCGAGAGGGTGTATCCCGCCTACGTGCCAAACAACGACGAGGCTTCAAAGTCCGTGCGCATAGTCATATGCGACGAGAAGCAGGGGAACAGCACCACTGTAGCCATGTGGGGGCCTGCGGCCAATCTCGCGGAAAAGGAGCTGTCAATAAACGACAGGATAGAGATAGACGGGTGCGGGTTTAGAAACGGCGAGATAACGTGCTATGCCGGCTGCGAGGTAAGGATAGCCCAAAAGGCGCCCATGTCGTCTGTGAGGGGCCTCAAGTACGGGCTTGTCAATGTCAAGGGAATCGTCAGCGAGATTTTCCCGGATTATTATTACATGAGAAACGGCAGGGAACAGTACATGTCCTCCTTCAAGCTCACCCAGCCGGAAGGCTCGGTGCGCGTAGTGGCGTGGCACGACCCGACAGTGGTCAAGAAGCTCGAGCTTGGGATGCAGGTCTCCTGCCAGAACTGCCTGTTCAAGAACAATGAAATCCACGTGAACCAGTATTCGAGGCTCGTGTTCATGCCGAAAAGCCCGCAAGACGCCAAATCCTGCGAAATAACGGGGATAAGCGCGGATGGGCAGGCCATGACAGTACAGACCGACCAGGGGGAGATAAGGCTTGAAGGGGAAGGCGCGCTCAAATTCCTGGGGATAAGCGAGCTTCCGGAAGGCATAACCCTCGAATCTGTTGCGAGCCTGAAGAAGAATTCCCTGCTTGGCAGGCGGATAGCGTGCATGGAAAGGCGCGCCCAAGGCCCGCATGCGCTAGAATTCATGGGATTTGAGGGCTGAAGCCGGGCTTTGTCCGCCGCCTATAAAACCTAATAAAAACCTGCGCAACCATACTATATCCGCTATTTGTTTTTGCGGGGTGCTTACGAATGGACGTCATTACTAAAACCGAACTTCCCGGCCTCAAGCTGCACTCGCGCGGCAAGGTGCGCGACACATACGAGCTTGGCGGCAACCTGCTCATGATAGCAACGGACAGGCTCTCCGCTTTCGACTGCGTTTTCCCGGAAGGCATCCCGAACAAGGGCGCAGTCCTGACGCAACTTTCACTTTTCTGGTTCGATTACCTCAAATCCCATGTCAAGAACCACCTTGTCACTGACACGGTGCCAGAAGGCCTCCCCGCATACCTCAAGGGGAGGTCGATGACAGTCGTCAAGGCAAAGCCCCTGCCAGTCGAATGCGTGGTGCGCGGGTATCTTGCCGGCTCCGGGCTAAAGGACTATAATGCTACGGGCAGGGTTTGCGGCATACCACTACCGCCCGGGCTGAAGAACTCAAGCAAGCTGCCCGAGCCAATCTTCACCCCGTCCACGAAGGCGGTTTCAGGGCATGACCAGAACATATCGTTCGAGGAAGTGGAAAAGCTCATGGGCGCGGAAAAGGCCGCGAAAATAAAGGAACTGAGCATTGGCATTTACAAGAAGGCAAGCGAGTACGCCCAGACGCGCGGCATAATGCTTGCAGACACTAAGTTCGAGTTCGGCGAATACGATGGCGAGATAATACTGATTGACGAGGTGCTCACGCCCGACTCGTCAAGATACTGGCCTGCGGACAAGTACGAGGTCGGCAAGAACCAGCCCTCATTTGACAAGCAGTATGTCAGGGACTATCTTGAAACGACGGGCTGGGACAAGACGCCGCCCGCGCCGCACCTGCCCGCGGAGATAATAGCCAATACCTCGAAGAAATACATAGAGGCATATGAAAAAATAACCGGCAAGAAGTTCGGCGCCCTGTGAATCATGCGAAAAAGTGGTGAACATTATGGCAAAAGTCCAGATAATAATCGGCTCCAAGTCCGACATGGAACACGCGCAAAAAGCGCAGGCGCAGCTTGCGGAGCTTGGCATCGAGGCGCCGATAGAGGTAGCCTCCGCCCACCGCACGCCAAAGAAGGTAATATCCATAGTGGAATCGAGCACGGCGCAGGTGTTCATCACAATGGCGGGGCTTGCAGCCGCGCTACCAGGGTTCGTGGCAGCGCACACGATAAAGCCGGTGATAGCGGTGCCCCTTGAAGTGAAAGTGGGCGGGCTTGATGCATTGCTTGCGGCAGTGCAGATGCCGACAGGCGTGCCTGTCGCGGCAGTGGCAATAGACGGCGCGAAAAACTCCGGCATACTCGCGGCGGAGATAATCGCGCTGAACGACCCGGCAGTGGCAAAGAAAATACAGGAACTCAGGGCGTCGTGGTCAAAGGCCTGAATGGCGCTGCAATCAGGGATTCCCGGGGATAATTTTCATTCCGGCCGTACAAATCGGCAAGCTGATTTGATGTTGAAAAATACTTTTGTCCACATGGAAGGCATAGGCGAGAGGACAGAGCAGGCGCTATGGTCTTCGGGCATACTCTCCTGGGGCGACTGCTCTGGCGCCCGGCTTGAAAAGGCAGTGGGCTCCGGAGCCGCCTCAAAAATCGGCATGTGGGCCGAAAAGTCGATAGAATCGCTGGATTCCGGCGACCATTCCTTTTTTTCAAGGACGCTGCCGCTTGAGCACGCGTGGCGCGGGCTTTACGATTTCCCCGGCAGGATAGGCTATCTGGACATCGAGACAAACGGGCTGTCCCCCCAGTATTCAAAGGTCACGGTGGTGGGCATCTACGACGGGGAGGACGTCCACACGTACGTCAATGGGGACAATATGGACGAGCTTTTCGCAGACCTGCCGAAATATTCCGTGCTTGTGACTTTCAATGGCAGGGCGTTTGACATCCCTTTCCTGAAAAAGCACTATCCAATGATAAATTTCAACCACCTGCACGTGGACTTGCGCCCCGTGCTCAAGACATTGGGGATAACGGGCGGGCTGAAAAAAATCGAGACCATCTTTGGCATGGAGCGCAAAGGCGACATGGCGGGGCTGACGGGATACGACGCTGTCAGGATGTGGAACAGGTACGAGTATTCCGGGGACAAGGCTGCGCTTGACAGGCTCATTCGCTATAATGCGGAGGACATCGTGCACCTCGAGCCCCTTGCAAAGTGGGCTTTTGGCGAAAAGTCCGCGGCATTGAAGGAAAAGATGAAGGGCCAAGGCGCAGGCGAGGAAGGAACTGGCGGGGAGCATGCGCGGGAAATCCCTGCGCTGGCATGAAACGCAAAAAACAGGAGACGATTGTTATATGGACATATTTTTTCCAAGGATTTTCAAGGGGCTCAAGCGCGGGCCCGCAGTGATAATACCGAAGGATTTCGGCATGATAGTGGCGTATTCGGGCATTGGCAAGAAGTCCGAGGTGGTAGACGCGGGTTCCGGCAGCGGCTTCCTCGCAATAGCGCTTGGAAACATTGCGAAATCGGTCACAAGCTATGAATGGCGCGAGGATTTCGCAAAGCTTTCGGAGGACAACGTGAAAAAATCAGGCTTGAAAAACGTCAAGATAAAAAACAAGTCCGTTTTCGACGGCATCGAGGAAACAGAAGTGGACCTCGTGACCCTTGACCTTGCCGATTCAGAAAAGGCTGTCGGCATGGCATTCAACGCGCTCAATGGGACGGGAGTGCTTGCCGGTTACCTGCCGCACTCCGAGCAGGTCGCGAAATTCGTGGCGGAGTGCAACAAGGCAGGCTTCAGGGAAACGCGCACTGTCGAATGCATTGTGCGCAATTATCTCGTGCGCGAGAGCGGCTTTCGGCCCGAAAACATAGGGCTTGTCCACACCGCCTACCTTGTCTTTGCCTACAAATAGGGAAGAAGCGGCAATCGAATGCCGGAGTGCGCGCGCTGGCGCGCATCCTCAGATGACGTCGTGGTTTGCAGGCGCGAGCCTGGCGGAAAACGATTTCACGTGCTCAATCCTTTTTTGTATGAGCTGCGCAGTGCCTATGTCCTTCCTGTGCCAGACCGGGCCTTTCACGTGGGCGCAGGCGGCCTCCGAAATCTCCTGCGCCTCCTTGATGGTATCCGCTATCCCCACAATCCCGATAGTGCGGGAACTGAGGGTATAGAGTTCGCCGTCGTCCTTTTCCTCGATAGAGGCGAAATATACCTTGGCCCCGTGGGCGCTGATGTTTGGCAGGTCAACCGCGAGTTTCTGCCCAGTCAGGGATTTGACAGGGTAGCCTTCCGGCACCAGGTATTTGCACACAGTGGCCTTTTTCTCGAAAAACCCGTCTATTTTCATGCTGCCCTGGGCAAGCGAGTAAAGGGATGAATACAAGTCCCCTTTGAAAATCGACAAGACGTTCATGGCCTCCGGGTCGCCAAAGCGGGAGTTGAACTCTATGACTTTAAGCCCGTTGGCAGTCTTCATGAACTGGCCGTAGAGGACGCCGCGGAAATGGCCGCCCGTCTCCTTGAAAAACGCGTTTACCGTCCGTGTCATTATGCGCATGCCCTCGAAATAATCGTGCGCGCCAAGGAACGGGAGAAGATGGTTCGAATCTGAATAGCTGCCCATGCCGCCAGTGTTGGGGCCCGTGTCGCCCTCGTAGGCGAGCTTGTGGTCCTGCACAAGGGGCATGCCGTAGAGCTTGGTCCCGTCTGAAAACGCCTGGAGCGTGAATTCCTCGCCGTCGAGCTTTTCCTCTATCACCACGCCGCCCTTGCCGCCTATGGCGGATTTTATCACTTCTGCGGCGTAGTTTTTGGAGTCCTGGATCGTGGGGAGGTGTATCCCCGAGATGCGCACGCCCTTGCCGCCTGTAAGGCCGACGGGCTTTATTGCGACGTTGCCGCCGAGCGCGTCTATGAACTCGCACGCCTTTTTCTCGGACTTGAAATGCCCGTATTTTATCTGCCCGGGGACGTCGTACTTTTTCATCAGCTTGCGGGCGAATGCCTTGTCCCACTCGAGCCTCGAGGCGGCGCGCGTGGGCGACGCCGTAGGTATGCCAAGCGAAATCAGCTTGTCCGAAACCCCCGCCTCCAGCGTGGCGTCGGGGGACGAGAAGGCAAGCGATATTGAATGGCATCTCGCGAATTCCGCGACCAGTGCGGGCTTGTGTATGTCCATTACTTTCATTTCGCCGCCGGCCTTCATGCACAGCGCCGCAATGCCCGGATTGTTGGAGCTTGCTGCGACGTAAAGCCGCGCCTTCGAGCCGGCGCAGAGGGCCTGCGCTATGGCGTGCTCGCGGCCGCCGGAACCTACAAGAAGGAAATTATCCATGAGACAAACACCCTTAGCGCGAGAGATATTGGGCGCGCCCGCTTATATTCGTGCGCGCCTTTCAGACGTCCTGCTCCCACATGCGGCTTGCGACGTCGGATTCCTTTTCAAGCTTGAGCCTGGCCGATATTTTCCTGCCAAACTCCGTAACGTAATCGTCCGTTATGCAGCCGAGGCAGAGGGAGCCCTTCGGCATGCCGATGGATTCCACGAGGTTGCCGACCGTGAGGTAGTCAAGCGAGTCTGCGCCTATGGACTTGCATATTTCCTCTACTGACATGCGCGTCGCCACGAGCTCGCGGTAGGTGGGTATGTCGATGCCGTAGAAGCACGGCGAGATTATAGGCGGGCAGGTTATCCTGACGTGCACCTGCTTCGCGCCCGCGGCCTTGACAAGCTTCACTATCGGCCCCATGGTGGTGCCCCTCACTATGCTGTCGTCTATGAGTATGACCTTCTTGCCTGCAAGCTTGCCTGAAATGGCGTTTAGCTTGAGGCGTATTGCCGCCTCCCGCTTTGCCTGGCTTGGCATGATGAAGGTCCTGCCGACGTAGCGGTTTTTTATCAGGCCTTCCACCACGGGTATTTTGGACGCCGCGCTGTACCCCTCTGCGGCCGCGCGGGCTGTGTCGGGCACGGGCACGATAATGTCCGCCTTGGCGGGCTTCTGCTTCGCAAGCCTTTTCCCAAGCTCCACGCGCACGTCATAGACAAGCTTCCCGTCCATCACCGAGTCGGGGCGGGCGAAATAAACGTATTCGAACATGCAGTGCGCCGTCCTTTCCGCGGCCATGACGACCTTGGATTCGACGCCCTTTTCGGAAACGACCATGACTTCCCCGGGCTTCAGGTCGCCTGCAATTTTGAACCCGTTGATGTCAAGCGCCACAGATTCGGAGGCGAAGAAAATGCCTTTTTGGGTCTTGCCGTACACAAGCGGCTTTATGGCAAGCGGGTCGCGAAACGCTATGATTTCCCCCCTGTTCGTGACGGCGACCATCGAATACGAGCCGTCGAGGAGTCCCATGCATTTCCCGATGGCGGCGAAAATGTCGCCTGTCTTTTCAAGTTCTGTGCCGATAAGCCAGAGCACGAGTTCAGTGTCGCAGGTGGTCTCAAGCTTCAGCCCGTGCGACTTCTCGAACCTCGCGCGCAAAGTGCCGTAATTAGCTATGTTGCCATTGTGCGCCAGTGCGATGGAAAGCTTGCCGAAAGACTTTACCATTGGCTGCGCGTCCTGCGCGAAAGAAACGCCGATTGTGGGATAGCGCACGTGGCCTATGCCTGCAAATCCGGCAGCCTGCTTGTACGACTCGCCGGGGATGGCGTCGGCCACAAGCCCGACGTTTTTTATCATGTTGATTTTAGAGCCGTCGCTTGAGGCTATGCCTGCCGAGTCCTGGCCCCTGTGCTGGACGGCTATGAGCCCGGAGAAGAGGCTGAAGGAGACGTCGGACCTGTCAAAGGAATACATGCCGACAATGCCGCACGATTCGCGAAGTTGAGTTGCCATGAGTATCAAACCTGCCCCTTTGCCTTGCCAGAAGCGTAGGCAACAGCGTTCTTGAAAATCTCGAGCCCGAGCGGCTCGAGCCTGCCGCCCCGTGCAAAGCGCGGGTGGTTTTCCTTGAAAAGATAGGCTTCCGGATGCGGCATCATGCCAAACACCCTGCCCGTAGGGTCGCATATCCCCGCTATGTTCTGGATTGAGCCGTTGGGGTTGTAAGGATAGCCCGCGGAATTGCCGTTTTCGTCGGTGTATTGGAGCGCGACCTGCCCGTTGACAAACATTTTCTCAAGGGAAGCGCTGGAGGATGGGATGAATTTTCCTTCGCCGTGCCTTACAGGGAGGTAAAGCCTTCCTGAAAGGCCCTTCGTGAAAACGCATTTGGAGTCCTTGTTAGCCTTCAGGTACACCCAGCGGTCCTCGAACCTTCCCGAATCATTATACGTGACTGTGGCCTGCTGGGAAAGGTAATCGCCTTCTAGCGCCGGGAGAAGGCCCATTTTCACAAGCACCTGGAAGCCGTTGCAAATGCCCATCACAAGCTTGCCTGCCCTCACAAAGTCCATCATTTGCGCCGACATCTTGTGCTTGAGCTTGTTGCCAAGCACCTTGCCCGAGCCGAGGTCGTCCCCGAATGAAAATCCGCCCGGCAGGGCGAGTATGGAATAGCCTGAAAGCATGGAAGGCTCTGCAAGGAGTTTTGTGGCGTGGACAATGCTTGCGCTCGCGCCCGCCATTTCAAACGCCCTGGCGGTCTCTATTTCGCAGTTTATGCCGAATCCCGACAATACCAGGACTTGCGGCTTTTGCTCGTTTCCTTCCATTTCACACACGCCTACAAACAATAAATGCCCGGAATTACCACGCAAGTGTCTTTTTCCATGACTCCTTCAATGAATTGACGTTCTCCTCTATTATTGCGGCGCCAGACGAGTCCGATACCTTGAACACGGGCTCCTCGCTTATGGCGCCAACGCGGGCAAGCGGGAAGCCTGCCAGTTTTTTCTCAAGCCTTGCCGTGTCCTTCTCCCTCACCGTGATTATGAACCTGCCCTGCGATTCGGAGAACAGGATTTCGTCGTTTTTCATGCCCTGTTCGCAGGGGATTTTTGAGATGTCGATGCTTGCGCCGAATCCGCCTGCAAACGCGGTTTCCGCAAGCGCCACGGCCATTCCGCCGTCGGAGCAGTCATGGCACGAGCGCACAAAGCCCGACATTATGGCCTTGTGCAGCTTGCAATACATCTTATAGAACGTTTTAGCGTCCGGGGCAGGCGCCTTGCCGCCCTTGATTCCAAGATGCGAATAATATTCCGAGCCTGCAAGCTCCTTGCCTGTCATGCCAAGGACGTAAACGATGTCGCCTGCGGCCTTGGCGTCCATTGTGCACGCGCGGGCGACGTCGGGGATTTCCGCGACGCAGGTGTAGAGAAGAGTCGGCGGGATTGAAATCTTGCCTTCCGGGCTTTTGAAATCGTTTTTCATGGAGTCCTTGCCTGAAATCATTGGGGCCTTGTAAGCAATTGAAAAGTCATAGAGCGCCCTGCACGCGTCCACTAGGGCGCCAAGCTTGTACTCGCCGTCCGGTGTCTTTTCCGACTGTATCGGGTCTGGCCAGCAGAAATTGTCAAGCATTGCGAGGGTCTTCGGGTCTGCCCCCGTGGCAACCGCGTTCCTTACAGCCTCGTCAAATGCGCAGGCTGACATGCCATATGCGCCATAGTCGGAGTATTTCGGGCAGATGCCGTTTGAAACCACAATGCCTTTTTTTATCCCGGGCACGGGCATCTGGACTGCGGCGTCAGACGGGCCGTCGTTGGCGGCGCCTTCAAGCGGCTTGACCACGGACGTGCCCTGCACCTCGTGGTCGTACTGCCTGACAACGTATTCCTTCGAGCATATGTTCAGCCTGCCTAGCATGGCATGCAATGCCTTGCCCAACGGCTCCGGGGCGGCAGTTGGCTGGGAAGGCGCGCCCTGTTGCGCGGGCAGGGCCTTTGCCTCGAGCCTCATCTGCGGCACACCGTCGTGCAGGAAACCCATTTCGAGGTTTGCGACCTGCCTTTCGCCCCACATAGCTATGAAATAGCCCGAAGACGTGAATTCGCCCACAGGCGTTGCCTCGACTTCCATTTGTTTTGCAAGGCCGAGGAATTCCGAAAGCTTCTCTTTTGGAACTGCCACAGTCATCCTTTCCTGGGATTCTGAAACGAGTATTTCCCACGGGTCAAGCCCCGGGTATTTGAGCGGCACCTTGTCAAGGTTGACCACGCAGCCGCCCGACATCTGCGACATCTCGCCAATGGATGACGACAGGCCGCCAGCGCCGTTGTCGGTTATGGCCCTGTAAAGCCCCTTGTCGCGGGCAAAGAGGAGCATGTCGTACATTTTCCTCTGGGTTATCGGGTCGCCTATCTGCACGGCCGTTGCGGGAGAACCCTCGTGTATTTCCATGGAGGAGAACGTGGCGCCGTGTATGCCGTCCTTTCCCACCCTGCCGCCCACCATGACTGCCACGTCGCCGGCTGCGACCTCCTTCACGTGGCTTGGCTTGCCGTTCACTACGGCAGGCATTATGCCGCCAGTGCCGCAATAGACAAGAGGCCTGCCGAGGAACCTGTCCTCAAACACTATGCTGCCGTTGACAGTGGGCACGCCGGTGGTGTTGCCGCCGTGCTCAACGCCTTTCCTCACGCCCTCGAAAATCCTCTTGGGATGGAGGACCTTTGGCGGGAGCTTGCCGGAATAATATGGCGACGCAAAGCAGAAAACGTCGGTGTTGAAAATGAAGCGCGCGCCCATGCCTGCGCCCAAGACGTCCCTGTTCACGCCCACAATGCCGGTCAGGGCGCCGCCGTAGGGGTCGAGCGCGGAGGGCGCATTGTGCGTCTCGACTTTCACGGCAATGTTGTAATCCTGCGTGAAGCTGAATATGCCTGCATTGTCCTTGAAAACCGACACATACCTGCCGGCCCTTTTCATTATCTTCTCGGTCGCTTTGCGTATGTAGGACTTGAAAAGCGAATTTATGATGCGGGTTTTGCCGTCCGCGCCCGTGTAGCGTATCCTGGCATTGAAAATCTTGTGCTTGCAGTGCTCCGACCATGTCTGCGCGAGCATCTCGATTTCGACGTCGGTGGGATTGATTCCAAGGCCCGCCTGTTGCCTTGCCTGCACGGTCCCGGGGCTCGAGAAATATTTCTTGATTGCCGCAAGTTCCTTGCCCGAAAGCGCGAGGACCATCTTGTCCGAATCCGCAAGAAGTGCCGGGATGCCCCTGCGGATGTTGAACTCCGACACCTGCGGGGAGTGGGCGAGCTTGACTATGGGCGCGTATGGCTGGAAGCCCTTTGACGCGAGGAATTCTTCCCCGGACTTTATTGAATAGCTTTCTATGAGGCTGTTTGAAAGGTAGCTTTCCGCTATTTTTTTCGCCTGTTCCTGCGAAAGTTCGCCGTAGAAGAGGTATTGGACTGAATGATGGGCTGAAAAGCCGCTTTCCCCGAGCAGGTCCGTGACTGCCTCGCGGGCGGTGTTGCCGACATTGTCTGTGACGCCTGGCAGGAAGCCGACCTCTATAGCCCATGAGAACCCGCCGGCATTATACGCCTGCGACATGGCAAGCGGAGAGAGGGAATCGGCAAGGGAGATTGAATACGCCTGCACGATGGGGTCCAAAAGCGCCCCTTCGGCTATCCTGGACAGGGATTCGCGAGGAAAGTCGGAACTGAATGTATAGACGTCTATGGTGCGGACATTGCCTATCTCGATTCCAAGGTCGGACCTGATGCGCCCGCGAGCGGACTTGCCCCGCGCGTCGGTCGTGCCCGGCAGGAAACCGATTTCAATCCGTGATGGCATGCGCTCACCTTGTACAAACATCAGGGCGCGCGATTTTGCGCAGGCTGGCTAGGCAAAAAACAAAGATTCCCATATAGGATTATTCATGTTAGGGATTAAAAGGCTTTTGCAAAACCCGCTCCCAACGAGGGAAGAAAAGGGGCATAATCAGCAATCGGCTTTGGCTGGAACGGAAGGCTAAACGCTTGCCGGCTGCGCGAAAAAGAAGAAATGCAAAAAGAAAAAAAGGGGCGGGGGGAGGCTTACGCCTTGCCCTCCTTCTTCTGCCTGCGCTTCTTCTCCCTCTCGGAAACGAGCGCAGACGTCAGGCCGATTGAGGCGAATGACGCCATCATCGCCTTTGCCGGGCTGTCGTCCACAAGGGGCTGGTATGACCTGTGGCTCCTCTTGAAAGACGAGGAGCTCAAGCCGGGCGCCTTTGTGGTGTCGTTTTTCAGGGTGTCAACAGGCGACTTTGCCTTGCCGCTGTCGCTGTCCGCAGGAGCGTATATCTCCTGCAAGAGCGAGTCGACAACGCTCTTGTTTTGCGCCGCCTTGCCAGAGTCGGAAGCTGCCTTGTCGGTGTTGAACTCAAGATTCCCCGCCTTGTTGCTGTCGGGCGAGGCAACCTTCGTCTTGTTGCTGTCGGTTTCGGCCTTCTTGTTGAGCCCGTCAAGAACCGACTTGTTTATTGCCTCCTTCTTCAGCTTCAGGGAATCTACGGCTGTTTTGTTCACCGCTGTCTTGGAAGAGTCAGGGGTGATTGTGGCGTTCGAGACATTGGTCTTTGTGCCGCCTGTCACCTGCGTCTGCGTGCCGCCGGAGACATTGGTGCCAGACGTTGCGCCCGTCACATTGACATTCTGCTGCGGCTGCTTCATGGAAACGGTTTTGTAGCCCATTTTCTCAAGCGCTGTCTTGACGTCCCACTCGTATATGACCACGTTCGGCTTGTTTGCGAGCTGGCCCGCGTTCCACAGGTCGTAGTTGGTTATTGTGCCGTCGCCGCGCTTGCCGAGGTTGTTCACCGCCGTGTTCTTCATCACGACCTGGTATATTACCTGGTTGAACTTGCCGCCTGCCTTGAGCGAATCCATTGTGGCCGGCTTTCCTGTGCTGTCAGTCACGTTGTATTTGCCAAGGTATGTTGCAGTTGCGTATTTTGACAGGTCCCACAGGCCGCCCTTCGCCGCGAGGTTCGCATAGGCGGTGCTGTCCATGCTTACAACCACTGTGTCAGAGCCAAGCGCCCTGCCGCCAGGCAAGGTAGTTATCGGGTTCTGTTTGTTGCCAGTGGACGGGTTTTGGTTCTGAGTGCCGCCATTGTTGTTGCCAGTGGACGGGTTTTGGTTCTGAGCGCCACCATTGTTGTTGCCAGTGGACGGGTTTTGGTTCTGAGTGCCGCCATTGTTGTTGCCAGTGGACGGGTTTTGGTTCTGAGTGCCGCCATTGCCAGGGAGTATGCCAGGGATAGTGCCGCTCTTATTCTTGCTCGTGTCTACCCCAGTTGAGTCTTTCTGGCCTCCAGGCGGGAATAAGCCGGGCAGCTTTATGCCCGAAGAATCGCCGGGCTTTTGCTGGACAAGCGTGCTGTCGGCTTTGTTCTTGCTTGCCACGTCCTTGGATGGGCCGCGGTTGCCAAACAGGCCCCAACCTGCCAGTGTAAGGCCTACTGCAACTACGCCGATAGTTACATACTTGCCTGTTTTGCTGTGCATGAACTTGGAAAACGCGCCCCTCTCCTCCTCTTCAGGCTGGAAGTTGTAGAGTGGCTGCTGCTCGTCCTGCGCTGTTGCTGGTCCGTCAGTGATTTCGTCTTGCTGCGGATTGGCAACGCCCGGAAGTATTGTGTTCTTCTCCGCGTCGAATGGCGCGAGCACTACGTGCTTTGGCCCGTTCGCCATGCCGGCAAGCGAGTCAAGGACGAAGAATTTCTCCTTGCCGCCATCAAGCACGGGCTTGCCGTCCTTGTCAATCTCGCGATAGACTGTTTTTGACGGGTCGGCGGAGCTTGCGCCCATTTTTTCGCCGTACACTTCGCCGCTTTCAGTGAAGAATTGGTATTTTTCAGCGCCCGACGGGGTTACGCCGGCGTATACGACTGCCTGTTCCTGCCACGCCTGCTCGTAAAGGCTGTCGGCCACGGGCTTCTGGGTTGCCTCTGTTCCGGAATCCGTAGCTTGTGAAATGCGCACGTGCTCATAGCCAGTTCCGTCGGCCGTTGGGACCTTCCTGCCCAGCTCGTCTGAAACCTCAAGTTCCACGCCTTTCTCGCCGACCTTTGACGCCACGAAAAAGACGTCCTTTTCGTCCTCGCCCTTGAACGGCTCGCCGGTCTTCGGGTCAAGGATTCTGAACACTACCTTGCTGCCCAGGCCCCGCGCGTATTCCTCTGCTATGATTTCGTCGCCGTCCTCGTTTGTAAGTTTCACCACGTCCTTGCCGGCAAGCTCCGTGACAACGCCGAAACCCTTTGTGTTTATTTCATTGAAGAGCAATTGCTCTGCCTGCTCGTTCCTTGACTTGCTCTGGTCTATCACGCCTGCAAAGAAAGGGGTGAAGCGGTCCTCGTCCGGGACCTGGGAGAAGAGTTTTTGGTCTTCCGTGCTAAGCTCGTTTATGAACTTGTACTGCCACTTGCCGTCCTCGCCTTTCATGTAAATGGCGCCATTGCTGTGCGGGACCATTTTTATCCCGTTGATTTCAGTGGCGATGGAATCGAAATTGTCATCAAGGTATTTCTTGAGCACTACGTCTTCCGGCTCATTGCCCACTGCATACCATTCGTATGGCTGCTGGGACTTGAGAGAATCCGCGTCTATGCCAATATCATCGAGCGCCTCTTTTGAAGCAGTGCCTGTAAAGCCGCCCGTGTCTATGACCCTGTTGTCGTCAAGGTTCGAGATGTGCTCGACCGCGTCTTCTATGTCCTTGCCTTCAGTGCTCTGATGGACAGTGAAGTCCACGACCTTTGAGCCGCCAAGCTTGCTCTCATCCTCTCCGTTCACAAAATCGTCATAGAGCTGGCGCGCCTCGTCTGTTTCCTCGACCTTGGAGTTGTCGGAGGATGACATGTTCGCCTGTATTGTCTCAATCTCGTCCTCGTATTTGGGGTAGAGCTCAAGGAAGCGCGCGGTCTCGTCGCCGTTGAGGTCCCTCTCCTGCTGGATTTTCATGAGGTTTTGGAGCTCTTTTATTTCGTCAGCCTTTTCCGAATCAACGATTACTGGATTCACGCCAGTGATGTTCTCCTTGAGGAAATCGTACTGGGCATTGAGGAAGTCCTCGTATACCTGCGGGTGCGCCTCTTTCAGCTCGTCAAGGCGCCTCTGTTCCGCGCCAGTGATGCCTTCTGTGCCGTTTTCAAGCATTGCCATGAGTTCGGCTTGCTCTGACTTGGCAGTCATCTCCTTTGCCTCGCCGGAATAAAGCGCCATGAGCCCGTAAAGCTTCTGCGCCTGCTCGTCGCCGAGGTTCTCAAGGCCGAGGGTGAAAAGCCTGTTCATCTCTACTATGTCTTCAGTCTTTTTTGCCTGCTCGTCCTGCACTGCGTTAATGCCGTCAAGCGTTAGAGGGGTCTGGAGATGGGTTTTTGAAAGTTCTGCAAGCCTTGTAGTCTCGTCGACAGTGAGCTTTTCACCATTGTCCATTTTGGCAATGAGATTTTGCATCTCTTCAAGCTCGCTGTTCTTGAACTCGTCGATGTGCGTCCTTGAAGGCATTTCCATTTCATCCCCGGCTTCAGGCTGGAGGTCGTTGAGGGACATGACCGAGATGCCGTTGTCTATGCTCTTTATTTCCGAGGCGTATTTTACCGAGAAGTCATTGAAGCGCGTCTGCTCTTCCGAGGTGAGCTCGCGCATTTCCTGGACCTGCCTGAGGGCCATGAAATCTATTATGTCCTTCCTTGCGGTGTCGTCCAGCCCGAGGCCTTCCATTATCTTGTCGAAGAAATGGGATTGCGTTTTCTTGGCGTCGTTGATTTTATTGGCGCCAGTGTTAAGGTTCTGGTCGCCGCCAGTGTTGGTTGAGCCTTTGTTAAGGTCTCCGTCGCCTGGTTTTAGAGTTGTCATGCATTTGCACCTCGGAATATGAATTCTACTACATTATTATGCCTAAATTACAACCACGCAGGTATATAAATGTTGCCATTAGTGTGTATTTGTGAGCCGCGCTCCCCCGTGGCACGAAAATCAATGCGGCACGCCTAAACACGTGAGACAAATTTAAATCAGTTGGTAAAATGAACAAAAAAAGGCATTTGTGCGCTTATTTAAATATGCCCACTCCCAAACAGTTTCCACAACACGAAATATTAGACCACTAAAGGAGAATAGTTATGTTCGAAGTAAAAACACCACCTAAAAACGGCAATTCGGGCGATGCCACAGCCCAGAAAGGCAATGGCAGGAATGGCGCCACAGGCGGCAATGGGAAGGCAAAGACGTTCAATGATCTTATTTTCAAATTGGCTACAGGGCTTAGGATAACAGGCGGCAGCGGGAAGGAAAAAACACATGGCATGAAGGACCTGACAGTCGCAAGCCCGGACGGCGCGTGCCTCGCAGTCGAGCACATAATGAAAACAGGAGTAACAAGCCCGGCATACGCAGACCTTGAAAAGTCCCTTGCGAAAGGCTTCCTCGGCTGCTGAAGGCACCAATAATAGTAATAATACAATAGCGCCCGGGAAACCTTGGCGCCTCTTTTTTCCATGAATTGTTTTCCAGCCGCATAACCGCACTTTCTCAAAAGCAATATAAGCAGAATGCACCCAGTAAAAGCAAAGGTGATTTTAGTGAAAGACGGAAGAGTTCTTTTTCTATTCATGGCAATAGCCGTCCTCGGCGGCATGCTTTTGCTTGCAGGATGCACCGGCGGCGAGACAAAGACTCCGGCGCAGGTTGCGTCAGAGGCATATTGGGCAAATGAAGCAATGCCATTGCAGATAACAGGCATGGAAGTGAGCAACAACCAGCTAAGCCTGATTGTGAGAAACGCGAATGCCCTCCCACTGGCAATCACGGCGATGCAAGTTGGCGGTTTGGCGCACGTGTCGCCGTCATTGCCAATCCGGATGGAGGCAGGCACCAGCATGATGGTAACCATTGCGGACGGCAGACTGCCGTGCTCTTCAGACGGCACGTTCACGGTCGCAGCGGCGCAGATAAGATTCAATTACACCAATTCCAACGGAGTCTCATTCGCGCAAAATGGCGTAAAGCCGCTTGTTGGCAAATGCACAGGAGGAGTGGCGCCGTATTCCAACGGGACAGTCGTGCAGCCCCCGGCAGGCGACTGGTCATTTGTTGATTCCGACCCCTCAATAGGGCCAAAGGACGCGAAAGTGACTGTTGTAGAATTCGCCGACTACCAGTGCCCCTACTGCGGCATAGTCAATGGACGCAACCTAGGCGGGGCGCAATATGATTCAATCAGGGGCACTGCGCCAAAAATCGAGGAGGAATACGCAAAGGCAGGCAAGATACGCTTTGTCTACCACCCGATGGCCTTCCTCGGGCAGGAGAGCGTTGACGCGGCGAATGCCGCAATGTGCGCGCGCGCTATAGGCGGGGATGAGGCGTATTTCAAGATGCACGACCTGTTGTTCTCAAAGCAGCAGGGCGAAAACGACGGCACTTTCTCGATTGCCAAGCTGAAGCAATACGCAGCCGAAGCCGGATTCAACTCAACGGAAATGACAGGCTGCATTGAAAACGGCACTTACGCGGCCGCCCTCGCGCAGAAAAACAACGAGGCAGCAGGCGCGGGAGTCACAGGCACGCCGGCATTCGCGGTCAACGGGCAGGTCGTCGACAATGGCGCAGTCTATTCAATACTTAAGGCAAAGATAGACTCATACTTGCAGTGAGCCTTTCCTTTTTTTTCTTTATTTTGTTTTTTCTGGAATCAGACTATGGCGCCCGCCTGCGATACGGCTTTCTCCACCGCAAACCAGTAGTCCCTGCGGCACTCCTCGTAAAGCGGGTTAATCTTGTTGAAGAATTTCACTTCCTCCTCCGTTATTTCCTCGCAGCCATAAGATTGCGAGCCGTTGTTTGCAGAAGAAGTTTCCTTTGAAACACCGCCCTTGCCCGATATTGCGTCGTTTTTTGCGAGGCGCGCGTATATTCCCTTGAACTTGGCGAAGTCTGCAGGGGTTATCTTTTTCATGAGCATGTTATTGAAGCGCGTCCTGTCGACAGGCATGTCGCTTCTCTTTGTCGGAATCCCGGAAGTGTTGTTACCGCCGCCTAATACAATCATCAAGCCCACCCGTTTTGCGCAGTTTCACGGCCATTGCCTGGCAGATATATGCAAACCGCGCTAAATTTCGCCCGACAAAAAGTTATAAAGAGGAGAGACAGGATTGGGAGGGGCCTGCATTTGCATGGGAAAAGGAAAGGAGCCCTAATCCGGGCGTTTTGCACTGCATTTTTTATTATTTAAACGCGCAAAATTGTATTGCAGCTGCAGGGAAGGCGGGCATTCACGCCGTAGGAAGGCTTTTTTTGGAATAAAAAGGCGCGTAACGATAGCTTTATAAACTAGTTCAGGCTAAATTCTAGGCACCATCTTTTCAGGCTATGTGCCGAAACATCAGCATGGACCCTTCTGGGCCTCGTGCGATGCAAAAATTTCACCTTAGTGATTCCCACCGCAAATTCGGCAACGAATTTGTGGGGCAATGCGCGCAAGCGCATTTGCGCCGCTTTCGGGCGGCGGGGCGAGGGGTGCGAGCGAAGGGATGGTTGGGGCATCCGAAAATCATTTTTTGGAACCAGAAAGCCTCGATGCAAATGCTTGAATCATGAGTATTTGGCTGATGACGGGCTGACATGGGAGCGAATATAGAGCGACTCTGGAAGTCTAGAAATAGACACCAGGTTTGCACGCAGGATATGTTTGTTAAAGCTGCCCAGTGGAAGACTTGGCTTGGGTAGGAACGAAGGGACGCGGCAAGCAGCGAAATGCTACGGGTAGGCGCAGGCAGCCTTTGAACCGTAGGTATCCCCGTGGCCAGTGATGGCCGAAAACGCGGAGAATTAAAACATTCTAGTAACCGCAGGAAAAGAAAACAACTGTGATTCGGCGAGTAAAGGTGATTGAAAGCCGAATAGGGCGTCCTGAATCTTCCCTTGGCAACAGGGGCGGAGATGTGGGGCCGGGAACAGCCATGCGCAGAGCGGAAAGCGGCTGGAAAGCCGCTGCGACAAAGGGTGAAAGCCCCGTACGCGAACGCGACATGGAGCGAGGCAAAACGAGTAGCATACCTCGGATGTGGTGTGCGAAGACGGCAGAATCAACTGCCAACTCTAAATATAACCCAAGACCGATAGCGAACAAGTAACGCGAGTGAACGTTGAAAAGGGCCCCGAAAGGGGTGTTAAAAGACCCTGAAATTGGGCAGCTACATTATGATGCAGCAAGAAAGCGACTCAGGCGCGCCTAAGCGACAGCTGGTAACGGCTGGAGCGAAGCGTGTTAAGCATTGTTGCATCTTCCTTCTCGAAGCAAGGGCCAAGGAGTTAATGGCAGTGGCAAGGCGAGAGCCGAAGCGAAAGCGAATTAGCGCGCAGTACAAGCGAGGCGCACCGTGTGAAAACGCGGATAGTCACTGCTTTTAGACCTGAAGCTGATGTGATCTATACTCTGGCAGGGCGAAGCCGGCCTGACGGTTGGTGGAGGCCCGCAACCGGTGCTAGTATATCTGCTCGGGTGACCGGAGTATAGGGGTGATAGTCCAATCGAACTCAGCAATAGCGGGTTCCCCTCGAAATGTCCCTCAGGACAGCCTCAATGGAGGCAGGTTAAGGGGTAGAGCACTGATTAGGTGAGATGGCCTCGAAAGGGGTCACCATCTTGTCAAACTCCGAATCTTTAACCACCGTAGAAGTTGGGAGTCGGTTTGTACCGGGTAAGCTGGTACGTCGTTACGGGAAGAACCGTGACTATGGTTAAGGTCCCAAAATTCTGGCTAAGTGTGAAATGAAGGAGTCACCAGTCTAAAACAGCTGGAAGGTAGGCTTAGAAGCAGCCATCCTTTAAACAACGCGTAATAGCGGACCAGTCTAGATTGCTGATTCTGAAGATAAACGGGACTCAAGCCGGATACCGAAACCATAGAGTTCCGCCGCAAGGCGGAATTTGGTAGGGGGGCGGACTGGCGGGGCGGAAGCATGGCCATGAGGTCATGTGGACCTGTCAGCCACGAATATCTTGGTATTAGTAACAGCATATCCAGGCGAGAATCCTGGACGCCGAATAGCACACGGTTTTCTTGGCAATGTTCTTCAGCCAAGAGTAAGGCGATCCTAAGATGCAGGCCAATCACCTTGCATCAAAAGGGAAACAGGTTAAAATTCCTGTCCGGTGTGATTAGACGCGGCAACGCAAGTGCGATTTTCAACGCTTTAGGGTAGGCGATACAGGGGAGACCCTGTTCAAGCAGACCAAATCTATGGAGACTCATTGTGAGGAGAAGTAGATTAAGCTGTGACGAGCCGATCGGTTTCGTTGAGCCCTGGAGCCCATGAAAAGAGAATCGCAACCGATATCACATCATCGTACCTAGAACTTGTACAGGTGCTGCTGGCAGAAAAAGCCAAGGCGTGACGGAATAACTCAAGCAAGGGAACTCGGCAAGTTAGTGGTGTAACTTAGGGACAAACCATGCCTGCGGTTGTGTCAAAAGCATCCGCAGGTCTCAGTAACAAGGGGAGGTCGACTGTTTATCAAAAACACAGCTCACAGCAAAGCGGTAACGCTTAGTATTGTGGGCGATGCCTGCTCACTGCTGGTACGTTAAACTCGGTTTCAACCGAGCCAAGCGCCAGTAAAGAGCGGGGGTAACTCTGACCCTCTTAAGGTAGCGTAATACCTCGCCGCTTAATTGGTGGCTTGCATGAATGGCATAACGAGCCTCCCACTGTCCCTGCTTGGGACCTGGTGAACTTTCTACGTTGTGAATATGCAACGGACTTCTAGGGGGAAACGAAGACCCCGTGGAGCTTTACTATAGCCTGTTGTTGCGATACGAGGATCGTTGCGGAGCGTAAATGGGAGCCGTTACGCCGTATCTTCTGGGATACGGATAGGCGAAATTGTAACACCATTCAACGATTTTTGTATTGCTTTACCGCAAGGGACAGCGGCAGGTGGATAGTTTGGCTGGGGCGGTACGCCCTCGATAAGGAAACAAGGGCGCCCAATGTTCAGCTTAGGCGCATTAGAAACGCGCTTGAAACGGTTAAAGAGAAATGCTGGGCTGACTGGATTCTTAAAAGCGTGGAATCCAGAGACGAAAGTCGGGCTTAACGAACCTTGATACCTTCTTGATGAGGGTTCAAGCTGTCAGACAAGCTACCCCGGGGGTAACAGGCTCGTCGCGGGCGAGAGTACCCATCGACCCCGCGGTTTGGTACATCGCTGTCGGCTTAAGTCATCCCGGAGGTGCAGGAGCCTCCAAGGGTTGGGTTGTTCATCCATCAAAGACTTACATGAGCTGGGTTCAGAACGTCGCGAGACAGTTCGGTAGTATCTCCTAGGAGTGTTTGGTCGCTTGAGAGCAGGAATCCATGAGTACGAGAGGAACTTGGATTCGGAGCCTCTGGTTTACCGGTTGTGTCATGCACTGCCGGGCAGCTACGCTCTATTTGATAAGACCTGAACGCATCTAAGGTCGAAGCAAATCTCAAAACGAGGCGACCCAAGGCCGTCGATAGAAGACGACGTTGATAGGACGAGGGTGTAAGCAGCTAGCTAACGCGAGCTGTTCAGCCTGTCGTTACTAAAAGCCTTATATATACTGCGTGCAACACTTGAAAAAAACCACGAATCATTCTATATTCGCTCGCATGTCAGCCCTAAAGCCTTTTACAATTTTTACTTCTTAGCGCAAGCTCCCTGAAATCACTGTTTTTCCAAGCCCAGCGCGAGCCAGCCTGAAAACAAGCGGAAGAACAACAATGATGGCGCCTTTTTCATGGAAAAGAAGGGGAAAGCCGGCCCACTGCATGGGAAAAACTACTGGAAAGTCTTTGTTATAGGGTTCCACTGCGGCATCCTCTGCTGCGTGCCGCCCTTGTTGTCGCCGGAACCGGCACCGTGCCTGCCAGGGTCGTCGGGCGCGAGGCTGAACCTCTTGAAATACTCGCGCTGGTCGGAATAAGGAGTTCCTGACAGCTGGCTCGATATCCTGCGCGAAGCAGTGTCGAAATAAGTGCCTGCCCCAAGAGTGATGTCTTCGGGCGCGGAGGTCTTCAAGTCCTGCTGCAAGGCGGTGTCAAAGCCGTTCAGCGAGAAGACTTCGGAACCTGCCATTGTTGCAGTGCCGTAAAGCCCCAGATTGCCCGCAAGCCCTATGTTTCCCGTGATTGCAAGCCCTATGCCAAGCCCGTATTTGACATAATCGTTTGACAATGCCTTGAGTTCCGCTGCCTCTATTGTCTTATAAAGCGGGTTGTCTGAGAAAATGGGTATGGCTTTTGACATCTGGTCCGCCATGAGAAGCGACGTCTGCGAGCTTTGTATGCCGGTTTCCATTGATGACATGTTCTGCAATTGCGCGGTCGTCTTTGCCGCTTCGTCGCCAATGCTAAAGAGATGGTCCTTCACAAGCACCTCCTTGCCACCTTCGTTCCCATACACATTGCCCGAGGACGAGAACTGGTACTGGCTCGTGGATTTGAGCTCGTCAAAGGCGGACGCGCGGCTCCTCCCAATTTCATGGTCAATCTTCTGGATTTGCTGGATTGCCTCGGAATCGTGCAGGAACCCGGCCTGTTCCATGTAATGCGAGCGCAAGAGCGTGTGCTCCGCCTCTATCTTCGCCCCCGTCAGCTGGGCCTGCGCGAAAAGCCATTCCTTGTTGTCAAATGATTCCGACACGCCCTGGGTCGAATAGCTGAAGTCTGCCTTGACCTCTACGTAGCGCTGCTGCTCGTGGACCTGCTCGAGCGGGCTTGACTCGTCGCGCACCAGGTAAAGGTTCTTGCCGCGCTTGTCTGTGCCTATGTATGCCGCCTGGCTGACATCGTCGGTGGAATTGGAATAGCGCCAGTTGGCAAGGTCAAGCACGCCAAGCTCCGCCGGGGTAAGGTCCTGCGCCCTGCCCTCCTTGACGCCCACGGTGTTGGTTCGGCTGTCAAGGTAGATGTTTTCAGTCTCAAACCCGCCCTTGCCCTGCTTGAAGCCCTGTTCCTTGGCAATATCCGTTATTTCCGACTTGGCTTCGTCAACGCGCCACAAAAGCTTGTGCGAGAAACCGTCAGCTGCGCTCTTTTGAGCCTCCATATAGGCTTCCATTTCCTTCTGGTCTGGCGCCTTTTGCTCGTAAATCTTGTACTGGGACAGCTCGCCCGGGGCTATCGCCAGCCCGTCCTTTGCCATGTTTTCCGCTATCTTGCCAACGAACAGGTCGGCACCGGCCTGCCCTCTCTTTTCCGCGAGGGCGGTGTTCTTGGCGTCCTGCATCGTATCCTCGTGAGACGCAGAGCCGACTATTATGGCGACCTTGTTCTCCTCCATGAACTTGAGGAATTCCTGCGCTGACTGGGGCGCTGCCCCGTCATGCTCGTGCTTGTATTTCTCAAGCGCGTCCGAATAGACCTTGTCAGCCGCCGCAGCCAGCTCCGCACCAGTGCTCGTGCCTGCGTAAACAATCGGGGCGTCGAAGTGGCGGCGGTATTCGTCGCCTGCGGTCCTCTCTATGGGCGCGCCCACTGTCTCGCCCTCCTTTTGAATGTCGAACTTCTTTTCGAGGATGTAGCGCTCTATCAGGTCCGACTGCGAGTCAAGGTCGCCGCGTATTGCCGACATCGAGCCGAACCTGTCGCCGCCTTCAAGCTTCATGCCAGAATCCACGTCCTTTAGGAATTTCTCGTTCTCAAGGGTGGCAATCAGGGTGTTGAAGTTGTTGGCGCTTGTTGTGAGCATGCGCATGTCCATTTCGTAAAGATGAGGCGCTGCATAGCTGTCAGGCGATTGCGTGGCTGCGTAATCCAAGCAGGCGGTGAAGGTATTGAGGGACTTGTCAAGCTGGGCATAGGCTGCCGTGAACTCCTGCTCACCAAGCGAGTCCCGCATGGAATAGTATTGCGACTTGAAGGCGTTCAGGGCTGAATTCACAGTCTCCGCTGACTTGGCCAAAGTGGCGGATTGGTTGTCAAGCTGCCCCGTCTCCATGCCGGCCTTGATGTTCCCCAATGTCTGCGAAAAGTTTGCAGAAAACCCGCAGTCCTGGGCCACAGACAGGGATGAAAAGTTCGCAGATAGGGAAAGAGAGTAATTCATGTTGACCGTCGCGGAGCCGGAGATGTAGTTGAATACATTGTCAGAATACGAATCAATATTGAGGGCCTTTTTGAGGTCCTGCCCGGCCTTGCCGAGAGGTTCTATGCCTGAAACGTCAAGCTGCCTGTCCAAAAGCGATTTCTTGATGTCATAGCTTGACTCGCTTTGCAGGAATTTCGTGGCAATGGAAAATTCCTCCAGCCTCGACGCCATGGCTTCGTTCTTGTCAGCCAGCAAGGCATTGCGCGCCTCTTCGATTGTAATGGGATGCTTGCTTTCATGGCTGACGGCGACCATGTTCTGCGCCTTTTGTTCGTATTCCTTGTCAATGTCGCTTCTGATTGTGCCTTCATAACCGCCCGCCACCTTGCCCAGGAGGCCGGCATTGACTGTCTCCGCGTCCTTTGCCCTGTTGGATATGTCCTTGACCTCCAGCGTCTTGTCAAATTCAAGGTCCGACTTTAACTTCTCGTCGTTGGTCTGCGCGCCCTTGAGCTGCTCGCGCATCTCTGAAACCATGCGCTGGACATTTGCCTGGGCGAGGGCCTCCATGCCGCCCATCTGCATCAGGGATTTGTCAGCCTGGGAGACGGAGTCCATGGCATAGCCAATGCCTGCCTGGATATCATGCATGTCATAGAGCGACTTGCGCAGGGCGAAAGCGCCGGAACCGAGGACCTTGCTGTCGCCGTTGAATTCAGCCGCCACCACGTCCCCGAACCCGCCGGCAAGAACCATGCCTTTCTTTGATTGCAGGTCCCTGTTCTCCTTTTCAAGGCCAAGGAGGGCCTCCTGCTTCTGTTTTATCTCGTCTTCCATGCCGCCCTTCTTCGACATTTCATAAATGTCTGATTGCAGCTTGGTTATTGAGGCGTTGTTGGTTTCAATCATGCCGGAGATGGATTTCGCCGTGGCTTCCAGCTCTGCCCTGGAATACAGCGAGCCGGAGGAAGAAATGAAGTCGCCTTCCTTCTTTGTCAGCCATAGGTTTTTTGAATCTATGAATTGCGAAAGTCCCTTGGCATCCGCGTCTATTCCTTGTTCCTTGAGATATGCGGCCAGCTTTGAATCCGGGTCGCCGCCGGATTGCTTTATAGAGAGTATGTTCTTGGCGTCCTCAAACGTGAGGCCGGAATACTTCTTCTCGGAGAGCAGTTCAGCCGCCTTTTCGTTTATTGAATCCGCCCTGCCGAACTTCTTCTCCATTTCCGAAAGCCGTTCTATCTGGTTGCCCAGGGAAGCCGTCTTGGTGTCGAAAACGTCGCCCGAGCCAACAAGGTAGGAAAGGGAAGTTATCTTGTTTTTGACAACCGAGAGCGAGTCAAGGCTTGCCATGCAGCCGTTGATTGAGGCAGCAAGGTCCTGGCTGAACAGCTTGCCCCCGGAACTTGAATTGAACTGGTAGAACACGGAAAGCATGGATTGCGCTCCCGCTATGTCGGAAAAGCCAGGGGCTGAAAGCATGGCCTTGAACGATTCCTGCATGAATGCAATCTTGTCCGCCGTGGTGCCATCCCTGGCAGCAGCAGACTTGTCAAGGCCGGCAAACACGTTTTGCAGCGCCTGCGTGCGCTCCGCGTCACCGCTGCACAAGGCAAGAAGCTGCCCTTTCAGGCTGGAAATGTCCACGCTCTTGTCGTCCAGTTTCTTTAGAAGTTCAGTAGCCTTCGGGTCGTTTGCGAATATGCCCTTTATGGCTGCCGGGAAATCCCCGCTTATCTTATTGGAAAGGTAAGTGTCTATTAGCTTGCCAAGCTTTGCCTTGTCGGAATCGGACATCTTGCCTATTGCCGAGAATATGTCCGAGGAGGCGTCCTTGAGGTCGGGCAGGGCGTCCTCAAGCCCGCGGCCGAGCTTCTTGTTGGACTCGAAAACCTCGGTCCTTAGTTCCCTTACGATGTCGCCCATGTTTTCCGAATTTGCCTGCTTTATCGTTACCAGCCCTTCAAGCTTCTTGGAATCCATGTCCCCAAGGCTTGCAAGCGCAAGAAGCATGCCTGTGGCGTCGGTTTTCCCATCCTGCATCCGCGCCTCCAGCGAAAGGCCGAGCTTGAGCGTGTCGGGGTTCTTTTTCAGCTCATTTATGTATTCGACAAGGGCCTTGTTGTCAAGCTGTATTGCAAGCATGCCTCCGGTTAGCGTGGAGGCATTCGCGATGGCTGAAAGCAGGACTCCAAGCGGGCTTGCGACCCCAAGCGCCATCATCATGTCGCGCATTCCCTTTGAGTTTTGCAGGCTCAGGGCGTCTATTTCCGCAGCAGTGACTGCCGTCCCGTCTGCCTTGAGCAATTGCCCTGCCGCTGCCTTTTCCTTTAGGGCGGCTTTGAGCTTGTCAAGGAGCTGCTGGGCTGAAATTACCTGCATCTCGCCCTTGAATGAAGTCAGGCCTATCCCCGACACAAAGCCGCTGGCGAAACTGCGCAGTGGCGCGAACTCTATCGCCCCGGCAAAGCCGGCGGCCGCGTCGCGCAGCATTTTCCTAAGCATCAGGAGATACCCGCCCGCTGAAACACCGGCGTCGCTTGATACGACGAACGAAGAGTAGAATTTGGCTGCCGCTTCCTTTTGGGCCTTGTCGCCCCCCACAAGGCTGAACAGGTTGAAAAACGAGTCGAATATGAGCCTGAAGCCAGACGAGGACACGGGCCTGACGCCTGTGGGGCCGAAATTAGTCTGGGTCCCGCTTTCAGTGCCGCCACGCTTGACATCCGGCACGTTGACGAATTCCAGCTTGTCGGGGGCTTTGACGCCCGGGCCAGAGCCTCCCTGCTGGGGGCCCTGCTTGCCTTTCTGGTCCTGTTTCAATGGGGTCACTATGTCCTGGCTTTTCTTGCTCTTGTCGCCTTCCTTTTCCTTGTCTCCTTCCTTGTCGTCCTTTTCCTTCTTGCGCGTGTCAATGCCAAGGACGTTTTTCGCCACCACATTGACGAGGTTGACGCCCACGAATTCAAGCACCTTGCCAAGGCCCTTTCCTGCGGCCTCGCCCGTGTCGGAAACAAGCTCGTCGCCGGCCTTGTTGGCGCTCTTTATAACTCCGACTTCCTTGGCGCCTTCAAGAAGCGCGCCAATGATGGGCGTTACCTGGACCGCAACATTCATGTTCCGCATCTGGTATTGCCTGCCCCTGTCAAAACGGGGGGAGGACAGGTCGAATGACTGCAGGGGGTTCCTGCCTACAACGAACATGGCGCCAAGAAGCATGCCAAACACGAGAAGTATGGGCCAGCACAGGGCTTCCTGCGTGTTGCCCGCCGTGACAGGGCAGAAGCCATAATCGGAATACGCCGACGTGTAGTTTTTCGAGAGCGTGAGGGGCTGGGGCCCGCCTTCGCTTGCCGGGCATTCCGGTATAAGGTTGTACAAGTGCATTGGCACTGTCGAGAGCGGCAGGGCCCCAAGCGCCCTGCTTGCGCTCTCATTGCCTATGCAATCGCGCAGTAGAATGTCGTTTGCGGAGTTATAGCAGTGGAAAAAAGCCACTTGGACGCATTCCGTGGCGGACAAGGATACCACGGCAGTGCCATTCACGTTCAGGTTTGGCGAATCGCGGGTGATTACCTTGCACACGCCGTCAACAACGCCGCTGCTTTTCTTTCGCCAGACCACGTAGACTGGCTCGTTTGGCAGGGGAGCGCGGGATGTGCCATTGTCGGAAAACAGGACCACGTTGAATGTTATGTCGCTGCCGGAGGTGTTGGACGCCAGCAGGAGATACGCGGACGTCAGGCCGGCCGGGCACATTTGCGGATTTATCGGCTGCGCGGGCGGCGACTGTGCGGCTGCAATGCCCATTGCCAGGATGGCGATGAAGGCGAATGCCCATGTTTTGCGCATATAATAGCACCGTAGGTCAGTTGCAGGTTATCTTTGCCTTTGAGAGCGGAAGGCTGAAGCCGCAGGCTGTCGGGTCAAGGCTTGTCGGGTCAGTGCCGCAGTCGACAAGCTGGTTGCCGTCGCGCGGGTACACGTCAAGCGTGTTCTTCTGCTTTTGGACCTCGGTCTTCACGAAAGTGTAATTGAGCAGGGAGCCGTCCTGCTGTTCTTCCTGTATGCAGCACCTGCTCGAATCAGGCATGGCTGAAATCACGTCGCCATAGAGCGAGGATGTCAGGTCTGACCTGTCGAAACTCCTGGTGGCGGAGGACCCGTCGTCGTACTTGAAAGTGCAAGAGACCGAGCCGGCGGTGGCGTTGCACAGCTTGCAGTCGCTTGCCATGTAGCAGTTTGCAGGGCACTTGAAAGTGCCCGATGCCAGGCCCATTGTATTGGAGCACTGCTTGCCAGTGGCGCAAAGCGGGTTGCACTTGCCAAGGGCCTTCTCATAGTCCGTGCACGGCTGGCATTCGCAGGAATCCTTTGGATATGTCTTTTCAAAATAGGTATATGTAGAGAGCCCCAGGGCTTTGATAGAATTGGTCTGGAAAGAGCAGAACTTGGCTTCCTTTGAATCTGGCTGCGTCCCGCGGTTGAGCACGAGGCCCCTGCCGTCCGCCTGGGTTGTCCAGTTGGTCCTCCACTTGTCGTAGATGATGGCAAGGGTCCCTGAATTGACCATGCCGCTTGTCTGGTTGAACATGTAGGACATCATGCCTTCCATGTTGGCCTGGGACCAGCACTGGCTTGAAACAGAGGGGCTGTAATTCACGTACAGGCGGACATAATATTGCCCGCCGTTGTTGTTCAGGTCGTGGTAATTGTACCACAGGCTGCGGTAGTTGCCAAAGCCTTCAAGGGAGGGGCCGCCGGTGCCGTAATTGCAGTCCGGGCCCGTGCCGTCATCGCAGTGGTTCCAGTTGCACTTCCACCACTGGCTGTTCAGCTCCACCTGGGACTGGTCGTTCACCGACTGTGTGGACAGACTGGCTGCGTTTATGGTGCCCACTACGTTAGAATCGAAATAAATCGAGAGCCTGCCCGACTTGAACGAGCCGGCGCAATAGGCATAGTCGCTGGAAGATACATAGCCCGTGCCGATGACGGTGCCGCCGCTGTTAAGCGTTATGCTGAAAGGGCCATAGTTCGGGATTCCGCCATTGCCCCATTTCATGATATATATGGGGTCTGTATACCCCGCAACGTCGTCCTGTATCGCGCTCTCGTTGATGTCGAACCTGTTGACAATGGAAGGCTTCTGGTAGCGCTCGAGCAGGTTCCGCGAATAGTTCTCCTGCACATTGAGTATGCCCGAATAGTTGCCGCAGAGGGACGGGTCGGCTGCCGTGACAGCGCTGGGGTTGAAGCTGTTTAGCACCAAGTCCACAAGAGCCGCGGACTCGTTGTATGTTTTCTTTGTTGTGGGGTCATAGTCGAACAGGTCGTCAAGCCTGGAAATGCTCCTGTCCGGGTTTTCCACTGCCACGAGGCACCTGGGGCAATACTCCTTGACGCCCTTTGCCCGCCTGATTATGTCCGAATTGGACGCGTAGTTCCCGCTTGACGGGCTGTTGCCGTTCGGTATTCCCACATTGACAATCATTGCGCCCATGTTTTCCGGCAGGTCCTTTTTCGCAAACAGGTCGGCGGTCAGCTTGGTGTTGTCGTAATTTCGCACAAAACTGAAGAACCAGCCGCTGTTGCTAAGTCCATACACGTAAGGCGAATACCAGAGGTTCGCGTCCTGCATGTTAAGTATCGGAAGGACGTTGGAGCGCAGGTAGATGTCAAGCTTGTCGCGCAGGTATTGCGGAACGGGGGTGACGTATGGCCATTCGAAATTGTCATAGCAGCCGTACTTGCCCGCGTCGTCGCCCGAACAGTCGCACGACTTGTCTCCTTCCGAGTGCCCGCCGCAGCGGTCCCACTCGCTTAATTTGCAGATTGGAACGGCCCTCGTCAGGCCTGGGCTCTTGGTATAATATTCCCAATACATGTCAGGGCTGACAGGATAGTTGTCCGAAGAAACCGCAATGGGGCAATACATGCCACCCTGGCTTGAGGTCGGTTTTGCGGACCGGGCAGTGACGTCCTGCTGGGTCACTGTGGCGGTGGTGCACGCCTCGCACACGCCAAGCGTGTGGACGCGTAATTTGCCCGTGTCCGTGTCGCACGTGCCATAATTGCCTATGGTCACAGTGTAGGCGTAAACCGCGGTGTAGCTGCGCCACTCGTTGTCGCCGTCATAGCAGCGCACGCTTGTCGTGTCGTCGCATTGTTTTCTCGGGGTTGACGACACGCTGACGCCTGAGATGCTGCAGTTTGATATTACCCCAATCAGGGGCGTCAATTCCGCGACCGTAGGGGCGGTCTTGAGCTCGGATAGGGGCGTGTTAGTAGGGAATCCCATGCCTGAATATTTCGCCCTGACCTTGTACACCTCGAAGGTCAGCGGGTCGGAAGGCGAGACCATGCCGTTTGCCAGGAAGGGTTTTATCAGCAGGCTGGACGCGGGGGCGCTGTTGCCGCTGCATGTCACCCTGTACTGGTTGTCAAGATAGCATTGGCAGTTCGACTGGACAGTGTTCTCTGACTTGCTGCATACGGAAAGCGAGGCATATCCGTTCTTGTTGCACGTGCCCGAATAGCACTCGGAATCGAATTCGCACGCGTATGGCGGGCCTATCCTGTGGTTGCCATAGATGTCCTCATAACCATTGTAATATTCATAATTGTATTCGCTTTTGAGCGTGTCAAGGATTTGGCGGTAATACAGCTCTGTTGAAGATGAAAGAAGGCCGCCGTTTGGAGCGGCGGCATTGTCGCCAAGGCCGGACCAGCCCACGTCGCCGCCGCCATTGCATGCCCCCTCCCACGGGTTTTTGCAGGTCCCGTAGCTGTTGGAACATTCGCTCTTGCCGTCCTCCCCGCATTGCGCCTGCGCCCAGTACTTCGCGGAAGTGAAGTTGTAGCTTGCGGAGCTTGAAAGGAAAGGTATCTTGTCAGTTGTGGACTGCCTTGAGGTCGAAGAGCACATGCTGTCGTTTATTGGCGCGCAGTAGAACTTGCACGCGGCGAGGTAGTCCATGCCGTTGTCGTAAGCGTTGTAGCTGTAGAATGAAAGGCCGTTTGTCGTGCAAGTTGAAATCGAATACTCGCCGAGCCCGTAGATGTTGCAGGTCCCTTCCGCACCTTTCATGCCCACATAGTTTGTGAACCTGTCCTTCGTGCCGGTCGGGGAGCCGCATTGCCTGTCGGTTATAGGGAAATAATAGCGCGCCTCCTCGAAGTCGGAGAAGCTCTCGCCAACGCCGAAGCGGAACGAGTTGAGCCATAGGGAGCCCTTGGCGGATTTGATTTCGTCTGCAGTCTTCTGGTTGAGGGGCTTGAACTGGCACGAGGTCCCAAGCAGGTTGACTGCGACCTTGCTTGATAGTGTAGAGTCCACGGTGCCCGCCTTCTTGTCGGACGACGCAGTGCTCGAAGAATACTGGTCCTGGACTGACATGACAGGCGCCGGGTCGTATTTGGTGTAGCCGCACACCATGGCGTTGCACATGTTCTTCACGCACTGCAGGCTTGTCGGGTTCTCGCACACGAGCACAGGGCTGTCCATGTTGGAGGAATTCTTGCAGTACGCGCTGTCGTTCTTGCAGGTGAGCATCAGCGTGGAGCCGTTGAGGCACTGGCCCGCCGCATTGCAGGTGAGGTTGTATTTTATGTTGTCGAGCGTCACCTGGCAGGCTCCTGCGCCTGCGGGGCAGCACTCGCTATAGCTCGTGTTGCAGCCTGCAAGGAACGCCGAGGCTAACACGAGTGCCGCAATGGCGAATAGGAAAACCCAGCCGTGCCTTCTTATCATATCACCTTCGACACCATGCGCATTATCTCGCCCGAATCCCCTCCAAGGAAGGAAGCCGCGGTCCTGATGAAAATCAGGGTGGCGGCAAGCGCAACAAATGGGTAAAACATCAAATTAATTGTTATCTTCGCTATGAGCTCCGGCGCATTGTTGCACGTGTCCGAAGACCCGCCGCCCGCGCTTGAGGACAGCGGCGGGATTGTGAGTATGGTGGCGGCCCCCTTGAAGCCGGGATAGCACGCGAAAGAGGCGTCCTGCGAAACGTCCTTGATGTCCTGCTTGGTCTGCTTGACAAAACTCGGGTCATTGACAAGATAGACCACCGGGAACACGAAATAAAACCCGAGCGCCACCGCTATCAAAAGCCCGCCTATGCCCCTTAGCGGCGGGAACACGCGCAGGAGCAGGCCGAGAGGGAGGAATACGGCAAGCATGTTCTCGGCTATGTAGTTGAGGGCTGCCTTCTGGCCGTACAGGTTGACAAGGAGCGGGGTTATCTTGTAGCCTGTCAGGTGGTTGCTTTCCACCTCGTTGTGCAGGTACCAGTCCCCGCAATACACTGGTATGCCCTTTATGCTGGCGCAGGTGGAGGCTGTCCTTTCAGTGCCGTAGTTCGAGGCGTATGTCTTGGCATAGCAGTCCTCAAGTTCCGCAGCGCTCTCGTCGACCTTGCAGTAGATGTAGGATATCGGGCCGCCGGAATACTCAAATATCTTGTACGCCTGGCCATTGCAGACAGCCACGCTGTCCTCGCCTATGACGCTCTGGACGGTATATTGCAGCACGCCGTCAAGCACAAAGGACATCATGACTATGAGTATTGCCGAGGCGGTTACCTGGAAGAACTCTGTCTTGGCAAAGCGTTTGACGTTTTCAAGCTGCAGGCCGTAGCCTATCATGAAGACAAGAGCGTTTGCGAAAAAACATGCGAGGACAGATATCATCGCCAGCCCCTGCCAGTTCCAGCCCCCGCTGCCGGCAAGCCATGCGTGGTCGAAGGAGGAGGTCGAGTTGTATTCAGTTATGGCTGACAGGCTGCCCGAAAGGGCGAGGAGTCCAAGCAATGCCAAGGCTAGGTTTTTCATGTCAATCATACCATCTGCGCAAGCCGGCTTATATCGATTTCGTCGCCTAGCATGCGCGAGAGCGAGCGGGCCGCCGCCGCAAGGACAATGAAATTTATTGCAGGCAGGAACATTGTCACGAAAAAGCTCGTGGTCGAGAGGAAAATCAGGTCGGGCGTTGGGTCGATGTCAGGCGGGCCGTTTATCAGGGCGCTGACGGCGTTGTCGCCTATTGGCGAGAGCTCGTTTGGCGCAGTGCCAAGCTTAGCATGCACGTCCATCGAGCTGTAGGACGGATACCACAGGAACAGGTTGGCCATCATCATTACTGGATAGCCGACGTACATGACTAGCACCAGGGCTATAAGCGCCCCGCCAAACCCGCGCATGAACGGAACGCTCCTAAGCATTATGCCAATCGGCAGGAAATACGCGAAAAGCCCGCTTGTGAGGAATTCCAGGGTGAAGAGTATGAATATGGATGACAGGTAGGCGGCAGAGACAGTGTTCAGGAGGCCCCCAAGCATGCCGGAGATGGTGTATTCCCCTGAATATTTCGCAACGCTGTTGCCTGCCCCGCCGACCAGGCAGGATATGAAACCGCCAGCGTCACTGCCGCATTCCCAGCGCGAGAACGCCGCCCGAAGCTCTATTTTCCCTATGTTGGAGCGTATCTTAACAAGCACGTCGTGGTTGAACCCGACAAGCCACCTGCCGTAGTCCTTTGACGCGTCTATGAGGTTGGCGTTGTTAGGGATGCCCAGGGAATTTATGCTTGCGTCGTTTATGCCCGTGAACTGCTTGACGTCCGAAAAAGCCAGGTTGCAGGCGAACACGTTAAGGCCAGCCACCACCAGTATTACTATCATGGCGGAGACCGCAAGCTGGCCCATCTCTATTTTGGCCCAGACAAGTATCTTCGGGTTCTGAAGAATCTGCCCGAGCATGAACCCCAGCGCTATCATGGCCGCGGATGCCAGGGCAGCAAGGCCTGTCAGAAGGGTAAGGCTTGAGAGGTCCTGGATTTGGCAATAGCTCTGGGCAAAGCCCGTGCCCGCAAGCAACACGAGCGCGGGCAGGACATAGGCAGCTGTTTTGGGAATCCTCATGCCAGCCTCACCAGCCCGGACACCTCAATTTCGGCGCCGAGATATTGCGCTATCGACCTTATTGCAGTCAGGGTTATCAGAAGCGAGAGTATGGTCATCATCACGCAGCGGACAATCACGTGGAACACTATTGGCTCGTAAAATCCCTTGTTTTGCACCACTGCGCGGAAAAAGCCCTCCATCTGGCTGTTGCTCGGGTTGAACGGGTTGCATGTTGGCACGGAGATGGAGGCAGGCGGGGCGACTAGGTATGAATAGGCGCAGCTGGAGCAGGACAGGGTGCGCACCAGCATGTCGCCGAAAAGCACAGCGGCTGGGAAGATAAGGTAAAAGCCTATGGTGACTGCTATGAGAGCTCCGCCTGCCGCGCGGCTGAACTTGAACGACCTGAAAAAAATCCCAAGCGGCAAAATCACTGAAAGCAGCATTGTGTTTGAAATCTGCAATATCCAGCGCTGGGCGTAGAGGTCTGCAAGCGCGAAGGAGACAGTGTTGTACGCAAGCGAGAGCGAGCCGCGCATGGCATTGAGGCTGGAGCATATGACCACGTTCATGCCTGCCCCGAGGAAGCTGCAATACGCCGACTTGCTTGATTCCCTGCCAAGGTCGCGCACGAGGTTCTCAAGATACGACTGGTAATTGGACACTGTGGCTGACACTAGCCCGTCATTGTATGAAATCGCCCCGTCAAGCAGGCTCATGCCGGACTTGCCGCCCGCCGCAGCAAGGGAAGGGGAGAGGCTGGAATTGACCCAGGCAAGGACTGAGACGAAAAGCCCTATCATGACCGCGGTAGCAATGACCTGGTAGAACTCGTCGTGCGCCATTATCTTGAGTTCATTGGAATTCAGCGCGAACCCTGCCATGTACATGAGCGCGAGGACAAAGACTGATATCAAAAACGCCAACACCGAATATCCCTGCCACGAGGTAGAGACTACTGGCTGGGAATATGCGTAGCCGGGCAGCAGGCAAAGCAGGAGCAGGGCTGGCACAAGTGCCATGCGCGCCTTTCCATTTATTTGCATTCCCATTTTTCGCACCTAGATAATCTTTGAAAGCCCGGGTATTTCCACGTCACCGCCAAGCATTGGCGAGAGGACCCTGACAAATGCCACGAGTATCACTATGTTGAAAAGCGGCAGGACGTACGCAGGGAAGGCAAGCGCGCCAACGTTCTCGAATTCCGAGTTGCTCCTGGAGAGGAAATCCGAGGGGCTGAAATTGGTCGGCCCGTCCTGCGAGCCGCACATGTCCGCGCACTCGGTGTTGACAGGCGGGATTGTCCTGCACCCTTCCTGGCAGTTCAGGCATGACTCGCACGGGTCGCTTGGGACGAGGGCCTTGCAGTCCGAGGGGCACTCTAGGCAGCCAGGATATTGCTCGCACCCTTCAGGCTGCGTGCCGTCAGGCAGGAGTATCCTGCACCTTGCGGGGCATTCCGCGCAATATCCGCCCGTGTACGGCTTGCACTGCGAGCTTGCGGAATTGTCCACCGGCGGCGCCTCTGTCCTGCACGCGTCAGGGCATTCGGAAAGCGAGCACGCGTACTGGTCTGGGTCTATCTGGGAAGAGCTCATCCCTTTTATCCTCAAAACCTTGGGGCACTGCTGGCAGTTGGCCCTTTGAGCCGCAGTGATTCCGCAGTTGTCAAGGTTGTTGCAAGTTGTAGAGTCCTTTGGCAGGCCCACATAATCTTTGCATATCGGGGCATCGGTCGGGTTCTTCTGGCAAGTCGCCGGGCAGACATTATAGGACGTGTCGCACACGTTGGTTGTCACGCGCGGCTGTTTGGTATAATAGTAGTCCCTGCAATACACCCTGTCCTTGCAGTCGTCGCTGCACGTGCCATAGGAGCTCGAGCACACCGTGGTCTGGACGCGCGGCTGCTTCACGTAGGAATAATCCTTGCACATGAACTGGTAGTATTGGATAGTATAGGTCAGGACAGCAGTCTGGTTCGTGTTCGGGGCCGTGAAATAGCCTATGCAGTCCTTGACGTCGGATGATACGGGCGGGGTTGAGGACGTCGGCATAGTATAGCCGCACGCGTCGGCCTGCGCCTTGGTTGCCGGGACCTTCGCTCCTGCGACAGCGCTTGACGGATTGCATGTGCACGGATTTGTCCCTCCGTTGTCTATGCACTGCCTGCACTGGGAGGCGGATTGGCCGGTCAGAAGAGAGCCGGTCTGGAGCCTGCACGAACATATTGGGGCGCCGCCTGCGGGAACTGGCGCGCTGCAGGTCGCATTCCTTGTGAAGCTGCCCAGATATTCCGAGCCGGCAGTCGATGACGCCACATTGCAGTAGCACGACTCCTCGCCCTGCGCATTGCACGAATCGCACGCCGCCGAATTGACATTGCTAAACTGCGACGCGAACTCGTAAGTCACAAGCGAGTTGCAGTCCGGGTCAGTGGCAGGGTCGTAAGTAAGAGTCGCGTGCTGGCACTTTGTCGGGCAGTACTTGCAGTTTGCAGCTGTCGAAGAGCCTGCGGACGGCGGGCTTGGCAGGGATATCAGAGACGGCGGAGAGCCGGTGTATGACTGGCAGGTCGGATACCCGGGATACGGGTCTTTCTGGGCCATCTTGCACTCGCCGACAAGGGCCTTGCCGTTTGCAGGCTTGGCCGTGGCAGTGTTTGGCGGGTTGTATTCGGTTGCGAACGGGTTTGGGAGAGCCTGCCAGCGCAGGTATACTGCATTGTTTGGCAGGTACCAGCTGCCTATCTTGGTCACTGCGGAGACGTCGCAGAAGCACGAGTTCGCGTTCGTGCCTGGCGGGTTGCCATTGCACGTGTCGCACGCGCTTGCAGTGACATTGGTGTAATCCGACTTGAACTGGTAAATGAATGGGATGTGGCATCTCGGGTCTGGAATCTGGGAATTGTCATACCTGCAGTCAAGAGGGCAATAGCCGCAGTTGAGCGCCTCGCTGCCGGCAGGCGGGTTCGTCGCAGCCGTGAGAAGCGGATAGGTGGTGGCAGGGCTAGTGTAGGGGCTTGAAAGGCTCGTGTTTGGGACTGCCGGGGGACTGCCTCCGTTGTAATTGTAGCATGAGGGATTCTCCGATTGCGTCGGGAGCACGACCTGGTTCAGGCACTCGCCCCTGCACTCGTTAGGAGTAACAGGGAGAGAATAGCACTGGGTGGTGTAATTCACGCATAGCTTGTCGTTTGGCAGGAGCACTGCGCCGCCAGTGCCATAGGATATGTTTACCCTGCAGTTGTATGTGCAGTTGCCGCATGGCAGGCCTGAGGACGGGTTGTAAACCTCGCACGTGGCGGGCCACTGCGCGTTCTTGCACTGGTTGCCGCAATAGGCAGGGGTGCAGGCAAGCGGGTTGACGTCGTCCCTGAAGCACAGTTCCTCGAACGGGTCGGTCTGGTTGACAGTCAGGTCGGGATAGCTTGGCTCCTTGGGATATGGCTGCTCGTAGGTAGTGTTGAGGTCGACGCTGTTGGAGCCATACCTGCAATACACCGGGCACTCCTGGCAGTCGGTCAGCTGGGAATTGGTAGTGGTGGGCAGAGCGGCGCATGACGGGTTTGTCAGCTGCGTCGGGGGGCTGGCCTTGCAGAAGTCAGGGCATTCTGTGCACTTGCCCGCGCATATTCCGTCAACGTCCTCCGCCGCGGTCATGTTGACCCTGCAATAGGTAGGGCAGCCGCCCTCGGGCTTGCAGCCCACGTAATCATTGCAATTGGTTGTCGAGAGGCTTGGCAGCTGGTCGAGGCATCCTGCAGCCTGGCAGCTAGCGTAAAGGTCCGCCTTTGCCGGGTCGGCGGAAAGGCCGATGTCGCTGTTTGCCGCGCCCGTGCACTCGGGCTTTTCAATGGCCTGGCTGCCAGTGCCCGCAATGTCTGTCCTGTTTATCCTGCAATAATACTGCAGGCCTATGCAGGCGGAGCAGTCGCTTTTCATGGAAAGCCTGGTCTTGCAGAAGTCCGGGCACGAGGTGCACTTGTAAATCTCCCCTACGCCGTTTGCCGCGCCATTGCACTCCGGCATGTCGCGGGTTATCTTGCACGCCGCGGGGCAGGAATAACAGGCGGTTTCATTGCACGTGCCTGAAAGGGCGGATGGGAATGGGATTTCCCTGCACTGGTTTGAACATCCGTCGCAGGCCACGTTGCAATCTATTGTGACAGAACCCATGGTCGCATTCACAGGCGGCGTGAGCTGGCATTCGCTGGGGCAGCCGGCCGGCAATGACTGGGGAACTGCCTTGTCTCCGTAGACAGCCACCTTGAGCGTGAACCACGAGAGGACATAGGTAAGCGGGTATATGACCATTACTGCTATTGCTATTGCTATCAGGAGGCCGCCAAGCTTGCGCGTGAACCACAGGGAGCGCAGGATTATGCCCACGAGCATGAACATCGGGCCGATGACGTATGCGAGCATGTCCAGGAAATACCTCTGCGCGCTAAGGCTTGCGATTATCTTTGTCAGGTCGTCGAAAAGCAGGGTATACCTGTCCATGTCCATGCTCATGCCCGCGTCGGGCCTGTAAAACCCGGAGGACCAGATGCACCACAGCGAGTCGCAGGAAATGCCAATGGACTTGGAGCTCTTTTGCGCCCTGTCGACGTTTTTCTGCAGGAATTCGAGTGCCGTGTTCTTTGCCACTGCCTGCATGTCGTCAAGGTAAATCTGCGACATCCTCATTGCGCAGGGTATCTGGATGTTGTTGCAGGGGTTCTGCCCGTTGACCTTTATGCCGGACGCTGCTGCCGCCTCGTTTCCCACAAGGTCGAAAAATCCAATCATGCCTATGGCGCCCATGAGTATGAGCGCTGAAACAGCAACCTGGGAAAGCTCAATGCCCGCCCAGACCTTAAGCTCGCGGGATTCCATGCCTATGCCTATCATGTATGCAAGGGCCACCATCAGAACCGAAACCATTATGGCGAGTGTGCCAAGCACGCGCCAGTCGGAGAACCAGCCAGTGGCATATACGCCGGAACCGGCGATTGATGCCTGGGACATGGACTGCGTGGCATTGTTGTACTGCTGCACATTGCCCGAAGCCGCGCCAGTCGTGGCGTTCTCAAAGAACGATTGGGAGCGGATTGCGGGCATGGAGAGCAGGATTACAATGACTACTACCGGAAGCAGCGCCAGGGCCAGGCTTTTTGCGCCGTTGCGCGCGTTGGTTTTTGCTGTAATGGACATCATGAGCACCCGGGCTATACCGCAATTGCCCTAAAGGCCCGCGACAGGGACATGATTGCCGCGGTCACTATGACTATTGCTATGTTTGGGAACAGCACGGCCTGCGGGAAGAGCAGGCCCAGCTTGTACCAGTATGTTTCCGACAGGGCTGCGTCGCCGGAATACACGGACGACGAGCCTATGAAAAGGTTCGGATTGGACTTCACGTAATTGTAATGGACATTTGCGAAAAGGACGTATGTCAGGGGGAGGACGATGTAGAGACCGAACACGAGCGCAATCGCGAAATTGCCGTATTCGCGGGTGAAGGGGAACACGCGCAAAATCAGGGCCAGGGGCAATAGCACCGAGAAAGACATCTGTTCTATGAAAACGAATATTGAACGCTGGATGCGCAGGCTGGCTATTGCAGGCATCGCAAGGTCTATCAGAAGCTCGTTTTGCTGCGAGAACGCCTTGTAATTGGCCTTGTTTGCGACGCCCCAGCCCCCGACAATGGGGGCGCCGAGGTAGAGGTAGGCGGTGGCGGCGTACTGCTGGTTTATGCTGTTTTTCGTCAGGTATTCCACAGTGCTCATTCCGTAGTTGGTGCCAAGGTCGTCTAGGTATTTGTACACTATGATGAATGGCGAGCTGCCGGTGCTCACGGCGCCCTGGTCTATGGAATCCGTGACTGCGCAGCCAAGCGAGAAGAACGCGAATATGCCCACAAGGAAGACTGCCGATATTATGACGTTCGCGAACTCGTCCTTTGCCCAAAGCTCGATGTTTGGCTGGTGGAACCCGTGGCCGAAAACATATGCAAGGGAAATCATGAGCACGACTAGCATGAAGACAAGCGGCAGGACTGATTGCGCCGCGCTTCCCGCTATGGAGAAAGCGCAGGACTGCGTGTATGAGTTGCCTGTTTGGGCGAATGCCGCAGTGGCAAGCAGGAACAGGGAAAGCGCGGTCGTTTTCAGTTGCATGCAATCATCAGATTATTTTTGAAAGCCCGTAGAACTGCGACTCGCCGCCAAGGGCGGTAGAGATGCTGCGCGTTATCGAAACCGTTATTATGGCCACGACAAGCGAGAGCACGAGTGCAGTCATGACGCGCTCCACCACCCCGGGCAGGGCGACGCTGTAAAGCGCGTCGAACGTTTCTGTAATAGGCAGGCTGTTGGCATAACTGTTCATAATGGGCGTGAACGCCACCTGGAAAAGCGGGATTGAAAGCTTGTAGACTATGTTGATAATTGTCGCGCATACAGAGTACATTGCCGCGCCCACAAAAGGTATGAGAAGCATCCATGCGCAGAGTATGAATATCCAGCCCGGCTCGCCCAGGATTGTGTAGAACTGCATCCATTCGCTGCAAAGAAGGGAGGCGAGTGGCGGCTTGTCTATGTCCTTTATCCCGAACTGCCCGTCTATGGTAGTGTGGAAGCCCGGCTTGAGTATGTTGTATGCTTCGCCCGCTATGACCACCGAGAACGGGAATATCATGAAAAGCCCAATAGAAAACGCTATCAGGGTCGAGCCGACGCGCCGCGTTGGCGGCAGGAGGCGAAGCAGTATGCCAAGCGGGAAAAGCCAGACTGGCACTACGGCCTGGAAGAACACGAGCATTATCTTGAGCACCACCTGGACAAGGATGGCGTTGTTGAGGGCGTCAATCCCGCTCATCAGGGATATGTTGAGCGGCGCGAGCCCCGAGCGCGGGGCGCTGGACCAGAACGGGACAATGAAGAAGCCCCCGTAGCTCGCGCTGAACGAGAACTGGGAGGCCTTGCTCACAAGCAGGTTGGCCTTCGCAAGCGCGAGGGAGTAGTCAGTCATGTCGGCAATGCTCGAATCGAGGTAGTTCATGGCGAGGGCCTGGTAGGACGAACTGCCCGACAAAGTCTGGGCCACGCCGTTTGAAGCTACGAACGCGGCCCCCACTAAGGCAAGTATTATCGCTGTGATGAAAAGCTCCTGCAGCTCGATTTTCACCCACGATGCCAATGCTCCCACTCGATACACACCCTATAGATTGAACATCTGCGCTGCCATGTACGCTATCGCATAGCCTGAAAGCACTACCGCTATGGCAAGCGGTATCAGCGAGCTCAAGTCTCCGGAAGGGGCCGCTGTCGGTTCCGGGACTATCCCGACATAGGTATTGGCCCATGCCGATTGCAGTGTGCCGTCGCTTGCCTGCGCCCATACGGAAATATTCCTGCCGGGGACGCATGTGGAGGAAGTGCACGCATAGGTCGCGAGGGAACAGAGATAGGGCGACTGGGCAGCAGGGCATGATACGGATTTTAGCACAGTGCCGTACTCGTTTTTGAACTGGACTGTCATGGAAACCTGGCCGTTTTCAGGGTCAGTTGACTGGACTTGAGCGCTTATTGTCTCGCTCGGGGTTGCCGGGTTTGGGGTCACGCTGGTGATTGACACTGCCGGCGGCTGGTTTGTGAAAAGCGATGTGATTTCCTGCGTCTTTGACGCGGAGGCGCTGTATGTCTGGCCCGACGAGGCGCCCGTGTGCCACGTGCAGCCTGCCGACTGGCATGCGGGCCTGTCCGTGAGGTCGTCGCAAATGAAGCTGCCCTCGCATGAATACGTGTCCACGCCGCTTGGGCAGATGCCGCAGGCGTCATGGCACGGGGTGCCGTCCGCGTTCAGGCCGTCGCAGCCAAGGCTTGAAGTCTGGCAGAAAGGCGATGGCGCGGATGAAGAACAGCCATTAGGATAACTGTAGCCGCCGCTTGTGGTGCCCATTTCAAGATAGCTGTAGCAGTCGAAAACCCCCGCGCCGGAGCAAAACGGCTCCGTGGCACCGCTTGAAGACCACGCGGTCGCCTTGACAGTGACGTTCTTGCCGCCCGTGCATTCAGGGTAATAGGAGCAGTTGAAGCTGCTTGCAAGCTGCGGCGTGCCTGTAGAGCCGACGGGGTTGCCGTCCGCCTTCAGTGTCGAGCCTTCAATAGACCATTCGTAATAATAGCGGACCGTGTTCCCTGCGGGGTCGACTGCATATGCTGTTGCGGCAAGCACGCTGTCGTTGTATGCGGGGTTTGGAGTGAGAGTCACGGTAGGGGTTGCAGGGCCATTGGTGGTGACCGTCCACGTGCAGCCAAGCGAGGCACATAGGTTGCTGCTTTCAATGCCGGAGCACGAGGACGCCGAGCCGCCGCATTCGGGGCCAGTCCATTGGCAGCCGTACGCAGTTACGCCGCCGACAGTGCACGGATAGCTTGCGCACGCAGAGGAGTTTTTGGTCGGGTAGTATATCACACCGCTGGAAGATGACGTGTACTGGTTGCAATAGTCGGGCTCGCCATCGGGCCCGCGGCAATACCAGCCATAAGTGTGGCTATTGACATTGCCGCCCGGGGCGGTTTGGCAATCGCCCCCGGGAGGATAATTGGGGCTGCAGCCAGGCACCTGCGTGCATGAGTAGTAGCCAAGCCCGGAACAGCCGGCAGTGGGAGTCCCGCTGCATGTGCCCATAACCTCCTTGGCATGGGCCAGCGGCAGCAAGAAAAATAGGGAAATGAGTAGGACTATGCGGACCCCACGAACAAATGACATTGTTTTCTGCTTTTGCAGGAACCCCTTTATAATGATAATTATTTTTATAAGAAAAAATAAGGGGAAAGGGGAAGCATTGGCGGAAAAACAGGGCTGGCCTATTTTTCCAGCTTGCTTGCGTACGGCTGGACTACTTTGACCGCGCGCAGGAGCGCCTCAAGCACGCCCGCCTCGCTTCTCGCGCCAGTGCAGATTACCTTGCCGTTCTTGAAAAGCAGCAGCGACGACTTGGGGTCCAGGAATTTCAGGATTGCGCCCGGGAACTGCTCGGGCTCGTATTCAACGTTTTTGACCTTGTAGGCTATGGTGTAGAGGTCCAGCTCCACGCCAAGCTCCGCGGAAGCCACGATGTTGACAATGTCGAACTTGGGGTTTTTGGTCTGCGGCCCTGTCTTGACCGAATAGCCTTCCAGGATTTTCATGGTCTTCTTGATTGCGTCTGAAACCATTTTCTCCGAGGTGCAGCCCGTGCAGATAATCTTGCCATTTTTGAAGAGAAGGAGCGAGGACTTGGGGTCCTTGATTTTCAATATTGCGCCCGGGAACTGTTCAGGCTCGTATTCAACGTCATGGACCTTGTACGCTATGGAATAGAGGTCGATTTCAAGCCCCAGGTTCGCGCTTGCTACAATGTTCTCGATCTTGAAAGACGGCTTGCCAATCCGGACACCTGCCATTGAAAATCACCCATCGCAAGCCGCCGCTGCCCCGGCGCGGGCCGGGCGCGCAAAAGCGGCTTTGCATACGGCGCCAGAGTAATGAGCAAAGGCACCATACATGTTTTTAAACGCAATTATTTGTTTGGATGGGTTTAAAAACATAGATATATAAATAAATTCAGAAAATGCGAGGTTTTAGATTAGTTTATATACCGCAACCCGCAAGAAATTCCGGGAGATTACTTCGCTTTTAAGAGATGATTTCAATGGCAAAGCGTTCAAAAGGCAAAATGTCCAAAAGGAGCAGGCTTCTTGGCATGACCAACAACAAGCTCACTGTCAACCAGCTTGTCAAGTCCTTCAAGGAAGGCGACAATGTGGTCATAGACCTGAAGGTCAGGTTCACAGGCATGCCGCACCCGAGGTACAGGGGCAGGCATGGCACGGTCGTTGGCGTCAGGGGCAAGTCCTACCTGGTCAAGATAAAGGACGGCAGGGCGATAAAGGAGCTTGTAATACCCGGCGTGCACCTCCAGCAGGCATGAATGCAGGCAGTACAGGCAGCAGTGGCAATTGAATTATGAAAACATCCCGCAAAGCGCGGGAATCGCAAGGTGCGCTCGCATGATAGGCAAAAATCTCAACTCGTCAAAACAGGTCACGGTGGCCGCTGCAAAGGAAATACTGAAGGCGCGCTCAAAGGACGGCGACCTGCTCTACGAGCAGGCGGGCAGCCTCTCATACTGCGAAAAGTTCGCAAAAATTCCCGAAAAGGACGCGCAGAAAATCGTCGACGAGCTGGTGGGGATGGGCATCGGCGAGGAATCCGCGATAAAAGTGGCGGACATAATACCCAAGTACAAGTCCCAGCTTGCGGCCATACTTTCCAGGGAGAGCCCTGAAGTGCCGCAGGACAAGCAGGACAAGATATTCGACATGCTCGCGCCGTACCAGGAGCGCGCGCAGGAACACTCCAAGAAGATGGCGGAGCTCAAGCAGCAGGAAGAGGCCGCAAAGGCGCAGGCAGAGGCTGCGGCGAAGGAAGCCGAGGAAAAGGCCGCCAATGCAGCCGAAGAAGAGGAGAAGGCAAAAGAGGAAGAAAAAGCGGAGCCTGCCGCAAAGCCGAAAAAGGAAAAGAAGGCCAAGAAGGAAAAGGCATGATTTTGCCGTTGCGTTGACGTTTATACAAGGGGATTGTGCTGATGGACGAACTAATGGAAGACTTCGGATACGTTCTCGACTTCCTGCCCACCGGAAAGAGCATGGACAGGAACAGGGAGCCCGTAGCCCAGATAATAGGCACGAAATTCTTCAAGCTGCTAGAGGTCACGATAAAGCCCGGACAGGCGGTATCGCTTGAGCAGAAGGTAAGCATAGGCAAGGACAACAGGGTGGAAGTCGACAGGATAAAGACCAGGCTTTCCGTAAGCGAGTTGTCAAACACCGCCCGCTCGGAGCTGATACCCGTGCTGCGCAAGATTGTCGCGGAGAGGGAATCGGATTTCGTCAATTTCTTCAACAAGTGCGGCTCGGTCTCAATCAGGCTTCACCAGCTCGAGCTTCTCCCGGGAGTAGGGAAAAAGCACCTGGAGGAGATACTCTCCGAGAGGGAGAGCAAGGCTTTCCAGTCGTTCGACGACATAAAGACGCGCGTCCCGCTTCTCACCGACCCTGCAAGCATAATAGTGCAGAGGATAAACAACGAGATAACAGGGATTGAGAAGCACTACCTGTTTGTCAAGCCGCCCGCATAGGAAAGCCAAAGCGCCGGCAAACCGAATTTGAGCCCTAGTGCCAACCATAAGTGTTAAATGCCGCGGAACGCAGTGATGATGCATGTTGAAAAAAAGCCTGGGCCAACACCTCCTTGTCGACAGGAAACTGCTCAAGATGGAGGCCACTCTCTGCATGCCCAGGGGCAAGAAAGTCCTGGAGATTGGCCCGGGAACGGGGAACCTCACTGAAATGCTTCTCGCCTTCGGCCCGAAAAAGCTCGTGTGCGTTGAAAAGGACCCGGACATGGCAAGCGCCCTCGAGGCGCGTTTCGGGGCAAGCAGGAACCTCCAGATTGTCAGGGTAGATTTCCTCGAATGGGAGCCGGATGGCGACTTCGACATTGTCTGCGGCAACCTGCCCTACTACATCAGCTCGAAAATCATATTCAAGGCCGCCAAAATGGAGTTCTCCCGCGCCGTGTTCTGCCTGCAAAAGGAATTCGCAGAAAGGATAGGCGCAATGCCGGGGGAGCGCAAATACTCGCGGCTGTCCGTGCAGGCGGGCAAGGCGTTTGACGTCGTGTTCAGGCGCAATGTGCCCGCAGGCGCGTTCTACCCGCCGCCCAAAGTGGATTCCCAGATAATAGCCCTCGAGAAGAAAACGCGGGAGGGCGGGGGCGGCGCTACGGCATCCGACGCGTTTGTAACCGCCATATTCTCGCACAGGAAAAAAACCCTGCGCGCCGCTCTTGCGGCGTCTTCAAGCGCGCTTGGGATGCCAAAAGCCCAGCTTGCCAAAACGGCCGAATCGCTCCCGTTTTCAGGCAGGAGGGTGTTTCAGCTGGGGATGGAAGAGATTGCGGAGGCGGAAAAGGCAGTAAGGCACGCTGCCAAAAAAGCCAAAGCATAGCCGCCTGGAGAAATAGGGGCATGCCCAAGTTTTTTATATTGGCAAGCAGGAATTAGTCGCATGTTGCCTTTCACTTTCGCGCTGAAAATAGGGCAGGACGACAAAAAAAGGTTCGGGTTCTCGGACGTGCCGCCTGAAATAGAGAGGATGGAGGGCAAGGCGTACATTGCCACCTACTCGGGCAAGACCGGGAAGGAATACAAGCGGCTTTTGGTGAAGTCGGGCGATTGCTACCTGGATTACAGGATATCAAAGACGAGAAAGTTCAAGTCCCTGGACGACTGGAAAAGGGCTGTCGGGTTCGACGGCGAGAGGCTTGTTTTCAAGGGGATAGAAGAATACCCAGTGGGCTCTGTGCCGAAAAAAACCGGCATCGCGCCTGAAAAAAATCAGGCAGTTGAAAGCGGGGGGAATGACCTGAAAAAGACCACTCCTGTCAAGAACAAAAGCCCCCGGCACTTTGAAGGCATAGACACCACATACATCGCCGCAAAGGACAAGACCAACACACCCGGGACTATCGCGAACAAGGACAGCCTCGGGCAGGGGAAAAACGCGGGCGACATCGAAAGCGTCATAGACTGGCTGGAGAAAAAACTCGCCAAGCTCAATCCGGAAAACCCGTACGCCAGCCTTCAGATACTCAAGGAAAACCCCACATTCGAGAATGTTGAGAAGTACTCGGAGCAGCTCGAGCGTTTCAAGGGCAGGCTTGACAAGAAGTTCTACAAGGAGTCAAGGGACTACCTGTTCCAGTACCTTGCGTCAAAGCGCGCGGTATACGACGCAGGAATGCAGGAAAAGGACAGCAATTACACGCGAAAGACTTACGGCGCATACGACCTTGGCGACAATGACTGCTATACTTGGTTCAAAAAGGTCCTCAAAAAAACCACAAACGAGGACCTCAACCTGAAAAGGCGGCCGGGGAATTTCCTTGAGGAAAGGATAGGCGAGCACGAACGCAACAGGCAGGACGGCATAGCGCTGAAAAACCTTGACAGGCTCTACCTCCAGGTTGGGGACGTTGTCAGGGTTGACAGGTCGCCAAACGGCCCTGGCTCCGACGGCGTCTGGAACAACCATTGGGGCATGATAGTCTATGACAATGGCGAGCTGAAGGTAGCGCACAGGAGCAACGGCATCCAGCTCTCAACTCTTGACGATTTTTTCAGGCATACAAGGGGGGAAATAAGCATAGTCAGGTATGGCACTCCCGAATATGCCCAGCATTTCGAAGTGGACGTGAACAGGTCAAAGGGCAACAGGTACGAGTTCAGCGCAAGGCTGGAGCAGGGGAAAGTGCCCGGGGAGTTTTACACCATAAGCGGGCAGCAGTATGCCAAGGCAAACGGGAATGAAAACAGGGACAAGGGAGTTTGAGCGCGAGGGCGCCTTGCAGGGGCAGGATAACATTTCTAATCACAATTAACAACGTTTAAAAGGATGGATTGAGCATTTTCCAACCTAAACGACTAGATTAGAAAGGTATCCGCATGAGCCAAACAATGCTTGCAAATTCCAATGCAGATGAACCGGCCCGGAAAAGGAACCCGCAGGGCGGCAAGATATCCCGCGGCAGGAGCATGTTCAACAGGGCGACCGCAGGGAAGCTTCTTTTAACTGGCGTGTGCGCGGGCCTGGCAATAAGCTCGCTTTCCTGCAATGGCGGCATCCAGGGCAAGGAAGCGGGAACTGAAGCGCAAAAGCCCGCAGACACAGGCAAAAACGATTCAAAGCCTGCTATGGCGGCAATGGAAATCGGCAAGGCATACGACGGAGTGGTGTCCTACCGCAGGATTGGCGGGCATAAGAACTATTCAAGGAACATATCCTACAGGCTAAATGAAAAAGGCGGGATTGAGTACAGGGACACTTTTTTTGACGGCAGGCTTGGCACTGCATGGATGTCCGCCGGGGAATGGAAAAGGCGCGCTTTCGGGGAAGTCGGGAAAAAGCAGTTCATTGTCCTTTTTTCAACTGACAGCGGCATGGCAAAGGAAAACACGGAAAGGCTCAATGCCTACGGCAAGATGGTCAGCGCAATAAGCGGCAATGCAGGCCAAACATGCTCTGGCGCAGAATCAAAAACCCAGGCAGCGCAAAAACCGGAAAACGGACAGGAAGGCACTGCCGCCGCAGCCGATAAAAAAAGCTTGGGCGCGCCTGAAGCCGGGTTCCTTGGCCTGATAACCAACTCCGACATGCCAAGCAGGATACTTAGCACCATAAACGAGCAGGAAGCCCACAGCGTGAAAAAATACGAATTTTTCCCTTATACGAGCGATGCCCACCTCTCAAGGCTTCTAAATTCCAAATACAGGATAAAGGTGGACAGCCTCACGGCGGCGAATGTGAAAAACGGCTATTTGTGGATTACCGAGCCTGGAAAGAAGCTCAAGGCGTATTTCACAATAAAAAAGTCAGGCGAATACGTTTTCTACAAGGCCAGGATGTTTAGGGAAACCGGCTTTACGGGCATTTTCGAGAGGCTCAAGGAAAACATTGAACTCGACGGCGGGGGCAGCGCCCAGCTGATATCAATCATAATAGGCAATGCAGGCGCGAGGTCGCTTGGAACGTGCGACGCCTGCGCCCTTTTCGCTACTGAAAACTTCGTGACAAAGGAGGCTGTGTCAGGGACGAAGTGCGTGGGCCTGGGGCAACTCACCCTAAACACGGCTTATTCCGTAAAGGACACTTCAGGCAATGCGATATTCGAAAAGGGCGACGACCTGTACGATCCCGAAAAGAACGCCGCGGCATCTGTTTCTTATTTCAGCCAGCAGGTAGCCATGTTTGGCAGCATCCCGATTGCGTTTGCTGCCTATAACACGGGCCCCGGCAGCATGAAAAGCTACCTTGCCGGGAACGGGTTTGCTGCCCAGAAGCTCAACAACCCGCAGGAATACGCTGCCATAGGGGCGTTTTTTGCAAAGTTCTTCGCCGAGATAGGCATTGAAGAGCTCGAAGGCGTGCCGGTGGCCGAATTCATGTCAACGCAGAAATACCGGGCTGCCTATGAAAAGCTAAAGCAGGGAATAACGGGCCATTACCTTTCAGGGAACTAGGGATTTGCGCGCCGTTCGGGTTTTTTACGGGGAACGCGCAAGGCGCGGCGGGGCCTTTTCAGTCCCTTTCAGCCGAATAGGAAACATCGTCTGCCCGCGTGGTGGAGAGAAGCACTACTTTTGCGGAATATTTATGGCTGTTCTTGCCGGAAGGGTATGAAAGCTCGGTTATCTGCCCGGCGCCTATCTTGCCTATCTTCTTTTGCACGCACATCAGCCTGCCGCCCTCCTCGAAAAAGTCGAGAAGCAGGACATTGCGCGCCTCCGGGCCGTTGTTTTTTATGGAAATGCCGACCTTTCCCTTTGAGACCGCCTTGCGCACGCTGAACTGGCGGGCCGAATAGGAATTCACGAAAAAGTACAGGAACACGAGGGAACCGACAAGAATAAGGGCCAGTACCACTGCGAATACGGGCAGGGAAATGGCAGTGTTCAAGAGCTGGGCAAACCAGTCTTGCCTGGGCATTTCCAGGGAGCCGGCGCCTGCAGGCGTGTTGTCGGAGACATAGGCGGGATAAAGCTTGCCAAGATAGTATATGTCCCACCTGCCTGCCTCGTCCGCGTCAAACGTGGCCTGGCCAGCAGAAAGAGTGGCGGTCTTCACTAAATTCGATGGGCTTATGGCGTGAACCTCGCCTGTCACATATCCCTGGTAATCATATACGAGCACGTAAATCTTGTCGCCATACGTGGCATTGCTCACAAGTACTTGGACATTTGCAGCCTGGCTGAACGTTATCCCGGCAGCAAGGGCTAGAATGAAAAGGAAAACTACTCCTGCATTGAAGGGCGATTTCACCATTAGACCACGCATCCAATCTGATTCTCCCCGTATTTATAGCTTTGTAGAAGAGATGAAAAACATAAGAGGGCGAGTAGAAGCCAAAGCCAAGCCTCCGCTAACAACACATATCGGGCCCGACGGGACCGGGAACTTTCGCAAAAGTTCACGGGGCCTGGACCGCAAAGTAGTAAAGCCGCAGCTTTACGACTGGCTTGGCCGAAGGCCAAGTAGAGGTCCAGCAGTCGGGCCCCAGCTATCAATCCATATATCGGGCCCGACGGGACCGAGCAAACTGCGGGGGTTTGCGAGGGATTTGACGCTCCAGGCGTCAAACCGTCGGGCATCCAATGCAAACTGCCTAATTTAGTATTCGGGCCCGACGGGATTTGAACCCGCAGCCTTCTGGTGGCATCCGCCATGCGGAACACGCACCGTCAACCGCGCTTTCGCGGAGGGGCATTCGAAGCCAGACGCGCTATCCAAGTTGCGCCACGGGCCCAGGAAACCAAAATTCAGTCCATCTTGTAATCTGTCAATATCCGCGCGCCGTCATGCTCGATTACAACCGTGTATTCGAACTGCGAAACCAGGCCTTTCTCCGCTTCCCGCAGCGCCGGGTAGCCCTGTATCACGCCGAAATTGAGAAGTTCGCGCAGGGACGCGTTAAGGGCCAGGCGGGACTTGAAGTCCTTTGCAAGCCACCTCTCCGCAAACGGGAGCGTGAAATAGTTCTGGATGATGTAGGCGATGAGGCGCTTTGACTCGCGCATCCGGACGTTTCTCGGCTCGATTAGGGAGAATATCTCGACCTGGTTTGTGTCCGAAACGTGCCCGGCGCCGTTTGTCGCGAAAGGCTCGATGGCGAATATGTCGCCTTCCTGCAATTCGTATTTCTGGTCGGAGGCCACGTTGGGTATTGACACGCCCGCGTGGAGAAGGTAGCGCTTTATCATGTGCCCCGTCAGGTTTGAAATCGGCCTGAAGCCGTACGACTTTATTTTCGTCTCGATTATCTCGCCAATGCGCCCGTTGGTGACCCCTGGCTTCATTGCCGCGACCGCGTCCATGAGGGCTGACCTTGACGCGTCAAGCAGCTTGCCGTTCTCGTCCGAAAGGTCTATAGTGTACGCCGTGTCCCCGATGCAGCCGTCAATCTCCACGCCCAAATCCACCTTTACGACGTCTTTTGGGCCGATAAGCGTCTCGCAGCCGGATTCGGGCGCATAGTGCGCGGCGTAATCGTTTATGGAAATGGTGGCAGGGAAGCCCGGGCGCGCTCCCGCGTCTACTATCATCTTCTCTATGGTCTCCGCTATGTCGAGTATGGACTCGCCCTCTATTATGAGGCTTTTGGAGCTTGCCGCCACGTCCGCTGTTATCTTGCCGGCCTTTATGAAATTCTCAAGAACTTCCTGCGGGTCCTCGTCCTCGCGATAGACCTCGTTCTCCACCTGCTCGTCAATATCTTCCATCTCTGCGCACCCCGAGAATGCCAAGCATTTCGTCAAATGATTTAATCCTGTAATCCGATTCCGCCTTTTTGCCCGCGTGCTTCCCGGAAAGGACGCGCACGGTAGTTATTCCCGCCTGTTTTGCCGCGGACATGTCAAACTCCGGGTGGTCCCCGACCATGATTGCCTGGGACGGCTTCGCCCCAAGCGAGCGCAGGGCCCTCTGGTAAAAGCCCTTGGACTTCTCGAGCCCGACGCCTTCCGAAATGAACGCCCCGTGGACGAGGTTGTGCAGGCCGAGCCTGATTAATTTGTCCCATTGCTTTATCGAATTGCCGTTTGTGGCAACGTAGAGCTTGTAGCCCTCCTCGCGAAGCCGTATCATTGTGCGCATGACCTGGGGGTATGGCAGGATGCTCGCTTTTGTGTTGTGGTATGCCACAATCCCGGCAGCTATTATCTTGTCGGGGTTTTTGGCCTTGAAATACGCGCACAGGTCGTCAAAATGCCCGGGGTAGTTGGAGCCTTTTTTCCTGACAATGGAGAGCAGGGCGGCATGCCCCCTGGCATAGGTGCAGGGAAGCCCCGCCTCGATCATGGCCTTTACGGAGTTTTCCCGCGCAAGGGATGAGAACTGGGTGCTAGGGAAAAGCGTGTCGTCTATGTCAAGCAATATGAACTTGATTTTTGCCAAAAAAACCCCAGTAAATAGTCGCAGATAAACTATATATAGCAAACCACGGGCGCCCGGGTGGGAAATGCCCCTACTTGGCCGCAGGCGCGGGCATGATGCCGTTTTTGACGTAGGCCTGCGCGCCATTGCAGCCAGGCGCCGGGTAAAGGGAATAGTTGGCCGAGAGGGTTTGCGCAAGGTAAAGGTAGCGCTGGTGGGCGGCACTCGCATTGATTAGCGAGGTCTCGTCGTCAAAAAGCAGCACCACGTTGGGCTGGCGCGATACAAGCGGGGAAACGACCTCTTTCTGGAACCATTCGGTGGTTTCAATCTCCGAGCTGAATATCTCATGGTGATAGATTGCCGGCGTGAACGGGGAGGCGTTTAGCGCGAAGTAGTAGCCTGCGCGGGAGGGATAGACGTAGAGGGAGCCGTTTGCCATTGCGCGGATGGAATCCATTGCAAGCGAGCATGGCGGGCAGGCGTGCGATGTCGAGAAATAATAGTCAAGCGCGGTCGGTATTATGCCATGCACGACGGCGAGGGAAACGCAGATGCCAAGTATTATCGGGAAAGCCCTTGCTGCCGATTCCTGCCATGCACTCGCGCCCCGCAATGAAGCAGACAGCGCGCTTCCGGCAAGCAATGAGAATGCGGGGAAGAAAAGCGGGATGAGCAGGAAATGATAGGTAAGGCTGAAGAGCTTGAAAACAATGGCGAATATGAAATACGACGCGAAAACGACCGCGCAGAGCTGCTCGAACGCGCTTGACTTGCCATAATCCAGCGCAGCAGCAAGGGACACCAGGCCGAAAAGCAGTATGAAAAAGAACAAGTATGACGCAAATGAGGCGATTCCCGTTGCAGACAGGTGCGCCAGGATGCTGCCAAACCAGCCGCCCGAATCAGAAATTAACGCCGAATAGTCGGAAAATGGCGCGAACGCGATTGCGAGGGCTGCGGAGGCGGCAATGAAAACAAGCAACGAGTCGAGGGCTTCCTTCCTTGAAATGATTTTTTTGTGCATGAGAAGCAGGTATGCGGGCACGAAAAGCAATGGGAATGCAGGCTTCACCCACGCGCCAAAAGCTATAGGCATGGCGGCAAGGAGGAAGGCGGTTTTCCTGCCGTCAAATGCGCATGAAAACAGGAAAAACGCAAGCGCGAACAAGTGCCCCAGGACGAATTCGGACCTGAAAAAAACGTTTGTAGCCGCGAATGAGTAGAGCAGGTAAAGCACGGGTGGCGCGAGGCTTGCAAGGCCGGAGAGATGCTTGCGGCAGGCGAGATAGAGAAGCGCTGCGGAAACCAGATTGAGTATTGCCGCGATTGACCTGATGCAAAAAACATTGTTGCCGCACGCGAGCACTGCGGGCATGAGTGAAAAATAAAGGCCAGGGGGCTTGTTGTCCACAATGTCCCTGTAAAGGATTTTGCCATTCATTGCTTCCTTTGCTACAGTGAAGAACAGGCCCTCGTCATGCTCGAAGCCGGCGCATTGGGCGCTGCCAATAAACAAAGGCAGCGCTGCCAGGGCTGCAAAAAGAAGCAGGGCAATAAGTTCGCCTTGGAATCGCGGCTTGCTCCCGCTTTTGTGCCTTGGCATGAATGACCACTACGCATGGCTGGGCGGGCAAAGGCCCGGCGCCTGGAAACAGTCAGGCGGCTACTTCGCCTCTTCCTTCACAGCGTACTTGACAATCAGGAAAATGACAAACGCGATTATCACGAAGTCGATGAGCGCGCCTGCGAAGTCGCCAATCAGGAATTTTGCAGGGCCGACCTGCCACACTGCCGAGCGCCAGTCGCCAGAGGGCACCAAAACAGCGATTATGGGCATTACTATGTCATTTACAATGGCCGTGACCAGCTTGGCCGCGGCTGCGCCGATTATGAAGGCAACCGCAAGCCCGATAACCTTGTTCTTGTTCAAAAACGCCATGAACTCGTCAATAAAACCCACATAGACCACCGAGTATGGATTGTTTGCATGATTAAAAAAAGATATGCTCCAACCGGGACCGGGAACCTGCAGGGTTCACGGGACTTTGCCTGCCAAGGCAAGAAGGTTGGAGAGATAATAGGCAACATAAAGCCGAACGAAAAGAAGGAAAAATGCTCCAACCGGGATTTGAACCCGGGTTAATGGCTGTCGTCTGGGATAGCCTGCAATAGCAAACAAAATCCCAGTGAAAGGCCACCGTCCTTGACCGGGCTAGACTATTGGAGCAAAAATAGCATAGTTTATTCCTGCACAACCTCTTTTATTATTATCTCATGGACCTTTTCAGGGGATTTTGACGCGTCCACGCGCGTCCACCTGCCCGCATTGTATCCTGCGGCGTAAAGCAGGGAATACGCCTGCGCCACCTTTGACTGGAACGCAAGGTCCGACTCGAACCTGTCAGGTTCTTTCTGGGCGTTCTTGCGCGAATATGCGAGTTCTGGCGCTATTTCAAGAAATACCACCACGTCCGGCCTGGCAAGGCTGAACCCGCCCGCAAGTGCAAGCGCCCTGTCAAACCCCAGCGCAACACCCTGATACGCCACTGTAGAGAAAATATACCTGTCGATGATGACAAAATCCGTTTTTTCCGCTGCAGCTAGCACGGCAGGGGTGGATGATTCGATGTCGCGGGCAAAGTCCATGAAAAGCTCCTGCGGGCCTGCCGCTGCCCTGCCCTCAAGGTGCGAGAGCGCAAGCCGCGCCTTTTGCGAGGGGAACTTGAAGCTCGAATAAGTCTTCCCCATCGCCTCGAGAGCCTTGATGAAAAGCCCTATCTGTGTGTCCTTCCCGGAGCCGTCGATGCCCTCAAAAACCACTATCATGTGGATGCATTTGCAGCCGGAATTTTAAAACCGGAGCGCCGCTTTAAAGCCGGACGTCCCGCGCAGGGGCAATGCCCGCTTTTTTTAACAGGAAGGTCGAAAGCAAACCATGGCATCCACAAAACTCATATGCACGATAGGGCCGGCAAGCAGCGGGAAAAAGGCAATCAGGGCCCTAGCGCGCGCGGGGATGACTGCCGCCAGGATAAACACGGCTTTTGGAAACCCGGCCGAGTGGAAGGCCATTCTTGAGGCAGTCAGGGAATCCTGCGGCGTGCCGGTGATTTTCGACCTCAAGGGGCCCGACACGCGCATGATGGCTGAAACAGAAAGGGACATTAAAAAGGGCGAAATTGTCTCTGTCGGCTTTGCAAAGGGGCATGGCGGCGGGTTCTATTTCAACAGGGACATTTCAGGGCAGATTTCGGCAGGAGACGTGCTCGTAGTAAACGGCGGGCTTGTGAAATTCAAGGCAGTGGGGAAGTCGAAAGGAGAAGCGCAGCTGCGCGCCCTCAACCCTGGCTTCCTAAAAAACGCAGGGTCAGTCCACTCGCTGTCAAGGGAATTCGACCTGCCCGCCATATCGGAGCAGGACATGAAAGTCATAGCGCTTGCGAAAAAAGAGGGCGAGAAGGTATTCGCGCTCTCAATGGCGCGCTCTTCAAAAGACGTTTTGGAATTGAGGCGGCTTGCAGGCGAATCAACGATAATATCTAAGATAGAGAGCAGGACCGGAGTGGCAAACGCCGACGGGCTGATAGAATCCTCCGACGCGATAATGATAGCGCGCGGCGACCTCGGGATAGAACTGCCGATGCAAAAGGTCCCGCTCGTGCAAAAAAGCATAATCCGCAAATGCCTTGCGGCAGGCAAGGCCTCGATAGTGGCAACGCAGATGCTTGAATCCATGATGGGCTCGCCAGTTCCCGCCCGGGCCGACGTGTCCGACATTGCAAACGCGATAATGGACGGGGCAGACTGCCTCATGCTCTCCGGCGAGACCGCAACTGGCAAATACCCCGCGCTGGCGGCAGCCACGATGGCCAAAATAGCGGACGAGATAGAGAGGTCAAGCATGCAAAGGCAGGCCGCGGGCCTCATACCTGACGGAAGCGGCAATTATTCAGAAATAATATGCAACTGCGTCAGGGAAATGGCCACAAGCACCGGGGTCACAAAGATAATCACCCCCACCCGCTCCGGCTTCACGCCAAGGATGGTGTCCCGCTTCAGGATAGGCAAGCCCATATACGCGCTCACGGAAAGCGCGGCAGTGGCAAAATCCCTCCAGTTCTACGCGGGCGTGACGCCCGTGCTTGTGAAAAAAGAGCCAAAAACCCCGGAGGAATGCGTCGGCGAGGCTGCGGCGCACGGGCTTATAGCCAAAAACGACGTGCTCGCTGTGACGCTTGGGCAGTTTTCAAACAAGCCAGCCACCAATACGATATACTACATAGACATAGGCAATAGCGAATTCAGGGGCATTGCATCCAAAACTCCCAAAGGCAGATAATTAAAACATTGTTGGAGAAAGCAATATCCAGAAAGCCAGGGGTGGGGTCTTGGAAGGACTAATTTCGATACGCGACTGCGAGAAAAAAGACCTTGAGGAATACCTCAAGCTCGCCGAGAAAATGGAAGCCCTGCTTAAAAGCGGGAAGAAGATAGTGGACAACAAGATAGTCGCCACCATGTTCTTCGAGCCCTCGACAAGGACCAACATGTCGTTCCAGGCCGCGGCAAAGCGGCTCGGGGCGGACGTAATCTCATTCAACTCCGAATCCAGCTCTTCGAAAAAGGGCGAGAGCCTGATAGACACTGTAAAGATAATAGACGGCTACGCTGACGTGCTTGTCATAAGGCACCCCGGCGAGGGCGCGGCGCGCGTGGCAGACAGGGCGGCAAAGCACCCGGTCGTCAATGCGGGCGACGGGGGCAACCAGCACCCGACGCAGACTCTCATTGACTTATACACCATAAAGAAGTGCAAGGGCGAGATTGAAGGGCTCAATGTCCAGCTCGTAGGCGACCTGAAGCACGCGAGGGCCATGCGCTCGCTTGTGCTCGGGCTTGCAATGTTCGGCGCCAGGATAACGCTTGTCTCCCCGAAGGGGCTTGAGATGGACAGGGAAATAATAGAGGAGGCGCGCGGCAGGCACAAGGCCGACATAGAGGAGCTAAACGCCATCGACCTGTCCGACTGCGACGTGCTCTACGTGTGCAGGGTGCAGAAAGAGAGGTTCGCTGACCAGTACGAGGCGGCAAAGGTCCAGCATGAGTTCAGGATAAGCGAGGAATACCTGGAAAACGCCAAGGCCGGCATGATAATACTGCACCCCCTCCCAAAGATTGACGAGATACCCGAGGCGGTAGACGAGAGCCCGATGGCCAGGTATTTCCAGCAGGCCAAATACGGGGTGCCCGTCAGGATGGCGGTGCTCGGGCGCATGCTCGGCGCGGTTTGAAACTGGTGATTGTTATGCCACTTAGCGTTGAAAAAATCGAGAACGGCACTGTCATAGACCACATCGATGCGGGGCTTGGCCTCAAGGTCCTAGGCATGCTCGGCATTGACAGGGATTTCGGCGCGCGCGTGGCCGTCATAATGAACGTGCCAAGCAAGAAACTTGGCAAAAAGGACATAGTGAAGATAGAAGGGGTGGCGCTTGACAGCAGGAAATCCGACCTCGTGTCGCTTGTTTGCAAGAACGCCACAATAAACATAATAAAAAAATCAGAACTTGCGGAAAAAAGGCAGGCGCGCCTCCCGAAAAAAGTTTCAGGGGTGCTAAGGTGCCCCAACGCAAGGTGCATCACAAACAGCGAGAGCATGGAGACGGAGTTCGAGCTCGACGGCGAGGGGATGAGGTGCGCGTTTTGCGAGAAGAAGTTCCCGGCCTCCGAGCTGGTATGACGCGGGCGATTTGGCATGGAAACCGAGAGAATAATATTCCCGACATTCAGCGGCATACTTGAGCCGAACCTGGAATCCAAGTCGTTCCCGGACGGCGAGAGCTACGTCAGGATACCACACATCGAAAGCCTTGCGGGCAAGCGGGCCCTCCTGTTCCACAGGATGTACCCGAACCAGGACACCGCCATATTCCAGCTGCTCCTCGCGCTCGAGGAGATAACCAAGAAGACAGAGCACACGACTGCATTCGTGCCGTACCTGCCATACGCGAGGCAGGACAAGATAGTGGTCGAGGGCGAGGTCAAAAGCGCGCACGTGCTTTGCAAGATGCTCCGCCACGCCGGGCTTGAGAGGCTTGTCACGCTGGACTGCCATTTCCTCAAAAAAACTGGCGAGTTCGAGTGCGAAGGGCTTAGGATAACCAACCTCACGGGCGCGGACCACATGGTAAAATACTTCCAGTCCAAATACGGCGAGCTCGAGGTAATAAGCCCGGACAAGGGCGCGAAATACCTGGTGGAAGGGCATGGCGGGGCGTCCATGACCAAGGTCAGGGGCGATTACGTCACAAGCGAGAAAAAGATATACCGGCCCGTAGAGACTCTCAAGCTGGACATAGACATAAAGGGCAAGAACGTGCTCGTGCTCGACGACATGATTGCCGGCGGCGGCACGATGGTCAAGGCTGTGGAGCTGTGCAGGGCCGAAGGCGCCAAAAACGTTTTTTGCGGCGCTACCCACGGGCTTTTGCTTGCAGACGCGGGAATGCGGCTGCAGGAAGCAGGGGCAAAGGAAGTGGCAACCACCAATTCAATCCCGACCGAATACTCCAAGATAAGCGTAATGGAGATATTCGAGGGGGTTTTCCAGAACAGGCTCGCAACCGAGTGATTGCGCGGCCTAGCCCCGGGTTTTCAGGAATCCGCTGATTTTGCCGAAAGCCTCTTCGAGTTCCGCAGGCGGCGCTAGGAAGACAAGCCTGAAATACTTGCCGCCAAGCACGGGCGAGAACGACGAGCCCGGGACCACGAGAACGCCCGTGTTGTCAAGAAGCGAGTATGCGAAGTCCTTGTCCGTGCCGAAATTTTCCGACTCCACCTTGACAAAGGAATAGAACGTGGCTTGCGGCGCAAAGACAGACAGCCCCTCGATTTCGCCAATGCCCTTTACTACGGCTTCGCGCCTTTTTTTCAGCTCGGAGATTGTGTGCGCCACGTGGCCGTGGCCGCCTGTGACAGCTGCCAGTGCCCCGCGCTGCATCTCCCAGTTCACCGACAGGCGGGCATTGCAAAAGCGCATGAGAGCGGACTTCAATTCCCCTTCCCCGTCGTTGTGCACGGAAAGGAACCCAACCCGCGCCCCGGGATAAAGATAGTTCTTTGAAATCCCGTTGCCGCTTATCAGGACAGTGTCGGGCTTGAGGTCGCGCATGTTTATCGAGTGCGGCGAATCGAGCGTCATCTGGTCGTATATCTCGTCAGCAATGATGGGGATTTTATGCTCCGATGCTATGTCCGCGATTTCCTGGAGCGCCTTCCTTGAATAATTGGCGCCTGTCGGGTTGTTGGGGTTTATGACCACGATGGCCTTCGTCCTTTCATTGACCTTTTTGCGCATGTCCTCGACGTCTGGGCTCCAGTCGCCCTGGCATTTGTAATAATTTGGCACTCCGCCAAGCACCTCGCACTTGGTGGTGTAGAGCGGATAGCTTGGCGAGGGCAACAGCACGTTGTCGCCCGGGTCCACGAGGGCCTGGAATGCGAAATCTATGCCTTCCGAAAGCCCGCTTGTTACAAACACGGAGTCGTTTGCCACCCCTTCGCGCTTTGCGACTGCCTCGACCAGGTCGGGGTCGCCCTGCGAGGGGCAATAGGACGTGTATTTCGGATTGTCAAGGGCGTCTTTTATCGCCTGCGTCACGTGGGCAGGCGGCTTGAAGCCGAACAAGTTCGGGTCGCCTATGTTGAACCAGTGGATTTTCTTTCCCGAAGCCTGCACCTTCTTCGCGCGGGCGACAATGTCCCTTATCTCGTATTTTACCTTGTAGCTACGCTCTGATAACGCCGGTTTTGTCATTTTCTAGGCACCTCAAACAAAATATGCGCTGAACCTTATCCTTGCCATTGAGCTTGTGCCCTGGGATTTTATTAAAACATCCCGTTCGGCAGTAAACGAACTTTTGAATTCGGCAGGGCAGCCGCCAATGCCGGGCATGGCGGATTGCGAACCCGAAATGCAGAATTTTATCGAGCCGGACGGCGGCAGGGAAATGGCTGCCGATTCGAGCCTCTGCCTTGCAGGGACAATGGCAAGCGGGTCGCCCGCCCCGAAATAATCCGACAGGCTTGCAAGCATGTCCGGGGACTTCACCATGCTCTCGGCGAAGTCATTGGCAAGCATCACGCCATACAGGGAATTTTGCGCCTGCGGGGCATAGGAATTGGCAAGCAGCAGGGCCATTGAACAGGCGGCTATGAGCGAGAGGGTTGATTCGAAGGTCATCATGGCGCATCCCTGCAAACGAAAATCCGTCTGGGCAAAGCGGCACATCCGCCCGGGTTGAGGCAATCCTCCACGGCTGCTATCCTGCCAACGCAGTTCGCTGCCCCGGCAGGGGGATTGTCAAGATAAGCCGCGTAGCCTGAAAGCCCGGCGGGCTTGGCGCCTGTGATGCCGGACAGGACAAGTGAATCCGCCATGCTGAAAACGTGGTGATGGAAGCCGGAACCAGCGGTATTAATCGAGGGGGCCGAATTGCCCCCAAGCCCCAGCTTGACAACGTAATCCGAAGCCATCAGCGCAGAATAGTCGGAAGCGCCAGTGGAAAAGTATTGCCCTATTGAGGAGGTTTTCTGGTTTATGGCAAGCATTGAAAACACGAGCATGGCGCTGATTGCCAGGAATGCAAAGAGCAGGTCGAAGCCGACGTAGCCGGCGACGTGGCGGTTATTCAACATTGTAATCAACCAATGAAAAAGCCCCGGTGCCGAAGGTGAACGGGGCGGCGGTGGAAGCGCGTAACTTGCCCATGCTCGAATTGCCGGCATAATCGAGCGTGCCTCCCCGGACGTCAAAACCCGCAGGCGAGGCATACAGGGCGCCCGAAAGATATGATGATGAAAGAAAATATGCCGCAGAAACGGTTTCCGATTGCGCGCCTGAATAGGAGGCGAAATCCCTGGAATAATCAGAAAGGGCGGATATTGCAGGCAGGAAAAGCGCTACAATGCCCAGAAGAACTGCAAGATAGACGATGAATTCCAGGGCCGCCTGGCCTTTCATGTTTTGCGCTGTCGGTGGCAAAAGGCTCATGGCGCTCTTACCCCGCCTATTCTTGTGATTGAATGGATGGACGACTGGTTGAGGCGGCCGTCATAAACTGACATGCCGATGCCAACGTGCTGGTAGGAGTTTTGGACAGGCACAAGGCCGGTGTAATCGTAAAACGCCAAAGCCCACGCCCCCGTGCCGGAATCCTCGTTTACGGCCATGAACTCCGCGCATGCGGGCATGCCTGCGGCAGAATCCAGCGGGAGCGCGAATTCAGGGGCCTGCGCAGTGCCGGTTTCAAGCATCATGGCAAGCGCCCGCCCGCGATTGGACTGCGCATTGGGCCCGCACCAAAAAGAGATGTCGTAATCGGGATAAACGGATTTGAGGCGCCGGGAATCCTCCAAAAGCCTCTCAAGCACATAATATTTTGCGATTTCCTTGCCATATTGCGAGGCGAATTCCCGCGCAGTGCCTGAAAACGCCTTTGCCTCCGGCAGCAGTATGCCTGCGGCGTCAAGGGCGTCCATTGCCGCGCTTGAGTTCTCCTTTGCCTCGGCCAGCGCCCGCCTCGCCTGCTGGTACATGCTGAATTCCATGTCAGAAACCGCATAATACCTCTTTTCGACAAGGTAGGCGCGCATGTCCGGCTGGGCAACTGCTTTGGCAGACGCGAGATACATGAATAGCATTGCGCTGCAGAGGAAGAAGGCAAGGATAAAGGAAAAATAGCCCGTGCGAAAACGCATGGAAATAAAGCGCAGGCAGGGTATAAAACATTTCTTATGGAAAGATAAAATCCAAAGAGTGCTTTTGATGAAAAACGAGGACAAGCTGTATCTGCTGATAATCATAGTCGCATGGGCTATATTCAGGTTCCCCTTCCTGCAAGTCGAGCCGCTGCAGCTTGACGAGGCGCTTTATGCCCAGATGACAAATGCCTTCATGCAGCATGCGACACTGCAGCCGGTTTTCATGGGCGAAGTGGTGTCGTGGAGGCCCATAGGCTATTTCCTGATAAACGCGCCGTTCGTGGCCCTTGGCAAGGCATTGGCCCTGAATCCGGAGCTCGCATACAGGCTCTCGTCGCTTTTCTTCTCGTTTCTCACGGGCATAGTACTATACTTCCTAGTGAAAAACATGTATAAGAGGGCGGACGTGGCATTTGTCGCGGCCCTGTTCTACCAGGTGAATTTCGCCACTGTTTTTGTGAGCAATAGGGGGCTCACGGATTCCGTGCTGATGTTTTTCATGGTTTCAAGCCTGTATTTTTATTTCAAGGGAAAGGACGCGGGCGATTTCCTCTGTGCGGGCGCGCTGGCGTTCGCGGCCTATTTCGTCAAGACGGTTATGGCGCTTGCCGTACCTTTCCTTGCGGTGTCATACTGGTTTTTCAAGGACAGGAAGGCGCTGCGGGACAAATACTTCCTTGTTTCCCTGCTTGCCGTGCCGCTTGCTGCCGTCCTTGTGGCAGGCATAATGCAGGCAAGCAGCAGCCAGCTCGGCTCCGACATCAGCACCCTGCTTGTGAAATTTGATTTCGCAGACAAGAATTTCCTCCAGGTGATGCTCTCCGCGACAGTGGTTTTTGCCGCCATGATAGGGATGTTCGTGGGCTTTGCGGTTGAAGGCGCGAAAAAAATAGCCGGGTTCGACCCGTTCATCATAGTCTGGCTTTCCATGCTCCCTGTGCTCATCTGGGGCTCGCAGGTAGGCATGCCATGGTACCTGCTGCCCGCAATGCCTGCCGTGGGCATAGTGGTGGCAGTGGGTTCGCTTGACAAAAAGCACAAGTTCGACTCTTTCGCCTCCGCGGTGTTCGCGTTCCTTGTCATACTGACGCTTGCAATAACGATCTATTTCTACGCGTTCAACTCCTCGCCGCACTATGAAAAGGAGGCAGGGGAATTCCTCGCAGGCAAGGACAATGTCTATGTCATGGGATACTACGCGCCCGGGATTCTTTTCTACAAGAACAATCTGGATTCGAAGGCGGGCAACCTCTGCACGATAGTCACGGGATTGAAAGGCAACAACAACACATACAAGGCATTTGAAAACGCGAGCGAGAAGGAAATAGAGGACGCCATTGCCCAGGCGTATTATGGCAAGAATGGGCCTGTGGACTTCAACACCAGGTGGACGGACGCGTTTTGGGACAGGCGGCCGCTTGCCGCCGGCTGCAATGGGTTTGGGGCCGACTACATCGTGGCTGCCGGGCTCAAGGCCGGCATGGTGGAAAGGCTCGGCAATTTCACGCTTGTGAAAAACATAAGCGGCGAGATACTGATTTACGAAAAGGCGCAGCGAAGATAAGGCAGAAGGTCGGGCCGGGGCTCTCTTGAAAATCAGGAAACAAGGGACCTGCAATAGTCGATTATGTGCCTAAAGCCGATTTTTGACTGCCCGCCTTTTCGCGCCCCGAACTCGTATGGCACTGACGCGAGGCGGGCGTTTTGCGGCAGCTGCTTGAACACGTCAAAGAGCACCTTGTAGCCTGAAAGCACTATCCTGTCCCGCCTTGCCCCAAGGATAAGGCTGCGCCTTATCCCGAAATAGCCGGACATGATGTCAAAATCAAACCGCCTGCCAGACAGGGCAAGAGAAAAACAGCCCAAAAAATGCGCTCCCTTGCTGATTATTTTCCGCGACAGAGGCCACCTGCCTGCCACCTTTTGCCTCGATGCCACTGCCAAATCATTGCCGGCAATGAGGGCATTGGCAAGTCCGGGCAGTTTTTCAGGAGGGTGCTGGAAATCGCCGTCCATGACAATGATGTAATCGGTCTTTGCGGCGGCTGCGCCGTCAAGCACGCTTGCGGCTATGCCTTTTTCCTTTGCGCCAGCGCGCTCAAGGAACACGAATCCGGGTTTTCCCATGAATCCTGACAATGATTCCCTTGTGCCGTCAGTTGAGCAGTCGTCGGCCACGACTATGGAACAGCCGGGCAGGGCGGCAAAAGCCCGCCTGACAAGCAATGCCGCGTTCTTGGCCTCATTGTAAGTGGGGATTATGATTGTAAAGCCCGGGTATCTGTCCATGCCCAGGATATGGAAAAATAGGAATAAAATGGGGAGGGGCTTTGGAAAAGCCCATTTGACGCCTGCCTAACAGGTATAGGCGCCCGCATAGAGGAGGCTAAGTATCGACGGCGCCACTACCCTGATGAGTATGCCGATGACCGCGCCAGTAAGCATTGCCGTTGCCCAGACGTTCGCCCTTGCCCTTGTTTCAGCGCCCATGAGCTGGCCTGCCGCGTATATGACGCCGCCGCCCACTACCATAAGCATTGAAACTATGGGTATTATGCCGTTGATGGCATTGCAGAACGTTGAAAGCGCAGTCGAGAGGCTGCCAAGAACCGGAGCTGAAAATGCAGCTGACAAAAGAATTGAGGATACCAGATAATACATGCCCGCCCTGAACCGAGACATCAAGAATCACCGCTAAAGCATTTGTTCAGGGAGTATAAAAGCCTTAGCCGGAGATTGAAAAGAAGAAAGTGAAAAAAAGAAAAAAGTGTGGCCCGCGTTTAGCAGGACACGCCGCTGCCAAGCAATGTGCTAAGCACCGGAGGAGCGACAACGACAATCATTATGCCGATAAGCGCGCCCGTAAGCATTGCCGTTGCCCAGACGTTCGCCCTTGCCCTTGTTTCAGCGCCCATGAGCTGCCCTGCGGCGTAGATAACGCCTGCGCCCACAACCATCATCATTGCCGCTATCGGGACAATGCCTTTGAGGCTGTTGCAAAACGTTGAAATTGCCGTTGAAAGGCTGCCAAGCTGGGCTGAAACTATCCCGGCCAGCACGACGGCGAATAATAGTGTCTTAAGATATCTCGACTGCATATGCGGTTCACCTCAACCATAAATCATGCCCTAATATCAATACTTGTGTTTGTCATCAAAATATTAATAAACATACCCTACCACCGCGAGGAGAAAACTAATGGCGCATGATGGGCTTGCGTGATATGCAAATTCGGCTGGCCGAAACGGGCTTTGGCACGGGCACTGTCAGTTTTCCCGCTTTCGGGCAAGCTTTCTTGCGCCTCCGGTTTCCCCGGCACGGTCCCGAAAGCCGACGTGGCCATTTTCGTGCGAATCTCCATCTTCCCCGCCTTTCCTTCCAGAAAGATAGATATATGCCGCAACTATTGCAAGGCACGCGGCTGCGGCCGCGATGGGAATGAGAAGGCCGTTGCTTGAACCGCCTGCGGGAGGTATGGCGGATATGAGTTGTTGGGATTTTGATATTGACTCCTCCGAAGCAGCAAGCGAGGCGGAGAAATTGCCTGATTCGTATTCCCGGCCGGCTGCGATGGCAAGCTCAAGAGGCTTTGCCGATGCGGCCGCATAGGGTTCGCCGGCGGCCTTGGCAAGCGCGCCTGCCTTCTGGGACCAGTTGGACGCTTGGGAGGACAGGGACAGCGCAGTGGAATTCAGGCGCGCGTTTTCTGCGAGGATTGAATCGGAGGCCTGCCTTGCCTGCTGCGCGGATGCCTCTGCAAGGGAAAGGGAAGCTGCTGAAAACCCGGATTCGGGAGTTGTTTTGGAGCGCAGCTTTGTCACGTCGCCAGCTATGCCTTGCAGCTCTGACCTTTTCTTTTTCGGGTCAAAGGCAGGCTTGAATGATTTTGATTTTGAAAGCGACGCGTAGGAGGATTCCAGATATTGCAGTGGCTGGTCGGCGAGTGCAAGCGCTGCGTCTGCCTCGTCAAGGGCCTGCTTCTGCGAATCAAGCCCAACTGCCTGCGAATCCGACACTAGTTTCACGGCCTGGCTTTCAAGTGCGGCAATCCTGGAAAGGCCCGAATCGAAATCTGAACTGTTTGAAAGCGGCAGGGACTTGAGCATGGAGCTTATCTGCGACCTTAGCCCTTCTATCCGGACATAGGAATCCGAAGACGCGCCAAGCGACTTTTGGGCTGCAGAGAGTTTGTCCGCGTTTGCGCTAATCCCCTTCGCTATTATCTTGTTCTGGAAATCAATAAGCGCGTTTGCCGCAAGGTCCGATAGCGCGAGGTTTGCGGATTTGAATGCCTGCGAATAATTGCCCAAGGCCGCGGACTTCTCCGAATCCGCCAGGTGGGTTTCGGCTTTTGAAATCATCGACAGGGATGGCGCGTCGGCGGAGTCGAATGCCTGTGACAGGTTGTAATACCTCGACTTGGTTTTTGCAAGAAGGGAAACCGCCTGCTCGTGCGCAGAGGCGTAATCCGCTTGCTGCGCGGCTGTGGCGTTATAGGCGGATTCTGCGGATTTAAGGGCAGCAAATGCCGCATTGAATGCGCCAGCATAATCGCCCGAAGAGTAGAGGGCAGTGGCGGATTCCATTTGCTGCGAATATTTGCCTGCCAGCCCGAGGCCGCTTATGCGCGCGGATGCGAAATCAATGTAAGAGCCCACGTATTCGCCTGCCTGGTCGGAAATGCCATATATCCTGAATGAATACGTTTTCCCCGGGCTTATCGACTGGAGCTTTATTTTGGCCACTGAAAAGCCCGCTCCGGCTGATATTTGAGAGCCCGATATCTGCGTTTCGGGGTCGGAACTCTCGACCCTGAACGCGGATTTGTCAATTGACTGCGGCAGGACTATTTCCACGAGCGGAGACGCGAAGTCCCCCGCGGAATCCGACACAGTGTATTCGCTCCACATGTTGAGCTGGCTATTGAAAATGGTGATGTTTGCCGCTGACTGTGAAACCCTGTACGGGCTTGGATTGAGGCAGTCCGCTTCTATGTCCTTGTAAGGCGCCGAGCCTGAAAGCGGCCCGAATTCCACATTGAACATGTTGCCCGTGCCGTCGTTTGACGTGAAGCCCCCTATCGGCCTGCCCTGGAACTGCAGGGTGCAGTTAGAGTAATAGGCAGGCACGGGCAGCGAGAGTTTTGCCAGTTCGAGGTCCCTCGCAGGAGTTATGGAGAACCTGGAGGAATATTTCGCCCCGAGGTTTGAGACTGTTTCCGCGGCCGAAGGAAGGGACATGGAGGCGAATCTGCTGCTGGCTCTGACGGTTATTTCCCTGGCGCCATTGGCAGGGAAACCGCTGACAAGCAGATTGAGGGTTTTGCCTGACACAGACTGCACCGAAGCAATGTCGGAACCTTCTGTCACATTGGCGCCGGTTGAGACTTCCATGTCGAGCTTGAGAGGCACGACAATGCCTTCGGGGTGCGTCGAGCCGTCAAGCGAAAGAGTCGTGGGGTTTGATAAAAGCACGATAATTGAAAATGGCGTGTCCGCGCCTATCTGGGCCTCGGAGAGCGCATAGTCAATCCTGGCGCCCGATGCCAGCCTGGATGAAAGGGCTGCGGGTTCCTCTGTTTTTGCACACTCCATGGCAGTTGAGAGGGCGCTGCTGATTTGATTCCAATGGCCCGCCGCTTTTTCAGGAAGCAGCTTTGAATCTGAATCAAAATAAGCCCCGATGCCCTTCAAGTACGACTCAGTCTTGGCCAACGCAGGCCCCTTGGAGCGCAGGTATGCATACTGCTGCTGGAGAGGGGAATAATAATCGGCAAGCCGCGCGAGCAGGCCCGCGTACATTGAATCCGATTGTTGCCGATACGGGGATATGTCAATGCCGTGCAAAATGGCTTGTTTCGCGTCCCAGACCATGTCTCCATAAGCCTGCCGTTCGCCGGAGACGGCAAGGCCGTCATTGCCTGCCGCGGCAATGAGCCCGTCAAGCTTGCCAAACGCGGCTTCAGTGTCAAGCTCGCCAGTGTCCGGGGAGTTCGCATAATCAATGATGCCTGACGCCCATGCGATGTCGTCCATGGCGCTGTCTATGTAAATCATGTCGCCATAAAGGTCCTTGCCTTGCGATTTGGAAAGGCTGTCCGCGGCACTCGACAGGTAATCGTTTGCAGACTCCCTTGCAAGGGGCCCGATGCCCGCTGAAACGGTTTTGAGTTTTTTTTCCACGGCAGTTTTGAACTGCTGGGCCGATTCCCTGCGGGAATCAACCTCCCGGGCCGCTATATCCTGAAGTTGCGCATAGTCTTGCGCGCTCTGGCTGAACTCCGATTCCGCCATGCCAAAATCATAAATCTTGTAAACGGCGTAATTGGCAGAATCGTCTGAGCGGTAAGTGGCAAAATCGAAGGCGGCAGTGGCGTTGTTGAACAGTTCGTCGGCGGCCCATGAATCCGGCGAATAGTCGGGGGCGTAATAAGCTATCACCAAATCCGCCCCGGAAGACAGATAGGTGTTTTTTGCGCCCTCTGCTGCGGTTTTCGCGTCGCCGGCATTTTCCCCGGCATTTTTCAAGTCTGCCGCCACCTGGCCAATGGCATTTTCAGCCTGGCTGGTTTTTTGCCCGAGAGTCAGAAGGAGGGGCTGCTCCGCCTGCGTGCCCGAAAAAATCAGGTTGAAATTCCTGGAAGCGCCCAAATCCGAGTAGTTTAGCACCTGATAGCCGCCGGCGAAAAGCGAGGCCGTTGAATAATCGTTATTTGCCGTGTCGGCCGCGTAAGCGTATTTGCCGGAATATGAGGGAGAATCCGAAAGCGCGGCAAGAAGGTCCTTGGAATCATAATACGAGCTTTTTACCAGCTTGTTCGAATAAGCCGGGCACTCGACCCCCATCCTATAAAGAGTATTTACTGCGGTTTCCAATCTGCCTGCTTCAGAATTGTAAGCAATGGAAGATTCGGATATGGCGGCGAATTTTGAGCCCATCTGGGCGGAATAATTGCCTTTGATTGCAATAGAATACAAGAGGGCCTGCGCAATGCCCTCTGATACGGGCTGATGCTGGCCCATCGCTGCCAAAGCAAGCTCCTGTACGGAAACCGCGCACTGCCCGCCGACAGCCTGGCATGCCCGATATTGCGCGAGCAACTCGGCATAGGAATCGGAAGATTTTTTGAGGGAGGCGGCCGCGGATTTGGCGGATTTGGAATACGTTTCCGGCACGTTGAGGCCGGAAGAATCCGGGCTCTCAAAAACGTTTGCTTCAATGGTTTGCGATGAGAGGGCAAGATAGTCCTCCGTGCTATATTCGGTAACGCGCGACCCGGAAGCAAGAGGATTGAGCCCGTAGTTCTCGATAAATGAGCCCGCTGTCAAGCCGGGGTCAATCGAAGGATACCACGTACCGCCGATGTCCCATGCATTGCTGTAATTTACAGTTACACGATGGGCGCGAAGGTCCAAAAGCCCGGCATTCCAGTCGCAGGCCGCATAGGCAGGGTCGTCTGGGCCCACTGCCTGCGCCATAGCTGTGCTGGTAAGGAAAACAATAAGGAGAATGAACGCGATGGCAATGCGGCAATAAAGATAGGGTTTCCGCCTTCCCGCGGGGGCTGAAATCATGGGAATATTGCCCAATGGACTTATTTAAATGTTGTTCTTCAAAGTAAAACATGTATAAAAATTATATAATTGGCCCAAGCGCGCAGGCGGGCGAAATCAGGAGGGCAAATAAAGCCCGGCTGGCAAAGCCAATGGAAATATAGGCAATTCCTTGTTGTGTTTTTGATGGCTGACAAACCCGGTTTCCTTGACAAATGCCGTGAGGTTAGGGAGTGCGTCCTAGGCTGGGACAACCCGACAGTCGTAAACCACTTCGACTGCGATGGCATAACAAGCGGCTCCATAGTAGTGCAGGCCCTGCGCGAGGCAGGGAAAAAGCCCGAAATTCTCACGCTGAAGAAAATAGACGACGGCTACATTAATGCCAACCTCGCCGGGAAAAACGAGCTTGTCTTCGTGGACTTTGGCGGCACGTGCAAGGCCATAGAACAGGTGAAGGACGCCGCCATAATAGACCACCACCAGACAGAAGGCACTGCGACAGTGCAGGCGAATCCCCAGCTGCACGGGTTTGACGGCGGCACCGAGATTTCCGCGGCAGGGGTGGCGCACCTGGTTTTTGGCGCAAGGGAGGACCTGGCAGTAGTGGGCGCCGTAGGCGATGTCCAGGCCCCGCTTGTGAGCCTCAACAGGGAAATACTGGAGGAAGGCGAGAAAAAGGGCACGCTGGAGGCTGTAATCGACCTGCGCGCCTATGGGAAAAACACGAGGCCGCTTGCCGCGTTCCTCGCATATTCAGACGAGCCGTATCTCCCGGGGATAACCGGGAACGAGGAGGCGGCGATTGCGGTTTTGGAAACCGCGGGGCTCAAGGCAAAGGCATACGATGCCAGATACAACGACCTGCCTGGGGCTGAAAAATCCGCGCTGCGCGCGGCAATAATCGAATACCTCTCGCGCTCCGGCTACCAAAACGTGTCGCCGGAACTCTTCGGGGAATGTTACGTGCTCAAAAACCAGCCTGCAAACTCCGAATTGCGCGACGCGTCGGAGTTCTCCACACTGCTAAACGCCTGCGGCAGGAACGGCAGGGTCGAGGTCGGCATGGGCGTGTGCCTCAACGAGCCGGGGGCGCTTGACACTGCCCGGCAGATACTTTCCCAGCACAAGAGGAATCTCCAGGCCGGCATACAGTTCGCCTCGAGGCACACCACGGACCTGGGGGAATTCTACCTGATAGACGGGAGGGGCCAGATATCCGATACCATAATAGGGGTGGTGGCAGGCATGGTCGGCACCTACAAAAGGGACAAGGCGATGCTTGCGCTATCCATAGACGAGGAGGGCAAGGTGAAGGTGTCGGGCAGGGCGAAGGAGCATCTGATAAGGCAGGGCGTCAACCTTGGAATGGCGCTCAAGGAAAGCGCGGGGAAAGTCGGCGGGGTAGGCGGCGGGCACAGGCAGGCGGCAGGCGCGAGCGTGCCTCCGGGCAAGGTCAATGAATTCCTCGTGATTTTTGGCGAGGCTATAGCCAGGCAAAAGGCAGGCGGCGGCCAATTGTAAAAGAATATAAAGCGGCGAGAAGAAATCCAAGTACGGCCAGGGAACTGCGCAGAAAGCGCGCGGGTTTGATTCGAGTGAGACAATGAACTGGAAACGGGCGCTTGGCGAAAGCATAACCATTTACAAAAACCACCTGCCGGACTACGTCAGGCTGTCTTTGATTTTCTCGCTCGGGTCGCTCATGGCGTTCGGGGCGCCCTTTTTCATCTCGTTCGTAGTTTTCGCGTTCACTATTGGCCTGTCCCTGCCGGACGCGGCCTCGATACCCATAAACATAGTTTTCCTGCTCGTGTCGTTCGTGCTCGGGGTGGCCGCGTACGCGGCGATGAAGGCCGCGTATTACGCCGGCATATTCGAGCTTTACAACAGGGGCACCGCCCACGCGCTCAACTACTTCAGTTTTGCGCGGCGCCACATGGCGGAGGCCGCGGCCTGCGAGGCCATAATATGTTTCGTGCCGATGCTCGCCATCACCCCGATAATGATAGCGGGCATATTAATGCACTCCGAGGCCATCCTCATAACAGGGGGGATAATCTATTTCGCCTTCCTGACTGTGACGAACTACGTTTCCATGTTCGCCTACCCGGCGATGGTCATTGACGGCTACGGCTCTGTTGCGGCGCTCAAGAAATCCCTCAAGACCGCAAGCGAGAACGGGCGCGAGGCCCCTTTGTTCTTCATCACCCTCTGGCTCTCCCAGATCGCCCTGGTGCTAATCCCGGTAATAGGCTGGATAATATATGCTGTGGCATTCCTGCCAGTTTCGGCAAGCGCCGTGACAGTATTTTATAGGAGCAAGAGGACAATATAGAGAAGGGGCTTTGCCCCTTTCTAAACCCCACGCGAATTGATGATATAAGAAGTGAGAAAATGGCAGGGCAAGCGCAAAGGAACAGGGACGAGGAAGCCCAAAGAAGGGCATTCGCAGCGGAAATGCCAAAGACCGGCACTGTCGCAAACGAGAAACTCAAAAGCGTCCCGGTCAGGGCGATGGACACAGAAAACGCCCAGCTCAAGTCGGAGATGGACAAGCTTGCAAGGGAACTGCGCAAATTCGGCGGCCCCGTGATAAGCATAGCATAGGCGGGTTGGTGGGGCATGAAGATATCAAAAGACGGCAAGATCATGTCCGCGAAGGCCTTCGCCAATGGCAAGGAAAAGGTATTCACAGTGGAGCTTGGAGACGATTTCACGCTCATCGCATTGTCAAACCCCGACGGCACCGAGATAGAGACCTGGGAAATAAAAAAGAACAAGGTAACCCATACCAGGCCGGTAAAAAAAGTAGCGCTGCCGGCGAAAAAGGCCGCGCAGGCGAAGAAGAGATAGGGCCCGCCGCTGTTTTTGCGAGTCAGTAATGGTTGGCCTTTTTGCGCACCCCGAGCTTGTTGGACTTGCTTGCCGCCACGGACTTCTTGATGCGCTCCGAATTCTCCTTGTCGAGCTCTTCGGAGGTTATTTCCGTGCTCATGCGCCTTGCGATGTGTATAATGTCGCCATCCAGCAGGGCGTGGTCGAGCCCGAGCTTCTGGCCGTTGAATTTCGCGCTTTTCCCCCAGATTACCGCGAACTTGAAGTTGACAAGCAGGTCCTCCGACAGTTTCTCGCATACGTCGCGCACAGTCGAGCCCCTGCGGACCATCAACGGCTCCGTGAGGTCGGCCTCGCCCATGCGCGGCTTGGTGTATATCCTTATCAGGTCGAGCTCGCGGTAGATGGCTTCCTTGAGCTCCTCTATGTTCTTGCCCTTGTCGGCCGACACCGGCACGAACTTGAATTTCAGGGTCTTGATGTATTCGGGCGTCACAAGGTCTATCTTGTTGAGTATGGTGAGAGCCCTTATGTATTTCCTGTTCCCGACCACGATGTCGATGAACTGGTCCGGAGTTATGTCCTCGCGCAGGACTACCTCCGCGTTGTGTATGCCGTATTCGCCAAGCACGCCGACAATCATGCGCTTGTCAATCTTTGTCAGGTTGACAGTCGCCATGACATTGACGCCGCCCTTCGTTTTCTTTGTCACCACGACGTCGGGCCTGTGCTGGTTCACGCGTATGCCCATGTTCTCAAGCTCGCGCAGTATGGCGTCATAGGCGTCGGGTTGGAAAACGTCAAGCACCAGGAGCACCAGGTCGGCGCTGCGCGCCACCGCGAGGACCTCCTTGCCCCTGCCCTTGCCTTCGGAGGCGCCTATGATGATGCCAGGCAGGTCGAGAAGCTGGATTTTCGCGCCCTTGTAGTCGAGCATGCCCGGGATGCATGTGAGCGTGGTGAAGGCATAGGACGCCACCTCCGATTTGCTCCCGGTAAGCTGGTTCAAAAGAGTCGATTTGCCCACCGAAGGCAGGCCGATGAACACCACGGTGGAGTCGCCCGTCTTCCTCACGTCAAACCCGCCGGACTTTGCGCCGCCGGATTTTGAGGGGGAAATCATTTCCCTCTTGAGCTTGGCTATCTTCGCCTTGAGTATGCCTATGTGGAACTCCGTGGCCTTGTTCTTCTGCGTGCGCGCCATTTCCGCCTCAAGTTCCGAAAGCTTGTCTGAAATGCCCATCAAAAATCACACTAATCAGGAAGTTAACAGATTAACTCATAAAAAGCAGGGGCATGCCCCGCGTGCGCGCGCCGCGCTACTTCGGCTTTTTCTTGCCGGCCCCGCCAGGGGCGGGCTGCGGGGAGGATTTGAGTTCCGACATGCGCGCGGCCCTGTCGGCCGCCATGATTTGCACGAATTTTGCGGACCAGAGCTTCTGGAGCTGGACAAAGTCCACGGTGCCGTCGGCCTTCTCGTTCTCGCGCAGCAGGTTGTTGAGCGCGGCGTTGCACTTGATTACAAAGTCGACCTCCATCAGGTCCTTGTCGCCAAGCTCGCGGCTTTTCCTCAATATCTCCGAATACATCTTGCCCTTGACAAAGGCAAGCATCACGTATTGCTCCGGGGCCAGGCCGTTGTCCTCCGCCCTGCGCGCAAGCGCGGGAGGCACGAACTCGAATTTGAGCTCCTTGGCGACCTTTGCCAGGTCCGCGTCTGCCAGGTCCCACATGCTAGCCTCCTTGTTCTTCAGGAAGTTGCACTCCAGGTAGGACTCGTCGATGTTGTTGCCCCTCTTGAAAGTGAATATCTCGATGAACTGCTTGTTGTCCTGGTCGGATTCGTAGGAGCTGCCAAGCAGGCGGAATACCCTGCCTTTCCTGCCAAAGCGGATTTTCTTGAGGAAGGAATACCTGTCCGTCGTGTACATGCTTGCCGAAGGTATGCCGAACACGAGTTCCAGCCTGTCCTGTATGTCCTTTAGCGACTGGGCGTGCAGGTTGTACAGTATGAAAACCCCGGGCTGGGTGTTAAGCAGGTTTATCACGCCCTGGATAGCAAGGCGGGACCTGATTTCATTGATAATCAGGCAGGCGTCGCCCATGCGCAGCGAGGCGTTGGCCATCGAGACCAGGTCAAGCTCGTGCGTGCCGCCGCTCTCCTCCTTGTCGGACGACTGCACGCGCATGGCGGCGATGTGGAACCCGCGCTTCCTGTACGCCTTTGTCGGGATTTCCTCGATGTCCTCGATAGGGAGTATCCTCCTTTTCGTGCTGATTGCGGATATCTTGGCGCTTGTGAATGCCGTCTTGCCCACGCCTTTAAGCCCGAGGACGGCCTCGGAGCAGCCTATGCCCACCATGACGTCGTCGTAGCCGGCGAAAAAGGCGGAGAACGACCTGTAATTGAGATACTCCACATAGGTGAAGGGCTTTTCCTTTGTCAGCCTCAATGCCGCCTGCAGCTCGCCAAAGGTCGCGGGCGGGCGTTGCAGATGGCACCGCATGTTCAGCCTTGTGAGGACCACGTCGACCACGGGGTTGTTCTGGTCGAACTTGCGCGTCTGCTTCGTTATTGCCATGATGTTCTTGAACGCATGTTCCAGAAGCTCCTTGTTGTACCTCCAGATAGTATGGCAAAGCCCGAATTTGGCGTGCTCGATGTAGATGGGGGCGTTCTCGGAGTCAATGTAAATGTCCGTGATGTTCTCGTGGTCTATGGACATGTTTTCTATTGGCGCCCCAAGGCCGTAAATCCACGCGGCCGCCTCCCTCGCCATGGCGGTCGCCTGGTCCAGTGTTATGGACATCTTGTGCAGCGCCGCCTCGTCTAGGAATTTCTGCCTGTATTCGCGCGTCTTCGTTTCGGAAATCGTGGTGTAGTCCACAAGCTCGTCCGAGGCCTTTGAAAGCGAGTTGCCTATCTCCGCCCTCATCATGGTGACAAGCTCGGGCGGCAGGCTCTTCAGGTTGTTGTTCTCGATGTTGTAGAAATATGATTCCGAGCCGGTGTCGTAAATCTGCACCACCAGGCCGAAGCCCAAATCGTACCTCGCGTCGGGCGAGTCTATAGGCACGGCGTTTTTTGGCAGGTCGAGCGCGATTGTGGAGACGAACTGCATGCTTTTCAGGCCGGCCATTGAAAGGAACGCGCTTCTAAGGTCCCCTGTCTTTTCCACGAGCTTGTAGAGGGCCGAGTCGGAGACGGCCTTGATAATGCCATTGACCCACGCCCGGAAAACCCGGAACCCGTCATAGAATATCTGCCTTTCCGGGCTTGGCTCCGAGTAGTCCTTCAAAAGCGCCACGGCCAGCACAGGGTCCATGAACAGGTAGTCGTGGAAGTCCGCGAGCAGTTTCTTGCGTTTTGAGACCGCGTCGTCTTGCGGGTGGCCGTACACCTGCGTGTTTAGCATTATTGTTTCCGTCTGGTGGATGAGTTTCGCGTATTCAATAAGCATCGAAGTCTGGGACTCGTTGAATTCGACGAATATTTCCTCCTCGTACCTGATGGTCTTGGGTGACTCGACAAGAGTCGAGAGGTCTTTTAGGTGGTCGTTTATGAACGCGGCCGAGAAAAGCTCGTGCGGGCTCGCGGTGACGTCAACAATGAGCCTTGTGCCTTCAAACCTGAATTTTCCCATGCACACGTATTGAATCCCGCAATTTAAATCTGTTCTCTAAGGCGCGGGCGGGCGCGCTGGAGGGCGGCGGTGCTGCCGCCAAACCATGCCGTGCCGCCTTCAGGCAAGTTAATATAAAACCTAGGGGAGAAGGAAGTATTGCCGCGCTATGGATAGCCAATGCAAAGGCTGCGCGAAGGTGCATAAAATGGGCATTTTGGATTCGATCAAGGGACTTGTCTCAACTGCCGAAGAAAAAAAATCGGCGGTGCCTTTCGCCCTGACAACCACGTTCACGCCGTTCAGGCTGACGTCAAAGAAAAACGACATGGTCGACTTGAACATCGACATAGAGAACATATACGGGGCTGACGCTCTCGCCTCGATAACAGTCACGGTGTCAAAGGGGCTTGGGACCGACAGCACGCTCCTTGGCAGGGAAAAGACAGTAAAGCTCGAGACTATGAAAAACGGCGAGAGCAGGCGCGCCACCGTTCAGATATACTCCGCCAGCCTGACAAAGCCGGGCACTTACAAGATAAGGGTTGAGGCTTTCGCCCATTACAGGGACTACAGGCACATAGAGAACTCGATTAAGAAGATTGTCGAGATAAGGGTAGTCTAGGCCTGCTGCTTGCGGCGGTTGCAGGATTTCGCGCATTGCCCGCGGCGCGGGTCAGTTTTTCCCGGCTTCCCCAAAAAGGCGCACGCGCTCCTTCATTATGCACCTGTCCTGCACGAAGGCCAGTTTTGCCGACTCTGCAAGCTGCCTTGCCTGCTCGTTTTTTATCCCGAGCTGGAGCCAGACGGCTTTTGCCGGCGGCTTTTGCAAAAGGGCCAGCCTGACAGCCTCCCCCGCCTGCTCCGACGGCCTGAAAACCACCAGGATGTCCGGCGCGAAATCTGCAGGGACATTGCCAAGGGATGGATAGACAGGCATGCCCGCCACGGAACCCGATTCCACTGTCGGGTTAATCCCCACAACCGCGTAGCCATGGGAGAACATGTAGAGCGGGATTTGGTGCGCTGCCTTGAACTCGTCCTTTGAAAGCCCTATTACGAGTATTTTCTTGGAGGTTTCAAGGAGGGCGCGCAATTGCGAGTCTTCCATTCAGACCACGTCCGTGCTGCGCTCGGGTTTTTTCTCGCCTGTTGCCGCCGCCTGTTGGGCAGATTGGGAGGTTGCCCTCTCGACGGCCTCGAGCTTGCGCGAGAAATCGTCGCAGGAAACCGCAAGCGCCACGCCCGATTCGGTGAGCGTGACCGAGTTCTGCCTGCCTTTTTTTTCAGATTTCACAAGCCCGAGCTTTTCGAGTTTTTTCAAAAAAGAGGCCGCGAACACATAAGTGCACCTTGCGGAAGCCGCGAGCTTGGACGGGTACCATTGCTGCGAGCCGTCCTTTAGAAGCAACAGGACTGCGCATTGTTTTTCCTTCAAAAACAGGTGTTTTGATGACATGGCCCTCACGCATGGGCGGCCTGGCCGCCTGAAAGCTGTTGGTAATCCATTACCTTGTAGCTTATCTGGACGTGCGAATTTGCATTGAAGCTGTTAATAAGCCTGATTATGCCCGGCGCGTGCCCCGCCCCGACAATGAGCAGGACGCGCCTGCGGTTGCACGAGAGGACGGATTTGAATATGAAGTCGTTGCGCGCGGATATGAGGCATGAATAGAGGCGCGGGGCCGTCTTCTCAAAACCCATAAGCGCGTATGCGAGGACATCAGGGGATGCGAGGCCCTCGAGTTTTGAAAAGTCCACATCCACCCTGCCGCGCTGCGGCAGTATTACGGCGAGCTTCTCGCGAAGCGGCGCCTTGGAGATGCAGGCCATCGTCCGGTCTATGGGGACGTCCGCAAGCAGCAGGGGAGTTTTTGTCTCGCCGGATATTTTCGCGGCCTCTATCATTTCCTCGCCGGGTTTTGCGCCGAGTATGAGGCCGAGGGATTGCTGGATGAAAAAAAGCCCGGTAAGCATGGGGTTTTTGAGCATGTCGAGGGCAGAGGGTTTGCGCCCGGAAGTGATTGACGCGAGGCGGGCCATGCAAAGCTCCACAGCCAGGCAGTCAGGCCGGGCAATGTCAAAGGCCCTCCTCACATGCGCCTTGTTCGACGAAAGAATGTGCACGGAAGGGAGGATGAATATTTCCATTTCAAAGACCGGTGTTGTGCCGGGTGGCGGCTCGGCTAAATTCCAATGTAATAAAAATTTGATAAATCGGGAGGCGCAAAACGCCTTTGGGTGTTTTCAGGCAGGGGTGAAAACTCTAAAGGGAACTGGCTCCGGCTGGCGCCCTGTGGCGGTTGTCTAACGGGCCTGGAGGGATTCGAACCCCCGACACGCTGATTAAGAGTCAGCTGCTCTACCAAGCTGAGCTACAGGCCCAAAAAACCAGAATTCTGTGCCCTGTTATATCCCCACTCATAATAAAAAGGCTTTCTGTCATCAGAAAAACATGATAAAAATATTCAGGTATGGGCACAGGATAAAGCGCGACGAGCGCGCGACAACGCACGTCTGCCTTGCGGCACGGGCGTTGGGGGCGGACGAGGTCATAATCTCGGGCGACAGGGATATGGGCGTCATCGAGTCCATCGAGAAGATTTCCGCCAGGTGGGGCGGCAATTTCAAGGCTGTTTTTTGCGAATCGCCCGTGGCGGAGCTGAAAAGGCTAAAGAAGGACAACTTCATAGTCCAGCTGACCATGTACGGCGAGCCCATCCAGAAAATGGAGGGCAGGTTGAGGCAGGTAAAGGACATGGTCGTCATCGTGGGGTCGCAAAAAGTGCCGCCGCAAGTGTACAATCTCGCGGACGCAAACGTGGCAGTGACCAACCAGCCGCACTCTGAAATCGCCGCGCTTGCGGTTTTCCTTGACAGGTATTTTGAAGGCAGGGAGCTTGAAAAAAAATTCGAAGGCAAGGTGAAAATCAGGCCGTCATTGAGGGGAAAAAGTGTAGTAACATGTGAATAACCGAGAATGGTTTATATATTTATATTCGGCTTTCATATCATGGCAAAAAAAGGCGGTTTTTTGAAGCAGACAAAAAAATTGCCGGCGACCAAAAAATCCGTGGCGACCAAAAAAGCCCGGGCACAGAAAACGAAAACTGCGAAATCCCCCATTGTGAAATCCGCCGCCGCGCCAAAACTTCCACGGGCTAAAAAGGCCTCTTTCAGGAACGGGCTTTTGCTGTCGCACGGGAATATCAGGCAATACCTGATTGAAACCGCAGGGGAAAACGCCATAAATGTCATGAAGGAATTCTCATTTGAAATGACGGACGAGGACCTGGCAAGGAAGTGCAAGACCAAACTGTCCGACGTCCGCGCCGTGCTCAACAAGCTCCACACCACAGGCCTGGTGGAATACACGCGCGACAAGGACCCGCAAAGCGGCTGGTATTCGTATATTTGGAAAATGAATGACAAGGCTGCCGGGCACCTGCTCGAAGGCAGCAATGCCAAAATGGGCGAAAGCACTGTTGATTCTTCCACAGAGGGCGCTGAAAAGTACATTTGCAATGATTGCGGCGCTGACACGCTCTGTTCTTTCGAGGCGGCGTTTGAAAATAAGTTTAAATGTCCTTCCTGTGGAAACAATATGTCTTTTTTTGAAGAAAAAGAAGATGTTCCGGCAAGCGGACCTGCTAACTTGATTAAAAGGCCGGGGCAAAGATAGGGCACATTAAAGCGGGATAGGGTAGTTTGGAGTGCCCGCTGGGCTCATAACCCAGAGATCGGTGGTTCAAATCCACCTCCCGCTATCTAATTTTTTTATTTTGAATCCGCGCCTTGTTTGGTGTTGCTTCTGTTTTTCCATGAAATATGGTGTGTGTTTTGTTGTTTTGTTGTTTTGTTGTTTTGTTGTGTTGTTGTTTTGGTGTGGGACCCCACAGTTCCACTATTAATGGTTTTGAAAGCAGGTTGATTTCCGCCGTCGTTCTTTCTCTTTCTAAAAAAAGAATGTTTGTTTGTCGTTTGTTTTGTTTGTATGTAACTATAGTTACATTTATTATTATTTATTATTATAATTCATTTTAGGATTTTAGAACAAAGGGAAAAAGGCGGGAAAAGGCCCGAATGAAAATATTTTACCACAAGGTGCTTTCATGTTATTGTATTTATACGACATTCACGCAAGCGACGCGAAACAATTCAACAGGGTCAAAAGGCGTTTTTATTATTCATTCAAGAGAAGCTGGCTTGCAACCTGCGTCATGAAGTCCAAGTCAGTCATTTATGTCGATGATATCTACGAGCTCGAGGCCGACACCTTCTTTATGAAATTCGAAGGGGAAATAGACGTCTTCAAGGCCCGCTGCTCCTCTGTCGAGCAGATAATGTGACTGCTTCTTTGTTATGGGGTATGATATGGGCAATTCCCACTCTTCAACAACCTAACTAACAAACCAGTCTCTATTCTTCAATAAACCAACAAACAGGCCAATCTGCGTTCTTCAACAAACCAACCAGTCTTTGTTCTTTAACGAACCAACATCACAAACCTTTCCTTCAATAAACCAATCAACGGGCCAATTCTTATTTTTGCCACTAATGCGGCATATAAGATTAGTGGCAGTCGCCTGCCAACACTTCCTGGAGAAGAAGAATAGTGGAAGTGGGGGGAGGGCCCGCTTCCTTCAACTGGCTGTTCAGAGGCTTGATGGGAGCTGCTGGCCGACCTGCCCGCCGGAAACGACAACAACATCCTCGACCGACTTTACGCTCTTGTAAAGCAGGCTCTTTTCCCTAAGAATCCTCTTTGCCTCGTCCCTTGTTATGGATGTGAGCGGTTCTGTTGTGAGCCTGACGACTTCGCCCCTCTCGAGGTCGACAATGACGTCCTGGACCCTGCCAAAGAACTTGCCGCCGTCAGTGTAAATATCCATACCATATATCCTTGAAAGTCTCATGCTCATAGTATCACCCTATCTCGTCAGCACCAATAATATCGCCCTTGATGCAGTTTCGTATTTGTTTTGTACCATTTTAAAATGTTTCACTCGCCAAACACAAACCCGCGCCACCAGGCGCAAGCCTGCATATAATTTATATAACTCCTTTGGGAGAGACTATGCACTTCAAGACTACTAGAATATAGATTGATATCATGGCAGAAGCTACGTTAAAAGAGGAGCACGCCCACTGGTCGGAATCCCTGGCAAGGCGGGTGGTTGCTGAAAAGAAACAACCCTTCATAATCACGTCCGGCATGACGACTTCCGGGCCGTGCCATCTCGGCACGCTTTGCGAGTTCATGTTCCCATCGGCAGTGCAAAAAGGCGTTGTTGCCCTCGGGCACAAGGCCAAATTCATATTCGTGGCTGACATACTCGATGCGTTCGATTCGGTCCCGTCGGTTTTCCAGAAATACTCTGCAATGCTAGAGCCGCATCTTGGCAAGCCGCTCTGCGACGTGCCCGACCCAACAGGCGAGCAGCGCTCTTTTGGGGACCATTTCCTGCACGAGGCCGCCGCGATAATGGGCAAGTTCTCGATAAAACCCGAAATTATCCGCGCCGCGGACCTTTACGCGTCGGGCGCATTCGACGAGATGGCGTCGGATTTCCTCGGGCATGAAAAACAAATAGCGGAAATGGTCGCCCGGACCTCTTTGAGGGAAGGGATGCCAGCCGACTGGTCGCCCATAATGCCAATCTGCCAAAAATGCGGCAAAATAGCCACGACCACCGTGACATGGCACGACTCAAAATCATACAAATACTCGTGCAACCGGGATGTGAAATACACAAAAGGCTGCGGCTTTGAAGGTGAGAACAAGCTGTCAGACCACAAATACAAGCTCACATGGAGGCTGCACTGGCCCGCCTGGATGCGCCATTTCGGCACAAGCGCCGAAGGCGCGGGCATGGACCACCACACGCGCGGCGGCTCATGGGACACGTGCAAGGAAGTGTTCGAGGCATATTGGAAGGCGCAGGCGCCAATCTCCTACAAATTCGGGTTCATACTCTTCAATGGCAAGAAATATTCGAAATCCAAGGGAATCGGCATGGGCGTCAGCGAACTGCTGGAACTTTTGCCAACCGAGGTCCTCTCATACCTGCTTTTGCGCCCGGACCTGCAGGAGAACATAGACATCGTGCCTACGGGCGCAAACATGCTGCGCCTGATGGACGATTATTCCTCCGCCCTCTCCATTTTCGAGAATGCGTCTGCGCAGGAAGGCGGGCTTGAAGCCCTGTCCCGCGCCGACAGGAAACGCGCCATCGCCGCGAGCCTTTCAAGCCCAAATAAAAGGAAATGGACGGCGGGCTTCACGGACGTCCTGCTCTATTTCCAACTCTACCGCAATTGGGACACCGTCTCTGAAAAACTCGGCGACAAGGCGGGGGTAGAATATCTCAAGCCCCACGCGCTTGCGTGGGTTGCAAAGGGCATGGTCCCGGGCGAATACTCCTTCGAGCTTTCATTCTCAAAACTCGAGGAAGGGCCCGCAAGGAAGTTCGTCGAATCCCTGTCTGATACGGACGACCCCGTGGCAATACACAACAAGGTGTTTGAAACCGCAAAGGCGGAAGGCGCAGAGGCTAAAACCCTATTCGCCAAACTTTACCTGTCTCTTCTTGGCAAGGAAAAGGGCCCCAAACTCGGCAAGCTCGTCTATGCGATAGGGGTCGACAAGGTGAAAAAAGAGGTCCTTTGAATTCCTGCCGTGTTTTGGATGGTTTTACAATGGATGTATTTGACGAAGACGCGCAAATGAAGGCAGTAGTGGAAAAACAAATCGAGGCCATCCTGCCCCGCGGAAAGAAGCCCTTCGAGGTCTATGGCATAATCTGGGATTTCCTTGACAGGGGCGGCAAGAGGTTCAGGCCCCTGATGTGCATGACAGCCTGCGAAGCTGTCGGCGGCAACCCGAAAAACGCCATCGCCGTGGCGGCATCAATCGAGCTTTTCCACAACTTCACCCTCGTGCATGACGACATAGAGGACAATTCGCAGATGCGCCGCGGCAAGCCGTGCCTGCACGTATCCTATGGCCTGCCCCTCGCGCTCAATGCAGGCGACGGGCTTTTCATGGCATCGTGGAAATCCATACTCGAATCCCCCATAAGCCCGCAACAGGCTGTCGAGGTGGGGAAATGCCTCTATGATGCCTACCTTGCCGTGCTTGAAGGCCAGGCAGTGGAGCTCAACTGGCACGAGAACAACATCTGGGGAATAACCCTCGACGGCTACAAATCCATGGTGCGCGGCAAGACGGGCGCGCTAATAGGCGGCGCATGCAAGGCGGGCGCCATCATAGGCGGCTCGGACGCAAACGTTCAGGCCGCGTTGTGGGAGTTTGGAAATGAAGTCGGCGTGGCGTTCCAGATACAAGACGACATACTCAACGTCACAGGCGATTTCAAGAAGTACAAAAAAGAGATAGGCGGGGACATTGTCGAGGGAAAGCGCACAGTGATGGTCATAGACCTGCTCACAAAATGCACCAAGGCAGAGGCAGCCAAATGCCGCACTATCCTTGGCAACAAGAAAACCACAAAGGCGCAGGTGGAATACGTAATCGGGCTGATGAAAAAATACGACAGCATCAGCTATGCTGCGTCCTATGCCGACGGGCTTTTGAAAAGCGCCAAGGAGCGCCTGGCGGTCCTGCCCGACAACAAGGCCTCAAAAAAACTGCGCAAACTCGCGGATTTCCTTGTCGACAGGGAAGTCTGACTTCCCATCCTGTTCTTTTTCTTACCACTGCTTAGCTCATGTTTAAATAGGACATGTTGCCCAAGAGAGTTGCGACCAAAAAAGGCAATTGCACTACAAGGGAGACCATGATTGCGCGGGAGAAAAACCAGAGCGTGGAATCTGCATCGGATTATTTGGACAACCCCGCGGAAGCCGGGCCAAAGCCCCGCGATTTCCAAAAAAGCAAGTCAGCCGGCACAACCCCCAAGACCATTGAGTCCCAGCTAAGCGAAATGACAGTCTCGTCGGAACTCTCAAGCCTCAATAAATCCTATTCCTTTGCCTCGCAGATATCATCGGACGATTTCGAGGAAATCCAGAAGCTGCGCAGGATTGAACTGATGAAAATGCCCCTGCACGCGCGCCTTGTCGAGCGGGCGAAAGAGGCAATCGAGCTCATACTCGCGTTCTTTTCAGGCAAAAAGGCGAACAAGGGCAGGCACATGACGCCTACTGCCAAGAAAGCCCTGATCCAGTTGCGCCAGATTGCGGCGCTTTACTCCGCAATGCCGCAGCGCTCGCTTGAAGAGACTATAGTCTTTGACGCGGCATTTGGCAAGGCCTATTATGACATACTTTACGCTTCTTACAAATCGGCTTCTAAAAAAGAGGACGAAGACGGCAATTCGGTCCAGAATTACCAACAAGCCATTGACGAGTTCATAGAAACGCTTGGCTAGCCGCGTTTGCAGCGTTTTGCTTGTGTTCCCTTGTTTTTGGAAGGCGCTTTCCCATACCTCTTCCCGTCCCTTGCCAAGACCCGCAGGACAACGCGCCTTTTGGCATTGCCTCCTGCAAGCACTGCAACCAATTTGCCAAGCACAGTGCTGTTTTCAATGTTTTGGCTCTCTGGCGCCTCCGCGCCGGCAGAAGCCTGTTTCTTGCTTTCCTGCGCAAGCATGATGGCATGCCTGCGTTTGTTGAATGGGAGAACCAGTTTCTTGAGGAATCTCGCCCTGCTTATTGAGTTTTGGCTTTGAAGGGCGGCTTTCGGCATTCCCTGCCCGTCCACAATCTCTATCGCAGTGCCGATTTCCCATGGCCTGAAATGGACCTGGGCACGAGTGGCTGCAAATGCCTCTGGGCTATCTGCCGCCCGGGCAACTGGCAATCCTGCGTCCACATGGGTGTTTTGCACGGATTCTTCATTGATTGCGCTTGGGGTGGACGTATTGGCAGTTTTCCCATCGGTTTGTTTGGAAACTATGGGGCTCCCATGCTCCTCATTCTTGGTTTTTGTTTTGGAATCATCAGGCAAGTGGTTTTCATGCAAGGGCCCTTGCCCTGCCGTGCCTTTGCCATGGCGCATGGCACGCGGCTCTGCGCATTTCTCCTGTCCCGAATCAATCACTGCGTTTTCCGTGCATATTATTTCGGGCAGTTGCGCGATTGAACCTGCCGGGACATGCAACCATTCCTTTTCGGCAGCCGTCCTCCCTGGAATCTGTGCGCTATCCTTTGCGGTTTGCGCCAGCGGCAGGGCAAGGCCTGGGAACGCTCCATTGCCGCGGCGTTCAAGCAATCCGGAATTGAGAAGTTCAAGGAATTTGGAGTTCTTGAGCAGCATGCTCGATACGGCATAATCGTTTTTCACTATTGGAAGGAGTATTGTCTCCTCGAGCACGTATGGCAGGCCGCCGTCGACATAGAACTGCCAGCCCCACCCGCCATGCCTCTCCCCGGTGCCAAAAAGGGACCTGATGTAATTGCCAAGGGCCGGATGCTGCACCACGTCTGCGCCAAAGCGCGTCTGGAAAAGCTCGCCTATTGTAGTGCCTTTCGGGACATTGAGCACGATTTCCCGCTGCGGCTCGTTTCCCACCCTGAATATTATCCTGGCCTCCACGGTGTCCCTGCCCGCCCTGTCCGTGCCAACGCAAGACGCGAATATGGCAGCCCTCATGTCCTCCTCTGCCGGGCAGTATCTGCCTATGCTCGTGTTGTTGCTTGCGATGTCGGCCGTCTGCCTCTCAAACATGGCGGTTATTGTTACGGGCCCGCTTATCGCCACATTGAAGACATTTAGGTATCTTGCAGCCGCGCCCCTGATTTGCGCAGGCGAGTATGGCGTGTTGTTTGAAATCACTGGCGTTGTTGCCATGGAAAATTACCTTTCGGGCCTTTTCTCGCCCTAATTATTAGTCTTCAACTTCAATCCCATTTTCATTTAGGAATTTCCTTATCCTGTCCGCAAGGGCATAATCCTTTTTCCCGCGGGCGATGTCACGAGCTTCCAATATCGTTTCAATTACTTGCTTGCCATCTTCCATGTCTGAACTCTGTGCCCCTATTTCCTTTGCAAAACCCAAGAGGGCCGGGACGTCTAACTTCTTTGAAATGGTTACTCTTTTGCCAGTTTTTGTCCTGAACATTTCGGCTCCTACTAAGTATGCCCCGTATGATGAGCTTGACTCTTTGCTTGCCTTCACATATGCATTGCTTGATATTGTTGCCTGCTTAGTCCTAACTATCTCCTGCATCTCCTTTATCCCAAACAAAAGCAAGAAATCCCTGCAATATCCTCTTAGCTCGTTTATCAAATCCACATCCGCGAATTTGTCATCATGGGTTTTCTGGTTTGCAAGGCGCAGCAAGTCATTGAACGTGGCAATGGCCCCCGGAGTGTCAAAATCATTATCCATCTTCTCCTTGATTTCTGCCTTGAGAGCCTCCGCCCGCTTCCTTGTCTCCTCATCCCGTACTTTTTCCTTGCCCTGTTTTTGATTTACGAAATAATCCATTTCTTCAATGCTGTCTAATGTCCTTTTCAGGGCCACCTCGGATTTTTTCACTTCCTCCTCTGAATAGTCTATCGGGCTGCGATAATGCGTCTGGGCAAAAAACCATCTGATTAGTCCGGCATTTTGATTGAACTTGGCAAGCGCGTCCCTGATTGTGACGAAATTGCCCAGGGACTTCGCCATTTTCTCGCCGTTTACAGTGAGGAATCCCGTGTGCAGCCAGTACTTGACGAATTTTTGCCCGTCATAGCTTTCAGACTGGGCAATCTCGTTTTCATGGTGCGGGAAAATCAAATCCCGCGCCCCGCCGTGAATGTCAATCGTGCCGTGGATGTGTTTTTTGGACATCGTGCTGCACTCAATGTGCCAGCCGGGCCTTCCCCTGCCCCACGGGCTGTCCCATCCAAGCTCCCCCTCGCCTGTCTTTTTCCACAGCGCGAAGTCAGCGGGGTCTTTTTTCGACTCGTCAACCTCTATCCTCGCCCCGCGCTTTATCAATTCCAGGTCCTGGCCTGAAAGCTTGCCATAATCGCGGAACTTGCCAATCTCAAAATAAACCCCTGTGTCATTGGCATAGGCATTCCCGGACTCCACTATCTTTCCTATGAATTCTATTATCTCCTTTATGTTCTCCGTGACTTTCGGGTAAACGCCCGCGTTTTCAATCCCAAGCCTTGCGAAATCCTCGCGCGAGTTCCTGTCGAATTCAGCAGCCAGGCCAAGCGGGTCAACCCCTTTCTCCTTCGCCCTCTTGATTATCTTGTCGTCAACGTCTGTCACATTCTGGACGAACTCGACTTCATATCCGGATTTTTGCAAATGCCTGCGTATGGTGTCGAAAGCCGCGTATGTCCTGGCATGGCCCAGGTGGCAGAAATCGTAAACAGTCACTCCGCACACGTACATGCTCACTTTTGGGGGGTTTCCGGGCGCGAATTCCTCGATTTTTTTAGTAAGGCTATTATAGACTTTGAGCATGTCATGTCCCTCCCAAGACACGGGAACGCTTTTTGTCCTACAATATTAATAAACGCAACAGGCATTTCTATCACATGCTCCCCGAAACAAGCGAAATCAGGGCGAAGAGGAAGGTGCTTGGCATGACCCAGGCCCAGCTTGCGCTAAAGTGCGGCCTCTCGCAATCCCTTGTGGCAAAAATCGAGTCCGGGCAGGTCTCCCCCTCCTACCAGTCAGTCAAGTCCATATTCGATTTCTTCAGCTCGCTTGAGAGCCAAAGCGCACTGTGTGCGCGGGACATAATGAGCCAAAAAATTGCGGCAGTGGCGCCATCCAACCCTGTCGGGCAGGCAGTGGCCCTCCTGCGCAAGCACGGAATATCGCAGGTGCCAGTGTTTGACGGCAATGCCCTTGTGGGGAGTTTCGGCGAGGAGGACGTGTCCCGCCTTATAGCGTCGGCAAAGCCGTCAGACATATTGAAAATGCGCGTTTCGCAGGCAATGTCCCTGCCATTTGCCGCGGTGCCGCCATCGACCCCGATGGTTTCCGTTGCCGCGCTGCTATCGCACGGCAAGGCGGTCATTGTGGTCGACGGCAAGAAGGCCTGCGGCATAATCACGAAGGCCGACCTGCTCAAGGCATTGAAATAGCCGGCGCGGGTGTTATCTTGGACGTTGACTTGGCTCCTGACATAACCGAGAGGCTCGAAGACATAGTAAGCACGCTGGAGCTCGGGCACATCAACCAGTTCCGCATAATCGCCATGCGCTCGCACAACTCCACTGCGAATGCATACGCGCGCATCTGGAACCTGCCGGACATCTGGCAAAAGGCGCTTGGCGTAGGGGCATTTTACGTGATAGAGGTCCTCTCCGAGAAGTTCGATCCGCTGCCGCACGACGAGCAGACAAAAGTCCTAATCCATGAACTCATGCACATCCCCCGCACGTTTTCAGGCGCTCTCATGCCCCACCGCCACGTGGGCGGCAACATTGACAAGCGCTCTGTCGAAAAAGTCTTCAAAAAGTACCTGGAAATGAAAAAAACGAAGTTTTTTTCAGACATGCCCTGAGCCGGCATGTAGATGAAAAAACGAAGTTTTTTTCAGACATGCCCCGAGCCGGCATGTAGATGAAAAAACGAAGTTTTTTTCAGACATGCCCCGAGCCGGCATGTAGATGAAAAACCAGCAGCAGGGAAACGGGCAAGTCCCCTCTTCATGCCCTGGCAAGAAGTTTTTTCGCAAGCAGGTAGAACACGCCATGCCCCTTCTTTTCCTGCGGAAGGCGGATGTCGGGCCCGGCTTCCCATCCCTCTATATTCCCGTCCACAGGCTCAAGGTGCGTCCCAGACTTGTCAATCCTTATGCGCATTGCCGCTTTTTTTGAAACCCCTGCAAGGCAGTTGCCACACACCACGCTGCCATCCTGCAGGACTTTCCTTTTCTCATTATCGGGTATCAGCCTGCCGCATTCCTTGCACATTTTGGGCTTGAGTATCTCTTTTTGGACCTTGTAGCACCTGTCGCAATAGAATTTTCCAAGCAGGTACTGGTCCTTGTTTTTTGCCGCGTATGAATAGCAGCCATTGCAAATTTCCTTGTTCTCGCGTGCGCGCCTTGACTCATAGCATGCCTGGCAGGCAAGCCCCCTGACGTAATAGCCGGAATCCCAGTCCTCTATGGCCCTGCCGCAGTGCGTGCAATATTGCATCAGCAATCACTTTTTTGGAATTTGCCTGCCTTGGCAGGATGTCTTGAGCTCCCTGCCACTGCCATTACCTTGAGACTGGTTCAAATGCGAATTCGCGCAACTTGAAGAACCTGCATGATTTCTTCCCGCACATGGCAATAATCGCGTCCTTGCGCGTTTTCCTGCCTATGTCTATGGCCTTTTGCATCGCCTTTGCGGCATGGGCGGCATTGTCGCTGCATATCACTGCGGCATATTCTATTTCCTGCTCCTTGTCGTTTCCCGGCGGGAACATGAAAAAAACCGACTGGTCGAGCCTGTCAAAAAAACCCACCCTGCCGGCATCGCGGATTATCCTGAAAAACAGGCCAGCCCTTGCCGCCTCTTCCCCTGCCTTGCGTATCCTGATTCCTGTTTCAAGCCCCACTGCCTTGCAATAGGCCGCCTCGGCATCGCAAATCTCGACCCCTTTCGCTCCGTCATTGCCTATTTTCGCAAGCCTTAGTTGGTATGCGGTTTCTTTGTCTTTTATCAAATGCCATTTCATTTCAGCACCCTTTGCAATCCAGCTGCCAGCTCATCCGCTGCTCCATTATTTGCCGCCTGCCGCTTTGGCAAGCCTTTTCGCGTCGCCATATTCGAGCGGGCCAATCCTCTCCATTTTGCCGTTCCTTGAAATGCAAACAGAAGCAGTTCCAAGCGCCCTGTCCATGATGTCGGACTCAACGCCCGCCTTTGCCCCTGCCAGTCCGATTTCCCGCCTTCTGGCCCAAGGCAGGGGCGAGGCGCACACAATGGCCTTGCCTTCATGCGTTATTGTGAATTTTGCCGAAAGCCACCTGATTGTCATGGCAAGCAATACTGCAAACCCCGCGATTGCGGCAAAAAGCTCGGGCTTTGAGCCAAGCGGGTCCAAGAAGAGCAGGCCGATTATGCCATATAACAGTATTTCGGTTATACCTAGCCCTATCAGGCACGACAGGTATATTCGTTTTGTCGAATAGGAAAATGTCTCCCTTGCCATGGGGTTAGATTGCAGCGGGCTGTTTATATGCCTTACACCGCTTCGCCTAGCAAAACCGGCGCCATGCCCTGCAGCCGGCCCGGTTTTTCCGGCGAGCCTATAATGAGAATATCCCGCGCCTTGCCTTGCCTGTTTTTTCAAGCTCCTGCCAGAGCTGCCCCGCGACAACCGCCTTTATTTTCATGTATGCCTCGCGGCCTATCTCGACATTGCCTATCGCGTATTTGAGGTTCTTCGCATTGAAGCAGAACATGGAGTTTGCAAGGTTCTCGCAGTTATGGCAGTAGAGGCAGTCCGAACACCCGTTGCACGAGTCCATTTCAAGGCAGCGCTTCAGGTTGACGGAATTATAGCAATTCACGCAAAATGCCGAGTCGAAAACCGTGTCGCAGCCGAACACGTGCTCAGAGCTTCGCGGCCAGAAGGAGTAGGCGGCATACTTGGAATACACGCTGCAGACCGCCCTGTAGCAGTTGGCTGCGTCTATGTTTATAGTGCATTCAATGTCATTGGGGTTCTGCCCGTCGGCTATGTCGGAATTGAAAAAGGCGATTTTGCTGATTTTTTCCCCGGCAGACGCAATGCCCATTCCTTCGGCATCCGCCAGCCCTATCTTCGCATCATGGCCAAAGGCCTTGGCCTCTTCAAGCGTGAGCAGCCTGTTTCTTGGCAGGTCTGTGTAATTGCCATAATGCGCGAGGTAAATGTCCTTCCCGCTTGCCGCCGACTTGCACCTGTCGAACCCTCGCGTGTGGCTTGCAAGCCAGGGGCCATATGCGTCTATGCCCCTGGTGAGTTTCTTTCCAAGCATGAGCTGCATTGTGGAGGCAAAGGCCGACTCTATCTTGCCCTTGTCCTGCAAGCCCGGGGTTCCGGCCGCAGCTTGGGGCATTTTGGGCGCATTCGGCTTGCCGCCCCGCTCCACCATCTCTATCAGTGAAGGGAGCCTTTTTTTGCTTTTGAGCTCGCCAAGCATTTCTGATAGCAGCTTTGCGCGCAGGTCCTTGAACTTGTCAGGCGGGAGCTCCAGGTTGCCTATGGCGTATTTCTTGTTCTGGGCATTGAATGAGAAAAAGCAGTTCGCGCAGTTTTTCAGCCCGTGCGAGTAATAGCAGTCGGAGCAGTCCTGGCTCATCCACAGCTCGAACGCCCTTTTCACGCGGGTGAGCTCGTGGCATTTGAGGCAGAACTCGCACTGCGAGAACGCGTTGCCCCCAAAGCCGTAATTGTCAAGCCTTGCAAGGGTGCAATAGGCCATGTACTTGTCATTGCCCGAAAGCGTGGTGGAATAGACGTAGAAGCTGTCGTTTATGTTGGAGCTCTTGCCCACGTGCTTGGAATTCCCTAGAATCATGTTCCCCGCATAAAGGCATCTGTCCCGCACTGCCTGGACAATGCTGTCGATGTCCTTGATTTGGTTTATGTCCAATGGGGCGTATTTCCTGCCCTGGTCGACCTCGTCGAGGCTTATGGCCTTTGCGTCCTCGGGGTAGTTTTTCGTGGAGAAAATTACTTCCTTGCCAGAAACCGCCGACTTCCTGACTACGGGCTGGTCGACAAGTTCGCAAAGCCATTTTTCATAGAGTTTCATGCTGCCTGCTTCTTCGCCAAAGAGCACCTTGCACGTGCTCGCCCATGCCTTCTCCAAAGCCGCCAGCGTCTCATCCATCAGCAACCACGCATGACCTGCCAATCAGTAGTTTGGCGCTGCCGCAGTCTCATTGGACTTCTGGGCAATGCACTGCGTCAGGCTGTCGTTTTGCTTCCAGCCGCACACGCCTGCGTTGCACCCGCACGAGGCGAAACTCTCGCCATAGCAGGAATATTCATTCCTCCACTCGCACGTGGTGGTTATGTCCGCGCCTTTGGGCGCGCAAAGCTGGCTGGAGCAGCCCGCAGGCGCGCAGTCTGAATCAGTTGCGCAGTCCGGCTTTGGCTGGTATGTGCCATTGAGGTAGTCGAGGCACAGCTTCTGCACGCTCTCGTTTTTTACAGACAGGCAATATGTGCTGTTTTCAGTGACCCTTGCCGCCTCGGCATAACAGTCGTCTGCGAACACCCCAGTCATGGCGCAAAGCTTCGGGTCCATGGTTTTCGACATGATCGCGATGACGCACTGGTCGTGCTTTGCGGCATCCGTGACCTTGGCGCATATCTTGGCGTCCTTGCTGTCAAAGGCCGAGCCCTTGTAGCAGTCGTTCCTGTCTGCCTCGTTTTTTACCCTGAAACAGGTGGCGTAAGCCTTGAGCGAGGCAATGGCGTCATTATACTCGGCGCCAAAGGCGGATTCGTTTGAATTGACCTGCGGCATCGCTATGCCTACCTCCGATTCCTTGAATGCCACCACTTCCCTGACAGTGCTCCTTGTGAGGTTGTCATATACCTCCCTGTAGGACACGTTGAGGAATATCGGCAGGCCCTTCTGGTCTATGCACATGACTGTCAGGAAGTTGTCATTGAACTGGAAAGTGTCGGATGTCAGCCCGAGCATGTCGAGCTGGTCCACTGTCATTTTCTTGTAATCCGTTGTGAACGCCGTCTGGGTGCACGGGAACCCGTTGTATGTCTCGTTTGTCAGGTTTGCGACGAATGTCCTGGCATAGGATGCCTGGAATATCTGGTTCTCCCTCTTGGAGCCCCGGATATAGTTGTCATTGTAGAACATGGACGCGTAGCCTAGGACTTCCGGGTAGAACTGGGATTCGTTTGTAACCGCAAAGCACAGCTCGTCCGGCTTTTCCGCCGTCCTTATGCAGTATGTTGTGGAGTTCCCGTCCCAGTATATGTCTTTCGTGTCCACCGGGCTCGCAAGCCGGACATGGCTCAGCCCGCCTGCCCTCTCCACTGTCTCCACGGTATTGTAAGTCTCCTTGCTGTCGTTTATCGTGATGCTGTAATCGCCAAGCAAGGCGAGGTTGTCAAATGATTTGGCAATGAGCATGTAGCCGTCAGTGTTCGCGTCCGCCCCGGCGCCCTTGGTGCCGTTTATGGTGGTGTTATTGGCCTGCCCTGACGGGCCCGCCTGCGTGCAGCCCGGGGCCAGAACCAGCCCGAGCACCGCGAATGCCAGCGCGAAAAGCAGTATAGATTTTTTCAATGCGTCCATGTCATCACCTTTGTGAATATGAAACAAGCCGGATTTTTTCCTGCCCTGTCAGTGGTTCTTGCCTGAAACAATCTTTATAACGTCGCCGTTTTTTAACGGTGTCTCCTTGCCAACGCGCATGTGCGTCCTCGCGTTTATGCCGCATATGAAGTTCTGGGCAAGGTCCGTGTGAATCTTCCCCGCAAGGTCGAGAGCGCTTGAGCCTGTCGGCAGGAGTATCGCGTCAGGGAGCACGTTCCCGTTCCTGTCCGCGTAATTGTTCTCATCTTCCACTGGGAACACGGCAATCATGCCAAGCAGGCCAAAGACCGCCTTTTCGATTGCCTGCTGGACCCCGCTGCCTTTCCCCTTAATCATGGCGGCGACTGCCTCAAGCCCGGCCCTCTGGCGCTCGTCGGCCCTTATTATCTCGAACGAGTCGTCCCCGGGGAAATATTTGATGGCGCCTGCGGCAACCGCCTTTCTTAGCGCGAGTTCTGCCACTGCCGAGCATTGGACGACCCTGTCCGCGCCAAACGCGGCCACCAGCTTTTCTATGTTTTCCTTCGCGCCTGGCAGGTCCGCCTTGTTCGCCACTATCAGCACGGGTTTCGAGGTTTTTCTCAACTCGCGTGCGAACTTGAAAATCTGCCAGTCGTCCCACATTATGTTTTTCATGTCTGCCTCTGCGGCGCGGGCCGCGGCCTCGCAGTCGGACATGGTGACCTTCAGCCCCGAAACCGCAGTGTAGAGCTCCTTTGCGCCCTTGCCTTTTATCTTGCCCGCGTAATTCCTCTTTATTATGCCCTCGAACCAGTAATCGAGCTCCTCTTCCAGGAACCTGACCTCGTCTATGGGATTTGCCCCCTGCGCCTTGTTGCCTTCCAGGTCTGTCCCGCCGCTGGCGTCGACCACCTGTATGAGCGCGTCGGCGTCGCTAAGGTCGTCAAGGAACCTGTTGCCCATGCCCTTCCCCTCGTGCGCCCCTGGCACCAGGCCCGCCACGTCGATTATGTTGACCGGCACGAGCCGCGTGCCATTGCTGCACGAGCCTGTCCTGGGCTTGCACTCCTTGCCAATCTCCGCATGGGGGCACTTGACCCTGCAATAGCCCACTCCCTTGTTCGGGTCTATTGTCGTGAAGGGATAGTCGGCCATTGCCACGTCCGTCTTAGTGGCGGCTGAAAAAAAAGTGCTTTTGCCCTTGTTCGGGGCGCCGACTACTCCTACTATCATTTCTCACGCCTGTTCGTCAGACTTCTCTTTTTTCATCTGCACTATCTCTTCAAGCGAGACGAACCTTTCAAACGGCTTGAGGTGCTCCGCGTTTTCCTCGCGGAACTCCCTGTCCCGCTTCCTGCGCCTCTCGTCCTGGGAATGGTGCCTCTCCGCCTCCGCCCTGTCCTTCCTGTCGGCATTGTTGGCCTCTTTCCTTGAATTGTAAAGCGTCTTGAGCTCCGCCCTTATGTCATTGAGCTCCTTTTCGATTTTGGCCCTTTCCTCCGACGCGGCCTTCAGGTCCCCTTCAGCGTACATGAGCTTCCTGCGCTTCCTGTCCGCCTCCTTTGCCGCTGCAAGCTCCTTTTGGAGCTCGTTGACCCTCTTTATCATGTCCTTTTCAATCTTTGGCGTATATGCCGCGGTCGCAATCCTGAATTCCATTTGTTCGAGCTCGCGGGCAATCTGGCCGGGCCTTGGGGCGTCCCTGTCAACGCCGGCAGAGCGCTCGAGCTGCCTCTCCTTCGCCCTGATTGTGTTGTTGAGCTCCTTTATCTTGTCAATGAGCTGGGTTTTCTTGGCTTCAAGTTCGCTTATGCGAGATTCTACTTCTGCCTTTTCCATTCTAAGCACCTTTATGGGTAACCACTGTGAGCAATCTTTGCTTGAGCAGTCATATTACTGTGGCGTTTTGCATCCAGCGCGCCCTTCGCGATTTATGGGGAGCACTATGAAAAGAATAGTTATTCTATGCCCTGTCAAGATTTAATAATATGAGCCGGAACCTGCGCGCGCATGGCGCTGCGGCGCTTCCGTTTTTCCGCCTGAAACTGGCTATTGTTATCATGCGTGGGCATTTGTGTGCCTGTGTTAGTATTAAATACCCTGAAAATAAGAAAATATGTTACAGAAACGTCTTCTGTTTCTGCCTCAAAAGGGTGGAAAAACTGGTCGCCTTGCCAGCGCGGAAACATGCGCTGGCCTACTTCTGTTTACGCGGGTTCCACGCGAGCTTTAGCCTTGGCGCCAGCCAGCCCGGTTCCGGTGTCAAAATCCTAAAATTCGTATTCTTAAAAGAATATTTGCGTCAAAAATTATTATTAATCGGGCTGCGCCAGCCTATGCCGGTGATCCAGTTGGCCAGCATAATTACTGCCCCAAATCCGGGGCTTTTCAAGGAAAAAATAAACCATTCGTTTGAGGCGGGCAGGCGCGGCAAGCCCGACGAGCTTGAAAGCATACTCGCGAACAGGATAGCCGCGTATTTCCTTGAAAAGGACAGGCTGGCGCGCTTCGACCTGCGCATAAGCGGCACAGTCCACAACGGCAGGCCGCTTGTCCGCGTTTCAGGCGAGGTGTCCGCGCACCTTATTTCAGGCCCCGGCGCCGAGTCCGACATTTTCGGGATAATACTTGCAGCCTACAACAGGATACACAGGACAAGCCTGCCCCGCTCCGGCATTGAAGTCAATTTCAATTTCAAGCCGCAGTCGCCCAAACTCGCGCAAAACGGGAGGGCGGGCGATTCCGGCGAGCCCATCGCCGTCGCGTATTCCAAGTCGCCGAATTTCCTCCCGTGGGAGAGATACCTCGCAGTGGAGCTGCGGGACATGTTTGACTGGATATACCAGCACAATGGCAGGATTCCGGCGCGCCTTTCAAAGGCAAGCGGCGTCTCCAGCCTCGCAGGCCTGCGCGCAGATGGCAAAATCCAGGTCAATGCGTCCTACTCCGGGACCGAGCTTGAGGAAATAACTTCCATCACCGTCGCGCTGGAGCACGAGAAGGACCTTGGGATTGGCAGGCTTAGGAGCAAGGCAATAGCCCTCATCTACTACAAGCTTGGCCTGCTTGAGGCCAAATACGGGCTGCGCAACGGCAGGCTCGGCTTCCCCCATCTGGTTGTCAATGGCTGCGGGGCGTTTCCAGCAGGCGGCTGGCTTGCAGACGAGGGAACGCGCGAGGCAAAGCCATACAGGGACGGGTTTGCCACTTACGGCGTAATGGAAGATTCGTTTAGCGGCGAGGACTCCTCGAAGCCTTCGGGCACCGGGACAATGCTTGCAAGGCACATCGCGGTGAGCATTGTTGGAAACGGGCTTGCGGGCTTTGCCCGGGTGGCGCTGTCCTATGTGATAGGCAAGGAAGGCGTCGAACTCAACATAACCACCAACGGCACCTCTCTGCTGCCCCAGGCCGAGCTCGAATCCATTGTCCGGGGCAATTTCGACCTGTCGCTTTCAGGCGCCGCAGAATCGTTTGGACTGCGAAACCCAGACACGTTCCTGAAAATTGCGGCGAATTCGGATTATTTCCACGACAAAAATTATTTCTGGAACAAGGCAATGCCTTTGCCCGGTGGCCCAAACGGGCCAAAAAAGTCCATGTGACGGCAGCGCACGCAATTTGTTTTAAACCCGCTTAATCCAAATTAACTTATGAAAGTGGGCAAGGCATTCCTTATTTCGGCAGATTATCATCTTGTCAATGGCAAGACGTATGTCCGCCTGCTCATGAAGGGCAAGAAACTCTTCAGGCTTTACGACTACTACGAGCCCTACTTCTACCTCGACGCGCCCGAATCCGAGTCGAAAAACATACTCGCCCTCGACTTGGCGGAAGGCGGCAAGAAAATCAAGGTCACAAAGGTCGAGCCAGTGGAGCGCACTGTTTCAGGCAAGCCCGCCAGGCTTTTGAAGGTCTATGCCGACTACCCTTTCAACGTGCCTGCCATAAGGAAGGCGCTTTCAGGCTATGGGGCGTACGAATACAACATTCCATTTGCCAAGCGCTATCTCATGGACAAGGGGCTCGAGCCGTTCTCCCTTTATACCTACGAGCGCGAAGGCAAGTTCCTAAAGCGCATGATTTCCCATGAGGACAAGCCCGCAAGGCTCAAGGAAATGGCCTTTGACATAGAGACCTACAACCCGCAGGGAATGCCGAGAAAGGACATTGACCCGGTCATGATGATAAGCTACGCCTGCTCGAATGGCAAGTCGGGCGTGCTTACGTGGAGAAACCCCAAGGCCCCCATGCCATTCGTGAAGGTGCTGGCAGGCGAGAAGGAGACAATACAGGAATTCTGCAAAATAGTCAGGGAAGAGGACGTAGAGATGCTCTATGGCTACAACTCCTCGCAATTCGACCTGCCGTATCTTGAGGCGCGCGCAAAGGCGAACAATATCCCGCTCAAGCTTGGCAGGGACGGCGGCTCGTTCAAGATTTCAGAGCGCGGGCTGACTGTGGAGGCAAAGATTTCAGGCAGGATACACATGGACCTTTTCCACGTGGTAAAGTTCCTTGGGACAATAGGCGCCTTGAAGGTGTCAAAGCTTACGCTTGAGAATGCCTACCGCGAGCTTGTGGGAAAGGAGAGCGAGACGAAGTCAAAGGTACAAAAGCTCGAGATTTACAAGATGTGGGACGACGAGGACATGCGCACCCTCCTTTTCCAGTATTCGCATAACGACTCGCGCGAAACCCTGGAGCTTGCGGGGCACATCCTGCCAATGGAAGTTCAACTGTCAAAAATCACCAAGACCCCTATTTTCGACGTGTCGTCAAGCACCACGGGCCAGCTTGTCGAGTCCCTGCTCATGTTCGTTTCAGTGTCAAAGGGCGCGGTTATCCCCAACAAGCCAAGCGATTTTGAGGTCAAGGACAGGTCCGCACACATGATACAGGGCGCGTTCGTCAAGCTGCCTACGCCTGGGATTTACGAGAACCTCGTGGTGTTCGACTTCAGGGGACTGTACCCCTCCATAATCTGCTCGCACAACATAGACCCATACACGCTTAATTGCACTGACTGCAAGCCGGAGGAGTGCCACGTGTCGCCCACGGGCGCGCGCTTTTGCGGAAAAAAGCAGGGCCTTGTGCCGTTCGTGCTTGACAACATAGTCCGCACGAGGGCTGGGCTCAAGGACCAGCTCAAAAAGCTTGACAAGGGCTCGCCTGAATACGCCGACATGTTCGCGCGCCAGCAGGCGCTCAAGATACTTGCCAACTCGTATTATGGCTACCTCGCGTATGCCCGCTCAAGGTGGTACTCGCGCGACTGCGGCGAATCAGTCACTGCGTGGGGCAGGCACTACATCACACAGACGATTGCCAAGGCGGAGGCAGCGGGATTCGAGGTCCTCTACGCGGACACGGATTCGGTGTTCATGCTTTTGGGCTCCAAGCCGAATGAGGAAGCGATGAGATTCATGCAAAATGTCAATTCCAGCCTTCCAGAGCGCATGGAACTGGAGCTTGAGGCTTTCTACACGCGCGGCGTGTTCGTGACCAAGAAGGCCGGCACCAGCGGCGCCAAGAAGAAATACGCGCTTCTGGACGAGAAGGGCAGGATGAAGATACGCGGGTTCGAGCTTGTGCGCAGGGACTGGTCCAAGGTCGCAAAGGAAACCCAGTCCAACGTGCTCAAGGCGATACTCAAGGACGGCTCCAAGGACAAGGCTGTGGCGATTGTCAAGGAAACAGTCGAGAGGCTGCGCTCCGGCACTGTCCCGCTTGAAGAGCTTGTCGTCAACACCAGGCTCAACAAGGACCCCGACAAATATCTCGTTACAAGCCCCGAACTCTCCGCGGCAAGGAAGGCGCGGGCTGCGGGCATACGCATAGACTCCGACGCCATGATTGGCTATGTAATCACCAAATCGGGAAGCACTGTATCGGAAAAGGCGCAGGTTCTCGAGCTTGCAAAGGATTACGACGCGAACTATTACATAGAACACCAAATCCTCCCCTCGGTCCTCAAAATCCTGCGCGAGCTTGGGGTTTCGGAGGACGACTTGAAATTCAAGGGCAAGCAGACGGGGCTTGCCGGGTTTTTCTAGAAAGTGCCGGCAGGCGTTGCAAATGAAAATAGGCATCGATTTTACCAAGTCCGCGCGCGAGAACGCGCAGGCGTATTTTGACCAGTCAAAGGAGGCCAGGCGCAAGGCTCAAGGCGCAGCAGCCGCGCTTGGCAAGACAAGGGAACAAATTGGAAACCTAGCATCCAAATCCGAAGCAGGGGAAAAATCCGCCAAGCCGCAGGTAAAGGTCAAGCGCGAATTGAAATGGTTTGAAAAGTTCCACAATTTCACCACCACGGGCGGGCTGCTTGTGATTGCGGGCAGGGACGCGTCCCAAAACGACCTCATATATTCGAAATACCTGGACGACTCCGACCTGTTTTTCCATGCGGACATACAAGGCGCGCCCGCGACGGTCCTCAAAGGCGGCAGGGACGCGCCTTTGCCGGAGAAAAAGGAGGCAGCCCAGTTTGCCGCAAGCTATTCCTCCGCATGGAAGGTCGGCTCGCCTTCCGTTGACGTTTACTGCGTTCTCAAGTCCCAGCTCTCAAAGCACGCGCAGGGGGGGTTCATTCCCAAGGGCGGGTTTGGGATATCGGGCCAGAGGGAATGGTTCAGGGGAACCAGGCTCGGGTTAAGGATAGGCATGGGCGAAGGCGGGCTTGCCGCAAGCGTGCCTGAAATCTCAAAGGCGCAGCTCAAATCCGCATGCGCCCTTGTGCCCGGGCAAAAGCCAAAAAGCGACGCCGTCGCGGTCATCTCCAAAAGGACGGGCGCGCACCCGGACGAGATTTCCCTGCTTGTCCCTTCGGGCAAGACTACAGTCAGGTACGTGTAGGGAGGGCACGCCTGCCCGCTTGGGGAATTCTCATGAAAAAGGAAAAAATAGCTGAAAACGTCTTCATGTTCTCTTCAGACGGGGAACTCTCGTCAAACGCCTATCTCATCGAGGCGAAGGAAGGAAGAATACTCATCGACTCGGGCGCGGGGGATTATGATTTCGGCTTTGAGCCGGACGCGTGCATACTCACACACGCGCACTACGACCATACCGGCGGCGTGAAGGAGGGCTGGAAACAAGTGCTCGCCCACAAGGCAGAAATCGCTTTTTGCTCCGACCTCCCATCGGGCCTGCGCAGGATATTTTCCATGCCCGGGCAGGCAAAGCCATTGCAGGAGGGCAGGCAGGAAATGCTCGGGCGGGAGCTTGAGATAATCCACACGCCCGGGCACACGCCCGGCTCAATATGCGTGCTTGACAGGGCTTCAGGCATCCTGTTTTCAGGAGATACCGTGTTTGCGGAAGGCTATTTCGGCAGGACCGATATAGGCGGCAACGAAGGCGACATGTACAAGAGCCTGCAAAAAATCAGGAAAATCGATTACAGGTCCCTTGCAAGCGGCCACGGGCCCGTGGAACCAAAAGAAAAACACCATTCCGACAAAGGGATGTGAAAAATCGCCGCAGCGCGGCGGCAGTGTTGCCATGTTGTGATTTTCATGCTCACCAAAAACACATTGAAATCAAAATACGCAAAGCACAGGAAGGCCATAGAGTCAAGGCTTGTGGAATTTGAATCCGTGGGCAGGCTTGAGGACGGGGCAGTGTTTGCGGAATTGTGCTTTTGCATCCTTACCCCGCAGTCGAAGGCAAGCGCCGCGTCCAAGGCAATCGGAGGCATCTTCAAGGCCGGCAATGGCGGCGTGCACGGCGCAGACACCCTACAAATCATAAAGTCAAGCGGCGTGCGCTTCCACAACACCAAGGCGCAGAGGCTTCGCATGGCGCATTCGCTTTTTTTCGGGAAGGGCAGGAAAATGGCAATCTCGGAACTCCTCGCGCTTGCGAAAAAGGACGAGCCCGCCGCGCGTGACTGGCTTGTTGAAAACGTCATGGGCATTGGAATGAAGGAGGCCGGGCATTTCCTGCGAAACGTTGGGCACAACAGGGAGCTTGCCATACTCGACAGGCACATAATAGCGAACCTGCACTCCCTTGGCGCCATAAAATCCAGGCCGAAAACCCTTTCAAGGGCAAAATACCTAAAGATAGAGCGGGAGATGAAGCGGTTTTCAAAAAGTGCGGGGATACCTATGTCCCACCTCGACCTGCTTTTCTGGTCTGAACAGACGGGTTATATATTCAAATGAACAATACTCAACTGGCATTGGCATGGCAAAAAAACGCAAAAAAGCCGGAGCGGGGGCAAAGGCAGCGGCAAAAAAGGCGCGGCCCGCGTTGAAAAAATCCCTCCAACCCGCGAAAAAGCCGGTTTCAAGGCATGCAAGGAAATCCTTCTTCAAAAACATCGAGGCCAGGCCCGCGTCCCAGCGCGTCATAGTGATTACCGGCGCCACCGGCAGGATTGGCAGGGCCATAATCTCAAGGTTCTCCCGCGAACCTGGAATCTCCATGCGGCTTATTGGCAGGCGCATGCCGCATGGCTTTGCACTGCCTTCAAATGCCAAATTCTTCAAGGCTGACATATCGAGGCCAAAGGATTACATGAGGGCCCTGCGCGGCTCAAGCGCAGTCATACACCTCGCGGGCCTCGTGTCGTTTAGCGCGCCTCTTGGCGAACTCATGGAGCAAAACGCGGCGAACTCCGGCATACTTGCGTCCGCGTGCGTGGAAGCCGGGGTGCCAAAACTCGTGCTTGCAAGCTCGATAGCGGTATATGGCAAGGACATCGCGGGGAAGGAAATAGACGAGCGTTTCCCCGCAAACCCAACCACGGATTATGGGAAGTCGAAGCTTGAAGGCGAGAACGAAGCGCTAAAATCCAGGGGCAAGCTGAAAATCGCCATACTCCGGCTAGGGCTTGTCTATGGCGCGGGCATTGATTTTGGCTATTACAAGATGCTCGATTACATAACGCGAGGCAAAATGCGCATAATCGGCAGCGGGCAGAACATGCTCCCGTTTGTCCATTCAAGCGACGTGGCATCGGCGTTTTTCCTCGCCTGCGTGCATGACAATTACAGATCGGGCTCCATCTTTAACATTGTCGGGGAGCTCAAGTCCCAGCTCGAATGCCTTGGAATGGCAAGCCAGTTCCTTGGCGCTCCCGAAGTGTGCGCACGCCTAGATTACGGCCTTGCAAGCGCCTATGCCGCATCTGCAAGGATTCTAGCGTGCAAGGCAGGGCTTGGCGACTGCAAAAAGGCATGCGAGTCGGAGGAATTCATAAGCGTCATGGCATCCGACCGCAGGATTGTGGGAAGGAAGGCGTGGGAAGTCCTCGGGTTCAAGGCCCGCGTCCCGCTGGCATCGGGCATCGCAGAGGTCGCAAGGGCATATTTAAAAGACCGGGAAGGCACAAAATGACAGTCAGGGCGCGCAATAGCAGCGGGCCGCAACATCCGGGCAATCCATGATGCATGTCCATCATAATCAGGTGCGTTTATATGAAAATCGGCAAGACTGAAAAATACATAACCGAGGCAATCGAGCAAAAAGGCGGGCTTCTCTTCTCGCTTATAGACCCTATCGACTACAAGAGCCCAAAGGACGCTATTGCAGTTGCAAAGGCGGCCTGCGACGCGGGCACGGACATACTCCTCATAGGCGGCAGCACTGGCGTGCAGGGGACTGTGCTTGACATCGTGGCCTCCGAAATAAAATCCATTGCAAACGTTCCGGTAGTGCTTTTCCCGGGCAACATCAGCACTGTCACAAAGCACGCGGACGCAGTCTATTTCATGTCCCTTCTCAATTCCAGGAATCCGTACTGGATTTCCCAGGCGCAGGCACTGGCGGCATTCCCAGTAAAGCAGATGGGCATTGAGCCATTGCCTGTGGGCTACATTGTAGTGGAGCCCGGCGGAACAGTTGGCCATGTGGGCGACGTGAATCTCATCCCGCGCTCAAAGCCGTCCCTTGCAGCGGCATACGCGCTTGCCGCGGAATTCATGGGGCACAGGTTTGTGCTCACTGACGCGGGAAGCAACCCGGCAACTGGGCACATACCTCTTGAAATGGTCGCAGCAGTGGCAAAGACGATTTCAGTGCCTTACATTGTAGGCGGCGGGGTCAGGACGCCCGAGCAGGCAAAATCAGTAATTGCCGCAGGCGCAGGGGCTGTCCAGGTGGGGACAGCTCTTGAAGGCAAGGGCGACCCCAAAAAGACGGTTGAGGCAATGCTCAAGGCAGTGCGCGAAGGAGCAGCGCATAGGAGCGCTGCGACTGACTTGGCCAAGCGAGCGAAGGTCAAGTAGAAGGCGCTAAGGCAAGAAAATAAGGGCATGGCTCTGACGCTTTCCATGGGCTGTTGCCCTGCCCGCACCTTTTTCGGGAATTCCGGCGAACTTAGGCAGGTTTATAATCCTATTTCACGTTATTTGATACTTTACCACGCAAGCCGGGGTTTCAACATGCACGCAAAACACGCCACCAGCCTCAAGATAGCCGCAGCCGCGGCCATATTTACTTCTGTTTTCGCCGCAAAGCTGGCATTTTGCAACACGCCTAGAGCGCAGGGCAATCTTTTCCTGGAAAAATATTCATCCGGGGTATTTTCCGATACCCTAAGGGCGAGGCAAGACATAAAGATGTCGCCAGGGATTAACAAGTCAAACGCATTCCAGATAGCAGCGGAGTTCCCGCTCACACTCGACGCCGCGTACAAAATCGTCTGCCTTGCAGACAGCATAAATTCGCTTTCAGCAGACGGCCTTGGCAAGGAAGCCGTCTTTGTCTCGCCAAGGACTGCGGTTGAAAAAGCAATACTCATGGAGAGGGACGGTTCATTTGACAAATACGTCCGGAATCTGGAAGACGTGGCTGAAATGCTCTCAAATACCGGCTTTCCGGAATCTGCCAAGGCAATAGGCCTCTATGTTGAAATAATGCGCCTTGCATCCGGCAGGGCGCGCTAGGCATTCCCATTAAACCGGGAAGGCCGCATTTAACCTAGCAGCCATTTAATTGCCTTGAAACGGCAAACTCCATTGGGGCGTTCCACGCCGGCGCGCGGATAGCCCGCATATCTGCTTTAAATTCCTTGCCAGGGAAGGTAATTTGCCAGTTTTTTGAGCCTAGCCCATGCTAGCCTCTCACCGGATGACCTAATATGCAAAAAAAATTGCCTAGCCAGCAAAAGGGGCTTCGCCCGATACCTGTGGTAACCGCCCGCATGCAGGACCTCGACAGGCGCTATGGGCGCATGTGCGCGTATTTCAGGCTCAAGCAGGGCCCAAGCATAGAAAAGGTAAGCCAATTCGTTTCCCTTGCCCTAAGCATAAGCAAGGAGTATTGCAGCCTCGAATCGGAGCTTGAAATGTCAAAGGCGGCAATTGGGGAAATGAGGGCCAAGAGGGCCGAATTCGAAAAATACATCGGGTCGGGCATATCGCAGAGGAACGCGGCAAGGGAAGGGTTCGTGCAAAAATACGGCTGCACGCCCGAAGCGTGTTTCCATGAATTCCACATTCTTGCAGAGGAAATCATAAGGCTTGAAGGCGAGAGGCCGGGCATGAAGCAGAAAATAAGGTCTTTTTTTTCAAAGCAAAAATAAAGGAAAAAGAAAGGAGGTCAGGACGGGGGAGGTACCGCCTCTTCCATTGCAACTACCCTGTTGCGGTCCATTCCGCCTGTTCAAGGTCGCGCAATGCGCGCCAGACAGTCATGTGCGACACCCCAAGGATGTCCGCGATTTCCCTGACAGTCATGCACTCGTCAAGATAGAGATGGCTGATTTTTTCCATCTCGTTTTCCCCTAATAGGTGCGGTCTTCCAGCTCCCATGAGGCTCACCCCGCAAGGCCCCCGTCTTCCAGGAGCAGTCCGCCTTCTTGTGCCATCTTGAGGGCCTCATCGGCCACCATTATCACGTTTTTCAATGAAATCACCCTATTGCTCGGTTATTTTTGGAACCAAGGAACGGGCAAAGGCGGCTTAAGAAGCGGCAAAAGGGCTTGCCAGTATGAGGGTCTTGATTCCGTCCGGAGGCACCGCGCAATTAGCCAGATTTCACGCGTGCCAACATGCAGCTACTGTGCTGTGATGTAGCCACAAAGTTTCATTGAGAAAACGCCAGGCATAACACTAGACAGAAGCTGCAACAGCAAAACAGTGCCATTGTTTGCATTCGTCATGGATTACACCTGATTGATTCTGCTTCCTCTTGCGGGATTTTTAAACATTTGTATCAAAAAACCGGGTAGCCCTGTTTTGCATGACGAGAGTAGCAATACTATTAAAGTTTCAAAGCCATGTTTCCCCACGGATTCTCGCATGGATGCCAGATTGCAGGCAGTATTTGAAAAAACCTGGAGGGACACCACCCGCGTCCTGTTCGGCAAGGAACTTGCCGGCTTGGAAAAATACGACGAGTGGCTATCAGGCTACCTTCTGCCCACTGCGAGCAGAAAATCCCGCGTTTCGGGCAGGGAAGTCATACTGGCAAAAGACGCCTACCTTCCCTCGGCCAAATTCATCTCCGAAGACGAGTTGAAGGCTGACAGGGAATATGCCGTTTCCATAAACGACATGAAAGACATGGATTCCCTTGTCCGCGCGCTTGCGGAAAAGGCCGAGTATTCGGGCAACAGGTTCCTAGGGAATTCTTCGTTCGTGGAAAGTTCCGACGTGGTTCTGGACTCGCAATATGTAAGCAATTCAACTAACATAGAGCAGTCGTCGTACATATACAAATCCTACATGATGCGCCGTGCGAGCAAGTGCGTGTTTGGCTCTGGCTACACTGCTGCAGGCGAGCACCTGATACGCGTTGTTGGCGGGATAAACCTGCACAGGTGCTTTGAGTCGCACGTTGTCACGGATTCTTCGGATTTGTACTTTTCCTTCAATTGCGAGGGCGTGCACGAAGCGCTGTTCTCGTTCGGCCAAAAGAACAGGAAATACCTGATTGGCAACCTGCAGCTGCCAAAGGACAAATACAGGAGGCTCAAGGCAAAGCTGCTCGGCGAAGTCGTGGATAAGCTGGAGTCCGAAGGCAGTTACCCCTCGCTTTACAGCCTCTGCCCCGAAAAGCTCCCCGCACTCCTGCCAAAGGTTAGCGCCAAAAGGCCCGATGTTGGCATGGACATGGCCCCAATAGAAAAAGGATTTGCAAACACGTATTCCATCCTGTTCAAGCGCACGCCCCCGAGCATAACAAAACTGGAAAAATGGCTTGCCAGGAACACCTGCGACGTTGAAGCTGTGAAGACGGCATTCGGCTCGGAAACGTCTATTGCAAAGGACTTTGGCATGCTCTCGGAAATCCCGCGCAAAAGGGCGGTAACAGTATTCGAGTCATTGGAGCTTGGGAAAATCGCCCTTGACGAAAGCGGTCTTGGGAGCGTGGAATCCATAAAGCGCGGCCTCGGGCAAATTGCCTATTTCACAAGCGAATACTGGAGCGGCGAAAACCGCAACATATTTTACTCCCCCATAGTGCTCCACAGCACCAACATCTACAAGGGCTTCGAGGCGACGTATTCGGAGAACACGAGCCACACGTTCATGTCCCTGCACTCCAAGTTCGTCTATGGCTGCGGCAGGATAATAGACTCGCAATTCTGCATGAAATGCTACGATTCCGTTTACCTTAACAGGTGTTTCGAGCTGGATTCTTGCATCAAATGCTCGGACTCTTATTTCTGCCACAACTGCGAGGGATTGCAGGAGTGCATGTTCTGCTTCAACACCAAGGGAAAGAGGCATTGCATAGGCAACACCCAACTTTCCAAGGGCGATTACGTGAAAATCCGCGATTTGCTTGTCGGGCAGATGGCAGGCGAGATAGCGCGGACAAACAGCCTCGGGCTCAACATCTATTCAATCGGGGCGAAAACATGAGCGAAACATTCAACATACTTGACAGGCAGTGGAAAAGCACGTGCAGGCTGGTGTTTGGCGGCGAGGTGGGCACTCTTGCCGATTATCAAAAATGGCTGTCCCAGCGCGCGGACCCGATTTACTATTTCGATTCTGCAATCACCGGCAAGCAGGTGGCGTTTGCAAGCAACAATTACGCGAAAGGCTCAAAGCGCATAAGCCTCGAGGAAGTGGATTTCGGCAAAAAGTTCGAGCCAGTGCCAATAAACGACATGAAAGACGTGGAATCCCTGTTCCAGGCAGTATCCGACAGGGCGTATTACGCGGGCAATGTCATTCTCGGGAATTCGAAATTCATTGAAAAAAGCACCAACATCTCGGACAGTTTCTACGTATATGGCAGCTCGCGCATGGGCGACTCGAAATACATCGCACATTCGAGCATGGGCAGGCTTTGCGAATACGTGTTTGGCAGCGCCGCACCGGGCGAGTCGTCATATCTGGTGCGCTGCAATGACACATACCACGTGAAAAGGGCGTTCGAGCTGTGGATGACTGCCAATTCCTCGGACTGCCATTACGTTTTCGCGCTGAACAATTGCGCGGAGTGCATGTTCTGCTTCAACCTGCGCGGGGTGCGCCACGCCATAGGCAACACGCCCCTGCCAAAGGATAAATACCTCAAAATCAAGGCAATGCTTCTTGAGCAGATGCGCGACGAGTTGAAGGCAAAAAAGAGCCTGCCATCCCTTACGGAAATGCTTGCAAGGACTCCCGACCATTCAAGGCAGGCGCGCGAGCTCCTTGCGAAAAACCTGCCGCCAGGCAAGCCGGAGAAGACGTCCATGGAACCGATGGAAAAGGCCTTTTCCCACGCGTCAAAAGTATTATTCGGCGTCGAGCTTTCCGGGCTTGGGAAATACAGGCCATGGCTTGCCAGGCGCATGTCCCTTGGCGAGAGGCGCAAGTCGATATTTTCCGATTCCTATGTCTATGTGGGCGACTATGCCAAGTACTTTGAAATCCCGCGGCACAGGACTGTCATGGAGCGGGAAGCCCTCAAACTCGTGGAACTCATGCCGCCCCAGCAAGGCATAGAAAAAATAACAATGGATTCCGCGCCCGAATTCCTTGCCGACATCGCCTATTTCGCGCTGGAATACCACGACGGCCCGAACAGCAACCTGATAGACTGCATGGCGACCGCGTATTCAAGCAATGTCTGCCAGTCCGGCCCCTGCGTGCAAATCAAGGATTCCGCCTATAACCTGTGGCCGCGCACAAGCGAGTACGTGTTTGGCTGCGGCGTGCTTTTCGACTCGTCGTTTTGCATGCACTGCTACCAGTCTGTCAAGCTCACCCGGTGTTTCGAGGTCGACGCCAGCAGGGACTGCTCTGACTGCTATTTCTGCCACAATTGCGAGAATGTCCACGACTCCATGTTCTGCTTCAATGCGAAGAACCTCAAATACGCGATAGGCAATGTGGAGCTTGGCAGGGAAAAATACCCTGAAGTCAAGGCGAAAATACTCGCGCAAATCGGCGCCTCGCTTCTAAAGGAAAAGGATTTCGCGCCAAGCATTTACGCTGCGGGGGCTGGAAAATGAGCCTGGCTGGCGATGCCATTGAAAAGCACTGGCTTGCGACCTGCAGGCTCGTGCTTGGGGCTGAAATCGGCCCGGTGCGCGATTACGTGCCATGGGTGTCCCAGTGGGCGGACCATATATATTATTCCAAATCGAGCGTGTCGGGCAGGCAGGTGGCATTCGGAGTCCCGGATTACCCTATTGGCTCAAAGGCAATCAGTTTCGACGAAGTGGACTTCTCAAGGGAATATCCCGCTGTTTCAGTAGATGACATGAAAGACATTGATTCCCTTTTCCGCGCTGTGTCCGACAGGGCTTATTACGCTGGCAACATAGTGCTTGGGAATTCCGCGCACGTGGAAGAAAGCGCGAACGTCTCTGACAGTTTCTACGTGTGCGGCTCCTCGCGCATAGGCGACTCGAAATACGTCGCGTATTCGGACATGGCGCGCGAGTGCGAGTCCGTGTTTGGCAGCGTTGCCCCCGGGGAGTCGAAATACCTTATACGCTGCAGCGACACTTATCGGGCGCAGCGATGCCTTGAGGGCTGGATGGTGGCTAGCACCACGGACACGTTCTATTCATTCGACTTGAACTATTGCGCGCACTGCATGTTCTGCTTCAACTTGAGAAATGCGAAATACCGCATTGGAAACGTGCAGCTCGAGCGCTCCAAGTACATGCAGGTCAGGGAAGGCTTGCTCGAGCAGATGCGCGCGGAACTGGAATCGAAAAAGCGGCTTCCCTCGCTTCTGGAACTGCTTGGCAAGGACAGGCCCGACTATGCCCCTGCAAGAAAAGCCCTTGCGGGATTCATTGCGCCCCCTGCGCCAAAAGAGGACTTGGCGCCAATGGAGGCCGCATTCACAAAAACCGCCAAGCTCGTGCTTGGCGCCGGTCTTTCGGGCCTTTCCGGGTATTCGGGCTGGCTTTCAAGGCATTTGAAGCTTGGCAAGACTGTCCGCTCAGTGTTTTCACAAAGGCCTGTGTTCCAGGGGGACTATGCGCGGTATTTCGAGGTGCCTGAAGACAGGGTGGTGCAGGAGGGGGAGGCTCTCGCCCTTGCCAGCGCCCTCGAGCCATCAATGCCTGTTGAAAAGGCCACTCTTGCAAACGCTGGCAGGCTGATGCGCGACATATCCTACATGTCCCTTGAAATCCGCGACGGCGCGAACGAGAACATAGTCAAGTGCATGGCATACGCCGACAGCTCGAACTGCTATTCGTGCGTTCCCTGCGTGCACGCGAAAAACTCCGCATATAATTTCTGGCTGCGCGGCTCCGAGCACGCCTTCGGGTGCAGGGTGCTTTTCGACTCGTCGTTTTGCATCCATTGTTACCAGTCCGTCAAACTGACGCGGTGCTTTGAGGTGGATTCAAGCAGGGGCTGTTCTGACTGTTATTTCTGCCACAACTGCGAAAACGTCCATGATTCCATGTTCTGCTTCAACGCGAAGAACCTGAAATATGCCATTGGCAATGTTGAAATGCCTAGGGAAAAATACATGGCAGTGAAAAAGAAGCTCCTCTTGCAGGCGGGGCAGCAGCTCAAGTCAACAAAAACCCTTGATTATGGGATTTATTCGGCAGGTGCCATGGCATGACGAACCTGCTTGAAGAAACGCTTGACAGGCAGTGGCATGCGGCATGCAAACTTGTATTTGGCAGGGAAATAGGCAGCCTCGCGAATTACAAAAAATGGCTTTGCACATACTCCGAGCCGACGATGCGCGTCGAATCCGGAACCGGGGGCGGCAGCGTGACCATGGGCAATGCCAACTATCCCCCTGGCGCACGGTTTGAGCCGCTTTCCGCCATGCATTTTTCAGGCCGCGGCGAGGCCCTATCGATAAACGACATAAAGGACATCGACTCCATTGCCCGCGCAGCCTCGGAGAAGTTCGCCTATTGCGGCGACATCGTGCTCGGGAATTCAAGCAATGTGTCCGAGAGCAGCAATGTGGCTGACAGCCATTGCATTCTTGGCTCGAGCATTGTCAATGACTCGAAATACGCGGCATACAGCCACAAGATACGCACAAATGAATCCACGTTCGGCTCCAACACTGACGCTTTCTCCAAATATTCCGTCATGTGCGTGGCGGGGCACAAGAACAACAGGGCGTTCGAGGCGCATTTCTCATACGTGTGCTCGGACTGTTATTACACGTCAAGGGTGCAAAACTGCTCCGACTGCATGTTTTGCTTTGGCATAGAGAACATGCGCAATCGCATTGGCAACATCGCGCTTGAAAAGGGCAAATACGCGCAACTCAAGTCCAAGCTCATGTCCGAGGCAGCGGACATTCTCGAGCAAAAAGGCAGGATATTCTCGCTTCTTGACATAATCTCGATTGCCGCGGGGGAGGGCAAGGAGGCAAAAGCCAGGCCTGTCCAATCCAAGCCCCAAAAGCCAAGCAGCGGGGTGGAGCGCGCGTTCAGGGACACGGCAAAACTGCTTCTTGGCAGGGAGCTTGATGGCGGGGTGGATTCATATTCCGCATATCTTGGCTCCTGCGTGCCGCAAAACAAGAGGATAGGGTCTGCCCTGACCGGCAAGCCGACGTTTTTTGCAGGTTTTGTCTCAAATGCCTATGCGCCTTTCAGGGGCATAGCCCGCCGCATGGTTTCCCAGCAAGAGATGTTTGAGATAGTCGGCAGCAGGAAAGCGGAAGCCGCAAGCGTTGGAAAGCTTTCAATGGATGCCGAATCGGCCGCCGGCCTTCTAAACTGCCTGTGTTATGTCACCACGAGCTCCTCCAAGGGCACGCTTGTGAGGGTGACGGAATCGGCTGGCGTAATAGACTCTTCCGACTGCCATGCGGGGAATTCCTATGTCCTGTCGAAAAAATGCGCCTACAGCGCATGGCCGAGGGAGTCGGAGTGCATATTCGGCTCCAACACTGTCTGGCAGTCGTCCTATTGCATGAAGGCGTTCTTTTCAAAGAAGATAACCCGTTGCATGGAAGTGGACAACTGCGAGTCGTGCTCCGGGCTGTATTTCTCGCACAACTGCGAAAATGTCCACGATTCCATGTTCTGCTTCAATGCCAAGAACCTAAGGCATGCCATTGGAAACCTGTCACTTGGCAGGGAAAAATACCTGAAAGCCAGGCAGGGCATAATTTCCCAGGCGGCCGATGAACTGTCAAGGCATAAAAACCTCAAAACAGGCATATTCTCACTTGGTGGAAAGGCATGAGCAGGGCACTCGAAATTCTTGACAAAAGATGGCGCGCGGCGTGCGAGGTGGTCTTCAAGCAGGAAATAGGCCCTCTTGAAGACTATGCCAAATGGCTTGAAGGCTTGGTAATTCCAAATGTCATAAGGAAATCCAGCATTAGCGGCAAGGAAGTCGCCTATGCAATACCCGAATACTCCGAAGGCTCCCGCTGGATAAGCTTTGACGAGATCGATTATGGGGCGAAATATTCCCCTCTCGACCTGAACCAGATAAAAGACCTCGATTCGCTCATTGGCGCTGTTTCAGAGAGGGCCTGTTATGCAGGCAACATAATACTTGGGAATTCCGGAGAGGTGGAGAAAAGCTCCAACATAACGGACAGCTATTTCATGCTCAATACCGCCATGTTCGGCGATTGCAAGAACCTCGCCTACTGCTCGCGGGGCAGGCTGTGCACTGACTGCTTCGGCGCTTATGGGCCCGGCGAGTCGGAATTCTGCATACGCTGCCCGCAGACGTATCGGGACAGGCGGTGTTTCGAGATGTGGGTCACGCAGAACTGCTCTGACGGCTACTACTCGTACAACCTGCGCAATTGCTCCGAGTGCATGTTCTGCTTCAATGTGCAAAACAAGCGCTTTGCCATTGGAAACCTGGAGCTTGGGCGCGACAAATATGCGGGCCTGAAGGAAAAACTGCTTTCCGAAATGGTCGGCGAGCTCAAGCGCAAAAAAAAGCTCCCGTCGCTTATGGACATCGTCGCGAAAAGTTCCTTTGAAAAACCGTCTATAAGCGTGCCCGGGCCGGCGCCTGATGGCGGCGAGGGCAGGAAGGCCGCAGAGGCTGGCTTCCAGAAAACCTCCGCCCTCCTGTTCGGCGCCAAACTGCAAGGCATAGACTCGTACTCGCCGTGGCTTGTAAGAAACGGCGAGGCCATGGCAGAGGCCAAATCCGCCGCAAGCGGCAAGCGGATACTTTTTTTCAAAAGCGCGCTTTCGCCTGTCCTTCTCCCTTTGCCCGAAAGGGCCGTAACGGAGCGCGAGGCTCTTGAGCTTGGCAAGACTGCGTGCATGAAGCCCGAGCAGGCCGAAAGGCTTACTCTTTCCAATGCCCGCCTTTACATAGGGCCGCTGGCGTTTTTCAACATGGAATTCGAAGAGGGCACCAACACGCACCTTTCCGAGTGTTCGACCGCCATAGAAAGCTCGCTTTCATACCGTTCAGGCGCAATGGTCTATTCCAAATACTGCGGCTATATTTTCTACCCGCGCAGCTGCGAGCACATGTTTGGCGGGAACCAGCTTTTCGACTGCTCGTTTTGCATCAAATGCTACCATTCCGTCAAGCTGACGCGCTGTTTCGAGTGCGACTCGTGCAGGACGTGCTCGGACTCTTATTTCTGCCACAACTGCGAGGGATTGCAGGATTGCATGTTCTGCTTCAATGTAAAGAACAAGAGGTACGCCATAGGCAACGCGGAGGTCGGCCGGGAGAAGTACATGAAAGCCAAGGAAATGCTTTTGAAGGCAATATCGGGCAGCCTGGAAAAGACGCACGATTTCAAGCTTAGCATCTACAATGCAGGGATTGCCAGTGGAAAGAAGCCGGCCAGCCCCGGCAAGGCGCAAAAGGCAAGCAAACCTGCCGAATCGCGGTGAAATTCATGGACATCAACGGCGCATGGAAGAAAACCTGCCAAGTCCTGCTTGGGGACGAGATAGGCGACTTGGAAAGGTACAGGGGCTACCTGCTCAAATACGTCCAGCCCACTGCCACGAGGAAATCCGCACTTTCAGGCAAGCCGGTCTGCGTGCCCTCCGCGGAGCCATACCCTGCTGGTTCAAGGTTCATAAGCAAGGAGGAGGAAGCCGAATATGCCGCCTGGCTATCAAAGCAGACAGCCATGGGCATAAACGAAATAAAGGACCTTGATTCCGCAGTGTCGGCGCTTGGCGAAAAGCTGTATTTTTGCGGCGACGTGGTACTTGGCAATTCAAGCAACGTGGAAAAGTCCACAGACGTCACGAACTCGCATTATATTTACGAGTCCTGGCTGATTCGCGACGGGGCAAAGTACGTTGCCTTCACCAACAACATGCGCGGTTCGGAATACTGCTTTGGCAGCGCGGATGGCGGGGCTGTCAGCTTCCTAATCAAGGGCTATGACCCTTTCATGGACACGCGCTGCTTCGAGGTCCTCCGCTCCAAGCCGCTCTTTGATTCTTATTACGTGGCCAACCTGCAAGGCTGCAACAACTGCATGTTCTCTTTCAATTTGAGGAATGCCTCGTACCGCATAGGGAATCTCCAGCTTGGCAAGGACAAGTACAATTCCCTGAAGCAGAAGCTTCTGGAAGACATACGCGACACGTTCAAGTCAAGGAAGGAAGTCCCTACCCTGATTGACATAATAGGGCAGGGGACCGGCAAGGTCCTGCTCCCTCGCATGGAAAACGCCCCCGGGAAGCCCGAGGCCGTCCCCATGCGCCATGCCGCCCAAAACATGGCCCCAATCCAGTCGGCATTTGACAATACCTGCATGGTAGTGTTTGGAAAGAGGCTGGGGGACGTCCGGGATTTTGGCCCCTGGCTCGGAGAGCACGTCTCTGGCGTGGTTCCTGTGAAGTCCTGTGCAAGCGGGGCGGGTTTCTATTCCCCCGAGCTTGGCTTTTACCTGCCTATCTCCAAGAGAATGCTCACGCTTGAGGAATCGCTCGCGCTCGGCTCAAAATCCGTCGGCGCCCAAGAGCTCGACAGGCTCTCCCTTGCCAACGCATCAATGCTTCTTGCAAGCATAAGCCCGACAACCCCCGAGGTAATCGTTGGCTCCAACCTGAACATAATAGACTGCGTGGATTACCAGGACTCTGCCAATTCCTATATGGGCTCCCACGTGTTTTTCGCTAAAAACTCCGCATATACCTTCTTTGGCAGGTCTTCCGAGAACGTGTTCGGGGTGGACAAGGTCCTATATTCGAATAATTGCATCAGGTGCAGGAATTCCACCAACCTCGCGCGATGCTTCGAGGTAACAGATTCATATTCGTGCCAGGATTCGTATTTTTGCCATAATTCCGAAAACCTTTCAAATTGCTCGTTCTGCTTCAATGCGAAAAACCTCAAGTATGCAATTGGCAACCTTGAAATCGGCAGGGAAAAGTACATGAAGCTCAAGGCGGCCCTCCTTGCCGAGATTACAGGCGAGCTTGAAAAGAACAAATCCCTCCGGCTGGGCGTTTATGGCGCAGCAGCCGGAAGGAAGCCAAGGTAGTCGCATGGACATGGATTCAGCGTGGAAAAAGACGTGCACTGTCATATTCGGGCAGGAGATAGGCGAGCTTGGGCAGTTCGCGCCTTACCTGCGAGAATACCTTTATTCGCCGCTTGTGAGGGGCAAGTCGTCAGTATCAGGCAAGGACGTGTGGGTGGGGACCGACAGGTACTGCAAAGGCGCAAAACTCCTATCCCAGGACGAGATTGGCGCAGGCAAGCCGGAGTTTGCCGGCGTCCCGGCCGAACTCTCCATAAACGACATAAAGGACATCGACTCCCTGCTTGAATCAATAAGCGGCAGTTTCTGCTATTCGGGCAACAAGCTGTTTGGCACTTGCAGCAATATCGAAAACGTGGACAACTGCTCGGACAGCCATTTCGTGGAAAATTCATACACAGTGGTATCGTCCAAGTACGTGGGCTATTCTGCCTTCATAAGGAACAACAGCGAGTTCGTTTTCGGCTCGTCCACCCTTATTAACGGCAGCCATTTGATACGCATATTGGGCACAGACTCGCTTTCAAGGAGCTTTGAGTGCAGCTGGACCACCAAGAGTTCGGACATGTTCTTCACGTCAAACTGCAGGGACTGCTCGGAGTGCATGTTCTCCTTCAATCTCCGCTCGAAAAAGTACAGGATTGGCAACATGGAGCTTGAAAAGCACAAATACCTGGGCCTGAAGAAAAAACTCACTGCCGAAGTCGCGCAGTGGCTTGAAAGGAAAAAGAACTTCCCTTCTGTCTTCAGCATAACCTCCAAGCCCCCTGAAAAACTGGTTGCAGGCCTGCGCGCAAGAGGCGTCGGCGCAGGCATTTCCTCAAGCGGCAAGCCGCACGCCAAGCCTGCGTGGGACAGGGCCGGCGTGGAGACCGCATTCACTGAAGCCACGAGGCTGATTCTTGGCCAGGGGCTTGAAAACATTGACGATTACTCGGCTTTCCTGTCGGAGAGGACTGACAAGATATACAAAATCAGGACGCCTTTCGGCTCTGAAGCTTTCCATTCGCATTATTTCAGGGGGGGCAGGGTGCCTGAAGCGAGGATGGTGAGCCTGGAGGAGGCGGTGGAGCTTGGCAAGGCAGACATTGGCCAGGGCTGCGATTTCACCCTTTCAGGAATCATGGGGAGGCTTGGCGACATTGCGTTTTATTCGGTCGGGCTTGCGGAAGGCAACAACCGCAACAATTCCGAGGTCCCGGTGCAGTACCACGCAACCGACAGCTACAAGGTATCCGATTCCACGTTCTCGAAAAAATGCGCGTATTGCACCCATACGCAAAACTGCGATTCGGTTTTTGGCTCCAGCGTGCTGATGGTCGAATCCTCGTTCTGCCTGCGCTGCCACGACTGCGTCAAGCTCAACGCGTGCATTGACATGGACAGCTCAAAGAACTGTTACAGGTGCATGTTCTGCCACAACTGTGAAGGGCTTTCGGACTGCATGTTCTGCTTTAACGCCAAAAACCTCAAGTACGCAATCGGCAATGTGGAGGTGGGCAGGGAAAAATACGAGAAAATCCGCTCGCGCGTAGTCCGGGAACTCCTCGACAGGCTTGAGAAAACCGGCACATTCGGGTTTGACATCTGCAACCTTGGCTGCTTCAAGCCGGGGAAAAAGTGAATTGCATGGGCCAGATAGGCGAGGCGTGGGACAAGACGTGCAAAATCCTGCTTGGCGGCGAGGTCGGGCCGCTTGCGCAATTCGAAGGCCAGCTCATGCGCTATGTCACGCCGCTCTCAATTGAAAAATCCGCGCTTTCGGGCGTGGACGTCGCAGTCCCTGGCGGGGTTTTCTGCAAGGGCGCTAAATTCATTTCCAATTCCGAGGCTGCCGGGGCCCCCATGGTGTCACAGTCAAAGCCACTTGACATCAACGACCTAAAGGACCTGGACTCGATAGTCGGGGCATTGGAGGGCAGGGTGTTCTATTCCGGCAACATTGTGCTTGGCAATTCCAAAAACGTCGGGCTTTCAGACAGGTGCATAAACTCGAGCAACGTGCTCTCGTCAAGCGACATATACGACTCTGAATACGTGGCATACTCGTCCATACTGCGCTACATGAAATACGCTTTCGGGTGCGACAATGTTGCCGAGTCCGCATTCATTGTTGGCGGCTACAACATCACGCACGCCACCAGGTTTTTCGAGGCAAACCAGACATTCTATTCCTCTGACTGCTACTACGTCGCCAACCTGGAAGGCTGCAATGAGTGCATGTTCTCGTTCAATTTGAGGAATGCGTCCTACCGCATAGGGAACCTGGCGCTGCCAAAGGACAAGTACGACAAGCTCAAGGCAAAGCTTCTGGAGGATTTGAGGCAAACACTCTCATCCAAAAAACGGGCGCCGAGAATAATTGATTTCCTTGCAGTGCCAAAGGGCAAGGTAGCCTTGCCTGGCGGCGCGAAGAACGCCGGATTGCAATCTTCAAGCGAGCAGGTTTCAAGGAAGGAGGCAATGGATAGGATAGAGCAGGCGTTTTCCGACACTTGCGGCCTTGTCCTTGGAAAGCCGCTCTCTCCTCTGCTGGATTATGCAAAATGGCTTCAAAGGCACGTTCTCCAGCCGCGCAGGGCCAAATCGGCCGCAAGCGGGCTTGACATGATCGTCCCGGGCTGGCATTCTTTCAAGACCGTCAATGATTTTGTCGGGTTTGAGGAGTCGCTTGAGCTTGGCAAGCAGGCCCTGTCCTCTAAGGAAGTGGAATCCCTCTCGATTTCGAATTCAGTCGGTGCCTTTGCAAGGCTTAGCATAACTTCGCCATGGTTTTACAGGAAAAGCATGGGCATGGTGGACGTGGCGATATCCAGGGAGGCCCAGTATTGCTATTGGGGCTCGCTCTATGTTTTCAGCAGGCACTGCGCATACTCTCACTGGCCGAGAAACAGCGAATACGCCTTTGGCTGCAACCTCGTCTTCTCCTCTAAATTCTGCATAAAATGCCACGACTCGAGCAACTTGTCGAGGTGTTTTGAGGTCAGCGACTCAAACAACTGCTCCGACTGCTGCTTCTGCCACAATTGCGAGGGATTGCAGGAGTGCATGTTCTGCTTCAACACGAAAAACAAGAAGCACGCCGTGTTCAATGTTGAAATTGGCAGGGACAGGTACCTGGCGCTCAAAAAGGCAGTCCTCTCGTCCATCTGTGCGCGGCTTGAGAGGGAAAAATCCCTCGGTTTGGACATATTCTGCGCGGGCTGCGCCTCTTCGCATAAAAAAGGCGCCAGTCCGCACGGCACGGCTGGCGGCCCCGGCCCCAAAGCTATGGCAAGGCCTTCCAAAAAGTGATTCACATGGTTTCGCAAGCATATCCTGTTCTTGACAAGGAATGGCGCTCAACCTGCAGGGCAGTGCTTGGCGGCGAGGTGGGGCCCCTTTCGGGTTTCGGGCGTTGGCTTTCGGGCCTTAACGACCCGCTTGCGCTGCGCAAGTCCGAATCAGGCGAAAACGTAGTTATGACTAGCCCGTATTACTGCGCTGGCGCGCGGGCGATAAGCCAGAAAAACGCGGATTTCATGAGGAAATTCGCGCCGCTGTCTATAAATGAAATGAAGGACATCGACTCGCTTTTGGATGCAGTTTCCCAGAGGGCGTCATACTGCGGCGGCATAGTCATAGGCAATTCAGGGTTCATAGAGAAATCCTCGAGCGTGTCGGACAGTTTCTTCGTCTCCGATTCCGTGCGCGTGAGCGGGTGCAAGAACGTGGCGCATTCCCAGTGGATGCGCCTCTCTGAAAACATTTTCGGGACGAACGAAGGCGGGTCCAGCAGGTTCTGCATACGCTGCTGCGTTGTTTTTGGAAACCAGCGGAGTTTCGAGCTTTGGATTTCGGGGAACACTTCGGATTCGTATTATTCCTATGGCCTTGAGGATTGCCGTGACTGCATTTTCTCGTTCAACCTGATAGGCAAAAGCCATTGCATTGGCAACCTCCAGCTGGAAAAAAGCAAGTATGCAGCCATCAAGTCAAAGCTTCTTGCAGAAATAAGGCAGGAGCTTGAAAAAAACAAGGGCCTCCCGTCCCTTGTCGACATAATCGGGCGGGAAAAGCCGGATTATTCGGCCGCACTGGCCGCGGTAAAGGGCCTCAAGCCCTCCCCGCGCGACAATGACAAGTCAAGGCTTGAAGAGGCTTTCGCCTCCGCCTCCTCCGTGGTGCTCGGGGAGAGGCTTTCGGGAATTGACAAACACGCCGCGTGGCTTTCAAGGCACTCCATAATCCCCCGGGATTCCAAGTCTGTGCTTGGCATGGCAAAACTTCAGGTTTCCGACTACCCGGGCATGAAGCTTTTGCCTGCAAACAGGCTTGTGACCCAGGAGGAGGCCAGCCTGCTTGGCGAGAGGCTTCACGCCCCAGCCGCGCTTGCCGAATCGGCATCCTTGGAAAATGCGGGCGAAATTCTTGGAAGCATTGCCTATTTCCCGCCTGAAAGGCGCATAGGCACGTACAAGAACCTCGTGGCGTGCCAGTGGGGCTCCCAGTCCTCTGACTGCTATAGGACAGTGGTGTGCGCGCACTGCAAGTACTGCGGTTTCAACGCATGGCCGAGAAGCAGCGAGAACTGCTATGGCTGCGGCATAGTGTATGACTCGCAGTTCTGCTTCAAGTGCCACGACTCCGTAAACCTCAAGCGCTGCCTTGAAGTGGATTCCGGGAGGGAATGCTCTGACACGTGGTTTTCGCACAATGTCGAGGCTATGCAGAACTGCTTGTTCTGCTTCAACACCAAAAGCAAGAGATACGCGGTCGGGAACGCCGAGGTCGGCAAGGAAACCTTTGAAAAGACGAAAGGGATTGTCAGGGAATGGCTTGTTTCAGAGCTTAAATCCGGCAAAACCCCCAAACTCTCGGTCTTCAACATGGCATGCGCAGGCAAGCAGTGAGCGCGCCATTGCCGCATAAAAATAAATTGCTTGCAATGGAATAGGTCTTGGTTATCATGGGAAGCGCGGGCAAAGAGGAATCCATATGCCTCTCCACAATCCAGAGAAGGTGGGACAGCGCATGCCAGCTTTTATTCAAGCGCAAGCTCGGCCCCATCATGGACTATGCCCCCTGGCTTTGCAGCATAAACGACCCAATAAAACACAGGAAATCCTCGATTTCTGGCAGGGAAATATCATTTGCAATCCCGGAATACCGCGAAGGCTCGAAATGGGCCGGCTTTAGCGAGGCGCTTGCGGGCATAAAGTTCAAGCCGCTCTCCATAAACGAGGTAAAGGACCTGGAATCTCTGGTGGAGGGGCTCTCGGACAGGTTCTATTACGCCGGCAGTTCCGTGCTTGGGAATTCCGGCTTTGTGGAGAAAAGCTCGAACATAACCGACAGTTTCTACATGTACGAGACAGGCAAGCTCTCGGACTGCAAATACGTGGCATTTGCCACGCTTGGAAGGCTGTGCGAGGACAATTTCGGGGGCAACGGCATAGGCGAGTCGCAGTTTTGCGTCAGGACTTATGAGACATTCAAGGACAAGAGGTGTTTCGAGCTTTGGATGGGGCAGTATTGCTCTGACTGCTTTTACTCGCACAACCTCAACTCGTGCCAGGACTGCTTTTTCTGCTTCAACATGAAAAACGCCAGGCACTCAATAGGCAACCTCGCGCTCGAGCCGTCGAAATACAGGCAGATACGCGACCATCTCGTTGAACAGGTCGCAGACGGGCTTGAAAAGGCAAAGCGCGCCGACTCGCTAATCGAAATAGCCGCAAGATACGCGCCCGGGAAAATCAATGCCAAAATGCCCGCGCCGGGCAAGCAGGAAAAGGCCGACAGGTCGCATATAGACGCGGCATTTGAAAAGACGTGCCTTCTCCTGTTTGGAGCGGGGCTTGGGCAGATAGACTCGCTTTCAACCTGGCTTGTGCGCCACACGAGGGGCCTTGAAACCCGCAGGTCCGCGTTATCTGGCAACCCCGTCCATGCGCGCGATTACAGCAATTACTTCCTGCTGCCGCGCGAGCGGATGCTCACTGAACAGGAGGCGCAGCAGATAGGCCCTCTGCTCCGCCTTTCATCCCAGGAGGCGGAATCCATTAGCATGGAAAACGCGGGCAAGGCGATAAGCGGCATCGCATATTTCACCTCTGAATACAAGGACGGGTCTAATTCAAACCTTATCGAGTGCCCCACCAGCTCCGACTCCTCCAACTGTTACAGGTCGTCCCCAACTGTATATGCGAAATATTGCGGGTATTCGTTCTGGCCAAGGAGCACGCAGTACGCATTCGGCTGCGACAGCCTGCTCGACTCCGAGTTCTGCGTCAATTGCTACCATTCGGTGAAGCTGAAAAGGTGCTTTGAAATGGACTATTGCAGGGATTGCTCGGATTGCATGTTCTGCCACAATTCTGAGAACATGAGGGATTCGCTTTTCTGCTTCAATGCCAAGAACATGCGCTACGCAGTGGGCAACCAGGCTGTCGGGAAAGCCGAATACGAGCGCGTAAAGTCCCTTGTCATGGGAAAGCTGGCAAAATCAATGGGCTCGGGCAAGGATTTTGCAATGGACGTGTATTCGATAGGCGCGCCGGCCAAAGCCAAAAAGTAGCCGCCTTGGGGCTTATCAGCGCCTGCCTGTTTTTTTTGCGCCCTTCTTGGAAGCCTTTGCGGCTTTTGCGCCTTTTGCCTGCGCCCTGGCTTTTTTGGCCGGCTTCCTTGCGGCTTTTTTCTCCTCGTATTTGCCAATGTCCGGCCCGGACTCGTTGGCCTCCGCCTCATCGCCGTGCCCTTCGCCCTCGCTTCCATAGCCGCCGGCCGCCAGGCCCTGCGACTCTTCGCCCTCGCTTTTCAGGCTCATGAAGTCATTGAAGCCCTCGGGCTTTTCTCCCTGCTGCCCCGCGCCGTCCTGCCCTTCCGCGCGGCCCGCGTCCTCTGCCTTCTGTTCATGGCTGCCGGTTTCCTGCGCCTCTTGGGGTTGCGCGGCGGGCTCCTGCGCCTGTTCTGCAGGCTGCGCTTCCTGCGCTGGCTCTTTGTGCGCGGTGCCGTCCGGCTCCCTGCCAAGTTCCGGGTGCGCGGCAAGCTTTGCCTTCCATTGCGCGGATGCCTCTGACTCCCACTTGTTCGTGTCCACTATCTTGAGCTTCATCGGGAGAAGATACCTGTACCCGTCGAACACCCTCACCATGCACTCGCGCTGGTGCAGCCTGACGAAAAGCTCCTTTTTGGACTCCTCTATCTCCGTCTGGCTCCTGGACTTCTTGAAGTATTCCTCGACCTTTATCTCCATTATCGAGCTTATCATGGTGGCGTCCTGCTTGTTGAGCTTGAACGCTATGATGTTCCTCACGTTGGAAACTATGCTGTCGTGGACCTCCTTTGTGAGCTGGCCCAGGTATTGCATTGAAAGGTAGATGTAAAGGTTGAACTTCCTGGTTTCCGCAAGCATGTCGCGGACCACCTTCGTCTCGACGCGCTGGAACTCGTCCATGACGAGTATGGTCTTCTTGTCAAGCTTCTCGGTTATGGCGAGTATGTACATCTGGTTGACGATGGCGCCCGCCAGGAAGTTTATCATCCTCTTGCCAAAGAAGTTGGGGTTGAACGATACCACGGTCACCCTGTTGTTCTTTATCAGGTCCAGCAGGGCCTCCTTCTTTTTCTCGCCGCCAAGGTGCAGCTCGTACTCGCCGACGAAGTTGAGTATGGGCAGCACCGCGTCGTTGAAGTGGTGGATGTAAATGTCATTGAACTCCTCGTCAAAGAACCTCTTGACCTCGTCGTTGTCGCAGGTGGAGACGAATTCGGCCCTCTTGGCCGCATCTGTCAGGAGCAGGCTGACGCTTTGCAGGTTCATCTGGTCTATGGAGCTTAGCAGGTGGACCGTGTAGTACATGACCCTCTCGGAATACTTGTTCTCCTGCCCTATCGCGGAGGAGAGCAGCTGGGCGATAAGCTGCGTCATCAAAGGCGTCTTTATCCCGCCGACATCCAACGGCTCGATGTAATTGTTTATCAGGTCCACTATCTTGTCGTTTGGGAAGAACCTGCTGAATTCGCCGTGCGGGTCTATGACGACTATGCGCACGTTGTCCCCGTGCATTTCCTCGATGCTTTTGAGAAGCGCCATCAGTCCCCTTGTCTTGCCGGTTCCGGACGCGCCGACAAGCAGCGTGTGCTGGAAAACGTCGAAATTGTCAACTCCCATGGTGGTGCCCGTCTCCTCGAAAACCGGGAACTTGGATGTGAGGGACATGCGCTTTGGCACGGGCTCGAGGACTTCCACGTACACGGACGGGTTCTTCTCGAGGTCGACGACGTAGAACCTCTCCGGGTTCGTGCAGATAAGTATGCTTTTCCTGCCGTCCTCGTTTATGGCAGTGCCGATGCCGATGAAGCTGCCAAGTATCTTGCTTATGGTTATGTTGGCCTCGACTATGCTCTCCTTTACGGTGTAGGAGAGAAAATCGCGCTCGCCTGTAAGGAAATAGATTTTAGGGAACGGGAGGAAGGAGCCCTTCTTGCGCTCTATTTCGCTGGGCTCGGTTATCTTGAAGGGGAATACGAGAAGCGACACGTCCTCGATGCTTTTTTTATCGCGCAGGTAGAACCTGACCGTGTTCTTGTTCCTTGCTATTATGGTCTTTGCAAAGCCTATTGAGAAGAAATCCGAGAAGTCGAGTATCCCCAGAAACGGCAGGCGGGTCTTCATGAGGTTGTTGAAAAAGTTCCTCACGTCCTCCTGCTTTGTCTTTTCGGAATAGAGCTGGACTTCCCTGACTTTGATTTTTTTTGCCATTTTATGCCCTTTTAGCGCCGCCACTGGCTATTCATGCGGCCAAAGTGTAATTTTAGCGTTATTTGTGTATCCCTGTTGCTCACCAATGATTAATATTCTTTTTCAAGAGGCGTTTTCACGGCTCCCCCGTGCATGGCGCCATGCGAGGGGTTTTTGCCCCCGCCAGTTCCCGCCAGGCCACGCGCCCGCCTCAATTCTTGCAAAATCCCTTTCTTTTATATATGATGGCGCCAAATCCCTAGATGCACCTTAGGAATCGGTGTTTTTCATGGAAAACGAGTGCATTTTCTGCAAAATAGCCAAGGGCCAGCTGCCATCCGCCAAAATATACGAGGATGAGAGGGCAATTGCGGTGCTTGACATATATCCCGCCTGCCCTGGCCACACCCTTGTGATACCCAAGGACCACCACACCGACCTGTTCGACACCCCAGACGCGACGCTTGAGTCCATAGCCAGGGTATCGAAAAAAGTGGCTGAAAGGCTCAAGGCGGTCCTCGGGGCCAAGGCGGTGAACATAATTAACAACAGCGGCGCTGAGGCAGGCCAGGTGGTGTTCCACCTCCACTTCCATGTTGTCCCAAGGTCCGCGGGCGACGGGCTCGACTTCAAGCTCAACAGGGAAAAGGCGGGCCCCGGATATCTCGCCGAAATGTCGGAAAAATTAAGGTTCTAGCCTCCGGCGTGGCTGGATTTTGCGGTGTTGTTGCCGTATGGTTTACAGGTTTGAAGAATTGGAATTTGACATACCCTCCACGGTCTATGAGCCCGCAGAGGACTCGGAGCTTCTCGCCATATACTCAAAGCGGGCCAGGGGCTCCAGGGTGCTTGACATCGGCTGCGGCTGCGGCATCCAGTCAATAGTATGCGCCAAGGCGAACCCCTATTCGAAGGTCATAGGCGTGGACGTCAACCCGGACGCAGTCTTTGCCGCACGGCGCAATGCGGAGAACAACAGGGTGAAAAACTGCGAGTTTTTCATATCCGACCTCTTCTACGCCCTTGCAAACGCGAGGTTCGACACCATACTTTTCAACCCGCCATACCTGCCCACGGAGAAAAGCGACAAGATAAAGGGCGCGCTCAACATGGCAGTGGACGGCGGGTTCGACGGCAGGAAGGTGATAGACAGGTTCCTGGGCCTTGTGAAGCCGCACGTGGCCCCCGGAGGCTCGATTGTTATGCTTGACTCGAGCCTTGACAACACGGACAAGACAATAGAATCGCTTGTGGGCATGGGCTTTGACGTGCGCGTATTGCAAAAGGTCTCCGTGTTTTTCGAGACCCTCTCGGTAATAGAGGCTGTATTGAGGGAGTAGCCGCCTGCGCCAGGCCGCAGCGCAGGCTGTTTTGCCAAGGATTTGATTTTCATGGGAAAACCCAAAAACGCGGGCCCAGCACGGCGGGATGCCCGCCAGCCCCCTGCCCCGGGGCCATCCGTCAGGGTAGTCCTTGTGGAGCCCGAATACTCGATAAACCTGGGCTCCGTGTGCAGGGCAATGGCGAATTTCGGCTTTTCAGACCTCGCCATTGTCAATCCCAAATGCCCCATAGGCTTCACGGCAAAGAAATACGCAAAGCACGCAAAGCACCTGCTTGAAGGCGCCACGCTGGCAAAAAGCCTTGAGCATGCAGTTTCAGGCTGTGATTTCGTGGTCGGCACCACGGGCGTGCTAAGAAGGCACAAGGCCACGCTTCGCGACCCCCTGCCATTGCAGGAGTTCGCGCAAAACATGCCAAAGGGCAAGTTGGCAATACTTTTTGGCAGGGAAGGCATCGGCCTGATGCGCCACGAAATAGACAAGTGCGACGTCCTGGTGCGCGTGGAGTCGTCCCTTGACTATCCCATCATGAACCTGTCCCATGCGGTGGCCGTCTTCCTATATTCGGTTTCAAGCCACGCGTCCCCGCACTTTGAAATCGCGCCAAAGGGCGAGCGCGAGCAGATGGGCGTGTTTTTCGACAGCATCGCCGCGTCCTGCGGCAAGGAGTTGAGGAACCCCGCGCGGGTGTCAATAGCCTTCAGGCGCGTTATGGCCCGCGCGCGGGTCACGAAAATCGAGGCAGCGTCGATGCTTTCCGTGCTTCGCCTCGCCTCCCAGAAACTTTCAGGGCAGCCTGGCAAAAAACGCGGGCGGCAAAGCAAGGTTAATAAGCTGCCAAAGCCATAATCTTCCCCGTGTCAAGTGATTCTATGATGGGTTGCCTTGGCGGCCAAGCAGACATGAATCCGCTAGGCTGCACCCTGCGCGCGGATTCGGCATTCAGGCAGGTGCAGGAGACGTATTCCGCATTTTCAGAAAAAAAGCCCATGACCTCCGACAACGTGGCTGCCATAGAGCGCGTCGCCCCCATCAGGGGCATGAAGGACGAACAGCAAAAAATCAATTACATCCAGGGGACGTTCCGGAAGGCGGGCGAGATGGCCGAAGGTTTTTTCGCCTCAAAGCTTGCAAATGGCAAGAGCGTCTCGGAAACGCTGAAGGAACAGCTCGGGCTTGACGGCGAGGGCATCGAGTCCCTGAAGAAGTCCTATGCGGGCGCAATCGCTACCGCCATTTTCATCCAGGGCGAGGGCATTGGCTCAGTCACAGCCGCAGGGGTCAATTCAAAGATGTCGGGGCTTCTTGGCGCGGGCAAGCTTGAAGAGTTCAAGCAGGCCCTCTCAAGCGGCGAGGAGTTCGCAAAGCTTTTGGAGCCGAGCACCACCTATGGCTCCAAAACGTATTCCAACAGGTATGTCTCATTCGTCATGGCCCACCAGTTCCAAAACCAGGCGATTTTCAATTTCACGCAGTATCAGCAGCAGACCAGGGAAAAAGAGGAAAACGCCCAGTCGCGCCAGCTTGTCGAGCAGTGGCAGAAGGTAATAACCGCAAGCGGCCAGTACGAGATAGTCAAGCAAAATGTCGCAGGCGCGGAGGGCACGGCAAGCCAGTCGGATTATGTCTCCGATGGCAATGGCGGCTTTTCGTTGTATTTCAAGGACGCGAACAATGGCAAGCAGTATTCCTTTGACGTGGTGCCAAAGGACGGCGGGGCTGGGCCGATGGGCTTTTCCATAACCGCCATGCACATGATAAACGGCGCGATGGAGAAGGACGAAGGCTCCATCTGGGGGACCAATGTTTCCGATTTCACGCTGGATATGTCAAAACCAGGCTCCCTCGCGTTTGCCACAAAGGACGGGCATGTCCTGGAATTGTCCCCTGACCAGTCCAAAAACATTGCTGCAGGCGTAACATATTCCTATGACGCGCCCGGGTCAAAGCTTGCCGTGTCCAATGGCAATGCGTTTGACGTTGAAGCCGGAACCGCGCAAGTGCAGCTTGTAGTGGGGCAGGAAGGCGACAAGGACGGGGTTTCAGCCTACGTAATGGGCAAGGACCTATACGTGAAAAAGGGCGACGGGGAGCCCAAGGACATAATATCCCTTGTCCCCGGAACTTACATCGCCGAGGTTTCAGGCGACACGCTGACCCTGTCAAGCGATGAGGCGGCCCAGATATCCATAAGCCTCAAGGATGGCAAGCTTTCCATATCAGATTCGGAACTTGTGATAATCGCGGGCGCGCGCGTCCCGAACATAGGCGGGCGGTTCCTGGGGCTTGCAGTGCCCAACGAGAGCGTGGGCCGCGACTCTTTCGGCACGCCGCACGAAATCGTCGGCACGAATCCCCTGACGAACAGGCCGATAATGGGCAGGGAGCTTGAATTCAGGGATGGCAATTACTATTACAAGCAGCAGCCTGCCGGGCGGGAGCAGCCAGGGCTGCAAAACATTGTTGAAACCCAAAGCCAACAGCCGCGGGATGTGCAAAGCCAACAGCCACGGGATGTGCAAAACCAGCAGCAGGGCGAAACAATAGTGCAGGAGCAGCAGCCTGTCCAGCAGCAGGCACAGGCGCCTGTCACCGACCCGGCCCTGTTCCAGGAGGAAATAGACAAGACCTCATTGAAGGACAAGGTCTCGTTTGTCCCCGAATCCAATTCCTTTGTTGTCAGTTCCCTTACGGCCAATGGCGAGCCATTGGAAATAAGCGGGGCCCCCGACTGGAAGCCCGAACTACAGCTAAGCGCCGGCACCGACGGCTCGGCTTCAATGCAGGTGACATGGCGCGACGCGCAAGGCCAGGTCGTCAGGCTCGAGCTTGCGCCTGCAGGCGCGGAAAGCCAGCCTGTCCAGTACGCGAATGCCATTGACAAGGTGAGCGTCTCAAACTCCGGCGTTGTCGCAGTGGACAGCTTTGCTGCAGGCTCCGACGGCAAATATTCAGAGGCCCATTATCCTTCTTCCTGAAACTGGCAAGGCCAAATGAAAACAAACCGCGCACGGCTTAAAAGCAGGAAGAAAGCCTCCTTCCTGAAATAGGCAGGCGTTAAAGAAACCTGAAAAAATAGCCGGAAAAGAAGAAAATATTTGAAAAGGAGGCCTAAAGCCTACCTTTTCCTGCTCTTGACAATCTTGACCTTTGACGGCGTAAGGAGTATCTTGTCGTTGTCAATCCTTGCTATGTCGCCGTTTATCTTCAGGGTGAAGTTCTTTATGGAGTCAATTATGCCCTTGAGCTTGTTTGGCTGCTTGGAGAGCGGCGTCACGTTCAAAAGCACTATGTTCTTCGCCTTGAGCTCGTCCATTATTACCGAAACGTCAGCCTCTGATTCAAGCGCAATCGGCTTCACGTAGAAGTCTGCAGCCTCGTGGAGCGCGTCAACGTTTTCCATCTCCACCGTGTTCATGTATTCCTCAATGTTTATGTCCTTGTTTATTCCGAGCTTGCCGGAAATTTTCTCAAAGATGCTCATGTTTACACCCCTATGAATCGCCAAAGTGTAGGAACTAATTGTAGTATAGAGTTAATAAGGCTTTTCTTGCCCGTCGTGGGGCCCGGGGCTTGCCGGCCTGGGCGCGCGTTTTGCCGCCCGCGCCCCCCAAATGCATTTATTACCATACATGCCTAATTAGGAGGTGAGGAGTGAAGATGCAATCTTTTCTTGACATACTGCAAAAGCCTACTGTATTTGCCGACAGGAACGTGCTTTCCCCCCACTTCGTGCCGGAGGCGCTCCCCTTCAGGGAAAAGCACCTCGAGAGGATAATGTCGTGCATGTCCCCGGCGCTCCAGGGCGTCAGGCCCAGGAACCTGTTCATATACGGCAAGACCGGCACCGGCAAGACCGCCTGCGTCAGGCGCGTTTCCGAGAAGTTCGAGGCGCTTGGCACCCGCGCGCGCGTGGCATACCTGAACTGCAGGACGTACAACTCGCGCTACAAGGTGATGCAAAAATCCCTCAAGGGCCTCGTGCCCGAGGTCGACAAGGGCGGCTTTGGCATAACCTATTTTTACGAGAAAATGCTCGAGTGGGTCCAGGAGGGCAACGGCAGGTTCCTCGTGCTCGTGCTCGACGAGGTCGACATGGTTAAGGACCTCGACGAGCTAATATATTCCCTCACCCGCTCCAACGACGAGGTGTCCAAAGGGGGCGTGTCGTTAATAGGCATATCCAACAACCTCTCGTTCAAGGACAAGCTCGACCCGCGCTCAAAGTCCTCGCTTTTTGAAAGCGAACTCGTGTTCGAGTCCTACAACGCGTCCCAGCTTGCAAAAATCCTCTCTGACAGGGCGGCAAGCGGGTTCAAGCCCGGCTCACTCCAGCAGTCCGCCATAAGCCTCACAGCTGCGGCGTCCGCCCACGAAACTGGCGACGCGCGCTACGCGCTCAAGCTCCTGCTTCGCGCCGGCGAGATTGCGGACGAGAGCAATCCAGACCCCAAATCATTGCCTAAAATAACGGACAAGGAAGTGGAGCTCGCGCGCAAATCCATAGACGGCGAGCTTGCAAAGGACGCCATCAAGACCCTGCCGCGCCACCAGCAGCTTGTCCTGCTGTCTGCTGCGAACCTCACGCTAAACGGGGGCAGGAACAAGTACCAACGCCTCGGGGACGCGCAGCCTGGCGACGGCAGCCTGCTCTCCGGCGAAGTGTTTGACGAATACTGCCACCTGTGCAGGGAATACTCGCTCGAGCCCAAGACTTCCAGGTGGTACAGGGAATACCTTCTCGACCTGGAGATGCTCGGGCTGATTTCGCTTACCGATTCGAGCAAGGGCTTCAGGGGACATACCCGCTTTGTCAGGCTCGGCTTCCCTGCCGCGGAAGTAGTCGGCATTATCAGGGGCAACCTCGAGAACAACGACTTCGGCAGGGAAATATCAGAGGTGGAAGGATGAAAGCCCAAAGCCGCAAAAAACCCGGCCTTTCGCTTGCGGGCGCCGCAAGCCTCGTATACGAGGCGGGCATGCTTGCCAGGCTTGACAGGTCCGGCTGGAACACCATAGGCATAAGCGACCCGCAAAACGTTTCCGAACACTCTTTCCGCGTGGCAGTATGCGGGCTTATGATTTCAAGGCTTGAAGGGCTTTCAAACGAGCAGGAGAGGCTTGTTTTGATAGGCTGCCTGCTCCATGACCTCTCCGAGGCGCGCATTGGCGATTTCAATAAAATCAACAAGCAATACGCGCGCGCAGACCATGAAAAGGCGTTCAGGCACGCTCTTGCGCCTGCCGGCCTCGGGCTGCTCTCTGATTTTGAAGGCCTTTTCAGGGACAGGAAGGTGGCAGACGTGATAAACGACGCCGACATGGCTGAAATGGCGGCCTGCGCCCTCGAGTATTCGCGGCTTGGCAATCCCCATGCCCTGAAATGGGTCGGGTCTGCCAAAAAAAGAATAAAAACCCGCTCTGGCGAAAAGCTAGTGCGCGCCCTTGAGAAAACTGAACCGTTTTCATGGGCCTTCAAGGAACCTAAAAAGTGAATCCGATGGACACGCGTTTCTCATTCATTGCAGTGGCGGCTATCGCCGTAATTGCCCTTTCCCTGTTTCTTTCAGGCTGCGTAAAGCAGCAGGTATCCTCCGATTGCGCGGCGCTGTCCCAGCCAAGCCAGACGTATGAGAAGGCGCTTTGCTACCAGAACGTGGCAATCTACAAGTCAATATATGGCGGCCCCTCCGCGCGCGCTGAAGCCATAGCCGCATGCGACGCGCTTAGAAGCGACTCGTCAACGTCCGAATACGACGAAGTATACCGCTCGTGCATAAACGAGATAGCCGCGAACCTGCAGGACCCGACAGTCTGCGACAAGCTGCCATCGGCAAGCTTTGTCTCTACTGTCCTCAACATAGACACCCGCTCGTCGCAGATAAAAGCGTGCCAGGCCTCGGCAAGGCCGCCTGCAAACACCGTCTGCGGGACGGCAGTGGCATTCATCATGTTCCCGCTTGCGGCAGCCGCCTACCTGTCCTATTCGCAGGGGGCTGGAAGGGGCGGGAAGAAAAAGAAACAGCGGCATGCCTGAAAAGCTTGCGCTACCTGTTTTTTCCCATGCAAGAAGAAAAGCGCCCAAAGGCGCGCTGGAAAAAGAGAATCCCGCTTACTGGTGCTGGCCGTCTATTATTTCAAGGGCCTTCTTGACGCTCATGCCTTCGCGTATCCCTATCTCTTCAGCCCAAGACGTCATGCCCTTGACTTTCGCCCTGAACACGTCCTCGAACGTCTTGACGTTTGAGACAAAGCATGCCACGTCCCCGTGCTTTTCGGACGCGGCCTTGTCTATGTATCCGCACGCCACGTAGCCTTTCTGCGCCTTTATTATGATAAGCGGCACGTTGCCAAGTTCAAAGTGCACTCCTGTGTATTTCCTTCCATTGAATTCCAGGGTTTTTTCCATTTATTTCGCACCTTCGTATGGCCGGGCTGTTCCCCGGCCTCCTTTTAAGTTTTGGCACGCGCCCGGCCGGTTTCAGGACTGCTGGGAGCCGGAGGATGACTGCTCCTGGCTTGACTGTTCCTGCTTGGCGCTCTCCTGCGAGTTCGAGTCTGCCGCCTGGCCCTGCGTTTCATCTGCCTTGTGGGGCCTGTTCTGGTTCCCGAATCCGCCCCTGAAGCCGCCTTCCCTGTGCTGGTAGCCGCCGCCCCAGGAGTCGCGCCTCTCCCTTGCGCGCGCGGCCTGGTTCTTCTTTTTCTCGTAAATCCTCTTGTGCTTGCCGCATGACGGGCAGTAGTGGAATTCCCTTGAAATGCTCGTCCTCACGTCGTCAGCAGTCTTGAGGTCTGTGCTGTAGACTGTGGACCTGTATATGGACACCGCCTTGTCGCGCGGGACCCTGGCGCCGCATGAGTCGCAGTTTATAAGGCGTTCCCGCCCTCTTTTCTTATTTCCCATAACTATCACCTATTCTTTGTAACCGTGATTTTTTCTCCCTTTTTGGCTTCAAAAAGAGCGCCAAGGCTTGCGCCTTCGAGCATTATTATTTCCGCTCCAGATAATTTAAATATGCCGTTTTTGAATGCGGGGCCCATCATTGCCGCCCCGCGCCTGTTTAGGGCCTGGCCGCCAAGCGCCGGGTTGAATGGCGGCACTATGTACGCGGCGCATCGCCTGTTGGCCCGCGCATACGCCTTCTTGGCCCTTGCGTAATCTATTGGCACCCTTATCCAGGCGTGGAACCTCGAAACCCCGCCAAACTCGTTTGCCATCTCAACCGTCGGGTGCTCGTGCCCGCAAAAAATTGCGTCGCAGCCAAGCAGTTTCGCGTCGGGTGCGGCGTGGCCGTGGAAAAGCCCGATTTTCATGCCGCCCGCCCTTATTATGCCGCCCTGCGCGCCGATTACCTCTATGCCTGGTATCCTTTCAATCCCGCCGTCATGGTTGCCCCGCGCCACAATCACCTTTCCTATGCGCGAGAGTTTTGCGAAAAACTCCATGGCCTGCGCGTCGGGAGCCTCAATCCTCTCCTTGACGTCCCCTGTTATCGCTATCCTTTTTATCCCGTTCTCCCTCGCTATCCGCCTGATGGATTCAAGCATCCCGTCGGAAACGGCGCCGAGCCTGACGCCCCTTGAAAAAAGCCTTTCCTCGACGCCCACGTGCAGGTCGGATATGATAAGTGTCCTGCCAGCCATGGCAGCGGGCACTCCGTATAGAAACCGTATGCCTTTTTTTTGTGACATGGGCCCTGCCCGCGCTTTTCAGGATTACTTTATCCTGACAGCGTATTTGCCCGCGATTTTAGCCCCGAGCTTCCTTGCAATCTCGGACTTCTCCGCGTCGAAAATCATTATCTGGCTGTTGAACTTGTCTGAAAAGTCGTTCCCCTGGCAGGACGGGCAAACGTCGCCATGCTCGATTATGTACCTGCAGTTTTTGCACGCTTTCATCCAATCCACCTGTTAAAATGCATCTGCGCCTTGGCGCTCATTCCTTTTTCTTTTCTTCCTTGGCATGCTTTTTCCTGCCCTCGGCCTTCTCTTCCTTGTCGCCGGAGGACTTCTTTTTCTCGCGCTGCTCTATCCACTCGCCCTTGCCAAGGCCCTCCGGCCTCATGGTGAGGCCGATTTTGGTGTCTGAAACATTGTTCTTCATGCTGACCGTGGAAATCTTGGCGCAGACCTGCTCGCCTTTCCTAAGCACCTTTTTGCTCTCCTTGCCCGAAAGCATGCCGGTCCTCTTGTTGTAGCTGAGAAAATCGTTCGCAATCTGGGAAAGGTGGATAAGCCCCTCGACAGGCCCGAGAGTGACAAAAGCCCCGAACTCCACTATTTCCGTGACCTCGGACTCTATTACCTCGTTTATGGCGGGCTTGAAGACAAGCGCGTCGAACGTGACGTCCATGTGCGCGGCGCCGTCGCCGGGTATCACCACGCCGTCGCCCTGCGACTTGGCGTTCCATATCGCAAGTATGATGCCCGTGTCCGGGTCCATCCTGCGCTCGTACTTGTCGCGCACTATCTGGACAATGGCCTTGTCAAGGTCCATGCCGAAGTATTCCGGCGGAACCCTTACCCTGTCTGAAACATTGACTACGTTATACATAGGAAAACACCTGCATGAATTCAATTAGGATTTGCTGTCTTTTATTGGGATACATATGTATTTAACCCTTGCCGGGAAGCCCCCCATGCATGCGCCGGTAGGCAAAATGGCTGAAAAAGGGAAGAAAAAGGGGGCTTTGCTGCCCCCGGAAACAAAAAAGAGGGGCGCCGGGCCCCGTGTTGCGCCTAAATCAGGTGCAAGGCGTACTTGACAAACAGCCCGACAAAAAGTATTGAAACAGTGTTCAATATCTTTATCAGGGGGTTGAGCGCCGGCCCTGCCGTGTCCTTGAACGGGTCGCCGACAGTGTCGCCGACTATGGCCGCCGCGTGCGCTGGCGTCTTCTTGCCGCCGTGATGGCCCTGCTCGATGTATTTCTTGGCATTGTCCCACGCGCCTCCTGCATTTGACATGAACACCGCCATGAACTGGCCGGTCACCAGTGCCCCGACCAGCAGGCCGCCCACTGCCGCGGGCCCGAACACGAAGCCCACCACTATGGGCGCTGCCACGGCGATAAGCCCCGGCACCATCAGCTCCTTGAGCGCGGCCTTTGTCGATATGTCGACGCATGCGGCGTAATCCGGCTTGGCCTTGCCTTCCATTATGCCCTTTATCTCCTTGAACTGGCGCCTTACCTCGCCTATGATTTCGCCTGCCGCCTTGCCCACCGCCATTATGGCAAAGGACGAGAACAGGAAAGGAATGGCGCCGCCGATAAGGACTCCGACAAGAACCGAAGGCTCCATGACGTTTATTACGGGTATCCCCGCCTTTGTGATTTCAAGCCCTGCCATGCCAAGCTTTGCCGCCGCCGCATTGACTTCCTGCGCGAATGCGAGCAAGAGGGCAAGCGCCGCAAGCCCGGCGGACGCAATCGCGAACCCCTTTGTGGTCGCCTTTGTGGTGTTGCCCACAGCGTCGAGCTTGTCGGTTACTGTCCTGACCTTGCCTTCAAGCCCGGCCATTTCCGCAATGCCGCCTGCGTTGTCTGCGACCGGCCCGAAGGTGTCAACCGCCACGATTATGCCTGTCAGCGAAAGCATTGCCATTACTGCCACTGCCACGCCGAATATGCCCGCAAATGTGTATGCGAGCATTATGGCAACGACAATTATCACTGCGAAGGGCGCGGTGCTTTGCAATCCCACCGCCACCCCCGTTATGACATTGGTGCCTGCCCCCGTAAGCGAGCTTTTCGCGATGTCCTGCACGGGCCTCTTCTCAGTTGAAGTGTAGTAGTCCGTCATCCATACTATCGCTATTGCGACTGCCAGGCCGACAAGGGATGCGAGGAACACGCCCATCTGGGACACGCTCCCCCCCTGCGGTATTATGGCAGTTGCCACCCCGTAGAACACGAACGCGCACAGTACCGCGGTGGCGTAAATGCCCTTTGACAGGGCGTCCATGGGGTTGCCGTTCTCCTTTGTCTTGACAAAATACGTGCCGACGATGGAGGCGAGTATGGCGCCTGATGCTATCAAAAGCGGGAATACCATGCCAGCGATGCCAAACGTTATGCTGCCAAGAATCATGGTGGCTATAATGGTAACCACGTATGACTCATAGAGGTCTGCGCCCATGCCCGCGCAGTCGCCCACGTTGTCCCCGACGTTGTCTGCTATGACTGCCGGGTTCCTCGGGTCGTCCTCGGGTATGCCTGCCTCGACCTTGCCCACGAGGTCTGCGCCCACGTCGGCCGCCTTTGTGAATATGCCGCCTCCCACCCTCGCGAACATGGCGATCAGGGACGCGCCAAATGCCATGCCTGTAATCATCTGCAACAGTACGCTTTGCGCGCCAGGGCCGTCAATAATGAAGAACCCGAACACCATCCAAAGCAGGGTGATTGCCGTCAGCCCAAGCCCGACTACGGACAGGCCCATGACGACGCCTGAAGTGAATGACATTGAAAGCGAGGCATTGAGCCCTTTGGTGGCGGCCTGCGCTGTCCTGACGTTTGCCTGGGTGGTTATGTCCATGCCTATGTATCCCGCGAGGGCCGAGGAAATCGCGCCCACGAGGAATGCTATGGCAATCCCGTACCATACGCTCTCCCCCGTGAAGAATCCGACTGCAAGGAAGAGCACGAATATCACCGCCGCGAACTTGGCTACGGTTTCAGTCTGCCTCTTAAGATATGCCATGGCGCCAATCCTGATGGCGTCGGCAATCTCGTTCATTTTCTGGTTTCCTTTTGCTGATTTCGTGACTTTCAGGTAAAGGTAAGCCGCGCTGCCAAGCGAGAAAAGCCCGGCGATAAGCGAAGCTATCTGTAGCATTAGCACATTATCCATGTATGCACCTCAATAGACCTATCTAGGGCTTGATTTGGAGAAAACCCCTTTATAAAAGTTGGAGATAAAGTGGGCTGCGGCGGCATGCACGCATCTTCCCCTCCTCTAGATAGGTTTATATATATCGTTCTCCATGTTTTACTTATGATTACCACTAATGCGGGGCAGCGGCAGAATTCCAATTCAACCACTGGCAAGGGAAAGGCCAACACTAAGGATTCCAAAGACAAGCAAAACATATTCGTCCAGAAGCGCATCCTCGAGGAGGCCTTTGCCCGCGTTGCAAAAAAGGTCGGCTATGACATGAACGTCCGAATTGAAATCTTGCCCACGCATAAGATGTCTCTTTCCATATCTGACGAGGGCAGCTCTATAATTAGCAATTCAACAGATACAGTGATTCGCGGCAGTTCTGCGCTTGTGAGGAAACTGGATGAGCGGGAACTTGAAGCAACCATAGCCCATGAAATCGGCCATTCAATGAGGCTTCATGGCGCAATTGACACTGGCGCAGTGTTCATAGGCTTGGCGGGGACGCTTCTGCCCATAGTTGGCGGCATTATCGAGATTGTGGGCGTGGATGGCGCTGCCCCCAATCTGCTGCTTGGCGCGGGCTTGGCTCTTGCAGGCGTTGCTTTCGGTTTTCTCTCAATACCCGCATTCATGTTCATCTCGCGCATCCATGAATATGCCGCTGACAAATACGCCGCAAAGCTTCTCGGGACTGGCAAGGGCTTCATCTCATTCCTGCAAAAGGTCATGGATAGCCGCCCCAAAAGGGAAACAAGCTTCCTCGAGCGCCTGCTTGCAAACCATCCGCCACCGCAAAAGAGGATTGACAGGCTCCTAAAGCTGGAAAAAAAACTTGAGGAAAAGGCGGCAAGGGAATCCCAGTGCCCAAAAACCGAAAACCCGGCCTAGTCCTGTTTCATTCTCTGCCATTCCGATGCCTTTTGTGCCTTGATTTTGACGTATTCAGCCTCTACTGCGCCTGCAAACCGCATGGCAAGGTCCTTTACTACAACGCTCCATTCATCAGGGGTTTTGCCGTAGAGCGGTCCATCCTTTGGCGCCATTGAAATCGCCTTGCCTACTGAAGCCGCAGCGGCCATGGTGAACAAATCGACCCTTTCGCCCTGGTTTCCATTCACGCTTGCCAGGTAGTTAAAAATTGCCTCAGTGTCCATGCTTGCGGCAGAAGCCCTCAATTGCGGCCAAGTCTTGTATACGCTTGACAAATCTCCGGTCTTGGCATGGGCAAAAAGCACTGAAGCTATGCTTTCACAGCATTCTGCGACCCTGAATGTCTTGATTCTGCTTATGTGCAGGTACATCGCAGGTACCTCGTGCTCCTGTGCGATTTTTGTAATCCTTCCGGGCTTTGGCACCCTGCCCTTGTTTTTTTTCTGCACCCCTGTGCTGGTGGCAGTTTCCATCATGTAGTCGCCGCCGCCATTGTTGAAAATGTTGCCCCTGTTCTGGTGCCTTATGGCGTCTATGGGCTTTATGCTCCTCGAGTTGTTGCCCTTTTTGGTGTCTATGAACAAGGCGCGGACATTTGCCACTCCCTTAGTGCTATTGTTTACTACTATTTGTAATCCCATGATAATCGTCCCTCGCAATTAATTTGGCGTTCGCGCCAGTCACATCATCATCCTTGTCTCTTCCCTGAAATAGCCCGGGTCTCCAAATCCGTTGGGGCTAAGGTCCGCTGTTGTGTTGTTATCCGCCTTGGCAGAAACCTTGCCTTTGACAGTTCCAGCCTGTTCTGTTCCGCTCCCCCAATTTCCATCAGAGTCGAAACTGTTCATTACGCCCTGCATTGCGAAACTCTGCTCTGCAGGCGGCTTGTAGCCTGGCTCGTTGAACTCCGACCTGCCATTGTCCGGTTTTTTCCCTGACATGGCCTTGGAGCGCTTTACCCAGGCGTTTATCTGTTCCTCTGTCATCCTGACCCTCGGCTTGACAATCCACATGCCAGCCCCGGCTTTGGGGCCGTTCAGCGCGCATCCGTCCGTGAATACGCTTATGTCCTCTGGTATCCTGGCATTTATGGGTTCCCTCCCCTTCCCTTTGAACTCCGCGTTTTTCACCCTGGCGTCGTCGTACTTTCTAATGCTTATCCTTTCAATTTTCATTGGAATCATGTGGCTCATGGCAATACCTCTAGGTTTTGTTTTCCATATGGCAAAAGCCGCAAATCCGCCTGCAAGGCGGCAACACAGTTATGCGTTGAGGGCTTATGCGCGGGCGAATCGGGGTTGTTTCCGATGCGCCAACGGCAAGACGGGTTATGTCGTTGTCATGCCGTTTCTGTCGGGCCGCCCAGGCCACTTGTCAGGCCACCCAGGCGGTAAAACTAGCCAATAAGAACAAGAAGGACTTCTGAAATGGCTGCGCCGTGCGCAGCGAATTTGGCATTCATTTTTTCACGTGGGAAGGCTTCCTCTCCCCTGCTTTTTAAAAGCTTGTAACACTGCACAAAAATATCCATTTGCCCGCGTCGGCAAACCCGCACGGGTAAAAAAAGAAAGAAACCGGGCAAGCAGGCTGCCCGTGCAAATCCTGCCTGTTCAGCCGGGGTACCAGCCATTGCTTCCCGGGGGCGCGTACATTATCGACGCGCTTCCGGTCCCGAGGCTTTGCAGTGTAGAATCCCTGCACTCCGCGTATACTGTCTTTGTGCCATAGGAGCCTGAAAGCTTCCAGCCGAATTCATTGCCCAGGTTTGCGGTACTGTAGTTCTGCCACAATGACCATGAATTGTCCTCGTTTTTGAACCTGCACGAGCCCGCCCCCGCGGACTTTACTACAAGCGTCACTTCGGGGTAATTGACAAACGGCGCGCTCCACTTGAACGAGAGCGCCACTGCCGGTGTCTCGTTTTTCACCGCGGTGGTAAATGCAAGGCTTTTGGAAAATGCCAGGTTGCCCGCCCCGTCTGCGCACGCTATGCTGACATTATACGTCTTGTTGGAGCCGGAGCCCACAAACGTGACTGTCTGCTTCTCCCCGGGCGCGTACGGGCTCAGGTTGCCAATCACTTCCCCGTCCCAAGCGGGCGCGCACGCAAGGGCGCCGGAATACGTGTCGTCAGCGCTGAACTGGACAGTCATGTTGTCCACATTGTATGGCACGCTTGAGTGTATTATTTGGATTGAGGGCCCTGTGGTGTCAAGGGTTATTTCCGCCTGCGCGCTTGTAGAATCCGCAGGCCCGGACTCCGCATTCCTGCACTCCACATTGACTGTTTTTTGCCCGTCGCCGCCTGATAGGGTTATTTCATGGGACTGGAAATCCCGGGTGTAATCTCCCTTTTGGGAATTGTCAAGCCAGAACCTGCAGGACGTTGCGCCCTGCGCGCTCACCTTCACGATTGCCGCGGTCGAATTGGTGTAGTTCCCATTTGCAAAGGATATTTGCGCCTGCCCGATTGTTCCAAGCTGCCTTTTTTTGACCTCGACCATTGCCTGCACGGGTTTCCCGTCCTCTATGCCGGATGCGAGGGCGTACCTTACCGAATAGTAGTATGTCCCTTCATAACCGACTATGTCCGAATACCTCGCGGCTGTTATGTTCTTTGCCACAAGCACGCCAGTATCGCCTTCCTTTTGGGACCTGTAGACTGAATACGACTGCGCGCCTGCCGCCGGTTCCCAGCTAAGCGAGACCTCATAACCATTGGCCGTGGCCACAGGCTTTATCGCAGGGGCGAAATTTGGGAATTCGAGCCTGCCTGTGGCAAGGAAGACCGCGGCAGCGCCAACAACAAGTACAATGACAAGCCCGGCGGCTATCGTAATGAGTATTTTTTGCCAGTCAACGTGGCCTTGCTCGTCGTCTTCCATGGAATCCCCCACAATAAGGCATTGCGCAAGCCATGCAAAAGCCGGCTTGCAAAAGCGCTATTTCCCACTTGCGCGCTGTCCTGCCAGTTCAAGGATTATATGGCTGTTTCGCAGTTTAATAAACCCGTGTGTTTTTGGGGAAGGACGCGTAAAATCAGGATGCCACGCCCCCGCCTGCCCGCCTTGCGATTTTCACATTATGTCGAGGTGGTCCTTTGAGCGCAGGCCTATGAGTTTCGTCTTCTTCTCCCTTAGCCTTTTTTTGAGTATGATGTCGTTTGTGAGCACCACTGTACCCGGGTTGTCTGCCGCGAACTTGACAATCCAGTCGTCCACCTTCATTTCGCTGTGGATTATCTCAAGCACGCCTTTTGCCTTTATGTGCTCGAGATAGGCCTTTGCAAGCCGGGCGGACTTGAAGCCCCTTTTTCTCGAGGCAAGCAGGTTGTCAAGCTCCCAAATCGCCCTGTCTGTGATGACAAAGGAATAGTCCCAATCCATCAGCCTTGCGACTTCCGAGAGTATGTCTATCTTGAACTGGTGGACAAGCATCAGCGCATTGGTGTCCAATACGACTTTGCGCACGTTAGGGCCGGCCTTGCCGGCCTGCGCAGGGGCGTCGTCCGCCTTTTTCGCGGCATGCTGCGGTTTTGGCGCTTCTCCGGCGCCTTTGCCATCTGCCATTTCATTTTTTTCCATATATAAACAATCCAGCATTTCCTATTGATATTTAAGGTTTATCAGGTTAATTAAGCGCTGTTATGGGCCAGTAGCTCAGCCTGGTTAGAGCGGCATGGGGTTTTAGGCTCTGGCGGTTTCGCTGCCTCCAAAAGCCCTCCCGCAAGTCTTATATGACCCGTTCTAGCACAACAGACGTGTCTAGGCAAGCTGTAGGTCGGGAGTTCGAATCTCCCCTGGCCCAATATTCCATATTGTGCCAGTCTGCCAAATTTCTTTTGAAATTTGTCATCCCCTGGCCCAATTATTATTGCCCGGGCCAGTCTGCCAAATTTCTTTTGAAATTTGTCATCCCCCGGCCCAATTATTATTGCCCGGGCCAGTCTGCCAAATTTCTTTTGAAATTTGTCATCCCCTGGCCCAATTATTATTGCCCGGGCCAGTCTGCCCAAATTGTCTGCGGCCAATTTGCGCATCCCCTGGCCCAATCATTATTTATGCGGGGCCAGTCTGTTCAAAACGCAAGCGTTTTGCCCATCCCCTGGCCCAATTTTACTTCTTTGAATTGAATTCGTCAATGATTTTTAATGAAATTTTTTCATAACAAGATATACTTTTTACAGGTGCCAAACTTGACAAACCCCATCCGCCTCGAGAAGAAAAAATCCCGCGTCAGGGGGGCAGGCTACGAGTTCGTCGGCAAAAACGACCACGCGGCTGTCAAAATCTGCATGTGGACGAAAAAATCCATCAGGGGCGAGGGCGTATGCTACAAATACGCCTTCTATGGCATAAGGAGCCACCGCTGCGTCCAGATGTCCCCGTCGGTCCCGTTCTGCAACCACGCATGCATCCATTGCTGGCGCGACACCACTGCGCATTTTCTTGGCTGGGAAGGCGGCGAGGATTCGCCCACTGACATTGCAGATGGCTCGATAAAGGCGCAACTGCACCAGATAAACGGCTTCCCCGGAAGCCCGAAGACGGACATGAAAATGTTCAGGGAAGCCACTCTCCCAAGGCACGTGGCAATCTCGCTTGACGGCGAGCCTACGCTTTACAGCCAGCTTCCCGGGTTGGTAAAAGAATATCACAGGCGCGGCATGACGACATTCATTGTCTCAAATGGCACGAGGCCGGAGATGTTTGCGCGCATGGAAAAGGAAGGCAGCCTCCCGACCCAGCTTTACATCTCGTTCAATTCCCCTACAAGGGAAAGGCATGGCAAGATTGTAGTGCCGCTTGAAAAGGATTCGTGGGAAAATTATGAAAAGTCCCTGAAACTGCTTGCAAAAATGAGCATGCCTGAAGACGGCCACGGCATTGGAACCCCACATTCGGCGCTTTTGCCGCCCTCAAAGTCAAAGACGCGCACAGTGCTTAGGATGACTCTCGCGCTTGGGCACAACATGGACGACATTGGCGGCTACGCCAAGCAGGTCGCAATCGCAAGGCCCCATTTCATCGAGGTAAAGGCGTACATGGCATTGGGCTCCTCAAGGAAAAGGCTTGGCCCGTCGCGCATGCCAACCCACGCGCAAATAAGGGAGTTCGCAAAGGAGCTTGCCAAAAAGACGGGCTACATTATGTCGGTCGAGCACATTCCATCCAGGATAGTCCTTCTCTGCCGCGACAAGGAGTGCGAGCGTGAGCGCATAATAGACTTCAAGAAACTGGGCTGCGACGTTTAGAAATGCAGGAGTAATGTGCCGGTTTTGGTGCCGGCATTTCCCCGCACGATTTTTTCAGAATCCTATACCTTGCCTTTCTGGATATTCGTTCCGGGCTGTGCTTTGCCATCCTGCCCGGTCGTGGCAGCATTGCTCTTTTTCTTTGCGTTTTTGCTGGCATTTATTATGTCCATGTATGTGGTGCTTCCCCTTTGGACTTCTATTGCGCCTACTTTGGACTCAATGAGTTGGCGGGCTTCGGGAGGGAATTCGACGCCGTGCTGGCTCTCAATGAGCGCGAGTGTGCATATGGCATCCTTGCCATCCTCGCCGTTTTTTTCCATGTCGGCAATGAATTTCTCCACTGCAGGCAGAATCTTTTCATAAGCCGCGTCTCTAAGCTCTTTTGCAAGCCCCTCGTCTCCGGCGACCCTCATGAGGTAGGAATACTCGCCCTTTGCAGTTGCAATATTGACCCTGTCCGGAGTCGGGGCGAAAAATTCCTTTGCTTTGGGCGAAAAATCGAAAACTCCTGTTGGCAGGACCGCAGCTTCTGCGGTGTAAAAGTCGCCATCGCGCTTTTTCAATACCTTCTTTGCATAGTCAAGGCCGACTTCGTCAAGTGAATCCGCTATTGCCTTGAGATGTTTTTGCGGGAACCTTCCATCCTTGTGCTGCTTGAGAAGGGCCTCGAATTCCGCCTCGTTTTTGCACGTGTATATGAAATTCCGTGCGGCCAAATCGGCAATTTTTTCATCATTTGCCCCTATTGCGATGCGCTCGAGCTCCCTTAGCCGCGACGCGGGCTCTTCGAGCTTGAGCGCGCTTTCAATCATCTTAAGCCCCATCTCTGCGACAAGCGGGAACTCCGGTGAGTTGAGCACTTTCAGTTGCAATCCCGCCTGGTCGAATCTGAAAATATCCGAGGCGAGGTCTTGCGCCTTGAATGCACAGGCGAACTTCACTTTCCCGGAGCCAAGCGCGGGCTTTGCGATCTGCTCCAAAAGGAAATCATACGCGTCCCAGTCGGATGGCAGGTTCTTGATTGCAGTAAGGAGGGCTTTTTCTATGCGCTCGTATTCCCTTTTTTGCACTTGTTTTGTGAGAATGGGATTTTTTTCAAGCAGGTTCACCATGTGGATTAACAGGTGGTGGCTGGCGTATTCGTCGAACGCCTTGAGCATGGTTTTCTGCTTTTCTTCGCTGTTCTTGCAGAATTTCAAGTCGCCCTCGAGCATTTTATTGAACTCGTGCAGCTTTATCAGGCTGTTTTCATTTGCCCATGTGTCTACGACAATCCGTATGGAACTGTACATTTGTTTCATTTCATCTATTTCTTCAAGACTGGCCAATTGACCCACCTCGCCCACACGTTAATCTATTTTCAACCATCTCGTTTTTTTAAAGCCGCCTGCTGGGGCCATTTGGTTGAAAAAAGCCGATGAGGAAAAAGAAACCCAGATTAGAAATGTCTGTAATCAGGCGCCCGGGTCTTGAAGGCGCTACATGAAATCCGCAAGCGAGGCGGCCTTCTTCACTGGCTTTTCTTCCTTCTTCCCTTCTGCTTTTGGCTCTTTGGAGTCCTTCTCCTTCTTTGCGCCCTCGTGCTTTTTCGAATCCGTTTTCTTGTCGTGCTTTGCCGCTTCGGCTTTCCCCTCTGTTTTCCTCTTGTCCTCTGGCCCGTGCCCCGCCTTGCCCTTCTTTTCCTCGTGCATGAGCAATTGGCTTGCGGCATCCTTCTCCCGCCTCTCCGCCTTTTTTGAAAGCGGGTCGGACTCGTCGAGCCCTTCCCTCTCCTTCTCCCTTTTCTCGTAGGACTCCTTGTCCTTTTCCAGCTTGTCCTTCACGCTGCTCTCCGTGGACTTGCAGACAAAGGCGAGCTCCTCGGTCTCAAAACCCCAGAAGTCGCGCACGTGGTTGGGGTGCGCCTTGAACTGCGCTGCGATTATCGGGAAAAACCATGGCGCGTCGCGGATGTTGCAGTGCGCCTCCCTTGCAATTTTGCGCGCCGCCTTCTTCGCATTGCCGAACACGCCTGAAAACTTGTAATTGAACGGCGGCCTCTCGTATTTAACATACCTCGCAGCTGCCCCGTTCCTTGACGCGGCAACCCCCGCGCTTAGCAGGTCCGAGGAATATTTCAGAAGCACCCAGTATTGCCTTTTCATTATCCTGCCATCGAACATGTCGGCCCTGGAGACCGCCTCAAAGCCGGATTCGATGGCATGCGCGTACGCCCCTGAACTCGTGCCTTCCGCGTCCTGGTACTCAAGCGGCAGGTTCCAGCCAACCCATGCCTTGATGTCGTCGTGCTCCTCGCCGCACGCGAACACGGCGGAGCGCGCCTCGGCGTATCCCGAGTGGAAGACAGCCCTCGTGGTCTCGTATATGTTCTTCTCCCTGTCGCGGCTGCTGTTGACGTTTTTCGATTGCAGGTCGTTTATGGCAGCCCTCAAATCCTCGCCGCTGTTTTTGGCTATGGCGTCTATCTGCGAGGCCGTGAGGTCGATTTTCTCCGCAATGCTTATGCGCTCGAGCGCCTTGGCGATTATGGCGGTCGTCAGCCTCTTCAGCTCTATGTGCGTGCAGGCGTACCTCAATGGCGAGATTTTTTGCTCCCAGAAGTCTGTCGCCGTGAAAATGACCGGGTTTTTTGACTGCGCGGCAAGAGCCGCCATTGTCTTTATCCCTTCCCTGTCCTGCCTGAACGTGAGGTCCACGTCCTCGAATATCACAAGCCTCATTTTCCCGAAAAGCGTCGCGCTTGTGGTCGAGAACCCTATGCTTCTTGACAGGCTGTCGGCGTTTCGCGTCTCGGAGGGGGTGGAGAAGTTCATGTCCCATCCGTGCGCCTTTGCCCCAAGCATTGCAAGCGTAGTCTTGCCGGAGCCGCACGGGCCCGTGATTATCAGGGGCTTCTGGCTCCTTCCACGCGCCCATTCAAGCGCCCATTTGCGCACCGCGTCCACCGCGTCGCGGTTGCCAAGGAAATCCTCAAACCTCGAAGGCCTATATTTCTCGCTCAAGTCTTCCATCAGCCTTGGTTTGCCTTGCAAGGTTCAAAAGCCTTGGGGGGACGGCTTTCCAGTGGGCTGCCAAGCCGTTATATTATTATCCTCTTGCCATGAAACTACATGCGCAGAAGTCGTAAAAACAGCCAGTTGAATTAGGGTGCGAATATCGTGAAAGCTGCATTGCTTGATTTCAGGGGCACTGCCCTCGCGGCGTTCTTCGGCATAGCCCTGCTCTGGTTTGGCGGCTGGCAGTTCCTGCTTCTCATGCTGATATTCCTGGTTGCAAGCGTCGCCGTCACGAAGCACGGGTATGAGGAAAAGCGCGAGCTTGGCATTTACGAGCACGAGAGGAGCTGGGAAAACGTGTTGGCAAACGGCATAGTCCCCGTGGTGTGCGCCTATCTCTCTCCTACAATTGGCATCTGGCCCGTTGTTGGCTCGATTGCGGCAGTTACGGCGGACAAGTTCGCATCCGAGCTTGGAGTGCTCTCGTCTACCCCCCTCTCGCTTTTCACCTTGAAGCCGGTAAAAAGGGGCGTTTCGGGTGCAATCACGCCGTTTGGGACTATAATGAGTTTTGACGGCGCCCTCCTTATCGGGGTTTCCGTATTCATCATGTACGGGCTCACAGACCCGTGGAAGGTCCTTCTAATCGGCATAGTGGGCTTTTCAGGTTCGCTTGCGGATTCGGTTTTCGGCGTGTTCGAGGAAATGGGCATCGGGAACAAGGCCACGACAAACGCGATATGCGCCATAACGGGCGCAATACTCGGCTATCTGCTTCTCTAGGTGCAAAAGCATTCCAGAAAATGCGCGGGCCCCTGCTTTCCCATCCTGCTGCCTTCAATCAGAACTGGGGAAGGAATGCGGCTGCTATGTAGCCATTGAACAATATTACAATCAAAAGCCCTAGGAGCATGAAAGGGAGGAACGGTGGCATGCCCGTATAGACGGGCACTGCCTTTAGCCCGGCCTTTTTTATCGCTATCAGGTTCTTGCTGTCAATCAGCCTGCCGATTCCGTATTTTTGCACGGCCTTCTGGTCCATTTTCTCGACGGCAATCACGTCCTCGAGCTCAAGCTTGCCTACTGCGACCTGCTCGACCATGGACTCTTTTATTTCAGGCATGAACAGGGCGAAAAAGAACATCAGGGCCGGGAACGTGGCAGCCACCGCAGACCTGTACGCGCCTATTCCAAGAAGCGCTGCGCAGAACAGGTATGCAAGCGCGAAAATACCTATTGCGCCCAGCGCGAAAACGGTTTTCTTGCCCTGTTTTATCCCTGCCGCGTGCCCGCGCCTGGCCCCGTATCCGAGTGCGATTTTGGCGAAGTAATATGCCGCCATTATGTACGAGAATGAAATCACGGAGGCGAAGAACACCAAAAGCACCGCGGGCACGGAGAACGTCACGGCCGCGTAGCCCCAGTCGGCGCTAAGGTTTACTGCCGGAATCAATATGGCAATCGAGGCGAGCACGAATACGTCGGCAAGCCCCATCTGCCCCGCCCTGTATGAGAGGTATCCTATGACCGCGATTATCGCAGCCTGCATGGCGCCATTTGCAAGCGCGTCCGTGCCATTGAGGATAAACGACGCCCCGACCGCCGCGACAAGGAACGCCCACAAGAGCTTTTCGGGGATGTTTCTCCTGTTGAACAGGTCGTAGTACGAGCATGCCGCGCTGAAGATTACCGCAATCGCGGCTGCGGTGTAATTCATTGGCTCTATCATTTCCAAACACTATCCTGCAGGCGCGCGCGTTTTGTTTTCGCTGCCGCGCCCTCTCCTTCCTTCTCATGCGGGCTTTGCCCTCTTCCATTTTCTTGGCGCGAGTATGCTATAAAGGTAATTGTCCTGCACGCCCGTCATTACGAGTTCCTTGCACGCGGCGGCCTTGCCCATGGCGGACGCGAAGCTCGGGGACGTCCTGCCATTGTCAGAGCTCACAAGCTCCTTTATGTACGTGCCGCACTCGGCGAATATGTCTGACTCGATCCCAGCGCCTGCAACCCTCGCCAGGACGGCGAATATTTTTTTCTTCCTTACCTTGTCTGCGCGCCTTTTCATCACCCTCGTGGGGGTCTGCTGGGATATCTCCTTCCCCGACAGGGATTCGATTTTTTGCGCGTCAATCGCAGTTGGCTTTGCGTCCATGCCGACGGTGGCGTGGTAGTTCTTGTCGAACCTGGAGTTCTTTAGCACCTCGACCATGCCCGCGCCCACAAACGCCAAATCGTGTATCCTTACCTTGCCTGCCAGATTCACCTTGCGCATCACTTTGCCAAGGTCAATTCGCCTTTTTGCCGGCCTCTCAAGCTCTATCACGAAGGGCCTTCCCCCTCCTATGTTTCTCACGTCCACGTCCTCCCGGCCGCTCCCGTGCAGCTTTGAGCCTGAAATGCCAGCCTCCGCGAATCCCGCCTCTATCTGCTGGTGGACGGAATCCTCGAAGCGCGTGCCCCTCATGCCGCAGTGGCCGCATCCCCTGCCGTTGCACCAGGCGCAGAGCCATTTTGTCTGGCTTAGGCCGGCCTCGAGCTTTTCATACCTCCCGAACACGAATGCCGGAGTTTTTACGACGGAAAATGCGCTGTTCCTGAAATCCAGCCTAAGCACTGCCTCGGGGTTTTTCCCCTGCTGTTTCACGCCGGAAACCCGCGCGAAGGTTTTTCCTGCCTCCCTGTTTATGGCGTTTTTTATCGGCGTTATCTTCGCGTATCCGTATTTTTTCAGCATTGAGAAATCAAACGCGTCGCACTGCTGCGGCACAGTGCTTGAGACTGAAAACGAGCCGAACTCGAGCCCTGCCTGCCGCGCCCCGTCCATCGCCGCCTTGCACGCCCCGCCTATGCCTGCGAATATGCCCATGCACGCAGTGCACGAGGCCCCGGCGTCAGGGCTTTTTTTAAGCGAGTATCTCGACTGGCACGTAAGGCACAAATCCATGCCCCTGCTTTATTTATGGATGTTTATATCGGTATGGCATCTGTGTGTGTTGGTGTTAAAATGCGAAGGTATATAAACTCTTGTTACTAATAATAGCATGCACGTAGATGTAATAAATAGTGTAAGAACATGTGTTTGCACGAAAGCTTTTAAATAGCCGATGCATATATATGTCCATTCCATTCAAACGGTGACCCAACATGTCTCGCGGCAAAAGAATCGTACTCGAAAAAAACTTCAAGGACCCGGTGATATCCAGGATAAAATCCGTCAGGGTCCCTGAACTCAAAAAGGAAAGGGTCAGCCGCGAGAAGGGCATTTCTTCGAGCATACAGGGCATAGTCAACCAGGCGCAGGACCTTTACGAGCAGGACAAGCTTGAGAAGGACGCGCTCAAGAGCATGGGCCTTTACACGCTTGAAGAGGCGCACGAGGAACTCAAGCGCAATGGCATTAACATCTCATTCAGGGCATTCGGCGGGCGCGTTGAGCGCAAGTCAATCCCCTCCGCAAAAATCGGCAAGAAAAGGCTCATTCCAAAGCCGGTCATACATGACTGGGTCGCGCTGAAAAACGAATACTACACAATGAAGGAAGCGTATACTGTCCTCAAGAAACACGAGGAAATCAATTTCCGCGCATTCATTGGCAGGGTAGAGAAAAACTCCATCCCGTCCCTTAAAATCGGCACGCAGCGCTGGATACCCAAGACCTCAATCGACGGCCTCGTGCACGTTGTTTCCAATTACTACTCGGTCGGCGACGCTGTCGAGTTCCTCGAGACAAAAGGAGTCAAAATCAAGAGGAACGCGTTCGAGCGCAGGCTTGACCGCAACAGGATACCTTTTGAGAAGGTCGGCGGCAGGCGCATGATTTCAAGGGACATCATGGAAGAGCTTGCTGCAAAGGAACTCGCCCTAAGGTCCATCTGATTTTTTTCCTTTATCCGTTTTTGTTTTCTTTTGAACCCTAGCCTTGGCGCCGCGAAAATAGAACGTGTCAATGGCAAGCCCGGGCCATAAAACAGGCAAATCAATGCGCGTATTCCCGGCATCTTCACTTCTTTTACTGATTGACCTTTTCAAGCCCCACTTTCTCGTCCTTTTTCCTCGCCCTTGGCGGGAGTATGGACTTGACAATGTCCTCTATCTCCTTTTTCTTGGCCATAGTGGGCACTATGGTGGTCCCAGAGTAAGTGAACCTTCCTACCAGCTTGACCGACTTGTAAATCAGCAGAATGCCTATTATTACAGCGGAAAAGCCCAGCAGGTGAAGCGCCTGCGGCACCCTCAATATCCCAAGCACGAGGGGGGAGGCGAAGCCGGCCATCACAAGCCCTATGCCGAAGAACAGGTTGTATACCGCCGACTTCAGTATGCCCGTGGGCTGGGTCGCGTCTCCGACCGCGAATATGTTCGCAAGCGTGTCTATTATCCCCTTGAAGCCCCAGGCGATTTTTGCCACGAAAAGCCCGGTGAGCACCATGAATATCACGAATACAAGAGACACCGCGAAGCGCGCGTCGGCGCCTATGTCCAGCGCCGTCTGCTGCATGAGAAGGTACGCGGCCACGCAGATTACCGCCGAAGCTATTGCATAGGGCGCGGTCTTTGACGTCACCTCTATCTCGGATTTTACCGTGGTGAAGAAATAGCCGCCATACTCGAACTCCCCGACCACGCGGGAAACATACTGCGCTATTGTCCCAAGCCTGTTCTTTGCTGCTTCCGGGACTATCACGCGCGCTATGCGCCTGATGTATTCCCTGCCGTCAAGCAGAAGCGAGCTGACAATGGCAGTCGCAAGCACCCCTATGGCGGCTATCGATACAAGGTCGGCGCCTGTCATGCTTGAAGCCTCCTTTGCGATTATCATGGAGAACTCCCCGAGCGGGAGCATGACGATGCCGCACTGGACCGCGTCGAGCTTCCTGTTTGAGAGCAGGTATACAAGCAACGCCACAGTGCCGAAGCAAAAGAGCATGAAAAGCCCCACAAGAAGCCCGCCTTCCTTTGCGAACTCGCCCGCCTTTGCGGGATTTATCAGCGTGCCTATCGATATGAAGAAAATGGCCGAAAAGGAGAGCTGGAACGGGTCCATTGCTTCCTCTACCTTGCGCGCGAAAGGCATCTGCCCGACAAGGCTCCCCGCCACGAATGCGCCGATGCTCGTGCTCACCCCGAGATAGCCGGCGAATAGCGTGAATGCCAGGACAATCCCGAGTGCCCCGAACACGTAAAGCTCCGCGCTCGACTCGAAATACCTCTTCTCATAAGCGGCCATGAGGACTTTCTGGCCTATGTAATACGCCGCGAAAAGCCCGGCGAAAGCGAACACGGTCGTGGCGGCTATGTTCGCTATGCTCGTGTTCGCGCCTTTTTGCATGTTCGATATTATTGTCAGGAATATTACCGCAATCAGGTCCTCTATCACAAGCTCGCTTATGAGAAGCGACACGTAGTCCTGCGCCATCAGCCATTTCTGCCTCAATATCTTTATCATGATGGCCGTGCTGGTGATGGAAAAAATCATGCCAAGTATTATGGCCGTAGTCTCATCGAACCCCAGCCAGAGCGCGACCTCGAAGGCCACGAGGAACAGGACCGTCATTTTCACGCTTGCAAGCACCAGTGCCTTTGCCCCGGCGCCAAGCAGTTTTGTGATGTTGAATTCCAGGCCAATGACAAACAACAGGAATATGGCGCCAAGCTGGGCGAACGCCTCTATTATGTCGCTTGAGCGCAGTATGCCAAGCATGTTTGGCCCTGCAATTGCCCCAAGCGCCAAAAACGCGATGACTGCCGGCTGCCTGAACTTCATGGCGATGAATGTGCCAAGTATTGCCGCGGCTATGACTATCGCAAAGTCTATCACGAAACTGGGCACAGCTTCCATCCGAACTACCGCGCTTTCCCCGCGCCGCACTGGTCAGGCGGCGCAATGATGTTTTCGCTTATTTGTCCGGCGCAGTTTAAACACTTATCCCTTGCTCTGCACGCCAAAACACGCTGCCTGCCGCCCCTTGGCCGCAACCGCGGCTCCCCCGCCAGCGCCTCACACCATGCCGGGGGGCATCTGCATGTTTTTGAGCGCGGGGTTCGCCCCGCCCATCATCTTCTCAAGCCTTCTTCGCAGGCCCCTGTTCTTCTTGAACGAGCCTATCATCTTCTCGACCTTCTCGAACTGCGAGAGGAGTTCCCTGACCTCGTCCGGGTCGGTGCCGGAACCCTTTGCTATCCTCTCAATCCTTCCCTTGCCCTTCCTTAGAAGCCCCGGCTCCTTCCTCTCCTTCGAAGTCATGGAATTGATTATGGACTCGAATTTCTTCAGCTTGCCTTCCGACTGCTCGACCATGTCCTGCGGCACGTCCGCAAAGCCCATCATGGAAAACACGCCTTTAAGCGGGCCCATTTTCTTGACCGCCTTTAGCTGCTGGTAGAAAGACATAATTGTGAATTCCTCGTCGAGGGCCTGGGGGGTTATGTTCTCTTCCTTTGCCGCCTTCTCGACCTTTTCAAGCAGGGATTTCAAATCCGGGAAGCCAAGCAGCCTTCCGACGAAGCGGGGGGCCTCGAACACCTCGAAGTCCTCCATTTTCTCCCCTGTGCCTATGAATGCCGCCTTTGCGTTTGTCTTTGCTATCGCCGACAGGGCGCCGCCTCCCTTGCCAGAGCCGTCAAGCTTTGTGACAATCACTCCAGTCAGCCCGACCGCGTCGTGGAACTCCTGCGCCTGCCCGCCTGCGACCTGCCCTATGTCTGCGTTTATCACCAGGTATTTCTCGTCGGGGGCGAACGCGGAGTTGATGCGCTTGAGTTCCTCCACAAGCGACTGGTCGAAGCCCGACCTGCCCGAAGAGTCCACTATTATGACGTCCTCGGCGTGCGCCTTCATTGACTCCCTGACGATTTTTTCAGGGTCTTTTTCGCCCTTTATCCCGAAGAACTTGGCCCCCGCCTTCTTGGCCGTCTGCTCGAGCTGCTCGTAAGCCGCGGGCCTGTCCGTGTCGGCGCAGACAAGCGCCACGGAAAGACCTCTGGTCTTGAAGAAATACGCCAGCTTGCCGCACGTAGTGGTCTTCCCCGAGCCGTATAGCCCGAGGAGGAGTATCTTCTGCCTGTCAAGGCGCGGCTTGTGGCTCTCGCCCATGAGGGCCGACAGCTCGTCATATACTACCTTGACTACGTGCTCCTTCACGCTCACGCCCGCAAGCTGTTTGGTGTCAAGGGCGCGCTTTTCTATGTTTTTCGATATCTCGAACACGAGCTTTACATTGACGTCGTTTGAAATCAGCACGCGCTGCAGCTCGCGCACAAGCGACTTTACAGCCGCCTCGTCCACCACTGCCGCGCCCGTTATTTTTGCAAGGGCCGCCCTTAGCCCCGAACCCAAATCCATGCTTTCACTTCTCCTTCAAAAGTTTAAAAAGAGGCGGCTTTTGCCACGCCGGTTTTCCATCCCATATCGCAAGGATTATAATTGGCAAGCCCCATTTTCTCACACTTCAATCCTTTTGTGGTGGTTTTCATGAACAAATCATTTTTTGCACTCTCCGCGGCCCTCTTGCTCGCGTTCGTGCTCATGCTCGGCTGCGCAGGCTCGTCCCCGAGCTTCGACTTCGAGAAGAAAAGCTCCATTTCAGATTCAAAGGAGGTCACTCTCGATTTCCTCCATGCCGACTGGTGCCCGCACTGCCAGAGGATGAAGCCCATAGTAGCAAAGCTCGCCTCGGAGCTTCCCGCAGACAGGTTCCTTGTCAGGTCATGGAACGAGAAGAACATGAATTCCGACCCGGACACGCAGACAATCTACAACAACTACACTGCGCTTGGCTATTTCCAGGGATTCCCGACGTTTGTCATCGGGGATGATTACAGGGTCGGTGAGATACCTGAAAACGAGCTGAAGGCGTGGGTGTGCTCGAAGTTCAAGGCGCCAGTGCCCGACGCGTGCAAGAATTAGTTTTCTTTTTTTCCTTGCTGCCACGGGCATTGCCTGCACTGCCTTGCACCCTGCCAGCCGCCTTATATGGCAGGCGGCATGGCGCGCTTGTGCATGCCCGCTGCAATCAGCTTTTTTATTTTTGAGACTGTTTCAGCCCCGAACTTCCCGGCAGCCTCCCTTTCCATGCCTTTTTCCAGGAGTTCCAGTATCAAGTCTATTTTTTCGTAATCGTGCCCAATCTCCTCTGTGGCCTGGTGGCCTTCCCACAGCCTTGGCGAGGACGGCTTGTTGGCAATCTTTGCCTCCACGCCCAAAAGCAGGGCAATCTGCCTGACCTGCGTCTTGTAATAATTGGCTATCGGCAGGAAATCGCACCCGCCGTCCCCGTATTTCGTGAAATAGCCGACTTCAATCTCCGACTTGTCGCCCGTGCCGACGACAATGCCCGCGTGCCTGTTGGCCTGGGCGTAAAGACATGCCATCCTAAGCCTTGCAAGTATGTTGCCCTTGGCTTTCTTGTCAAGCCCCGCGCCTCCGAATGCCCCTGACGCGGCTTCAAGCGGCTTTTCCATGCCTATCTCCTCGAGCTTTACCCCGAATGCCTTGCACAATGACTTTGCGTCCTCCCCGTCGTCTGTTGGAGTGAACCGGGCAGGCATGAAAACCGCTATTATGTTTTCCGGCCCAACGGCCTTCGCGCAAAGGGCGAGGCAGGCGGCAGAATCGACCCCGCCTGATACCCCCAGCACGCATTTTGCGTATTTGCCGCCTTTGCCTGCCGACTTGGCGAACTTGCTTATTCCGGCGACAATCCTTGCTATGTCTTTTTGGGTAACGGCATCCATGCGAACCACTTCAGTATTGCGTCAGTGTGGGCGCGAACCTCTTTGCGGTTTCAGAGACCGCGACTATGGTGAGCGACACCATCATGCATATCGCAAGCTCCGCCATGCTGAGGCTTGTAGTCCTGAATATCTCCTGCAGGAAATCATTGTATATTATCATCAGGTGCAGCACTGCCGACGCGCCTAGCGCCACAAGCAGCCATTTGTTGGTGAAGAGGTTTTTCACAAGCGACACCTTGGCGCTCTTGCAGTTCAGCGCATTGAAGAGCTGGAAAAACACGAAGACTGTGAACGCCATTGTCTGGGCATGGCTGCGCGCGAACACGGAATCCGAATTGGCGAATATGTAGAACACGGCAAGCGTGCCCGCCGCCATGATTGCGCAGCTTAACGCTATGGCGAAGAGCAGGTTCTTGGTGATGAACGGCTTCTTCGGGTCGTTGGGCTTCCTCTCCATCACGTCCGCGCTCTCCTTCTCCACCCCGAGCGCGAGTGCCGGCGGGCCGTCCATTATTATGTTGACCCACAACGCCTGCAATGGCAGAAGCGGCAGCCCGAGGTTCAAAAACGGCGCGAGAATCATCATCGCTATGGCCGCGACATTGGTGGTGAACTGGAACCTGATGAAGCTTTTTATGTTGTCAAACAGGTTCCTGCCGTATTTGACAGCATTGACAATGGTCGCGAAATTGTCGTCTGTGAGTATCATGTCGGCAGCTTCCTTCGACACGTCCGTGCCCGAGCCCATGGCGACCCCGACATTGGCCTTCTTTATGGCCGGCGCGTCGTTGACGCCGTCGCCGGTGACAGCCACGACCTCGCCGTTTTTCCCAAGCGCGCTCACTATCCTGAACTTGTGGGCCGGGCTTGCGCGGGCGAAGACTGCTATCTTTCCAACCCGCCTGCACAGCTCGTCTTCCGTCATGGAATCTATTTCCGCGGAATTGATGCTTTCATACCCTTCGGTCAAAAGCCCGATTTGCCTGCCTATCGCGCTTGCGGTGGCGAGGTTGTCGCCCGTTATCATCACTACCCTTATGCCCGCCTGCTGGCACTGTGCAAGCGCCGGCGGCACTTCCGGCCTTGGCGGGTCTATCATGCCAAGCGTGCCCACGAACACGAGACCTTCCTCTGCGTCAGCTATTGTTATCTTCGACTTGGGCTTCTGCTCCTTGTATGCCACTGAAATAAGCCTCAGTGCCTGTGCCGCAAGCCTGTCGTGTTCCTTGTGAAGCCTCTCCCTGTGCTCCTTTGTGAGCTTTGCAACCCCTTTTTCAGTCAGTATGAAGCTTGAGGATTCGAGCATTCGCTCCGGGGCGCCCTTCACATACGAGACCTGTTTCCCGCCATCCCCGCCCTCGCGCACCACGGACATTTTCTTCCTTTTTGAGTCGAAGGGGAACTCGTATATGAACTTGTTTTTCGCCTTGAGGGCCTCAATGTCCTCTCCTGACTTGTGGGCGGCCACAAGCAGGGCGGATTCCGTGGGGTCGCCTATCTGCTCTATCCTTCCGTCCGCAAGCACGTTCAGGCCGGCGTTGTTGCACAGCGCCCCGATTTCAAGCCCCTTTGCGACTATCTCTATCTTCGCGGCCGTCACAGGCGAGCCGTGGGCGTCGAAGGTTCCCTTCGGCGACATGACAAAATGCGTGAATGCGAAAAGCCCTTCCGTGACCGTCATCCTGTTTTGTGTCAGCGTGCCAGTCTTGTCGGTGCAAATGACAGTGGTGGCGCCTAGGGATTCCACTGCCGGCAGCTTCCTCACAAGCGCGTGCTGGCTTGCAAGGGTCTGCATGCCTATGGCAAGGGTTATGGTAAGTATTGTCGGCAACCCTTCGGGTATCGAGACCACCGCAAGCGTCACGGCGGACACGAACATCAAGTCGGCGGGCATGCCTTGCCCCACCCCTATCAGGAAATAGATTATCACTATGGCGAAAGAATACATGCCGATTTTCTTGCCAAGCTCCTCCATCCTTTTTTGCAATGGCGTGTCCTCGTCCTCTGTTTCCGCAAGGGAGAGGGCGATTTTGCCGAATTCAGTGTCCATGCCTGTAGCAGTGGCAACTGCCATGCCCCTGCCTGCCGCCACGGCAGTGCCAAAATAAGCCATGTTTTTCCTTTCCGCAAGCGGCGTGCCTTTCGGCAGGCCTGCCGGGTCCTTTTTAGCAGGGACAGATTCTCCTGTAAGCGACGATTCGTCAATGCTAAGCTCCACGGACTCGGTTATCCTGCAGTCGCAGGGGACCTTGCTCCCCTCGTCGAGGAATATCACGTCGCCTGGCACAATGTCCTTGGCGAATATGATTTTCTCCTGCCCGGCGCGAAGCACCCTGGCAGTGGGCGAGGTGAGCTTCCTTAGGGCCTCGATGTCCTTTGCAGCCTTGTATTCCTGAATGAACCCGAATCCCGCGGATATGAATATGGCGATGGAAATGCCTATGGAGTCCTTGAGAACTGACAATGCCTCTATCGGGTCTTTAGGGAACCCCGCGCTTGAGAGGGAGAAATAGGCAGATATGATTGCCGCAAGGCCCAGAAGCATGAGCATGGGATTGTTGAACTGCTGGATGAGCTGGACGTAAAGTGGGGTCTTCTTGGCTTCCGCAAGCTGGTTGTATCCGAACTGCCCGAGCCTTTTTTGGGCCTCGTCCCCGGAAATGCCCTTTTTGGAACTTCCAAGGGCCGCAAACGTCTCCTTTTCGCCAATGGCGTGGAAAGCCTGCCTCGGTTTTCCTGCGCCTTCTGCCATATCAATCCCGCGCACTGGCTTGCTGGCTGCCAACATAACACCCCTGCTTGTAGTAAGGGGATATTCTAAACGAGCATGCTTTAATTATATCCTTGGAACCGCGTGCCCGCCCGCGCCTGCGGCCGGCGCATCCTGCCTGCCAATCTAAAAGTCGCTTATCCTGCTCTGGCCTTTTCCCCTTTTCCCGCCCTGCGCTTCCTTTTCATTCGAGCCAGTGCCAACTCCCTTTTCCTCTTTCCCGGTTTTCATGCCTGCTGGCTTCCCCTCCCATTTCCCGGGATTCACGAATCCTGCCTGCATGCCATAGACTATGTTTCTCATCCTTCTCTCGCGGTTTCGCGAGGCATAGAAATAGCTCTCGTCCTTTGTGCCTTTCGTTATGAGCACGAAAATGTTCCCTGCCTTCGCCCTGCCCGCCCTTCCCCTTCTCTGGATTGAGCGTATTTCAGAGCCGACCGGCTCGAAAAAAATCACATTGTCCACAGTGGGTATGTCAAGCCCCTCCTCGCCAATGGAGCTTGCCACGAGTATGTCGAACTCGCCGCGGCGGAACCTGTCGATTGTTTCAGCCTGGGTTTTTTGCGTGACCCCGTCCCTCTTGCCAACAAACCTCTCGGCCCTGAAGCCGCGCGCGTTGAGGTGCCCCACTATGAGCTGTATCTGGTCGCGGTACTGGACAAACACTATGGTCTTCGTGCCTTTCTTGCCGGAAAGTACCTGCACGAGCTTCTCGAGCTTGGGGTGCTCGGACTGTTCCTTGAGGAAATCCACTATGCCCGTGATTTCCTTGTTTGCCGTTATGCGCCTTATGCCCTGCGACTCGGGCTCCCTGCCCTTGAGCTTTTCCATGTAGGCAAGGAACGTGGCGACCCCCTGGGTTTCAAGCAATTCAGTCGCGTGCACCAAATTGAATACCGTGGTGAAATAGGACATTGCGGAGAATTTCAGGTGCGAATTGGACTTCATTATCCTCTCGCGCGTGTCAAGCAATGCCTTTTTGGAGCGGAAGGTTATCGGATAGCCCATCTTGGCAAGCGTGCGTATGTACGACTGCGAGACATTGTCAAGCGCCTGCTTCGCCTTTGTCAGCTCCGCGCCAAGCTCGACCCTTATGTACTGCACGTCGGTCTTTTGCACGTATGGCGCCACGTCGGGGTCCTCTTCGGTCCTTATCTGGACGTTTCTCGTGCCGAGAGTCTCCACTATGGGCCCGATTTTTTTCATGTCGGAGCCGGGCGAGGCCGTGAGTGCCAGGGACACTGCCCCGCTCTCCCGCGCAAGGTTGGCAAGGTAGGTATACGCGTATTTGCCCACTGTCCTGTGCGCCTCGTCGAAAATGCAAAGCGCGTAGTCGAAGCGGATTCTTCCTGACTCTATGTCGTTTTTGAGCGTCTGGGGCGTGGAGACCGTGATTTTCCTCGCCCAGAGGTTTATCCTGTCAGCGGGGCTGACCTCGCCGCTGACAAGCGCCACCTCATCTTCCTGGACGTCGAGGTCCTCGAGTATCCTTTGGTAGTGCTGGCGCGCAAGCGGCTTTGTGGGCGCGAGGAAAACGCATTTCCCTTTTGGCAGGAAATGGCCTATGCACATGAACGCAATCAGGGTTTTCCCAAGGCCTGTGGGGAGAACGACAAGCGTGCTGCCCTTGCGCACGAGCGAGTCGAATATGTCCTGCTGGTATTTCCTCGGCACAAGGTTCTTGTTTTTCAGTATTGAAGCCGCGGCGCCCATGCTGGCTCCCTGCTGCAACTGGCTGCCGCCCTGGTCTTTGCTGGCTGGTTTTTCCACGCCTATACTCTGGCTGGCATTATTTAAATTAGCCGTCAAGGGCATTTCCAGTGGGCTTTCGCCCTGCCTGCATGGAATATAAAACTATGAATTCCTATCTTTGCCATGGCAACCAAAGATTCATCCAAGGACGCATCCCAATTCACGTATTCCAAGTCGGGCGTTGACGTCAAGTCCGTTAAAAAAATCCAGGACAAGGTCAATGCCATGATCGCGGGCACGAAAAACCAGTATTCCGAGAGCCTGTTCGGGCACTATGCCGGCCTTTTCGGCGTTGGCGGCAAGCGCCTGACAATGCACGTCGACGGCGTGGGCAGCAAGGTGCTCGTGGCGCAGGACGTGGGCAAGTTCGACACTGTGGGCATAGACGCAGTTGCCATGAACGCGAACGACCTTGTCTGCGTGGGCTCGCGCCCCATAGTGGCTGTCGACTACCTCGCGCTTGAGAAAACCGACGAGGAGCTGGTGCTTGAAATAATGAAGGGCGTTGTCGAAGGCTGCAGGCAGTCCGAGACGGCCCTTATTGGCGGCGAGACGGCCATACTCCCTGACATAATCAAGGGCAGCGGCAAGCCATTTGACCTGGCGGTTACCTGCGTCGGCATCCTTGAAAAGGAAATAACCGGCAAGGGGATGAGGGCCGGCGACATACTTGTCGGCCTGGAATCCACGGGATTGCACTCCAATGGATATACGCTGGCGAGGAAAACCCTCGACTCGAAGAAATGGGGCATGGAGATGCTAAAGCCCACCAGGATTTACACCAAGGCCGTCCTTGAAATGATAGGCTCATGCGACATTGGCGGCATTGCGCATATAACCGGCGGCGCTTTTTCAAAACTCATGCGCATAGGCGCTCACGCCAAGGTGGGCTTCGAGCTGGATTCAATGCCAAAGCCTCTCCCTATTTTTGAGGAAATCGGGAAGAAGGTAAATTCTGATTACGAGATGTATAGGACTTTCAACATGGGCGTAGGCATGGCCATTGCCGCGCCTGCGAGCCAGGAATCGTCCCTGCGCGCCATTGCCAAGAAGCACGGGATAAATTCAAGCGTGATTGGCAGGGTTTCAGGGAACCAGGACGTCCTGCTTGAAAAGGACGGCGTGGAGACAAGCCTGCTTTAGGCGGGCACTTCCCTGTTTTTCTCCCCGCCTGCCGTTTTTTGGCACTCTCCGGCCCATAGCAAGCTTTATATTCTCTTATTACACGTATTAACATGCTTTATAACTTAAAATGGTGGTTTCAATGAGTAATGGCTCTCTTACTTCCGAGAATGCTCCATACGCGAAAACAAGCAAAGGCCCGTCGGCAATTGGCAAGACAATAAAGTATTTTTTTGCCAGGGGCGAGTCAAAAAACCTTCTTGCAAACAAGCTTATTGAAATCCATCTTGAAAGGGCACGCGCCGCGGCAAAAATGCTCAATTCAGCAGGCGCGGCCTCGGAAGCCACCAAGGCCCTCAAATACCTGAAACCGGAAAGCGAGATTGTGCCCGAACTTGTGGCAAAAGAAGAGCTTTATTCTATCCGTGCGCTCGCATATTCCAATCTGGCATCCAGCTGCCTTGAAATGGCAGTGGTGGTTGAAAAGGCGGCATACAAGCCCGCAGATCTCAATGTCAGGGAATTTGTGCTTCCAAGCGAAGTCATGACGGCGGGCTCTGCTATGAAATATGCCTACCTGTCAAAGCCTGAAACAGTATTCAAGCAAAACGCCCTCGATTTCCTGAAAAAAGTCGGCTCTGATTATAAAAAACTCGGAAACACGCGCGTGGCGCTTGGGAAGCATCTGGATGCGCACGACGCTTATGCAATGGGCTCCTCTGCTTATGAAAAGGCTGCAGGTTTGGAGCCCAACCCGGTTGAGAAGAAGCTCCTGCGCTTGGCTTCAGAATCCATGCTAAAGCTTGCCAGTGATTCAATAAACCGCAGGCTCTACTGATTTTTCATTCCTTTCTCTTATTTTCCAGCAAGCCAGTTCCAAGCCGGCACGCCCTGTTTTTTCTAAGCCTGGTCTATCCTCCAGTCCTGCCGCGGCTTGGCGTCCTTCATCTCAAGGGTTTTCCCTTCTGAAAAAAGCCGCGCGCCCGCAAGCGCTATCATTGCGCCATTGTCGCGGTTGTATTGCGCCGGGGCAACCGCGAATTTCCAGCCATTCTCCTTTGCCATTGTGGATAACATCTGGCAAAGCCTCTGGTTTTGCGCCACCCCGCCGCACACTGTAATCTCCTCCTTGCCTGAAAGATAGGCGCAGCGCTCAAGCGCCTCGCACGCCACTGAAAACGCTGTTTCCATGAGAGAGTATGAAAGGTCCTCCTTTGAAACCCTGCCAGCCATCCGGCTTGCGGCTGTCAAAAGCCCTGAAAACTGCATGTTCGTGCCCTTGACATTATAGGGCAACTCAATGTATCTTTTGCCCTCGGAGGCGAGCTTTGCGACAACGCTCCCGTGCGCGTGCTCAAGCCCTATGCTTCGCCCGAAAGTGTCAAACAGGTTTCCAATACCTATGTCGAGGGTCTCGCCAAGCACGTGGTATTTGGTTGCGCGGGCAGCATTGGCATTGCCGCGCATTCCTTTGGCCCCCGTTTCAGCCCCGCCATTTTTGATTTTGTTTTTCATGGGCGCGCCTTGGAAATCAGATTCGATTATTATCTGCGTGTTGCCCCCTGAAACATAAAGGTATGCCGGGGATTCAAGCCCTGTGAACCATTTCGTGATTTCAAGGTGAGCCATGCAGTGGTTGACGCCCACTATGGGCTTTGAATGCCTTGCAGCGAGGTATTTTGCCGCCGCGCAAGACACGCGCAGGCACTGGCCAATCCCCGGCCCCTGTGAAAACGCGAATGCGCCAATGTCTCCAATCCCGGCCCCGGCCTCTTCAAGGCTGTTTTTCAGCAGGGAGGGGAGGAACTGCTCGTGGTGGTCCGCGGCCTTCCTTGGCACGATGCCCTCGTTTATCGGCTTGTACATGTCAAGCTGGCTTGCGGTTATTTTCGCCTTGCCGTGCCTGTCAAGCTCGCATATCCCTATGCCTATGGTATGCGCAGTGCTTTCAATCCCGAGGCAGAGCATTCCAATCCCCTAGAAAAAGAAGGTTATTGCGATAATTGACGTCAGGTTGTAAAGCGCGTGGGCAATGATTACCGCGTAGATGTTCTTGCTGTACTTGAAAATCAGCCCGAGGAACAGGCCCATTGCAAGCGCTCCTGCAATCTCCGAGACCGAGAAATACGATATGTGCGCCAGGGCAAAAAGCACGCTTGCGGGCGCAAGCCCGATTTTTTGCTGGAGGAATCCCCTGAAGAAAACCTCTTCGGCTATGGGCGATATTGCAATGGCGAAAAAGAGCACCTCGAGGGGCAACGACCCGACCTTTTCGGCTATTTTTGCAGAATCCGACACCCCTGCAAGAGTGAGCGCCAGCCCCAGAAGCAGGGAAATGGCGATTGCAAGGACGTACGCGCCTATGCCTATTAGAAGCGCCCTGCCTGGCTTTGTGCCCGTGAACCCGAGCCATTGCTTTATCCGGGAAATCGGCATGCCGCCCATGCCTAGGTAATAGAATGGCAATGGCAGGAATATCAATACCGCCGCAACAGTGCCTGCGATGACGCCTAGCGCGAGGTATGAGAATTCGAGCGCGAGCATCACCGCGGCAGTCAGGGTCGGGGCGCCATAGCCGTGCTTCATGCCCGAATAGAATAGGGAAATAAGGTATGCCAGCAGGAACGCCGCTGCCCACGCGGTGGAATACAATGGCATTGCCGCGGGGTTGGCGCCTGCGCTTATCCTGAAAACGAATCCGAATGCGCCCGTATACTTGCCTGCCACGAAAAGCAGGCTTCCAAGGGAAAGGCTTAGGAGAATGAGAAGTTCAAGGCTTGAAAATCCCCTGCCTTCGGGCCGGGGGGCAATGCCTGGGGCTGCCTTGACGGCCCGTCCGCCCTGCTTACTTTCTCTCGAAATAGCCGCACTTGCCGCAGGAATGCCTGTCCTTGTGGTTTGCAAGCTTGACTCCTGCGCCGCACTTGGGGCAGTCCTTTCCTGCCGCGTAAGCCTTGAATGTTTTTTTCGGTTTTTCCTTCTTGGCATTTGCATCCGCCATAAAAATTACCTCTGTTGGTATATATATCCTTTGCAGGGCCGGCAATCAGCAGGCTTTCCCCCGCGCGGGAATCGTCTCATGCCTTACTTCTTGGCAGGCCCTTTCTTCTTAGGCTCCTTTTTCTTCTTCTCCGCCATGCCGTCCCTGACAAGCAGGTAGTGCGACGCCATGTTGAGTGCTTCCTTCGAAGAATATACGTATGCGCTGCCGTTGCATTTGTGAGTGCCATAGGTAGTCTTTATCTTGGCTATGACTATGCGCTCTGCATTGGCGCCCACAAGCTTGCTTATCTCCTCCTTTATGTCCTTCCTTGCGGGGGTCGCGCCCTCGTAGGAGGCGGAGAAGGCGACTTCCGTCCTGCCGTAAAGCTTGTTTTCGGTCTTAGAATCAATGCTCATTTCCATATTAACACATCCGTGCCAGCGAAAAACTCACTGGCCTTTGATTACCCTTACAATCGCTCGCTTTCCAAGCGCAGCCATAAGCTCGCATTCCTTGCCAGGCTCGACCTCGCCTTTGAGTTCCTCGGGTATAGTGAGGTCGAACGTCTCAAAAGTCGTGGTGTCCATGAGCTGGACTGTCGGGCCGTTTACAGAGATTATCTGCGCGGTCTGCCTGTCGATGATTGGCACTTCCACGTCTGCGTCCGAGGGTATGAGGAGGTTTTTCTTCTGCCCGTCGAACACGCCTATGGCGGTTATCCTCATCTTCGCGGCGCCGTGCTTCCCCGGCTTTGACGTGTCTATGGACACTATCCTGCAGGGTATGTCGTCTATTATGACGTACTTGCCCTCCTTGAGGTCCTTTCCTGTTGCAAAAATTTTCTCATTTGACATTAAGATTCACCTTCTGGAAATTAAGTAGAATCGAGCGCATTTTTATTCGCAAGCAGTGTTTTTAAAGATAAGGGAAGCCTGCAAGCCATGCCGCATGGCCCCTTCCTTGCCGCCTTTTTGCGCCGTCCTGCTCATTGCGCGCTCTTCCCGCCAGCCTTTTTCACCCTGCCTTCTGCGACATTCCTTTCGATGAGTGAAGGCAGGTCCGCTATCCTGACCCTCTCCTGCCCGCCGTCGTTCCTGTACCTTATCGTGACTGTTTCGTCTTTCAAAGTGTCATAATCTATTGTAATGCAGTATGGCGTGCCTATCTCGTCCGCGCGCGCATAGCGCCTGCCTATGCTTCCAGACTCCGCGTACATGGTCTCTATGTGCTTTGAGCGCAGCATGCCTGTGACCTCGCGCGCCTTTTCCGCCATGCCGTCCTTTTTCATCAGCGGGAACACGGAAACCGTGAATGGCGCTATGTCGGGCGGGAAGTCAAACCATTCCCAGTCCTTCTCCGCGCTCTTGTCCCTGAAGCAGTGCTCGAGTATGCACCAGAAATGCCTGTCGGAGCCCATTGACGGCTCGACCACGTGCGGCACTATCTTCTTCTTCTCCTCCTCCACGAAAACCGAGAGGTCCTTGCCCGACATCTTCGCGTGCGCGGAGAGGTCGTAATCAGTCCTGTACGCGTTTCCTATTGTCTCTACATTCCCATAGGAAGTCTCGACCTCCATGTCGAAATTGCCGCCGGAATAGTGCGGGGTCTCGCCCTTCGCGAGTTTCCTGAAATAGAACTTGTCATAGGGTATTCCAAGCGCGAGATAGAGCTGGACCTGCCTTGCCATGAAATACGCCATTATGCTGTTCGGTATTGTCTTGTCCGCTACGAACTCCTCGGCCGTCTTTTCGGCGGGCTTTTCCATGCCTTCGGAGATTATGCGCATCTTCACGGCCTTTACAATGCCGAAATTCTCGTGATTTGGGCTTGCGGGGTTGAAGAAATACTCAAGTTCCATCTGCGTGAACTCGCGCAGGCGCATGAGGCCCTGGCGGGGCGAAATCTCGTTCCTGTACGATTTCCCCACCTGCCCTATGGCGAGGGGCAGCTTGCCCCCGTAGTTCTTGAAAATCCTCGGGAAATCCAGGAAAATGCCCTGCGCGGTCTCGGGCCTGGCATAGGCTGTGTTGCCGTCAAGCGGGCCTATGTTCGTGCGAAACATCAGGTTGAACCACCCGACGCCTTCAAGCTCGCCCTTGCACTGGGGGCATTTAATGCCCGCGGACTTTATCTCCGCCTCCAGGGCCTGCGGGTTCGAGCCGTCCATGTTCTTCCCGTTTGCCTCCTTTATCAGGTGGTCGGCGCGGAACTTGTTCTTGCACGCCTTGCACGTCACAAGCGGGTCCGCGAAATTCGACGCGTGGCCAGATGCCTTGAGCACGATTTCAGGCAGTATGGTCGCGGTCTGGACCTCGAGGTATCCCTCGTAGCGTATGAAATAGTCGCGCCACTTCTCCTCTATCTTCATCTTGAGGTTGAGCCCAGCCGGGCCATAATCGTAGAACCCCGCGGTGTGGGCGTAAACCTCGTTTGAGGGCACGAGGAAGGACCTTTTTATCGCGATGTCCATCAATTTTTCGAATAGGGGCATGTCATCACTTTGGAAAACAGGCTGTAAAGCTTGCTTTTTTGTTGCCGGAATTGGCATTATTTTGGGATGCAAGTTAATTAAATATATCAAGGGATAAGATAAGACCGCAATTTAGCGCGGGAGGGCTTTTTGACGCAGGCTAAAAGGGGCATTCTATCCCTTTTCTTGCGGGTGATAGTGCAATGCCCATCCCATATAATATCCCTTCGGGGAAGTGATTTGAATGGTTGACCAAAGGAGATTTCTAGAAAAGGCCCGCATGGGCGTCAGGAAGGCGCTTGTGAGCAGGGACAACATACTTTTCCACACAGTGGCGTCTATTGACGACATCAACAAGACCGCGAACCTTCTTTTTGAGAGGCTTGTAGAATGGTACGGGGTCTATTTCCCCGAGCTCAAGATATCAGAGGCCGACACGTTCTGCAAGTTCGTGGTGGCATTTGACAAGGACGCGCCATCGGAGGCGGCCATACGCTCGATTGTGGGCGACAAGGCGCCATTCATCATTGACAAGGCCAAATCAAGCATGGGGATGAAGACCAGCCAAACTGACCTTGACGAAATGAAGAACATGGCAAGGCAGATTCTCTCCCTTTACGAATTGAGGGCGGAGCTTGAGACATACCAGCAGGGCCTTGTCTCGGAAATCGCCCCCAACCTCGCATACCTTCTCGAGCCGGCCCTTGCCGCAAAGATGATTGCGGCTGCAGGCGGCCTTGACAGGCTCGCTCTCATGCCTTCGAGCACAGTGCAGGTACTTGGCGCTGAAAAGGCGCTTTTCAAGCACCTGCGCTCCGGCTCTCCCCCGCCAAAACACGGCTTAATTTTCCAGCACGCCTACATCTCCGCCTCCCCAAAATGGACCCGCGGCAAGATTGCCCGCGCGCTTGCCACAAAGGTCGCTATAGCCGTCAAGGCCGACAGGTACACCAAGAATTTCATAGCGGAGAAGCTCAAGGCGACTTTTGAGAAGCGCGCAAAGGCTGTCCTTGCCCAGAAGCCGCCCGAAGGCAGGTCGAACAACGAGGTCGACACCCCGAGGCCGCGCTTCGAGCGCAGGGAACGCCCGAGATTCGAGAGGCGCGAGGAAAGGCCGCGCTTCGGGTCAGACAGGCCCCGCTTCAACGACAGGCCCAGGGACGACCGGCCCAGGGACGATCGGCCGCGCGAGGGCGGCGACAGGCCCAGGTTCGGCTCTGACAGGCCGCGCTTTGGGTCAGACAGGCCCCGCTTCAACGACAGGCCCAGGGACGACAGGCCGCGCGAGGGCGGCGACAGGCCGAGAGACAACGACCGCCCCAGATATGGCGACAGGCCGCGCTTCAATGACAGGCCCAGGGACGACAGGCCGCGCGAGGGTGGCGACAGGCCGCGCTTCAACGACAGGCCCAGGGACGACAGGCCGCGTGAAGGCGGCGACAGGCCGCGCGAGGGCGGGGAAAAGCGCGAAGGCGGCAGGTTTGGTGGCAAGAAGCCATGGGAAAACCGCGGCGAGCGCTCTTCTAAGCCTTTCTGGAAAAACAGGAGGCGTTAAGCCCGGGCATTGAAGCCTGCCGGCAGCGCACGGTGTTGCACTGATGAAAACCACCAAGATTCTTGCGATTTCGGACATCCACGCAGAGGAGCAGGTACTTGACAGGCTGCGCATGGTTTCATTCAAGGGCAAATACGACGCTGTCGCGGTGCTTGGCGACATAACCTCTTCGGGCCCTGTTTCATTCGCAAAGGACCTTGCTGACATACTCCCCGACTCTTTTTTCATTTTCGGCAACAACGACAGCCCCGAGGTCGTCCAGTTCCTTACTGGCTGCAGGAACTACTGCCACGCTAAAAAAATCCAGCTTGGCGACTGGAACGTGGTCGGGTTTGGCGGGAGCAACAAGACGCCTTTCAACACCCAGTTCGAGTTCGACGAAGCTGAAATCGAGAAAGGGCTTGAAAAGGCGGGCGTCGACGAATACAGCATACTTCTCACCCATGCGCCGCCATTCGGCTTTTTCGACACTGCGCCCGGCGGCATGCACGTCGGCTCCGTGGGCATCAGGAAAATCATAGACAGGCACAAGCCCCTGCTAAATGTCTGCGGGCACATGCACGAGCTGTCCGGGAGCATGCTCCATAACGAGACAATGATAGTCAAGGTGCCGGCTGCGACACGCCTTGTGGGCACAGAAATAACCATATCCGATTCCATACAGGCAAAAACCATCAGGCTCTGATTACAATGCCAAGACCAATTCCGCGCAGCAAAAAGGCGGGAAGGGCAAGGGTCTTCAAAACCCGCGCCAGCGCCGGCCCGGCCAGGCCACGGCTTGGCAGCCTGATATTCGGCGAGTTCCCTGTCAGGCGGGCAAAAAAGGCCGATTTCGGGCAAATCCGGGCGCTCGCCTCGATACTTTTCAAGAACCCCAGGCTTGAATGGGGCGGCAAAAACATCTATTTTGTGGCATTCTCGCCTGCCGGCGCGCTTGCTGGATTTTCCCACCTCATTCTCCGCCCCGGCGGCGCGATTTTGCAAGGGCTTGGCGTCAGCCCGTCGTTTCGCGGCAGGGGGGTTGGAAAATCCCTCGTTTCGGCCGCATGCGCCCACGCCTCCAAGTCCGGGCATTCGAAGGTGGCGCTAAAGGTCAAGATTGAGAATTCAGGGGCTCTCGGGCTCTATGTTAAAAAAGGCTTCACGCCATCAAGGATAGGCAGGGAACTTGTGATGCTTTTGCGCCCGAACAACTAGGCTTTGGCGCTGCGGCTTGCCATGGCACCCTGTTGATTGCCTGCCACTGCATGGCAGCGGCTTGCCGCGCCTTTCAAAAGTGATAATCATGCTCGAGCAAATAAGCGATTTCATCCAGAAATATTACATTGCCCCGATAATTGACCACACGGGCTACAACGCCGTCAACACTGCCACTTATGCCGTTATAGCGCTCATTGCCGCATACGTGATTTGGACGCAGTTCAAAAAGCACAAGATAAAATTCGACAGGGGATTCTTCCTTGCGGCCCTCCCTTACATTCTCCTCGGCTCGACCATGCGCGTTGTCACGGATTCCATAGACACGGGCGTGATGCAATCGCACCTGCCAGGCGCGTTCGGCTGGCTCTATTCCTTTGTAATCGGGCTTGGGATATACAATTACGGGTTTGTCACAAGCTCGCCGGGAATCTACATAGTCACAGCGGGGCTGCTATTCCTTTTCCTGGGCCTGCAGGTCAAGTTCAAGAAGGAAAACCTGATGCGCGATGCCGGGCTCGTGCTGTGGCTTGCGCACCTGCTTGTCCTGCTCCCCATGTTCCATTACCTCCAGTATTTCGCGCTCATACTCCTTGTCGCTGGGGGCCTTGCCTACGCTGCAATGCGCGCGTTCGCCTCAATGAAAATGCACCCGCTTGCCTGGGTCGTAGTGGCCGCGCACTCCCTTGACGGCACGGCGACGTTTGTCATAATGGACATTTTCAACAGGCTCGAGCCGGCATGCACGCAGTTTGGCAGGTGCTATTTCGAGCAGCACGTGCTCTCGAACTTCCTCGGCTCAATTGCAGACACCTTCCTTGTCTACCTTGGGGTGAAGGTGGCGTTTTCTGCGCTTGCGGCATATCTGGTGTGCAGGGAGGCGGAGGGGGAAAACGAACTGGTTTTTATTCTCCTGCTGCTATCTATATTCGGGCTTGCGCCCGGCCTGCGGAACCTATTAAGGATTACGCTTGGCGCATGAGCGCATAGCTTTTCAAACAGGTGCTATGAATGGGACTCTACCTTATCGGGCTTGGCATCAACCCCCCCGATTCCATAAGCTTCGAGGCCGTCAGCCTCTGCGCAGGGGCGGACTCTGTTTTCATAGAGACCTACACGAACATACTCAACCCCGATGCCAAGGAACAAATCGAGAAGGTCATCGGCAGGAAGGTCGAGCTCATCGAAAGGGAGGCGCTTGAGGACGAGCGCGACTTGCTCGACGCCGCTACAGAAGGCGAATGCTGCCTTCTCGTCCCCGGCGACCCCATGGTCGCCACCACGCACATTAACCTCGCCATAACCGCAAAAAAGCACGGGCTTGGATTCAGGATAGTCCACGCAAGCTCTGTCACAAGCGCGGCTGCAAGCGAGTCCGGCCTGCAGGCGTACAAGTTCGGCGCCATAACCACCATCCCGCATTTCAGGCAGAACTATTCCCCGACCGCAAGCCTTGACGTGATAGCAGGCAACCAGAAAATGGGCCTGCACACCCTCTGCCTGCTCGACATCGACAAGGTCCTCGGCCCGCTTACTGTGCGGCAGGCGTGCGAGAACGTCCTTTCGATGGGCGGCAGGAAGGGCACGAGCGTGTTTTCAAAAAGCTCGCGTATCGTGGTGCTCTCGCGCCTTGGGTATCCTGACCAGCAGGTCTCATATTCAAAGGTTTCCGATTTGCTTGAAACCCCCGATTCTTCCTTCAAGCCCCCCTGCTGCGTCATAATCCCGGGGAAACTCCACTTCATCGAGGAGGAATTCCTCGAACTTGTAAAACGGTGAAAAAACAATGCCAATAGCGCAAAAACAGGCGGAAAAATTCATGCGGGAACAGCCAGCCCCCGCAAGCGAGACCATATCGGTCCCGAAGCTCACGCAAAGGCAGAGGGAACAGGTGCTTGCAGCTGCTGAAAAGTCCCTTGTGAAAATACAGGCCGCAAGGACGATTGCGGCGCTCGCATAGGCACGCACGCGCGCCCCGCCACGCAGCCAGCAAACGCCAGCCACGGTGCTTTTCATGAAACCATCCAAAATCAAATCCGCAGCAGTGATAGCAAATCCGAAAAAGCCATGGGCTGCCATGCTTAGGCCCTCGGTAATCTCATATCTGGAATCCAGGGGAATCGCCGTGGCTTCAAACGGCGCAAAGGCGGACATGGCAGTCATGATCGGCGGGGACGGCACAATACTTTACAACAAGCTGCATTATGGGAAAATCATATTCGGCATAGGCTCCCAAACGTCTTTCATCTGCCAGGGCCTTAGAAGCTCTTGGAAAAAGCCCCTTGCGAGGTTCCTCTCGAATCCCCGCGTGTCGGAAAGGTTCTCCCTCTGCGCTTCCCTGGACGGCAAAAAGCTCCCGGTGGCGCTAAACGACGTCGCGATAAAGACGCGCGACCACAGGATTATCAGGATAAAGCTGCGCGTAAACGGCAGGAGGTTCGACTTCCTCGCGGACGGCATAATCTTTTCCACTCCCACCGGCTCCGGCGCGTATGCGTATTCCGCAGGCGGCAGGGAAATGCCTTACGAATCGCAGGACTACCAGATTGTCGCGATAGCCCCTTACAGGCGGGCGTTCAAGCCAATGATTGTCAAAGGCACTGCCAGGTCGTCATGCGCCATAGTTTCAGAGTGCGACGTTGACGTCATAGTGGACGGCCAGACTGTCATACACGCCAAAAACGGGATGAGGCTCAAAGTCGCGAAAAACAGCCATCCTGTAATGTTCGCCAAGGCTTAGGCCGTCCTTTTTCCCGCCTGCTTTTTTTCAGACCGCGAACTTGAAGAGGAACTCAAGCACCACGAATTTTGAAATCAGGAACGAGGCCAGTACGCCAATCATCAGGAAAGGCGCATACCTCAAGCCGAAAGTGGCGCTTCCCTCCCTGACTACGCCCACAAGCATGCTTGCTGCAAGCGCTGTCACCGCAAGCGCTATCAGGCACAGGTTATAGAGAAAGTCGTATTCCACCGGCGGGGCGAAGCCCGCTGTTTCAGGCATTGCGCCTGCTACCTGCACGAATTTCAATGCCACTGAAAAGAGTATCGGCATTGACACGATGAGCGTGAAGACGATGAACAAAAGGTACACATTGACTCCCGTGACAAGCTTTGACTTGAGCTTTTGCGACTCGCGCAGCTCGTTTGATATGTTCTCGAGCATGAGGGGGACATTGCCGCCTGAAATCGAGCTCGTGGCGAATATCGAAAGCGACCTTTCAAGCGTCTCGGAGTCAAATGCCGAGCAAATCTCTATTATCGCGTCCGAGAACGAGACGGACCCGAGGGATTTTGAAATCTCATAGTTTATCTCGCCTGACAATGGCTCGAAATCCTCGCGCGCGCAGGCCTTAAGCGCGCTTGAGCCTGCAAGCCCGGAGCGTATGTATGATGCGAGAAGCATGAGGAAGTCCGGCAGGCTGGCTTCCACCTTCTCGCGCCTTGCCGCCACCTTGAAATACATGTCCAGGTATGCGCCAAGCGCGCCAGCCGCGAAAAACGCGATGAACATGAGGGCTGAAAGCATTGTTATCGAGCCAAAGCCAAGCGCAATCGGGAGGAGATAGCCTATCATGCCCGCCGCAAGCGCGTCAAGCGCCATCATGCCTAGGTATTCCCGCGCCTCCATCTTCGCCCCAGCATGGCGCAGGAACCTTTTTGCCCACTGGGCGAAAGGGTTGTCGGGGAAAAGGCATCCGACCCTGTAAAATATGTTTTTCACGCTTGCCATTTCCTCAACTCACATGTGAATGTATGGGCGCCTCAGTTTCAGGTAATTTATCAATATTATCTGGAAGAAAAACGAAACCGCGAACATCAATATCAATGCCGAGTGCGACACCGTCATGGTGCCTATTGTCCCAAGAAGCACCATCATTATGAGCGCAATTGAAGGAAGCGCTATGGCGCTTACAAGATAGACAAGCACCCACAGGTTCATCTCCTGCAGGTAGGTCGTGATTTTCTCCGCCTGCCTGCTTCTCAATGACGCCACAATCCCCAATAGCGCGGTCTGCAGGCTGCCCCCCGATTTCATCACCGCAGTCATCTGCCATACCGCGCGCTTGAGGTATTCGCTTTTGGTCCTTCGCGCCATGCGCATCAGGGCCTCGTCCTCGCCGATTCCGGACGAAATCTCGCGTATCGCGGCCCCGAACTCCTCCGACACCGGCCCGTAATCGCTTCTCGACAGGTTCAGCATAGCGTCGTATAATCCCACGCCTCCAGAAATCTGGACGCTTAGGTCCTTTAGCGCGTAGACCAGTTCCTTGTCTGTCTTTTCCTTGATGTTCCCCGCCTCAAGGCCAGGAAGCAGCATGTAGAATGCGAATGTGAGCGCGAAAGCCGCGGCCGCGGGGAGCACGCTTGCTGCCATGGCAATGCCCTGCCCCTCGTCCCCTGTCCATGAAAACGCGTATGTGAGCGCGAACACGAGAAGCCCCGCAAGCACTGAATCGAAAAGCGATATTGCCGAGTAATTGGCCGGGTTCGTCTGCCAGCCAAGGCTTTTGATGTCCTCCTCAAGGAACCCGACCGCGTGCCTGAACGGCCGCGTGAAAAAGGCCAGTTTGCCAGCCGCAGCGTTCTGCAAGGCAAATAGGGGGATTGGTGAAACGCCAGCAGCCAAGCCCACTCACCTTCCAAGCACTTTAGCCACAGTGGCGTTCTTGGAAATCGACTTGTGCAGCTCCTCGGGCGAGTCGTAATACCTCGAGACGACCTCGCCTACCATGTCCACGGAGCGCACGTTCCTGTCGACCATCCATTCCAGTATGTCCTTTTTGGCTGAAATGTCCTTTGCAAGCTCCGCGCTTGTCATGCCCGTGTGCAGCGCGAGCTCCTCGAACACCCTCGTGGACTCGCCGTATTTCTCGAACTTGTCAAGCCTCGGCCTCCACCTGTAGACCGTGTTGAGCGAAACAGTGTTCTCCGCCCCGGACATGACCTCTGAAATCTCGTATGTCCTCCTCTTTCCCGTGGCCCTGTCCCTGTATTGCACTACCGCAAGGTGCAATGACTGGACCTCCATTGCGGGAAGCGCGAACGGCGGGTTTGTAAGCCTTCTTATTATCTGGGTCGAATTGTCCGCGTGTATGGTGGCATAGACCGCGTGGCCCGTGTGCATGGCCTCGAAGAGCACTTCCGCCTCCCTGCGCTTTCTAACTTCGCCAAGGATTATCCTGTCAGGCCTCATCCTCAATGACGTTGCAAGCAGGTCGAGCATCCTGACCCCGCCGGCGCCCTCCGCATTTGGGTTGCGCGTTGTCAGGGGCACCCAATTCCATTTCAGGTGCTTTGGCAGGGAAAGCTCGCGCGTGTCCTCTATCGTGATGGTCCTGCTGTTGGTAGGTATGAAATTCGCAAGCGTGTTGAGCATGCTCGTCTTGCCTGCCGCAGTGCCTCCTGCCACAAGCACGTTGAGCTCGTATTGGACTGCCTGCCATAGGAATGCGGCCATTTCAGATGAAATCGTGCCAAGCTTCGGGTCAATGAAATCTACTATTGACCACGGCTCGCGCGAGAATTTCCTGATAGTGAGCGTGTGCCCGCAGGTGGATATGGGGAACATGGTGGCAGAAACCCTGTCCCCTGTCTGCAGGTGCGCGTCCATGACGGGGGAGAGGACCGTGATTGTCCTGCCCGAGCGCCTGCCAATCTGGGCCGCGACATTGTATATCCTTGACTCCGACCCCGGCATTATGTTTGTCTTGAGCCAGCCCCACTTCTTGTGGTATACCGAAATGGGGGAGCCGGAGCCGTTTATCGCTATTTCCTCGAGATAATCGTCGGCAAGCAGGAACTCGATTTCGCCAAGCCCGTACATCATGTTGAGCAGGTAGGTCACAAGCTGCTTTTTGGGCTCGTCCTTGAGCCTTGGTATCTCGACAAGGAGCTTCGACGCCGCAGTTCCAAACCTTGAGTACAATGCCTGCGATTTTACCGGGTCTGTTATGTCCTCGTTTGAAACAGGCACAGTCTTTGCCAGGCTGTCGCGCACCTGCTCGAGATACGCCAGCGTATAAGGCATCGGGGAGGGATATGACAGGCTGTAGCAAAGCGAGAACTCCCCTTTCGGCTCAACAATCTCTATGGTGGCGCCGAGGTTTCCGGTGTTTGCGCTGTATTCCTCAAGCACCTTGCCGGAATACGCCGCCTTTTCAATCGGCTCGACCTTTGACTTGAGCCTCAATATCGGGGATGGCGACATCGCGCCCGGGTATTCTATGGACAACACGTCCCTTGCGGAAAGGACCTGGGCGATTTTTTCGACCTGTGCATTGTCAAGCGCAATGAATTTTGCCGCCTGGGGCAGGGAGGACGACATGTCGTCCTGCTCTTCAAGAAAAAAGCACAATTCGTCGATTTTTGTCTTTATCCATTGCATGGTTTTCAAATTGAATTAGCCACATTATAAATGTTATGGGGTAATTGCCCGATGGGAGGCTGGGGCGCCCGGCGCTATTTGAATTTGAGGAAAAGGAGCACGAGCACCACAAGGACGAAAACAATCGCCGCGCTTGTGAGCAGTTCCGGGGACACCCTGTTCCCGCTTGCCTGGGAAATCCCCTGCGCTGCCTGCTCGCCCTGGGAGCTGATGTTTTGCGCTGCCTGCTGCAGGCCCTCGCCCGTCATCTCTATCTGCTGCGTCGCATTCCCCGCGCCTATCGTGGCATTGGCGCTCATGTTCCCGGGCACGCTGATGTTAAGCCCGGAAGCCACAGTGCCCAAAAACCCCGATATGGAACCAAGTATCCCCGAATCTCCTGTTGCGAGGGAGGCATTGACGAATATGGTTTCATTCTCCTGCTCGGTCTCTTTCCTGTGCGTGCTGTATATCCTCACGGCCCTTTCAAGTTCAGAATCCGGCGCGCACGAGCCGTTTTGCACAATGCAGGTGAGCGTGAAAGAAACCGCGCCTGCCCTTCCGCCGCCCGCGTCAAACTCAATCTCTTTTGTGTTTGCCCATGCGTTCACCTTTACGTTCACCTTGTCGGAATTCAGGTTCCTAAGCGAGTCGTTTGGTATTGCCCATGACACATTCATGTTGTTAAGGTATTCATAGCCGTTTAGGAATGTCTGGTTGGTGAAATCCGAAGACACGGATATCAGGCTGTTTACGGGATTGTAGGAAAGGTCGACCTGCTGCATGTCGCTTCCCTGCGCGCCAAGCGGGGAGGCAAGGCTGGACAAGACGAGAAATGCCGCGAATGCAATCCATTTTTTTTCCATGTTTTTTTCAACCCGGCTTTGCGGCAAGCCCGGGGCGCTTGGGGGATTCCTGCCCGCATTTTGCCAAATCACACCTAATATGTATTATTTTCTTGGTGGATAAGGAAAATAAGCCTTCTGCCTCCATATTTCGCACATGTTGAGGGAGGACTTGATGGCCCGGGCCGTTTCCAGGCTGCAATCTCTGGGCTTTGACGTATTCTCCAGCCATGACATTGGCGGGTGCTTTGACATAGCCTGCAGGAAGGATGGCAGGCTCTTCCTTCTCAAGGTGCTCTCCAACATTGACTCGCTTGACATGGCGTCGTCTCGCCAGCTCGCAGCTGTAGCGCAGGTGCTTGGCGCGGACTGCCTTGTGATAGGCGTGCGCTCCAAGTCGTACGTGCTTGAAAACGGCGTTGCATACGAGCGCCACGGCCTTCTTGCGTGCACCATAGACACCATGGAGTCAGTAGTGGGGGGCGGCTATGTCCTTGAGCGCAAGTTCAGGCGCAAGATGTCCCAGCTCGACGGCGATTCCCTGAAAAAGCTCAGGGAGAGCAGGGAACTCACCATTGCCCAGCTTGCGCGCATTAGCGGCGTTTCGGAGGACACCATATACAGGTACGAGCATTCCCTGACCCTTGCGACGCAGCAAAACATAGGCAGGCTCGAATCCGCGCTCGGGGAGGGGATTGGCAGGCTTAGCGTTGTCGGCGCATCCAGGCGGGGGAGGCACGAGCAGGGCTCGAATCCCATGATATTCGATTTTTTCGGGTTCAATGCCGTGAGGACCGCGGGCCCGGCGGACATAGTGGGCTCGTCGTCTGGGGCTTCGGGCAGGCGCAAGGACGCTTCCGGCAGGGTCAGCATGGTCTCTGAAAGCGACAGGGACATGAGGACCCTGGAGCGCAAGTCCGCCCAGTTCGAGCTTCTCTCAAAGGCGATATGCGCAAACCCGTTCTTCATAGTGAAAAAAACGTCCGGCCGCCAGCGCGTTGGGAGCATCCCCATGCTCACGCACGAGGAAATAGCGGCAATACGCAGCCCCGAGGACCTTGTCCGCGCGCTCGAGGAAAAGAAAAAGAAATAGGCTATTTGCCAAGCGCAGGCCCATTGCCTGTTTTCCGGGCAAGGGGCAAACTTACAATAGGGATACAATATTTAATTTTATCCATTCAAAGAAGTGCCGGGTCTATAGGGCACGCATCAGGCCGTCATGCCATGCCTATCGATTTAATACCTTTTAGGTATTATTTTAAACACGTGTGTGGATAGACCTAATCTGTGCGAGGTGTTTTCAGTGGAAAGTCATAGTCAGCATGGACAGTCCGATAACATGGCAGGCACAATGCTGCTTGCCGTCTCTATAGTGATTGCCGCGCTCATAGTGGCGTCGGTAATCTACATTTCCTCCGGCTCCATAGTCGAGGCCATTGGCAAGGTCAACATAACAACCACGGCGGCGCCGGCAGCGGCGAACCAGGGCGCGGCAGGCAACCAGGGCACGGGCGGCCAGGACACTGGCACGCAGGCGCAGGCCCCGACAGGCGACTGGTCTTTTGTCAATTCCGACCCGGCAATTGGCCCCAAGGACGCGAAAGTGACAGTAATCGAATTCGCCGACTTCCAGTGCCCGTACTGCGGCATTGTGTTTGGCAGGGACCTTGGCGGCTCGCAATACGACTCCATAAGGGGCACTGCGACCAAGATGGCAAATGACTACGCCAAGACAGGCAAAATCCGCTTTGTCTACCATACCATGGCGTTCCTTGGCCAGGAGAGCATTGACGCGGCAAACGCGGCTTTCTGCGCACGCGCGATAGGCGGCGACGAGGCGTTCTTCACAATGCACGACAAGCTCTTTTCCGAGCAGCAGGGCGAGAACCAGGGCGACTTCACTGCCGCCAACCTGAAGAAGTACGCCGCAGAGGCGGGCTTCAACACCACGGAGATGATGGACTGCATCGACAAGGGCACATACGACAGCCTTGTGACGCAGAGCAACAGCGAGGCCAACGCGGCAGGCGTGCAGGGCACTCCCACGTTTGCTGTGAACAACCAGATTCTCTCAAACGGGGCAGTCTACTCGTCCCTGAAGTCTTACGTGGACAACCTGCTTGCCCAGTAAGGCGCTTTTTGGGGGTTTTCCCCCTCTTTTAATTTATTTTTTCCAACCTGATTTCTTTTTTTACAGATTCCAAGCAGGTTGCGGCACGGGTTTCAAGGGTGCTTATCTGATGGCAAAAAAAACAGGCATGCAAAACAGCAAAATTGCTCCAGGGCAGCGCAAGCCTTCCAAAACGCCTTCTCCCGTGAAAACCCCGGCTGCCTTGCAGCCGGTTAGCCTCCCTGCCGCTCCTTCAACCCCTGTCAAGCAAAAGCCGGATTATTTCTTCTGGGCAGTAGTGGCATTTGCCATATTGCTTTCTGTATCTATTTTCGGGCTGTACATTGCAAAGGGCATGGGCATAAGCCTGCCATTTCCAGGCCAGCCGGAAGCCCCTTCTTCGGGCTCTGGCAGCCAGGGCTTGCAAGGCCAAAGCCAGCAATCTGGCACCGGCTCTGCCCCGCCTGCGGGTTCAATCCCAAAACTGAACCCCATATCCATTAATCTTGAAGGCAAGCAGCCGGCAGGCGCAGTTTCAGGCGCCCGGGCAATTGTGGTCGAATACTCGGACTACCAATGCCCGTTTTGCGAAATGGCAGTCCCGATTATAGCGCAGCTTGAGAAGGCATACCCATCCACTGTTTCGATATATTACAAGAATTTCCCACTCCAGTCTATTCATCCCTATGCGCAGCAGGCGGCAGTGGCAGCCGAATGCGCCAGCCTGCAGGGCAGGTTCTGGGATTACCATGACAAGCTCTTTGCCTCCCAGCAGGCGCTTGACTCCAAAAGCCTTGAATCCTATGCTAGCTCGCTTGGGCTTGACACAGCATCATTCAACTCCTGCCTTGGCAATGGCACCACGTCGAAAACAGTTACGGCAGACCAGTCCGAAGGCTACGCGCTTGGCGTCCAGGGCACCCCCTCGTTCGTGGTTTATGGCACTTCCAAATCGCCTGCCGCGTTTTCAAGGATTTCCGCCTTTGCCGACAAGACGGCGCAGCAGTATGGCGGCCAGGTGGACGTGCAGGTGGTCGAGGTCGAAGGCGCGGGCTATGGCGTTTTCTTCGCAGGCGCGCTGCCCTTTGACACGTTCAAAGGCGCCATTGGCGCGATAACGGGCCCATCCTCATAAATTATTTTATAAATAACCCCAACCAATATCTTTTCATGCCAATGCCTCTTGACCTTCCCCCGATGGGAATGCACATTACAGACTACAACATGCCCAATGTGAAAAACAGGGCAGCCACGGGCATTGCAAAGCTTGACGTCCTGCTTGAAGGCGGGTATCCGCAGGACTCGATGATTCTTGTCATAGCCCCGCCCGGCATTGAAAAACTCCTTGCCGCAATCCAGTTCCTCGACTCGTCCGGGGAGTCCGAGTCCCTCATCTTCATAACCACCGACATGTCGCCTTCAGCCATCGCGGCGAAGGCGGCAGAATACGGAAGGTCCAAGGCCGCGGACAGGTCCAAGGTCCGCTACATCGACTGCTACAGCTGGACTATCGGCAAGGAAAAGGAGGATTCAAGCAACGACATACCAGTGCAGGGGCCGAATTCCCTAAACGACCTGTCGATTGCAATCAACACTGCCATGTCCGAATCCTCGCCCGCGTTCAAGAAAAGGGCGGTTTTCCATTCCCTATCGACCCTGCTTCTCTACAACCAGCCCGAAGTGGTCTTCAAGTTCGTTCAGGTTACAGGCGCCAGGCTCAAGTCGCAGGGCGCCACGGTGATTTACCTTCTGGAATCGGAAATGCACGATGAAAAGGCGATTAGCACCCTGCGGCATCTAATGGACGAGGTAATGGAGATACGCAGGGAGGACGGCAAGCTGAAGCTATACTTCCAGGCCGCCCGCGCCCAGAAAGGCATACCTGTCAAGGTCGGGGCCAACGGGCTTGAAATCGACTGAATGGAAATCACGTGAATGGTGCAACAAATGGAAAACGCAGAAAGCGCTATGGGGCTTGTGGAGGACCCGGTCAGGCCGCAACTCAAATCCGCCATAAAGGACCTGATGCTCTACGAGGCAGTGAAAGGCGTCGCCATCATCAGGCGCGACGGGGCGCTGATAGAATCCAACATCTCCCCCTCGCTGGACCTGCGCCAGGTGGCCCTGTCAGGAGCGGCGCTTGCAAACACCGCGGAGATGTGCTCCAATGAGATGCAAAGGGGCGAGTTCGAGCAGGTCATATGCGACTGCGACGCAGGCTCTATAGTCTGCGTCGGCGCCGGGCAGGATTCCGTCCTTGCCTGCGTGGTGGACGACAAGGGCGGGCTTGGCAGCCTGCTCATAGTCATTGGCAAGGCGGCCGAGAAAGTGTCGAAAATACTAGCATAAGGTGATTCATCATGCCCGAGAACCAGAAACTTATCCAGACCGGCATAACGGGGCTTGACCAGATGTGCGGCGGCGGCATAGAGCAGGGCAGCACCGTGATAGTGGCTGCCGGGGCGGGTTCCGGCAAGTCCACGCTTGCAATCCAGTACATATACAACGGCATCACCAAGTTCAATGAGAACGGCCTCTACATCACCTTTGAAGAGCAGAAGGAGCGGATATACTCCCACATGAAAAAGTTCGGCTTTGACCTGGAGCCCGTTGAGAAGTCGGGCAAGCTGAAATTCATGGAATTCCCGCCTACGGAGGTCGACAAGTTCATCAACAGCGGCTCGGTGATTGCGGACATAATCGAGGAGAACAAAATCAAGAGGATAGTCATCGACTCCGTGACAAGCCTTGTCCTGCTCTCCGAAAGCGAGTACAGGCGCAGGGAATCCTTCCTCAAGACAATGTCGCTTTTGAAAAAATGGGGATGCACCACCATGCTCACATCAGAGGCCCGCCAGAGCGCGTCGGGGGACGTCAAGTCCCGCTTCGGGCTCGAATACCTCGCAGACGGGTTCATAGTCATACATTCTATCAGGAAAAAGGACGTGCGCGATTTCGCGATCGAGGTCGTGAAAATGCGCGGGCTTGACCATTCTAAGAAAATGGCGCCTGTGAAAATCACAAGCTCGGGCGTTGTCGCCTACCCTGGCCAGACCGTGTTCGGAGACACGGGCTTCTAAGCGGGGTGCAGTCAGGCAGGGCTTGCTATTCAAGGATGTTGTCCATGGGCATTGGAAAGGCGTGCAAAAAAGGGCAGAACTCAATAGAGCTTCTGGCAATAGTGGCCATAGGCATGGGCCTTGTGCTCGCGGCGTCTGTATGGGGCTATGGCGCGTATTCGGGGCTTGAATCCCAGTGGCGCGAGAAGGCGTGCGAAAACCTCGCAAAGTCCATGGCATTCGCGGCCGACGGGGTTTCGGGCGGGGCTTCTGGCACGGCATATTCCATGCAGGTGGAGTTCCCGGAAGGCATTTCCTCTATTGGTTTCAATTCCAACACAGTGAATATCAGGCTCGATACGGGCGATGGCAGGTTCGTGGACGTGAATTACAAGTCGGCAGCGAAGCTTTCAGGCTCAATAAGCCCGGCTTCCGGCCCGCACACGCTGGTATTCACGTCATCTGGCAGTTCGGTTTTGGTTTCAGAGGGTGGCTGAATGGGCAAGCTCCTAAAAGCGCGCATGGGGCAGATAAGCGCGGAATTCCTCGCCATTGCCGCAATAGCGTCGCTTTTTTTCCTCGCCTCCGCGCACGTGCTCCTCTCAAGCCAGCAGGATTCCTCCATGATGGGCAGGGAACAGGAGTTCCAGTCGGGAGTGCTTTACTTTTGCAAAAGCGCCCAGGCGGCCCTGTCAAACCACGGGGCAATGATTCGCACTGCCGCGCTTGCGCCAGGCACGCAGGCGGCACTGCACGGTTCCAGGATTGACTTTTCAAATTCAGGCTATCAGGCAAGCTGCGTGACAGGCGCGAACTCAATAAGCATAGGCCTGGCAGGCTCGAACGCGTCCCGCGTGCTTGAATCCCCCATGGCTCTTCTTTCTGATTCTGCCGGCAACCTTGAGGTAATGCCATATGGCTGAATTCCGCAAGGGCCAGATTTTTTCAGCGGATTTCGCAATCGCCGCGGCCCTTTTTGCGACCGCGCTCGCGCTTTTCCTCTCCGCAAGCCAGTCCCACTCGGCCCTCCAGGCCCAAGCCTCGCGCAATGCCGCGCTTTTGGACGCGTCGATGCAGGCCGCCTCCGCGGCGGCCGGGCTCTGCTCGGCTTCGGGCGCCTTTGACGGCAGGTTTGACGCTGCGGCGGTGCAGGATTTTTTCACGCTTTCGAAAACCGATTACGAGCTTGCGAGGAAAAAGCTCGGGCTTTTGCAGGGCGCCTCGAACTATGACTTTTCAGCAAGCCTCTCTGTGCCTTCGGGGCTTGTAGGCCAGGCAGGCATGAATCCTCCCGCCTCCGGCTCCAAATCCGTTTTCAGGCGCAATGGCCTTTATGGCAACCAGAGCGCCATTCTCGAATTGGAGGTCTGGGAAAGATGAGGGCATTCGTATTCGTTTCAGACGTCGCAGTGGCAATAGCCCTGTTCGCGCTTGCGCTCCAGCTTATGCCACTGGCCCCAGCCTACCAGTTCTATGGCAAGCCCGCGGGCATTTTCGCCTCCGACGTGTTGATGATGCTGCAGCAGGGCGCGTCAATCACCCAAATCGAGCAGGCTTATGAATCAAATTCAATGTGCGGCAGGGTGACTTATTATTCCGCCAACGGCGCGCCTGCCCTTGACTCGAACATGGCATGCCAGTGCAAAGGCGGCGGCAATGGGGGCGCGTATTCCCTTGCAGGCGGCGTGCCGGCAGGGTTTGCCAAAGTTACAGTGTGCAGGCAATGATATTCCAATAGTGATGTGCCAATGGAAATTCCCGGGAAAGGCGTGAAAGGCTTCATATTCAGCGCTCTTGCAGTGCTTGCCATAGCTGCGGTTCTCGCGCCCTATCTTCTCCATCCCGCAGGGGATTTCCAGGCAAGCCCTGCGCCTGCATATCAGGCCCGCGAGGCCGCAAAAGCCCTTGGCGGCGCGGTTTTCAGCCCTGCGGTTTCCGGGGACAATGGCACGTCCGTTTATGTCATAGGGCCCTATCTGTCCGACACTGCAAGTTCTGCGGGATTCATTTCGCTTCTTGCAATTTCCGGCAAGTCGGGCTCATACAATGCCTATTTCGGCCCTGTGTTTTACTTCAAGGGCGCCGATGCGGCGGGGCAGTTCGAGTTTTCCAATCTTGGCAAGGCTGCAAGTTTCAGCTATCCAAAGCAGTTTCTAGAGAAAATAACAGTAGAAAACTGCCAGGGTTGCCGGATTGATTATTCCCCAAACGAGCTTGCCCCAAGCCAACTCTACAACTTCACGCTTGAGGCAGGCGGCAGGCAGGAACAGGTGGGAATGCCCTTCATTGGAACCGTGTCCGTAAGGCGCGGCAACGAGAGCGTTCTTGAGCTTTCATATCTGGACTATTCCGGCACAGTGCAGGTTTCAGGGCCTGCAATGGCATCTGCCTATTTCCAGTTCAGGGTTCCGCAAGATATGTTAATCTATCCGCAGAAAACTATTGTCGACAATGGCGTGCCTGCCTGGGTATCCGACTGACAGGCTGGGCTTGAACAGTCAAGGCGACCGGCAATTTAACAGGTGTTTATCAGATGGGAAGCGAAGGGTTAGGGGATTTTGGCAATTTCTGCGACATTGCCAATGCAGTGCTTTTGCGCATCGGCTCCAAGGCAGCCTATTGCGACTGCAGGGTTATTTTCTCCTCCGCCACGCAGGCGAGGCATTCAAAATCCGAGTCATATTGCACGTCAAACGACTCTTTTGGCGCAAGCTTCCGCTTCCTTGAAAACGGCTCGTGGGGCTTTGCAAGCACAAATTCCCTCTCAAAGGAGAGCCTGGAAGCGTGCGCGGCGCGCGCACTCTCGCTTGCCAGTGCAAGCCCGGGCAAGTCCCGGATAAACCCGGAACACGTGCCAGTCCACAAGGGCAGGCATGAGCTTGGCTTGGAATCCGGGTATCTTGATTATGAGCCTGCGGCGCTTCTCAAAATGGCAAAGGAATCGGCAAAGGCCATGGAGGGCTCAAAAGGCATTGATTCCGCAAGCGTGGCAGTCAATCTCGTATATTCAAGGAAGGCAGTGATGAACAATGCCGGGCTTTACGCCACCGAATCGGTCCTGCGCCACAGGGAGTTTTACGAGGCAGTGGCAAAGGAGGGCGCCGACAATATCCAGTCCGCCCATGAGACTTGCGGCGAGGTGGGCACAACTGCGGGCATTTCGCGCTCCCACGAGCTTTCAGCGCAGGCGGCTGCCCGCGCGCAAAAAATGCTTACAAGCGCCCTGCCTCCAAAAGGGGTTTTTGACGTTGTGATTGACGGGGAGCTTGCAGGGACGCTTGCACACGAGGCGGTGGGGCATTCAAGCGAGGGCGACACTGTGGCATCCGGGGGCAGCGTGCTTGGCGGCATGCTCGGCAAGAAAATAGCCTCGGAACTAGTGACAATAACCGACAGCCCGCTTGAGGATGCCTATGGCAAGTACGCGATGGACGATGAAGGCGTCCTCGCATCCAAATCCACGATTATCGATTCCGGCGTGTTTTCCGGCTACCTGACCTCCCTTGAATCTGCCTCGGAGCTTGGAGTATCCCCGTCCGGCAATGGCAGGGCTGGCGGGTTTTACGAGCTTCCTATAGTGCGCATGAGCAACACTTTCATAAAGCCCGGCCAGATGGAACTGGAGGAGCTTTTCGAATCAGGCAACGGGCTCTATCTCAAAGGCATGAAAGGCGGCAGCGTTGACCCGGTTACTGGCAATTACGTTTTTGCCGCAGAAGAGGGGTTTGAATTCTCAAACGGCGACATAGGCAGGCACCTGCGCGACTGCACCCTGACAGGCAATGTGCTTGAAACCCTGAAAAACGTGGCAATGCTGTCAAACGACTTTTCGACATCTACTGGCATGTGCGGCAAGTCGGGCCAGCACGTGCCTGTGGGCGACGGCGGCCCCCATGTGCGGATAAAAGGCGTCAGGCTCGGCTAGTTTCCCGGCACTCCTTTTAGATATAATTTTTATATCGCCACGCTTGCTTTTAAAAACACGAACTGCGTAAAAATCACACACAAATATGCATATGCAAGGGTGGTCTATTGGCTTTCATATATGACTTGCTATTGTCGTGGTCCGGTGTTCTCTCAAGCATTGCGCCTATCATCTCTCTCATGCTAATCACTGCCGGCGGCATAGTCTATGGCCTTGCCCAGACCCAGCCGTCTGAAGTCAAGGGCAAATGGCAGACTGCCGCTATCGGCCTTGTAATCGGCGGCCTCATTGTGGGGGCTGTCTGGGGCTCCGCTACCGCGATAAGGGACAACGCGGCAAAGCTTCTAACCTAGGCAGGGTGGATAATTGGCAGGCCTGGAAGCGCAGTCCATAAACGCACTTTCTCTTTCCCTATCTGGCACGCCAGGCTCCACTATCCCGATGCCTGCGGGCTTTGAGGCCGCATTCGCCGCAATACTCATAACCATACTTGCCGGCGGCATCGCGTTTGGCATCGGGCTTGCCCTCCGTTCACGGAGGCTTTCAGGTTTCGGCAAGGAAGAGCTTCTCGCATCAGTAATCAATGCCGCGCTTTTCGGGGCATTTTTTGGCATGATAGCCCTGATTAACGGGGTTTACCTTGACTATTCTTCCTCTTATGCGGCTTCTGGCTCAAGCGTTTTTTCCAATTGTACCGTGGCCTCGGCTTTGGTCTCAAACATGTCAAGCACCCCTCTCGCCCCGGTCTTTGCCTCATGCGAATACTCGCTTGGGGCAATGAGCCTCCAGCAGGCTGCGCAAAGCCTGCTCTCCTCGCAGATGGCGCTTGGGTATCTTGCAGGCATTTCAGTCAACCTCCCGGGAGCCTCCATAAGCCCGTTTGCGGGCTTTGACTCAGCCGCCTCAACGCTTTCAAAATCCCTTGACGCCATATATGCGTTTTTCGCGGCCGCAAGCCTCTATTCAAGCGCGCTTGGGGCATTTTCCTCCCTTGCCATGTCGATAGGCTTCCCTGCCGGTTTCCTCCTTAGGGCATTCTACCCCACGCGCAGGCTTGGAAGCCTGCTTCTTGCACTGTCATTCGCGTCAATCTCAATCATGCCTCTTTGCGCCCTAGCTTCAGCCCAGTCTGTCGACACGGCCATATACAAGTCCGGCCAGCTTGTGGAAGCATCCAAATCATTCAATGACTATGCAGCCCCTGCCCTCGCAGCTGACCCCAATGATACGGGCTTTTTCTCCACTGTCCGCTCAACTTTTTCATCCGGGCAGCTGACAAGCGCCGCCAATGCCCTTGCGTCTGCTGCATGGTCTCTCGCATCCTATTGCGCCCTGGCATTCGCCATACTTCCGCTAATCTCTGCCATTCTAAGCCTCGCGTTCGCGCTTGCGCTTGCAGGCGCACTCGACCTTGAAGGCCTCTCATCGGTATACAAATACTCTTAATGGGGTGCGATTATGAAAAACGAAATGCAAAGGTACGCGCCTTTCGCGCTTCTTGCCGCGTCGGCAATATGCGTAGCATGGGCGGCGGCCTTTGCCAATCCCTATGCTATGTCGGCTGCGGGCCTGTTTTTCCTATTGACTTACGTGATGTGGCGGCATGGCGATTCGGTAATCGCCCTGCTATTCGGCTTTGCCGGCAGGGAAGAAAAAATAGGCAATTATTCAGTGGTGCCCCAGCGCGACGCAATTGTGCGCAAGGCCTCTGATAGGTACATGGCAAGCGCTTTTGCAATAGGCGAGCTTGCAGAATCGCTTGATGACAAGCCGGCAAGCTATGTCGAGGCGTATTCGAGGAATTTCGAGAGGGCCATAACCTCGCTTAAACTGCCTGTCAAGTTCTCAATGATGGTAAAGCCCCTTGACCTGTCCGCGAACATGGACGAAATCAGGACAAAAAGGGCACAGGCGGAGCTTGAGAAGTCAAGGCTCCTCTCGGAGAACCCCAATTCTCCAGAACTGCCGCGCATAGAGCGCAAAATCAGCATGTGGAACAAGATGCTTGACAGGCTCGCAGGCGGGGAAAAGCCTATGGAGGCGCGCTTTTACGCCATGACAAGCGCCACCGGGATCACCCAGGCGGAAGCTGTTTCCAAGGCCAGGTCCCAGATGTCCCAGGCAATTGCTTCCATATCGGCTTCAATGGGCCTTTCAATGCGCCATGCGCGAGGCGACGAGATGCTTGAATGCTTTGACTCGGAATTCTTTGTCCCAAAGCCGGCAAAGCCGGATTTCCTTGGTGAGGAGCAATGATTTGGCAGCGCGTGCTTGGCCGCGACATAGGAGTAAGGGCGTTTTTCTCCCAGGCCGACCAGCCTTCGGCGGCAAGGCTCATGTCCCGCCCTTCCGAGAGCATATACATAGGCAGGACGGACACTTTCGATGTCCCGTTTTTCTGGGATTTCAAGCCTATTGCAAACCCCCACATCGTGGTCGTTGGCATGAGCGGCAGCGGCAAGTCATACCTTGTCAAGACAATAGTCACTAGGGCTAGCCTTGCCTGGGACGCCAACTGCGTCATTCTCGACTGGACAGGCGAATACGCGCCATGGGTCAAGGCTAATTCAGGCACAGTGGTTTCCCTTGGCTCCGGGGATTCGATAAACATACTCGAGTTTTCAGGCATGAAGACCTCCATGAAAATCGGGGAAGTCATGGAATCCCTGTCAGTTCTCACGGACATTGATTCCAGCCCCATGCAAAAGCTTGTGACAAGGCAGGCAATTGAATCCGCCTACAAATCCTGCGGCCTTTCGCCAGATTCAACGCCTGGCAAGGACTCCCGGTTCCCTACTCTTTCAGGCGCGCTTTTGGAAATAGAGAAGCAGGCTAAGTCATCGGACGCGCAGGAGCGCAGGGAAGCGAAGCTTGCATACGCGCGCCTGCTTGACATATGCTCCGCTTCCTTTGACTCCTATGGCACAAAAACGAGCTTTTCCATGTCCGGGCTTGGCTCAATGGGCCTTGTCTGCATAGACCTGCACGCCCTTCCGACAGACCAGATAAAAAGCATGGCAGGGCTTGCCATACTCCAGTCACTGCGCCAGAAAATGCGCTCTGTGGAGTTCTCGGAAAAGCCGGGGCTTGCCCTTCTCATCGTAGTAGACGAGGCATGGAAAATAGCGCAGGACGACAAAAGCGACCTTGTCACTATCATACGCGAAGGCAGGAAATACAGTTTCGGGGTGATTGTCGCGTCCCAGTCTGCACTTGACATAAGCAAGTCCATACTGATAAACGCCGGCACGTCGTTTGTCTTCAGGGCCATAAATTCTGACGAGCGGGACTATATCCAGGGCGCGTTCAATTTCCCGCCCCTGATAAGCAATAGGATAGCAAGCCTGCCAGTGGGCTCGTGCGCAGTCCACCTGTCCTTTTCAGGCAGGGCAGGCAGGGATTCGGGCTCGTTCATTGTTAAGCACGTTGAAGGCGAGGAAAAGGAAGGCATAATAACTATCGGGTGTGGTGGCATGGAATTCGATTTTGACTCCGGAGTTCTGTCAAAAAGGCTTATCGAGTCGGGGCTTACACAGAACCAGTCTGAAAGCATAGTCAGGGAGGCGGAGGCGTCCCCTGGCAGCCAGGTAAGCATTGTGCACATACTCGCGCTCATGGAGAAATGGGGCTATGGCAGGCAATCCATGCTCGCGCTTTTGAGGAATCTCGGGCTTGGCGAGGAAAACATAGCAACTTCCATGATAGCGCTTGACAAGATGCACCACGCAGCCAGCAACACCACTGCATCTGTCCTAAAGCCCAAAGGCGGCAAGCACGCGAGTAAAAAAGGCTAGGTTCTAGGGCTCGCATGTAAATTTATCGGTGTTTTCCCATGAGACTTGCAAGGGCTTCTGGAAACCTGCATTCGCGCCCGGCCGGCTCCGGCGCTGCAAAGCCAGCACGGCGCTCTGATGAAATGCATGGCAAACCCGCCGCTCTCGCAACAAGGCGTGGCGATTCAATATCAATTGCAGTGTCGCACAAGGGCGACTTGTCAGGCACCTACGATTCCCTGCTTGAATTCGGTTTTGACAGCGCGCAGCTGCTTGAGGACAGGATACTCTGCTCCAAAAACCGGGTTTTGGAGCATGGGGCTCACATTGAAAGCTACAATCTTGACTTTGCCCTTGATTATGTTTCAATAGATTACAAGCCTGTTGAAGGCGACAATCTTGCGCACGCGGAAGCAGCCTATCTCCTTGTCTCTTTCCTTGAAGCCTGCGGAAATTACCTTGCGGATTCACAAAGCCTTGCCCATGCGGTTTCAATAGCCCTTGGCAAGTCTTTGCAGGAAAAAAAGCAGGATTAGCGCCCGGGTCTTTTAGCAGTATCACTATTCCTTGGCTGGCTTGCCAGCGCCCGCCTGCGCCCTTTCCTTTGCCGCAAGCAGCTTTAGCACGCTAATGGCCCTCAAGGAATTCACAAGCGCGGCGTATGCTATAGGAATCAGCGGCAGCAGGACAATGAACGTGGCCGCAAGCGAGAGTGCGAGGCTTGTCTGCTGGTCTGCAGCAAGAGGGCAGGCGCTAAAGAGCCTGATGGGTATTGCGCCAATGATTGCGCATGCAATGTCGCGGGCAAAAACCCTGATTATGCTCGGAGAGAGTATGAAAAGCAGGGTCGTAAGGCTCGATGCCCTGTCCTCGTTAGACAATGCAACCGCGGCCTTGTATATGAAATACAGCGACACGGTTATTGAGAGGTAGAGGAAATCAGTTGTGGCGAGCGCCATGTTGCCGCCGCTTGAGAAAAAGGATATTGTTGAAACGCCGCCCACTATCACTGCCGCGCCAAGCGCAGTCCAGTATCCCTTTATCCCGTCGAATATGGGCGCGCCGATTATCCTTATCGACAGGGAAAAGCAGCTTGCCGGGTTGAGCCTGTCATGGAAAAACGAATATAGGACTATAGTGCCTGCGCCAAGGGTTATCAGGGCGGGTATGAGTATCAGGTAAAACCCAAGGGTCACCGGTGTCGCCTGGGGCGGGGCGTAGAGCCCTGATGAGAAATAAAACAGGATGGCGAAAGCGCTTGCGGCAAAATACGCGAAAGGCGCCACTAATGCCTCTTTTTTCGTTATCTCCTTGCCGCCGGATTGGAGGAAGTCGGCAATCTTGCCAGCTGCGAATATGTAGCACAGGATGCTTGCTATTATTATGACATTGATTATCTGCTTTTTGAGGTCCTGCCCGAGAAGCTGCTGCCCCGGGATTTGATATGAGCCCTGCTGTGAAGCCCCCTGCCCCGTGGTGTTGTTGGCGGGGATTACGCCGCCTTGCACAACCCCTCCTGAAACCCCGCCCGTGGCATTGAGGGCGCTGACATTGAGCCCGCTGATGTTTATGCCTGTTACCTGCGTCCCTATCGTGGTCATGTTGCCGTATTGCTCATTAAGCAGCTTCTCAATCTGGGAGGTGAGGGCGTCAATGTCAATGTTTTTGACATTGAGCGCGGCATGGGCGGCTGAAAAAACCAGCATGAATGCCACAAAAGCCACAATTGCGTATCTCATGCCATCAAGACCGGGACTGGCCGCGTTTTGGCTGCAAGGCAATGGTTTTCCATGGCTGTCCTGTTTTTGCATTGCCGCAGTTGCCATCCTGTGCCCTCTCTTTCTCCTTTATGGTATTAAAATCTTGGCAGGCATATCCAGCGAATATGCAGCAGGGCATGCAAAAAACCAACGAGTCCTCCTTGACGCAGGATTTTGCAAGGCAGCAGTTTGACAAGCAACAGCCCGCCCTGGCTTCCCAGTCCATGCTTGCCGGAATTGACCTGATAACGCCCCAGGCAATAAACATGCTCTCAAGCAACCCGGAGCTAAAGGACAAGCAGGTGCAAAACCTCCTCAGGCTCTCGGACAGCAGGATAAGGGACGCAGAGAGGCTGGGCCTTGCCTATTCCTCCGCATTATGGGAAGACATACTCGGCGTGCGCGGGACTGGCTCGAAGCGCGCCGAGGCGCCAATGGAAAAGAGGGTGGAGGCTAAAATAGATGACAAGGAGGCGAAAAAAGTCCTCCGCTCAATTTACGATGACGCAATCGAGGCGTATTCAAGCGCGTCCAAGGCGGCGGCGGGCGCAAAGCTTTCAATGTCCGCAAAGGAATTCGCCGCAAACGCCCTCAACAATGCTTACAGCGAAGGCGTTGCAAACAGCCACACGGTATCCCAGTTCGCCTCGAACGCGCTTGGGAACATTGAAAAATCCGCATTGGCCATATCCGGGCTTGAATCGCAGGCCGTTTCATCAGGGCTTGGCATTTCAGCGTCTGCGCAGGATTATATCGCAACCCATGCCCGCCAGGAGATAGCGGGCTTTGCGCAAATTGAGGTCTCAACTGCCCAGGCGCTTGTGTATTATTTCCAGGAGCACCCGGAGGATTACGACGAGGCCATGGTCGAGGCACTGGCGCTTGATTCCCCCGCCGCCCTTTCCAATGCCTCCATTCTTGCAAGGAAAATCAAGAGGGAGCAGAAAAAAATGGGCAGATGGGCGTTTTCAGAAAAACTCTTCGGCATACTTGTCGAAAAAAAGAGGAAAAAGGGCGTGCTTGGCAAGTTCCTCTCGCAGTTCGGGTTCAGGGTTGACAAGGGCAACAAGACTGTAATGATATGCCCGCGCGCGCGCATTGGTGCCGGGAACCTCCAATCCATAAAACCATTAAAAAGCATGAAAACATAACAAGTCCGGGAGTTTTTTCGGGTGTAGCCGCAATGGCATTGAAAAAAAGGCTTTTGATAACCGCACTGTTCATGACAGCCATGCTTGCCATATTCATGGCCGGCTGCTCGCAGCAGCAAACCCAGTCGCCGGCAGCGCCTCAAAGCCCAAATGGGTCAGTGCAAGGCGCGGCACAAGGCTCCCAGGCAGGCTCGCTTCCAAGCGAGCAGGTACCCGCAGTCCAGCCGGCAAACCCGCCCTCATCGCAGGGAACCCCGGCGGCTTCCCAGCCCGAAGCCCAGGCAAACGAATCCATTGGAACTTCAAATGGCGTGGGCAATGCCTCGACAGGCGGCGCAAGCGCGCCTGCAATTGCCGCCTATGTTCTTGTCAATGGAACTGAATTCATTGATAACCTGACCGCAAACATGCCGAATTCGTATTATTTCAGGGAAACAATATCGTATTCCGGATTCACAAGTGGCGGGGATTTCTGGTATAAGAACGGCTCTGTGGCTTACAAGCCAACGGAGCAGCCCCCCGGGGACACGATAACTTTCATAAAAAAGAACGGCAGGCTTTACCTTTACTCTGAAAAGTCTATGGCTGGCACCATAAGGGCGCTCGACTCATTCTCCAACACTTTTGCGAGAAGCGCTTCTTACGACGAGCTTGAGAAACTCGTGCCAGAGGCTGCGTTTGCCACTTCGGGCTTTGAGGCGGGCATAAACCATCCGATAACTTTGGCAAGCTTGCAGCAGAACCTCTCAAACGCCACTTCGCCGGCGCAAAACGAATCTGGCAATGTGACTGTTTCGCAAGGGGCTGGAGCGCAAGGCCCTTCGTCAGGCCAGAATGTTTCAATGGAATCCAATGCATCCTCAATGCAAAACAATTCGCAAGGGGCCAATGCATCTGAAAATGCCACTGCGCCCGTGCAGGAGCCGCAGGGCTTGCCCGGCGAAGCTCCCGGGGCTTTGTCTTCCTCTGTTCCGGCTGTGATATTTGCAGGCTTGCCAAGCGCCAACGTGTTCCCGCAGGGCTATTTCTACGCGCGCAATGAAACCGTGCAATCTGGCGGGCGTGACTGCGTATGGTATTATTTTGTCAAGGCAACCGGCAAAATGGACATGTTCTGCATGGACACTTCATATCCGGTGCCACTTTCAATGCAGATTGAAGACCCGCTTGGCGTCAGGTCCATAATAATAACCGGATTTGTACCTGCTGATGTCTCTGACAGCGCATTTTCAATACCCGATGGAGTCAATATCACGCCCTATGTGGCGCCAGGGGTGCAGGAATACGCCAACCAGACAGTGCCGCCTTCCCAATACGTGTTCCCGGGGATTGGCTACTAGAAGGCATTGGCAAGCCAGCCAAGGATTGCTAAATTCAATCGTCGGGTGCCTGCTGCCATGCAGAAGAAAAAGTCAGAGCCTGTCCATGTCTATCTCGAATGCGCAGGAAGGCTGTTCAAGGTTGAAATTGTTTAGCACCTGCGGGTGTATCTCGCCAAAAGAGCCTGCCTGTTTCCCCTTGTGATAAATGCCCGCAGCCCTGCCGTCTATGTAGGTGCCCGACCCGTCGGCAAGCGGTCTTGTCTCGAAATCTAGCCCCATTTCATAAAACAGGGTTTTCAGGGCGGATTTCATTTCTGAAAAGGACGCCTTGTGGTGGCTTATCGCGCCCGCAAGCCTTTTTTGCGTGCCTGCCCCGGCCCATACTGGCCCAATCTCGTATATCTTTTGGGGGTATGGCTGGTTTTTCGAAATCGCGAGAACTTCAAGCAGGTTCGGGATTATCGACTGCCTGACATGCGAGAAATCCTCTGTGAGCTTGTTGGCTATAGCAAGGCTCTTTTTCGGGTCGAGCCCCGCCCCCGCCTCTTTCTTCTCCGAAGTCAGTATCCAGCCCGAGCACTCAAGGTATCCCATGCCTGTCAATGCGCTGTGCATGGCATCAAGCGAGGTGTCAAGGCTCCCAGGCGTGAAAAAGTCTGGCAATGTGCGCTTGAAATTATTGAGCCCGTGGGCAATGGCTATGTCCTCTGCAATGTCTATGCCGCTTATTATGTCCGCCCTGTACGGCGGGACAAGGGCCTTGCCCTTTGAATAGCCAAATCCCATTTTCGCAAGATACGCCTTCCTTTCGGACTCCTTGAGTTTCAGGCCCAGAAGGGATTCGCATAGTTCCTGCGGGTAGTCCATTTCCCCCGCCTCGAACTGCGGGCATTTCTGCCCTCCCACGTCTACGGAGTAAACTGTCGCGCCCCTGTCTGCGAATGCGCAGGCGAGTATGTTGAGCACGCGCATCACGGTATCCCTTGAAGTGCCCGTGACGTCAAGTATGACGTTGTCCGTGCCCTCGCCAACCCTTGTCAGCTCGCCGTTTATGACTGGAGGGAACGAGAGCACGTCTCCTTTGGAGTCCACAATCATGGGGCATTCCTTGCCCACTAGGTGGGCGTAGTCAATGCCTTTGGGGTGTTTCTCAAGTATCTGGCCCGGGGTCATTTTAACGCCCATGTCGAGAGGCACGAAACTTACCGCGTCCCTTGCGACTGCCTTGTACGTGAGTGGGAACTTGATTTTCGTGCCGTCGTGCACGCCTATGGCGACCTTTTTCCTTTTCCTGCCAATCGTGTCATGGAGCTTTTCCTGCAATGAAATCAGCGATTTGAGGAATTCCTCGTCTATTTTTATGCCCCTGACAACTGCCATGCCTATGAACGGCCTGACTTTTTGCACCGACTTGTCGACTGCAGCCTTGTAATCGGACTTCTCGGCCTTGTATTCCCTGACCTTGCCAGTCTCAAAGCTTGCAATCGCCCTTGCCACGCCTTCGACTGAAAGCAGGTCGGGCCTGTTCGGGGTTATCTCAAGGTCAAGCTCGCCGTTCTCTATCCTCTCGACCGGCACCCCTATGGCCGTGAGAAGGTCCTCGAATTTGGCGGCCTTGACACCTGCAAGCCTTTCGAGTTCGTCCGATTTGACTGTTATAAGCGCCATGTTTTCACTCTACCATGTTAGGCATCGCATGTTTTTTAGCTTGCCACCATCTCGTCCGCTATCTCGTCGGGGGCGAATTTCCTTATGTCCTCGTATTTCTGTCCGGTGCCCACGAAAATTATGGGCACTCCTGTGGCCTTTGTGATTGAAATCGCGCTGCCGCCTTTAGGGTCGCAGTCAAGCTTTGTGAGAATCACGCCGTCTATGCCTATTGCTTCCCGAAACGCCCCGACCTGGGCGATGACTGCGTTTCCTGCCAGGCTCTCGCCAATGTAAATCTTGGCGTCGGGCTTCACGACCCTTTCCATTTTCTTCAGTTCGGCTATCAGGTTCGCGTTCGTGTCCTGCCTGCCGGAGCTGTCTATGAGCACAATGTCAATGTTATTGGACTGCGCGTGTTTAACTGCGTCGAATGCCACGGACGCCGGGTCGGAGCCGTACTGGTTTTTTATGACCTTGACGCCAAGCCTCTGGGCATGGACCTCGAGCTGCTCAATCGCAGCCGCCCTGAATGTGTCGCATGCGGCAAAGACCACGCTTTTCCCGTCTTTCATGAACGAGTTCGCTATTTTGGCCATGGTGGTCGTCTTGCCCGCGCCGTTAGGCCCGACGAAAAGGATCTTGAACGGCTTTTTCGACTTGTCCGCCTTTGCGAACAGGTCGTATTCCCCCGCGCTTGACATTACCTCTACAAGCGAGGAGCGTATGGCGTTTTTTATGGAGTCGGAGAACTTGCCCTTTGGCACCTTGGCGCCCACTAGCTTGCCCCTTATGGACTGGACAATCTCGCTTGAGACCTCGAATGCCACGTCGCCTTCCAAAAGCGAGAGTTCAAGAGTGTCCAACAGTTCGGCAACGTCGCTCTCCTTGATGGTGACCTGGTCGGAGAATATGGAGGTGATGGTGGAAACAATATTGAGTTTCGGTTTTATTGCCCTGTCCTCGCCCCCTGCCCTTTTCTCAAGCCTGGAGAGGTCTGGCGCCTCCGAAGAGGGCGTGAGAGGCTCGATTTTTTCCGCCTGCTTTTTGGCATGGGCCTGCGCAGTTTTCTTTTCTTCATGGGCGGGCGCCTCGCGCTTTTTTTCCGCCTGCGGCCTTTCAAATTCCTCCGGCGGTTCGGGCTTTTTCACTTCCTGCACATGCCTCGCGGCCTGCTGCGGCTTTGTTTCCTCGCGTTTTTGGGCTGGCCCTTTCTCCTCGCGCTTTGCGGGCGGTTCCGGGGTTTTTTCATGCACAACGGGCTTTTCAATTGCCTTTTCTTGCGGCTTTTCAGTGCGCGCTTGGGGGTCTGGCTTTTTCTCAACAACGCGCTTTGGAGCCTCGATTATTTCAGGCTCTTTTGGCTTTTCCTTTTTAACATGGATTTCGTGAACGCGCATTTCCTGCTTTGGTGCAGGCTTTTCAATTGCAGTCTTTGATTCCGGCTTTGCCTCGCGCTTTTCATGGCGCTCAGGCTCGCTTTTTTCAACTGGCTTTTCGGCAGGGGTCGGCTTCCGCTCTTTGGGCTTTTCCTTTTCAAAAACAGGAGCCTTCTCTTCTTTTTCAGGCTCTTTGGCAGGCTTTGGCGCCTCTTTTTGCCTTTCAGGCGCTTTTGCGCGCTCTTTGGGCTTTTCTTCCCTTATCTCAACCGGCTTTTCCTCTTCAGGCTCATCCTTTTTTGGAGGCTCGCGCTGTGGAGTAGGTTCTTTTTGGACTTCCGGGGCCTTTTCCTCTTCCTTTTTAGTCAGGCCTGTAACAAACTCGGAAATCTTCTTCTTGAGCAGTCCGAACATGGGCTTCAGGCCCCTTCTTCTTCAATCATCTTCTTGGCGCGGTTGTCTATCTCCTCGAGTTTCGAGTTTATGTCGCCAAGCGCTTTTTGTATCTGTTCGGAGAGCTTCCTGCTTGCCTCTATCCTCTTCTCGAGGGTCGCGACTGCCTGGTCTAGCGGCCTCTCGACAATGACGTTGGCGCCCACGCCAATGAGGACCGTGGACGCCTTTATCTTGCCGCCTTTCATGTAAACGCCGCTCCCTACGGGGACCATTGACATCTCGGGGCTCTTCTTGAACTCCTTGAGCGCGTCAATGGTAGAGAGCGCCTCGGAAATGGAATCCTCTATGGACTCGAGCTGCGCCTGGAGTTGCTGCCCCTGGCCGCGCAGCTGCTGCGCCTCGTAAACAAGCCTGTTCATTTCGTCGTCGCTCATTGTCTCACACCTTTTCCACAAGCTTTACCTTGATTTTCGTCCTTGGTATCTTATGGTTGGCGCCAAGCATAGATAATGCTTTCTCTTTTGCAAGCTTCTCGCTTTGCGCGCTGACTTCCTTGAGGAACTTCTTTTCCTTGCCCGCGATTGTCATGACGCCTTCTACAAAAAATTTCATGCATATGCACCTCAATAACCGTTATTTCCCCATCGGCCCGGGCGTTTGCGCCCGCGCGCCTGGATGAATGCGATTCTCATTATTGCTTTACCATGCCCCAATATTTAAATTATGTCGAGGGCCGAGGACAGCCTGGCAAGCTCGAACCCGCTTGACGCCTCGCCTGCCACAGCGCCGCTTGACGTCCCAAGCCCGCAAACCCTGACAAACCCGCAGCCCATGTTCAGGCTCCCGACCCCGCCTTTAACGCCGAGTATCGATTCGAGGTCCTTCAGGTCGTCCTCCAACGCGTCGTGGTGGGCGATGTATCCCTTGTTCGTGGCCATTACCGCGGAGCCGACAGTGTCGAACCCTGCCACCCTGTCAGTGACGACCTCTACCCCGAGGCAGTCGGCAATCCTTCCAAGGTCGTGGTCTATGAATTCGGGATTGGCTATGGCGCCCTTGTCATTGGCGCATATGTTGTTGCCTATCGCGTTGTGGGCGTCCTTCATAACAAGCACGTTGAGGCCCTCGGCCTTGAGAACCGCAATCTCGCTGTCGCTTATGCCGTATGGTACTATGGCGCCGTTGGAATTCATGGCGCAAAAGACCCCGAGCAGGTTGGAATCCATTATCGTGGTCTTGACTATCTTGGTCCCAAGGCACGCAAGCGCCTCGAGAAACTTTGGGTGCGACGAGTGGGGCGCAAGCGTTATTTTCTCGCTGGTGGCGCAAAAAATCCCCACGTACGGGTTTCCGTCAAAAGCAGTTGTTTCAAGGGCCATTTGGAATTACCTGGGAAACCCGGTGTGCCGGGCATGCTAAAAATCAAAGGGGAAAAGAAAAAAATCAGCGGTTGAAGGGGCGCCTACTTCTTAGCAGGCGCCTTTTTGGCAGCCGCGTCGGCCGCCTTTGGCTCGGCCTTTGCAGGCTGCGCCTTGGCGTCCTTTTTCTCCGCGGGCTTGTCTTCCTTCTTTGCAGTGTCGGGCTTTGCCTCGGCTGCCTTCTTTGGCGCTGCCTTTGGCTTCCTCTCCTCGGCTGTCGCCCTCTTCTTTGTGGCGAATTTCACCTTGGCCTGCTTCTCGTCGACAAGGCTCACCTTGACGTCGCTGCCTTCCTTTACTGCCCTGACCTTTACCCTGCGCGGGGGCTTCTGGATGCTCCTGCCCCACACAAGCGCGTTGACAGCGTTTGATATCGTGACCTTGCCGTCGCGGGCCTTCATGTGCCTTGCTATGAACGCCCTCAGGATTTCAACGGCCTTTATGGCCCTTTTGGTCCTCGGGTATCCGTATGCACCGCTTAGATTGACCGTGTAAATGCGCTCGAGCTTGTCTGTTGCCATGATAATTCACTCCCTATGCAGATTTTTGTTAAATATCTAGTTCTCGTAGCCGAGTTTCTGGGTTTTCCAGCTCCTGCGCTTCTGGTTCTGGCTTATGCGCCTGTTGGTCTTTGCGACCGCGAATATAGGAAGGCGCCTGTTCTGCTTGAGAGCCTTTCCAAGGCGTGCCTTTTTCTGCGCTGATTTCTTGCCCATCAGTAAACACCTGCTTGATTTTTTCAATTCTTTCAATCGTGATTATTTGTGCCTGAACTCTATGCTCGTCTCGCGCTTGGCAGTCATCTTCTCAAGCAGCCTGACAACCTGTTCGTCGGATATCTTCGCGCCCGCCATCCTTCCGGACTGGACGAGGTATGCTATCGAATTGACGAGCTGGTCGTAGAGGTCCTTGTTGGCTATCTTGACGTTCATGACCCTCTCGTAGGCCGCCGGCGCCAGGAAATTCCTAAGCACGGCTTTTTTCTGCTCCTCGAGTTCCGCGGCCTGCTGCATCTTCGCGTACCTTTCGCGAATCCTTTTCTGCATCGCCGGGTCGTCAGCCGCAGCGTCCTCTTGCATCATGGCGCATCCGTCCCCTTTGGTTTCAGGAGGATGCCTTCTCCCCTGCCTTTATCTCCTTTGCAATCGAGTCGAGGAGCTTCTTGCCCTTGCCTGTTATGCCCCTGCCTACCTTTTTCTTCTCGATAAGGCCGACCTTTTCAAGCGCCATGAATCCGCGCCTGATTATCCCGCCTGCCGCGTCCGCCTGCCTCTCGCGCTTCACGCCGCGCTTTTTCCTGCCGCCGTAGTGCGTCTTGAGGGAGTTGACGCCGACAGACTCGTTGACGTATGCCTGCCTCAAAAGGGAGGCGCACCTGTGGTAGAAGAAATCAGGGCTTGCAGGCTTCCTTATCTTGCCTGCGCCGGACTTGACGTAGTCGAGGTATGCGGGCTTTTCAATGCCCATTTCCTTGAGCTTTGCCGCCGCCTTGCCTATCAGGTCGTTCGGCTTGACATCGTAAACTGTAACCATTCTATCACCTAAAACCGCAGCGCTTGCCGCGCTGCTATGACTATGCTTTTTTTTCTATCGCACTGTCTTTAACCTAGTTAACTCAAAGTACCTAAGCAAAATACCCAGTTAAATAGCCTGATTATTTCCTTCATTCAGGTATTTAAACATTGGGGATAACTTTTTCAGGGAGCCATCTTGCCAGCCAGGGCCGGTTTCGGGGGCAGCCTCGGGCATTTGCCCGCTGCCCCGGCATGCCCGCCCGCTGGTTCCTGTCCCTGCTGCTGCTTGCCGCGTGATAGTATTACATTCTTTGCTGCTCCTTCATATCATGGAAGGGTTTTCATGTCAATAAAAGGCAATATTTCGGCGCTTGATGCTTCCATCTCCGGCCTTGCCCCTGGCAGAAAGGCGCTCTTGGTCGCAGTGTCGAAGAACCGCACAGCAGCCGAGGTCGTGGAGGCATATTCCGCCGGCGTGCGCGATTTCGGCGAGAATCGGATGCAGGAGGCGCTGCCTAAAATGAAAGAGGTTGAAGCTTTGCTTACGGGAAAGCCGGGGCATGGCATGAAAACTGCCGCAGCTTCAAGCAGCAGGATAAAATGGCATTTCATTGGCACATTGCAGTCTAACAAGGCATGCGACGCGGCCGCGAATTTCGATTACATCCACTCCGTGGATTCCACTAAACTCATTGACAGGATAGCCTCATGCCAGCAAAAAACAGGGAAAAGGCCGAAGTGCTTCATCCAGGCCAATGTCAGCGGCGAGGAATCCAAGCACGGCTTTGCCCCTTCCGCTGCCTTGGACGCGTGCGGGCATGCCATGTCAAAGGGCATCGACGTGGTCGGTTTCATGGGCATGGGGCCTGAAACCTCCGACATTTCAAAGTCAAGGGCCGCCTTCATTCTCCTGGATTCAATAAGGAAGGAGGCGCAAGTGAGGTTTTCAAGGAGATTCATTATTTCAGCGGGCATGACTTCGGACTATAAGGCCGCGCTTGAATGCGGCTCTGACATTGTCAGGATTGGCAGGGCGGCCTTTGAATAGGATTATAAAGAAGTTCTGGGCCATTATTTCACTGAAAAACATGCTTAGTGTCAATGCTGCAAGCCGCATGATTGCATAAGCTGCGAATCGGTAATTTCATGTCAAACGCGCAAAAGGATTTCAAATCCAACACTGTTTCCGGCTCTCCTGCCAACAACCGGCTAAAGATATTCAGGATTGGCCGGAATGGCCAGCCTGCAACGACCGGCCTTGCGGCACATCTTGGCATTTCAAGGGCAAGGATGCTTTTCATCGGGATTTCGCTTGCCACCAGCGTAACCTGCTTTACGATTCTCGGGGTGCGCCACCACCTGCAAGTCCAGCAGGAAAAGGCGAACATGATTGACTCCATTTCCATGAGCCTCTCAAGCCAGCACAGGATTTCAGGCTTGAGTTATGACGACGTGGCGCAGGCTGTCCAGGCTTCCTACGACTTCGACTTGTCGCACAAGGACGTGCTGTTGCTGCTTGAAATGAAGCAAAAGCTCGCGGACGTGCCGTACTTTTTCAAGTCGAAGCCGACTATCGAGATGATACTTGAGACATTGCGGCGCAACACCGAGTGGATTGAGAGGCCCGGGCACGGCTCGGATTATGGCACATGGTTCGGCAAGCGCGCAGAAGGTTACAGGGAATCGGGCTTCGATGGCGAGGCCGACAGGATTGAGCGCATACGCTGCATACTCTATGAATTCAACAGCAATGCGTCTGACGACTTCAAGAACAGGATAGTGGGCAACGCTATTGCGGACGGCGAGTAGGCGCCCGGACGCGTTCTTTTTCCGTTTTGCCTTCAGGCTTTCTTTGGCATGTCCCCGTAATAGAACCTCTGCTTGGCGCCGCAGGCGCAGATATATACTACCGAGCCTCTCTTTGTGTCCGGCACTGCCTTTGTGTTCTTGCCAAAATGCCGCACTGAAAAGCATTTCTTGCAAATCGCGACCTGGAAGCTCTTTGGCACCCCGCAGCGCGCCTTCTGGGCTATCCGAAACGCGATGCGGCCGTATTCCTGCGCCAGCGCAGGGTCCGAGGCGGCTTCCTTTTTTGCGAGATTCACGAGCATTTCAATGCTTGCAAGCGCCGCTTCCTTTGCGTTCTGCCTGTTTTTTTTCTGGACGTCCTTTTTCATGCCAATTACAACCCATTGAATGAATATCAAGTTATCTTTTCATGCTTCGGATGCCATTGCCTCGGATGCCGTTGCCATTCCCCCTTCCTTTCCTTAGCCTCACAGTCTGCCCTTCAAGAGCCGGAATATGACTTCCATAGCCCTAAGCGAGTCGGACTCGCTTGTGACGAGCATGGTGTCGTTTCCAGAGGAGCTCATTTCCTGTATGTTTATCCCGCTCCTTGCAAGGGCCTCGAGGGCGAGCCAGACCACGCCGGGCGTCTCCTTGATTTTTCTCGGCGATGAAATTGATATGAGGGCGAGCCCCTCGTTTACGGACATGGCGCCCTTTTTCGCGCGCGGCAGGTATCTCCTGTCTATTATGCTTGTGATGTAGCTCCTGCCAGAAGACACCACTATCACGGGCACGTCAAGCGTCTTTCTTGACGCCACCACCACCACGTTCGAGCGCAAGGAAACGGAGCTTGAGCCAAGCACCTCCATCGCCGTCTTCTCAAGCGAGGGATACCCCTCCTTCGAGCTTTTGTACCTTGACACCGCCGCCTTCACTGCGCCAAGCGAGCCAAGCCCGAGGCCGTATTCGCGCATGACCAGGCGCGCTATTGCGCTTGAATTGGCAAGCCCTAGCGCGGCCATGTGCTCGACTGTGGGGTTTTGCGCCAGGTATTCGCGCGCAGCCCGCGCCGCGTTGGTTTTTCCGCTGTTCCTGTATCTTGCCATGTTGCCCGCCGCTCCCTTTTCAATATCTTATTTGTTGCATAATTATTAAATAATGTCACATTTGTGACATAGCGCTTAAATAGGTTTCAATCCAAACCAAATCCACACAGTCCTATTCGGTTTTGGGAGGTTTTCAAAATGGCAAAGGAAAAAGTGGTGCTCGCATATTCCGGCGGCCTTGACACGTCTGTCATACTCAAATGGCTCGTCGAGAAGGGCTATGAGGTAATCGCGTATTCCGCGGACATAGGGCAGAAGGAGGACTTCAAGGCGGTCGAGAAAAAGGCGCATGCCACCGGCGCGTCGAAATTCGTGCTCAAGGACCTCAAAAAGGAATTCGTCACAGACTACATATTCCCGACAATCCGCGCCAATGCCGTCTATGAGGGCAGGTACCTCCTAGGCACCTCGGTCGCCCGGCCCCTGATTGCGAAATACCAGGTGAAAGTTGCGGAAGAAGAGGGCGCCAAATACGTGTCCCACGGGGCCACGGGCAAGGGGAATGACCAGGTCCGCTTCGAGCTCACCTATCTCGCGCTCAACCCTAAAATAAAGATTCTCGCGCCGTGGAAAATGCCGGAATTCCTCGCGGAGTTCAAGGGCAGGGACGACATGATTGCCTATGCCAAGAAGCACGGCATACCCGTCCAGGCGACCACGAAAAAGCCGTATTCCGAGGACGAGAACCTGATGCACATTTCCCACGAGGCGGGCATACTCGAGGAGCCCGAGCACATACCCGACCCCTCCGTGTATTCGAGGACCGTGGACCCGCACAAGGCGCCGGAGAAAAGCACATGGCTCGAGGTTTTCTTCAAGGACGGCACGCCCGTCAAAATCCACAACAAGACCGACGGGACTGTGAAGACCGACCCGCTGGAGCTTTTCATGTACGCAAACGAGCTCGGCGCTGCAAACGGCGTCGGCAGGATGGACATGGTGGAGAACCGCTACGTCGGTATTAAATCCCGCGGGCTTTACGAGACGCCCGGGGGCACAATCCTGCTTGCGGCCCATAGGGACGTTGAGGCTATAGCAATGGACAGGGAGGTCATGAAAATCAGGGACATGCTCTCCCCTATTTTCGCCCAGCTTGTCTACAACGGCTACTGGTTTTCGCCGGAGATGGACTTCTTGAACGCGGCCATGAACAAGAGCCAGGAATACATCGACGGCAAGGTGACCATGGAGATTTACAAGGGCAACGTGTTCACGCACGCCCGCGAATCCCCGTCGTCGCTTTACGACAAGCACTTCGGCTCAATGCACGAGGTGGGCGGGTTCGACCAGACTGACTCGCAGGGCTTCATAAAGGTGAACGCGATAAGGCTCATGGCCCACCACGCCATAGTGGAAAAGCGCGTGAAGGAGAGGAAATCCGGGGACTAGGCTCCCCATCCCCTTTTTTTTATTCTGCAGCAGCATTGATTTTCATGTTTTTTCTTTTTCAGGAATCGGGCAAAAACAGAGAGGTGTGGATATGGGTTACCTGCAGCTTGTTTCAATAGCGCTCGAGGCGGCGATACTTGTCCTCTGCCTGCTTGCGGCATACGACAAGCAGAAGAAGTTCATGCTCGGCTTCGCCCTGACGTTCGCCATATACGTCGTCTACGACACGGCGAAGCTGTTCTCAGTCGCGCTTCCCGACGTAGCGCTTGAAGGCGTGTTCTTCATAGCGACCTTGTCGGCCCTGTGGAGCGCGTGGCAGGTTTATTCTGCAAAGAAATAAGCGCCTGATTTTTTTTCAGGCCATTGCGCTTTTTTTTATTTTCACACCTGCGTGCTTGTGAAAGTCAATGTAGCCGTGCTCGTCTGGGGCGGGCTGTCGGAATCTATTTTCACAAGCACGTATGCCCAGATAGTGTCCTGCGAATCCGCGTATGCGAGGCTTGGGCATATTGTTATGTCCGAGGCTGACAGGGACTGCATTGACTCGTTCAGGGACGGGCACGCCCCGGTTTCATTCACTCCGCCAAACATCTGGAACAGTGGCGCGGAACCGCCAATGAATGATGCCGCGTCCTTGTCGGACGCAACTGTGATTGAGACATTGACATTGCCCTGGTTCTCCACAAGGAAGCCAAGCTCCCCGCCTGTGGTGTTGGAAGTCTGGTTCGAGATTAGGGTAATCGAGCCTGCCGCAGGCGGCGTGACTGGCACGAAGCTGAATGTGCTGTCATTCATGCCATTTGACGTATAAACCGCTATCTGGTTTGTTGACGTGATGTTTATCCCAAGGGTGCCTGTTGAATTCGAGGGCGAGCCGCCCGCGCCGCTATAGTTTGCCGACCCATTCGCGCCATAGTCGGAGAACCCAGTCACATTGAACGTGAGAATCCGCGTGCTTGAATTCCACGCCACGCCCGTGCACCTTGGCGCAGCGCAGGCTGTGCCGTTCTGCAATATTGTTGCGAGGCTGGAGGTGAACGGCTCGTAATAATAAATTGTCGGCGCTGCAGTGCCTGAATAGACCCCGCTCAAATTCATCGTCAGCGTTGCAGTGGAATTGAAAGAAGAATGCAGGGCTGACGAGTTCACGGATATGAAGCCGTTTCCCATCAGGATTTGGCCTGTATAGTTCTGCCCCGCCGCATTGACACTGTATGTAGGTGGGAACGCTATCTTGCCCTTGCCTGTTGCCTCAAGCACCAGGCCCCTTACGTCCGCGAGGTTGCTTATGTTCGAGAAATTCGTGCTCGAGCCTCCAAAGCCCGTGGTCGCCGGCTGGGACAGGAATCCCCATTTTGTCGCAAGAGTGTTGTACACTGAAGAGTTTTCACTCGAGTTCAGGGTCCGATTGTACACCACGAATTCCGCGAGGTAGCCCCTGTACGGGTAGCTCTGGTCTACCCCGTATTCGCCAGTGTTTGAAGTCACGTATTGCCCGAAGATGCCATTGCTCAAGGAGCCGTTGCCCGTAAGGACCCTCTGGTCCATGCGCCAGTTGCCGCCATTGATTTCATCGGACTCGATGAGGAAATGTATGTCCTGGTAATCCATGCCTGCAAGCGTTGTTATTGAGACGAGCCTGTTGAACTGGCCATTGCCATTTACATTCCTGACAGTCTGGTTCAGGGTCCTGTATATCGCATAATAAGTGATGTTCTTGAACGCAATCGGCGTGGAATAGTTGTTGATGTACATGTAGTCGTCCGTGCCGTCGAAAAGCACTGCCGGGAGCCCGTTTCTAATATTGGTGAGATACGCCGGCCTCTGGGCGGAGCTTGCCTGCGTGGCATTCCTCAATGAGCCCTGGCTTCCGACCCAAGTGGAAACTGCGGTGTTGTTCGACTGGGCTATGGCATCTGCCTTGAAATGCAAGATGAGCCCGCTAGTAACGGGCAGGCTCTGCGCGAAAATGGCGCCAAAAAGAACCGAGATTGTGAATAATATGAATACTTGCCCTGTTCTGCCCATGGTATTCTCGCTCAATCCCTGTTAATATATTTTTCTAGGAAATCCCAAGCTGCTTGTATAGGACCTCCCTGTTAAGCGGCATGTCCACTCCGAGTATGGAATGTATGAACAGCAGGATATCAACAGCGTGGTGTGGCTCGACTTGCGAGCGCACCACTATGTCGCGCAGGCTCGGCTCCTTGCCAATCAGGTCGTAAATCATAACGCCCTCCCTGCCGAACTTCTTATAGACCGCAAGCGCGTCTTCCCCGTAGGCGGCCTTTATCTCGTCCCTTGACATCGGCTTGAAATAGACCGCCTTTTTGCTGCCAAGCATGGCAAGCACCTGGTCGATTTCAGGCAGGGACAGGCGGGCCTCAAGGGCAATCTTTATCACGTCGCGCCTGCCGTCAAGCATTGAATAGACCTGCAATCCCGCGCCCTTGAATTTCAGGAACAGGTCTGCCTTGACGGAAGCGGAGCTTATGGGATTCAGCGGCGCGGGCATTGGTATGTCTATGGGTATGATGTCCGGGAACAGCGCGACTCCGGGGGGCGCCTCGATGCTCTCCTTCTCGTCTATCATTGGCCTGAAGGACGGTTCGGGGCCCGCATCTGCCGCCTGCTGTGCCGGTGGCCGGCCCGGGGCTGCTGCCATTTCTGCGGGCGCAGCGGCTGGCTCGCCTGGTTCCAAAGGCCCCGCCTGCGCCTCCTGCGGCGCTGGCTGCGCGGCCTGCGGCTTTTCAAGCTTGATTATGCCCTGGCTTTCAAGGAACTCCAATATCTCGACCAGCTTGACTTCCGACAAGCCGGTCTCAAGCATGATTTCCTCGGCAGTCTTCTCCCCGTCTATGAGCTTGTAGACAAGCACGCCCGTGTTGCCGTACTTGTTGAATATTATCCTTTCAATCGGGCTGAGCTTTTCGCGCGCAGCCTCGTCCTCCTTGCTGATTTTGGCCTCTGCCGCCTGCTTCTTTTCGTCTTCATGTATCGGCTGGACAGGCCCCCCGCCTTGCCCTTCTTCGCCTCCTGAATCGGGTTCAGGCAGGTCTTCGGGCTCCTGGGCTGGTTCCGGCCCGGGCTCCGCTTCATCCTTTTCCTGCGGTTCAGGGGCTATTTCCTCCGCCTGCTCGTTCATTTCCCCCTGCGCGCCGGATTCGCCTTCCTCCTGGCCTTCGCCCGCGCCCTCTTCCATGCCTTCCGGCTCGATTCCTATCGGCTTTATCATGCCGCCCGGGCCTTCCTCCCCTTCATCTTCGGGCTCTATCCTCTTTTTTGCCTGCCGCGGCCTTGGCTTTTCAGGCTCCTCTTCAGGTTCAGCGGTTATTTCCCTGCCAGCCTTTTGCATTGCCGGCTGCTCCGGCGGCGTTTCCGACACTGTTATTATGCCGTTCTCTTCCATGAATTCCAGTATTGTGACGAACTTTTCCTCCGGCATGCCTGTGGCTTCCATCAGTGCCTTTGCCTGGGTGGTCTGCTCGAGCGAATTGTAGACCTTGAGGCCCTCTTCCCCGAACTTTTTCAAAAGCAGGTTTTGGTTCTTGAACCTGTCAAGTGGCCCGGACTCGAGCCGCGATATGAATATTTCGTATTCTGCCATTTTCCTGTGCCTGTTTTTTGCATTTTAATGCGAATTGCCTTGCCTGCCGCCTGGCGATTCGCAATGCGGGCAAATTTTTTTCAAAATTTGTCCGGCGCCTTTTTGTTGCCTGGCGCGCGCAGCAATACCTGCTTTTGCTGGCTTTTGCTTTATATTGATTTATGGGGTTTGCTTTAATGGGCATATATTTATATTGCTTCAAATGCCACTGATTCGCATGGCCCTTGACGACCTTCTAATTTCCACAGGAGTTGACAATCTCATCCGCCTTATCCATGAAAAGGGCAAGGTGGAACTCAAGGCAGCCTCCCAGGAACTGAGCCTGGCCCCGGAAACCGTGGAATCGTGGGCAAAGGTGCTTGAGGAGGAGGGCATAATCAGGATAGAGTACAAGTTCACCAAGGTCTACCTCACATGGGTGTCTGCGGCTGCCCCGGCTATCGAGCAGAAGGCCGCGGCGCTCGAATCCAGAAAGTCCCAGATAAGCTCCGATATAGGGTCGAGGCTTGCCACTGTCAGGGAGTCGAAGGACGACCTGGCGTCCCTCCGCGAGTCGTTCGAGAGGGTCTACAAGGCTCTCGACCCTAAAAACGGCAGGCTTTCCGCAAAGACGGAAGAGCTCAAGAAGATGGAATCCGGGCTCGACAACATTTACGAGAAATACGCTGACAGGATTTCAAAGATACGCGCAAGCGTCAAGTCAGTTGAAAAGCAGCTCGCGCAGGTCGAATCGGGCGGGTTTTCAAAGCCCAAGATTGCCGGCATAATCAACCAGGCAACCGAAGACCTGGCAAAGGCCAAGCTGGAATTCACCACGGTCTCTTCCTCCCTCGACTCGGAGATATCCTCGTTTGAGTCCAACGTGATTTCAAAGAAGGTCGAGATAGAGGAGGAAATCAAGTCGTCGCAGGACACGATGGCCAAAATCAACGCGGTTGCGGACAGGCGCGACGAAATCCAGCTCATAATCGACACTATATCGGACCTTGAGAGGCGCCGGGACAAGCTCGAGTCGAGCCTTGAGGCTCTCTACAAGCAGGCGTCCATACTCCAGTTGCAGGCGTCTACCCCGCAGATGGCGCAGGCCGTTGAAAAGCGCTCCGCGGAGATACAGGAGAGCTACCGGCTGACCGAGAACGAAGGCAGGGAGTTCGACGCGAAGCGCGAGGAACTCAAGGACCTCATACGCAAGATATGGAACGAAGAGGCATGATTTTGGCAAAATTGTCCTAGAGAGGGTGTAGCGCATATGGCAAACGAGAAGAGCAGGAAAAGCGACAAGGGCATGGAAGCCGACGATTCCAGGAAAATGCCTGCGGCCCAGGCCGCCCAGTCATTCGGGGTCATTGACCAGTACTTCTTCAATTCCGAGAGCATACCTGTGAATGTCAGGATAACCCGCTCCAAGACCTCCATGGTCCCGTTCTACGAGATTTCAATCCCCGGCCTTGGCGAAGGGACGAAACTCGTGCTCAACACCCTCAAAGGCGAGCTTGTAACGACGATAAAGATGGACATAACGGACATCATCGACCCGAAAAAGGCCGAAGAGGTCAAGATGAAGTTCGAGCAGAAGGCGGTTGTGCTTCTGGCAAAGCATTTCCCCACCCTCTCCGAAGACACCAAAAAGGTGCTTGCGTCCTACCTAATCCAAAACACCCTGGGGCTTGGGGACCTCGAATCCCTCATGCACGACGACAAGATAGAAGAGGTCGCCATAAACTCGTCCCAGGAGCCCGTCTGGATTTTCCACAAGAAGCACGGCTGGTGCCAGACGAACATACGCATACGCACAGAGGACGCCGTATATGACTACGCTTCAATGATTGGCAGGAAGGTCGGCAAGCAGATCAACGTGCTCAACCCCCTCATGGACGCCCACCTGTCAACAGGCGACCGTGTGAATGCCACCCTCTCCCCGGCGTCGGCCTTCGGCAACACTATAACTATCAGGAAGTTCTCCAGGAACCCGTGGACAATAACCACGCTTGTGGAGCTCAACTGCCTGCCATCCAAGACCGCGGCCCTCATCTGGCTGTGCATACAAAACGAGTTGTCGCTTCTTGTCTCGGGCGGCACCGGCAGCGGCAAAACCTCCTTCCTCAACGCCATGGCGGGCCTCATCCCCGCAAACCAGAGGATAATATCCATTGAGGACACGCGCGAGCTTACGCTGCCGTCCTTCCTGCAATGGGTGCCGATGGTGACGCGCGAGCCAAACGCGGAGGGCAAGGGCGAAATCGGCATGCTCGACCTGCTCGTGAATTCACTGAGGCAGAGGCCTGACAGGATAATAGTCGGGGAAATAAGGCGCCAGCGCGAGGCGGAGATACTTTTCGAGGCAATGCACACGGGCCACTCCGTGTATGCCACAATCCACGCGGACAACGCGGCAGAGACGATTTCAAGGCTTACGAACCCGCCTGTCAACGTGCCTAAGGCCATGCTTGACTCCCTAGCAGGCATCGTGGTGCAGTTCAGGCACCGCCGCTTCAATGTCAGGCGCACTCTCGAGTTCGCAGAGGTCCAAAAAGGCGGGGACGTCAATGTCCTGCAGAGGTGGGACCTCAAGTCCGACAAGATGCTTGACACTGGCAAGATGTTCACTCTTGCAAGCACCCTCTCGCTTTACGCGGGCATGACGCAAAAGGAGATAGACTCCGACGTGGCTGACAAGGCCTCCATTATAGACTGGATGGTCAAGCACAAGTACCGCGAGGTCAACCAGGTCGGCGAAATCGTCTCGAGGTATTACATAAGCCCCGACGAGATAATCGAGGCGGCCGAAAAGGACGTGGAATGGAAGGCTGAAGGGTGAGCCAATGCCCCTGGATTCACTCCAAAACGTGGATTTCGAGGAGCTTTCCCAGACTGCAAAAGGGCTGGAAAAAAAGGCTGCCGAATCCCAGCGCCCCAAGGCACAGGCCAAGGCCGCCCCTGCAAAGGAAATACTCGACACGGACATAGAGGGCATAAGCTACGCCGACCTGATTTCCCATTTCACCAAGGCCGAAAAGTCCATTTCTTCGATTTACTACGGCAGCCAGATATCCCCCGGCATGGCGGAAGGCGACTACCGCGCCGAGATTGCCAAAAAAGAGGCGTCGAGCATGCTTCTTGGCAAGGGGGCGGCTTCTGGCAGGCAGATTTCAACCCCTCCAAAGGAAATGCCGCAGGAAAAGCCGGGCTCCAAGAAGCCGGAGCAGAAGGTTTCCGCAAAGCCGTCAATTACCCTGCCCATAACCACGATGCCCCCGGAGGCTGCAAAGACGCAGCCTGAAATGCCCACCGTCCCCGTGATGCCTTACATCTCCACCTCCCCCACGGCGCCTGCCGGGGGCAAGCAGGCGTACGCCCCTGAAAAAAAGGAGGAGGAAAAACAGCCTGAAAAGCAGAGCCTTGCCGACATCGCCCGCGACATCAAAAGCCAGCTCGAGGCAGTATCGCCCCAGGCGGTGGCTGACGCGGAGAAAAAGCCCAAGGAGGACGCTTCGGGCAAGCTCAAGATTGCGCCCATTGCGCCGCCCGGCAAGGGCGCTGAAATAGAGGAGCTGCGCTCGGACTACACTAAAAAGGTCGAGAAGGCGCGCAAGGAGAACGTGGAGCGCGGGGAAGAGCTCGAGCACAGGATGGACGACCTCAAGCGCAGGATGGAGTCGGAGACGAGCAAGAAAAAGCTTGCGGACATCCAAAAGCAGCTTGACGACATTTCAGGGCAGAAAAAGGCCCTTTCAAGGGAGTATGAGGCCAAGCTTGAGGCAATGAGGCGCGAGTCCGAGCAAAAGGAGGCGCGCATACTTGCGCAGCTTGAGAAGGTCAAGTCCGAAAGCCAGCAGGCTGTCATGAAGGCCCGCCAGGAGGCGATAGAGCAGGCCCAGGCGGAGGCTTCGTCGAAGGCGCGCGAGGAGGCGCAAAAAATCAGGCAGGAGTACGAGTCCCGCCTGTCTAAAAGCCAGGAGGAGGCGCGGCTCAAGGAGCAGGGCATAGAGAAGAAAATGGCGGCATTGCAGGCCAGGCTTGAGGAAGAGGCGAGCAGGAAGGCCAAAGCGGAGACGCAAAAGCAGCTCGAGGCCCTTGCCCAGCAGAAAAAACAGCTTGAGCGCGAGAACGAGGCATTGCAGTCCAGGCTTGCCGAGAAGGCAAAGACTGTGGAGGCGGCCAAGGCGCAGTCGGACGAGAAGCTCAAGTCGGAGATAACGCGGCTTTCAGACCAGATGCAAAGCGAGATGGACATACTCCGCGACACATACGAGACCAAGCTGAAGGCCGCGCGCACCGAGGGCATAAAGCACGAGAATTTCCAAAGCAGGCTCACGCAGATGAACGCCAGCATGAAATCCGAGCTTGAACAGGCGCGCCGCGAATACCACGAGTCCATACTCAAGTCCCCCAAGGATTCCAGGGAGAGTTCGGAACAGCTCCTTGCCAAGCTCAGGACCATATCAGAAAAGAACAGGGCCCTGCGCGACGAGCTTGCAAGGCAGTACGAGGCTGAAAGCGAAAGGGAGGAACAGCTTGCCATGGAAATCCAGTCTTCCGGCTCGCAGCAGGTCTATTCCGGGCCGATGGAGCAGGAGGAGCAGGCTCCTGTCCCCAAGCAGATGCAGGCAACGCAGGAAATACTCCCGAACACCAAGAAACAGGGCCTGTTGGGGGGATTGCTTGGCGGCATGTTCGGCGGCGGCAGGCAGAAAAAAGAGGCTGCTATGCCCAGGCAGGAGGTCGCAAGCCCGCAGGAAGGCTTTGTGAAAAGCCCCGCGGAGCAGCGCAGGCTCATTGTCGAAATCAACAACATGGACGACATCACGATAACCAATTACGCCAAGCAGAACATGGCGGAACTCTACGACAACTTCAACATGGGCGGCATCACGCCCGGGCAGTTCAGGTTCAAGGTCAGGGAACACGTTGCCAAGCAGAGGGGCCTCCCGCCAGGCGTAATAGCATCGGGCCTTGTGCGCGACCAGAACCCGTTTGAGCAGATAAGCGGCAAGGGCTCGTCTTGGGGCGGCAGGGCATGAAAAAGCACGCATGGCGCCTTGGAAGTGGGCAAGGCTTTTAATCCGATTGATATAATATTAAACAAACAAACGGTAATCTGATGGCAAATCCAGAGCAAAAGCACAAGCCCGGCCCAGCCAATAAGGCCATGGAGCCAGACTCTTCTGCCGGAACCGGCCACCAGGGCGGGGTTGTCCGGGCCATGCGCCAGAAACAGCCGGACACCCTGGGCGTGTCGGCCCCGTTTGTGCGGCCCGTGGCAGGTCTTTTCCCGCACCTGAAAAAGGAAATCAGGCAGGCGGACATGGACACCGCGCCCGCGGAATTCATACGCAAATCCCTCATGGGCGCTATCGCTCTGTCGCTTGCGCTTCTGCTTGTCATGGGCGTTTTCTTCAGGTTCTACGGCATCAACCTTCTCTGGCTCGTGCCCGCAGCGCCGCTCGTCTACGTCATCATGTTCTTCTACGCAATGATGGTCCCGCGCGTGCGTGCGATGCAGAGGGGCAAGAAGATCGACCAGGAACTAGTGTTCGCCGGCAGGCACCTTCTCATCGAAATCAAGGCGGGCATACCGCTTTTTGACGCCATGGTCGGCGTTTCCAGGGACTACGGCGAGGTCAGCAAGGAATTCAACAGGATTGTCGAGAAGGTGACACTTGGCGTCCCCGCGTCCCTTGCCATGCGCGAGGTTGCGGACAACAACCCGTCCTCGTCTTTCAACCGCGTCATACTCCAGATTGTCAACTCCATATCTTCCGGCTCGGACGTGGCGTCATCGCTCGAATCTGTCCTTGACCAGATTTCAAAGGAGCAGGTCGTCCAGCTCAAGGAATACGGGCAAAAGCTCAATCCGCTTGTGATGTTTTTCATGATATTCGGCATAATCATGCCGTCCCTGGGCGTCGCGTTCCTCATAATCCTGCTCTCCTTTGTCGGCGGCGGGGTGGCTATATCCGGCCCCGTGGTGCTTTTGGTCATACTCGGCCTCATAATAGTCCTGCAGTTCATTTTCCTTTCAATGGTCGAATCGTCACGGCCAAGATTCGACATATCCTGACAACCCTAAGGTTTAGCAAATGGCAGAAATGAAAAATCCCCTCGAGCCCCTTGGCAGGCTGTTTTCAAGGCGCAGGATACTTGACATAGGCAAGACTCTTGACGCCGCCGGCCTGTCGGTCCCGGCCGAGGTATTCGCGGGCGGCGCCATAGTGGCTTTCCTCGTGGGCGGCCTCCTCTCGACGCTTATCGCAATCCAGTTCGTCCAGGCGCGCCTGGCGTTCATTTCAATAGCCAAGGTCCTTGGCGAGTCCATAGCCAACAACCAGTTCGCGATGCTGTTTCTCGTGCTAATCGTGATGTTCATAATCTCGACCGTGCTTCTGGCCCTTCTCGTCTATGTGTTCCTGTCTATGAGGATAGAATCCAGGAAGCGCCAGGTCGAGTCTGTGCTCCCTGATTTCTTGACGCTTGCGGCGGCAAACGTGCGCGCGGGCATGAACGTGGACCAGGCAATGTGGTACGCCGCAAAGCCCGAGTTCGGGCAGTTCTCCGGCGAAGTCGAGCTGGTGGCAAAGCGCACTTTCGGCGGCGAGCCGTTCAACACCGCTATCGACAGGCTCAACCTGCGCTACAATTCCAAGATACTCCGGCGCACGGTCTCGCTTATCAAGCAGGGCCTCGCGTCGGGCGGCCAGATGGCGGATATTTTCGACCAGATTGCCACGGATACGAGAAACATCCAGCTCATACAAAAGGAGATAGCGGCGTCGCTTCTCATGTACGTCATATTCGTAGTGTTCGCGGCCTCGGTCGGCGCGCCGTTCCTGTTTGCAGTCTCAAACAACCTGATAGGCATACTTGAAAACGTGTTCGCGAACCTGCCCGACGTGTCCCAGCTCCCCGCGATCGGCTTTGTCAGGCCCCAGCCGCCGCTTATAGGCTCCGCGGACTTTTTCATGTTCACAATAGTGACCACAGTAATAACCGCGATATTCTCTTCGCTTATCATAGGCGTCATCCAGAAGGGCTCCAAGACGGAAGGCCTGAAATACCTGCCCCTTTTCCTGGCCCTGTCCCTGATAATCTACATTGCGGTGAACTCGCTTCTCTCGCAGTTCCTGTCATCTCTGGTATAGCATGTCGCAATCCAAGAAGTATTTTAAATAAATGGAATAAACTCATAAGTGGTGGTACTGATGGAAAGGAAAGGCCAAGCGGCCATGGAATACTTAATGACCTATGGCTGGGCATTGCTCGTTATAGTTATCGTGATTTCAGTATTGCTGCTGCTCAACATCGGCCCTTCGGCGCAGTGCAACCTCGACGATGCGGCCATCAGGTGCGACCAGACTCTGCCGGTAATCGCAAAGGACCTGGGCGGGAACCAGCTCATGTATGTCGTGATAAACAACGGCAAGTCAAATGCCATAAACGTTACCGGCATCCAGTGCTCAAAGGACTCGGCCGCTGCAGTGGCTACGTATGTGCAACTTAACCCCGGCGTGTTCATACCCGCAGGGAGCAAGTCTGCGATAAACTTCACGTGCGCCGACGCGGCAGGGGTGCAGCAGGGCAATTCGTTCTCAGGCAAGCTCTATGTGCAATATAAGGGCGAGAACGACCCGGCAGGCTTCCCGGCGCATACCACAAGCGGCGGCATAGTGGCAAAATATTCCTGAGTTTTTTCTTTTTTCCCTTTCTTCTTTTTCTCTTTGCTGAAGAATTAGCGGAAGCGCCGTATTATGGGAAGCAGGGCTGCAAGCAGTGAAAGGCTAATTCCCAAGCTTTGCGATTTTCTCAAGCGTTTCCCTTAATGCCTTTATGTCGTCCATGTCATTGTAAATATAGAGCGATGCCCTGACGGCTCCCTTGCCCGCGCCCATCGACTCCATTGCGGGCTGGGCGCAGAACACGCCGCTTCTAAGCGCTATTTTCGCAAGCGAATCGCACATCAGGGCAGTCTGGTGCGCGCTTACGCCTTTCAGGTTGAAGGATGCAAGGCCGCACCTCTTTGCCGCGTCCGGGCTGCCGCATATGCTTGAGCCGGGTATTGACTGGATGGCCTTTACAAGCTCCGCTGCAAGCTTTTTCTCGTGCTCCTCTATGTTTGCCATCCCGATTTTTGAGAGATAGTCGCAGGCTGCCCCAAGGCCTATCGCGCCGGCGTAGTTTTGTATCCCCGCCTCGAACTTTTTCGGGGCCTTCTTGAACGCGACCGATTCCATGGTGACAGTGTCTATTGTCTCGCCGCCCACCATGAACGTGTCAAGGCCCTCGAGGGCCTCCTGCCTGCCAACGAGGCAGCCAATTCCTGTCGGCCCGAGCATCTTGTGGCCTGAAAACGCGAGGAAATCCGCGCCTGACTTGCTGAAGTCGAACCTTGAATGCGGTATGCCCTGCGCCCCGTCTATGAGCACAAGCGCGCCATTATCATGGGCGATTTTTATTATTTTCTCGACCGGGGCGCGCATGCCCGTGGTGTTGGTGGTGTGGTGTATCGCCACAAGCGCTGTTTCCCTGTCTATGGCCTTTGAGGCCGCCTCTTCTGTAACGAGCGCGTCCGGGCCAGTCTCAATGAGCCCCATGCCTGCGATGCCGCGCCTCTTCTGCTCCATTATGGGGAGCAGGAGGGAGTGGTGTTCAAGCCTGGTGGTGACGATTTTCTTCCTTTTCGAATAGTCGAGCGAGCGGACTACCAGGTTGAGCCCCTCGCTGGTGTTTTTGGTCCAGACTACCGACTCGCCCTTGGAATTGACAAAGCGCGCCACCCGCTCCCGCGCAGCCTCGAACGCGTCGCTTGTCTTCTTGGCGATTGAGTGCGCGGACCTGCCCGCGCAGCCGGAGTATTCCTCGTAATACGAATTTTGCGCCTCTATGACCTGCCTCGGCTTCAATGTGGTGCACGCGGAATCGAAATATACAAGGCCCTGGCGCTTTTGGAAAATTGGGAAATCCGATTTTATTTTTTTTACGTCCATCGGGTCAAGCCTTCAGCTTCATTGGGCCAACAATTGCTGTATCCTCGTCTCTGCCTGCTTTGCCGCTGACTCGCCCACAAAGGCCTGCCCATTGACGAATATCGTGGGCGTGCCGTATATGCCGCACGCGTCGCCTTCGGATACCGAGACGTTTATCATTGGGTCGTACCTGCCGCTTGCCATGCACGATTCAAAGCCGGACAGGTTTAGCCTGCCTGCGACATCCGAGAGGGCGGCAGTGCCGTTGGCCTCTACGTCCTTCTGGTTGTCGAAGAGAAGCGCCCTGTATTCCCAGTACTTGCCCTCCTCGTTTGCGCATTCTGCGGCTATGGCCGCCTCCTTCGAGTAGGGGTGGTTTGGAAGCGGGAAGGGCTTGAAGACAAAATAAATCCTGTCGCCGTACTTGGAAAGCAGTCCGCGCACGTCGTTTTCCGCGCTCCTCGTGTACGGGCAGACGTAGCAGCCGAATTCCACGACCGTTATGTTGGCGGACTCGTTGCCATATGTTATGCCTTTCAGGTCTGTTGGCGGCTTGAGCAGGGACGGGTTGTTCCCGGCAATGCCCGAGTATATGCAAAACCCGCCTTCAAGGCCATTGCAGTTGCCGTATATCATGAAATTGTAAATGCCCTGCGCGGCAAAGAACAGGCTTGCGAAAAACAATATAGTGAATATGAACGAGAATGCCTGGAAATGCCTGTTTAGGGCGTTTGCCGCCTTCGGGGAGAGCTTCATGAGCCCGGCTATGCTTTGCGCCTTTATCTCCTCGTCAAGCCCCGTGTCGCAGGGCCTAAGCGTGGCTTTCAGGAAAACGCATTGCAACGACCTTTTGAAAAGCGGCCTGTATTTTGCCGAGAATATCGAAAGCACGGCGAATACGGCAAGTGCGACGAAACAAAGGACCATGGTATCTCCTATGATGATTTTTGAATCCGCCAGGGCGCGCGGCATGTCCGCCAAAGCCAGCCCTGAAGGAGGCTTCCTTTTCTATGCCATTCCTGTTTTATCAAGGTTTGCTTTTGGGGCGGAAGAGGGAAAAAAGCCCCCAGTTCCTGCAAAACAAAAAAGGGAAGGGGGCATTTACGCCCTCTTTTCCATGGCGTCCTTTACCCTGGCCTTGGCGATTTCAAGGGCCGCCTCGCGCGTCTTGAGGCCCTTTGCCCTCTCAAGCATCAGGCGCGTGTTCCTTGTCACCCTGCCCTCGACCATGGAAAACATCTCTTTCTCGGAGCCTTCTATGTGCTCGACATAGGAGGATATCACGCCGCCAGCGTTCGCGACAAAATCCGGTATGACGAGTATGCCCCTTGCGGCAAACTCGTTCTCGATTGCGTGCGATATGGGTATGTTTGCCGCCTCGACTATGATTTTGGCTTTCACAGCCGCCTTGTTGGCGTCCGTGATCACGTTAGGCCTTGCGCCAGGTATGAGCACGTCTACTTTCAGCCCGAACAGGTCGGAGGCTGGCAGGACCTTCGCGCCCGGGTAGGCTGTGACTGTCCCCTTTGCGGCCTTTGTCTCCATCATCTTCTGGTAGTCAAAGCCGGATTCAAGGTATGCCGTGCCCTTGGAATCCGAGATGGCGACTATCTTCGCTCCGCGCTCCGTCATGAACTTCATGGTGAACGTGCCAACGTTGCCAAACCCTTCAAGCGCCACGCTGGCGCCGTTCACGTCCATGCGCATGCTCTCAATCGCCACGAACGCGGACTGTGCCACGCCAAAGCCTGTAGAGCCCAGCTCGTGCGGCAGGCCGCCCATTGACGATGGCTTGCCCGTAGAGGCCTTCAGGGTCCCTATCTCGTCGGCTATTACCGCCATTTCCTTTTCAGTGGTGTTCATGTCGGGCCCGGGGATGTAAATGTGCGGAATTATGTCCCTTATCTTGTCGGCAAACGCCCTGACGACCGCGGACTTGTTTATTGCCTTCGGGTCCGCCTTTATGCCCGCCTTCGCCCCGCCAAACGGAATCTCCGCAAGCGCGTTTTTCCAAGTCATCGCGCGCGCAAGGCCGAACACTTCCTGGGCGGATATGTCCGGGACGAGCCTTATGCCTCCCTTGCCCGGGCCGCGGGCCGTGTTGTCCACTACCACAACCCCGTGCATCTTGGTCTTCGGGTCGTATACCTCGAATACCCTCTCTGGCCCGTATTCGTCATTGAAATCGTGCATCCTATATCGCCTCAACTAACCGGTTGTTATCTCGTATTTGCAATTTTTTATTTGCAAAAAACCGGGGCAAAAAGCGAAAAACTGCACGGCCTCTAGCCAGGCCTGCCGCATACTTCCTTCTTTTCAGCCCCCGAATGGATTGATTTTGGCTGGAAACTCTTTTATACCAATATTTACGTCAATTGCCGGAATGCATGCGCGGCACGGGGGAGCCTGCCATCCTGGAATCCAGCCTGCCCTTGAAGTCCTGTAGTATGTTCATGAAATTTATGTATGCCTCGAAAGGGCTCTCGTAGGGCGAGAAATAGTTGTGCACGTCCTGGTCGGAGAGGGACTTGGTTGAAAGGTAGTAGAGGTGGTCGCTGTTTTGCAGCATGCGCCACGCGTGGAGGAGTTCCCCGTCCCCGCTCTCCTTGACCTGCGCCTCCATGGACTGGAGCAGGCTGAAGCACTCGCGCTGCATGTCGTTTCCAAGCCACGCGGAGGTGTCCCTCTCCGCGTCCGCCCACGAAATCGCGGAGGGCACGTCTATGTCGCCTTTGGCCTCTGTTTCGGCGGCCACAATGCTCGGGGTGGAGAATTCAAGGTTCCTGTGCCTTGCCGCCTCGCCTGGGAGGTGGCGCAGGAACTCGAATATCCCGGTGTCCTCCCAGTGGTGCTCGCCGAACGTCTCATAGTCCATGAAGATGTTTAGCACGTCGCCTGTGGAGTGCGAAAGCCACGACGCGTACTTGCTGGCGGTCAGGGGATACTCGTTCCACGCCTTTGACGAGAACCTGTACCCTACGTCGTCGGAGAGCTGGTAGTTCCTCAAAAGCGCCTTGATTTTTCCCGCGCCTGCAACGCCGTAAACGTAGTTTGGCGAGCGCCAGCCAAGCACTTGCGGCAGGCCCTCGCTAAGTATGCTCGTGTATCCCATGGACTGCGCCATGAAGGCTATCTCGTTGGAGAAAATCGTCTCCGTGTTCCTGAATGCCCTGCCCACGGTGCCTATCTGTGACATCGCGTCCTTGTGCATCTCTACCTGGTTGACGAATTCCAGCTTGTTTTGGAACAGGCTTGATAGCGAGTGGTAATACGTCTCGGAGAGAAGCTCCACCCTGCCTGTGCGGTAGAGGTCCCTGAAACTCTCGAAAACTTCCGGGGCGAATTCCCTGCACTGCTCCAGGAACACGCCTGTTATGGAATATGACACGCGGAAGTCCGGGTGCTTGTCAAGAAGTTCCAGCATGAGCCTGTTTGCCGGGGCGTAACACTTGCGCGCCACCTTCTGCATTATCTGCCTGTTAAGGTCCGAGTCGAAATACGTCGCAAGCAGCGGCCTCGCCCCGTTTGCGAAGACCGAGAAGTTGGCAAGCCGCATCGGCTGGTGGACCTGGAAATACATGCAGATTTTCATGCCAATTCTCCCCTTCATATTCCGCCTTTTTCACTATATAATACTGCTTAGGTCAGCAAACACGAACCAGTTGCCTTTCCCGCACCCTTGCGTGTTTCCCTATTGCCCGCCAAAGCCCAGGAGTTCGTGGTAGACAAGCAGGGTGGATTGCGCCGTCTTGTCCCATGTCAGCCTCCTGGCCTCGCTGTTGCCATGGGCGGACATCGCCTTCCTCAACGTGTCGAATTTCAAAAGCGAAATCATCTTTCCTGCCATCGCGTCTATGTCCCAGAAGTCCACCTTTATGGCTGTCCTGACGACTTCGGAGACGCCGGAGGTTTTTGAAATCATTATCGGGGTCGCACTTGACATCGCCTCGAGAGCGGTTATGCCGAACGGCTCTGACATGGAAGGCATCACGTAAAGGTCCGCAATCGCGTATATGCGCCTGGAATCCTCCTCCGAAATCCTGCCGAGGAACATGACGTTTGAGGAAAGCCCGAGGCTGATTGAAAGGTTTATCATGGTCGGGAGCAGGTCCCCTGTGCCTGCTATGAGGAACAGCACGTCCGGGTATTTCTCGACCACCCGCTTTGCGGCAAGCAGGAAATTGACAGGCCCCTTCTGCTCGGTTATCCTGCCAAGGAAAAGCACGATTTTCCTCTTCCTCTGGAAATAGGGCTGCTTGCCCTGTCTTTCAGGCTGCCGTGCATGGGAGAGCATCGGGCTTTTTGCGAACTTTTCCCAGTCGACCCCGTTGTATATGACTCGGATCTTGTATTCCGGGCAGCCCATGGCAACAAGCCTGTGCTTTGTCCTGTTGGAAACCGTTATTACCCTGTCGGAATGGTAAAGCCCCGCCTTTTCTATGCCAACTATGTATTCGAAGGGGTTTGAAGTCCTGTCGTATTCCGTCGAGTGGTATGTCTGGACAAGCGGGAGCCCAAGCCTGTGCTTGAGACCTATGCCGCCTTGGACAGTGAGCCAGTCGTGCACGTGTATAATGTCGTATTTGCGCGACCCGTGCAGGCGCGACACAGCGTCCTCCAGCATCCTGTTGTATACATAGGCCGCGTCCGTGACCCTGTTGAACTTGATTTTTTGCCGCGCCCCGGGCTTTTGGGGCTTGAGGTAGTGGTAATACGGCTGGAGTTCTGTCTTGCACACCTGGATTATCCGTAGATTAGGGTATGAGCACGATTCGCACTGGCCGGTGTCAGGCATGAAAAAGTCGATCTCTACGCCAAGGTTTGCCAGCTTGCGCGTCAACTCATAGCAATGGACGCCCAATCCGCCTGAATTGTACGGGGGGAATTCCCATCCAAGCATTGCCACGCGCATTTGTCTCACTATCCTTGCCACTAAGCACTATCCTGTTTGCCCTCCCAAATGGCTTGCGCCAACATGCCCGAATTCCTATGATTTTGGTTGTATTTAAACCAATCTGTCTGGCGTGGTAAAAGGAGTTTTTTGCAGCCCTGTGCTATGGCTTCCGGGCGGGCTGCGCGCCTCGTCTTCACTCGAACCTTGCGCCGAAGTCCTTGAATATCGGTACCTCGACTGGTTCAAGGTTCTTTGCCCTCATGGCAAGGTATATCATGCCGCCAATGTAGGCAAGCGCCCCGGGCAGTGCTAGGCAAAGCCCGACTATGCTGATTGCAAGGGCCGCAAGCGCGATAAAGGAAACAAGCGAGAGCGACGCAGCGACGGCCGCGTGGTGCCTGGTGTATTTGTCCTCGGGCTGCGCCATGAAATAAACTGCTGCCGGGCCGATTGCGGGCAATATTATCGAGACTGCGTATGCTGCGGCCGCCATGGTGGCCTCTACTTCGGGCTTTTTGGCGCCTGCCTGCTTTTCCTTTTGCGACTGGTTTTTTTTGTCTTCCACGTAATCATCTTCCTGGCTTTTTTCGCCGCCTTCCTGGCCTTTCATTACGAACTTGATTTCCTGCTTAGCCATTTTTTTAGCTCTCCGCCCGCTTCTGCATTATTCTGTTTTAAATCGCGGTTTTCCATGCGTTGCTTCGCGTGGCGCCTTCCGCGTGATTCCCATGCCATCCATTCTTTATAAAGATTACATAGAATAAATAACGGATGCAAAGGGAGGTCAAAAGTCCATGCCAAATTCCAAAACCAGCATAGGCATTGTCCAGATGTCAATGTCCATTTCGCCAAAGGAAAATCTCGGCAAGGCGCTGCGCATGGCTGCCACAGCCGCCAGAAAGGGCGCCAATATCGTCTGCCTGCCGGAGCTTTTCACTACCCGCTATTTCGCCCAGCAAAGGCACGACAGTTCCGCCCATGCCGAGCCTATCCCGGGCCCTGCGACAAAGGCAATGTCGGAGTGCGCTCGGGAAAACGGCATAGTGCTTGTAGGCGGCTCCATATACGAGAAGGCACCGGCTGCCAATTATAACACTGCTTGCGTGTTCGGGCCTGACGGCTCGATGCTTGGGGATTACAGGAAAATCCACATCCCCCACGACGAGAACTTCTACGAGCAGGACTATTTCGCCCCTGGCGACAAGGGCTTCAAGGTCTTCAACACGCCATTTGGCAAAATAGGCACGCTCATATGCTTTGACCAGTGGTTCCCGGAAGCGGCGCGCATAAACGCTCTCATGGGCGCGCAGCTAATTTTCTACCCGACCGCGATAGGCACGTCAAGCCACATTGAGCAGGCAGAAGGCTCGTGGCAGGAGTCATGGGAAACAGTCATGCGCGGCCATGCCATAGCGAACAACGTGGCGGTCTGCGCTGTCAACCGCGCAGGCACAGAAGGCGACATGTCGTTTTGGGGCGGTTCCTTTGTCTGCGACGCGTGGGGCAAGGTAAAAGCCCGCGCAGGCGGCAATGAACAGGTCGTTGTGGCAGAACTCGACTTCTCCCTGAACAGGGACATACGCGAGGGCTGGGGCTTTTTCAGGAACCGCAGGCCCGATTCCTATGGCCTCATATCAAGACTCAAGGAGCCGATATGATGGCAATGGAAAAGGAATTCACGCCAAAAAGCCTCGGCTTCAGCATGCCTGCCGAGTGGGGGCCGCACAAGGCCACCTGGATGTCATGGCCCAAAAACCCCCTGACATTCCCGCACAGGCTGCTTGCGCAGGTCGAAGGCGTGTTCGCGCTCATGTGCTCCGCTCTTTCCCACGGTGAGGAGGCGCGCGTGCTTTTTGACGATTCGAAATCCGCGGACAGGGCAGTGAAGCTCATTGAGAAAGCCGGCGCGACCATGCGAAATGTCAAGCCAGTGATAATGAAAAGCGCGGACGTGTGGATTCGCGATTACGGCCCCACGTTCCTTCTCTCAAAATCTGGGAAAAAGTCGGCAGTGAAGTGGAAATTCAATGCGTGGGGCGGAAAATACGACGACCTGATGTACGACGACCGGACTGGCTATGACATTCTCTCCTATCTCAGCCAGGACTATTTCGAGCCGGGCATTGTCATGGAAGGCGGCTCGATTGACGTCAATGGGTCTGGCAGCATGCTCACGACCAGCCAGTGCCTGCTGAACAAGAACAGGAACCCCAATCTGTCAAAGGCGCAGATTGAAAAATACCTTTTGGATTACACAGGGGTTTCAAATTTCATCTGGCTCTCGTCAGGCATAGAAGGCGACGACACTGACGGGCATGTGGACGATTTCGCCCGCTTTGCGGGGAAAAGCCTGGTCCTTTGCGCTTCAGGCTCTGTGAAAGGAGGCCTGGACTCGCGCGTCCTATCGCAGAACATGGAAATACTTGATAATTCCACTGATGAGGATGGAAACGGGCTCGAGATTGCCAAGCTGCCCCTGCCCCGCCCGCTTATCGACAAGGAAGAGGGCAGGAAACTGCCTGCTTCCTATGCCAATTTCTATATCGGCAACAAGGCAGTCCTGCTGCCCGTCTTCAATGACAAGGCAGACAAGGAGGCAATTGAAGTGCTTGAGTCCTGCTTCCCGGGCAGGGAAATAGTCCCGATAGAGGCGTCCTCCCTAGTTTTCGGCTACGGGGGCATCCATTGCGCCACCCAGCAGGAGCCCAAAGGCGCCTGACCTATGCGCGTGCAACATTCATTTCTAAAAAATGCGGTTAGGTTTGCAACTTGGGCAGAGCGAGGTTGCTTTTCCTGCCTCTCTCTTTCCAGCATGGTTTAAAAATGTGGAAATAGCAATGTTTGCATGGCATTTGTTCGCGTGTGGAATCCATTAGCTATAGTCGTGCTTTTTTCGGTATTTTCCCTGTTTTTTTCTCCTGCCGCCCATGCGGCTGATTTCACCTATTTCGTCAAATCCGGCTCGACTTCTGTTTTTGACCAGCTCAATGGCACGGCTTCAAACCTTTCTTTCAATTCAACTGGCGGGTTCTTCAGCCTTTCAGGCTCCAATACCGCAGGCTCGTATTCGAGCAATGTGTTTGACGCGGGCGCAAACTCCTCATGGCAGGGCCTGTCTGCCTATTACGGCTACCTGAACTACTATCCGATAGGCTCGAAGCCGGGCGACAGCCTCACTTCCATTGCCGGCTTGTGGCACCTTGACAGCCCGGACGGCTATCTTTATGACAGCTCGGGGAATGGCAACACGCTTTATCTCAAGAACACCACGGTGATTGAAGAATTTGACGGAACAAGGAGCGGCTGGACAGACGACTGCGGCGGCTCCCCTGTGACAGCCTATGCGACTGACAAGGACGGCGCCGCGTCAAAGGCCCTCCAGATTTATTCGTCCGGAGGGGACGGCACAGCATGCACCCTCAAGAACCTGCCATACGCGTTGTCGGTTGGCGACGAGATAACCTTCTGGGGCAAGGGATATGTGGTGGCGCAGATATACGACAATGGCAGGAAATCAACCATTAGCGAGGCCATGACCGGCGAGACTGCCAATGATTATACTGCGTGGGCACTCCTGAACAATAATTCCCCGTACGCCAACTGGACTCTTTTCAAGCTCACAGTAATTTCTGCCACTTCCAGCCCGAAAATATACTTTTACAACGGCGCGCCTGGCATCGGCTCTTCCTATGCAGGTTATTACGACAGGCTGTATTACTCAAGCGACGGGTACAATGCCGCTTCCAAGTTCAACAAGTCGTTCGATTTCAATGGCTACAGCGACTACCTCAATGCCAGCCCGTCGTCAAGCCTCGCTATAACTGGCCCGTTCACAGTGGGCGCGTGGATACGGACCAACGCGCTGTCCGGAGCCTATGGCATAATCCACAAGTGCAGGAGCGGATGTTCGACTTCCGGCTATTCTTTTGGCAACTGGGACTTGAGGTTAGTTGGCAGCGGCATTGCATTCGGCGGCTATTACTCGCCCGGGGTGCACCCAGACAATTTCTTCTACATCGCCTCTCCTTCAGGCGTGGTAAAGCAGAACACGTGGCAGTTTGTCGCTGGGGTTTACAACGGCAGCCACGTGATTGTCTACGTGGACGGCGTCGCCCGCGCCAATGCGTCCATTGGCAGCCAGACAATAATGAGCACTTCGGAGAACCTGCTTGTAGGTGTCGGAAAGCTCAATGACAATTCCTGGTTCAACGGCTCCATTGACGAGGCTTTCGTCTACAACCGCGCGCTTTCGGCGTCGGAGATAGCATCCATGTACCAGCGCACGAGCGGGGCGGTGAATTTCAGCGCGAGAAGCTGCCCCGACCAGTCGTGCAGCGGGGTTTCATGGTCAAGCCCGTCATCAGCTCTCGCCCAGAACCTCTCGCTTGCAGCAAACCGTTATTTCCAGTACAAGGCGGATTTCGCCTCATCGGCGCCTGCTTACGGCCCCTCGCTTTACAATGTCAGCGTTAGTTACTATCCCTACCTGTTCGACGGCTCGTCCACAGACCTGTCTGCAGTGCCTGACATATCCAATGTCACAAACCTGACACTGGAAAAAACCGGGGCAGGCAAAATCAAGTTCCCGGCCTCTTACTCCGTCAACGCGTCTGGGCAGGACTATGGCTCGAATGTCCTCATAGGCAGCGGCTTCATTTCAGTCAATACGTCCGCATTGAACCCGTCTTTCAATTCCACTGCCACATTGACAATGGACCTCGCAGGCATATATTCCGGCGCTGCCGCCCCGGCCATTTATTATTATCCAGGCTTTGCAAACAGCACCCAGGCGATAGTGCAAGGCGGCTCTGTCTGCGTCAGCCCGCACTGCACCGGGATTTCATGGAACTCTACTGGCAAGATACTAACTTTCAATGTCAGCGGGTTTTCTGGTTATGGCGTCAATGACAGCGGCACATTCGGCGGCGCGTCAAACGGCACTACATACGAGAACACGGGCACGCTTGGCATCAACATCACGTCCACAAACCAGATAGCAGTCTACACTTCATCTTCGTCAAACAACAGCGCGTTCTCATTCATCCCTGTGACTCCGCCCGCGGCAGGCTCGATTACCCTGGCGTCAAACGAATCGTCGAACGTGACAGGCGGGGACACCGGCTTCCTTGTGGAGAACCAGGGCAATGTCAATGTCTCAATCACAGTGGCGTCCGACAAGGACGCGGCATCCTTCATAGGCGGTTCCGCGCCGCTGTTCCAGATGTTTGGCGGAGTGAATGAAACTGGCGCTTGCCCGTCCATCAACGCGTCAATGCAGTCCCTTTCCGCCTCGGCAATAACTGTATGCCCAAGCCTCGCATACGCAGACTCGCAGGACACTATCTGGGCTTACGTGCTTGTAAAAATAGACTCGGACAGCCCGCCCCAGACAAGCACCGCGACTCTGACATTCACAAGCACGCAGGTTTAGGGCGGCAAAACATACGCGCGTGCAACCTTCATTTCGTTCCACTCGAGCCGGATTGTATCGACTAATCTGGAGGACAATGGTGGAATTCGATGCATAGCCTGGAATTGCGCGCTCCTGAAACTCCCGCTGAATGGGAAAAATACTACGATGTGCGCTACCGCATGCTAAGAAAGCAGCTTGGCATGCCAAAAGGCGAGGAGAAAAAGCCGGAAGACGAGAATGCCAGGCACATGGCTCTTTTTCTTGACGGCGCGTTGATAGGGGTTGGGATGGTCTATCCCGATTCTGGCAATGCGAGGATAAGGTTCATTGCAATTGACGAAAAATACCAGCACGCAGGATATGGCAAAATACTGGTGGAATCACTTGAAGGCATTGCCCGCAAGCAGGGGTTCGGGAAAACTGTACTTTGGGGCGATGAAAAAGCAGTAGGCTTCTATGAAAAGCTCGGTTACAGGAACGTTGGCAAGGGCCCTTCCCTGTTTGGAAAAATCCAGCAGTACAACATGGAAAAGAAGTTATGAGAAAATCCTAGCGTATTTCCCTTTCGTCCTTTTTGGCCGCTGCTGGCGAGGGCGCGCCGTAATCCGACATGCCTGCCTTCCACCACGAGCCGCCGTACTGGCTCGATATCTGCTCCTCTACTGTCTTAGACTTCGATATGGCTTCGGCCACGTCTTCCTTTGCTATTGCCTGCGCGTCATGCGAAGCGGCGATGTCCCCCGCAATCTTTATTATCCCAGACAAGTGCCTTAGCCTGAGGGTGTACGCGTCCGTATTGCCTTCGGCCGCCGCGCGCCTGTGCGCCTCGTGCGCAATGGCCTCGCACGCCTCGAGGTCTGCATGGGGTATGTGCCCGTCCTTCCTTATCTCCTGGGCAATGAACTTGAACAGCTTCGCCTTGTTCTCCTCTGTCTTTGGCATGTGGGTCGCAAACAGGACCTCGTATCCCGAACCTGATATCCTTGAGCGAAGAGGCGCTAGTATGGAAGGCAGGTCGTTGATGTTGACCGCGGATACGAATATGAAGTCGCAAGGCACGTTCTCCGCCCTGACGGTCGCGCCCGTGCTTGACGCGTTTCTGCCGGTTATTGTGAATTTTTTCTCCTGCATGGCTGTGAGGAGGTAGCGCTGCAGATGCCCAAGCGTCCCAAGCTCGTCTATGAAAAGCACCCCTTCGTGCGCCTCGTGGACTGCTCCGGGGACCACGCGCAGGTATGGCAGTATCCCTACCTCGGGATGGCCGCCGTACGGGTCGTGCATGACGTCGCCTAGAAGCTCGGCCTCGGACGCGCCTGTTGCCATTATGAAGCTGTTCCTCTTGAGCGGAATGAGGACTTTCCTGTGCTTTTTCTGCTCCTGCATGGATTTCTCGCGCGCCTGCTTTTCAGTGAGGACCCTGACCGACTGCGGGCCAGCCCTCTCGAAATAGAGCACTTCCTCCACGCCGTCCCTATAGGCCGCGTGCCTCACCCTGTCATGGCGCATGCGCGGGGAATCGTGGATTGCGACAAGGTCGTCGAAAGGCGAATTTTCAGTCCTGAACTTCTCATACCCGCAAGCGGGGCAGACATTGATGGTGGACTTGGACATGGTGCCGCAATGGTTGCAGCGAAAGCCCAGCTTCACGGAAACGTGGAACGGGACCTGCGCCGGGCTTGTTATGCTGCCTATCTCCTTTTCCGCGTGCTCCCCCGCGTCCGCGCCGCTTTTTATCTCGACAATGGGCTTTTGCGGCTCCTGGGGGTTGTGCACGAGCACTATTTCCTGCGCAGGCTTGGGGATTATCGAGGCTATGGCCTGGGCTATCATGCTCTTTCCTGTCCCCGGCGGGCCGACCAGAAGAAGGTGCCTTTTCTGCTTTGCCGCCACGCGGGCTATCCTTACTGCCTCGTCCTGGCCTATTATCTGCTCAAGCGGGCTTGCCGCCTGCGGCAACTGCGCGGTAGTCCATGTTCCCCCCATGGATAAATAATGCAGCCAACTTGTTTAAAACCCGACTGAAAGGCGGGCGTTCGCGTGCCGCCCTCTGTTTGGTATTCTTTTAGGAATTTTTGTGCCAGTTAAATATTAATAGTCCGCAAGAGCACCCAATCAGGCGCACAGCAATCTTTTTCTTTGCTCTAGTGCAAAGGATTCGCTGCGCGCTTCAAACCCATTTTCGTGCGAGGTCGTTTCAAATGGAGAAAGGCAACTACCTGTTCAGCTCTGAATCAGTCACGGAAGGCCACCCCGACAAGGTGTGCGACCAGATTTCAGACGCAATACTCGACGAGCTGATAAGCCAGGACCCCAAATCCCACGTGGCAGTCGAGGCCCTTGCCACTACCGGGCTGGTGGTCGTAGCGGGCGAAGTCACAACATCCGGCTACGCCGACATACAAAACATTGTCAGGCGCACTATAAAGGAAATAGGCTACGACCATCCGGAATACCAGTTCGACTCCCTGGGGAGCGGCGTCATGGTGTCCATCCATTCCCAGTCCCCGGACATTGCCCAGGGCGTCAAGGAGGAGGATTTGGAGAACATAGGCGCCGGCGACCAGGGAATAATGTTCGGCTATGCGGTGGACGAGACGCCCGAGCTCATGCCGCTGCCAATCTCGCTTGCGCACAGGCTTGCCATGCGGCTCTCGGAGGTCAGGAAAAAGAAAATCGTCCCATACCTGCGCCCCGACGGCAAGACGCAGGCGACAGTGGAATACGGCCCTGACCACAAGCCCATAAGGGTGACTACTGTAGTCATAGCCGCGCAGCACGACTCCGCTCTTGGAGGCATGGAAATCACAAGCGAGAAAATCAAGGCAGACCTGACAGAGCACGTCATCAAGCCAGTGCTTGGGAAATATTTCAGCCCGGAGACCAAGGTAGTCGTCAATGGCACTGGCAGGTTTGTCATAGGGGGCCCGGCAGGCGACTGCGGCCTGACTGGAAGGAAAATCATAGTCGACACCTACGGCGGCATGGCTGCCCATGGCGGCGGCTGTTTTTCCGGCAAGGACCCTACAAAGGTCGACAGGTCCGCGTGCTACATGGCGCGCTACATCGCAAAGAATGTCGTGGCTTCGGGCATCGCGACCAGGTGCGAAGTCCAGCTCGCCTATGTGATTGGCATTGCGGAGCCAGTCTCGATTTTCATAGACACCTTCGGCACGTCAAGACTGTCATCGGTCGAAATCGAGAAGCTCATTAGGGCGAATTTCAGGCTCAAGCCCGGGCAGATAATAAAGGACCTCGACCTGCGCAGGCCCATTTACAGGAAGACTGCCGCCTACGGCCATTTTGGCAGGGAGGACCCGGACTTCACATGGGAGAAGACGGACAAGGCGCAAGAGCTGAAAAAGCAGGCTGGGATTTGAGCCTGCCCCTTTCCACTCATCTCCCCTTCTTCTTTTTCCCCTGGCACAGCACGTCGTAAATGTCAAATGAGAGCCTGCCTGTCTTCTCAAGCTCCGGGACAATCCGTTCCAGAAGCCTTGCCTTGAATTCCATGAACTTCTCGCGGCCTATCTCCATATTGCCCACAGCGTATCTCTTGCCTTTGGTGTTGAAGCAGAACAGGCAGTTTTCAAGTGACTCCACGTTGTGGCAGAACATGCAGTCGGAGCAGTTTTTCGCCCCGTCCATCTCGAAGCAGCGCTGGACATTTATGCAGTTGTAGCAATGGATTGAGAATTTCCCCGTGTCAATCCTGTACATGCCGAATATCCCTTCCGCCTCCATTATGGAATGCACAAAGGCGCAGTTTTTGGACGTGAACGGGTCGAAGCACCCGCGTATGCCCATGCAGTCGAGGTATAGGAAGGAATCTTCGACTTCCATGTTCCTTCCCTGCGAATAGGTCGGCACGAAATAGGCGAATTTCTGCATTGCCTTTGCGATTGCGGCAAGCGAATAATCCGGGCCTTCGTATTTTCTGCCTGCCGCCATTTCCAGGTCCTGCTCTGACGCCACCCTGCCTGCGGGTATGGATTTTAGCGCCCCGTATTGGGGAACGTATGCGCTGCCGTGCCCGAAACACGAATTTATCCTCTTTCCGGGGGGTATCCTGTGCCTCAACCATGCCTCGTACCTTGGAAGGGGCGATAGTTCCCTGCCAAAGAGCAGTTTCGTTGTCCGCTCGAACGCGGCGTCGAGCTTGTCAGCCATCAATCCCGCCCCCATCCGCAAGCTCGAAAATCCCCGGGAACCTCTTTTTCTTTTCAAGGTGCAGGGCGATTTCCCCCACCAGTTTTGCTTTCAGGGCCATGTAATCGCCCTTTGGCAGTTCGACGTTGCCTATCATGTGCCTTTTTGCCTTCTGGTTGAAGGAGAACATTGTTTCAATGCAGTCGCTGCAGTTGAAAGAGCAAAAAATATCCGTGGAGTGGAAGCACAGGCTGGACTCGAAGCACCTCTTGGAATAGAAGAAAATTTGCGAATGCATTGCAAAGCCCACCTCGCCCCCGAGCATGCAGCCGTATGCGCATTCGCTAGCGCGTATGCCATTGCAATATGCCGCGTGCTTTGACGACATTACGTTCTGGCTGGATATTATGTCAAGGCTGTCATTGCACATGTCGCTTTGGACTACGTCCTTTGATATCCCCAGGTTCTTGTTGCCGCAGTAGCTGAATTTCTCCGCCATCGCTTCAAGCGCGCTGTCAATGTCCTTTATGTCGTTTATCGACAGGGCGTTGCCTGTGGAAGGCAGTTCTGCGATGTCTGCAAACCTCGCCTCCTTGCAATAGAACGGCTGGGAGAGGTAGACCTGCCTGCCGCTTATGGCAGACTTTGCAGCCATGGGCGGCTCGACATGCTCCCGCAGGTAGGGCGCTAAATCTTCAAGCTCGCCTATCTCCCTGCCAAAGAGCACCCGGCAGGTTGCCTTGAAATTCTTCCCGGTCTCGTTTTCCATTCCAATCGCGCAGCCCATGCAGCACTCCATAATGCTTGGCATTCCACAGGCTATATAATCTTCTTTTCCCGGACGGGATATTCCTTGAGCCCGCTCCAAAGGCGCAAGAGGGCTTAGGCAAGGCGCCTGTCCTTTTTGACCTGCTTCATCAGCAGTTCCTTGGCTTCCTGGTACTGGCCTTCGCTTAGCACTTCCGCCATGTCCTGTTTCCCTGGGCCTATCTTCACATGGTCGGGTTTGCTCTCTATGCGGAATATGCGCTCATTGAGGCCTTCCTGCGCCTTCATGCCCGCAGGCATTTCAACGTCTATCCTCAATTCGTCGTACAAGTCCAGGAACTTGCCAGGGTCTGCTGTTTCATAGACAAGGGAGAGAATCTGGCTGTTGCTCTTTTCAAAGCGCCTGCCTGACCAGCCGCCCCTTTCATTCCCAAGGTACTGCTGCAAAGCGTAAAACCCTACTGCGCCGTGCGGGTCAAGGCGTATATCAAGGTTGTTGAACACTTCGTTGATAACCCCCGCATGGCCTGGCACGTCCAGGCTCGCGACGTAGAAGTCCTTCCGCATTTTTTGCAGGTTCGGGTATTTGCCCACCACGCCGTTTTGGAATTTCTCCGTGCCGGTTATTTTCTGGTCGTAGAGCAGCCCGCCGTAGTGGTGGAATATCCTCATCATGTTGTTTGGGTGCGATACGTCCATCGCAGAAGAGGGGTTGTATTTGGTGTTGGAAAGCTGGTACTTGCCGGACTTTAGGAAATCCAGGAAAGTGGTGTTCTCATTGACTCCGCACACAATCCTCTCAACGGGCAGGCCCATCTGCCATGCAAGCAGAGTCCCTGTCAGGTTGCCGAAATTGCCAGACGGTATCGCAGGCACTATTTTTTCCTTTCCGTTCGAGATTTTTGAATACGCATAGAATGGATACGCAATCTGTGGCAGGAGCCTGCCTATGCTTATGGAGTTTGCCGAAGTGAAGATGTCTTCAAGGCCGAACGCCTCAAGGGCGAACTCGGTGTCCTTTTGCATCCTTTTTGCAAGGGCCTGGCAAGTGTCAAAACAGCCGTTGACTTCCATTGCATACACATTGTCCTTCAGGGTGGTCATCTGCCTTTGCTGGCCGCCGCTGACTTTCCCTTTCGGATACATGACAACCACTATGATATTTTCAAGCCCCTTGAACGCTTCTGCAATGGCCCCTCCGGTGTCGCCGCTTGTGGCCACGAGCACGATGCGCTTCTGGCCAAGCTCTGAAAGCACATGGTCAAGCATCACTGCAAAGAAGCGCGCCGCATAGTCCTTGAAAGAGTATGTGGGGCCCCCTGTCTGCCACATTATGTGGGTTTTCCCTATGGCCTTTTCAGTCACGAGCTTGATTTTTGCAGGGTCGTATGCCGCTTCAAGGAGTTTCCTTAGCACTTCCTCCCCGAATTCCTGGGCGAGTAAGGGCGCGAGAACCTGATTGTAGACTTCCGCCAGGTTCATGTCTTTCATTTCCTGGATTTGCCTGTGGCTCAATTTCGGGATTTCATTCCTGTTTATGGTAAACAGGCCGCGCCTGCCGTTTTTCAGGTCGGGCTGGCCTTTGAGAAGCGCTTTGGTGAACGAGGCCCTGCACGACTTGTCCACTGTGCTTGTGAAAATCTTTTGGGAGTTCTGGTTCAGCAAGACATTGGACATCCAATCACCAATTATAACATTCATGACGCGGCAATAACGCGAATGGCATGTTTAAAACTCTTATGACGGCAGGGGCCGCTCATGCCCGCGTTTTTCATCTGCGCGCCGGTGAAATATATCTTTATATACTACTTGGTTTGTATTATTCGCAAGCATCTATCCTAATCTGAAAACTGGCTTCGATACAGTGCCAGGGCGCTTACCATGAAAAGCAAACCAAACCTATCCATGCGCGGCAATACCGGCGCCAAACAGGAAACAGCCATTGAGATACGCGGGCTGAAAAAACACTACGACGGCAAGGTGAAGGCGGTCGATGGCATATCCCTCGAGGTTTACGAAGGGGAGGTATTCGCCATTCTCGGCCCCAATGGCGCGGGCAAGACCACGACCATCTCGATGCTTTGCGGGCTCATTGCCCCCACCGCAGGCAGCGCCAAGGTCGCCGGCCTTGACGTCTCAAAGGAGCCCCTCAAGGTCAGGCAGGCCATAGGCGTGGTGTTCCAGGCGCCAAGCGTCGACGACCTTCTCACAGGCATCGAGAACATGGAACTGCACGCGCTCTTGTATGGCATGGAGCAGGAAGGCAAGAAGGAGAGGATAGATTTCCTTCTCAAGCTTGTCGAGCTCGACGACCGCAAGGATTCAAAGATACGCGAATATTCCGGCGGCATGAGAAAGAGGCTCGAGCTTGTGCGCGGCATACTGCACAAGCCAAGGATTCTCTTCCTTGACGAGCCCACCGTGGGGCTCGACCCGCAGACGCGCACCCACATATGGGAGTACATACGCAAGCTTGCAAAGACCGAGAACACCACAGTCGTATTCTCCACGCATTACCTCGAGGAGGCGGAGCAGTTTGCAGACAGGATAGCTATAATAGACCACGGCAGGATAGTCGCCACGGGCGTGCCAAAGGCCCTCATTGAAAGCCTTGAAGGGGACACTGTGATACTGCGTGCGAAGTCCGTGGCAGCCGCAAAGGCGGTCCTTGAAAAGTCAAAGCAGGCCTCAAACATAAAGCACCTTGACGACGGCAAGATACAGTTCACCCTCAAGGACTCGCAGCTCTCGCTGCCCGTGATACTCAACTCCATCAAGGGCGTTGACTCCATAGAAATCAGGCCGGCGACTCTAAACGACGTGTTCATAAAATTCACAGGAAGGCAGATAAGGCAGGAAGAAGGCGAGGGCGGCTGGGCCGAGCGGGCAATGAACAACCGCTAGGCTTGCTGCAAATATTTTTTCACGAGATGTCAAATATGGGATTCCTACAAGGCGCTTACGCAATCTGGTACCGCGAACTCCTGGTCTTCTTCAGGGAAAAGGAGCGCGTCATATCCGCCATAGTGACGCCGCTTCTCTGGATAGTGGCTTTCGGCGGCGGGCTTGGCGCAAGCATTTCCATTGAAGGCATGAGTTACCAGCAGTATATATTCCCGGGCATCATCTCAATGAGCGTGCTTTTCGGCTCCATTTTCTTCGGCCTTTATGTCATATGGGACAGGAAGCTTGACTTCCTGAAAGAGGTCCTTGTGGCGCCAGTCCCAAGAAGCGCGGTTTTCCTTGGCAAGATGCTTGGCGGGATGAGCGACGTGTTCGTCCAGATTTGCGCCCTGCTTGCGATAGGCGCAGCACTGGGCTTTGTCACATCGCTCACAGGCGCGCTTTTGGCGCTTTTCACCGCGGTAGTCATGTCAATGTGCATGGTGAGCCTCGGGCTCATAATTGGCTCGAAAATGACAAGCCCGGAGGGGTTCAACCTCGTCATGAGCTTTGTCATGTGGCCGATGTTTCTCACTTCAGGCGCCCTGTTCCCGATAGAGAACCTGCCTTCGTATCTCGAGATTGTGGTGAAGATAAACCCCATGACCTATGGCGTTGACCTGATGCGCCTCGCGCTGCTTGGCATAACCAATTTCGGGGCAGCTACGGACCTTACCATACTCCTCGTGGCAAGCGCGGCATTCATGTTCCTTGGGAGCAAGGGCTTCGAGCAGATGCAGTTGAGCTGACCGCTGCGCCCTGTTTCCCCATACTGCTTTTTCCCTGGCTTTTGCTTGTTCGCCTTTGCCCAAATCAAAACCTGCCGCTTTTTATTCTGCAAAATGCCATGCTTTTGCAGGGTGTGTATTTATGGTGCGTGTGAACAAGATGATGATAATCGCATTGCTCGCAGTTTTCCTGCTTGTCTTTGCCGGTTGCGCGAGCCTTGGAAACCTTGGCGGCGGAGGCGAGGCCTCGTCATATGGCGGCGGCACTAATTACGTCAAAACCTCAACTCCTGCCCCTGCTTATGCCTATGACTCGTCTTCAGGCACTTCTGGCCAGTCGGCAGGCTCGGGCATGGTCATAAAGACCGCCAATGCGGTGGTTGAAGTCCAGGCGGGCACACTGGAGGACAAATACGCGAGGCTGAAGGACAGGATAACAAGCCTTGGCGGGCAGATATCGAGTGCCGACTATTACGAGACGGACAGCTCGAAAAACTACAACATAGTCATGAAGGTAAAGCCTGCGGACTTTGAATCCCTCTCCGGGATTTTCAGGTCCCTTGGCACTGTCAAGAGCATGAACTCCAATGTCCAGGACGTCGGCGAGCAGTACACCGACCTCGAGATAAGGATAAGCAACCTGCAAAAGCAGAGGGAGAGCCTGCTTGCCCTGCTTGACAGGAACGGGACCCTCTCGGACGTGCTCGCGGTTGAAAACGAGCTCAATCGCGTCCAGACGCAAATCGAGATTTACCAGTCGCAAAAGCTAGACCTGGACAGGCGCATTGGCATGTCCACTGTGGCAGTGAATCTCTATGAAGAGGCGCCTGCGGTTGACAAGAACGTCTTGCTGCCCATCAAGGAAGTCGGAAACATATTCCTTGGCGCGCTCGGCTTTGCGATACTTGCAATCTCCGCAATAGCGGGCTTTGGGATACCTGTGGCAATTGCCCTGGGCGTTTTGTATCTCGCCTACCTGAAGTTCTTCAAAAAGAAGGACGCAAGCCGCGAGGCAAAGGAGAAGAAGAAATAGGCAAGCGGGCTTTTGCCTGCTTTATTTTTTTTTTTATTTTTGTCTTTACGCCCCCGGCCTGACTGGCTTTGGAAGGACCGGTTTTTCCTCCCTTATTATCTTGCCCTTCACTTCCGCAAGCACCGCGTTTGAGAGCATCTGGCTTTCAAAAAGCATCATTATGAACACTATTATGTAGAGCACCATCGCGGGGATGAGCAGCAGGGCGCGCTGGTTTATGTCCTGGACAACGACCATGCCTATGAGCACCCCTGCGAATATTACGGAGAGCAGGAAGTGGGGCTTGAGCGGGTTTGCAGCAAGCAATAGTATTTTCGTAGATGCCATTCCTTTCGCCTTTTTCTCTTCCTTCATGCCCTTGGTTTTCTCGTCGGTTGCCATTCAATCACAGCTGCTTGATGGCTTATGCTAGTATGTCGCTTTTAATCGCTTTACTAATTACTTTTGCAATTAATTTAAATTCTCTGAAAATAAAGACTATAGCCCTATGTAGGAAAGCCGAATATTTATATAGTTTTGAATCCTAATGTCCCTTTGGCGCACAGCGCGCCAGGATACGAGGTGGCTGCATGATAAAAACCCGAAAAATCCAGCTTACAGGCAAATCTACCTTCATAGTCTCCCTCCCCAAACAATGGGCGAGCCGCAACGGCATAGGCAAGGGGAATGAAATCTACATAGAAGACCTGCCCGATGGCTCTCTCAAGCTTGGGACTGAAAAGGGCGAGAAAAAGAACGAGGAGGCCACTATAAACGCCGACGCCGAGTCCGCAGTCGAGCTTGGCAGGTCCATAATGTCCCTGTATCTCAACGGCGTCGGGACCATAATCGTGCACTCGAAAAAGCAGATAAGCGCCGCGCAGCGCAAGACAGTGCTTTCGGAGGTCTCGCGCATGATGGGCTTCGAGGTGGTAGAGGAAAAGCCCGACAGGATGGTGCTCCAGGACTTCTTCTCCCATTCCAACCTCTCGCTTCAAAAGACCTTGCGCCGCTCTCACATGATAACCTGCAACATGCAAAGCAGTTTCTGGAACGCCATCAGCCTTGGCGACAGGAAGGCGCTTGAAGGGGTGCTGGAGATGGAAAACGAGGTGGACAGGCTCACTTTCCTCATCCAGAGGCAGTTGAGGAACTATAGGGCAGTTGCCATGCCCGTAGAAAGCCTGGGGATTGTCCCTTCCGAGGTTTCTGCGTATTACGTTGGCTGCAGGCGCGTAGAGCGCATTGCAGACAACCTCAACAAGAGCGCAGAGGAGATAATCCAGATAGCCGACAGCATGCCCTCCGAGGAGGTGCTGCCCATACTTTCAGGCGCAAACGACTTTTCCTTCGACCTCCACAGCCAGGCCATGAAGGCGTTTTTTGAGGGGGACAAGTCGCTTGCCAACAGCCTCATCGACAGGAACAAGGAGTTCCAGAAGCAAAAAATAGCGCACCTCAGGAAACTCATCGGGCTCAAGTCAGTCAAGCCGACGAGTTTCATACTATTCACGAGGTATTATGAAATCGCGAATTTGGGCGAGGACATCTGCGAGGTAGTGCTCAACGTGCCCCAATGAGCAAAGTAAAAAAACCGGAAAAAAAATCAGAAATTTATTTTCGTGCCCTCGCACGCCTTCCCTTCAAGGGCCGCCTTGAGGTTTGCGCACCCTTTGCCGCACGGGATTACCATGGCGGGCGCCTTCATTTCAAGCAGTTCGAGCACCTTGCCGCGCATTCCGCCTGTCACGTCCGTGTTTTTTGACGCCCCGAGATGGGCTTCAAGGCCCTTGAAATTTGCCGCAGTGATGCTTGGTATTACCTTCCCGTCCGCCATGACGCCGTCCATGTCTGAAACAAGCAAGGCGCGTCGTGCGCCCTTGCCAAGGTGTGCAAGTATCCTGTCGCCTGACAGGGGGGCGTAGCCGAGCGCGCCGTCGCGCGCCATGTCGCCTATAGTTATCGGTATCTCATTGTTTGCCATTGCCTTTTCAAATGGCACGGAGTCGAAGCTGACAATGGCTTTCCTGTCAAGTGTCACAAGCGAGCCTATGGGGCAGAACACGCACCTGCACCCGTTTTTTGCGAGTTCCAGTGCCATCAAGTGCGCAAGTCCAGCCACGCTTTTACGTATCGCCTGGACGCCCTCAAGCTGGGACGGGGATTCGATCTCTCCAACAAGCCCGTATTTTATAACGTGGGGGTGGGCAAAGGAGCCTGCGCCAAGCACGAGGACGAACCTTCTCCCCTTGAGGTGGTGGGCCGCAAGCGCTGCGGCTATCTCCTTTATCCTGGCAAGCCTTGCCTTCTCAAAGCCGGACTTGTCTGTAATCACGCTGCCGCCAATCTTGATTATGTCGAAATCCATGGTTAGCAATTGGATTGGCGTGCTTAAATATTTTCCATGCCTGCGGCTTGTTTAAATAGCGCCTGTGCCGCGGCTTAGCCGAATATCTTTTCCTTTATCTTCACGCCTATGAGCATGAGTGCGGATATTGCTGCGCCGAAAACGCCTGCGATTGCGCCGGAGATTGCGTATGCCGCCTCGTTTAGCGAGCCCGAGAAGTCGCGCCACTGCGCCACATTGACCGCAAGCCTCTCGTATATGCCCGCGCACTCCTTGGCCCTGCCAGACTTTGCAAGCGCGTCGAGGAACCTGTAGGAGTACACTGTGGCTTTTGACTCCTTGCCAATGCATGAGCTTGCAATCGAGAGCGCCGTGTCGAACTGGCCTGCCATTTTTGAGCCGAGGATGGAGGAAATTATCCTGAACACGAGCGGGCTTTTGGCGCCTTCCATGGCATTGCCGCTGTCCCCAAGCTGCCTGTGCCCTGCCTCGTGGACCTTAACAGCTGCTATGTAATCGGGGCCGTCGTTGTAAGTCCCTTCCGCTGCCGCCTGCCTGGCGTCTATTTTGACCCCGCCTTTTTCAGATTTCATTATGCCTACGGGGAGGTCGCCTATGTCGACGTTGCTTCCCATGTTCGAGTTGACAAAGTCGCCCCAAAATGAATCAGAATAGCCTATCCTTGTGTGCGCGAGCACGAAGCCTGCCCTGTTCATCGCGTCTTCTGCGCCGGAGACTGCTTTCATGCCCGCCTTGCTTGAAACGGTAATTTCAACCGGCGCAATTTTTTTGAAAGCTGCCGGGGTTTTTGGCACAGAGCTGTCCATGTCCCTGATGTTTTGTATCTCCTCCGCAAGCGCGGACTTTGAGAACTCCTTTGAAATGGAATTATAGTATATGTTATTGACCACTTTGCCCTCAAAAAGCGCCTGCTGGGTTGTCGAGGGGGCGACTGCAAGCATCCTCCATATGGCTATGGCCGCCACTGTGCTTGAGACGGCAAGGCCTATCTTGGAGTATTTTTTTATCCTCTGCGCCACTGGCTCCCTGTAAGCCTTATGCTGCCTCTGGGCTGCCGCATTGAAGTGGTTCATAGTGTTAAAATGCGTATCTGTTATATATAAACCTATGCAGGGCAGGCGAGGTTTATAAAGGGAGGGAAAAAGCGTAAAACAAGGGCAAAATTGCTTGCCACTATTTGGCGAATCTCATCCGCTTTCCTCTTTGCCTGCGAGCCTTGCCGACTGGTCCTGTATTATTTTGAACAGCTTGAAAAACTCGTTTGTGGACACGGCCGTGCCATATGTCTGGGAAATCCTTATTGTCGCAAGCTGTATTATGTCCAGAGCCATTGCGGCGTATCTGAGGTCAGGAGCGGCGCGGATTGTTATCGCGCCTGCCGCAAGCTTGTACCAGAGCACGTCTTCCATTCCTTGGTAATTGGTTACCGCGTCGGCGATGTGCCCGAGAGCGCCTGCCTGTATCATCATGTCGGCAATGTACATTTTCTCGACAACGGACAGCTTAGAGCCCCTGTAGCCTGTCACCAGTGCCTCGTAAATGTCAAGGGTGCCCTTGTCGTCCGTCTTTGGGAAGAGCATTGGTATTATGTATGCATTTGCCATTTCTTCCGCAATGCCTACGCGCGTGTCAAGGCTCTCCTTTGCCGCAAGCGCCGAAAACCTCGCAAAAATGCTTGTTGGCTCGTAACTGAGGTCCTTGTTGCTCCCTTCAGTGTATATGCCTGTCTTTGCAATGGCCGCCGCAGTCCTGACCATGTTCTTCTCGTGCATTTTTACCAGGCTTTGGAACTCGTGCGTGGGCACATTGCCGAATTCCTTGATTGTCTTCTGCTCGGCGGCAAGAAGCGGAAGATTGTCCTCAAGTACGGCCTTTAAAAGCTGTTTTTTTTCTGCGACGTAATAATTCGCTTTCTTGTCAAGGATGAATTTCAGGGCAGTGCCAAGCCTCTTTTCAATAACGGGCTGGCAGTCCTTCACCCGCCCCACCACTGCCTCGCGCTCGTCCTCGAGGAACTCGATCTTTGCGGTCCCTGAATTGAGCACCACCATGAGCTTGTTTCCTTCAAGCCCCAAGGCGGCATTGGCCTTGTTGTCGCGGTCCTTTATGAGGTTCTGCGTGAGCGCCAGGATTACATTGGCATCTTCCTTGATGTTTTTGACGAGCATTGCCTCTGCCTGCACATTGGTGATATTCTTGCCCTCAAGTATCCTCAAAATCAAGTGGTCGTCAAGGTCCTGCCTTGTGGCAAGCTCCTTGACTATGTCAAGCTGCCTTGTGGCGCTTGGGCCCTTGTCGGTGTCCACGCCTGCAATGAGGCTCCTGACAAGCGTCTTGCTGTAAAAATCTCCGGGGTTTTTTGCAAAAATCATCCCGAATTTCCTGAAGTAGTTTCGCGTCTTGAGGAATTTGGACCCTGGCATTGGGATGCCTTTCAGGTTCAAGTCAGGGTTTATGATTGTAGCTTTTGCCATTTGACCACCGTTTTGTTGAATAGCGCAATATTTGTGTAAAATAGTGTCTAAACATGTTTATAAATCATTGCATTTTCTCATGTTTCAAGGGCATGGCAATGTTATAAAAAGCGGAATTGAGCATTTTTAGAAAGTGATTGGCAATGTTTTTCATATTCCAAGCGACCAAGGAAATTAAGAACAAGAAGGAAATAGAGGCAATGGAGCAGCAGCTTAAGCAGCAACAGCAGTTGTGGGGCGACAAGGCCAAGACAGACAGAGGCTCCCAGTCCCTTAAAAATGAGGTGCCCAAAAAAACGCTTGTCGGCACTGGAAAAACAAATGCAAGACAGGATTTCTCATCGTCCAATTCATTCGTGGGCCAGTCAAGAAAAGAAAACATCCAACAGGCGGAAACCAAGGGCTCCAAATCGGAGTTTTCAGGGGCCAACTATTTCGTTGGCAGGCAGAAATCCGTGGAGAACAGCAAGCTTGAGGCTACCACTATCTGGGACGTCGCAGGTGACGCCCTCGGCAAGGCAAAGGACTGGTCTGTAAGGCAATACAATGCCGCAAAGGACTGGGTAACCAATCTCTTTTGATTCCCGTCCAAATGGCGCGGGCGCGCGCATGCGCCCTCTTATAAACCCTTTTTCTCAAACTGCTAACATGGAAACCACGGACTTCGCCATATTGTTTTTCTCTGCTGCAGTGCTTGCCGTTGTCGTCTACCTCATGTACAGGGAGGCGGGCAGGGAAAGCTATGGCAAGCAGTGCGCCCGGGACAAGAAAGGCTGGCACGGCAAGAAATGATTTATCAGGCCATGCGCCATCGCATGGCTGGTGTCTGACATGGCAAAAAAATCCACAGGCAAGGCTTCGGCTGCCAAATCCGTGCGGCCTGCGGCAATGCCGCTTCCCCAAAGCCAGGCAAAGCCGGCACAGGAGGATGAGAAGGTCAGGATACTTGGCATACCCATATCCAAAAAGACCGTCATTCTCAATCTTGCCGTAATGGCGGCCTTCGCGCTTTTGGTCCTTGCATTCCTTTTTTTCGTCAGGACGGGCCAATATGTCCATATTTCAGAGACTTCATACCAGAGGACCGCCAATTTGGCATTGAGGGCCGGAGAGTCCTATGTCTACAAGGTCAATTCCGACATTGAGAATTCCACTGTGAACTTCACTGTTTCTGATGGCGGCGACTGCAAGCAGGTGGACATGCAAAGCCAGGGCGCCACCCTTATGTCCTTTTGCCTTGGCTATGACGGCAAGCCCGTAATTTACAGGCTGCCAAAGGAGCAGAGGGAGAACCCGGCGATACTTGCTGTGGCAAACAGCAGCCTTGGCATGCCCAACGCGCCGCTAAAACCGTGGATGCTAGGGCTTGGCGACGGATTCTATTACCAGGCAAACCTGACCTACGTATCAACGACCGAAGGGCTTGTCCAGTCAAGCGGCGTGATAGGCAACGAGAGGATAGAGGCAATCTATGCCGGGAACGGCACGATATTTGGCAGGGAGGCGTACAAGGTCCTCCTGCGCTCAACAACCGAATCGGGCATTGGCGAATACACCGTCTGGGTGGACGCGCAAAAGCGCGTCATGCTCTACATGACAGGCATAAACGAGACTACAACCATTGTTTCCGCGCCCTTCCCTCTTGAGAATTAGGATTTTTATTTTCCAGCGCTTAGGGCAAACGTGCCCATTTTTTCCAGTTTATCTTTTTCTCCAGCCATATTTCGCAATAAGCCCGATTCCCCCTATAGCCAGGCATGCAGCCGCAATGCCATATGCCCAGCCGCCTGTTCCTTGCGCGGTTCCCGGGCATTGCGCGTATGAACCAAAATACCTGTCATCGCCATTGAATGCCGCGCTTGCAGCACTGCCGGCCTCTTCCAAATCCACAGAACATGTCCCGTCCTGCCCGCTTGCGCATGAGTAATTCCCTTCTGGGCTTGAAACCAGTATGAGTGCGGAATCAAGCGCGGCGCCATGCGCATTTGTTATGTTGGCAATCGCCCTTCCCCCGGCGCAGGCAAGGGAAAGCCGTGTCCCCGCCTTTTTGTAGAAATAAGTCCTGTAAGCGTCGTTTGCCCCAAGCATGTCGTAAACTTCCAGCTCCAGCTCGTGCCTTCCAAGCCCGATATCCTGTGTTTGAAGCGCGTATTCGTACTCGTAAGCAACAATGCCGCTCGAATTCGCAACTGCACTGAAATCCCCGTATGCCTCTGACTTGTTTTGCGAAAATGGGAACGCCCCTGCGGTTGAAAAGGCGTTTCCTGTGAAATTGGCAGCGGCAACCCATGAAAAGCCGGTTGCGTTTTCCCTGTAATAATCTGAAAGGGGGAGTTCAGCCGCTTCGCCGTCTATTGACGCCTTGGCCACAGACACCTTCCTGCTTGAGAACATGGCTATCAATATCGAGTTGTTGCCTTCTGATTGTTCATATCCGGCAGGCCTGACAAAAGCCATTGAGGGCTCTCCATTTTCAACGCAGGTTATCATTGAATCGTTGTCATGCAATGTGAAATCCGCATTGTACTGCCTGAATTTTGAATTGCATCCGCATCCCATCGGCTCCCCGGCAGCTCCGCCGCCAACGCACTCCCTGTCATAGTAGTAGACCTTCACCTTGTAATGGTAGATTATTGTGGCATTCAGGCTTGTTTCAATCCATGGGGTTTGCCTTGCCTGCGCGTTTGGCATTATGGAGTCGAGTTCCTCTGTTGTGAATGGCAGGGGGAGCGGGTTTTGCGACCAGCCTGCGCTTACCGACTTCGCAATCGACGAATTCCCATTCGTGAAATTGAATGTGAAAATGAAATCCCTGTCCTGCCCTGTTTCAGTGAAAACAGACCTCGTAGGCGGGCAGTCGGGATGGTCTGCGGGGCTTGTTATGGTGTAATTCGGGCTGTGGGATTCGCCCCAGCTCCAAAGAATCCCGGTGCCCTCCCTTGATGATATCGCGCCATTGACTGAAGGGTGCATGGCCACAAGCCTTGCAAAGAAAAAGCCCGTCGGGTTTGAAGCTGTTATGCCCTTAACTGGCACGTTGTAGAGGTTTTGCCCTGTCCCCACTATGGATGCCGCCTGCGAGAGCGCGTCCTGCCTTGCCTCCCAGGCAATGCTCGAATTCGAGGCAATGATTGCAGCCGGCAAAATGAAAACCAGGGCAATCATTGCGCCCAAGGCGGGTTTGGCATCCATGCTCTCATGCCTTTTTTGCAAGGCCCGCCAGGTTCTTTTCATCATTGGCAACAAATGCGATCTTGCCGTTCTTGTGCATTATGCGCAGCTTTGCAGCTTCGGCCTGCGTCGCGCCGATGTCCGAAGCGAATGATTCAATGGTTGGCTTTTCAGCCTTGCCATGTACAATTGCAAGCCTTTGACATCCCGCGGCAAGCTTTAGGACTCCGCCCGCGTTTTTGGACTTGCCCGGGCAGGCAATGCATGTTCCCGTTGCTGATACTTTCAGGTGAGCTATCGGGCTTTTTGAAAATGCAGCCCTTGCCCCGTGCGCCAGAAGCGCATCTGCTGCCTGGCGAAGCGGCACAAGCTCTTCGATGCCGTGCCCTCCAAGCTCCTCTTTTGTGCAGCAGTAGCCGCCCGAACATTCAATGGCGCCTTCGGACTGGAAGTGCCCGAGCACCTGGGCTATGTTCTCCCTGTAAAACCCTGTTTCCCTGCCTTTGCCCCTGTGCCTGCCAAGCCCGCGCCATATCTCGTCAAACGAGAGCGGCAATGGGGCATTGACTCCGAGATGCCTGCGCGTAGCGTGGAACGCCTGCGCAAGCCCCTCCTCTCCAATCTCCACTGCTTCGCCGCTGATGTCGCTTTCCTCCGGCACCACTATTGTGATTTTTTTCGCAGGCTGCCTGAAAAAAAGGTAAAACAATGCGGCTATTATGATGGCGAAGACAATTGCGGAAGGGATAGGGTTGGAAGCCACGATGTTTTGCTGGCTTTCAAAAAATTCAAGTTCCATGACATTGCCCTGTATTTCAACTTCAAGCACTGTTTTTTGCGCGTCCGCCCTTACCGGGACTGTCAGCCTGCCGCCAGAAATGCCTATCTGGGCTTTTTGGGCCGAGCCCTGTTTCCATACAGTTGCAGTGCCCTCATACGGCCTGCCGTCTATCTCTATCTGAGCCTGCGCGAGATTGTCTGAAAGCTTCAGGTTGCCAGCGGAAACATTGTAAACGTGAAGCATGCCTATGGCAAGTTCCCTGCCATACTGGTCCTGCAATATCGCTGCGTAATCCCCTGGTGCGGCGGGCGCCAGGGTGTTAATGGTGCCAAATGCTATCTCCCTGGCCTTTGCGGTCCCCGCATCTGCGGGTTTGCCTAAGGCCCCGTCCTTCGAGAGCATCGACAGGGACAGCTTCAAAGTGACAGGCTCCCTGTAATTCTCATTGAGCCTGTATGTGAACTGCAACGGGCTTGCAGGGAAGACGTCGCTTGCCGAAGGCGTCAGGCTGCCGTTTTTGCGCAAGACTTCTGCCTGCCATGAGGTTCCCTTGAGAGCTGCGCCGTTTGAGTAGAACCGCGCAAGGCAGTAAAGATAGCCAAGCCCTGATTGCGCCCCGCGCACGACTATTGTGGCATTCCCTATGCCTGCCAGTGCCGCGCCGCTGTTCCCGCCCTGCGACTCAAGATAGCCCTTTTCAAGGGCAATCGAGGCTATCGCCTGCGCAGCCTGGGGGCCCAAGCCGAGGGAATTCACAGTGCCCTTGAGAAAAACTATCCTGCCGGAGCCGTTCGCGCTGTTTTCAAAAACCTCTATCCCCTGCCCTGCCAATGAAGGCGCTCCCCTGCCCGGATTTGCTACATTGGAGCCAATCACGCTCCCATCATCGCCCATTATGTCGCCTATGTCGCGGCCAATGAAAAATATCGTGTTGTTCATGGCAAGCAGGCCAGCCTCTGCGTCAAGCACTGATTTAGGATACGCGCCTGTTGGGACGATTATCAGTGAATCGGCAAGCGCCCCAAGCGAGTCGGGCGTGGCCTCTTTTATCTGGACCCCGTATTTCGCGAATTCCGCAACAAGGCTTGCCTTGAACTGGCCGCAGTCGGAGCAGTCTATTGCGGCGTGCTGGAAAAGATAAGTCCTAGCCTCCGGCTTTGATGTGAGGAACCTGCACGACGCGGTGGCATTGTCATAGCCTTTCACCGCGTATGAAATTGTCTGGAACGGGAAATAGCCATTCTCGCCATAGGCCATGCCGGAGCGCATTATGTTTATTCTCGCGCTCGCCTGCACCTGGGCATTTCCCTGTTGTATTCCCGCGCCTTGCACGGCCTGCCCGTTTTGGCCTGTGATTCCGGGCAGGAGAAGCGCGCCTGCCACTATCAAAATGAGTATTCCTGCGAGTGCAAAAGCGAGTTGGCTTTTATTCATGCCTTGACCCTGTCTTGCTTGTCTCCTATCCTGTTTTGCCTGAGCCAGCCGATATTGTTCTGGTAGAATGTCCTGATGTCCTTTATGTCATGGAGAAGCATCAGCGGCCTTTCAAGTGAAACGCCCCAGGCAAGGACTGGGTACCTGCCGCAAAGCGGGATTGAGACCTCCGGCCTCATTATCCCGGCCCCGCCAAGCTCGAGCCATGCGTTCCTTTCCTTGAAATATACCTCTATCTCCAACGACGGCTCCGTGTATGGGAAAAATGACGGGCGGAACCTGATGTTGTCAAAACCTATCTTTGAATAGAACTCCGTGAGTATGCCAAGAAGGTCTGATATGGTCGCCTTCTCGTCTATCACTATGCCTTCCACCTGGAAGAACTCCGCGAGGTGCTTGTAATCCGTGGCCTCCTTCCTGAAAACCTTGCCGACGCTGAAATATTTCTTTTTGCCAAGCTTCGCGCTTTTTGCAATGTATCTTGCGGACACCGCGGTGGTATGCGTCCTTAGGACCCCTTTCGTGGCCTCTTTCTCTGACCAGACGTATTTCCAGCCGTCCTCGTGGCTTTTTGCGACCGCCTTCACGAGTGCCGCGTCCTTGGGCAGCTGCGTCTTCAGGTCGAGGTAAAACGTGTCAGCCAGTTCGCGGGCAGGATGGTCCTGCGGCTGGAACAGCGCGTCGAAGTTCCAAAACGACGACTCTACTATCGAGCCTTCCATTTCCTCGAACCCCATCTGCGCGAAAATGCCCCTTATCCTCTCGCGAAACGCCATTGCCATGTGCCGCTTGCCTGCCGGCTCCATGTCGACTTCCTGGGAAACGTCGTATCTCCTGATGGGCCTTCCCTTCCACGCGCCCGACGCAATCGTGTTCCTGTCAAGCAGGTTTATTTCGCCGGGGGCGTCCGTTATGCCTTCCTTGACAACCTTCGCGCCCTTGTCTGTTATTGAAATGGCAAGCTCCTTTTGCTCTGTTTTCTGGGCAAGCCCCCTTGAAACGAGCATGGAAACGCTTTCATTGTCCGCATGCGCGCCTGACTTTATCGCCTGCGCCGCCTTCCTTGCGGTGTCCTTTTCAATGCCTTCCCTGCCCTTTGGCGTGAGCTTCAGGGCACCGGCTTCAATATCTACCCAGCCGAGTTTCCTCGCCCATGCCATGCCTATGCTTTTTTCCTTCTGTCCAAGCTCTGCTATTTTAGCGCCTGCGGCTGCCTTGCGCGCGACGCTTGCCTCGGGGAAACCGTTTTTCAGGTATTCCTCGCCTTCCTGCGTGAGCGTGATTTCGGTCTTTGATTCCCTGCTGACTTTTGCAAGCCCCTTTTCCTCAAGCCATGCGGCCGCCCTGTTGGCCTCGTCAACTCCCATGCCCGCCTTTTCCGCGGCCGCGCGCAGCGGCTCCTCGCTGCGCGAGAGCGATGGCAGGAGTTTTTTTTCAAGCTGGTGGAGATTCAATTCCATTGCCATGACCTTTTGATACAAGCAGGCTCTATTCCTCTACTTTGATTTGCCGGACACCCTGTTGAAATAAACAAAGGATACCACTGATATGCCCACTATTATGATAATCGCCGCGCCTGACGGACCGAGGAACAGGTTTGACGCGTTCGCCTCAAGCGTCCCGAAGAAGTCTATTATCTCGTCCTCGAGCGGGTCCTCTATGGTATATACCAGTTCCATTTTTGGAAGTATGGCGTTTGTCCATGTGAATGTGTGGTAGTCCTTTGAGGGCAGCACGAGTGTGTCAACAAGTGCCGGCGGTATCGGCTGGAGGGACTCGAGCTTGGCGTCTTCGGGTATCTTGATTGTCAGTGTGGTGTACTGGTCGAGGAGTATGTCGCCGGAATCAGTCTTTTTTGTCGAAATCGTGTCCGGGTTGAGGGTGTACCTGGTTGTCCTCGGCCTGTAATTTTCCATCAGGAACATGCCGGTCGTCTGGTTCGTGGCGTTCGCGCCCGCCGGCTGCAGTATGGGCGCGGCTGTGTAATCTATTATTATGGTGGCATAGCACGTGCCGTCAACCGTATTGCACTTCTCAAGCGGCTGCGGCCTAATCCTTATGTTCTCAATGCTGACTTTTGCGGAGGACACGTGGTACCTCATCTCGCTCATGCCCGTGCGCTCCTTCCACGACCCAAGGTCGTTTATAGACAGCCCGCTCTTGTAGAGGTCGACGGAGTTTTGCGAGTCAAGGAACATTGCTATCTTTTCATTGACCTTTGCGTCGCCGTTTTTTTGGGCGTCTATTGTTATCTGCAGCGAGCGGAGGAGGAAGGCGCTGTGTGCCACTGTTGAGAGCAGCACGAGCCCTAGAAGTATCAGAGGAACAAGCCGTAGGTTTCCCATAGTCCTTGATTTTCTACTGCCATATATTTAAATCTGCAGCCATATTATTAGGGATGAAACAGAGGCAATTTCAGGGGCTGGTTTGCATGCAAAACAAGATAACCTATCTAGGCCATTCATCGTTCCTTTTCGAGTCAACGGACGCCACCGTGCTCTTTGACCCTTCTGCAAACGAGATGATAGAGAACACTCCGCGCGACCTGAAGTTCGCCTATGAGCCAGACATGGCCAAAAACATAGACCTCATACTCATCACCCACGAGCATTCCGGGCACTGCGACCCTGCGACTGTAAAGCGCATAGTCGAGCGCACCAACGCAAGCGTGGTGGCCCCTGCTAACGTGCTTGAGAAGATTGACATCTCGCCAAGGCTCAAAGTCGAGATAAAGGTCGGCGAGACATTCAAGCTTCGCGGCGCGTCTGTGAAAGTGGTCAAGGCAGTCCATCCCCAGTCGCAATACCCTGTCGGCTACATAGTGACCGCTGGCGGCATGTCGGTCTATCACGCGGGCGACACCTACGTGTATCCCGGCATAGAGGCCAACACAGCCACAGTGGCGCTTTTGCCTGCGGGGGGCACGTACACCATGGACGACGCGGACGCGGCGATGACTGCCAAGAACCTCAAGGCGAAATACGCGATACCCATGCATTATGGCACGCACGCCAAGGTCTCCTCCGACATCGAGATGTTCACAAAGAACATCGGCGAGAATGTCAAGCCCGTGGTCCTGCGCCCCGGGCAGGCTGTCAAGTTCAACTGATAGGCGTGCCGGCCGGCCCAGTTTTGGCCCGCGCGCCCCGCCTTTGCAAAGCCGCAAGGTTTAATTAAATTGGCAGGGGAATAGAGCCTAGGAACTAGTTGTGCGGCGCATGCCGCGGCATCCGATAAACTATTCAGGTGATTTTGTATGATTACAGGCGGAACAATAGATTACGTAGAAGCAAAGCGCGAGAAGGAAGGCGACCCGAAGGGCATTGGCATTGACATCCAGGTGTCGTCCGTCAAGGTCGAGGGCAGGAAAATAACGCTCAAGTACGAATACAAGGTAGTGTACAACGAGGGCATAGGGAACCTGAAGATGATGGGCACCCTGTTTGCCGACGAGGAACCGAAAAAGGCAAAGGAGATCGAGGAGTCATACAAGAAGGACAAGAGGCTCCCTGACGACTTCGCGGAAGTGGTTCTAAACACCGTGAGCTTCACGTGCGGCACGAACGGCATTTTCGTAATCAGGCCGGTCAACCTCGCACCACCCCTTGTCCCGCCAAAAATCGAGCTCAACAAGGCGGCAAAATCGTCTTAGGGCTTCTTGGCACCGGCGCGCCTGGCTCTGCTCGGGCGGCCTCTCTTATTTTTTCCAGCACTTCTTTTTCAGTTCTTTTCTTCCTGCCAAACCAAGGGATGCCTAATGAAGCCTGGCATTGGCAAGGGCGTCGAAATCCAGCTTTGTCACTTCGCGCAGGCCTATCAGGTCAACTATGGTAGTCATGCCGCGCGTGAGGATTGCAAACGCCGCGGCAACAGGCGCGCTTATCCCAAAAAGGAACAATATCCCAATGGCCCCGGCCTCTGAAAGCCCGCTGCCCGCGGCAGTCGGGAACGGCACGAACTGCAATATGGTCACAAGCGGCTGCAGGAACATGAAAAACGCCAGCTCTCCGTACGGGAAATCCACGCCCATGCCTATCGCCTTTGCAAGGAACATCCATTCCATGCCCTTTAGCGTCCAGGTCAGTGCGAGCAGGCCGAGTATCTCAAGCCAGCGCGTCTTCACGTGCATTGAATGGCCCTGCATGCTCTCAAGCATGGCAAACGCCTTGCCCCCGAACGGGACAATGCCGAACAGGGGCTTGAAAACAAGAAGGAATTTCCTCGAGAACACGAGCATCACTGCGAAGAGGAGCATCAGCGCGACCGCCGCTATGCCAAGCATGCTTGCCACAAGCGAGGACTGGCCTGAAATCTCCCTGCCTGCGACATAGGCAAGCATTGCCCCGCCCGCTATCACCTTTAGCAGGAAGTCGAATATCTGGGGCGCGAGTATGGCCGCCACGCCCTGCGACACTGTGGCGCCGTGCCTTGCAAGCGCGAGGGCAGTGGCGAAATAGCCGCTTCTTGCGGGCGTGAAGTCGGAGGCCAGCATGCCGGCAAAATGGGACGAGATGACTTTCCTGAACCCCATGCCAGCCTTCATGTCGCCAAGGAGCATGGATATCCTGTAAGACATAGCTACGTTTATGCCCGCATAGCAGAGAATCGCCGCGATTATGTATGCGGGGTTGGCTCCAGCGATTGCCTGCGCTACCTTGCCGATGTCGACGAAATAGGCTATGGCAGCTATGGCTATTATTGAGAGGAAAACCTGCGCCGCTTCTTTCACGTATTTCAAGAAAATTACCTTTTTCAATGCCCTGGAATCGGCTACGGTGTCACAAGAATCTGGGTGCCGTCCTTTGCAACCTCGCTTTTTGGGAAAACGGCCTGCGCCTGCTTTTCAAGCGGGGCGGCGTCCTCGTACCTCGGGCTTATGTGGCAGCCCACAAGCCTTTCAACCCCTGCCTTTCTGGCAATCTCTGCAGCCTGGCCGGCGGTGCTGTGCATGGTGAGTTTTGCCTCCTCCTCGTGCTCGTTGGAAAAGGACATCTCATGGAAAAGCACGGTCGCGCCCATGGCCCACTTCACTGTAGCGGGGGAGGGCATCGTGTCGCCCGTATATACTATCCTCTTGCCTTCCACCTTTTGCGCCACTTCCTCCAGCTTGATTGTCTTTTTGCCGATTTTCACCTTGCCCTCTTTCTGGATTTTGGTGAATAGCGGGCCCAGTATGCCCATGCCTTTCGCCTTCTTTTCGTTGAAGCGCCACTTGTCCGGCAGGGCGAAAACGTAGCCGAAGCTTTTTGAGGAGTGCTTTGTCCTAAACGCGCTGACGGAAAATCCGTTTTCCCCGTAAACCTTGCCGTCCTGCTTTACCGGGTGGACCCTGAGAAAATCCGCCTGTGGGAACTGTATCTGCTCGATGCCCTCTGGCCCGAAGACGTGCAGCTCTTCGGCCCTTTTCATCAGCTTGAGGGTGGATATGAGCCCGAACATGCCGAGGTAATGGTCCAGGTGCAGGTGGGTTATGAAAATGGCTTTCACTGACCCGTACCCTACCGAGTATTTCATCATCTGGCGCTGCGTCCCCTCGCCGCAGTCGAACACGTATAGCCCGCCATACCTTACGCAAAGGGATGGCAGGTTGCGCTCGACCGAAGGCACCGACGCGCCGCTCCCAAGCACAGTTATCCTTAGCATGATAGTATATCTGACGGCACGCTTATAAACGGCTTTGGGCAAGGATTCCATGTTGGAAATCTAATTCTTGCAATGGAGGAATATCATTATGGCAACCAGATTCGACTTTGACGAAATAGCCCGTTACACGGGCGCCTTTGGCATACCGGCCCATGAGGAGGAGATTTCAGGCCTGATGAAGGACAGGCTTTCAAAGCTCGGCTACAGGGTTGAATTCGACATGATGGGGGACGTTATCGCGTATTCGCCCGCATTCGACAGGAAGTCCAAGCCAATGGTGATAGCGGCCCACATGGACGAAATAGGCATGCTTGTCAAGTACGTGTCGAAAAAGGGATTTTTGAAATTCGCCAAGATAGGCGGCATAGACAACAGGATGCTTCCCAACCAGCGCGTGATAATCAAGACGAAGAAGGGCAAGATTTTCGGAGTAATAGGCACGAAGCCGCCGCACGTAACAAAGGCGTCGGAGATGGACAAGGCTTACGAGGCGTCCTCCATGTTCATAGACATAGGCGCGAAGTCCGACAAGGAGGCGCGAAAGATGGGCGTTGAAATCGGCGACCCGATATCATTTGACATGAACCTCGCAAGGCTTGGCAACGACCTGATAACGGGAAAGGCGCTCGACGACAGGGTCGGCTGCTTCGCGCTTGTGGAGATAGCCAAAAAGCTCAAGTCCAAAAACGTCATTCTCGTGGGCACAGTGCAGGAGGAGGTCTCAACGTTCGGCAAGGGCGCCATGGTGTCTGCGTGGAACCTGGAGCCATCCTGCTTCATTGCGGTGGACACGTCTGTCGCAGGCGACCACCCCGAGATGCGCGAGGAGGACGGGGTCGTCTGCCTCGGCAAGGGGCCGGCAATAACCATTGTAGAGGCTTCCGGCAGGGGCAACGTGGTTGACAAGAGGCTCGCCTCGATGGTCCTCGACACCGCAAAAAAACTCAAAATCCCATGCCAGCTCGAAGTCGTCGAGGGCGGGGCGACCGACGCCTCTTCGGTCTATAACCTCAAAGGCGGTATACCTTCCGTGGCAATCTGCGTGCCCTCAAGGTACATACACTCCAACGTGTCCGTCTGCTCGCTTTCAGACATGCAAAAGACAATCGACCTCGTGGTGGGAATTGCGCTGAAAGGCAAGTTCTAGGCGGGCATACTGCCCCCTCTTTTATCTTTTTCCAAGAAGAAGGCGGCTTATTCATAGCTGCCGCTTATGGTGCCCTGCACTGTATTGACTATGTCGGGATACTGCGAATGCGAATACTTTATCTCCATGTCGAACGTGTAAGGCGCGCGCGGGCTTCCCGCCTTTATCGTCCCTGCCGGCATGTCAAGCGTGTATTTCGAGCCGGGAGTTATTATGTCCTCTTTTGCCATGTCCGCGCTTTTTTGCCCGACAGTGGCCTTCACTATCTTTATCGGGTAGTCGAGCCTGTTTTGGAGAAGGAACACCCCATGCCCGTTGGCGTATATGGTGTACGCCTCGAGCACCACGTCCTTGCTTTGCCATTCGAGCTTCTGCCTCGTGTTTTCTATGTCGCCTGAAGAGCTCGAGGCAAAGCCGCGCAACACGCCCACCACTATGAGCGCGATTATGACAACCACTGACAGTATAATGAGATATTCTGTGGCAGCCTGTCCGCGCCTTGGCTTTAGGTGTTTTGCCATAATCTGATGTGCCTTAAAGGTGTTTTTAATTGTATTGCAGGCAGGCGCGCCCAATGCGCATGCCGGGGCGTTCTATCATGCGGGAGTGCCCGTGAACACTATGACCGCGTATCCTTCGTGCGCCGGCGAGTCGGACGGCACGCCTATGCGCAGGTATGCGGCCATCTCGCTTGGAGAGGGCACGTAGCCGAGCTTCGCGCACGCCTGCTGTATGGACAGGTTGAATTCGGTGTAATTGGTCATGAGGCCGGAAATGCACGCGCCCGGCTGGGTCTCTCCCGCCATGAACCCGAAGTGCGGGCTTGAGCCGCCTATGAACGCGGCTGCGTCCTGGTTCGCGTTGAGGTTGACGCTGACATTGACGTTCCCGTCGTTTCTAACGTAGAATCCCGTGGCGCCGTTTGACATGTTGGAGCTCGAATTGGAATTTAGGGTCACGTATGCCTGGGCTATGAAACTCGGGGGTATGAAGACTATGGTGCTTGTATTGTCCGAGGCGTAGACGGATATCTGGTTGTATGTGTCAAGCAGGGTGAGGGGGCCGTAGTCGGCGCTGGCGCCGTAAATCTTGCCGAGGGAATTTGACGAGTTGTACGGGTAGGCGTAGCCAGTGTCGCCAACGAACAGGCCAGGGACAAGCGCCGCGGTCCTGTTGAAGGAGAACACGTTGACGCTGCCGTTTATCACGTTCTGGTATATGTTGCCGTATGGCCCGCCGTTGACAGTGCCGTTGAGGCCGTTGCCGCCATTGAGGTCATATGCGTAATATGCCGGGTCGCCTGTGAAGTTGTTCGCGTAAACTGCATTGCCGAAGGACACGGCGTCCATGAACACGTGCGCATTGGAGCTTGAAAGGAAAGTGTTGTTGGCGTAAACACCGTATGTGGCGCCTGCCATGTGCACCGCGTCCGTGAAGTTCGCGATGGCGCAGTTTACCGCCACGGTCCCAGGCTGCGCGGAATAAACTCCGTATGTGTCCGGGGAATTGTCCCCAGAAACAGTGCCGCCCCGGCAGTCAAAAGTGTTGTTTGCGCCGCTCTCCACGTATATCCCGTGCCCGCCAGTGGCGCTTATTGAAACATTGCCAAACGAGTTCCTGTTGGAGTTGTTCGCGACCCAGATGCCCTCGCCGGTTATGTTGGAATATGCCATGTTAGTGAACGTGCTGTCGTTTGTATTGTTTACAAGCAGGCCCACCGGGGTGCCCATGGATATGTTTGATAGGGTTATGTTGCTCGCCCCGCTTACAAGCACGTCGACAGACCAGTTCTGGAAAACGCAGTTGCTAAATGTCGAGTTTGCGCTTGAAATCACGATGCCGTAGGAGTCCTGCGCCCCAGTGCCGCTTATGCTGTTACCCTGGCAGTCCATGTTTGTGTTTGGCGCTGCAAGGGAGATGCAGCCGGCGGTGCCTGACATGTTCGAGGTTATTGTGTAATTGCCTGGCTGGGTTATGTTAGAGCAGCCTGTCAGGTTGGCCTCCGCGCCGCTATACGAGCCTATTGTGAACGTAATGTTTCCTGTGGACGCGTTGCTGCCGTATATGTCTGACACGTCGGCCTGGTATGCATATGTCCCTGAAGCGGCGTTTGGCGCGGCGTATAGCCATTCCCAGTTGTACTGGTCGAGCCTTCTCATGCTTGAGAGATAAAGCGCACCGACTTCCTGCGCGGAAAGAGTCCTGTTGTAAATCCTGAAATCGTCCATTGTGCCATTGAAGCCCGCTATGCTCCCGTGGCTTGGCAGGCGCGCGCCTATCCTCCACTCGCCGCCGGTGAGCAGCGTGTTGAGCGTGGAGGCGCTTTGGGTGGAGTCGGCATTGCTGTTTATGTATATTGTCATGTATCCGCCGCCAAGGGCTATTGCCACGTGGCTCCATGCGTTTATCGGCACGGTGCCATTGGATGCGTAATTGTCATTGTCGCCAATGACGCCTATCACGCCGTTTGTGGCATTGGACCCAGTAGCGAAGTCTATGTCGAACGCATTGCTTGCCGACCAGTTGCCATAAGAGAACATCCTCGCGCCCGTTGTGATTGTCGTAGGATACATCCAGAACGATATTGTCCGCCCCGACGCGCCTGATGGCAGGTATGAGTCTGATGCAAGGCTCACATAGCTTGTGGTATTGAAAGACATGCCGCTGCCTGATGCGCCAGTTGCATACGTGCAGGCGCCGCCCATGCCGCTGCACGTGCCTGAAAGCCCCTGCGGCCCGGAATCCTTTGCGGCAGTGCCGGTCTCTCCGATGGCCGGCACGCCGTCGAAATTGAACAGGGCGACAAGGCTTGAATTGTATGGTGTGAAGCTGGTGCCATTGAACTGCCAGGAAAACGAGTAGAGCGGGTTTTGCGACTGGAACGACACGTTCATAGTGGCATTCCCAGCGGCCACGGCAGAGCCGTTTGCAGGCGTGGCGTTGAGGATAGAGGCAGTGCCTAGGATGATATAGCTTGCTGCCAGGGGGTCGGTGTAGCCATTGACGCTTTTGGCGGAACCGCCAATGGAATACCTGCCGAAGGAGAGGTTCGTCAGGTTGGCTGTCAGTTCCCAGTGCGTGGAATCCACCTTGCGGAAACTGGATGCATATGCCAGTGCTGCTTCTGCGGAGCTGAGTGCGCGCCTGTAAATGCGCACATTGTCAAGCGTGCCATTGAGCACCCTGCCAGTGTTATACGCATTATACCCTATCCCTATGTCAATCCCATTGCTCTCGTTCTGGGTAGCATTGGCGCTTATGCTCCTGTTGCCCGTTTCCACGCCGTTTTCATACAGCCTCATATATCCGTTCCTTTGGACAGAGGCTATGATGTGCCTCCATTGGTTGTTGTTGGTGCCGCTCGCGCCGTAAATCGCATACCCGTTGGAATCGCCAAGCCCCGCCAGGAATTCCGTTTTGTTCTGCACGGAGCCGGACAGTGCCCCGCCAATGCCCAGCAGGTAGCCATGCCTTGGGGTCGAGGTGTTATACTGCGTGATATAGCTGACCTCCCAGTTTTGGGGGGAATAGTTGTTCGGCTTGACCCATGCCTCGAATGTAACGTCGCTAGTGCCGAACTGCAGGCTTGCGGAATTGGGCACGTCAACGCCAGCGCCGTCAAGCCCGTTTAGCTGGATTGCCTGGCTGCCGTATTTGCCGGAAACAAAACTCCAGCCTGAATTCAGTATTATGCCGCTGTTGGAGCTGCGTGAATTGTCCGCGGCAGGCTGGCCCTTTGTGAGTATGAAATTGTCGAACGTACCGCTTGTGGCCTGGAGGGAGCCGCGGTTGGTGACATAGGCGTCCACTGCCATGTCATACGCCACGTCCGCCGCCACCCTGCTTGCGTAGAGCGCGAATGCGGAGCCTGTCCAGTAATAGCATGAAATGTTCGTCCCTGTCCTGACTATCCTGAGTTTTCCGGACGTCTGGGAGGTGCTGGTGCTTCCAACGGAAGCCCCTATTGCCGAATCCCAGCTGTCATACGCCCTTGCGCCATTGTACCACTTGAAGTGCGAGCAGGAGAAGACCTGGCCTGTGGAAACCCTCCTGCCCTCCAAAGTCATCTGCCATCCGTCCGAGGACGGGGTGCCCCACCCGGAGGCGTCGAAGTCAATCTGGAAATCGAAGTCCCCCTTCAGGACTGGCAGGCCATATACCTCGCTGGTGCTCCAGCTTGCGGCAGTGGTGGAGCAGTTGAGCTTGCCTGACTGGATTGCGCAGCCCGAGTTGGACCATCTTGTGGCATTTATGGCGCTTTGCGAAAAGTCGTCGCTGTAGTTCGCGTCGTCGAAGTTCCACATGCCGACAAGGGAATCGTCATAGACATAGTAATTGGTCCCGTTCCAGTTGAATGTGAAGTTGGATAGGGCTGTTGACGACTGGATGCTTATGTTCACATACGCGCTTTGGGCTGTTGACGCAGTATTGTTGGCGGCCATGCCGCCGCCATAGGACGGGCAGTCCTCCTTGCAGTCGCCAAAGTAGTTCCTGACGCTGGTCTTGGTATAGTTGTAGTATTGCGACACTTCGGTGGCATCGAGGCTCCTGTTGAATATGGCGACCTCGTCTATTGTGCCATTGAACGACGAATAGCCGTTGTAGCCCATGCCTATGTAAATCGGCTTTGCCGGCAGGCTGAAGCCGCTTATTGCGGTCGTGGAGCTTGAAACCTGGACGCCGTCTATGTAGAGCTTCCTCGAGCTGCCTGGTATGTCGTAGGTGAAGGCCAGCATGTGCCATTCGCTGGCATTCCAGTTCTGCGTGTTGTAATAGCTGTAAACCGGGCTTGTGGAGCTGTTCACTATGTCGCAGTCAATGCCGCCGGTTCCGTAATCGGTTGGCCGGAAAAGGCATGCAATTCCGCTCCCTGTGGCGCCCCAAACATTGTAGTCGAAAAATATCTCGCTATTCGAGTAGTTGTAGGCTTTCCATTTCGGCTTTACCCACATTGCGATTGTCCCTGCCAAGCTAAGATTCAGGCTGCTGCTGTAAGTGAGGTTTATGGAGCTTGACGTGCCGCCGTTGAACACATAGGCGCCCCTGACTATGCCGCCTGTGGAACTAAGAGTTGCGCTGCCGCTTGCGGCCCCGTTGTTCACGCCGAGCGCGTCGTTTGCATTGGAATCGAACGGATAATACGAAACAAGGCCCGCAGGATATGCTGCGTGGGCAATGCCCGCAAGAAGCATTGAAACTGCCAAAAACGTGATTAGGACTGGCACAAGCGCGTTTGCTCTCCCACATTGCATGACTCATTATCTTATCCTTTTATTTTAATACTTGTGAGTCCGCCCGCGCTCTGAAAAAATAGGAATATGAGTGCCCAGGGCGAGATCGAGCAGTGCGAAAGCACTGCGAGAGACTTGACCGAAGGTCAAGAAGCTCTGGGCGGCTTTTATTGGAAAACAGGTAGCAGGTAGGAATATGAGTGCCCAGGGCGAGATTTGAACTCGCGGCTTCCAGATTTCGCAGTGCCTTTGTATATCATTGCCCTAAGGCTCATCACTCACAAGGCATTGTACTTATGAGTCTGGCACTCTAACCAGGCTCCTCCACCTTAAGCAGTTGTTTTAGAAAAACAAGTGCAAGAAGGCGTCTGAGTTACCTGGGCACTTGGCAAGTCTTGGGAATACAAGTAATAAAAACCCCACCTTGGCGGGCCATTGCGAATCTTGCCGCCGCTGGTTTCATGCTTTGGGCTGGCGGGGCTTAGGCTTATAAATTTTTGTTAGATATAACTAACATTATGTTAGGTCGTTCTAACATAAAGTTAGCTCAATCTAACTAACTAATCCGTAAAACAATTCTAAAACCAAACGCAACTACAGGTGATTCCCATGGCGGCCAAGAAAAAAGAAGAATCCGACAGCATCACAAGCCCGCAGGGCATACTCGCGTCCCTCGCCTCAATACTGGTGCTTGCAAGCGCAATGATAGACCCGCGCATAAGCGTGGCTCTTGCCATAATCGGACTTTTCCTCCTCTCTTTCCTAATGAAGGAGAAAAAGGTAAAGCAGATACTTTTTTCCCTTGCAGCCCTTGGCATAGCCGCAATCCTGATACTGGTCTCAAACCCGCAAGGAGAGGAGGCGTGGCTTGCCGCGATAATAATCGGGCTTATAATCTGGGGGCTTATAATCTACAACGCGCGCAAGAAGAAGCAGGAGATCGTCTCTGACGAGCGCGTGGTCAAGATAAGCAACAAGGCCGCGGCATATTCGTGGTGGCTTGCCTACCTGACAATAGCCATACTGCTCTGGTTTGACTACACGAAACTGGTGTCCATGAGCGTCTTCACGTTCGGCACCCTTGTGTTCATGGTCATGCTCGTGTCCCAGGCAGGAATAAGGAAATACCTGCTCTCGCGCGGTGAGGACGAATGAGGACCAGGATAAAGGAGCTTAGGGCCCGCCACGGGCTCACGCAGGAGGAGCTTGCCCGCATAGTCAAGGCAAGGAGGGAAACCATAGTTTTCCTCGAGCAGGGGAAATACGTCCCCTCCCTCAAGCTCGCCCATGACGTGGCCCGCGCTCTAAAGTCAAAGATAGAGGATGTCTTCATTTTCGACGGCTAGGGCTTGGAAAAGGGAAGAAAAATGAAAAAAAAGAAGGGGGGAATTACTGCTTGTTTGCAAGCCGCGCCCCCAGCGTTATGACTCCCGCGCCTATTGACGCGCTCATTTCCGCGCCGTCAAAGTAGACGAAGAGGAGCCTGAATATGATGTAGAGGAGGAAGAAGATTACAAATCCCATAAGTACGTTTACTATGAAATTGAAAGGCATTTCCATGTGATCCTTCTTCTTGTCTGGCATACGACATCACCGTTAAGGCGTATATTGCTCCCTGCTTAAAAACCTTTTGCCAGATAATACCGATGAATGGCACGCAAAGACAACCTTGCAAAAGCCCTGTGGCGCCTGACGCGCTTTGAGCATGCCATACTGCTTGGCATTGCCTCGCTCGCAGGCATTGTCATAGGCTCCGGCTCGCTTCCATCCGGCTTTTACCTGCTCGCGCTTGTAGCGCTCGTGCCAATGCTAAACGAGGCCGCTTCCTTCTCTCTAAACGACATACTCGACATAGAGTCCGACAGGGCCAACGGCAAGTCCGACAGGCCTCTTGTTTCAGGCGCTGTTCCCCTGCCTCTTGCGTGGGGCATTGCCATATCCGGCTATGCGGCAAGCATAATCCTCGCGTCTTTCATAAACCCTGTTGCGTTTGCCATAGCAGTTGCCTTTGCCGCGCTTTCGGTGCTCTACAACTACGCACTGAAGGATTTCCCTCTCGTGGGCAATGCCTTCATAGGCTTGAGCATGGCGATACCTTTCTATTTCGGGGCGGCAAGCGCGGGAGTCGACCCCGGCCTGCCCGTGATATCCGTCTGCCTCCTCGCCTTTGTAGTGGGGCTTGGCAGGGAGATAGCCAAGACTATACAGGACGTTGAAGGAGATGTCAAGGCCCGCGGGTCGAGAAACATAGCTGTAGTGCTTGGCGCCCGAGCAAGCGCCATTGCGAGCGCGGTGTGCTATTTCCTCGCGCTTCCCCTCTCATACCTTGTCTATGTCTATGGCATCAAGCCGGTCCCGCTTTCGATTTTTCCTGTCCTCGCGTCAAACGCGCTCTTTTTCTACCTTGGCTTCAGGATAATTGCTTCGCATGGCGACGCGGCTTTCCTGAAAAGGGCGAGAAACATCAGCCTGCTGGCACTCGCACTCGGCCTTGCGGGCATAGTGGCGGGTGCAATCTAGGATGGTAAGCGGGATAGCCGACATAGGCATAATCATACTTTTTTCCCTGGTGGGCTCGGCAATAGCCATCAAATACAGGTTCCCGCCCGTTATCGGCCTGCTTGTCATAGGCGCCCTGATAGGCCCAAACGCCCTTGGCATTGTGACAAACGACTCGGCAATCAGCCTGTTTTCCGAAATCGGCTCTGTCCTGCTTCTCTTCACTATAGGCATAGAGTTCTCGCTATCTAAGATATTCAAGTTCTCGCTGCGCGCCGTGCTCGTCGGCTTTTTCAAGATGGGGCTTGGCTTCCTGATTGGCTACCTGCTGTCGCTATTCATAGGCCTGGCATTGAGGGACTCGCTGATACTTGGGCTTCTCATATCCTTTAGCAGCACGTCCATCATGATGAACATCATAAACCAGCCGGGCTTCCGCGGCAGGGAGATAAACGGGTTTTTGACAGCGGAGCAGATTGTAGAGGACGCCGCAAGCGTGCTTGTCCTCGCCTTCATAGCGGGCATGCAGAATTCGGAAATCAATTCCGCGAGTTCCGGCCTGCTTGGCATGTTCGTGCCCGTGGCATTTTCATTTGCCGTGGCAGGCATTGCCTACGTTGTCCTCGAGAAGGTGGTCAGGTGGTTTTTGGGCTGCCTTGAGTGCTATGACAATAATGACGCCATGATACTCGCGTCGCTTTCAGTGGCGGCGGTTTTCGTGTTCCTTGCGGACTGGCTTGGCCTGCCGCTCTCGACTGGCGCGTTCCTCGCAGGCAGCCTCGTGTCCTCGGTGGACGGGTTTAGGAAGGTCGAGCAGTCGATAATCCAGTTCAACACAGTCTTTGCCGCGTTCTTTTTCTTCTCTATCGGCATGGCGTTCAAACTCGACATGTCGTCTGCATTCATTTTCACGCTTCTGGCCGTCAGCCTGATAAACGTGCTTGCCAAATTCGCGTCGGGCTCGGTCTCAAGCTATATCTTCGGCTTTGATTCCAGGAATTCCATTTACGCCGGCCTCGCCTTCATACCCATCGGCGAGTTCTCCCTTATAATAGCCAGGGAGCTTGTGCCCTACTCCTCGATAGACCTGATTAGCATACTGTCAAGCGCCGTGGTCCTGTCTGCCATAATCTCGTCAAAGATGGTCTATCGCGAGGAGGGCGTCGAGAAGGCGATGCTCTCTTTCATCCCGAAAGGCGCGCTTGGCCTCATGAAAAGCGTCTCGTCCTACCTCGACTCGGTGATTTCCTATTTCGAGCCGGGCGGGCAGGGCTTTTCGGATTTCCTCGCCCATTCCAAGGAGCTTGCAAGCCATGCGGCCCTGGCAATGCTTGTGGCGGGCGGGGCAGTGGTGGTATCCCTCATAATCGACATAAGGAACATAACAAGCTTTGACGTCCTGCTCTCCCGCTCGGTGCTTGGCGCGGGCCTTTTGCTCTCGCTTGTGCCGCTCTTCCTGGCGCTGCGCGATGCGAAAAACATGATTTCCGTCCTTGCAAAGGGTTTTGTTGTCGACATGGGCGAGGGCGCCAAGCTTGACAGGCGCGCGGAGCGCGACTTCGCCGCTTTCCTGCTGCTTTTCGCCCTGTCCGCTTTAATGCCGCTGTTTTTCGGGCTCATATCGCTTCCAAGGCTGTTCAACGACCTCGCGATAGTGCCTTTCCTGATAAGCCTGCTTTTCCTCTACGACGCGGCAGTGACTGCGTCAAGGGTGCTCAAGCTTCGCGCCAAGCCGCATGCCAAATTCAGGCACGGGTTTGCGGGCATAAGGGAAAAAATAGGCGAAAGGCTTTCGCGCCGCAGGTAGCCGCCCCAAGCCAAAAGCGCCCCCCTGCCCCGCCCGGTGCCTGTTCAGCTCGCGCCAAGCAGCCCGAATGCGATTATCATTACGCCCCAGACAATCGCGACATAGGCCAGGTTCACTTTTTTCATGGACTTCAATATGAAGTCTATGGTCAGGTAGCCCACAACGAAGCTTGTAATCATCAAAAGCAGGGCGTCGCCAACCGGGAGCATCGCTGTCCCCGCGCACTTGGCAGCCACCTTTGCGCCAAGGCCTGCAAGGAAGGGCAGGCCGGAGCCTGAAAGCAGGCCCGTGACAAAGCTCACCGGCCCGGCGCCAATGCCGCACGCGTAAAGCGCCATTTCAGCCATCAGTACCGTGGGCACGCTTAGCAGGAAGCTCAGGTGGAAAGCGCTTTCGGCGTCAAACCCGCGCCATATGAGCGCGGTTGTCGTAGTGCCGGAGCGGGACACGCCGGGTATTGTCGAGAGTGCCTGCAATGCGCCTGTGGCTATGCCGTCAATCAGGCCTACGGATTTTATTTCCCTCTGCTTCGCGCCTTTCTGCGACATGAGCAGCAGGCCGGTGAATATGAGCCCGCCTCCCATGAGCAGGTAGATTACCATGCCGTCAAGGTTCTGGAAAATCAGGCTCTCTGCGGCGAGTATGGGTATGCCTATTATGCCCGTCATTGCCACAGCGCCGAGCATGAACCCCATCTCTCCTTTTAGGTATGTCCCCTTTTCAAGCGGCTTTTCCATTGCCTTTTTGGCTATCTGGATTATTTCCTTCCTGAAATACGCGGATGCGGCCAGGAGGGTCCCGATGTGCGCGAAAAGTATTACCGGCACCAGCATGGACGGGTCCTGCTTGAATATGCCTAGATAGGCCACCGCAAGCTGCGTCTTGGAGCTTATCGGTATCCATTCTGTTATGCCCTGGATTATCCCGAGGGCTAAGGTTGTGAATATGTCCATGGCAGTATTTCTAGCCAACGGGTATTATATTCCTTTAGCGGCTTGGGCGGGGCGCGGGCATTGTGCAATTATTTTTATAGTGGGCTATTCCTAGTGTCTTAATGGACATGCGAATTGAATACAGGCCCGTAGTGGTCCTGGCACTTGTTTTCCTTTTGATGGCGGCGCTTGTTTGCGCGGCTTACTGGAAAGGCGCCCTGACATACGAGCAGGCCCGCATAATAGAAGAAGCGCTTTCAATCATAGTAACTGTCAGCGTGCTCTTCTCGGCCTTCCTGTCCCTTGAGGCGTCAAGGCAGAAGGCGGTCTCCGCAAGCGAACTTGCAAGCAGGCCGGACCTCCACTGGAACGTCGTGCCCGCGGGCAATCAGCCCAAGCTTGAAATCGAGTCGAGGAAAAACCAGGCATTCGACTTTGTCGCAAGGCTGGAGTGCAATGGCGTGTCAAAGACAATCTCCGAAAGGCATCTTGAGGAGTCGCAGGACGGAAGCCCCCGCAAGTACACCATCCCGCTTGGGGATTTCTTCTCAAAGGCGATAGCCCAGGGGGATTCGTCAACAGTCCTAGTGGACGTGACTTTCTATTCCGAGCTTGGCGGCAGGTACAACTACGCGTATTCGAAGAAGGTCTCGCGCGAGAAATCGGGCTTCAAGTTTTCCCAGCGCAACCTTGTCATGGTAACGCTGCCGTGGTTTGACAAGCCGAGGACTTTCAGCCAGGAAGAATGAGCGCCGCATTTTTTCAGGCGGCAGGCGCGCGTATTGCAAGGCTCCTTTTGTACTCGTCGCGCACGAAGTCCGGCCCTGCCCTAAGCATCGTCTCAATGAACCAGCCGGTCAATTTCTCGTTCGAGCTTCCGATGAGCCCCGACTTTGCGACTATCTCCTGCACCTGCAGCCTGCCTATCTTGACAACCTTGCCGTCGTCAAAAAGCTCGTTGTTGTCAATGCATTTCGCGTACGTCTCCGCGGCCATGAAAAGCGGGATAAGGCAGAACATCCTGACGCGAAGGGCCTTTTTCGGGAGGAGGAGTATGTATTTCATTGCCGCGTAGAGGTAGTCGCGCGCGTCCTGGACCTGCTCGTGCAGCACCTTCATCGCCGCGCTGCGCTTTTCCCTGGAGCATATGTTCTCCTTTGTCAAGCCGTATCTTGAGAGGACCGCTGTGGGCCAGTAGCACCTGTTCGATTTCAGGTCTGCGGCAATGTCGCGCAGTATGTTGACTTTTTGCAGCGCGAGGCCGAACCTGACGGCGTACCTTTGCAGCCTGCGCTTTATCTTGAGGGTGATTACCTTGTTGAGGTAAAGGAGGTCGTTGAACAGGTGGCCTATAACGCCTGCCACGTAGTAGCTGTACTTGTTCTGGTCCTCGAATGTCTCTATCCTCCTTTTCTGGAACTCGTACATGCCCTTTGCCATGACCCTGCCCCATTTGAGTATGTACTTGCGCGCGGGCCTCGGCTGGGCGAAAAATGCCCTGGCAACCGTCGCGGTCTCGGCGAGGAGTTCGCGCTCGTATGTGCAGTCGAGCTTTTCCAGCATTTCCGCAGCGCATTTTTCCGCAGCCTGCGGGCTGTTCTCCTTTCCTGAAAGCAGCCCCAAAAAGCCGTCAAAAAGCCTTTTTTTCTCATCGAGGGGCGCCTTGGAGTCCTCTATGGTGTCGAGTATCCTGTAAACAAGGTATGAAAGCATCATCTGCTCGCTTATCGGGTTCGGCAGCACCCGTATGCACAGGGCGAAGCTTCTTGAGACCTGCGGAAGCATTTGCCAGCATTTGTCGGTTTCGTTCATGTCAGCGCCCTTGCCAGTCTGCATTTTTCATTGGTGCGTGCATTATGCCTGCTTTGAGTTTTAAATGTATATCATTTTCATTGGCGGCATCAGGTTTTTCCCTGGAATGCGCGCATTTGCGCGCAGCTGGGGTGACCTGCTGGATTTTTATTGCCAAAATGCGCCAATAATCCATGTTTGCGGAGGGGCGGGCAGCCGACGCTGCGCCATTATCGCGCGGTGAGGAAGTTCCGCCCTCTGGACAGTTTGGCGCCCAGTGCGCCCAAACAAGAGCCAACCCTTTAATCGGGGCGCGCACTTAACAGAAACGATACCGCCTCCCCCGGATGAGGATGAGGAAACGAGACTGGGGAGGGCCGGATGAAACGGATTTGCGCGCGGGTTCCTGTGCCAGTGCAAGGCTTTATGCCGCTTAGTCAAATGCTGCCCTCTTTTTCCGCGCAAGCGGGGAAAGGGCTATGAACAAAAGGCGGGCTACGTCCCTTCCGCAACACTTTTTCAGGGCGCAACTGCGCTCCAAGGCATTTTTTCGGGCAATAAACATGGAAATCTTCGACGCGCACTGCCACCTCGAATCGTTCAAGGAGCTGCCTTCCCTCTCCGGCATGGCTTGCGCCACCTCCGGCTATTCCGCGGAGTCCAATGCGAAGAACGCTAAGATAAGGGACATGCTCAATTCCGGCACGGAACCATCCAAGCGCAGGGTCTTCCTCTCATGCGGCATAGCGCCACAGACTGCGCAGGAGGTGGGGGGCATACGCGACATGCTCCCGCTTTGGATAGAGCAGTATATGGCGGCAAGGCCCGACGCAATAGGCGAAATCGGGCTTGACTGGCACTGGGGCAAAAGCGCCGAACAGAAGGAGAGGCAGCTTTACGCATTCGAATACCAGCTCGAGCTTGCAGTGCGCAAGGGCATTCCGGTTGTAATCCATTGCAGGGACGCCGTGAAGGAAACCCTTTCAATGCTTGAGTCTTACGGCGCCAGGAAGTTCATGATGCACTGCTTCACAGGCACGCACGAGGAGGCGGCACGGGCGGCCGGGATGGGCGGCATAATCTCGGTTCCGCCACTAAGGAACAAGGAGCGCAAGAAGTCGGTCAAGGCTGTCGGGATGGGCAAGATAGTCTGCGAGACCGACTCGCCATACATCGGCAAGACGCTTAATGATATTAATGTTTCACTGCAAATAGTTTCTGACAGCCTGTCAATACCTTTAGAGGAAGCGGCAGCCAAGTCTTATGCCAATGCATTGCAATTTTACAGCTGCCCGGATTAGGCGTCACAACTTTATGGAAACTGCTTCGGGGGACTGCCAGCAGGAAGCCCGCGCCCTTGAAGCGCCCGCGCCGGGTGTGTTCGTATGCTTGAGAAGATAAAGGCTCTTTTGGAAAAAAACGAGAAGGACAACATAGCCCTGCTAATCGACGGGCCCAATGTCATACGCAGGGAAATGAACATTGACCTGGATTTTGTGAGGAAACAGCTCCAAAAGCACGGCACAATAAAGGTCTCAAAAATCTATCTTGACCAGTACGCCTCCGACAAGCTCATCGAGGCCATGGTTAACCAGGGCTACCAGCCCGTTATAACTACTGGCGACGTGGACGTCACCATGGCGGTCGAGGCAATGGAACAGGTGTTCAACCCAGCAATCCAGACAATCGCGCTCATGACGCGCGACATTGACTTCCGCCCTGTGCTTGTCAAGGCAAAGGAGCTTGGCAAGGAAACTATAATCATAGGCGCGGAGCCCGGCTTTTCAGTGGCATTGAGGAACACTGCCGACATTGTGATAATGGCACCTTCCAAATAAGCGCGGAAGAATCGGGCTGTTTTCCACTTCCCCCGGCGTTTCCGGCCCCTGCCCCCTGTCATATCGTATTATAAACTTCTTCAGGGCAAGATTTACATGAAATCCAATACTCGACCACTGCTGGCGCTGCCTAACGGCAGCAAGGGCTATGGCAGGCTGTCGCAGCGTTATTTCATTTCAGCAAGCAACTACTCCGCGCGCAGGTCCCACAGGACAATATTCTATTTGTTCAGGGACAGGGCGGAGCTTGAAAAATCTATTGAAAATGGCTCCATACGTGCCGAATCCCCCAAGGATTTTGTTGCTTCGGATTTCACCAGGCTGTCCGCTCCCATGCTGAAAAACGGGCTTGCGGCATTCGGCCCGCGCGAATTTTACCACTTGCGCGACGGATTCAGCGAGTCCGGCGGGCAGGGCTTTCAGGTAAGCCTTTCAAAGTCCGATTTTGTCATAATCCCGCCGGGCGGGGTTTTTGGCGCCGCCGCAACAGGGGGGCTGGGCATCCGCGCCCTTTCATTCAGGGATGCGGCCTTCGAGCTGCTCGGGCAGGTCAAAGGCGTGTCATTTTTCAGGAAGAACATTGCGATGCTCCTAGGTCCGGTCCTGCCGCCGCGCAAATACCTGGACTCTGCTTCATGGGCAGTCTGCACTGTTGCATCGCGCACTGAAGCGTTTTTCAAGTCTTTTTTTGCAAGGGTTTCCAGGTTCGTTTCAGAGTCGTTCCACAAGCCACGCGATTACAACGAGCACGAGGACTGACGTTTTCGCCGGGGCGGCCTGCCAACAAGCCTTTTAAATGCTGATGTGATAATCATAGCCGAATTCAACGTTTAGCTTTAATCAGGTGAATATTTGGGATCAAGACCAAGGAAATGGAAAAAGAAGGGCAGGATGCGCTGGAAATGGGTAAAGAAAAGGCGCAAACGCCTTAAACGCAAAATCAAAAGGAGAGTAGGCGAGCTTTAGGCACGCCCTGCTTTTTTCCGCTTTTTTTCGTTTTCGTTTTTCAAAAACAACAAGCGCCTCAATTCAATAGCGCAAGCCATGCAATTCCGGCACATCTTTTCCGCCATTTGCCCGCACCGGCAAGGCGCGCTTTGCCTTTTTATCATGCTGCGGCGGGGGGCATGGATTTAAACAGCCTCGTGCATTACAAGTGCGCCGGAGGTGCATGCCATGCCTGACGTCAACCGCTTGCCGCAAAAATACTATTTCCAGTGCAAGAACAGGAAAAAGCACATAGAGCGCGTGGCAGTGGCGCAACTTCCGACACGGTTCGGCAAGTTCAAAATCCACGCATTTTGCAACAGCATCGACTGGCTCGAGCACGCTGCTATAGTAAAAGGCGAAGTTTCAGGCAAATCCCGCGTTCCTGTCCGCATACATTCGGAGTGCGTCACAGGCGACGCACTGGGCTCTGTCAAGTGCGACTGCCGCGACCAGCTCGAGGCCTCGCTGAAATTCCTTGGCAGGCGAAAGTGCGGCGTGCTTCTCTACATGCGCCAGGAAGGCAGGGGCATCGGGCTGATAAACAAGGTGCGCGCCTATTCGCTGCAGGACATGGGCTATGACACAGTAGAGGCCAACCTGAAACTCGGGCTGCCTGACGACATACGCGACTATCTCGTGGCGTCCGAGATGATAAAACTCCTCGGCATCAAATCCATCGTGCTAATCTCTAACAACCCTTCAAAGGCAGCGGACCTGAAAAAGCACGGGATAACGGTCGCAGGCATGGCAAAACTCGTGCTTCCGGCAAGGAAGGAGAACCTGCAATACCTCAAGACTAAAAACAGGAAAATGGGGCACAGGATAGAGCTTTCCGACCTGCCTTCGGATTTCAACATCAAAACGAAAATACTGGAATAGCCGCGCCAGGGCCTGCAGGCCCTCTGCCCGGATGTTTGCGTGGACCACATGCGAGAATCCTATCCAATGAAAAATGCCGTGGACAGCGCAAAGCAGCGCATGGCAATGACTCTTGACGGCCAGCAATCCCATTGCGAAACTGCGGGGAGGCCGGCAGGCATGGGAATCGAAGTGTTTTTCATGCCCCTTGTGGCAGGCGGGACCGGGACTGCCAGGTTCTGTTCAAATGCATGCCAGTTGCAAAAAGGCGCCGGGCCGCCTGCGTATTTCAAAATAACAGGGCTTTCAGGGCATGATGGCGGGTTTTCAGTTTTTTGCAAGCCATGCAGGGATTCGCCTTTCGCGTCAAAATCCAATTTCAGGCCGGAATGGGACAGCAGGCTCAATGCAAAGCGCAGGCTATCTCCTGTGAAGGCAGGCAAATCAGCCAAACCCCCCAGGGTCACGATTTCCTGCGCAATGACTCTTGACTGCAAAATAGCGTGCGCCAGGGGCAACCTGGTGCTCTCCGACAGGCTCGACTGGGAAAGGATGTTTCGCGAGCGCGCTGCAAGCCATGCGGTCCTTGTAGGCGCCACTTCCGCCTCTGTTGTTTCCCACAGGTATGGCAGTTATGGCTATGGCATGGAGCCTGTGAAAGTGGTGCTTGACCCAATGCTTCGCACCCCGCCGGAAGCGAGGATTTTCGAAAATTCCGATTCCGTAATTTTCCATTCAGGCTCTGCAATGAAAAAACGGATTGAAAAATTCAAGTCCATGCCGGGCATTACCCTCGTTCGCATGAAAGGCAGGCGCTTTGCCCCGGAAAAAATCCTTTCAGTGCTTGGCAGGCTCGGGATAAAATCAGTGCTTCTGGAAGGCGGCGGCGCCACTATCAGCCTGTTCGCGCGCAATGGCTGCTTTGACAGGCTAAGGGCATTCATTTCGCCGCAAATCTCCTGCTGCCCGGGCGGCAAGGCGGTTTCGCTTGCCCATGGGAAGCCTTTCGCAAAGCCCGTGAAGCTGAAGCTCGTGCGCGCGCAAAGGCAGGGCATAGGCGTGCTTGCGGAGTTTGAAAGGGACTAGGTCCTTGGGCTTCCCGCCCATTGCGGCGCCTTCAAAAGCCCGCTAATAAATTGTATAAATGCCCGACTCTTCCCTTACAAGCGGGAGGGTACAGCAGCGGTAGCTCCCGCCGCCCTTGTGCAATTCAAAGAATGTCTGGTATATCGGGTTGAATTTCCATTTCCTCAATATCTTTGATATCTGCGAATTGCCGGTGAACATTGTCTCCTCGTCTAGGAACTGGACATTTGTGCCCATCCCCTTGTAGGCTTCCTTGTCAAGTATTTCCACGTGCGGGAAAAGCTTTTTTACCTGCTCGAGCGACCCCTGCGGGTCTGCAAACGCGCCAGGATACATGAGTGCATGGCCTCCCGGGAACACCGCAAGGCCGCAGTCAAGGTGCATCTCGCTGGGGTCAATCTGGAAAGATATCACTTCCCTGCCGACTTCCTTTTTGAGCCGCTGCACTGCCGCCATGCTGGTTCTGGGGCCATAGCCCACGAATAGCATGTCCTTTCTGGGGAGCAGGACGTCGCCGCCTTCCAGGTATTCGTTTTCCTCGAAGCGCACCTCGCCCGGCACTGCTATCTGGTCCGGCTCGGGCTTTCTCACGTTCTTGAACATCCTGGACTTGTAGAACTTCTTGTCTATAGCAACGCCCCAGTCGCGGGTGTAAGTGGATTCCACCAGGCCGTCCACCGGGCCTATCTCCACTACCTCGACCCCATGGGAGCGCATCACGTCTACCATGCGCTTGTGCTCTTCCAGGGTCTTGGCTGTTATTGGCGGAGGGTTCTCGGCCTCCCAGCCATTGATTAGTGTCTCCTTGTCGTTGGGGTCCCACCACAGGGCCTTTGGCGAGCATACCGCCACTACCTTGAGTTTCCCAAACTCGTCAGTGGCGCGGGGCTTTACATTGAGGCGGTGCTGCTTTATCGCCGCCCCTGTCTTTGGATGGGCAGCAATAATGCTAGTGCTTTGAATAATGCTCATGTAGGGTTACGCTTCGCCTCTGCCTTATTAATCTTGCGTTCCACATGAAGTATATTTGGCATAATTTGTCCCAAATGGGACAAGGCGATGTTACCATGACCATAGCCGACGACGTCAGGTTCTACCTCAAGCACAGGCCCTACGTGCTGGAGATGCTCTCCCTCGGGGTTTTCAACTATTCAAGCCTTGCCCGGAGCGTCTCAAGCGAGCTGGGGCTGAAAAAGTCAAGCCAGTCGGCCATAAAAGCCGCCCTCATCAGGGAGGCGGACAGGCAGAAGGCGTCCCAGCTCGACGCCGGCAGGAGGATTGGCACCGTGCTGTCATCAAGCAGGATAGAGCTGCGCTCGAAAGTGTGCGTGTTCCTTGGCAACCGCCCCCTGCCCGAAGGCATTGTCCCCATAGCCCATTCAAACAGCTACGGCTTCCACATGGCGGTGATTGACCAGCAGGACGCGCCAAAGCTTCGCCTGCGCGCGGGCGAGAGGCTCGAGCGCGGCTGCGATTTGGTGGTCATACGCAGCCCTCCCTCTATCGAGCGCACGCCGGGCGTCATATCACTCGTGATTTCGTCGCTATCGCGGGAGGGGATAAACCTGATGGAATTCATCTCCTGCGCGTACGACACCCTGCTCGTCGTGAAAAACAGGGACACAGAAAGGACCTTCAAGATACTTTCAAGCCTGATGTCCTAGGGGAAAACCTGGAAAAAGGAGGCCGGCGGGCCTCAGAACGTGGGCGGGAAGTATTCGTGCTTCACGTTCGCCTTGATGTCCCACATGAACTTGCCTATTCCTACTTCCTCGACCTTTGCGACAAGCGGGTATTTCTTCTCCTCGAAGTATTTCGCGAGCTTCTCGTTCACAGCCGCGAGGTCGAGCGCCTCGTTGTTTATCCAGCTTGCGGACCTCGAGGACAGTATGGCGTCGACTATAAGCTCCGCGTCAGACTTTGGTATCCCCATTGCCATGACCTCCTCGCGCATTGAATACAGCATTTTCGCGTCATACGTTTGTCCCATCTATTCTTCACCTGTTTGGTCGCCTTTGATTCCTTGGAATCGTTTTCCATTTTGCCTGCAAACCTATTTTAATTATTCCGGGCAAATTGGAGCCGTACTGCTTTGATTGATACTGATTATGGAACAGGGTGGGGCCATGCCGAAAAAAATACGAAAAAACCCAATGCTTCTGACAGGCGCGGGCAACGACAGCCTGCTCAGGCTAGCCGAGCCGGAAATCCTGGCGCTCGACCAGGAGAGGGTGGGGCAGATACTCTCGCTTGCAAGCCCGCAGGGCACCGGCAGGATAGCGGCAAGGGCCAAAAAGGACATGCTCCTGACTGCGCCCATAAAGCCCCTCTCCCTTAGGGGCTCAGACCCGCTTCGCCTTAAAGGGAAAAAGGCAAGGCAGCAGCCGTAGATATAATGGACAACAGGCAGGCCGGGGTGGCCTTCGGCATTGCCACCATGCTCACGGTGGCAATCCTGCCGGTAAGCTCGAAGTTCTCGATTGGCTACGTCAACCCCCTGCTATTTTCATCATTCACCCTTCTCGTGGCTGCCCTGGCGTCCTATGCGATTCTTGCATGGCAGGGCAGGCAAAGGGAGTTTTCCGCGTCAATCCCGCGCGTTCTCAAGCTTGCGGCTTTTTCCTATGTCGGCTTTTCAGCCCTGTTCTTCATCGCCCAGTCGTCCCTGACTGCCGTGGAGAGCATGCTCCTCGCGCAGTCGGAGCCGTTTTTCGCAATCATATTCTCCGTCCTGGTGCTTTCGGAGAGGATAAGCCTGCAGAGGCTTGCCATAACCGCCATCATGGCGGCAGTCATCGTAGTTTTCATAGCCCTCCCTGGCGGCTCCATGGGGTTTGGCCTGGTGCCCGTGCTGATGCTTTTTGCAAGCATGGCGTCAATGCAGTTCGGCTATTCCATCTCCATGGAGGAAATTGAGACAATAGACCCGCTTGTGGTGTGCTCTTCGGCCTCGCTTCTTGCCGGGCTGGGGCTTTTTGCGCTCGGGCTTGCCGCAAGCCCGTCCGAAATGGCCCTGCCGTCTTTGTGGATTGTGCCATACCTTGTTTTCCACGGCCTTGTGGGCTGGCTGATAGCCTATGTGGCGTATTACGAGGCAATAAGGAGGATAGGGCTTTCCTTTTCCACCGCGATGCTGATACCCTCGCCTATAATCTCGATATGGCTGGCAAACGCGTTCCTTGGCGAGGTGGCGACGCAAAGCCAGGTGGCGGGCCTGGTGCTTGTCATCGCCTGCCTTGCCCTCCTCGTGGTGGCGGGCCTGCGGGAAAAGGCGGGATTACCTGCCAAAAAGCCCCGCTGAAACCTTCTGCGGGTCGAGCCCGGTGAAGTCGCGGGCGTACATGCCCGCCCCTGCGAGCTTTTCCCTTGTGGTTGAGGTGAGCAGGGCGACGCTTTTGAACCCGCCTGCTATTGCGGCTGCAAGCCCGCTTGGCGAGTCCTCGAACACCACCGTCATTTCGGGCCTGGAGCCAAGCCTTTTTGCGGAGAGGAGGAAGCATTCTGGGTCGGGCTTGCGGTTTTTCACGTCCTCGAGGCCAACGAAGTCTATCTTGCCGTAAAGCCCCGTGTTTTTGAGCATGGCCTCGATGTTTTTCCTGTGGCTGCCTGAAGCTATCATCTGCGGCAGCCCCGCCTCGCTTGCGGCATTGAAGAAGTCCATGAAGCCCGGGATTGTGGCCACCTTGCGCTTTTTTGCAAGCGCGTCGAAAAGCTCCATCCTTATCCTGACCCACTCGTCCACGTCCTCTTTTATGGAATATTTCTCGAAAAGGTCCTGCATTATGTAGCGCGAGCCCGTGCCGGTGTACCTGTTGTACCACGTCTCCTGCGGGACAGAGACCTTCCACCTCTCAAGCGCCTTTTCAAACGACTCCTTGTGGAGGCTTTCGCTGTCCACCACGACGCCGTCGAAATCGTATATTATAGCTTCCATTGCGTTTGCCATGCCGCCTATTTGCCAAAAATTCTTATTAAGCGAGAGCATGGCTGGACTGTTTTGATTAGCAATGCATGTTTTTGCTGCCTGCTGGGTTTTTTTGCGTTTTTTTCCTGCGGCCCGGGATTTTTTCATGTGGTCTTTTTTGTAGTTTCCTGCCCGCAAAAACATGAAACCCCCACAGAATCCCGACCGTTTTATAAATACTATAAGTTGTATCTTAGCGGACTTGCGAACACTATATATTGTGGTTTTTCCCTCGTGGCAACCTCGGCGGGAAAACGGGCTTTCCGGTGTGTGGTAATATGGCCGACTTGACTCTGAAGCAGATAAAAAAGAGGGACGGGCGCGTCGCACCCTATGACCGCGGAAAAATAATAACCGCTATTTTCAAGGCCGCAAGCGCGGTAGGGGGCCGCAACAAGGCGGAGGCTGAATCCCTCGCAGTCGAGGTAGAGAAACTTCTTGAGGAAAAGTTCGACGGCCATTCTGTGCCCACTGTGGAGGAAATACAGGACATTGTCGAAAAGGTGCTTATCGAGAAGGGCCACGCTTCCACCGCCAAGGCGTACATACTCTACAGGCAGGAGCGCTCGAAGCTGCGCGAGATGAAAAAGGAGATTCCCGGGCACGTCAAAAAGCTCGTGGACGAGAGCAAGCAGTATTTCTCAAGCCCCCTGTGCGAATTCATATATTACAGGACTTATTCCCGCTGGATCGACGCGGAGGGCAGGCGCGAGACGTGGGTCGAGACTGTGGGCAGGTATATCTCCTTCATGAAGGACAACCTCGGCTCCAAGCTCACTGACGCAGAATACGAGCAGCTCAGGCTGGCGATACTGAGAAAGGAGGTCATGCCGTCCATGCGCCTTCTCTGGAGCGCGGGCAAGGCCGCAAAGACCACGAACGTGGCAGGCTACAACTGCTCCTACGTGGCGCCGTCCAAATTCCAGGATTTCGGGGAAATCATGTACCTTTCCATGTGCGGCACAGGGGTAGGCTTTTCAGTGGAATCCCAGACGGTTTCCCTTCTCCCGGAGATAAAGAAACAGACTGGCGAGAAACTGCCCACGCACGTGGTCGAGGACAGCAAGGAAGGATGGGCAGATTCGCTTGTATTGGGCCTTGAGGCGTGGTATTCAGGAAAGGACATTGATTTCGACTTTTCAAAGGTCAGGCCGCAGGGCGCGCGCCTCAAGACACTTGGCGGCAAGAGCTCGGGCCCGCGCCCGCTTCGCGCAGTGCTTGACTTCGCGCGCACCAAAATACTGTCAAAACAGGGCAGGAAGCTCGCGCCCATAGACGTGCACGACATTATCTGCAAGATAGGCGAGGTAGTTGTAATGGGCGGGGTGAGGCGCACGGCTCTCATCTCACTTTCGGACCTCGGCGATTCGGACCTGCGCCACGCAAAGACCGGGCAGTTCTATCTCGAGCAGCCCCAGCGCTCGATGGCAAACAATTCAGCCGTGTATCTCGAGAAGCCCTCTTCGAAGGTGTTCCTCGACGAGTGGGTCGCTCTTGCCAAAAGCGGCACTGGCGAGCGCGGCATATTCAACAGGGGCGCGCTTTCCAAGCAGATGCCTGCACGGCGATGGAAAGTGTTTGAAAAGGACTCCGCCACGTCCGGCACGAACCCGTGCGGGGAAATCGTTCTCAAGTCGAAGGAGTTCTGCAACCTGACAGAGGTCGTGGCGAGGCACGACGACACCAGGGAAACCCTCCTTGAGAAGGCGCGCCTTGCCTCAATGCTTGGCACTTTCCAGGCTACGCTTACCAATTTCCCATACCTCTCAAAGGAATGGAAGGCGAATTGCGAGGAGGAGAGGCTCCTTGGCGTTTCAATAACCGGCCAGTGGGACTGCCCTGCAGTGAGAAACGCGGACGTCCTTCGCGCATTGAGGGACAAGGCCGTAGAGGTCAACAAGGAATACGCCGCGCGCTTTGGCATAAACCAGGCGTCCGCAGTGACCTGCGTGAAGCCTTCGGGCACCGTATCCCAGCTCGTGGATTCGTCTTCAGGCCTGCACCCGAGGCACTCGCCATATTACATCAGGAGGATAAGGATAGCCTCGACCGACAGCCTGTTCAAGATGCTAAAGGACCAGAAGGTGCCCTATTACCCCGAAGTGGGGCAGAGCTTTGAGAATGCCACCACTTACGTTCTTGAATTCCCTGTCAAGGCTCCTGCTGACTCGAAATACAGGAACGACCTTAGCGCGATAGAGCAGCTGGAGTACTGGAAAATGGTCAAGGAGAATTTCACGGAGCACAACCCATCTGTAACCATCTCTATCGGCGAGGACGAGTGGATAGAGGTCGCAAACTGGCTCTATGGCAACTGGGACATGCTTGGCGGATTGTCATTCCTCCCGCGCGACAACCATGTCTACACACTTGCGCCGTACGAGGAGATAGACGAGAAGAGATATCTCGAGATGAAAAAGAGCTTCCCGGACATAGACTTCTCCGCTATCCTTCTCTATGAAAAGGACGATGAGACAAAGGGCGCAAAGGAACTTGCCTGCGCGGGCGGCTCATGCGAGCTTGTGTGAAGGAGCAGCCATTTTTTTTATTTTGCAGGGTAGGCAGAACGGAAATGCAGCTGCCTGAAAAGCAGCCGAACCGAAAGGTGAGTGGGTTCGACTCCCACATCCTATTCAACCTTTAGCGGGAGCTTTCAAAGAATTGTCAGGACAATTCCACGTTGCCGGCAGAATAAGTAATGGCGACTCTCCCGGAATATTCCCTGTTCAATACTGACATGTTGCAGGCGGTTTCAAGCGCCGAGGCCTTGCCGTCCACCACAACTTCCGCCAAATTCGGATTCATGTAGGGGTCGGCCTCTATGGTGAAATTTGCAGGAAGGCCCTCGACTGTCCTCGAATTGCCTTCGCCAAACAGGCAGACCTGCCCCGCCGCGTCCCTGATTTGCCGCGCCACGGAATCGGCATGTGCCTGCGCCATGTCGCTTCTGTACTGGCTGTAGAATGAGAAAAGGGCATTTGCGGCTATGGCAAGGGCCGCAAGCGACACGGCGAGTATGATGAGGTATTCGGCTGAAACCTGCCCGCGCGCCATTGTCCTGCCCACTGTCAAACGCATCTGTGCGTGTTTTGGTCGCACGTCATGCCAAGCGGGCAGCCCGCCGGGTTCTGCGTGCAGTCGCTGAACTGGTCTATGCTCTCAAAAGTGGCATTGGCGGCAGCGCCCGTCTTCTGGCTTGCCGTGTTTGCAGTGTTTAGAAGCTGCATCGCCACAATAGCCGCAACGGCTAGAAGCACTGCGAGAAGAATGAGCATTTCAGCCGACAGCTGGCCTTTTTTCGACCTGTCCATCAAAGCAACCCCCACAAATTTCAATTATCGCCTAATTGCTATTAAAATTTGGGATTTTGGATATTTATAGGTTTTGAATGGGATATACTAATTATATCCCATATGCTTTGCGCCGGAAAGCCGAAAGAAGCCCGTCAAATAGTCGCAGGCGCGTCTGCGAATTCCTTGACAACATTGACTATGTTCTGCACGGTCTGGGAATTGAACTGCATGCTGACATTGCCGTTCTTGATTGTCTTTTTGATGCCCACGGCAGCAGCCACCCTGACCTCTTCAGGCTGGGCGGGGCTTGAAAGTATCGCAAGCAGGGCATTGACGAATTCGCCGCCTATCTTCTGGGATATGAAAGCGCCGTCGCGCATGTGTATCTGGTGCCCGAACTCCTCAAAGAGCGTGGACATGACGTATATGAGGTCGCACCTCTCCTCCGCTGTCTCGGACGTGTTTATTATGGAGCCGATTATCTGCGAGAAAAAGCCGGAATCGTCTATCATGTGCGAGGCGGCCATTAGGGAGAAAAGCCTTACATTGGGCTTTTGCGCGACCTCGTAATTGTTCGCGGCGGCGTGCGTGAGGACCTCGTCAAGCACGTCGTCTTTCAATGAGAACTGCAGCATCGCAAGCAGCCTGACGTCGCGGACCTTGCCGAATTCAATTGCCGCCTCCATCTGCTCCGGCTCGCTTCTCGAATACAGCTTCTGGAAGAGTGCCTTGTGCTCCTCCGGCAGCGAGAACTCGGCAGAAAGCCTGCGCATAATCTCCGGCGGCTTGATTTTCAATGCGCCTATGGATATTGTCATGCAGAAAGCACCGCGCGGATTTTCAGCGTTTTTTCGGGAAACATCCTTTCAGGGCGCTTACCACCCTGCCCTTCATGCTTTTCACCGCGCTTTCAAACTTGGCTATCCCCTTCTGGTTCTTGGAAAACGCAATCTTTTCGCCTGCGTCTTCCTTTTCCTTGAACATTTCAGCCATTCAACCAAATCCATGCGTGCGCCGCTTTCCGCGCGCGCCGCGATTAATTATGCACCCGAGTATTTTATTCCTGCGCCTTCCCTACCTGATATAGGACAGGTCGCGGGCGGACGGAAGCGCGCCTGGCATGCCTTCGCCCTGCTTTGCGGCTTCCTTCTCCATCTTCTTCATGAACTGCTCGCTCTCTTTCGCCCTCTGGTCCAGCTTTGATATGTCTATCTTGACCTCCAGAAGCTTCGAGAGCACTTCAAGGACAGCCTGGGCGGACTTGGCGTCCACATAGCCGCCGTGCGTCTCGCCCATGACGCAAACGCCCTTCATCTTCCTTATCTTGCCAAGGCCGAGCAAAAGCCCTGCCGCGCCTATTATGGAGCCGTGGGACTTGCCAAAGACCATGCCGGCCTTCTCATGGGCGGGTATGATGTCCTTGTGCGTGGCGGAACCGAACACCTGCGGCGCTGAAGGCGCCTTGCCTGTGCCATAGCCGCCAAGCGTGTAGATCATCTTGCCGCCGTTTTTCTCGAAATAATCGAGCATCTTCCCGGTTACCTCGTATTGCGCCTCGGAAGTGACTGCCTGCACGTCGCCTACCAGTATGAGCAGGTCGCGCTTTTTCCCCTTGACGAGGTAGAACTTGTTTTTCAGCATGCGCATTATGCCGTTTTTCTGCATCAGGACCTGGTGCGGGAAATGCGGGGAGACAAGCTCCGCCACCTTCTCGGCTTTCAGCTCCTTTATCATGTGGTCGGCCGCAAGCTTGCCTACCAGGCCTATGCCCGGCAGCCCTTCGATGAGCACGGGGTTTTTCATCTTTACCCCTTTCTTGTGGATTATGTGCGTGTGTTCCATGTTTTCACCTTCTGGTAATAGTCATTCGCCTGCGGCATTTCCAAGCCCCGCGCGCCTGAAGCGCGCGTACCTGTCCTCCATTGTGAATTTGGGGGGGTGGGCGGATTTTGTCTGGCTGCCGCAGTGGGTTTCCTGCATAGTATACTTGCCGCAGACTGCGCATTTCCTTATTTTTTTCATTTTTGCGCGCCCCTGGTTTGCAAGCCCTTCCCCTCAAAGCGGGTTTGAGGGCAGCAGAGTCGAATTTGGCTCTCGGTGGCTTATAAATAGCACTGCTTTGGGCGGGAAAACTGCCTTTCCCGCAAGCTAGTTCTCTTCCTTTATGCGCTCGAACGAGACGCTGGTGTTTTTCCCGGCCTTTGACTCGAGCGAGCCCACTATCTCGTCAAGGACCTTCTCGCCCGTCTTGAAGTCGGGAGCGACCAGGTCTATCTGGTACCTTGGCGCTCCAAGGTATGTTATCGTCATCTGGCACGTGTCTGGCGCAGATAACGCCCCAAGCGCCTTTTTTATGACTTCAATGCCGTTCGCCTCGTAGGACTGCATCTTGAGCAGGCCCTTGAGCTTCGCCTTGGCCTGCTTTATGCTCTTCTGGCAAATGGTCACAAGCGCCTTTGCAAGCCCCCTGTCGAGCTTGAGGTCCTTTAATGCCTCGTCGCCGCTTGCGGATATCTCCTCCAGTGCGTCGAACAGGTCGCCGTATTTGGTGACAAGCTTTTTCCGCGCCACAAGGGCCTCGACAGGGCTCAATTTCGCCTCTGAAACCGAGACCTCGAAGAGCTTTTCGGCCCTCCTAGTGCGCTTGACCATCTCAAGCTTCAGCTTTTTCTCGGAGGGCGTGACGCGCTTTAGCGACAGGTCAATCTGGTTTTTCTCAAGAAGGAGGTTGTATACCTTGGCGACTACGTGCTCGCCTTCGTGCAGGAACTCGTGGATGTTTTTTATCCATCTCGGGGCGACCTCGGATATGTGGACGAAGGCCTCCCTGTTCTGGTATTCGTCAAGGGAGCAGAATGCGCCGTAAGGCATGATTTTTTTTATCGTTGCCAGGACTAGCTCGTCCTGTTCCGGCATGTCGTTTTCTCCCAATAGAAGCACCTATTAATTTTCTCAAGGCCCGCCCTTTCAGGAGAGGACCTTGACAACCTTGGCGGCTATGAGCTTTGTCCTTGAGCCTGACGGCTTTGCAAGGACCACTCCGCATACGAGGCAGTTCACCGTGTTCGTGGAATTGCCGAATATGTTCTGCTCGTTTCCGCACTCATTGCATTTGACTTTGAGGAATTTGCTCATGATTACACCCTTTTTTCGGATTTGGAACGCTACCGTCGCGCGCTTCAGGCGCCGCCTGTGAACTCAAGCTTCTTTTTCGTCCTCGTGCCTATGGTCCTGAACTGCTTGTAGCCGGACTCGGTGCACTCGAGTATTATGGTCTGGCGCTTGCCCTGCTTTTTGACAGTCTTTTCGCCGGCGCGCTTGCCGCCGTGGCCTACCAGGCTCCTCTCGTGCTTGCGGTTGCCTATGGCCATGGACCTGCTCCTGCCCTTGGAGACGAGCTTGACCTTGTGGACCGTGTGTTTTTTCAGCTTTGGATTGTAAGCCCTTATTGTTTTTGGAAATTCCATGTTCTCACCGTTGGTTATCGCGATTCTTGCAGCCCTTTATTTAGAGCCGTCAGGCTTGTTCGGCTATCCTGCCTTTTAATAGTGCGCTCGTTTCGCTTTCAGGAAGCTCGCCGATTTCGCCCGGACTGAACGGCCCGTATACGTTGTTGTCCAGCCCAGTAAAAGCAGGTACTTCTTTGAGAAATCTAACCTTTTTAAGGCTGCTTGTCCCGCCATTTGTGCCCTCCGGGGCCGATATGGCGGTCGTTTTTTCGGAAAAGCTGTTCTCAAAGCGCTTGCGGCTGTCCTCTATTATGGCGCAGACCTGGTCGTAGAGGTGGTGTTCCTCGACTGTCATGCCGCCCGTGTCGTTGTGCGTTCCAAGCCTTAGCGCCCTCAATATGATTTTCTGCTGCCTCATCGAATGAATTTCGCGCACTATCTTTGCAGTGTTCTCGTACTCGCGTATGTCCATTATGGAGTGGCTCTTGCCAAGGGATTCCTTCTTGGACTTGAGCATTCCCTCTACCTGCGCGTAAAAGTCGGTCGGCAGCATGACTAGTGCAGCGGACGACCTCTCCTCCTGCTGGAGGCGGCGAAGTTCGATGTAGTTTAAGTCAGCCATTGCAAAAAACGCCCCACACTTCTGTCTTTATGCGCCCTACAAGTTACGCACTGGGTCTTTATTAAAACTGCGGTTGGCACCCCGAATTAACCCTTGCTGCCATGAAATGTTGCTGCTCCCTTGAGCACCAGGTAGGCCGCGGCAGTGGCAGGCAGTTTTTGCACGCTTCCAGGCGCATAAGGGCCAATCTTGAACTCCCCGAAGTCAAGTTCGGGCGCTGCCTCGGTCATGGCGACCTCGCGCGGCTCCCAGCCAAAGGCCGCGGCATCCTGCCTAGGCATGAATTCCCCTATCTTTTCAAGCGCGAAAGTCCTTGACGCAAACCCGCTCCCGCCGTGTATGGAGTCGGGGAGCCTGATGAGCTTTGAGACGTCGCATGTGACATTGACGTCAATCTCGCGGGGCAGCTTCTTTGCAAACCTTGAGAATATCTCCTTGAACTTCTCGTCGCGCTTTGCTATGTTGAGCCTGTCGTAGTCGCCTTCATACACCCCGGCCATGAATGAAGCGAAAACTGCGTCGTCCCTTAGCTTGCGGTTTAGCGAGCCGCGGAACTTGGCATCTTCAAGCTCCTTTTCAAGGGCCCTGCCTATTTTCCCGTGGTAGCCGCCCGCCTTCGGGCTTGGGCCCCGAAACGACTTGACAAGCCTGTGGTTCTTCTTAGCCTCCTCGAAATGGAAAAAGTCCTCGTACGTTATGCCGGTCCCCGTGATGTAATCGGCAATCTCGCGCCTTGCCTCCCTGTTCAGGTCGAAAAACCTCTTGTCCCTGACATGTATGTGATAGCCCCTGTTGCCGGAGAAATTCACGCTTATCTCGCTTTTTGGTATGCCGAAGTCGTCAATTAGGAATTCGTTTGCAAGGGTCTCTGTCTGGGCCCTGATTTTTGCAAGGCATTCGTCGCATGTGAACTTCCCGCAATCGTGCGCGGGCGCGTCCAGGTCGAAAATCAGGTCGGCCCCGAGCCAGTTCTTCTTCACCATCGGCCTTGCGGCAGGCAATTCGTAGTGCGCCGCGGAGTAGGAGACGTAGAAGGGCCGCGCCTTCCTCAAGGCGTCGGCAAGCTCCCTGCCTGTCCTGTACCACATGTGCCTTGTCTCAATCTTTTTTTCAGGCGAGCCGAACCCGAACTCCCGCGTTTCCAGGTCGGGCACTTTCGGAACTGACTTTGCGTAGAAGCCGCCTATCATTCCAGTTATTTCCTGTACGTCGTGCATCTGCATTTCCAATCACGTTCTGATATTCCCATTCTGCGCCTATGGCTTCAGCCGCTTGACTCCCGCGGCCTGGTCTCGTCGGCGCTTTTCATCGAGGCTTCGGCATACCTTCCGTGTATCCTCGGGTTGAATTTAAGCGGGTTGAAGCACCTGCACGTTGCCACGCAGATGCCCCAGCTGTCCATTGTCGCGCAGGAGGGCATTGAATATTCCTTCTTGCGTATGTATTCAATCTGATATCTCGTGGTGCCTTCATTGTAGTCCGGGGCAGTTGAGAACAGTTTCGTTATCTTGTCATTGTCAAGCCCCGCCCTGACAAGGTATATCGCAAGGGCCACGCGGGCAGTGTGCGGCAGGTTCTCGGAAATCGCAAGCCGCGAGAGCAGCGCCTTTATGCACGGGGGATAGTTCTCCATCGGTATGTTCAGGTTCGCCTGCTCGATCTTCGGCAGTGTCTCCGAAAGTTTCTTCGCGTATTCCTGCACGAGTTTCGGGTACTCGCCTTTTGCCCCTAGCCCCGACATGACGCGCTTTTTCACCGCCTCCTCTATTATCCTGACAAGCTTCTCCTTTGTGAGGCCTTTCACCATGCCGTTTAGAAGCCGTGTATTGACGAGCTTGTAGTGCACGTCGCGGGGGGTATAGCGCAGGTAATCCGCCATGCCCACCTGGAACGCCTGCCCGTCCGGCCTTGCGTCGACGCCCATGCTCTGCGCCACCAATATGACTTCCGGGTCCTTCTCGCGCTCGAGGTAAGCGCTTGCCCGCTTCGATTCCGCTATGGCAAGCCTGTTTGAAAAATAGGCCGAATCGAGCCTTGACACCATCATCCTGCACGCCGAATAGGACGCTATTTCCCTGTCGTATGCCAGGCTCACCCCGCGGGCGAACTGGCTTATCTTCCCGTCCACAATCGCGCCGCGCGCCCTGTTGAACCCCGCCTCCACGAAATCCGGCGTCAGCTCAAGGCCTTTTGACACCACGTATTCCTTTGACTGGGGCAAAAAGGGGTATTTGGCGAAAAATTCGCTGTCAAGTGCCATGCGTGAATACCTTCCACCGGGAAGTTCAAGGATTTTTGGAAGTGCAGTAATAAAGGATTAATGCACGCCAGGGCGCGCATCCGGATGCCGCGGGCGCAAGGCCTATCCCCTTTTCCTCGCCCTCTTTGGCGGTTTTGCGGGTTTTTTCTCCGGGTAAAGCGCGGACATGGCAAGATAGCCGATGTCAAATGCTATTATGAACATGGCCGAATCCCAGCCAAAGCCCGCTATGCCTGCGAGTATGGCTGCAATGTCGAGCACTCCCCTGTGCCCCTTTATAGGCCTTGCCTCGTCTATGTAGGCTGCCGCGAGGAACGCGACAAGCAGCCCTATGTTCTCGATTTGTATGCCCTTGACGAACATGCTTGCCGCAAACAGGTAGAAAAAAAGCGCGAGCACCCCGGTGAAATGCTCCTTCTTGTCAATCTTGCCGGCAAATGCGCTTGCAAGCACTGCGGCTATGAATATCTCCATCGCGCCTGCTGTTGTGGCGAGGTAGCCTATCATTATGCCATATGCGAGGCCTGCGGCAATCCCAAGCACGCCTTTTTTCCCGCTGTCGGCAAAAGAGTCGGCGAACTTTACCGTAGCGCCGCACGCGATTGAGATGAAAAGCAAGGCAGGCAGGTCCATGGAATCAACAAGTCATAATCAATATGGAAGGCGGGTTCAGGCTCTCCCCCTGCCCTCTGTTTTTATTATCCCGTGCATGAGCATGGGCAGGTTGATTGTCACGTCGCCGTAAACGTGGGCGTGGCTGCTCTTCTCCCTGATTTTGCCCCAGCTTATGGCCTCGCGCGTCTTGGCGCCCGATAGCGAGCCGTCCCATTCCGCCGCAGTGGTGAGGTAGACCGCCCTGTCAAGCCCGCCGCGCAGTATGTTGACGCCTATTATGTGGTGCTTTGAAATGCCGCCGCCAAGTATGATGGCGGAGGTGGAGTCTGCGTTCAAGGTTATATCCGCAAGCGCCTTCATGTCCTTTGTCACGTCAATGCCGAACTTCCTGTTCTTCTGCTTGTAAAAATAAGTCTGCAGCCCGATGGCGCCGTCCGTTATGCCCGGGCAGAATACGGGGACGTCTTTTTGCGTGCAGTGCATCAGAAACGAGTGCTTGTCCTTCTTGTTTGCGCCTATGTATTCCCCGCACTCCCTCGCGAATTCGGAAGGCGAAATCATGTCCCCGTGCTTTTGCACGCAGCTTGGGGTGACCCTGTTGAATATCCGCTCGAAAAGCACGTACCTCTGTGTAGGGACGAAGACATTGCCTATCCTGTTTATCTCCTTCTTGTGCAACTGCGCGTCGTCGACGTCGAAGTCGCCTATGAGGTAGGGCTCGTGAGCCTTTATGATGTCATGCTCTATGGCGCCTGCCGTAGTGACGACCACGTCTGCAAGCCCGGATTCCACGAGTGCCGCTATCATGCCCCTCGCGCCTGATGCCACCATGTTTGCGGTGAATCCGAGGTATACTGTGGTTTTCCCCTTCTCCTTTTCCGCCTTGATTCCGGAAAGTATGGCGCGGGCCCGTCCGAGGTTTGTGGCCTGGAAGCCTATGCCCTCCGCATTCTCGAAATAATCTTCAAGCCCTGAAACGTCCTTCACATTGCCCTGGTTTTTTTGCATAATATGGCACCCTGGACCGCATTTGGTTACTGCAGGCTCGGAATCCGGCGCTGCCTTTGCCTAATTGGGGTTGTTGCCAATAAAAAACAGGCGGTAGCCCGGCTTGCCATGGCCATCCGGCGAGTGCGCGCATTTGCAGGGCTCGGGCTGGGGCAGAACGGAGTGCACGCAAGCCCGCTTTCAAAAAAAGGGAATGCGAAAAGAAAAAAAAGGATTTACTCAAGTGCCTTGAGTATCTCGGTCCTTAGGGTCTTGCTCATCGCGTCTATTTCGGCAAGCCTCTTTGCAATCTCCTTTTCCCCTATCATGTCGAACCACGGGGAGAAATGCTTGCCCTTGGCGTGGAACTCGACCGACGCGTATGGCAGGCCGGATATCAGGACTTCGAACTGCTTCCTGTTTTTGGCCTTTGCAAGGATGGTGCCGTTTGGGAGCCTGAACACGAATTCAGTCCCCGGCTTGCAGTCAATTATCCTGACATTCTTGCTTTTCACTGCCTTTGGCATTTTTGGCATTTGAACTCACCTTGCTAACTTTCTGTCCACAAACAGTCACTATCAGGCTGTAGTTAGGGATTGAATTTCCCCCTATTTAAACTTAACCTGTTTTGTTGTAATTCGGCTATTTTTTGGCAAGTATATAAAGCACGGGGCCGAGGGCGTCCGCAAGGTCCGAAGCCCTGATGGAAGGGCCTGATTTTTCCGCAAGCGCTTCGCCCGCTATCCCGTTCAACAGTGCGGCCATGCACGCGCTTTCAAAGACAGTTTTCTGCGTTGCGCAAAATGCGCAGGCAAGCCCGGCAAGCACGTCCCCCGTCCCGCCATGCGTCATGCCGGGGGCTCCTGCCAGGTTGAGCATTGTGCGTTTGCCGTCGGATATGATGTCGCACGCGGGCGTCTTGCAAAGTATCGTGCATCCGTGTTTTTTGGCGCATTTTTCAACTGCCGCAGGCGAGGCTTCCATGCCAAAAAGCCTCTTGAACTCCCCCGAATGCGGGGTGGCAAGGGCGTTTTTGTGAAGGTGCGGCAGTATGCCCGGATAGAGCGCGCCGGCGTCAAGCACGCATCTCTTGCCGGTTTTCAGCACCGAAATGGCAAGTTTCCTTGTTTCCTTGCTGTTCTCCATGCCATTCCCTATAAGGATGCAATCTGCCCACGCCATGTGCTCTCCAAGCTCGTTTTTGGAAATGCCTATGAACTCGAAGAGCTTCGGCTTTATGGCATTTGCAATCTGCCTGTTTTCCTTTGCCGGCGAATAGAAGAAGGCAAGGTCGCAGAACCTGCTTGCGGCAAGCATTGCAAGGAAAGGCGCGCCGTGGTATTTGGCGCTGCCGCCTATTACTAGGATTATGCCGTTTTGCCCCTTGTGCGAGCCTGGCTTTGGATAGGCAAAGCGCCTGAATATGCTTTTTGAGAGCACCTGGCTTTTATTCATCCCTTTTGGCCTTGGTCTCATGGCAAGGCATTGCCCTAGCTAGAATTTAAGCATTGCAGATTCAACTGGGGCAAAAAGGGCAGGCTGGGGTTGTACGGGCTTTGCAGGTTCTTGCTGCTTATGGAAAAAATTAGGGTTATCGCGAAAACTTGCTGCCCTTGCATGGCGGCAATGAAAGGAGGGGCTGCCATGCGGATGATATGTGGGAAAAATGGGATAATTTAGGGTTATCACGAACACGTAATACTGTCTGTAACTTTAAGTAGAATCCTAACCTATAGGTTGTGCGCCATGCTTTCCTAATTATTGCACACTTTTCAGGCGTTAAAATTATCTTGAAAACAACAGTGCCGGCAGGGGCTTTCCCATGCCAAAACAGGCCCTAAAACTTGCCAATTTCGCTGTTTAGCCTGCCGATTTCATCAAGTGCGGCTCCGGCAGGGTCTGAAGAGCCTTTCTTGAGATAGCAATAGGTTATGCCGCTTGAGGAGTTTATCCTGTGCATTGCCGCAAGCCTGCCGCCGGATTTTTTCAGCATTGCAATGGCCTCGCCTGCGCTGCCCCCCTGCGCCCCTACGCCCGGGATTAGTAGCGGCACGTGCTTTCCCGTGCCGGCAAAGTAATCCGATACCTTCTCAAGTTCCGCGATGTCCGTGGCACCGACAACCGCCCCAACGCCGTTCTCATGCCAGGATGCGAGTTTTGCCGCCACTTCAAGGAAAAGCGGGTTGCCCGCGTCGCCAGCATTCAGCGACTGGAAATCCGCGCTCCCCGGGTTTGACGTCCTCACAAGCACATAGACGCCCTTCCCGCGCTTGCAGTATTCGAAAAACGGGCTCAATGAGTCATGGCCCATGTAAGGCGCCACTGTAATCGCGTCCGCGCCCCAGAACTCGAATGCCTCTTTTGCGTAGGCGGCACTCGAAGCCCCTATGTCCCCGCGCTTCACGTCCAATATTACCTGCCAGTCCTTTTTCGCGTCGTCAATCACGCGCTTGAGCGCGCGCAGGCCTTCAAAGCCGTACTGGGCGAAATAGGCATAATTTGGCTTTACTGAAGCTATCGAATGGGCGGGGTCCTGCGACTCCCTGATGCCTGTGAAAATATCGGAGAAAAAGCCGGCAATCCTCTCTTCAGTGCCTTTGCCATTGTCTGGAATCTTCTCAAGCACCGGGTCTGCGCCGAGGCAGACGATGCTTTTTTTCCTGTCTGCGTAGGCCATGAGGCTTGAAACGTAATCCTCTCCCGGTTTTTGATTGCCTGCCATGAAAATCCATCTCCGCGCGCGTCATGCCTGCTGGGGCGCGCCGTCTTCCTTTATGCAGTATTTCTCTTTATACTCCTGATAATTCTTGTAATCAGCGTCGGAAACCGCTATCTTGCCGTCAAGACGCCTCTTGTGCAGGTGGGCGAATATGTCATGCACATTCACTATGGAATAGACAGGCACCCCGAATGCCGCAGCGAACTCCTTTATTGCATCCTTGCCGTCGGCATTGACTTCTGCCCTGTCGACTGCTATGAACACGCCCTTTATCTCCACCTTTGCGATTGAGCGCAGCTGGGTTATTGCCTCCTCCTTTGTGCCGCCTGTTGTGAACACGTCGTCGACAAGCACCACGCGCGTGCCGTCCTTTATCTGGCTGCCCACATACGCGCCCTTGTCGCCGTGCTCCTTTGCCTCCTTGCGGTTGAACACCCAGCCCTTGGCAGCGCCAAACTCCTTGTATGCGGCAATGGAAGTGGACACAGCAAGGGGTATGCCCTTGTACGCCGGGCCGAAGATAACGTCGTATTCCTCTCCAAGCCTGCTTTTCACGAGGCGGGCGAAATGCTTGCCAAGCTCGTATGACGCCCTGCCGGTGTTGAATATCCCCGCATTGAAGAAATAGGGCGACTTCCTGCCGGACTTGAGGGTGAAATCCCCTATCTGGAGCGCGCCAACGGAGTATAAGAATTCAATGAATTCCTTTTTTTCAGCTTCCAAAAAAGACACCTCTTGCGATTGCTATTTCTGTCCTTTCTTGAATATAAAGCTCGCATATGATTTTTATTTGTGGTTTATAGCGTATTTTCCTATTCACACATTCGTTTTCTAACCACAGAATTCTAGCTATTTTTTAAATCTTGGTGGAACTTGATTGTTATGGATTCGGCCGAATCCTATTGTACGTATAATAACACAATAAAGTATAAATAGATGAGCCAACGCGATAAAGAAAATTGAAAGGCGAGTGAAAGACAAGCTGGCTGAAAATAAGCACTAAAGCAAGGCGACCAAATTTTCCATTTAACTAGGGCGGAAAAAGAGGTTATTGCAGCGAAGTGGAAACCGCATCTGCAATAACAATATACGCCGCCCGACATGAGGTAGATAAAATGTCTCTCTCAGCGAAACTTATCACAGGATTGATTGTCCTTGTGATATTACTTTCGTTTGCCCTCGGGCACACGTTAAAGTAAGTTAAATATAGTTTGTGGGGTTTTTAATTTTTTGGCCCCACCTTTGGGTATGTAGTACCTTCTTTTTTTCTTTTTTTTACGAGGAAAAAAGTGTGGGGGGACCGAGATTTGGACTCGGATCGCCAGGTCCCAAACCTGGAAGCATACCAGGTTAGCCCATCCCCCCATTATCAAGGTTAAACAAAGGCTCCAAGGATTATGCGTATTAGATTTTTATATATAGGGGCGCTTGCCCTGCCACCGCAGCACTGTATCAGAACAAGCGCGCTTTTCGCGATATAAAAACTATATCTTTAAATACATTTTTGGCAAATTCAAGGGACAAGACCAGAAATACGGGGGCAGTACGGTAGTCAGTTTGGTGCCAAGGCCAAGTGATGCGCCAATGCATTCGGGCAAGATGAACCTCCAAAAAACGCATGCCGGCAAGAACCAGCCAGACTATTCCATCTCGCGCAGGCTATTTTCAACCAACACGCCCCATCCTGTCTTTGAAAAAAAACACCTGCAGGAACCCTTCTTCTTCAGGTCTTCATCCGAGTATGCCATCAGCCCGGAGGGCAAGCTCGTCAAGCTGTTTTACTGCAGGGAACCGGAGAAACACGGCCTGATGAAATTCGAACCCCCTGCGCAGAGAAAACTCACTTCATTTGAGAAAAGGCAGATACGCGATGTTTTCGTGCATTCGTTTGAGGAGCCTGTCTGGACGCAGGAGCGCGGATATGTGAAAAAGCGGGTCAGGCTCAACACGGCAGTATTCGAATACCAGCGGGCATTCGACCGCCTCCTCACTGGCGAGTACGGCGGCGCCGAGAAGTGGGAGGCCATAGGCAAGCTGGACCGCGTGCAGTTCTGCTTTGGCGCGTGCGTGAGGGGGCTTGCAAGAGAGCTTGAGGGCATAGCAGCAAGCCATTTCGGGAAGAGCGGCTTTTCGTACAAAGACACCAACACCTCGCTTTCAATAGCCGCGCCTGGCTACGAAGCCTACATGTTCATCCGGCTTGACACGATAGGCGGCAAGTACGGGTTCTACGTTCACACCTCGATAAAAAACGGGCATGACAGGGAACTCAAGCCCCTCTTGCTCAACGAGGAGAACATGCGCCACGTCTCTGAAATGCTTGGGAATTCTATGCTCTGCCATCTCCAGCACGGGCATTGAGCGTCTTTTTCCAACGCCCCTCCGCTTTAAATTTTTTTGTTGCGCGAAAAAGCCATGGGGCACACGCACAGCCATTCCACAAGGTCGTTTCTCCCGCAGCAGATACTCCTTAGCAAGAACATTTTCACCAAGATAAAAACATCCCAGCGCCCTGACCACGAGCCAAAGCCGGACCCTGCCCCCAAAAGCGAAGCAGCGCACAGGCGCAGGAAAAGGAAATAGGCGCGCTTTTGCCATCTGCGGGCCAAGCCAAACTTTTTTATCCCCCATGCGGCCAAATGGTGGCATGCCAAAGGGCAAAAAGAAGAAAAAATGCTTTGAAGAGCTCGTTTACAGCCCCGGCTTCAGCCTCTTTGCCTACACGAGCATGATTTCCCTGCTTTACCTTGTCGGGGTTGTGCTTCTCTGGCGCGAGCCATACCTGCTCGCCCTGGTCCTTGCAGGCCTTTCCGCACTTGCCATTTTCATTGGCAGTGAGAGGGCGCGCGATTTGGCGCTTTACACGTGGGTGGCGATACTTGGCGCGGGTTCAGAGGCAATATGCATTTCCTTTGGCATCTGGACATATTCGGCACCCGGGATAGTTGCCGGCATCCCGTTCTGGCTCCCGCTTGTCTGGGGCATGGGCGCGGTATTCATCAAGCGCTCTGCAGTGTTTGCCTGCTTTTTGAGAAAATGCATGGAGTGATGCATTTTTGCTGGGCACTCTCTTCTTATTTGTGGTAAAAGGCATAGTAGTGTGTATTTATAAACCTCTCATTCTCAATATTCGTGTCAATACAGCCATCAAGCTTCGAAATGGTGAACCTATGAAAATGACTGTTTCAAACAACAATGCCCTGGCTGCCAAGAATAACGGCAAATTCTCTACTTTCATGAAGGACAATTTCATCCCTACATATGTCAAGGCCTTCATGGACTGCAGGTCCGCGAAAAAAGAAGTACAGGACCAATACGGCAAGGATGCTGTAATAACTGGCATGGTCACTGAGAAAGCAAACAAGAAGCGCGGAAATGCAATCACCCTTTGGTCAGCAAAGTTTGTCATAGCCGAGGCGCTTTTCCAGTTCTCCGCGAAATATTACACTCTCAACACAAGGGACTACAAGCTGACATTCTCAAACCCTGGCGGCTGGGCGGGAGTTTCGCCTGTGGCGCAAAGCATTGCAAAGTCCGCAGTCTCACTTGTGCCTGCGCACAAGCAGGACTATTACGCCAACTGCGCAGTAATCGGCGAGGTAATCACTTCGGGCGTCAGGATTTACGTAGAGCAGAAGGTGTGGCAGAAATACGGCATTACGCCTGATATCGCAGGAATGTTTCTCACTCCGATGGCCGCGGGAGTTCTTGAAATGGCTTACAAGCCGATGCAGACATACGACAAGGACCCTGCCACAAGGCTTGCGGCCGCAGTTCTTGGGATATACGGCAACTTTGTCAGGATGGCGCACGCTGGCGTCATGTACGCCGCAGGCGGGCTAATCCAGAAAATGAAGGGCCTGAATTCAGAGGAAATACCAAGGTTCTAGGCAGGCCAAGGCATGATGCCCTCGACCGGTTCGGTGTTTCCATTGGATTCCCAGTCGCTTGAAGAAAAATCACTAGAGTCAGCCTATGCTGCGAACTCCATAGACCTTTTCACATACCGCAAGGCGGCGCGGGAGCTTGCAACAAAGGAATACGCCAGGCTGAATGGCAAGGACAAAACCCCCAAATACTCCGTTGTTGACGCTGGCAGGTGCGACAGGGGCTGCCAGCGCTGCTTTGCCGCATGCGGGCCTAAGGATTCCATGCTTGATTTCGAGTACGCGGAAAGGATACTTGCAGGCAATGCGGCGCAACACATAGCCTTCACAATCAGCGAACCATTCTGCTACCACTGGAATTCGGGCAATGGACGCAAGACAATCGCAGACCTTGCCATTTCCGTGCTTGAGAAAAATCCCAATACAATAATCGAGATAGTCACTTCAGGCATCAAGTTCTCTTCAGCCCTCGAGCAAGCCGCGGCCGGCAAGTTCGCCTCCCTTGCCACAAGCCTGAAAAACAGGATATCATTCACGCTCTCGGCCAGCAGGTTCCCTAATTTCAAGGGCGCAGACCCTGCCCAGGTCCAGCGCGATTCGCTCATATATTTCCTTAAGAGCGGCTTTGAGTTCCATGTTATGAACTGGCTTCCAAAATTGGAATTCAAGGAACAGATAGCCCTGCCAGTGTCAATGGAAATAGCCAAGCTTTCAGTCTCCATACCCTGCCATGAGGACCTGGAAGGCCTGTTTTCAGGCTCAAGCGTTGCCCACCAAAAAGGCTCGCTGCACACCAAGCGGCAGGGCCCTATTGGCGCCTTTTCAGTCATAGGCGAGGAAAGGCTTGAAGGGTTCCTTCCAAGCTACGACGTGCCAAACCCGTGCGTCATGCAAAACGGCACAATACAGCTCAATCCGGACAAGACAGTTAGCCCGGGCTGCTGCAGGTTCGTGGCCCCTTTCATTGCCATTGGAGATTCTTCCGAAAGCAGGGAGTCCCTTAAATCAAAACTTGACATTTTCAGGAAGACCTTGATGAAGAAGTCGGGCTTTCATCCAGAAAAGGGCGTCTGCACCCACTGCATAGAGATTGCCATCTCAAAAGGCCAGGTGCGCGAGAAGGCGCGTCTTGCCAACCTGCTTCCGGGCATCTCGCGCCAGCCAATAAAGATTTAAGGCCGGGGCCAAAGCCGCATTATCGGCTCCAAAGCGCGTATTTTTCCTTCCCGCCTTCTCATTCCCCGCCCTTGAGCCATTGCGTTGCCCAGTAGACAAAGGGCGTGGAAAGCGCGTTGAATATGGACTTGAATATCCACCACGGCACCGCAATGGCGAATATGAAATCTGGCGGGAACCCGGGCACGCCGAGAAACGCCAGGTACATGAAAATCATGGTGTCCACGAATTCGCCTGCTATGTTCGAGGCATTCGCGGCAATCCACAGCTTTTTCCTCCTGAAATAGTCAAAAGCCTTCTTGAACACGTGTATGCCAAGTGTGTGGGCCACGTAGTATGCAATGAGGCCGGCAACAAGCATGCGCAGCGATATGGCGAATAGGGTCTGGTATTCCGCCTCGTATGCGAACCTTGGGGCCGCAGGGGCAGCAAGCGAGATTATGGTGAATATCCCCGCAATGACAAGCATTGCAAGCCCGGCATTGACAAAATGCTGGGCAGTCTTTTTCCCGTACACTGCGGTGACCGCGTCTATTATGACAAAAGAGAACGGGTAGGTTATGATAGCAACAGATATGGATATGCCGTAAATCAGCGCGACTTTCATGCCTATGAAATTTGAGGCCATCAGGCAGGTGACGAAAAACGCCAGAAGGTAGCCAAGCCTCTCTTCCTTTTTTGGATTAAAGTTCAAGTTAAAGTTGAATGCCATGGAATGACTTCTGCGGATATGTTTTTTAATCTAACAACGCGGGTTTGGCGCTCTGCCGCATCAAAAAAATAAATTAAAAAGGAAGGCGGAAGCCCTCACATCTTCTTTGCAGCCGCGAACCGCGCTTCGACGTCCTTCCAGTCGAGGTTTGCAAAGAACGCGTCCAGGTATGGCGCGCGGGCAGTCTGGTAGTCGAGGTAATACGCGTGCTCATATGTGTCCAATGCCAGCAGGGGCGCGTTGTTCCAGACCGGGAACGTGTTCTGCGCATCGCCCACGTAGACAAAAAGCCTCTTGAATTCAGTGTCATAGGCTAGGTGCGCCCAGCCCCGGGCGGACATTGCAGCTCCGCGCAGTTCGGCCTCGAGCCTCTCGTACGTCCCAAAATCCTTTTGCACCTGCTCCATGAGCGCGCCTGAAGGCTTCCCCCCCGCCCCGCCGAGGTTGGCGAAATAAACCTCGTGGTTTTTCACGCCGCCCATGGCAAAGGTAAGCTCGACTTTGAGCTCCCTTATCGCGGCGTATGTGCCGTTGCCAGCCTTCACGTCCGCGTCGCTCATAGCGGCTATCTTTTCCATTATCTCGTTGTACTTGTTCACGTAGCCGTTGTAGAGCTTGAGGTGCTCAAGCACGTTTTTCTCGGAAATGCCCTTCATCTTCAGAAGCTGCGGCCTTGCGGCGGCGAAATCTATAGCTGCCTTTTTTTCAAATCCCATTGAATCCACCTCTAGCGTGATATATTACCTGTTTGGTATAACTCGGTTATTAAATTTTACTGCCAGCCCCTATGGCGGGGCGGCTCGCTCCTTCTTGCCGCCTTTCATCCAGTCCCACAGCATTTCCGCCCAGTCGGAGCCTTTCTGGAGCGGGCATGCGCCTCATTTTTTCATGGCGGGGCAGCCTATGTTGTATATGTCATAGCGCAGGTCCTTTGTGCGCGAGAGTTCGTCGTGCATTTGGGACACCAGCGCATCCTTGACTGACTTGTAAGTGTCCGGCGCAAGCTCGGCATTGCCAATGCAGTTCTTCCTGTTTTTCACGCCAAAGCAGAACATGGACTCGCGCACGTTCTCGCAGTTGTGGAGGAAATAGGAATCATAGCAATGGCCGCAGCAGTCTATCTCGAAGGTGCGCGACTGGGTGTTGCAGTAGTGCGTGTGTATGCAGGAGAACGAGTCGAACGGCCCCCAGCAGCCAAACGAGTTCTCGCACCCGTCCATCCAGAAGCAGTAGCCGCAGTTCTTTGACGAGCGCAGAAGGGACGAGCGGTAGCAGTTTGACGAGTCCGAGGCAATCTGGCATTCGGGCAGGTTGAAGTTCTTGCCCTCCATCATTTCTATGTTGAAATACGCCAGGCCGGAAATTTTCTCGTGCGCGTTCGCCATTGCAAGCGATTCCGCGTCAGTTGCCTGCATCCTCGCACTTGACCCGTGCGCCTCCGCCTGCGCCGAAGTAAGCAGCCTGTCCTGCGGCAGGTTCTGGTAGTTCGCATACGGCGAAATGAAAATCTTGGAGCCGTCGGCTGCCGACTTTGCCGTCTGCGGTATCCTTGTCTGCTTGGCAAGCCAGCCCGCATACCTGTCTATCCCGCCTTCAAGCGGCCTGCCGAAAAGAATCCGTGTTGTCTGCTGGAATGCTTTTTCCACCACTTCCTTGCTGCCCGCCTCATGCCCTTTCCCTGCGCTTGGTTTCAGCGCAAGCCTGGCAGGCCCGCATTTCCTGGCTATCTGCAGCAGTGTCGGCGCGGCTTTTTTCTTTCGCAGCGCCTGGACAGCTTCCTGAAGCAGTTTTTCCTTTATCTCCTTGTACCTGCCGGGCGGGAGTTCAAGGTTCCCTATGGCATTCCTGATGCTTTTGGCATTGAAGCAGAAGAAACAGTTGGAGCATCCTGTTAGCCCGCTGGAATAATGGCATTCCGAGCAGTTCTGGCTGTACCACAGCTCGAAGCAGCGGCTGCTCTTGAACGTCCGCGTGCATTTTATGCAGTAGTCCGACTCCTCGGTCGCGTTGCACCCGTAACAGCTTTGCACGCGCCTGCCTATGGTCGAATAGGCGAGGTATTTGGAGTTCCCGTTCCCGCACGTGTTGTACACGTAGAAGCTGTCGTTTATGTTTGACGAGAGCTCAATGAACCCGGATTTCCCGAAATATATGTTGCCGGCGTAGCACGCCCTCTCCTGCACGGCGGAGGCCAGAGAGTCTATGTCCTTCATCTCATTGATCGACAGGGGCTTGAATTTTTTCGTGAAGTCCACTTCCTCGAACGCCGCCCATTTGGCGCCCTTGCAGTAGTAAGGTGGCCAGCTGACCATTTCCCTGCCGGAAATTGCGGACCTTGTGCGCCTGAACGGCTCGTTGCCGGCTGAAAGCCATTCGGCGAGCTCTTCCATGCCGCCCGCCTCCCCGCCAAGCACTATCTTGCAGGTCGCCCTGAAATCCTTCTCAAGCGCGGCAATCGTTTGCTGCAGGTTGTTCGAATTCGCCATCCTATCGCATGCCCCCGGCTTTTCATCCGCTGTCCCGGATTATGGGCCCCCGCCAATATATTTGTTATCGTGCCTGCCAGGCCTCCTACAAGATTAGGTTTATATCGCGCAGGGGGGAAATACCAGCGTGGCAGAACAATCCCGGGCATACCCCCATCTTGACAATGCGTGGAAATCGGCATGCAAGATACTGTTTGGCAGGGACATAGGCTCCCTTTCGGGCTACCGGGAGTGGCTCCTGGAATTCGTCACGGCGCCGAGGCAGGAGAAGTCCGCCATATCCGGCAGGCAGGTATCGCTTTCATACGGCGATTATTCGCGAAACGCCCGGTTCGCCGGTTTTGACGAGCTGGATTTTTCGAAAAAGTTCCAGCCCCTCTCTATTAACGAGGTCAAGGACATAGACAGCATAGTGGAGGCAGTGGCGGAGCGGATGCATTATGCCGGCAACATAGTGCTTGGCAATTCCAAATTCGTGGAGTCATCCGCAAGCGTGGCGGACAGCCATTTCGTGATCGGCTCGTCCACAGTGTCGGATTCCAAATACGTCGCATACAGCCACATGCTGCGCAAATGCTCCTATATTTTCGGCGTCGAGGGGGATGCGGACTCGGATTTCATAATCAGGTGTTCGGACAACCACAATGCCAAGCGGTGTTTCGAATGTTATACCGCCATTGCAAGCAGCGACTGCTATTATTGCATGCACCCGCAGGATTGCAGGGAGCTTTTTTTCTGCTTTGGGATGCGCAGCAAGGAATACTGCGTGGGCAACCTTGCATTGCCGAGGGACAAATACCTTACATTGAAGTCAAAGCTGCTTGGCGAACTTGCAGACACTCTACAGCGCGATAAAAAGGTCTTCTCTCTTTTGCGCGTTGTCTCCGAGGCGCGCAAGCATCCTGTGGAAATCTCCGTCCCGGCGACTGGCGTGGAAGAGAAGACGGACATTGCGCCCATGGAAAAGGCTTTTTCGCACACTTCTTCCCTGCTTCTTGGCAGGGAACTCGGGGGCATGGACTCGTACGAGTCTTTCCTGACGCGGCACGTCCGCCCCCGCCTGGTTTTCAAGTCCCCTTTGAGCGGGAAAAAGGCATACCTGTCAAGCTACATGGCAAAGCTTGCGCAGGCAAATCCCATCGGCTCCAGTTTCGTGACGGAAGACGAGCTTGTAGAGGTCGGAAAAATATCCATCCCCAAAGGCGCTGTGGAAAAAATCAGGCTTGACGCCCACGCATTGTCGCAAATACTGCACCCTATCGCATTCTGCGCCATGTGCGACGTTATAGGCAACACGCGGAACCTGATAGACTGCGCACTGATCGGGCACGCTTCGGACTGCTACAGGACAGACGCCGCAGTTTACGCCAAAAAGTGCGGCTATTCGTTCTGGCCGAGGGAGTCGGAGCACATATTCGGCTCATGGACTGTCTGGGAATCGTCGTTTTGCATGAGGTCCTATCTCTCAAAAAAGCTTACAAGATGCTTCGAGGCTGACACGTGCGAATCCTGTTCTGACCTGTATTACTCGCACAACTGCGAGAATGTCAATGATTCCATGTTCTGCTTCAACACTAAAAATAAGAGGTTCGCAATAGGCAATGCGGAGATGCCAAGGCAGCAATACATGATAATAAAGCAGTCCATAATCTCGCAGGTCGCAGGCGAGTTGGAGTCTAAACACGACGTGAAATGGGACATTTTCAGGCTTGCGGGGCGGAAATAGGCCGGGCGGATTTTGGCATGGCGAATTTGGAGAAGGGAAACGACGGTTCCGGGCACTTGCTGTCAGTCCTTGACAAGTCATTTGCCTCGACCTGCTCGATGCTTTTTTGGGAAAGCCTCGGCACAATGGGGAAAAACTCGAAATTCCTCGGGACGCACGCTCATGCCATGCAATCGTCAAAAAGCGAGCTTTCCGGCAAGCAGGTGTATTACTGCGCGCCGTACGGCCCCGAATCCGGCTTCATCTCGTTCTCGGAAAAAACCGCGTGGCAAAAGGCCGGCAAGTCCAAAATCCCGCCCGGCTGGATAAGGGACATAGATTCCCTGTTCGAGAATTTCGGGGAAATCGCATGCTATTCCGGCGACAAGATACTTGGCGAGTCAAAATACGTCGAAAAGTCCGACAATGTTTCAAACTCGTTTTACATATACAGTTCTCACGACGTTCTCAAGTCCGAATATGCCGCATATTCCGACCTTCTCCTGTCGTCAAAGCACGTGTTTGGCAGCTCATCCATGGGCTATTGCAGCTTCTGCCTGAATTCCACAGAGGCGTACAAGTCCGCGCGGATTTTTGAGAGCGGCATAAGCATCGAGTCGAGCGACCTGTACTATTCGTTTTACTCGAAGGGCTGCCATGACTGCATGTTCTGCCTGAACCAGGATTCCAAGCGCAACATGATCGGAAACAACCAGCTTGAAAAGGGCAGATACCGCGAGATGAAACTGGAACTTCTCTCGCAGATAAGGGACTCCGTGAAGGCGGGCAGGCGCATCCCCTCGCTTGCCGACATAATGGGTTGAACTCATGGCTAACAAGAGGCTTGAAGACGCGTTCCACTCGGCATGCAAGCTTGTGTTTGGCAGGGCGCTGCCTGGCGGCATGCAGAGGTACGACGGCTGGCTTTCGACTTCGCTTGTCGGCTGGCGAGAGTGCAAGGCCGGCGGCAATACCTATCCTGTCCCAAGCTTCGGCGCTTTCAGGTTCCTGAAAGACACCAAGTCGGCGACATTTGGGCTTTTTGGCGAAATGCAGGGGCTGAAGCTTGGCATCTCAAAGCCCGGGCTGGGCCAGCTTGCAAACGAGCTTTCAAAAAAAGGGAAATTCGTGACGGATTACAGCATCGGCGACAACCTGCACGTGGAGAGTTCGACGATGTTCCAGAACCTTGCGGAGGCGTACAAGTGCCTTGGGGCATATGACAGCAAGCTTGTGGCTTACTGCTCATGGTCCGACCTCAATGAATACTGCTTCGGCCTCTACCGCACGTTCCACTCCAAATTCTCGATTAGGTGCTATTACTCAACGCGCCTGTCCGGGTGTTTCGAGGCGGAGAGCTGCTACAACTGCTCGGGGCTTTACTTCTGCCACAACTGCGAGAATTGCCACGACTCGGCGTTCTGCTTCAATGCCAACAACCTCCGCTACGCTATTGGGAACGAGGTCGTAGGCAGGGAAAAGTTCATGGAATTCAAGGCGCGCCTTCAGGAATACGCGCTTGCCCGGCTTGAGAAAAACTGCAGGCTTGAAGAAAGCATATTCGGCAGGGGCTTTGAAAAAAGGATTAAAGCATGATATGGGCCTGAAGGCCAAGGCGGGCCCTTATTTCAAAATCAGCCTTGCGTCCGGATTTGCCATTGCGTTTTGCACGCCTGCCTGCTTTGCCTTTTTAGCCGCAATCGCGCTGTTTATTATGTCCGTGTAGCGCTTGTCATCAGAGCCTTTCATTATTTCCGAATATGCATTTAGGACTTCCTGGGCCTTCCTTACTGCGATTGTGGACTCTTTCATGCTGTTGAGGGCTTCAAACAGTTTCTTGAGGTTTTCCTCCGTGTATGACTTGCCCGGCTTGTAAGAAATCTCGTATACCACGCTTCTTTCATCCCTCGTGGTCTTTGTAGACGTCTTGCCGTCGTAGTTATAGAGGACGCTTTTCATGGAGTGCCACTGGTCTATGTCCTTTGCTTCGATGAGGCGCTCAAATATCGATTCCTTCGTGGGGCTTGTCTCGTAAGTGTAGTGGTGGTTTTTCACGTTCAATTCCCGCTGCTCGTGTATCAGGCGTGCGACCCAGTCAAGCGCGAGAGGGGACCACAGTGTCCTGCCTGCGCTGTCCTGCCATTGCGAATTTGTAGTGCCTTCTATGTCGGTAAATATCTTTTTGACAATCCGTTTTCCTTCCTTTGCGCCAAATGCCTGCTTCAGGTTTGCTTCAAACTGCCTCATTGCAGACCTGATTTTTGCAGTCCTTTCGATAACCTTGAGGAATTTGCCAAGCCTTTCATCGGTGCAATCCGAGCCGAGGAAAAGCCTGATCTTCTCCTCTTTCGCCTTTTCTGATTTGCCGAGGAATTTCGCGAACCCGCCCCTTTCATTTTCCACGGATTCTGCAAATTCGAATGCGAGCGCCAGGCTTTTGTCGTATTCCATCGCAATTTTCTTGCCTGCCGGGTATTTCTCGTCCACGAGCCTGTCCCTAAGCGACATGGCTATCCCGGCGATATTGGCTGCCTTTGAAGTGGCTTTGCCAAGCGGGTTCAAGACATCATAGCCGTATTCAGAATTGTTTATGAAATAGAACATCAGGTCTTTTTGCCTTTCGGGCTTTGCAAGCAGATAGCCAAGAGTAGTGAAATGGGAGGGCTTTGAGATAATCCATATGAACCTGTCCGCGAGATATTCCGCGTCCGCTTTTTGCATCCCGCCATCGATTTCAAGCCTGTTTGCGAATGCCTTGGCTCCAGGTTCTGACAAATTAATTGGCCAATCCTTTATTTTTTCCACTGTCGCGCCGATATAGCCTGCCATATTGTGCACTTTCCGCTTGTTAGCTATTCTATTGCCCTGCCAATGTTTAAAAACCCACATACTCGCATATAGTCCCACATTTCCGTGTTAAGGCAAGCAAAATTGGAAAAAGGCCGGCAAGGGCAAAAAACAAAATAAAAAAAAGGAAAAGAAGTGAATGTTGCACGTGTAGGTGTTTCGCCGCCAAACTTTGGTCAGGCGCTGCTGCCTCGAGGGCATTAGTCCATGACTCCCTTCGGCGTTACCTTGAATATGCACTCGCCTTCTGGCATGTTCGGGGAGTCCACAAGCCTTGCAATCCTCTTCTCCTCCTTGCCCTTTCTAAGGTAAAGCCTGTACGTTGCCGCATGGGCAAGCACGTGCCCCCCAATGGGCACCGTCGGGTCGCCAAAGAGTATGCCCGGGTTGTCCATGACCTGGTTTGTTATGAAAATGGCAATGTTGTGCGAGTCAGCAAGCCTTTGGAGCACATGGATGTGGTGGTTGAGCTTCTGCTGCCTCTCGCCAAGCGCTCCCCTGCCCACGTAATCGGCCCTGAAATGGCTGGTCATTGAATCCACCACAATCAGCTTGATTCCATTCTGCTTTATTGCTTCTTCCGCCTTGTCGGCAAGTATCATCTGGTGGTCGGAATTCACAGCCTTTGCCACGTGGATGTTTTTGAGTATGGACTCCGGGTCAAGCCCTTTTGCTTCTGCAAGCTGCTTTATCCTCTCCGGCCTGAACGTGGACTCCGTGTCTATGAAGAGCACGCCGCCTCCAAGCCCTCCCTGCTCCTGCGGGAGCTGGACGTTCACTGACAGCTGGAACCCGAGCTGGGACTTTCCAGAGGAGAACTTGCCGTAGGCTTCGGTTATCGACATTGTCTCGACGCCGCCGCCAAGCAGGTTGTCAAGCTCCTTTGAGCCCGTGGTTATCCTCCCGATTGCCTTGCGCCTCTCAAGTATCACGTCGGCTGTCTCATAGCCCATCTCAAGCGCGTCGCGGGCGGAGCCGATTGTCTTTTTGGCTGTCTCAACCCCTAGCTCTGCTACCTCGTCAAGCTCGTGCGGGCTTGAAGCCGCAATCTTCTCAAGCGTGTCATAGCCCGCCTTCCTCAGCTTTTCGGCTGTGGCCGGGCCAACGCCTGGCAAATCCTCAAGCGTCTTGGCCTTTTTCTTGAGCTTCATTTCAAACTCGTCAGCGTCCTCGGTCACGTTATCATCTCTTTTTTTTGCCATTTGAACATACCTCCCGTTAATCTGATTTCTGCCTGTTCGGGAAAACAAGCAACCTCAATTTCCCGATTTTCATTGTGTAGAATTCGTTCCCCGCCTTGGACATGTTCTTCCAGATTGCCCCCACGTCCTTGTAGACGACTTTGCCGTCCTTGTCCACTTCCGGTTGCACTACGCGGAAATCCGGCCTGTCGCCCTGCCTGTCCTGGATTGGTGCGCCCTGCTGCTGCGCCTCCATGCGCACTTCGGACACCTGTATGCCGCCCTGCGCTCCCTCGGCGGAATTTTCATGGTTTGTTTCCAGTGGCATTCCACCGAAGCCACCCGTTGTTTTTTCCATTCAAAACACCTCGTTTTGGTGAAATTTAGTGATAACTAGTTGCCAGCCTATGCTTTATAATGGGGAAGAGGAGGACTTTTCCAGTGGTCGGGCGCCGGCGGGCCTTCGCCCAGAAACGCCGCATTGGCAGGCAGCCAGCTGCTTTGGGCTCTGCTTGGGAATGGCTGTTTTACGGGCTTGGGGCCCTCGGCAGCCTATTTCATAATCTTTAAAAAGCAAGGAGATGAAATAAATAGGCTGTATCTTGCGCTCATTTACGATAAGCACAGTCTTACAGTCAATATTCTTCCCTAAATTGGAGGTTTTATAATGGAACAGTATCATGGAAGGAAAGGCACCAAAGCCAATGGCACAGGCGGCAAGCGCCGCAAGGCATCTGACAAGAAGCTGCACCTTGCAGGCAGCCCGTTCACAGCCACAAAGCTTGGCGACAAGCCGGTCAAGACGCTTCTTGCCGGAAGGGGCAACACTTTCAAGGTGAAGCTCAAGCGCGCCGCATTTGTCAACGTGGTCACAAAGGAAGGCGTGAAGAGGGCCAAGATAAGGAACGTGATGGAATCGCCTGCCAACAGGAACTACGCAAGGCAGAACATCATTTCAAAGGGCACGATTGTCGACACAGAGCTTGGCAAGGTAAAGGTAACAAACAGGGTAGGCCAGGACGGAATAGTCAACGGCATATTGGCTTGATTTCCAAGCGCATGCGCCTGCACATGATACGACGGACCCCGCCTTGCGAGGCGGGGCATGCCATCTATGAATGGCAAGGAAATTCAAACCCGCAGGCAACCGTGGGCATGGTCGCATCGTGTGTGGCTTCATTACCAGGCAACCTTTCCTTTTTCTTCTGCTTTTTATTTTTGGTTTTTTTATCTTGATTTCTCGATAGCGGCGAGCATGTCGGAATAACCTGCGCCTGTCCTTATCGCCGTAGGGCTGAAATGCGTGCGGCTTGCCGCAAACCCGGCTTTATGCAGGTTTTCAATTACCCCGCCAAGGGGCACGCTCTGGATTTTTTCCTTGTGGAATATCGAATGCGTGTCAAAGTAATAAGCAGGCAAGTCAGCCTCGCCTATTATAGTCTCAAGGAACGCGGCAACTTCCTCTAAACCCTCCAGTTTCCTCTCATTGTTGAGCTTTGACATCTGTTCTACAAATCCCTTGTCCCAGATTTTCCCGCCCCAGAGGGGGCCTGAAACAATCGCCTTCTCGCCCCTTTCCCTGAACGCCTTTGAAAACGGCATTGCAAGCCCCGTCTGGAGGCTTGCCGGGTCGTATATGGCAAGCATGGAGGCGGTTTTTGCGGCCTCGACGGCCTTTTCAGCCCCGAAGTCAAGGCGCATTATTGTCTTTACGTAATGCCTTTTTGAAAACGAGAACAGCGGCATTACGCCGAAATTGTGCTGGCACGCAATCCTTGCCGCAAAGCCTATGAGAATCCTGATTGCGTTCTCATGGCAGCAGTCATTGTTCAGGGGAACCGAATTGTAGTTTTTTATGCACGCGTCGTGGCGCGCGCCGCACAGGACCGCAGTGTCCGTCGCAGTCAGGGAGAGGTAGGCCGCCTTCTTGTACCTGAACTGGTTCATTGCATTGTAAATGAAAGGCGCCGGAGTCCCGAAAGGGTCGATTTCCACAAAGTCATAGCCTGGCTTTGAATAGTGGACATTGAAATCCTCGATTGCGACCTTGAACTCGCTTTTTTTGAGCTTGTTTGCCAATGCATTTGATTCTATCAGCTTTGCAAGCCTCTTGTTCGCGTCAAGGAATGTTATGCTTCCCCTGCACCCGTTTTCCACCCAATACCTCATCCCGCGCACTCCGCTTGAGCAGAAGGCGTCCAGCACGGACATCCTGCCCTTTTCCCTTGCCATTGTTTCCTTTGCGGCAAGCCCGAATGCGAGGGATGAAACGTCGCGGTTGAAGCGCATGTGGGGGTTGAAAAACGATTCCTTAGATATCCTGGCCTTTGCCATGCCTTCCCTGACAATGCCCGGAGAAATGCCTGCCCCGCCCTGAACCTTTTCAGTTTCGCCTGCCATGAAAACCACTATACAAACGGAATCCGAACCCTTAATCGTCCCCTTTTTTTATGCGGAAGGCGTCAATGAGGCCGTGGGCATAGTTGATGCAGCCGAATGCAGTGACATAATCCCCCTTTTCAAGGAAAAACCGCGTGTCCTTGCAGTAGAGCCTTGCAAGCTCCACAATGTGCTCGTATCCTTTTGGAACCTGCAATGCTGCGACGTTCCCGTCGAACTGCCTGATGTCGCTTTCAATCCTTTCCTTGTCTGTTTTCGCAGCCTTGTCAAAATGCTGGGGTTTTGTTTTTTGTCCTGCCATTGGAACTACCTTTCTTTTGCGCCTGTTTTTCCTTTGCTAGCATGCCTGCCCCATGGCCCGTTCTAGCGTAGCATATGCTTTATTTATCATCAGTCATTATTAATCCTCATGACATCCAGCACCGGGGCCGGCTTGCGTGTGCTTGCCGGCGGCACGTTCGACAGGTTCCATGACGGGCACAAGGCGCTCCTTGCGCGTGCAGTCTCGCTTGCAAAGGGCAGCCCGGTCATAGTGGGGGTCACTTCGGACGCATTCATGAGAAATCTCAAGTTCCATGCCATAGAAACTTACGAGGCAAGGGCGGCTTCTGTGGCAGGTTTCGTCAGGTCTGTGGGAGGCAAGGCTGAAATAATCGAGCTGAACGACAGGTTCGGCCCTGCCCTGCACGAGCCTGCGGGTTCAATCCTGTGCGTGAGCGACGAGACATACGCTTCAGGCCTTGAATTGAACAGGCTGAGGAAAAAGGCTGGCAGGAAAGCCCTTGGGATTGACAGGGTGCCAATGGTAACAGGCTCCGATTTCCTGCGCATTTCAAGCACGCGCATACGCGAAGGCCTGATAGACTTCAAAGGCAGGCGCAAAAAGCCGGTAGTCGTCAGGGTGGGCTCGAAAAACCCTGTGAAAATCTTAGGGGCGAGGCAGGCGTGCAAGTCCCTTTTCGGCGCAGGTTTCAGGGTTGTCCCGACAGGCGCCAAATCGGGCATACCAGAGCAGCCGTTCGGGCATGACATAACACTGCAGGGCGCTAAAAACAGGGCAATGAACGCCTACAAGTCCGGCAAATGCGATTATGGCATTGGGCTTGAAAGCGGGCTTGTCAGGCTTGGAAAAATGCATTTTGACGTCCAGTTCTGCGCTGTATATGAGCCTGACTCCGGGTTTTCAATAGGCCATAGCATGGGCTTCAACATACCAGATTCAGTGGTCGAGAGGATACGCAGGGAAGGGACGTCCCTCGGGGACGTTATGTCCGAGCTTTCAGGCATCGAGAAGATAGGCAATGGCGGCGGGGCCATATACCACCTATCGGGCGGCAGGCTGCACAGGGCCGAAATGGTCAGGGAATCGCTCCTTTGCGCGATGATTCCGCGAATAGCAAGGTATGCTTCGCTGCCTGGGAACAAGAAAATTAAAAAATAGAAAAAAGGAAAGCGCGTTTAGCGCTTTTTGGCCGCCTTCTTCTTTGCGGGCTTTGCTTTCGGAGCCGCCTTTTTGGCTGCCGCCTTCTTTGGCTCCTCTGCTGGCATCACGAAAGCCTTGGCCTCTGCCATTGGTTCCTTCTCCGCAGGCATCTCATACGGCTTAATCTCCATCGCCACTGGCGGTTCGGCTGGCGCGCCGCCTTGCTTTTCCTGTTTCACTCCCGCGTATATGTAGGAGAGCGCGGCAACGCTCACGTATGCTATGTAGACCCCAAAGAGCACCTGTATCAGAAGCGCCACAGGGTAGAGGCATACGGTGTATGCGGCAATTATTGTTATTACGTAGACCACAGCCCAGACTATCATTGCCACGATTGCAAACGCAATCCAGTAGGCTATAAGCCTTAGCACATTGTCCTTCCCCACCAGTTCCCATGCCTCAAGCGAGGACTGCCCGTATCCATAGGAAGGGTTTGCAAGCGCCACGGGCACTAGGAGTATGAGCCTTATGCTATGGTATATCATTGCTATGAACCACGCAAGGAACCCTATTCCAAGCAGAATCGCGCCGACCAGTGGCGACTTGAGCACGAATGCGAGCGCGCCAAGGACGATTGGCACGTAGGTGAGCAGGAGCAGTTTCTGCCTCCAAAATAGCATGTTGTGGAAAAACGAAGCCAGCCCGGCAACGAAAAGCCTCGCCATGTAGGAGGAATTCACCTGCGCCATGCCTTCGGTAATCCTGACGTCATTAAGCGCGAATGAATAGAACCTTCCTGAAAAGTAAAGCCCCACTATGTAATAGATTACAATGAGCAAAAGGGCGCCGATAGCCAGAAGGGCGAGCCCTGTCATGCCTATAGAGCTTGAATCGCCCTTTAATGTCAGGAAAGGCACGAGCGCGAGGCCAACTGCCGCCGCGATGACTATTATCGTGAGAACAATCTGGGCAATGCCGTAAAACGCCATGTCCTTCCAGATGCCCTTTTTTTCAACAGGGCTCAAAAGCGAGTATTTCAAGAAACCTGATATTTCCATATCCTAACCCCCCTCATTGCAGGATTACAATTCCCATGCCTTTTCTATTATGTTTTCCGCCCTATTTAACATCTTCGCTTTCTTCCCCTGGTGCGCTTCCAGGAATTCCCTGACCTTCTCTGCGCGCATCTTCTTGCACTCGCCGCACAGTATGGCGCCGCTCGTGCAGTCCTTTCTCATTTTCCCAAGCTCCTCATCGCCAAGGAAATGGAACCGCGCAAGGTCCCACACAACGCAGATGCCTATGTTCCCGCCAATCTTCCTCTGTTCCTGAGCTGTAGCCCTGCCGCCTGTGAACGTGGACATGACTTTCTTGTACGCCTCTTCGGGCTTGTCGTCGAGGGTGATTATGTTTTTCGGGTCGCGCTTTGACATCTTTGCCGTCCCGTCAAGGCTTTTTATGGTCTTGTGGTATGTCGCGGACGGCGCCACAAGCCCGAGCTTTGCGGCAATGTCGCGGGCAAAGCGTATGTGCGGGTCCTGGTCTATGCCTACGGGCACGAGCACGTTTTTCGGGCCCCCAAAATCCTCGTGCTGGGGCAGCAGTATGTCCCCCACCTGCGTGAAGGCCGCGAAATACAGCCCGAAATCCTTTTCCCCGTATATCGCCTTTGCCGTAGCATAAGTGGTCTTTGACGCGGCCATGTAGGCGTAGTTTGTAACACGCTTCTCGCGCGACTGGAAATATATGTGCGAGTTTTTCTCGTCAAGCCCGAGCGCGAGGAGATCTGCCACGTTCGAGACCGCGTTCTCCCTGGACATCTCAAGGGTGAGGCCGTTGTCAGCGTATGCCTCAAGGTCAGCGATGCAGTAGAACAGCTTCGCCCCGAACTTCTTCTGGAAAAATATCATTTCCTCGGCTGTCATCTTGGTGCCGAGGTGGAAACTGCCGCTGGGCTTAATGCCAGAGAGCACGGCCACAGGCTTTTTCTTTTTTGCCGAATCCAAAAACGCGCCCAAATCCCTGTGGGCTATGAGAAGGTCCCTATCCGTGAAATTGCACTTGCCAATTGAGTTTTTTATCTGGGGGGTGATTTTTTCAAGCCCGAACTGCGCCACGAGCCTCTCTTCCTCCGGGAGCGCGTTGCTCCACGGGTCAATCTCTATACCGCCTTCCGCGGCGCCCTCGAGTTTGATTTTCTTTTCCATCAGGAAGCCTTTTGGACTGTGAAATATTAAACCTCTCGTCAGATGGACAGGGCCTTTTTCGGGAGCACAATGACGCCTTTTGCGCCTATGACCATCTCCAGTATGCGGTTGTCATGGCGCGCCCCGCGAAGCTTTATCGCCTCGATGTACCTTTTCCTCGAGCCCTTCCTGTGGATGTTATAGACGCGCACGAGGCCGTCGCACACGTCCTCTATGCCATATGTGGTGCCCGGCACGCCTTCCGACACGCCGCCGCTGTCGTCCGACAGTATTAGCACCGTGCAGCCCCAGCCGCGTATGGTCTCGACGAGTTTTGCGAACCCGACACGCCTCTTGTCCTTGTCCGGGAACGTGAGCGCTATGGGGGCTATGGGGTCTATGACAAGCCTTTTCACCCCGAGCAGGTTTATCAGGTCCTTGACTGTGCTCTCGTTTGAGAGGAACTGGTCGACCTCGTGCATGGGGTATTCGATGAAAACGACCTTTTTCTCGCGCTCAAGCTCGAACATGTCCCAGCCGAACTGCGCCATGTTCTCCGCTATGCGCGGCTTTTGCTCGTCGAATGAGATGTAGAGGCCCGGCTCGTCGTGCTGGGTCGCCCCGGCGACCAGGAACTGCATGGCAATGGTCGTCTTGCCGCAGCCCGTGCCGCCCGAAATAGTGACAATGCTGCCCTTTGGGATGCCGCCGCCAAGCATGGAGTCCATGCCCGGTATCCCGGTCTTCGCGGTTTCTCGTGCTGTGCCTGCCATGGCTAACATCCCCCGCTACTGCTTTTTCCCTGCAACCCTTTCCATGAGCTTCTTGCCTATGTCCGCGCGGTGCGCCATCTTCTTGTCGAGGTCCTTTTTCTCGCCGTCCGTGAGCACCTTGGCAAGCATCGTCTGGTTCATTTCCGCGAACGTGGCTGATATGTCAAGGAGTATGCTTTGCAGCTCCGGGACCTTTATGTCCGGCCTGACCGGCTTGAGTATCTCTATGCCTATGGGCGCGTATTCGACGCAAAGCCTGACAAGCGAGCGCAGGTCCATCGTGAGGACCTTTACCTCCGCGGACGTGGACCACAGCTCGTCGGACTTGATGGGCTCGTCTATCTCGCCGTAGACGTATTTTACCCCGAACTGGTCCTTCAGCTTTGCGATGAAGCCCACGAGCGTGTGCTGGAGGCTTTCAGAGTCGCTTGAGTGCATGTCGAAATACATGGAGGCGTAATACCCCCCCTGCCTGACAGTCTCGTCGATTATCTTTGTGGGCTCCTTGTCCGCCAAGTCGCTTATGTCAACCATTCAAATCACACCGCTAAACTGGTTTATTCAGAACCTGGCGGCGTTTACCGCGTCCGCGTAGTTTACCTTCTGCGCGTAGAACGCGCGGCCGAATATGGCGGCGTGGACGCCGCATTCCTTGAGCTGCTTTATGTCGTCGAGGCTTGATATGCCGCCATTGGCGTATATGGGCACCTTGACTGTCCCGACCATCTTCTTGATGGCGTCGAAATCGGGCCCCTGCATGGTTCCGTCGCGCTCGATTGCCGTGAATATTATGCCGCTTGCGTAGTTCTCTATCTTCTTTGCGAGCTTGAACGGGTCGAGTTTCGTTGTCTCGAGCCATCCCTCAAGCACCACCTTGCCGTCCTTGCTGTCGACGGATATGAGCAGGCTGTTTTTGAACCCCTGCAGTTCCATGAGCAGTTCGGGGTTCTTTATTACCGAGGAGCCGAGTATGATTTTCGAGCCCGTGGAGACGACCCTCTCCGCGTCCGCGATGTTCCTTATGCCGCCGCCCACCTGCAGTGGCACCTTCTTGGCTATCTTCTCGATTATCTCGATGTTGACAAGCCTGCCATCGCGCGCGCCGTCTATGTCTATCATGTGTATGCGCGGCGCGCCGAGGTTTTTCCATGTCTCCGCCATCTCAAGCGGGTTGCCGGAAACCTCGAACTTCTTGGTCTCGTCCCCCTTCTCCAGTATGACGCATTTGCCGTCCATCAGTGACAGTGAAGGTATGACTATCATATGCTAAACCCCCCGGATTGCTGTAAATTCCTGAAAATATTGCACCGGAGAAATTAATATATTATCTTCTCCAGCTTTGACTGGTCAAGCCCGGCGCGTATCTCGGCGGCTATCCTCCTGCCGGTGCTCATGGGCTTGGAATAGGAATAGGCGCTGTAGAAAGAGCCTTCCGGGAAAATGTTGGTCCCCGCCACAATGCGGGCCGATATCTCGAAAGCGTAGAGCTCGAGCCTGTCGTTTATCACAAGCTCGACGCAGAACGGCCCGGGCATGCCGCCAAAGAGCCTGTCCGCAGATTCGCTGACCCCCTTGCCTATGTTGAATATGTCCGAGAGCATCGACTCCCTTATCACGATCGGCTCGTTCCCGACAATCCTGAAGCTCGGGTCCACCCAGACGTCGACCGACATGGTCCTGTAAAGCTCGTCGACATTGGTTTCAACGCGCCTGTCCATAGACATGAGCTCGAGCCTGCCCTTGCCGGCCGGATACCCTGTTTTCCCAAGCGGCGAGTAGAAAAAGTGCGGATATACCCTGATGCCGACAAGGTATTCCTGTATGATCATGCCCTCGCGCTCCTTGACGCGCCTGTAGAACTCCTCCGGGGTCTTGACCACCTTGTATCCATAGCCGCCCTTCGCGCCTTCGGTCTTGACTATGCACGGCCTGTCTATCTCGTCTGGCTGGAACGTTTTTGGGACTTTGAGGCCTGCCTCCTTCATCCACTCGAACATCTTGCCCCTGCTCCTTTCAAACGAGAGGCTCGCCCTGTTGCCAAAAATCGGGATTTTCATGTCCTCTACTTTCAGCTTTGGGTATTCGACCAGCGAGCCGTGGGGCACGAGTATGGCGTTTTGCGCCGCAAGCTCGTCTACGGGTATCTCGGAAATGTCGTCGACCACCATGTATTCGTCAGGGGCGGCGTTGGGGAAGGCGTCGTAAATCGCCTTCTTCTCCTTCGTGACAATGCCTATGGTCTTGAACCCCTCTGCCCGCGCGCCGTGGAATATCTGCAGCGCCGAGTGCGAGCACACTGTGGCAATCTTGATTTTTTTCCTGTCATACCCTGCGAGCATTTCATGTATCTTCTTTTTGTCCATCATCCAAACCAACTATCCAAAGCATGAAACCAATCACGTTATTATCTTCCCGACTTCCCCGGCCTTTGCGGCTTCCAAAACCTCTATCGCAATCCTCTGGCCCATCGACACCTGCTTGCCGTAAAGGTAGCCTGTGTATGGCGTGAACCTTATACCCGGCGAGCCGGGCTGCCTGAACGACACGTCGAAGACCACGAAGTCCTCGCCGCCCTTCTCGCTTGTTATTGCCCCCTGCAGCGCGAACGGGCCGATGATGCCCGGCGGGTATTCGGCCTTGCACGCCTTTACAAGCTTCTCGCCCGCCCTAAGCCCCGCTTCGAGAAGGCTCTCGCGCACTGTGCACGCCACGTGCCCGACCTCTATGTTGTTTACCCTTATCTTGTCAAGCACGTTCATCTGCTCGTTTGCCGGCAGGCGCAGCACGCCGTCGAGGTTCGTCTGCCTGCGCATGTCCGTGCCCATGAACTCCAGTTCCCGGTTCAATGGCGAGTAGAAGAAATTGAAATTGTACTGCGCGCCGAGCACGAACTCCTCTATCTTGGCGCCCTCAACCCCTTCCTTGGTGACAATTCCCTTTTTTACAAGCTCGCCGGCCCTCTGCCTGTACTCCGACGGGCTCGACGCGAAGAAGAACGCGCGCTCGTAGGACCTTTTGGCCTCGGGCGCCTTGACTATCACAAGCCTGTCTATCTCATCTGGGGATTTGAACGAAAGCGGCACCCTGATGCCTGCCTTTTCAAGTAGGTAATACTGGTTCCTGTCGGCAGCCCTCTCCTCCGCCCTCAAAAGCATCCTCGAGCCGAAGATGGGGACCTCAAAGTCGTTTTCTATCCTGTCATAGCCGACGTAGACGGAGAAAGAGCGGTGCGGCACAAAGACTGCCTGCGCGGCGTTGAGGGCGTCCACGTTCTTTTTATCCGCAATCTGGGCGAACTTGTCAAGCTCCAAAAGCCTGTCTATGCAGCCGATTTCCTGCCCGCGCCTCTTCCTGGACATGTAGAAGCTCTTGTACGTGTATTCCCTGCCCTTTTGCACTGCTACCAGTGTTTTGAGTCCGAGGGATTTCGCGCCTTCGCATATGTCAAGCGCCGAATGCGAGCCGAGCGTGGCAACTGTCGGGTTTTTGATTTCCCGTGAAATGTCAATAAGCCTATCCAATACCATATAACTTTGACGCGATTTTAACTTATAATCCTTTTGATTAGGATATGATTTTTATAGGCGAGCCCCCCGCGGCGCGGCTTGGGCGCAATGCGGCGTTTTCAGCCGCCCCGGAGGTTGTCCTGGTCCTTGGCGTCCTTGAGCACCGCGAGCTTGCCGTCCTTGAACTGCTCGTAAAAGCTCATGACGCGCGGGACGTAGTCGCTTGTCTCCTGCGGCAGCCAGCCTGTTGCAATGTACTTGTCGGCCCTCTTCGGGCCTGCGTTGTATGCCACAAGCGCGAGCTTCTCGTTCCCATACTGCTTGAGAAGCCCTGCGAGGTATTTCGTCCCGCCTTCTATGTTTTGCGCCGGGTCAAAGGAATTTTCCACGCCCATGTCCTTCGCGGTCGGGTCCATCAATTGCATCATGCCCTTTGCGCCGCACCACGACTCGGCAAGCGGGTTGCCTCCTGATTCCTGCGCAATGACTGCGTAAATCAGGTTCTTGTCGACCCCGTATTTTGCCGACATCCTGTTGACTATGGGCTCGTACGCCGAAAGCCTTTGCGCAAGCGTCTTGCCTACTACGGAGTTCGCGTCCGTGAAACCGTAGGCAAGTGCGCGCGCCTCCTCGGGAGTGTACTTGCTTGCTATGTATTCGGTATATTGGATATAGCTTGGGAATGTCACTGCCGCGCTTACGTCCCTCGGCAGTTTCGGGAATCCCTGGATGCGCTCGTTCTCGTAGCTTTTCACAATCCCGAGCCGCCTTTCAAAGTCCGCGTCGTTTTTCGAGTTGCTTATGTATTCGAGCTCCTTCTCGCTTTGCAGCCACCCGCCGCTGGCAAGGTCGCGCACCCTCCTCGCCTTGTTTGTTATCTCGTTATAGAGCGGGATGCCGTTCGCCTTGATTGTGCGGGCGTATTTTTTCTGCATGGCCTCTTTTGAGAAATAGTCGGCCATCACTGTCTCGAGCCGGGTCTTGTCGTACACGTCGTTTATGAATTTTGTCCCTGTGGGGTCTATCTTTATGCCGTCGAGCCTCTCGACCATTCCAAGCGCCTCCTTCTGCTCGTCCGGCTTGAGGAACCTGATGTCGTTTAGCGCCCTTTGCAGCTCGTTGTAATTCCTCATGTTGAGCCTGTCGCTCATCACGTTCTCGTACGCCGCTATGACAGCGGTCGCAGCCTGCCTGACCTTCTCCTCGCGGGACTGGGGCTGCTGGAGGGCGGCCTCCTGCATCGGCGACCCGAACGGCGCAGCCTCCTCCATTTTCCTCATTATCATCATTGCGCACCCTTGAACTCAATTCCCTGATTTCTCATCTCGGACTTTAAAAGCTCCACGAATTTCGGGTCGGACGCCAGCGCGCGGGCGTACATGGATACCATGACAACGTAATCCTGCGTCTCTTCGGGCAATTTGCCCTTGGACGTTTTTTCTTCCCACTCCACGCTTCCTATGCCGCCGCTGTATCCCCCTTTCGGCCCTGCGTTGTATCCTGCGGCAAGGGAGCGCCAGTCAGTGGCCGTGGGGCTTCCTTTCGACTTGAAATATTCCTGCTCGTCTGCAAGATGCCCTGCGGCAACGTAAGGCGCCTGGGAATAGCTGTTGAGCACGCTTTCAATGTTTATCGTCCCTTTCTTCCCGTTCTTTTTCACGGGGGTCAACCGCTCTTTCAACTCCGGGTCGCTGTTTATTACGGCTTTTGCCGAATCCGGCAATATCTGGTATATGCCAACCGCGCCCGCGTCCGATACGAGGCCCGGGGAAAGGCCGCTCTCCGTTATCCCTATGGCGGCAAGGTATAATGCCACGTCGAAGACCTTGTCTCCTGTGGCGACAGGCAATGATATGCCGAGTTTTCCCCCTTCGACAATGAACCGGGAGGCATTGACCACCCCTTCTATCGCCTTGGGTATCCTGTCCCATATCAGGCCGTTGAGCGTCATGGGCTGCAGGGCGCCTTCCGCGTCAAAGGGTTTCCATTTCTTCAAGTCGTCGCTTATGAAATTTTTCATCTGGCTCTCCTTGACAAGCCTGGAGCCGTATAGGCTGCCGGAGATTATGCCGTCCAGGTCCGACTCGAAAAAGCCCATGTCGCGCAGGCCCTTGCGAAGCCTCGCATTTTGCACTCCCTGGACGAAATTGGCAGGCGACATGTCAAGCTGTTTCTCATATCTGGGCACTTCCACCAGCCTGCCCTTTTTCTTCACCTTGCCGGTGCCGACCTGCACGTTCCTGCTGAACGTCTCCATGCTTTCAATGTCGTTTTTTGACAGGCCGAGCATGCCCCTGTCCACAAGCATGGATGCCAGGGATTCGGCAACCTGGGGGCTGTAAGAGCCAAGCAGGGTTTTCTTCAGCCCTTCAAGCTCTGCGCCGCCTATGGAATTGATGTTTTCCTTCAAGGAGCCTATGAGAAGGTGCAGGTTCCCTTTCAATCCCTGCGCCTGCCTCCTGTACTCGTCCATGTCTGTGCCCGCCTGTATGAGGCTGAAGGAATAGCCAAGCAGCTGGGAGTAAGACTTGAGGATGGGGTCGTCCTGCGGATAGTCGCCAAGCCGTTTCTCCGCGTCCTCCACTGTGACGTTGTTTTGGGCCTCGAATGCCGCGGCCATTGCTGTGAACTGGGCGAATTTCTCCCTTTCGGACCAGTCCCGCCTCACCATGTCGGTTATGCCGTTTATTATCCCGAGGTCTGTCTTTACGACCTGCGTCTTGAGCCTCTCGCTTGCAATGCCCTCGTTCCCGGGCGCTGTCCCTGGCTTTTCCGGCACAGTTGCAGCAAGCTCGGAAAACGCGCGGCTTAGCCTGTCAAGCGTTTCTAAAAAGCTTACCTGCACGCCCTGCCTGTCTATGGTTGAAAGGCCGTCTGCCATGTCGCGGGCATGCCCGATTGTGAGGGCGCCTTCGACCCTGAACTGCCCGAGCTTTTCCGCGGCAAAGCCCGCTATTGCCTTGCAGTCCGATATGGACTTCTGCTCCGCCGGGTCGGTGCTTGAGGCGCCTTCAAGCCCGGCAAGCAGGCTTGCAAGCCCATCCCTCGCCTTTATCACGAGGCGTATGAGTTCCCTGGCTTCCTGCGGCCCGGCCTGCGGGTTGGAAAGGAGCCGCTTCATGCCCGCAATGTCGCCTGAAAGGGTTGTGAGAGTGTCCTTTATGCCAGTGCCGCTCACAGGCGGCGAGAATTTGAAGTATTGCTGGTTTTCCAGCGCGTTCTGGTTTTTCTGGGCTAGCATTTTTCCACTTCAGTATCGGGCTCTTTCCGCCTTGCCTATGATATCCGTAATGCTATAATTTAAACTTGTGCGGGGCAATATGTGATTCAATATCCTGATGGTGGGACACATGCCTTTCAATGCCGACAAGTTCATAGTTGAATCAGTTGGGAAAATATCTTCCCAGATGGGCCAGCGCCACGCTGTGATTGCGCTTTCCGGCGGGGTCGACTCGTCCGTGGCAGCAAGCCTTGTCCAAAAGGCCATAGGCGGCAGGCTGCACGCTGTTTTCGTGGACACGGGCCTGATGCGCCTTGACGAGGCGAAGCACGTAAAGGAAATGGTCGGCAAGGCCGGCATAGACCTGCACGTTGTGGACGCCTCCGAGGAATACTTCAAGTCGCTTGCGGGCGTTGACGACCCGGAGAAAAAACGCAAGATAATAGGCGAGAAGTTCATACGCGTTTTCGAGCGCGAGGCGAAAAAGACGGGCGCGGCCGTCCTTGTGCAGGGCACGATAGCCCCTGACTGGATTGAATCAGGCGGCTCTGGCAGGGACACTATAAAGTCCCACCACAATGTCGGCGGCCTGCCAAAGGACATGGGCCTTGAACTGTGCGAACCATTGCGCGACCTGTACAAGCACGAGGTCAGGGCCGTCGCCCGCGCGCTCAAGCTCCCTTCTGATATTTCAGAAAGGCAGCCTTTCCCCGGGCCAGGCTTGGCTGTCCGAATTGTTGGGGAGATAACCCCTGAAAAGGCCGATATAGTGAGGAAGGCGTGCGCGATAGTGGAGCACGAGATAGAGGAGTCTGCCAAAAAGGGCGAAATCGAGCGCCCATGGCAGTATTTTGCCGCATTGCTCCCTGTGAAGACAGTTGGCGTCCGCGGCGATGAAAGGCATTACAATTACACGCTTGTCATACGAGCTGTGCGCTCGCTTGACGGCATGACAATCAATTTCTCGCCATTGCCTCCTGCGCTTCTGGAGCGCATGTCAACGCGGATTACGAATGAAATCCGCCACGTGGGCAGGGTATTGTACGACGTTACGAACAAGCCACCTGCGACAGTTGAGATGGAATAGGAAAAGGAAATGAAATGAATGTTGCACGCGTTTAGGAAATGCCGCCAATGCAATAAGCCCCCGGCAACGGTTGAGATGGAATAGGAAAAGGAAATGAAATGAATGTTGCACGCGTTTAGGAAATGCCGCCAATGCAATAAGCCCCCGGCAACAGTTGAGATGGAGTAGGAAAACTTAGAGTGAGAGCATGATTCTCATAATCAACAACGGCTCGCAATACACGCACGTCATCTGGCGCGCGTGCCGCGACCTCGGCTTTGAGGCAAAGATTGTCCAGCCCGAAGTCGCGGAAAGCGAGCTCCTTTCAGCGGAGAAGGTCATACTCTCCGGCGGCCCCAATTCCGTATATAATACGGACATCAAGGGCAACCGCTTCATAATAGAACAGGTGGCGTCAGGAAAGGCAAAAATCCCCATCCTTGGCATTTGTTTTGGCCAGCAGGCCATAGCCCATGTGCTTGGCGGCAAGGTGGAAAAAGGCGCTAGCGCCGAGTATGGCACAATGGACATACTCATTGACAAGCCCGAAGGCGTGCTTTCGGGCCTCCCGCCAAAAATCAAGGCTTGGGTGTCGCATTACGATGAAGTGAAGAAAATGCCCGAGGGTTTCATTTCCCTTGCCCACTCCGCGGTCTGCGAGTGCGAGGCAATGAGGCATGGGAGCCTTCCAATCCACTCCGTCCAGTTCCATCCGGAGGTCTGGCACACCGAGCACGGCGAGAAGATTCTTGAGAATTTCCTGAAACTCTGATTCCTTGCTTTTCGCCAGCGGTCCTTTCACGGCACCACGAATTTCACGTGACCTATCTTCCTGTCTGCCTGCGCAGCGCGCATCATTTCGGCGATTCGTCCAGCCTCGCCGTCAAAAATGAATATCTCCAGGCACTTCCCCTCGCTGTGCCTCGTGTGTATCTGCGTGTCGATCACGTCGTCAAAGGCGTGCTTGAAGTCATTGGCGCTGCTGTCTGCGTTTTCCGCGTGCGTGATGAGAAGGACGCCTTTCACCCTGCCTTTGAGCTCCCCAAGCTTCCTGTTTTCAGCCGCCTTTGAGCGTATGGCGCTCCTGATGGCGTCGGAACGGCTTGAAAAGGGTATTTCCTTTTCTATCTCCTCTATCTCTTTCAGTGTCTCATTGTCTAGCGATATGCTGATAATCGGCATGGTTGCACCTCCTCACGAGTTAATATCTTTTCTCATGTTTCTTATTAACCCTTCGTCGGAGAAGCCATGCCTTCCCATAGCATTCGCATGCATCTTCAGTGGCAGCGCCTTTCATAGTAAAGAACGTCTTCGAACCTGTCAAGAACCTTGCCGATGTGTTATGCGCATGGCATCATGCCAAGTACCAGGAATAGAGGGCTGCCAAGCCCATCCCTTTCCTAGCAGCTAAAGCCGTTTGAAACAGTAGGCTCGCACGCGTTGGGGTTGTATGTGGCATTGGTCTCAAGCGCGCCTGGTTCCGTGCCATTGACAACATAGTCTGGGTAATCCCTCATTATCTCATAGGCGCCTGCGGTAAAGTGCTTTACGTATATCCCGTTGTCGGCAAGGTACTTGCCAACGTTCCTAGAGAGCATGCAATAGCTTGAATAACAATAAGCAATTATCGGCCTGTCCTGAGGCAGTTTCTGGAACTCGCCCAAAAGCTGGGTCGGAGTCATGCCGCCTGCCGGGATGTTTATTGAAGTGACAAGGTGCCCTGACTGGTATGCGCTTGCGCTCCTCAAGTCCACCGCCAGGCCGTCTGACTTGCCCTTTTTCAGGTCGCTTATGTAGTCGGACGGGCTCACGCTTACCAGCTGCTCTGTGGAATAGAACTCCTTTGTAATCTCTTCTGGGCCTTTCTGCATAGCGTAATTGGCAGTCACATAGCCCGCTGCTGCGCCAAATACTATTCCTGCCACTATTGCAAGCGCAAAAATTGCCTTGTAGTTGCATTTCATTCCATCCATTGCCATTCGAATCACCATGATTTCCTGCAAATCCGGCTTCCGCGCCAATCCGCCTGTTTCCCGGCCTGCCGCGAATCCGTCATTGGGCTTCCATGCCCTCCCTTATTTTCTTGATTATGCCGAACACGGGGTACCAGATAAGCAGGTAGAACACGGGTATGAGGGCGATGCCCTGCAGCACGCCGTAATTCATCTGCGATTCCGGGTATGCCACCACGCTTGGTATGAATACCACATCCGGGCCAAGTTCGTTGTACGTCACGTTGGTGTCTATCTTCGCGCGCCATACGTAATTGTTCCCTTTGGCCAGGTCAAATGGGTGGCACGAGACTGCGCTTGAGTTGAAGTGCAACTGGTGCGAGCTGTCTATCTCTACTGTCCATTCTATGGCAGGCGATATCGTGGTATTGTTCGCCACCATCAGCACGCTGCCATTGTCCGCAAAGCACACCTGTGGGTTGTTGTGCATCACGAATGGCGGGAAGTCGAGGTATGCGGCAAGGGGGAACAGGCTTGAGACAGTGCTAATCTGCTGCAATCCCCCGCCGCCGTTCATGGTCGTGTAGACCATCGAGTCCGTAATCTTGGTCTGGTTCTCGTTTGTTATCTTGAGATAGTCGCCTTTCATCATCTGCTCGTGCTGGAGAAGCACGGCGCCTATGAGAAACGGCACCATGACAAGCAAAATGAACCTTGATATGTGCGGCCAAGTTATTTGGTCCAGCATCTCGTTTGCGATTTTTTTTGCCTTTTCAAGCATAATGGCACCTTTTGCCCCGCCCGGCTGTCAATCTGGGACTGTGTATAAACTACCTTTTAGGTTGTATATCTCTTATCAAAGATATTTAAAACAGGGGTTCGGGCGCAGCTGGCTGGAAATCGGCGCCTGCAATGCCATCAGCCATTGAATTCTGCCGCAGCCTTTGCGTCATGCCACAATATGTCAAAGCGCTCCCAGCCATTCCCGTCCCGCTGCCTTGTCTTTATGAGCTGAAGGCTTGTAGGTATTTTCGGGGCATAGATAAGCACGTTCTTGTACCTCCCAGCAACCATGTTTGCCACCGAGTTTTTGGCATCAGAGCCTGTTGAGCAGGAAACCAGCACGAGGGTGGGCTTTTTTATGAAATACCTGGAAAGGTCGCCTCCAATCGCCACTTTGTCTGCGACAACAAGGCCGCGCTTTTCTTCGGAGAGTGTTATGGTTTTGACGCTTCCATGCCCGCCCACCCACAGCACGCCTATCTTGCCGTACGCTGCGCTTGCAGATATAATCTTCCTTGCCGCCTGGCCGGTTGTCCCAGCCTCCACGATTTTCAGGTCGAATTCCTTTGACAGGTCTTCCATGTCATGCCCATACTCGTAGAATGAGCCATTGTGGTCGGAGAGGGAGTTGAGCGCAAGCATCAGGCGCCTGGACTTGTCCCTTTTGCCATAGTTCTCGTACTGGGCAAGCAGGGTGTCTGTCGTATACCTGCCGAAAAACGTTATGCCCGCCTTATCGTGCAGGAACATGGCCGCCCCGGGCTTTTCCAGCTCCAGTTCAAGGATGCACTCCATGTTTTTGAAGAAATTGCCAAGCCAGTGCCACCAGTTCTTTTCAGTGAGGCCGAGTTTCCCTTTCCATTCATCGCGCCTGTCCAAGGCCTCCTGCGCGCCTTTGACGGGGTTGGTGAAATACATCTCGAAATCCCCGTAAAGTTCCATGAGGCATGTCCCAAGCTTCCTCTGGTCGGCCATTGCTATGCAGGCGTCTATAATCTCGCAATATTCGCCTTTCCATCTTGAGTGCTTTGAGAAATTCCACAGGGCGGTGAGGCAGTCGAAGAATTCCTCCTTCCTTAACATGTCGTTGAGGTGCCTGTGCATGAGTTCAAGCATTTCCTTTTGGTTGATGTCCTTGAGCCCGCTTGCCCATGGGACGATTTTCCAGTAATGTCCCTTGTACGCGCAGTCCATGAACCTTTCAAGCACCTTGATTTTCAAAGCAATGTTGGGCTTTGATGCCGCGTCGGTTATAGACACGAGGGCATTCCATTCCTCCTCCTGCAGCGCGTTCCTTGGCGCCCTGTCAAGCATCCCCTTGTATGCATAGACTGCCCGCGCAAGTTCCTCGCCGTCCTGTATTTCCACAACGAGCTTTTTCACGTTTTGGACGAGTTCTGGGTATTCTGTCTGGATGCCCACCATAGTGCCAAGCAGGCCTTCCAGATAGGCTGGCGGAGCCTTGTCTATGAGTGCCTGCAGCATTTCAGGGTTTTCGTGCCCGAACTCACAGTCCATTGTAAGATATTCAAGGAAACTCTTGGCATTGATTCCTACGATGTCGTCCTTGCTTCCCTTGGCATTGAGCTGTTTTTTTGATTTCCTGTATATGCGCGCTTTCCCGCTTTCAGGCGTCCTGTTCCTCTTGCCCGCGCATGTGCGGCACGTGTCGCCTGCAGGCTCAAGTTTCGCGAACGCATTGGCGGTCGCCTTGCCGTTTCCCTGGTTGAACTGGCTTTTTGGGGCATGGCTTTCGCCCGCGCGAAAGTTGCCATTGCCTCCGCCTTGAATTAGAATTGCCATTGGAAATCTGCATTATACGCAGAATTACCACTTATAAGTGTTTCCGCGCGTGAATCCCTCCCTTGAAATAGCATTAAATTGCCCAATCCTGCAGAATCTTCCATGGAATACATTGACGTGCTGGGCTATGTGGCGGGGATTCTCGTAGTAATCTCGCTTTTGCCCCAGGCAATGCAGAGCTGGAAAACCAAGTCCACAAAAGACATCAACCTGTGGCGCTACGTCATCTACGTGACAGGGCTTGTCCTGTGGATTGCCTATGCCCTGATAATAGGCAACGGCCCTGTGGCTGTCATGAATTTCATCGGCCTTGCCCTTGCAGCCTCTATCCTGTACCTCAAGCTGAAATACGGATGATTCAAGGCAATATAGAATTGGAAAATCCATATGCTCCAGCCTTATGGCGCAAGACAGATTATGTTTTTTCAGGTTGAAAACACGAAATTCATTTCCTAATCTTTTCCGGGTAATACCTGCTGACCAGATTCTTGAAGTCGCCAAATCTGTCCATGGTGCCTGGAATCTCTATGTCTAAGTCGTAATTTGCCTTTATTCCCATGTTGCCAAATGGTATGGTATTTTTGCCCTGCCCGGGGTCCCTTAGGCGAATGGAAATATAGCGTGAGCCAATTATTTCAGTTATTTGCCCTTTGGCGTATAACTTGTCCATCTCCCCGGAATCTGTAATTTCTATTACCCTGATTGAATCCAGCTTTGGCACTATCACCCTGTAATTAGCCCCTGCCATGTTGCGAATGGAAAAAGCGAGGCTCAATCTCCCTGAAGCCTGGACATCATAGAAACGCATTGTAAAAACGTCTTTTTCGTCTTCCGCTGCCAATTTGGCCAGGATGCCATTGAGCTGTTTTTTCTTTTTATATATCCCGAAGAACAATGCGAGCACGGCAACTATTGTAATGACGAGAATTGCCGGTCCAATTATCCTGACCTGCTGCAAAAAAGGTATGTCATCGCCCATTTTGTTGTAGCTTACGGAGATTATCGCTACTTCGCAAAAAATGAAGAATGCGAAATATAGGATTGCCGTGAATTGGCTCAAATCCTGACTTTTTTCCATATTTTCGTCCATGCTTTCACTGCAGTTAGGAATTGCTAGTTTACTATCTAAATGCCCGCCGCCATGTATAAATATCTACGCTTCCAATAAACAGTCCTTCTATTCTGCAGGGGTCTACTTGTCCTGGCGGACAAGTCTCGTCGCTTGCGCGACGATGGCGGTCCACTTGTCCTTCGGGCAAGGTCCCGCCACCTGAACAATTGCTGGAAATCAGAAGACAATGCAGATATTCACGCAGGGGTGGCGGAGCTTGGTCAATCGCGCCAGACTCAAGATCCCGCCTGAAACACGGCGGAAAAGAAATCTGGTCGCCTAGCGCGTACGCAGGTTCAAATCCTGCCCCCTGCAATTCTGAACGAAGTGGAAGAATTGCGGCACCGTGTGCGAGCCTTTGCGAGCACACGTGTGCCTCAAAATCCGCAAGGATTTTGAGATTAATTTTGCCTGCTCTCGCCAGCAAGGGCAGGCAATCCTGCTAATTTTTCATATTTCGGACTTGCTTTTTCTTCAAATCTTCTTTGCGCCGAGAAGGTAGGACTTGATAATCTGGGTCAGCACGAGATACACAAGCACCATCCCTGCAAGTATGGGGTAGAACTGCCATGGGAGTTCCATGAACCCGAAGAAGTGCCTTACCGGGCTGACAACAATCACAAGCCCTATGGCCACAATGCCAAGCGAGAGCGCGAAAAGCCTCTTGCTTGGCATGCTCTGCAGGAATGGTATCTTGTTTGTCCTTATGACCATGACCACAAGTGTCTGCGTCATCAGGGACTCAATGAACCAGCCCGCCTGGAAAAGCCCCTGCATCGCCATTGTCTGCGCGCCGAAGACGAACCACATCACCGCGAATGTCATGTAATCGAATATGCTGCTAATCGGGCCTATGAAGAGCATGTAATTCTTTATCCCGTCTATGTTCCACTTGGCGGGCTTTGCCAGGTCGTCCTGGTCCACGGTGTCGGTTGTGACCCCTATCTGGGAAATGTCGTAGAGGAAATTGTTTAGTATGAGCTGCAATGGCGCCATTGGCAGGAACGGGAGCACAATGCTTGCGCCTACCACCGAGAACATGTTTCCGAAATTGGAGCTGGAGCCCATGCGCAGGTATTTCATCGTGTTCGTGAACGTGCGCCTGCCCTCGTCCACGCCCTCGTAGAGCACGTGCAAGCTCTTCCTCAAAAGGATTATGTCCGCCGACTCCTTTGCCACGTCCACTGCCGAATCCACAGACATGCCGACGTCCGAGGTCTTCAGGGCAAGCGCGTCGTTTATCCCGTCGCCCAGATAGCCCACCACATGCTTGTTCCTCTGCAACGCGATGATTATCCTTTCCTTCTGGACTGGGGATACGCGGGCGAAAATCGTGTTCTTTTCCACAAGCACCTGCAACGACTCGTCCGTGACCTTGTCGATCTCGTCGCCTGTTATCGTGCCTTTTATGTCCAGCCCTACGGTCTGGGCGATTTTCCTGTTGACAAGCTCGTTGTCGCCTGATAAAATCTTGATTTCAATGCCCCTCTTGACAAGCTCTGCAAGCGACTGGTGCGCAGTTTTTTTCGGCGGGTCGAGGAATGCCAGGAAACCCTCAAACGTCAGGCCCGCCTCCTCCGACACGCCATATGCCGGCTTCCTCTCCTTGATTTTCTTGGACGCGAGCGCGAGCACCCTGAAACCGTCCATGCTCAAGACTGCGTATAGCTTTTTCGCCTTCTCGCGCGCATGCGGCGTGAACTTGAGGGTCCTGCCCCGAAATGTGTAATTGGTGCAATTGCCAAGCATAGCTTCCGGCGAGCCCTTGGTGATTATCAGGCAGTCCCTGCCGTCCTCGGCCACGACGCTCATCCTGCGCCTGACGAAGTCGAAGGGTATCTCGTCCACCTTTTTCGTGCCTTCGAGGTATTCCTTTGCCTTCTCCACGTGGTGCGTGATTATCGCAGAGTCCATGGGGTTTTTCAGCCCTGTCTGGTACATGCTGTTGAGGTATGCGAGGCGCAGGACCTTCTCGTCCTCCTGGAACTCGATATTGACGTGGCGCACAAGCTCTATCTTGTCCTCTGTCAGGGTGCCCGTCTTGTCAGTGCACAGCACGTCCATGCCGCCTATGTTCTGGATGGAGGGGAGCCTTTTCACTATGACCTCCTTCCTCGCCATGTTCTTTGCGCCCTGGGACAGGTTGGCTGTGACAATCACAGGAAGCATTTCAGGGGTCAGCCCGACTGCCACCGCAAGCGCGAACAGCACTGCCGCCACAACGTCGTTTTTAGTCTGCAGGTTGATTAGGAATATCGCAAGCACTAGCACGATTACGAATTTCACCATCAGGCTGGAGTATTCCCTAATGCCCCTGTCAAAGGCCGTTTCAACCGAAGTCTGGGAAAGCCGCCTTGTAAGCTCGCCGAACTGGGTGTTCATGCCCGTCTTTACGACAACCGCCTCGGCAGACCCGCTCACCACGCTTGAGCCGAAGAACACGCAGTTCTGCCTTGAATTCGAGCTCTGGCCGTTATTGGCAGGCATTGACGCCTTCTCGATGGGCAGGGATTCGCCTGTGAGCGCAGCCTGGTTGACGAAAAAGTCCTTGCACGAGAGTATCCTGCAGTCCGCGGGCACGAGGTCGCCGGCCGACAGCCTTATCACGTCCCCTACTGTCAGGAATTTCAGGGGAATCTCCCTGGTCTTTCCCTCCCTGACAACTGTGGCGGTGTTCCTTATCATCTTGCGCAGCTTCTCCGCCGCGTCCTTTGCAGTGTATTCCTGGTAAAAAGTGATGGTCACGCTTATGGCGACCATGATGAATATTATCTCTGCTGAAAGCGTATTGTTGAATATGTATGAAATTGTGCCTACCGCAAGCAGGACTATGATTAGGGGGTTTAGGAAGTAGGAGAGAAACATCAAAAGCGTGCTTCTCTTTTTTTTCGGGGCAAGCTCGTTGAGGCCGAATGTCTTGTGCCTCTCTATGGCCTCCCTCTCGCTTATGCCTGTCAGCCTGCTCTCAAGCGCGAGCAGGGCCTTGTCGGGCGTGTCAGTCCATATGTCCGGCAGCTGGATTGTCTTTTTGCTTATCATCTGCCCCACGCCCTTGGTTTTTTTCAGTTTTGCGCAGGGATTCCCCTGCCAACTGCTCATGCTGATTTCAATGAGCCTATACACTATATATACACATAGGTATTTCAGGCGCCTTTCCAGCACTAATACGGGTTTCCCGCCTCGTCCTGGAATTCCTTTTGCAGGTCCTGCCACGTCTTGCCGCTGGCCTTTTCCTTGAGGTTCTGCTCGCAGCGCTTCACGTCTTCGCCGCAGCCGGCCTTCTTGAAATACTCGATTGCCCGTTTCAGGTCGCCGGCAGTCTCATACGCCTGCCCGGCCTCCTTGTCCATGCCGAGCTTGGCGTATATGTCCCCAGACTTGGCGTATAGGAGTTTCGACTCCAGCCTCTTGGCCTTTGCAATGAGTTGTTCGCGCGTTGGCTCTTCCCCTTCCATGAATATCACTCCCTTCTATCGCACTGCCGTTTCAGCGCATGTGCTTCAAGGTTGCTATTGCGAGCTTTATCTTGTCAAAAGTCGTCTTGGCGTTTTGCATATAGACGTATTCGAGCGCCGCCCCGAGCTCGTCGTCCTCCGCCATCGGCGGCATCGAGAACCTGTACTTGCCGGCCTTTTTCTCTATTATGCCTTTTTTCTTGAGCTCGAGCGTGTGGTACCTGACAGCCTTCGGATTGACGTCCTTTGACTTTTTCCCCTGTATTTGCGCTATCTTTTCAATGAGCTGGTGTATGTCCATTGGCTCCTGCGAGAAGTGCGCGGAGAGGAATGCCTCGAATATGTCGAGCATGAGCGTCCTGCTCTCCCCTGGCGCAATGAGGCCAAGCGAGAGCGCGAGGTAGCGCACAAGGGATTTTTTGGTCATCTTGACCTCGCTTGTCAATTGCAAGTCGCGAATCAAATGCTCCTGCCTGATAAGCGCTGCTTCCGGCAAACCCATGGAATCAACCTTTGGAACCCCGCTCTCAACTGGCTTTGCGGCGGGATTCCCAAAACCAAAACAGTTTTGGCGTGAGTTATTTTAAAGCGTTGCACTGTTTTCTGGAAACATGCCTGCAAAAAACAGGGGAAGTTGCCTTGATAGGATGCGGGAAACATTCCCGCATGAAAAAGGAAAATAAAGGAATGGAGAAGGCAGTTAGTCCTGCCTGCCCACGTATTCTGTCCTCTTGCCATGGCGCTTGGACGCGTCGCGGCTGTTGTCCCCGCTCGCGAAGCTGTCCCTCTTGGCAAAGTAACCGCCCTGCCCGCCAAAGTCCCTCCTTGGCGGCCTGCCTGAACCGCCAAAGCGCCTTCCCTCGCTCGACCTGCCGGAGCTGCCGTATCCGCCGGACCTGCCGCCTTCGCGGCGCCCGCCGAACCTTGAGCCGCCCCTTGAATCGCCGCGGCCGTATCCGCCGCCCCTCTCGTCCCTTGAATGCCCGAGCCTGTGTGGCTGGTTGACGCGGACCTGTGAAGAGTCGACATCCGTCTTTATTATGCGCGCGCCAGTCTTCGCCTGGTAGTGCATAAGCTCCCTTGTCTGGTCCGGGAACACGAGGGTGAACGCCCTGCCGTTGGCTTCCATCCTGCCTGTCCTGCCAATCCTGTGGACGTAAGTCTCCGCGTCCATTGGCATGTCGTAGTTAATCACGTGCGTGATTTCCCTCACGTCGAGCCCGCGGGATGCCAGGTCTGTTGCCACCAGGACCTGCACGTGCCCGTGCTTGAACGCATCCATGGCCCTGTCGCGCTTGTTTTGCGACATGTCGCCATGCAGTGCCTGGGCATTGAACCCATTGGCCTTTATCAGGTGCGAAAGCCTGTCAGCGCCTGCCTTTGTCCTTGTGAAGACGAGTGCGAGCTTCGGGTTCTCCGCCTGCAGCAGGGCAAGAAGCGTGGACACCCTGTTGTGCATTGTCACTTCAAGGTAATACTGTTCTATCTTCTCCACCACCAGCTCGTCCTGGCTGATGTTGAGGTGTATCGGGTTTTTCATGTATTTCTTTGATATCTGCAATATCTCCGCCGGCATTGTTGCGGAGAACAGCAGCGTCTGCCTGTTTTGCTGCGTCTCGGAGAGAATGGACTCTATGTCGTATATGAAGCCCATGTCAAGCATCCTGTCGGCCTCGTCAAGCACCACTATGCTTGTGGCGGAAAGGTCAAGTTCGCGCCTCTCCATAAGGTCCAAAAGCCTTCCAGGGGTGCCGATTAGTATGGCAACGCCGCGCCTTAGCGCGCTAATCTGCGGCTCTATGCCAACGCCGCCGTAAACTGCCAGTATGGGCGCCTTCATGGTGCTCCCGAGTTTTGAGAGCTCCTCTTTTATCTGCATCGCAAGTTCGCGCGTAGGCGCAAGGACCAGCGCTGTCGGCCTTCTTGGGGGGAACCCTTTCTGGCCTTCGCCCCTGTGCTTTATCTCCTCGAGTATGCATATGCCGAAAGCCGCCGTCTTGCCAGTGCCTGTCTTTGCCTGGCCTATCAGGTCCTCGCCCTGCAGTGCAAGAGGTATCGCCTTTTCCTGTATTTCCGTCGCATTCTCAAAGCCCATCTTGTCGAGGGCGTGCAAAATCTCATACGACAGTTTCATTTCTTCGAATTTCATGTTCTCCATCCTTTTTTTCATTTTTTGGCATAGCCGCCTAGTAGTCTTCTTGGGGGCTATATGGCAACGGCTCTCGCCGTTTTCCATGGCGTATCCACTCAAGGCACGGAAAATATGCCCTGGTTTCCCCGCCGAAAAAGCCGTTGCCGGCCCATGGTGGAGAATCGGGCATGTCAATCTTGCCGGGCACGCTTTTGCAGCTGTGCCTTGAGGACAAATTTTACTTTCAAAATTCGTCCTTTCGGAAATCTATTGTCCTATGCCTTCCAACAAAGTGGAAATCCTAACCTTCTTGTTGCAGTATTTCCCCATCCCCCCTTTTTAATGCTTGTGCATTGGCCATTGCCGGATTACAGACGCCTCTGCATTGTGTTCCCCCTCCTTTCTCATTAGTTATATATTATATACTTTCATGTTGCGTTATGCGGCAAGGGCAGTTTAGTGCTGTTTATAGGTGTCCAGATGATAAAGCCGGGCTTTGAAGTCGACAATGGAGCGGGTAAATTCAGGGGTTCTGGCCCATACGTCAACCCAAGCGGAGGCTCAAGCGTCATCAAGAGGCTCTCGGGACTGCAATCCAGCCCTGAAGACTACTTGATTTCAAGGCGCCCCAGTGCAAGGGAAATCGACACTTCCAAATTCAGGGGCATGGGCCCCTATGAAATTTTCATGGCAGCCAGGGAAACAAGGGACAAAAAGATTGCACTTGAAGCTGTTGCGGCGCTTGCGGATGCCAAGGCATTCAACTGGCTTGTCTTTCTCATGCGCCACTGCGCCAACCCTGCCGCCAAGTTCGCCACAGACGCGCTTTACAAAAGGCACGCCAGGCCAATGGACTCCCCTGATTATGTTGAAATGGGGGTAGTCGCCTATTTCGTGAAAGGCAATAGGAAGAAAATTCTCATATCGAGGCTTGAAGAGGCGGCAGAATCCGAAAACCCATTAACCGCCGCCCACGCACAAGAAGGCCTCAAGCGCTCCAAGGATGGCGGACTGTACTTTTACCGCGACGACGGCTAGGCGCGTTTCACTCGCGCTGCATGTACCTGCTTCTCATGTCAATCTTTTGCGCAAGCGCGGGTATTGGGGAGCCTTTGCCCGCAGCTTCGAGGTATCCTTTTTCAAAATCCGCGTGCAACCCTGAAAAATCCTTTGTGGATTTCAGGAAAGTCAGGTAATCCGTGGCAAAATCCTCGCGCTTTGCGCTGAATTTGCCAAGCCCGAAATCAATTACAAACAGCCCGCCCTTTTTCCCAAGCATCAGGTTTGCAGGGGTGTAATCCCCGTGGCATATGCCCGCCGCGTGCATCCGGGCGCAGATATTTCCCGCGTCAGAGAAAATCGCTTCAAGGCTTGGGACCGACCTGCCCTTGCCTGCCTTTGATCCCTTGCCTTTTTTCATGGCATTGCCTTGCCTTTTCCCGGCATCTGCTGCCCTGTCAAGAATCCTGTTTAGCATCTCGCCGTCAATGAACGAGATTTCAATTTCCGTACTGCCGGATTTTAGAAGCCTTGGCGCGGGTATGCCCGCCTGCGCGGCCTTCACAAGGAGTTTGGCCTCGCTTCTTGTCCGCCTTTCACGTATTATTGTGTCAATTTCCCTTATCCTGTACTTTTTCTCATTGCGTATTTTTGCAAGCCTGCGCGCCTTGCCGCTCCCTGACTCCACAAGGACCGCTTCGGCGCCTTTGAGCTCTTTCTTGCCTGCCATGCCAAGCTTCCCCTTAGCCAAACCTCATCATGTTCCTGTAAAGGAGTGCGAATACCAGCACTATCACAAGGGATACAAGGTCAAAGCCCATGCCCGTTATAGTCATGAGCACGAAGGATATCAGTGTCACGCCGAGCCAAATCCTGAAGTCCCATACTATCACTTTCGAGCCGTCAAGGGGCGGCACCGGGAGCATGTTGAAGAACGCCAGGAACGCATTGACGCCCGCGCCAACGAAAAATACCGAAACTTTCTGGCTGAATATCGTCAGGGTCCCGAAATCCCCGCCAACAAATGCCATGCCCGCAATGCCTATCACGAGGAATAGCACTGATATGGCTATGTTTGTCAGCGGCCCGACCACGGAAATCACGCCGTTTTCGCGCCTCGAGACCGAGTTCGCGTATATGACTACGGCGCCGGGCGCGATGAATAGTATTGGCAGGAAAAGCGCCATGCCGAACATGAGGGCAAGCCCGAGAGTCCATGCCTGGAACTGCGCCCACGCGCCGAACTTTATGGCATAATATTTGTGCATGATTTCGTGCAGGACAAAACCTATGCCTATCGTGAAAAGGAACAGCGTGAAAAGCGAGACGAAATCAGCCGCGGGGACCTTCATTATGCCGTCAATCCCGCCGCCCTGGCTCAATGTCAGGGCGAGGGCTATAGCCACCACCGAGACCACTATGTCCACTATCTCCGCCTTTGTGAATTGGAATGGATATGCCATGAGATGACCTTCTTGGTTGTTTAGTCAGGGTTCTGGAAATTAAAAAAGAAAATGGAAAAGAAGAAGCCTATCCGTACATGGCGCCCTGGGCGTCCTTCTCGAACTTCTTCATTGCCTCCTTGCTCTGCTTTGTCACTGTGGGGCGTATGATTTTCATCGCTGCCTCGAAGTGCGCAAGCTTTACCTTGTCGGCCTTGGAGTTCTCCCTTATTGCCTCCATGCCAGCCTCGCGGCAGATGTTCTCGATGTCGGCGCCTGACGAGCCGTCGGTCTTTTTGGCCATGTCGGCGAAATTCACGTCCTTTGCGACCGGCATGTTCTGGGTATGGACCTTGAAAATCGCCTCCCTTGTCTTCTCGTCGGGGAGGGGGATTTCGATTATCTTGTCGAACCTGCCTGCGCGCAAAAGCGCCGGGTCGAGTATGTCGGGCCTGTTTGTGGCAGCAATGACAACTATGTTTTTCAGGTTTGAGAGGCCGTCCATCTCCGTGAGGAATGAATTTACAATCCTCTCGGTGACCTTGGAACTCTCGTCCGTGCTCCTGTAAGGCGTGACCGCGTCTATCTCGTCAATGAAGATAATCGCGGGCGCCGCAGTCCTTGCCTTCCTGAAAAGCTCGCGTACAGCCTTCTCGCTCTCGCCTACCCATTTTGAGAGTATTTCAGGCGCCTTGATGGAGATGAAGTTGGCCTCTGTTTCAGTAGCAACCGCCTTTGCAAGCATTGTCTTGCCAGTGCCTGGAAGCCCTATAAGGAGTATGCCCTTTAACGGCCTGATGCCCATCTTGGAGTATACCTCCGGGTTTTTCAGTGGCATTTCTATTGCTTCCTTGAGCTCTGTCTTGACCTTGTCAAGCCCGCCTATGTCAGTCCATTTTACATTGGGCTTTTCAATGAACACTTCCCTCAATGCGGATGGGTGGATTTCGCGCAGCGCGCCGAAGAAGTCCTCCCTTGTGACTTTGAGGTTGTCAAGTATTTCAGGGGGTATGAACTGGGCGGACAGGTCCAAATCTGGCAATATGCGCCTCAATGTCTTCATCGCGGCCTCCTTGATAAGCAATGTCAGGTCAGCGCCCGTGTAGCCGTGCGTTATGTTCGACAGCTCGTCAAGCGAGACGTCGTCGGCAAGCGGCATGCCCCTGGTGTGGATTTGCAGGATTTCCTTCCTGCCCTCGCGGTCTGGCACGCCAAGCTCTATTTCCCTGTCGAACCTGCCAGGCCGCCTTAGCGCCTGGTCAATTGAGTTCGGCCTGTTCGTGGCGCCGATGACTATTACCTGGCCGCGCGTCTTCAGGCCGTCAAGCAGGGTGAGAAGCTGGGATACCATCCTGCGCTCCACCTCGCCTTGGGCCTCCTCGCGCTTTGGCGCTATGGCGTCAATCTCGTCCATGAATATTATGGACGGGGCAGTCTCCTGCGCCTCCTTGAAAAGCGCGCGAAGTTTCTCCTCCGACTCGCCAACGAACTTGGACACGAGTTCAGGCCCCGCGATGTGGATGAAATTCGCCTCGGACTCCGATGCCACAGCCTTTGCAAGCAATGTCTTTCCAGTGCCTGGCGGGCCGTAGAGCAACACGCCCTTTGGCGCCTCGATGCCAAGCTTTTCAAAAAGCTCCGGGTGCCTTAGCGGGAGTTCCACCATTTCGCGGATTTTCTTTATGGTGTCCTTCATCCCTCCGACATCCTCATAGGATATGGATGGGACTGCGGCAGCGTCCTTTACTGGCTCGTCTTTCAGCACCACGTCGGTGCCCTCATTGACCATGACAACGCCAAGCGGCTGGACAATCGCAGCCACGAGCGGGAACTGGGTGCCAAACACTCCGACAAAAATCGTGTCGCCTTTGGTAAGCGCCCTGCCTACTAGCTTCTTTTTGACAAACTGGTCAAACCCCGGCGAGTATTTTATCGGGACAGTGGGGACAAGCACTATTTTCTTTGCTTCCTTGAGTTCCGCCTTCTTGACAATGATTTTGTCGCCAAGCGCGACGCCCGTGTTTTGCCTCATGTACCCGTCCATGCGGATGAGTCCCATGCCTTCGTCCTGCGGGTGCGCCTGCCATACCACGGCTGCGGTGTTCCTCTTTCCCTTTAGCTCTATTATGTCGCCAGTTGAAACGCCAATCTCCTCGCGCGCCTTTGTGTCAATCCTGACAAGGCCTCGGCCAACGTCGTTCTGGTAGCTTTCCGCTACTTTTAGTTCAATTGATTTTGGCATTTGGACCACCTTTAATTATAAAATAAAATAAGTTATTGAAAAGCACCCCTGCATGGGCTTGTCTATTATGGACTGGAAGGATTTTAAACCCCCTGAAGTTTCAGACATGTTATAAACCCGGGTGCCGCCTTTCGCATTGGCGCTTCGAAAAGCGCACTTATTTATACTGTTTATTGCAATATCCGCAAAGCAAATGCGCATAACCTGTGCGCGGGTGGGGCAATGGATGAAACGGACAAGCGCATAATCGAAATCCTCAAAAAGGACGCTTCTGCCACTAATTCCAAAATAGGCAAGTCTGTCGGCCTGTCGGAAGGTGCAGTGAGAAAGCGCATCATGGACATGAGGGAAAACGGCACAATCTCCCGTTTCACAGTGGAGGTGCGCGGGCCTGCCGCGGCAGTCCGGGCTGTTGTCTTTGTCCAGATTGAAAAGCACGCGGACAACAAGACAGTGTGCAAGAAGGTCGCTCCAATGCCCGGCATTGAGCGCGTGTGGGAAATAACAGGCGATTCCGACGTGTGCGTGCTTGCAAGCGCCATGACCATGGACGAGCTTAATAGCGCCATAGACTCCATCAGGGAGACGGAGGGCGTCGCGGGGACGCAGACCCATATCATTACCAAGGAGTGGGCCTGATAGCAGCTATTCAACTGGCACGGCAGTATTTATCCTGGCAGGCATTCCCTGGTTGCTTATGTTGCCTCATGCTGTCTTATGTGGTAAATTGCGTTTTTCTATGTGTTTATTGCGCTAACTGCAAAAAAACTTGTTTTTAGTGGTTATTTCGCAGTTTTGAATTTATTTTCGTATTTTTTCTGCTTTTTTATTGCTGTAATTTACTAAATATTGCGAATTTCATAGGCTTTATAAATCTTTATTGCGCCTATTTTGCCATGATTCTAAACATTAATTCAAATGCCGGCTCCGCGCAAAAGGTGGGAAGTGTTGGTGCAGTAGGTAAGCCTGCTTATGACAAGCACAACAACCGCGTCAAGGGGATTTTTGATACAGTAGTGCGCAAGCCTGAAGATCTCAAGACTGTTTTTTCTCAAGTGGCAGAAGTGCGCAAGGCAAATTCACAATCTACTAGGACCACGTTCAGGGCATTTGTTGACAGGGAACTTATAGAAAATATCAGGCAGGATGTTCTGCTTTCTTATCATATTGAGGCTGTCCTTCCTACAAATGGCTCTGTCCAAGGCTGCGACCTTGTGTATTTTGGCAAGAATGCGCCTGAGCGCAAGCCCGCTGATTACCTGAGGGGCGAGGAAGAAAGGAATCTCGACAATGTCAGGTCGAATGTCAAGGCAGTGCAGCCGCATGTAGCAAAGGCGAGAGCCGCCAACAATGGGTACACTATATCCCTTTTGGAAGGCACTCCGAGCGAGGGCGACGTCAAGACCATCCTGAGCCTCTACAAGGAAGCGTATGAACTGTACACCTTTGACATAAACGAAACTACAGTTAGCCAGCTTTTCAGCAATGGCAACAAGGCAATAGTTGCAAGGGATTCCAATAATTCAATAGCGTCCATGATCATTTCAGAAAGGTGCGATCTGCAGCTTACTGATGGCAGCAAGGTGGTCATGTACGAGATGTCAGACTTTGCCACTTTTAGGAAGGACCGCGGCAACGGCCTTATTACTGCACTCCAGATAGAAATGGTAAAGCTTCTAAGGCGGCAAGAACCCGACGCAGTAATATATGCAGAAGACCGCGCCCCATGGCTTCCTGTTAATAAGGCGTCCGCAGAGGCAGGCCTCCATTACGCAGGCACCCTGCCGTTCCACTGCGCCATAATCGCAGACAGGGACATTGACTATTCCCAGAACCACCAGTTTGAAAGCCTGAATGTCTGGTATGCGCCTTTTTAACCGGGCTTTCTAATTGTTATCCTGCTTTAGCAAGGTGTTAGAATGGCAAACGTGATAGACCTGACTAAGAAGCTTGTCAGCTTCAATTCAGTATCCGGCAATGAATACGCAATACAGCAGTTCATATTCGATTTTCTCAAAGGCCACGGCTTCGAGCCTAAGATGCAATACGTGTTCGACAACAGGCCTAACGTGATATGCACTTCAGGCGAGGGCAAAAGGCACCTGCTTCTGGACTCGCATATCGACACTGTCAGCGTGTGCAGCGGCTGGGCGGCAGACCCTTTTACGCCGCGCGAGCATGGCGACAAGATAATCGGGCTTGGCGCTGCGGACCAGAAGGCCGGCGTGGCGCTTCACCTCGAGCAGTTCGTGGAAGGCAAGTTTGACGGCCAGATGACTATCGCCACTGTGGTGGACGAGGAAGTATTCTCTACTGGCAGCCACCACCTTCTCTCAAACAACAGGCTAAGCCCAAATTACGCCATATTTTCAGAACCGAGCTTTGCGAACAAGCTTGAAGTCGTAAATGCCGTGCCAGGCAGGTTCGCATTTGACATTTCAGTAATCGGCAAATCAGCCCACGGAGCCACAATGGAAGGCGTCAATGCCATAGTAGAGGCCGCAAAACTGATAACCGAAATCCAGAAAATCAAGCCAAAGCCCCATCCAGTCATGGGTGCAGGCGGCCTGAACATCGGCTCCATAAAGTCCGGCTCTGAATTCCTTTCAGTCCCGGAGCACTGTGAATTCCGCCTTGACAGGCACACGGTCGCAGGCGAGACAATGGACCTTGTCCTCTCGGAAATACGTACTGCTATTTCCAATGCGCATCTAAAGGCAAAGGTGGAAATAAAGCCCATTGCAAGGCCGTCGCCATTCATACCTGCCGGCCTAACCCCTGTAGACTCTGCCCTTGTGCAAAAGGCCAGGGCGGCATTTGAGGCCAATAATTTCACGTTCTCTACTGGCATGCTTGACTCCACTTTTGACATGGGATATACTGTCCAGGCAGGCATACCTTCCGTCTCCATAGGCCCCATAGGCAGCAACCTCCACGCTGCAGAGGAATACGTTCTCAAAAGCAGCATTGAGGATTGCAGGAAGATTTACAGGAGCCTGCTTAAGGAGCTTTGAAGGCATTTCCCGGGCTTTTCTTCCTAACCCTTCATCTTTTTCTTTTCCGTATTTTCCCGGCTGTCCCTCCAGCCATCCCTTTTTATACTGCATTTTTCATGAGTTATCCATGCGATGCCCCTACTGCCATCACCCGGAGACTTCGGTGATAGACTCGCGCGACGCCGACAACCTCGACACCATCAGGCGCAGGCGCGAGTGCCTGAAATGCAAGAAGCGCTTCACCACCTACGAGAGGGTGGAGCTTGTCGAGCTTTTGGTGATAAAAAAGGACGGCAGGCGCGAGCCTTACGACAGGAAAAAGATAATGTCCGGCATCGAGCGCTCCTGCATAAAGCTGCCTGTCAGCCGCGAGCAGATAGACAAGGCGGTAGACGACATAGAGAGCACATTGAGAAACGGCGAGAGCACGGAGGTTTCCTCAAAGGAAATCGGCGAGCTTGTGATGAAAAAGCTCAAGCGCCTCAACAAGGTCGCATACATCCGCTTCGCCTCTGTTTACCTGAACTTCGTGGACATCTCCAGCTTCGCGTCCGAGCTGCGCGACCTGAAAAAGAAAAGGAAATGAGAATTGGCTTTTTCCCCTCCCCTCTCACATTTAAAAATTGGAAATCACAATAGAATACCATGATAGCTGGGGTTGACGAGGCCGGCAGGGGCTGCATTGTGGGCTCCATGTTCCTGTGCGTCTTGTATTGCAAGAAAGAGGACGAGCCCAAGCTTCGCAAAATAGGCGTGAAGGACTCAAAACTCCTCTCGCCAAAGCGGAGGGAAGAGATAGAGCCGGAAATACGCAAGATGTGCTCCGTCAAGCTCGTCGAGGTCGACGCCGAAGAGATAACCGCGCTTATGGACACCGCCTCGCTAAACGAGATAGAGGCAATGAAAATCGCCCACGCGCTCAATTCCGTCAAGTCCAAGCCGGAGATAGTCTACGTGGACTCGCCTGACAACATCCCGAAGAACTTCGAGCTTAGGATAAGGAAATACCTCAACGACAGGATGCACATAATAAGCCAGAACAAGGCCGAAAGCCGGTTCCCCATAGTCGCCGCAGCCTCCATAGTCGCAAAGGTCGCCCGCGACGCCCAAATCGAGAAGATAAAATCCATCCTGGGCATTGATTTCGGCTCCGGCTATACCTCTGACCCGAGGACCATATCTTTCCTCCAGGAGCACGCGGGCGAGCCCGAAGTGCGCAAATACCTGCGGACCAAATGGAAAACCCTTGACAACATTAAGCAGAAGACCCTTGCCGAATTTTGACAACGTGATGAGGCGAATTCGCTTTTCATGCAAACCATTTCCTCCGTCTCCTTGGCAGGTCTTTGCATCTGTTTAAATATACTCTGCATGATAGATGCTTGGCATGAATTGGCGCTTAGCCGAGGCTTCGCGCATACACGAAAAAAAAGGTAGAGAAAATGGAATTGGAACTCGCATTCATACTCCAGCTGTTCGCCCTGCTGAACCCGCTTTCGGCCTTCCCTGTCCTGCTTGCAGCGTCGAAAAACAAGCTGGATGTAAGGGAAATAGCAGTCAAGTCCTCGCTTGTGGCCTTCGTGATAGCCATTGCGGTGATATTCTTCGGCCAGGCCCTTTTCTCCCTTTATGGCATAAGCATAGACTCGTTCAAGGTCGCAGGCGGAGTCATACTCTTCCTGCTTGGCATAGAGACCGTGCGCTCAGGCTCGGAAGAAAAGCCCATAACGGAGGTCGACAGCTACATCGCCATAATCGCGACCCCTCTTCTCACCGGGCCGGCTGTCATATCTTTCCTTACAATCAAGACTATAGAGATGGGCAGCACTGACTCGGTGCTTCTAAACACCACTGTCTGTTTCATCGCAGTCGGCGCCCTGTTCTACCTCTCGTCGCTTGTAATCAAGAAGATAGATGCCAGGCTGGTGGAAATAGTGTCAAAAATCCTTGGGCTTTTCCTGACAGCCATTGCCATAGAAATGATGGCAGGCGGGTTTGCGGGCCTGATGGCAAAGGCTGCTTCTGGCGCTTGAAAAAAGCAATCTGGGAGCGGGAAAACGGACTGCCTCTCTTGAAAAAGCGGCTGTTCAAAGCCAGGCTTAGCCTGCCACGGTGCTCTTTTTCTACTGCTGCTTCTGCCCGTTCTCTTCCTGCCTCTTGATGGCAGATTCCACCAGGCCCACGAAAAGGGGGGCCGGCTTCTCAAGCCTGCTTTTTAACTCCGGGTGCGCCTGCGTCGCCATGCCCAGGCCGTCGGGCCATTCAATCATTTCCACTATGTTGCCGTCGGGTGACTTGCCTGAAACCACAAGCCCCTTGTCGGAGAGAAGAGGCAAAAGCTCGTTATTGACCTCGTAGCGGTGCCTGTGCCTCTCCGAAATGTTTTCAGAGGCATATAAGCCATGCGCCCGCGTGCCCTTTGAAAGCACGCATGGGTATGCCCCAAGGCGCATGGTCGCCCCTTTTTCCTTTATTTTCCTCTGTTCCGGCAGGAAATCTATGACCGGATACTTGGTCGCCTCGTCGAATTCAGTGGAATTTGCCCCTTCCAGGCCTGAAACGTTTCGCGCCCATTCGATTGCCATGAGCTGCATGCCAAGGCACAGCCCGAGGTATGGCATCTTGTTCTTGCGCGCGTATTCAATGCATTTTATCTTGCCTTCGATGCCCCGCTTGCCGAATCCGCCGGGGACTATCAGGCCGTCGCAGTTTTTGAGCAGGTCCTCGGCGGTCTTTGTGCCGTCCTCGACCTCCGTGGTCTCAATCCAGAGGACCTCGATGCGCGCGTTGTTGTGCGCCCCGGCGTGGACAAGCGCCTCGGTTACGCTCACGTAGGCGTCCTTGACCGCGGTGTATTTCCCGGCAATGGCTATCCTGACCTTCTTTGTCGGGTTCTTTATCTTGTCGACCAGGCCGCGCCATTTCTTCATGCCGTCCTCGCCGTCCTTTATCCCCAGCTTTGACATCACAATCTCGCCGAATTTCTGCTTTTCAAGCAGGAGCGGCAGCTCGTATATGGTGTCAATTGAAGGGTCGTTGAACACGCATTCGGGCGACACGTGGCAAAAGAGCGCGATTTTTTCCTTGGCGTCCTTTGACAATGGCTCGTCCTCCCGCGCCACTATTATGTTTGGCTCTATGCCCAGGGACGCGAGAAGCCTCGTGGCATGCTGCGTCGGTTTCGTCTTCTGCTCGCCGGGGGACAGGCTCGGGACGAAAGTCAGCTGGATGAAAAGCATTTCCTCCTCGAAGCGCATCTGGCGCATGGCCTCTATGAAATAGCCGTTTTCAAGGTCGCCGACAGTGCCGCCTACCTCTATTATCACAACGTCGGCCTTGGCGTCCTCTCCCGTCTTTTTGACCCACGCCTTGATTTCGTCTGTCAGGTGCGGTACAATCTGGACGTCCCTGCCCAGGTAGCCGCCCGACCTTTCCTTCTCTATTATCTTCTTGAACAGCTTGCCGCCTGTTATGCTTGACGAGCCGGACAGGTCCTGGTTGAGGTACCTCTCGTAAGTGCCGAAATCCATGTCGCACTCCGTCCCGTCGTCCAGCACGAATACCTCCCCGTGCCTGAAGGGGTTCATGGTCCCGCAGTCAACGTTCAGGTAGCCGTCAAATTTTATCGGAACTACGTTTACGCCCTTGGACTGGAGTATCTTAGCCAGAGAAGAAGTCAGGATGCCCTTTCCAAGGCCGGACATGAGCGAGCCTAAAACAACGATATACTTGGTTTTGCCTCCCATGTAAAATTATATTTTCGGGAAAGTTTATATACATTTTATATTCCGTCGTGAATCATATGGCAAATACGGCGTGGGAAACAGGCGCCTGGTCATCTCAAAAAATCGGAAATCTTCGACTGGCGCAGTATCCTCGTCTTTTCAAGGTAGCGCAGGCGCGGGACTTTCAGGCGCGTGAACGCATTGTCAAGCGCGGCTTTCAGGTTGTCGAACCTGAACGGCTTTTTCATCATCGCATGCCGCGCGTTCTCGCGCACTTCCCACACGCCTACGGGTATTGTATAGTCGGGCAGGATTTCCCTTATCACTGTGACCCTGCCCTGCATTTTCAGCGCGTTTAACAGGCCCCATGCGACGCCGAACCTGCACGCGTAATACCCGCCGCCCTGGGTGAATGCGTAGGCTGTCCTGCCTTCAAACCCTTCGTATTCCTCGCTGATGGAGGCGTATTTGGGGTCTGCCCCCATCCATGCCTCGAACTGCTCGAACTCGAACGCGCCCGGAAGGACAATAACCTCGAAATGGTTGAACAGGTATTCTGTTGAGAACACCATGAACTCCTCTGCCTGCGGAAGCAGGCGGACCTTCTCAAGCATCTGCTTTCCCACCATGTCGTCGGTCGCGGTTATGGCCCATCTAGTCGGGACCATTTTCTTTTGCTCGCGCCTGCCGAGTATGCCGGCGCTAAGAAGTTTTGTCAGGTAATGGCTGTCAAATCCCTTTCCTGTCAGCTCGGAGAGTGCGTCCACCGCTAGTATGTTGTCGTTTCGTATCTGGTCCACCACGCGCGGCACTGCGGGGTTGCCAATCACGCTGAAATCCTTAAGCGCGGCTGTCGGGCCCATTGGCTGGAGTATGTTGTCCATCGACAGGGAGAGCCGGGGCTTTTCCCTGAATACTGCTTCCATGTCAACGTCCTTTGTGGACATTATGGCGTCCTGCAGTTCGCCGAGTTTCCTTGTGCGGGAAAATATGCTTTGCGCCTGCCTGCCAATCACCATGTTCGAGCGCTGGCGTATTATCTCCTGGTATTCCATGCCGTACATCTTTGCGGGGTCGTCTACTGACGCGCCTATTGATATCATCGGGCCTGCAGAGATGTTTGGGTAGCCATAGGTGCCTATGAACATATTGGGCGGGGAAGGGCCTGCCATGTTTTCCGAGAGCTTCGTTTCAACCTCCGCCTTGACAAACAGGCTGCTTGAATGCGGGCAGAACACCCTGCCGTTCCTTTTGCAGGCTGGGCACAAATCGTCAATAGAGCCTTTCCTTTCAATGCCTGCCATCGCCTTCTCCTCCCTTCATTCCCCATTTCCCATGCAAAGTAATTAAGCTTATAAGCAAGGTGCACACAGTTTAGTGCTGGTGAGGTTATGGACATTATCCTAGTCATATTGGCAGCAATAGCTGCGGTAGCAGCCCTCGTCATACTCTGGGCAATATTCGCCTACAACTCATTGATAGGGCTGAAAAACAAGGTGCAGAACTCATGGTCGCAAATCGACGTCCAGCTCAAGAGGCGTTTCGACCTCATTCCAAACCTTGTCGAGACAGTAAAGGGGTACGCCAAGCACGAGCGCGAGGTGTTCGAGAACGTCACAAAGGCGCGCACCGCGCTTGGGAATGCGAAGACCCCGGGCGAGAAGGCGAAGGCGGACAACATGCTCACAGGCACTCTCAAGACGCTATTCGCAGTGGCGGAAAACTATCCCCAGCTAAAGGCCAATGAGAACTTCATGATGCTGCAGGAGGAGCTTGCCGGCACGGAGAACAAGATTGCCTACTCGCGCCAGTTCTACAATGACATGGTCATGCAGTTCAACACCTCGATACAGATGTTCCCCGGCATGATTATAGCCAACATGTTCGGCTTCAAGGCATTCGAGTTCTTCAAGACCGAAGGTGCGGAGGAGCGCGAGCCTGTCAAGGTAAAGTTTTAGTCTTTTTTTCTTTCCCATTTTCCTTTTTTTAGGTGTTTCCAATGGCTGACTTTTACAAGGAATCCGACAAGAACAGGCTTCTCTCGACCCTTCTTGTGCTGGTGATGGGCGTTTTGGTGCTCGGCGCGGCACTCGCCTTTGCCTATATATTCGACTTCGGCATTGAAGGCGCGCTAATAGCGCTCATAATAGCGCTTGTCTACGCGTATGTGGGCTATTACCATTCCGACAGCGTTGTCCTCTCAATAAGCAATGCAAAGCCGGCTGAAAAGCGCGATTATCCTTATCTTTACAACACTGTAGAGGGCCTATCCCTTGCCGCTGGCATTCCAATGCCAAGGCTCTACGTGATTGAAGACCCCTCGCCAAACGCCTTTGCGACCGGCAGGGACCCGCAACACTCCGCAATAGCCGTCACCTCCGGGCTTTTGAAAATCATGAACAGGGAGGAGCTTGAAGGCGTGATTGCGCACGAGATGTCCCACATCAGGAACTACGACATACGGTTTGCCACAATCGCGGTCGTCATGGTTGGCATGATTTCAATAATCGGGTATGTGGCCTCGCGTTCGCTTTTCTTTGGCCGCTCGTCGCGCGAGGAGAGGGGCGGCGGGTCTGCAATCATTCTTGTGATAGGCCTGGTGTTCATCATATTCGCGCCATTTTTCGCAAAGCTTGTCCAGCTCGCCATATCAAGGAAAAGGGAATTCCTCGCTGACGCGTCAGGCGCGCAGCTGACAAGGTATCCCCCCGGCCTCGCCTCCGCGCTTGAGAAGCTCAAAAAGGTCGACATTCCCGTGAAGGCGGCAAGCGAGGTCACGGCGCCGCTTTATTTCTCGAACCCTATCAAGCCCGGTATGTTTTCTTCGCTGTATTCTACCCATCCGCCGCTTGACGAGAGGATAACGGTCCTCAAATCAATGAGCTATGGGAATTGACTTCTGCGCAATGGCGCCTGACTCCAGCAGGAGGCAACCTTTCTTTTTCTATTTTAAATTAGACTAAGGTTAGACATGGCTGGAGCCAGGAGTTCAGGTTTGAGGGCATTCAAACCAACTTATGCTCTATCCCGTAATCCCTGCAAAAGCCTATTATCTTCTCGCGCTGGCGCGCGTTCACGCCGTCTTTTTCAATAAGCACTATCTTGACTGGCTCCGCGCTTTTTGTTATGCCCTGCGCGAAAGTGCCGTATTCCAGCCCGTCAATGGAATATTTCGGGAGTATGTGGGCAAACCCGTATTCGCTCTCAAGCTCAATTTTCGTGAATGCCTTTGAATAATGCCCGCCGCCCACTCCTAGGAAAGGGGTGCATGCGGGCGTGGAAGCATTGAATGCCGCATTTACCCCTGCTGCGGCGGCTGAACAGTATTCCATGTTGGCCCATGCAGTCTCGTCAGAGCCCACTTCAACGAACATGACCGGAATCTTTGTTGTGGGGCCGTGGTGGTCTGCCTCGAGCACCACGTCAATCCCAAGCCCGCGTGCTGCCTCCTGCCTTTGCAGCTCAATTATGGCGGCTTTCAGCCTTGTCGGAGGGGAAGGGTTGAGGGTCTTTGGCTCGCCGCCCATGCCCGCGTCGCCCCAATTGCCGCACACGTGGGCTGTCAGGCTTGCCTTCCCTGCGGCGCTTTTGTGGGTGGATGCGACAATGAGGCAGTCTGTCCCTATGTCGGGGTCAAACTCAACCACCTGCTTGTCAGTATGGTGGAAATGCTTCACAAGCTCTGGATATTCTGCCTCAATGCATTTTGCAATGTTCATCGAGGCCATGTTCGCCTTTGAGACTATTATCTTTGGCATGCAAAAGCGCCTTGCGGATAAAATGCGCCTGAAGGCGGGCCCTAGCCGTACATCGGGCCGAGGCTCTCGGCCTTCTTGTAGTGGGTCTGGGACGCCTTGGCCCTGTTCATGACCTCGCGCATCTTGCTCTCAATCATTTTCGCTTCCTGGTCCAGCGAGTCAGTCTCAATCTTCAGCCCAAGCATCTGGTTAACCACTTCTATTACCATCGAGGCCGCACGCGGGTCCATGTATTCGGGCTGGGCCTCGGCAAGCAGGGAGACGACGTCAAACCCCTCGTCTGCCCCGCGCGCGAGAAGCACGCCTGTGACGCCGGTCGTAGCGCCTTCCTTTATCATCTTGACTGTCTTGTACTTGGACACCTTGTTTACAAGGTCCATGTTGCTTGCTATGGCATAGACTGTGTCCTGCTCGCCTTTTATCGTAATGCCGCCAAGGGAGAGTATTTTCTTGACTCCGATGGACTTCGCATAGGCGAATATGCTCTCGGCGAGTTCCTGGACTATGCCTATCGGCACGACGAATTCTGAAAGTATTATGACAACGTTGAGCTTTGAGGACGCATACACCCTGGCCGGGTGCATTGGTATGTGGTTGTGTATCGCCGCCATTGGGGGGAAAAGCTCGCTTTTGATGTATCCGATAGGCTCGAGCTTGAGCTTTTCCACAATGTAACTTGCGGAAATAGTGCCCACGAGCCCAAGGCCCGGGAACCCTTCAATCAGGGTGGGGTTTTTCAATTTGGTTTTTTTGGTGATTATGATTTCAACTGCCATGCATGATAATTTTGCGACCCTGTTTAAAAACCCACCTATGCTGCAACGGCAGTTTCTACCCGACGGCGCCGCTTGATATTATCAGCACTACAAGGGCAAGGGGCGCGCTTGCGATGAAATAGGTTATGGCCTTCTTGGAATTGCCCTCAAGCGTGGCGCAGTATATGGCCGCAAGCGCCGCGAAAATGAGCATGTATGCTGCCGCCGGGCCTGCCATGCCAGCCCCCCCTGCCCCCGCAGCCGCGCTTTTCCCAAGCGTCCTTGCCATGCCCATTGATATGCCCATTACAAGCGGGACTAGGATTGAACTTCCTGCAAGAAGCGTGTATTTCTGCATCGCTATGGCGTTCTTGCGCTCCCTGACCTGGTCAAAGGCGAGGTAGACGTCCTCTGCGACCTTCCTTAGCGCAAAGCGCATGTCCGCCCCTCCCTTGTAACCCAGAAGCATCAGGCTTATGCACCTGTGCACTAGAAGCGAGTCTGTCCTGTCTGCCATGTTAGACAGCGCGGTTTTCGGGCTGACGCCGGAGGATATCTGGTTTTTCACTGTTGCGAACTCCTCTGCCACAGGGCCGTGGGCGTATGACGCTATGGCTGCTGCAATCTTCTCGATGGGCGCGCCCTTTGGGGCGCTTGATGCCATCACAAGCGCGTCCCCGATTCCGCTTTCAAGGTCTGCGGTCTTTTTCTCATGCTCAAGCTCCGCGAGCATGCCCGCCGCAAGCGGGATTGCAAGCGAGAGCGCGGCAAACCCGAAAAACAGGCTGTTTGCAAGGCCGAGCATGGCGAATACGGCAAACCCAAGCGCAGACGCCAAACTCACCTGGCCATGTGAAATCCTGGCGCCGGCAATCGAAATGCCCCTGTGCGCCTGGCCTTTCCCTGCCCCGGCCTTGCGCAGGTTGACGCTTGGCGGGATGCTTATTGAAACAAATGCGAGTATGGCAATGTCTATAAGGGGGAATATGACAAGGAATGCCGACCATGCGGCAAGGGCAGATGGCGGCTCAATGCCTATCGGCATGGCGCTTGAGATTATCCCGTATATCATGTAAAACGCGGGGACAATGCACGCCGCGGCCACGAACACCAGCCCGCCAAAGACCGCCTTTTGCGCGAACTCCTTCAGACCGGCGATGTTAGCCCTAGAATACTCGTCTGCAAGCATGTAGAGCGGCACAGGCTCGCCGCCCTCCTCATAAAGCGAGATTATGGAAGAGGCGAACCGCGTGAGTTTCCTCGAACCGGATTCAGACGCCTCGCCAAGCAGGGCCGCCTGGAGCGGCTGGCCCGAAGAGACCGCGTTTTTGGCCCTTCCAAACGCCTCCGAACAGCCATAGCCTGAATCTGCGATCTCGCCTATCACTTTCTCGAACGGCATGCGTATGGATATCGCTATCGCCGCGTGCCTTATTGCAAGGGGCAGGTCGGCCTCCATGGCGTTTTTCGAACTCTCATAAGCCAGTTTTGGCAGGTTCAGGAAGGCCAGCATCGATACTGCCAAGATTATCAAAAAAAGCGCAGGCAGCGCAAGCAGGCTGCCAAGCGAGAGAGCGAGGAATCCGGCAGTGGAAACGACAAGGGACAGCGCAAGGGACGCGAGAAGCCCGAATGTCACGTATTTTCCCGCATGTATCTTGGCGCCAGCGCGGCGGAAATCGTTTTCAATCGCCTGCTTCCTCTGCCGCGATATGCCCGTGGCTGGCATGCCAGCGCAAACGCCTTCAATGGTTCCAAGCCAGTTTTCCCGTGCCATCCTATCCAGCAGGAGCGCTCATGCGTTTTGCGCTTCCTCTACAACTTTTTCCATTGGCAGGTTTTTCCTGCCCATTTCAGCGACCTTTTTCGCGCGCCTTGAAATCTCCGCGAACAGCCTGGCGTCGTCCATGCCAAACGTGTTTTTCAGTTTTTGCCAAATCCTGCTTTGCGCGAGCTTTTTCTTGTCCGGGTTCATTGAAAGCTCGTCCCTGGCATGGTCGTATGAGAACAGGTCGTCCACGTTTTCAGGCGATTCGGGGCCGGGCTGGCTTATCTGGACTATCCGCCTCGACTCCACAATGCCCCTGCCCTTCTCATACCTCCCGATCCTCCTCTGCACCACGATGAGATCTATTGCGGGTATGTCTATCTCCAGCACGCCGCAGGATTTCATGCGCAGCACCGCCTCCCTCGCGGATTTGGCGTGGTATGTGGCATATGTCCCGCGCGCCTGCCCGGAGAGTATCGATTCAACGAACCCTTCGGTCTCCTGCCTTGTGCGCACCTCGCCCACTATGACCCTGTCGGGCCTCATCCTAAGCGAATCGGCAACTAGGTCCTGCATGCCTATTTCCAGTTCGGGCACCGCAATCATCCTGGTGGAATGCGGGTGCGGTATGTTGATTTCAGGCGTTTCCTCGAGGATGACGACGCGCTCGCTTATAGGCACGAAATTGAAAAGCGCGTTAAGCGTTGTGGTCTTGCCCGATGCGGTGTTTCCCGCAATGAGTATGTTGGCATCCGACTGCATGGCAAGCCAGAGGAAAGCCATTGCCTCCGCGGACGCGGTCTTGAGGCTTGCAAGCTGCGGCGCTGTAATAGGCTTCGGATTGAACCTTCTCAAGGTGATTTCGAATTTTGACACAGGCGGTATGGAAGCGTGCAATCTCGTGCCGTCTGGAAGGACCGCGTTGAGCCTGGGGTTCTGGTAGGTAATCCTCCTGCCAAGGCTTCGCGACATCTTGTTTATGGCGTCTATGTACGCGCCCTCGCTTGTGAACCCGAAATCAGTCTGCTTCCATCCCTCGCCCCTCAAATACGCATAAGCCGGCTTCCCAAGCCCCAGGACAGCTATCTCCTCTATCCTGTCGTCCTGGAGAAGCGGCTGGAGGAACGCGAAACCCCATGAATTGAGCATCACATATCTCGATATGTAATCGCGCTGGTCGGAATCAAGGTCAATGCCCTCGCCCGCGCACACGTCGTCTACGATTGCGTATGACGCGTCGAGGGCGTCCTGCTCGCTTTGTATCTGCTGCGTCTTTGCGCGGTTTGCAAATTCCTCGGAACAGCGCGCCACGAGCTCCTCTTCCTCCGCCGAGAGCTGGACAAGCCCTGTCTTGTGCTGCGCCTTGCCCCCAATTTTCCCCCATCCAATCGCCGACATGCATGCACCCGCGTTTATCAATCCACTATCTCAAGCCTGCTGCCCTCGGCTATGCCGAATTTTTCGCATATCCCCTCCGGGGTCTCAAGGAGGTACCGCGCAGGCGCCTTCGGCCTGACAAGGGCTGTGTACGGCTTTACCGACCTGAACGCCTCGACGACCCCGAATTCCGGGTCGAGGTAAATCGCGTCAAAATTGAACCTGACGAAAAAAGAGTGAATAGGATAAATACCGACTCCGTGGAAGTCGAAGAGTATGAACGCGGGCTTCGAGCGGAACATCAGCCCGCGCATGCGCGCTATTGCGTTGTCCGCCGTCTCGAAGCTGCCGCATATCTCTTTTTTGGAGCCTTCAACGATTATCTTAGCCATGTCATGACCGCGCCTACTTGCCAAACCTGCGCTTCCGCGTCTCGTACCACTTTATGGCTTTCATGAAATCCTTCTTCTGGAAGTCTGGCCAGAGTTTTTTGGAAAAGTAAAGCTCCGTGTAAGCCGCCTGCCATGGCAAAAAGCCGGACAGCCTCTGCTCGCCGGAAGTCCTGATTATCATGTCAGGGTCGGGCGTGCCAGCGGTGTACAGGTATTTCTCGAACGCCCTCTCATCCACGCGCGCCCTCTTGCCGGCCTTGACGTCCTGGGCTATCCTGTTGACCGCGTCCAGTATCTCGTTTCTCCCGCCATAGCCGAAAAAAAGGTTGACCTGGTATTTCGAATATTTGGAAGTCTCCTCTTCAAGGGACTTGATCTTTTTCCTTATGTCCGCCGGGAAATAGTCCGGCCTGCCGATGAACCTCACCCTGACCCCGTATTTCTCGTTTTCGGCCTTTCGCGCCAGGGCCAGGGAGAGTTTCTTGCTGAACGTGTCAAAAAGCATGGAGAGCTCCGCGGAATCGCGCAGGAAGTTCTCGGTAGAGAATCCCCAAAGCGACACCATCCTGATGTCCTTTTCCCTGCACCACTTGAGAACGTAGCCGAGCTTGCGTATGCCTATCTCGTAACCCTCCTGCTTTGAGATGCCCCTTCTCTTGGCCCATCGCCTGTTCCCGTCAGGTATTATGGCTATGTGCTTGATATCCATTTTCCCACGCGAGTTATTTTTTTGTTATATGCCTTGCGATATTTTTAAGATTAAACGTTTTGCTCACCTTGTCCATTTCGCCGAACCTGCCAAGGAAATTCTCCGCCCCGAGGCATTTGAGCATCCGCGACGCCGCAGAGTGGTGGCGCCCGCCAAACCCGTGCATGGCCTGGTATATCCAGCCGTGCATGGACAGGTCATTTCCGTATTGGCTTTGCCATTCGGCCTCGTACCTGGCAGGCTCGTTGTAGTAAAGCCCGGCAAGCCTGCCGCACGATGCGCCGAAATATATCCCGCCGCCCGTGGTGGCCTTGACCTGCCCTGCCGCGTCGCCTGCCAGCATGATTTTCCTGCCGCCCTTTTCCATGGCTGTCCTTTTCCTCATCTCAACAGGTATTATCGCCGCGACAAGGTTCTCGGGCTTTTTGCCATCTATCCCAAGCCTTTTCTGGAACGAGTCGAACCTCTTTTTGATGTCGGAGGGGAGCCGCGCGCCCATGCCGACCTTGGCGCTGCCGTCGCCTTTTGGTATCACCCAGCCGAAAAAGCCTGGGAAGTCCTGCTTGTCAAGGAACGCGGTGACCATCCTGGCGTCCTCCACGTCCATTTCAAAATCGGCCTGCATTGTTATTACGAAATTCCTAATCCTTGGGAAGCCAAATACGGTCGCGGTCGTGGAATTCGGCCCGTCCGCGCCTATGATGCAGCCGGCCGCGTATTTCCCCGGGCCGACGTGGTCGGAAAGCGAGAGCCTCGCCCCCTGGCCCACTGCGGATTCGCACGCGAGGGAGTCAAACGCGCCCCTGTCTATCAGGTGCGCCTTCTCGCCCTCCTGGGCGCGTATCTCGAACCTTTCCTTGCCAGCGTATACTATGGCGCCATGGATAGTATTGAGGGTTATCTTCCTGTAATTGACAAGGTCCGACATCTCTTCAAGGCCGGATTTTGAGACAAGGCCGGAACACGCCACAGGTGCGCCTACCTGCGGGTGCTCCTCTGAAATGAGCACCTTCGCGCCCCTGGCGGCAGCAGTATACGCTGCGAAGGAGCCTGCGGGCCCCGCCCCTATTACATGGACGTCATACATCTAAACCAGCATCCATGCGGCGCCTGCGTACTAATCGCGCCATCTGCGCGCCTATTTCTTCGCCTGCGCTTGCGCCTTTTTGTAATCCTCTTCGAACTGCCTTATGCCCTTGTCGGTCAGCGGGTGGGAAAAGAGCTTGTCGAACACGTCTGGAGGCAGCGTGGCTATGTGCGCGCCAAGCTTTGCCGCCTGGACCACGTGGAGCGGATGCCTCACCGAAGCCACGATTATTTCAGTCTCGCAGTCGTAATTCGCAAGTATCTGGGTGAGGTCGGCTATGAGTTCCATGCCGTCCTCTGAAATGTCGTCGAGCCTGCCAACGAACGGGGAAATGTAGCTTGCGCCCGCCTTTGCGGCAAGCAGCCCCTGGCTTGCGGAAAACACCAGGGTGACGTTGGTCTTTATCCCCTCCTTCGAGAGAATCCTGACCGCCTTGAGGCCTTCCTGCGTCATGGGTATTTTGGCAACAATGTTCTTGCCCCATTTCACGAATTCGCGCGCGTCCTTGACAAGCTGCTCCGCGGTGGAGCCAACGCCTTCGACCGAAACCGGGCCGTCGATTATCGATGAAATCTCCTTTATCACGGCCTTGTGGTCCCTGCCCTCCTTCATTATTATGGTCGGGTTCGTGGTCACGCCGTCGACAAGCCCCATGCTCGCGGCTTTTTTGATTTTCTCGACGTTTGCAGAGTCCAGGAATATTTTCATGGAAATCAACCCCTCTCCCTATTTGCCTTTTGCGGCTTCAAGGGCTTTCTCGTAAATTCCCTGCGCGTCAAGCCGGTACTTTTTCAGCAGGTCCTTTGCAGCCCCGGACTCGCCAAACGAATCCGGCATCCCGTGCCTGACTATCCTGCACGGGCTCTCCTGCGCCGCCACTTCGCACACCGCGCTTCCAAACCCTGCGGACACCTGGTGCTCCTCGACTGTCATTATAAGCCCGGTTTCCTTTGCTGCCTTTATTACCGCTTCCCTGTCTATGGGCTTTACTGTGTGGAAATCGTAAACTGCCGCGCTTATGCCCTGCTTTTCAAGCTCATATGCCGCCTTCAGGCAGTCGTATGCAACTGTGCCGCACCCAAACAATGAGATGTCCTTCCCTTCTGCAAGCTGGATTGCCTTGCCTACCTCGAAGGGCGTTTCGGGCGTGGTGTATGTGGGCACCTTCTCGCGCGTCAGCCTGATGTAATACGGCCCGTAATCCTTTGCCGCCGCAAGCACGGCCTTTTTGGCCTCGACTGCGTCAGACGGGACGACCACTTTCATGTTAGGCAGCGCGCGCATCATGGCTATGTCCTCCATCATCTGGTGAGTCGCGCCGTCCTCGCCTACCGTGAGGCCCGTGTGCGAGCCGAGTATCTTGACATTCGAGTTGTTGTAGCAAACCGGCACCCTTATCTGGTCGAAATTCCTGCCCGGCGAGAATGCGGCGAAAGAGCCTATGAATGCCGCCTTGCCTGCCATGCCAAGCCCGGCGGCCACGCCTGCCAGGTTCTGCTCCGCGACCCCTGCCTGGAAAAACCTTTCAGGGAACTTTTGCTCGAACCAGTGCGTCCTGACCGATTCGGACAGGTCCGCGGCAAGCGCCACAACATTGGCGTCCTTCTCTCCAGCTTCAACAAGCCCCTTGCCCGCGCCGTCGCGCGTGGCGCTCTTTTCAGCCGGGTTGAGCACGTCTGGAACCAGTTTGGCTTTTGAGTTTATTGCTACCATGAAAATCCCTGTCAGTTTCCCCTGTCAAGCTCCGCAATCGCCTCTTCGGCCTCCTGCGCGCTTGGCGCCTTGCCATGCCACTTGTAATCATTCTCGAACTTCTTCACGCCCTTGCCCGGGGTGACCTTGGCGATTATCGCCGTGGGCTTGCCCTTTGCCTGCGCTGCCTTTTCGTAAGCGTCTATTATCTGTGCAAAGTCATGCCCGTCAATCTCAATCACGTTCCAGCCGAATGCCCTGTACTTGTCCGCGAAAGGCTCGAGCGGCATGACGTTTTCTGTGTCCCCGTCAATCTGGATGAAGTTCCTGTCGACTATTGCGACCAGGCTGTCAAGCTTGTACTTTGCCGCGAACATGACTGCCTCCCACGTGGAGCCCTCGTCGTGCTCGCCGTCCGAAAGCAATGCTATGGTTCGGAAATTCTTCTTGTCAAGCCTTGCGGCAAGGGCTATCCCGCATGCCTGCGCAAGCCCCTGGCCAAGCGGCCCTGACGAGTTCTCGATGCCCGGCAGCGCGCCCCTGTGCGGGTGCCCCTGCAGCCTCGAGCCGAGTTTCCTCAATGTCTTTAGCTCCTCAAGCGGGAAATAGCCTGCCCGCGCGAGAATGGCGTAGTGGATAGGGCAGATGTGCCCGTTTGAGAGTATTACCCTGTCGCGCCCGTCCCACTGCGGGTTTTTCGGGTCGTGGTCGATGCAGCTGAAATAAAGCGCTGTGAAAACGTCCGCCATGCCAAGCGGCCCTGCCGTGTGCCCGGACTTTGCCTCCACAAGCATGCGCAGCACGTCCTTTCTCGCCTCGCGCGCTATGCCTGACAATCTGGCTGGGTCTCTAGTTTTTTCAAATGGCATTTTCATTACCTGCCTGCGCGTGTCCGCGGGCTTTTCAGCCCTTGTGCGACGCTTTGGCGTAAAGCCCTTCCATGGCCGCCTTCACTTCGCCCGAGGAGAATATAGAGCTTGCCGCCGCGAATAGGTTCGCGCCTGCCTGCCTGGCCCCCTCCACGTTCTCCTCGCTTATGCCCCCGTCGACCTCTACTGGCACCTTGGGGTATTTTTTCTTGAATTCGGCAATCTTGCCTTCTACCTGCTTCATGTATTTCTGCCCGGAAAAGCCGGGGACAACTGTCATGAAAAGGACCATCTCTATGTCTTCTATGAACCTGTCGAGCTCCTCGATTCTCGTCGCGGGGTTTATGGCAAGCCCGACCCTGTACCCCTCGGACTTGCAGAACCTGACGACCTCGGCAGGGCCTTCCTGCGCCTCGACGTGCGCAATGTAGATGGCGTCAGGGTTGTCTATGAGCTTTATGTAATCGATAGGGTTTTGCACCATCAGGTGGTATTCGACAGTGAGGCTGTCTTTAAGCGGGACCTTCTCGTTTTCGCCCACGGTCGTGTTTGGGACGAATTTCCCGTCCATTATGTCTATCTGTATCCTTTTGGCGTGCGGCAGGACTGAATACATCTTGTATTCGAACTCGTGGCGCGCGTGGGCGAGTATGGCGGGGACGATTTCTACCTCGAGCCCGGTGATTTTCTTCTCTATGGGGGCGAAGCTCTCCTCTATTATTTCCTGCTGCGCATTTTTGCGCCTTTTTTGGAGCCTCGGCTGGGCTTGGATTTTCGATTTGGCTGCCATCTGCCTGGCCGGCTTTTTTGCCTGCTTGGGCTTTGCGGCCCTTGCCTTCATGCGTGCCGCCTTCTTCACGGGCTTTGCCTGCCTTTTGGCGGTTTTTTTCGGCTTTGGGCTTGCACGCCGGGCTGCCTTTTTCGCCTTTGAGGGCTTTGGTTTTGGCTTTTTTGCATGGGCAGCCCTGCTTTTGGGCTTCTTTGCACTGGCTTTAGCCTTCCTTCCTCCCATGCTTTATCTTATATTATGTTCATTTTTAAAAACCAGGCGGATTGGCAGGCGGCAGTTCCCTGGAGCGCCAGGCATAGGTTCCAGTGCACTGTCCCCCGCCCAGTTTTATGGCCCTCCTGCCTCCAGCCCTACCTTTTTATATTATATGCGCCCAAATCATCAGGTTTGTAAGGAGGTACTTTTCATGATATCTTTTGACGTATGGTCATCCCTAGCCATAATGCTTGTCCTCGCGGGCATTTCAGGCATACCGCTCGCTTTCGCCCTTCTCAAGAAGACCGGCTTTGGCATAATAGAGAAGAAACTCATAGGCATCACTCTCGGCATGATATTGCCGCCCTTCGTCTCGTTCATAGGGAACGCCTTCCTCGGCATTGAATTCAACATGTCCTACGCCCTTGCGGCAAACGCCGTGGTGGCCGTAATCGGGCTCGCGCTCTTTGCCTATACCAAGGCATGGGAAGGCCACAGCAAGGCGGATTTCATGCCCAAGCTCCCTGAAAAGTACGACCTTGAAACAGTAAGCGAACTTGCAGGAAAGCTCGCCCCGCTTGCCATACTCGCTCTTGTAATCATCTCATTTCTCATAAGGTACCAGTCGTTCAGCCCGGTATACTCGGAAATCGACCCCTACTGGTATCTCTACGGCGGAGGGCAGCTCATATCCCTCGGCCACGTGCCGCTGCACGACAATGTGGTGTGGTATCCAATACTTGAATCCGGCCACAGGTCAGTGCCCCTGCTGCACCATCTCTGGGCGTCGTGGTATTCCATCATATCCGGCAATGCGGCCTACAACAACTACCTCTTCGCGCTTGTCAGCGGCATTTACGCCCCTATATTCGGAGCCCTTACGGTTTTTTTCGCATACCTTTTGGTTTCCCGCGAGTACGGCAAGTCAATAGGGCTTTTGGCAGCAGGCCTGCTTGCGGCCCTTCCAATCCACATACTGCATAGCGCCGGCGGCCAGGCGCAGGTCGTCACAGCGAACTTCTTCGGCCTGTTCTTTTTCTTCGCAACCTTCGCGCTCGCGCTGAAATGGAAGGATTTGCGCGTTCTCGCGCTCTCGTGCATCGCCGCCGGGTACGTGATACTCGCGACCAACGTCTCAAGCGTATTTGGCATCGGCCTCGCGCTTTTCGTAGGCGCGTACGCGGCGCTTCTCTATTTTGAAAAGGAGAAGGCCAACATGGAGTTCCTGATAAAATCTACGGCCGCAGTCGCCATCGCATCCACTGTGCTCGTAATAATCCTCAACATATATTACGCTGCAAAGCCCTACCTGACCCCCGAGCTGCTCATTTTCGCCTCGGCAGCCTTCGCAGCCGCCCTTTACTACCTGAAATGGCACGTGAAGACCAATGAGAAGCGCATGTATTACGCGGCTGCGGGCCTTGTGGCGGCGTTCGCGGTCCTCGCCTTCACGCCGGTAGGCGCCGCCATAGTCGGCGGCATAAAAGACCAGCTTTCAGGCATACTCGTCTACGACGCAGTCTTCAGGACTATCGCGGAGCAGGGCGCTGCCCCGGCATCGTACCAGAACGAGTTCGGGTTTGTGGGCATGAACACATCCGGCATTCTTGAATACCTGACTGTGCCATTCGACATAATCGCCAAGCTCTTCCTCGGCATTTTCGGCCTTGCGGTCAACGTGTTTTTCGGTCTTCCATCAAGCATCCCGTCAAAGGACAGCACGCTCACGCTTGCCATCTTCGGCTCGATGGTTGTGGCCGCAGCGCTCGGCCTGGCTCGCGCGGCATTGCACCTGCTTGACAAGAAGCACTTTGAATGGGGTTTCCTGTTCATCATGCTCTTCTTCCTGATATTCCCAACCTCGTTTGGCGGGCTTTACAGGCTGAAATTCGAGTCATACCTCGGCGTGTTCTCGACCCTCGCAATCGCCTTCTTCCTTGGGGAGCTTATCCTGTTTGTAAAGGGCGTCTTCAAGCATTATTCTCTCAAGGCCGACATCGCATACCTGCCGGCATTCGCCTTCATTGCCATGGCAGTGCTGGTGGCCGCCCAGTTCTTCACCGTGGCGCCCTGGGGCGCGGCCCTGCTTTCAAGCTCCCTCACCCCGCGCTATCAGGATAACCCGTCCATGTTCACGGCGCAATTCCAAAGCATATGCGCCAAGACAAACGACGCCACAGTGTGCGGGGCCGTCCTGAACAAGAGCTTTGACGACTCCATCAACAACCAGTACAACACCAACCTGTGCTACATTTCTGTTGTCAAGGACTACAACAGCCCGACAGACTGGGAAAAGAGCATAATCGCCCCGTTCAAGTGCGGCAAGATTGCGGACTACTGGGTAAACTCCATGGAATGGATTAAGGACAATGTCAATTCCAGCGACAGGGTGATATCCTGGTGGGACTATGGCCACTGGATAAACTATTTCGGGGAAAAGAACGCCGTCATAGGCAATACCCAGGCGTCATATTACATGATACAGCGCACAGCCTTCGCGTACACCAAGGGCACGCCGCAGGACCTGAAGGACACCATGAACGCCTTTGGCTCCAAGACCGCCCTGTTTGACGTCGAGCTTGTCGGCTCATACACTGGCTTTGGCGGCAAATACGGCGCACTCAATTACCTTGCGTGCAACTACCTCAACCAGACAGACGCGTCAAAATCCACAGGGGCGTCCAAATGCGAGGCGGACTACATGTGGGAGGAGATTTACGTGCCAGTGTCCCAGTCGCAATGGCAATCATGCACGGTTTCAGAATCCCAGAAAATAACCGGCGTTGTAGCAATGGCGTCGCAGAGGACGGAGGACGCCTCCGGGCAGGCGCAATACTCGCTCGTGCCGCGCTACTGCCTCACGCAGGGCATCACGCTTGCCACGGGCGAGCAGCTGCCCATAGTGTCTTATTACCTTGACAGGCGCGACGCGGAGGGCAACCTGGCGCTCAACCACGCCATAATCAGGCAGGCGGGGGCAAGCTCGGGCTACATTGTCTTCCACCCGTATTACCTGAAGGCGGCGATATGGCCGGGCGAGAACGGCACTGCGGTTTCAGGGTGGGAAGACAGGATTGGCAAGGGCAAGTTCTACGACACCAACCTGTACAACGCGTTCTTCAACGAGGACCTGCCCGGGTTCAAGCTCGTCTACAAGACGCCCGACGACAATGTCAAGATTTTCCAGATGGAGTGAGGGCTCCTTTTTTTCCCTTTATTTTATTTTTTCCAGCTGCGCCCTGACAGCGGGCACTATCATGGAATTCAGGTGGACCTCGTCGCGCGCGAACTCCTTTTTTATGAAGCCGTTCCCGTCCGCGCTTGCCGCGTAGACGTCTATGAACGGGAAGCCGTTTTCCCTGCACGCGCCGGCAAGCATTGAATTGAATTTCGCGTTTATCCCGCTCCTGGTTTTCGCGTCGCCGTAAAATGGGTATTTGTACAGGTTCTCCTGCGCGGATGCCGGCGGTATTCCAAGCACCGCGACATCGTATCCCTTCTCCCTTGCCTCCATGAGGACTGAAAAATAGTTGGCTATGGTGTTTTCCATGAGCTTTTCAATCGGAATCTTGCCGTTGTTTTTCCTGAACTGGTAATAGAAATGTATCCTGCTGTCTATCTCGCCAAAAACCGCGACCACCAGGTCCCGCTTTTTGTTTATGCCTGAAAGGACTTTCCAGAAAAGCTTCCTCGAATCGGAACTGCTCTCCTCCTTTGCGAGGTTGTGCGCGGTTGCCTGGCCTATGTGGTGGACAATGAAACCCGGCTGGAACTCGAATGCCGCCGTGTGGCTGTCGCCAATGAAATGCACAAGCCTGCTTCCGGACACTGCCGCGCTCGCATACTGGAGGATGCTGGATGCGCCCAAAGCCGCGTATTTCGGCTCTATCAGGCAGCGCGCGGCATTGTAGAACATGCCCCTCTGCCTGTATTGCCTTTTTGCGGCCTCCTTTGCCGCGCTGACAAGCCCGATTCCCATGGTTTCCATGTTTTATTCCCATTGTTTAAATAATGTGTCAATTAATACAGAACGTTAGTGCAGGTCTGGTTGGTTTGATGGATTCAAGGGAACTGTTCTCCTCTGTTTTGGAAGTCAGGAAAACCGGCTCCAAACTGCTTGTCGTAATATCGTCTTTCAAGGATTGCGACCTTGTGATAAGGCACCTTGGCTACCTCTCCAAACAGTCGTTCACGGGCTTCAACGCCCTTTTCGTGGTGGGCGTCCCCTTTGACGATGCCAGGCTCAAGGCGCACCTCCTGTCGGCAAACTACCCTTTCGGCTCGATAATAGCGAAGGAGAACGACAGGCGCGGCTGCTCCGGCGCGTTTTTTGCAGGGCAGAAATACGCGCTTGAGAACGGCTATGACTACGTAGTCATGGCGGACGACGACTGCTTCCCTGTTGACCCGAAGCTGGTTGAAGAGCTCTATGCCAACAGGCAGTCCAAATACGTGGCGCCAACGACTGTCTTCGTCGAGGATGGCTACAGGAAAAAAGGGTTCCAGGCCGGGCCGACGCAGTATTCGCTATACTCTGTCGAGGTCTTCAAGCGATTCGGGCTTTACTACCTGCCGCTTTTCCAGGGCGCGGACGACGGCGAATACATGGAACGGGTGAAAATCGCCCCGCTCCACATCAAGAACAACACAGAACACCCCTACATAGCTGGCAAGAGGCTTTTCAGGCTCTTTGACCGCTCCTGGCTTTTCATGATGCAGGCCGCAATAATACTCAAGGAGCCCAAGGGAACGCTTTACACGATTGTCCAGATGTGCTGCTACCTCGCAATTTCCCTTTTCTTCCTGCCCGATTATGGCAGGAAACTTTTTGTGATGCTAAACAGGCTTTTGCTATCCTATTCCTATGGCAAGGCGGCTTTTGGAAAAATAGCCACTGGCTATGAGAAATGGTTTTTTGAAAAGCCCTCCATTGCTGCAAAGCCTGAAACAATTGACGATTCAGACCCAGCCTACATAGACAGGGGCGCGCTCGCGAAGCTTGCCGCAAGCCTCGGCTATTCAATCGGGAAATTCAGGCGAGACCTGGTGGTGGTGAACACCTACAGCTTCATGAAGGTGTTTTTCCTCGCCGTGTTCGCGCGCACCGCATATTTCAGGGTGGAAGAGGGCAAGTACCTTCTAGTGGCAGACAACAGGAACGCCATTGTCCACGCGGCAAAACTCGCGGCATTCCCGTTCTTTTTGGTTGCCTACACGCTGGCATTCCTGGCCATTTTCGTGCCTGTTAAAATGCTCAAGCAGCCGAAAACGCTCGGCTACGGGCTTGATTGATTCACGCACGCCTTTTTTCAAGGGCTCTTTTCACAAGCCCCACGTATTCCTTTTCGTCCCCGACGGTTTTTTCATACCATCTGGAATAGGACTCATAGGCTTTTTCAGGCTCCTTTTCGCTCCATGCGGCAAGGCGCCTGTTGGCCTCGGTTATCACGTCGTCCGAATACGATACGGAGCCGGAGGCAAAGCCGTTCGCATCGAAAGTCATGCGTGTGAACTGGGTTGATACTACACCGCAGCCGCAGCGCAATGCGTCGAACACCTTGTTTTGCAGCCCAGCGCCATACCATACAGGAATAAGGCAGAGCTTCGAATCAGACAGCGCGGCCTCGATGTCGTCAACGAATCCTGCAACCCTGGCGTTCGCGGGCAGTTCCAGGCCGGCATTGAGGTTCGGGCCAATCACCAGGACGCTCCCTTTTATTTCCCCCAGCCTGCCCGCGATGCGCGCTATGCCGTCGCGGTTTGGCGGGTGCTCCCACCTGCCAAAAACCACCACGTCGTTTTTCCTTCCGATTTTCCTCGTCTTTTCAGGGGGCTGCCTTATCTCCGAGGCTATCACTTGGGCCCTCCTAAAGGCGCTTCTTTTGGCGTCCGCCGCAGAAACAAACGCCGCAATGCCGCAGTTCCTGTCAAGCAAGCGCTCCACTATTGAGTAGGAAGCCTTCTGGAAATGCATCAGGAGGAACGTGAGGGGCGTTTTTGAAAAAGCGTGCTTGGATTCGTAATACGTGTGGAAGGAGTCGAGCTGGTCCATGACTACTGCCTTGGCCCTGATGTCCCTGAACGCGAACGACGCGTCAAGCGCGTGCAATACCACCGCGTCTATGCCGTTTGAGTCAATGTATCCCTGCACCTGTTTTTTCGCGGAGCGGATGAGCATCTGCCTCTTTGCAACCATCGGCATTAAGAGGGAGGCGGGGTCGAACGACAGCTTGCCGGCGCTGATTTCCGTGAATTTCACGTTCTTTGGAATGTCAAGGCTTGCGGCTGGCCTTGCGCCCGGGAGGCTGACATGTATGAAGTGCACCTCGAACTCCCTGCTGAAATATTCGAGGTTGTAGTACAGCCTGCGGACTCCGCCAAGTTTTGAGAGCGCGTGCGTGGAAACAAAGAGGGCCTTTTCCATTTTCGTCATATGGTATTCGCTCGTCTGATTTAAAAGTATTGCATGGCATATCCGTGGCATGAAAGTGAGTCTCGTATATCCGGGCAAAAGGGGCAGCGCGCTTGAGGCAGCCCTCGCACTTCATGAAATATCAAAGGCCGCAGGCATTGACAGCCAGCTCGTGTTTTCGTCAGACCTTGAGCGCAGGGAAAAGGCCAGCTCCGTATATCCCGATGCGAAATTCTTCGATTTCACATCATTTTCAGGAATTTCCGCGCTGAAAAGGGAGCTTGAGGGCACAATCCCTTTTTTCACAATGGTCTCCCCCAAGCTCGTGCCGCTTTATCTCGCGGTCCCCGGGCCAAAGGCCCTGTATTTCCACGCTTCATACGACTATTCTTTTTCCCGCCCGACTTTCAGGGATTCGGCCCTGGAATCTGTCACCGGCTTTCTCATGCGCCGCTCGAGCGCCGTGTTCGCCACGCAGTATCCTCTCGCATGGCAGGCAAGGCTGCGCTTCGGGGTAAGAGCGGACGTGATGCCGCATCCTACATATTCCTTGGTGAGGCAGGACTTTTTCAAGGAAAGCAGGGAAGTCAAGCTGCCTGTGGCGGACTATTTCCTGTCCTTTGGCGAGCTTGACAGGCCGCTCAAGGGCAACGGCGTCCTCACAGAGGCGGTTTCCGGCACAGGCATCCCGGTGGTTTACGTGGGCAGGTCTGGGCAGGCGCTTGCAAACCAAAAGAATTCAGTCCACCTGAACAGGTGGGTGAGCGACGCCGAGCTTTTCTGGCTTGTCAGGCATTCCAAGGCAGTCATACTGCCTTATCTGGTTTCTTCGCAGTTCTCGGGCTGCCTCGCGCTTGCCTACAAGCTTGGCAGGCCCGTCATTGCCCCGTTTTCAAACTCGTTCCAGAACTACGTGGCGGAAGGCGAGAGCGGCGTTTTCTTCGAGCAGGGCAACTGGAACGACCTGCGTGAAAAGATGCTCTCCTTCGACTCCGCGAAAATAACGGAAAAATCAGTGCTTGCCTATGACAGGAGGCTTGGCGAGTCGCTTGCCAAGCAGATAGGCGCCAAGCTGAAAGCCTTATTTTAGGCAGGGCAGCCAGCTCTCCTGAAAAAATCAGCGCTTTTTCAGGAATTCCTCTATTGTGGATGCCACATAGCCGCGCATCTTGTGGTCTATTCCGGGCCATACGCCAATCCAAAACGAGTTGTTCATCAGCATGTCCGAGTTCTTCAGCTCGCCTACTACCCTGTAATTCTCGCCCTTGTACGCCGGCTGCCTGACAAGGTTCCCGCCAAAAAGCATCCTTGTCGCTATGCCGTTTTTCTCGAGATGCGCCACCATTTCCTGCCTGGTGAATGGCGCGCCCTCCCTTATTATGACAAGATAGCCGAAGGGGCTTGCCTCTGCATTTGGATAGCTTTTCGGGAGAATGAAATATTTGGAATGTTTCCTGAAGAACTCGAGGAAATAGCCGAAGTTCGCGCGCCGCGCCTGTATGAATCCGGGCAGTTTCTTGAGCTGCGATATGCCTATGGCGGCCTGCATGTCGGTCGCCTTGAGGTTGTAGCCTATGTTCGAGTAGATATACTTGTGGTCATAGCCATAGGGCAGTTCCCCCAGCTTCCACTTGAACCGCCTGCCGCAGGTGTCGTCGCAGCCGGGCTTGCACCAGCAGTCCCTGCCCCAGTCGCGCATCGATTCAGCCGCGCGCTTGTAAACGTCATTGCTTGTAAGCACGGCCCCGCCCTCGCCCATAGTGATGTGGTGAGCCGGATAGAAACTCAATGTGGCAAAATCACCGAAAGTCCCTGCCATCTTCCCATTGACTGTGGCGCCGAAGGCGTCGCAGCAGTCCTCCACGAGGAAGAGCTTGTGGTCCTTGCATATCTGCGCGAGCTTTTCAACGTCAAACGGGTTGCCAAGCGTGTGCGCCACGACCACTGCCTTTGTCCTGCCGGTTATGGCCTCTTCGATGCGGGAGAGGTCTATGTTATAGGTCTCAAGCTCCGCGTCAAGGAACACGGGCACCAGCCCGTTTTGGAAAATGGGGTTGACTGTTGTCGGGAATGAGACGGACGTGGTTATTACCTCGTCGCCTTTTTTGAGCCTGCGCTCGCCGAGGAACCTGCTTGTCAGCGCGGATACGGCCACAAGGTTTGCGGAGGAGCCTGAATTCACAAGCAGGGCGTGTTTCAGCCCGAATGTTTTTGCAAGGCTGGCCTCGAACTCGTCGGCGAACCTGCCCGTTGTCAGCCAGCCGTCAAGTGCCGCGTCTACAAGCATTGAGATGTCCTCGGCGTCGATGACCTTTCCCGAAACAGGGACTTTCGTGCCCTTGATTTTTTTTGCGGCCTCTTCCTGCTTCGCCCTGTGGAACTCCTTCGCCTTTTCCAGCATCTCCTGCCTTATCTCTCCAGAACCCATGAAAATCAAATCCTTCCGTTCAGATAGAATAATAGCCGGCTATCTGCATTTCAAGCGCGCCTGCCGGGTCCTGCCCGCCGTAATACTCATTGTACCATTCAAAAGTCAGCCTTAGCGCATCCTTTGTCCCAAGCATGGGCTTCCAGCCAAGCTCCTTTCTCGCCTTTGACGCGTCAAGCCTTAACATCCCAGCCTCGTGGGGCTTCTCGCCCTTGAATATGCTGTACTCGCCCTTGCCGAGTATCGATATGCCGGATTTTATGATTTGCTCCACAGTGGCTTTTTCATTTTCCGCAGGCGCGAAATTGTACGCCCCGCAATACTTGGCGGATTCATGCAGTTTCTGCCCAAGCATGAGATAGCCATTCAGCGGGTCAAGCACGTGCTGCCACGGCCTCACCGATTTGGGATAGCGTATCTCGAGCTTTCTCCCCTCGTAAATGGACCTTACCATGTCGGGAATGAGCCTGTCCTTTGACCAGTCGCCCCCGCCAATCACGTTGCCTGCCCTAGCTGATGCGATGTGGCAGCCTGAATCTGGAAAGAATGAGTTCCTGTATGAGGAAATCACAAGCTCCGCGCACGCCTTTGACGAACTGTAAGGGTCATAGCCTCCGAGCCTGTCGGTTTCCTTGTACGCGTAGTCCAGTTCCTTGTTTTCATAAACCTTGTCTGTGGTTATCATGACTGCTGCCCGGGCGCTGTCGCACCCCCTCAATGCCTCAAGCACATTGGCGGTGCCCATGACGTTTGTATCGAAAGTATAGACCGGGTCAGCATAGCTCTGCCTGACAAGCGGCTGCGCCGCGAGATGGAATACTATCTCCGGCTGCGCCTTGTTTATTGCGGCTTTCAGCCTGGCAAGGTCGCGTATGTCCTCGAAATGGCTCTTTGATATCTTCCCTATGCCAGCTGCCTGAAACAGGCTCGGGTCTGTGTCGGGCTTGAGCGCATATCCGGTCACCTGCGCGCCAAGCATGTCAAGCATCTTTACAAGCCAGCTGCCCTTGAATCCTGTGTGGCCTGTCAAAAATACCTTTTTGCCTGAATAGAACCCTGCAAGCCCTGTTTGGATTTGAGTCGCCATTTCTATTCCCAGCATACCCATGGGCGTTTGCCTTCGTCCCACATCTTGTTGAGCTCAAGGTAGTCCTTATAGGTGTCCATGGCATACCAGAACTTCTCGTGCCTGAACATGGCAAGCTGCTTTTTTTGCGCGAGGGACGCCAGGGGGCCAGTCTCAAGCACGCATTTCTCGTCAGTGGACAGCATGTCGAAGACGTCCTTGTTGAAAACGTAATACCCGCCATTGACGTAGTCGTAGAGCACGGGCTTTTCGACAAACGTTTCCACAAGGTCGCCCTTGCCCGGCTTTATCATGCCGAACCTGGATTGCGGGTGTATCGCGGTCAATGTCCCGGTCGTGCCTGTTTTCCTGTGGAACTCCAACTCCTTTTTGATGTCCTGGCTTGAAAGCCCGTCGCCGTATGTCACGAAAAAGTCGTCCCCGCCTATGTACTTTTCAATCCTTTTTATCCTCGAGCCAGTCATGGATTTCAGCCCGGTCTCGGCGAACGTTATTGTCCAGTCCTCGGCCTTGCTCCCCTTGTGCACTGTGTCATGGCTCCTGTCGCCAAGTTTGATTGTGAAGTCGTTGTGCATCAGCTCGTGCGTGAGGAAGAACTGCTTTATCGCGTCGCCCTTGTACCCGAGGCACAGCACGAACTCGTCGAACCCGTAATGGGCGTATGTCTTCATTATGTGCCAGAGTATCGGCAATCCGCCTACCGTCACCATCGGCTTTGGCCTGTACTCGGTCTCCTCCCTAAGCCTTGTCCCCTCGCCGCCGCACAATATGACTACTTTGGGTTTTTCCATGCCTGTTAATAGGCGGTCTATATTTATATATTTCAGGCTGCCATTACCTGCTGCCGCGGCGAGTGCGCCGCCGTCTATTTGATGTGGTATCCCGATGGCAAAGCGAGAAAAAGTCCTGATAACCGGCGCGAACGGGTTCATAGGCTCTTCCCTGTGCTACCGGCTCCACGAAAAAGGGTACCAGGTGGTTGCGGGCGTGCGCAGGCCGTCGGGCAACTGGCGGCTCTCTGAAGGCGAATTTTCCACCGCGGTGATAGACCTTGCAAGCAAGGATTCTATTGCAAAGGCGCTCTCGTCAGCCAAGCCCGACGCGGTGATAAATTGCGCGGCGTACGGGGTTTACCGCGGCCAGGAAGACGGGAAGCTGATGCTCGAAGTCAATTATTCCGGGCTTGCAAGCCTAGCCGAAGAGTGCGCATTGCAGGGGATAACTCTTGTCCAGACGGGCTCGTGTTTCGAATTCGGGGACAAGCCCCATCCTATAGCGGAAACGGAACCCCTGCAACCCCTTGGCCCTTACGCGGAGTCGAAGGCAAAAGCCTCGCAATATCTCGCAGGCTCTATTGGCAAGCGCGCCAGATGGAACATAATAAGGCCATTCACGCCGTTTGGATACCGCGAGGACGGCAACAGGCTCGTTCCCACGCTGCTGCTCTCGTCAATACGCGGCATTAGGCCCATGCTGTCATCGCCAAAGCCGCGCAGGGATTTCATTTTCATCGAGGACCTGGCATCCGCATACGAGGCGCTGCTCTCCTCCGGCATTTCATATGAATCTTTCAACATTGGAAGCGGCAAGGCCCTCTCCGTACTTGAAATGTCGGAACTCGCCATGCAGGTCTTTCCGATGAAAGAGCCCGAATGGGGCAAATCGCATGCCTCCGGCCCCATGAATTCCGAGGCTGACATATCAAAGGCGGGCAGGCTGCTTGGCTGGAAGCCTGAAACAGGGGTAAGGCGGGGGCTCGAGCTTTCCCTTGGATGGTTCAGCTCCCACTTGGAATTTTACAAATGATTGCCTGCGGTGCGGGCGGTTTTCAAATGGAAAAACAAGGCTCTGTGATGCTCTCGATTTGCATCCCCACCTACAACAGGCCGGAGTGCATAGAACGGTCGCTGTCAAACCTCTGCTCCATAATACGGCAGGCGGGCCTTTCGGAAAAGGTGGAAGTATGCGTATCGGACAACAGCGACGGGGGCGCAATGCGGCCGATAGTGGAGAAATTTTCAGGCAAGGGGGCGATGGTGTCGTATTTCGCATGGGGCAGGAACGCCGGCTATGACAAAAACGCGCTAAAGGCCCTGTCCATCGGCAAAGGGAGGTTCCTGCATCTAAATTCGGACGAGATAACGCATTCCTCCGAGGCCATCGAAAGGCTCGTCTCATACCTTGAAGGCGTCGAGGAGGATTCCTGCCTTGTCCTCTCGCTGGCGCCCGGGCCCAGGATGATTTCTCCTGAAAAGGAGCCCCTCTCCCGTTTTGTTTCCGTCAAGGGGATTGCAAAGCCGTTTGGCACCCCGCTTACGCGCTGCGTAGTCTCCAGGCGGGTTTTCGAATCATTCATGGCCGAGCACGCGCAGGACATTGAAAAGCGGTTCATAGGCAGCTCGTTCGTCCACCTGCCATTGTTCATCTACGCACTTGCCGGCAGGGCGCATGCGTATTACGCGGCGCTGAAGCCGGAAGACGCGGCAAAATCCAACGTGTCCTCAAAGCCGTCGGCCGCGCTGCCTTCGGACAATGCAAAGCTCTATGCCCACAGGCTCTATTCGGTTTATCTTGGCTGCCACGAGTCGGGCATCCTGCCTGAAAGGGAATTCGCGCTCTTCAGGAGGAATTTCTCCCTCGCCCTGCCATTAATCGCGCTTCGGATACGCATCATGGTGCCGCCTTTCATGGCTTCAAGCCAGCTGCCCCTGATTGCGTCTTATGTGGACGCATTGGAAGCAGTGCCGGCAACGGAGCGCTGGCTTGTGAAATTCCTGGTGCTCAACAAGTTCGTGCCATACCATTTCGCGTATCTGGCGTTCTATTATTACAAGAAGAAAATCAGGAAGGACAAGGAAATCCTCAACCTGTTCGACCTTTATTCTGGAAAGAAGGAGAGCAGCGGGTTCCATTTCAGCTAGCGCGCGAAGGAAGTTTCAGGCTTTTTTCGCGGTTTCCCTGTATGCCCTGCCCATTTTCTCTAGGAAAACGCCCCACGTGTAGTTTTGCGCCACCCTTTTCCTGCCTTTTTTTCCCATGGCCTCGTTTTCCGAAGGGTTTTGCGCTAGGTACGACATTTTTCCTGCCATCTCGCGCTGCGAAGAAACCAGGAACCCTGTCTCCCCGTCCTTTACGGATTCCGTCGGCCCGCCCCTGTTCGCGGCTATGACGGGCTTTGAGGAGGCCATGGCCTCGAGCACCACAATGCCCCAGTCCTCTGCTATGGACGGGCAGAGGAAAGCGTAGCAGTCGGAGTAGAGCCTCTTCATTTCTGCGTCCTGCCTGTTTATCTCGAAGGAGACATTGGCGCCTCCCGCAAGTTCTTTGAGCGATTCCAGGTACTGCCTGTTCCTTGGCATGTCCGCAAGCTGTCCAGCTATCACAAGCTTCCACTTGCCGCCCCTGTCGAATTCCTTGAACGCTCTTATGGCGAACTCTATCCTTTTTTCCGGCGAGATGCGCGAGACGCACAGGAAATACCTGTCAAACGCGCCGCAGGAAAACTCCCCGGGCTCCACCCCCGGATGCGCGACAGACACGTCGTCCCTGCCAAAGCTCGCCTCTATGTTTCCCTTGGTATATTCGGAGCACGTGCAGATTTTTTCAATCCTTTTGACAAGCCGCGATTCGACCGCCCTGTACGCAGCCTTGCCCGTTTTCAGCACTATTTTCTCCCCGGCTGTCCTGCCGAGAAGCATCGCCCCGTCCCCTTTGAAGCCGGCGTTTTGCCCGTGGCAGAACCAGCACACCCTTTCGTTGCGGTTCCTTATCCACTCGCTTGGGGGCAGGTGGGGGTTGAGAATGTCATAGTCTTCCCTTATCTTCATGCCAAGCATGTGCAGCCCCGCCTTGCCAACGGACCTTATCCTGCTGTTCCTGTCAATGGGCGCGAGCAGGTCTATAGCCGATAGTGATGCGCGTGGCCTGATTTCCCTAATGTCGCATTCGCCGAACTCGGAAAATGTCTGTCCGGGCTTGTATGAAAAAGTGTAAATAGGGGCGTTGAATTTTTCTGACAGCTTTTGCACTACCCTTTCCGCCCCGCCCCTGCTGTTAAGGTATGGCTGTATTATGATTAAGTCCAATTTACCACTTTTTTGCGCCGCTGGCGCGGTTCTATTTGGGTGCTGGGAAGTTATTTAAACAATGTATCCTTTATGCAATCATGCTTCCGGAATTCACCGCCCCTAATGTCCATGCTACTGCCATCTCCTTCCTTGACGGGCTTGGCGGCAGGCTTTTGGACCTTGGCTGCGGCACAGGCTCGCTAAGCGAGAAGATAATTTCCAAATACCCCGGGAAATTCGACGTCACCGGCGCGGATTTCAACAGGGAGGCGTACAAGCTGGAAGGCGGGAAGTTCGTCCAGGCGGACCTCAACAGGCCCCCGCTCCCGTTCCCCGACGCGAGCTTTGACGTCGTGATGCTTGTCGAGGTGATAGAGCACGTCGACAACCCGGCGTCGCTGCTCTCGGAGATCCGCAGGGTGTTGAGCCCGGGCGGAACCCTGATACTAAGCACCCCGAATGTTGAGAACTGGCAAAGCAGGATTTATTTCGCCCTTACCGGCAGGTTCTTCAGTTTCCTGCCATCCGACATGCCATCCAACAACCCGCCGGGCATGGGGCACGTGAACCCCATGTTTGATTTTCAGCTGAAAACCCTAATTGCGGGGAAATTCGAATTGCAGGCCATGAAGTACAACAGGGTGAGGCTGCCAAAGCTTGCGGCCGCCATACCTACGGGCGTTCGCCTGCTTGGGGAAGTCAAAGTGATAAAGCTCAAGAGGCTCTGAATTGCGGCGCCCGCCTATTTTTTCCTGCAGAAATCGGCAATTGTTTTTTCCGAATCGGGGCAGAACCCAAGCTCCTTTTCTATCTTCGCAGTGGATATGCCAAACACCTGGACGTCCTTCCCTGCCTCCTTGAGCTTTGCGCCCGCAATGCCTGCGACTTCGGAAAGCTCCATGCTTCCCTTCCCGACTATGTTGTAAACAGCGCCCCACCTGCCCTTGCCAATCAGCTTTCTGGCCATGGAAGCGACATCCGCGGTGTTTATGTACTGGTATCTGGATTTCTCTGATATGAACAGCTTGTGCAGATTGATTATGTCGTATGCCGGGCCTTTTGACATGTTCTTCCCCACCATGCCCGAAAGCCTTAGTATCAGCCATTTCCCCGCGTATTTTTTCACCGCCTGTTCAGCCATGTATTTCGAGAAGCCGTAGTTTGAGAGCGCAAGCGGGTCGATTGGAGTGTCCTCCCCTGTAGTTTGCGGGCTCGACCTGTCGGCGTAAACTTCGCACGTGGATATATGGACGTATCCGCCGTATTTGAAATTCAGCAGGAAATCCAGGGTCGTGGCGACGTTCATCTGGAAGTCGAGCGCCGGGTCCTTGTCGGCAAGCCGCTTGCTCGAATTGCCATTGCAATTCACCAGCAGGTCGTATTCGTGCGCGCGCGCGGTTTCAAGGTTTCCCTTTTCAATGCCGATTACTTCGCAATCCCCGCCCTTTGAAAACTCGTCGTAAAAAGCAGAGCCCACAAAGCCCTTATGGCCTATTATCCCGATTTTCAAGAATTCCACCCGCCAGGGCCCCTGCCGGCTATCCTTCAAGCCGCGCCTTGCCCTGGTTCTCCACAAACCACTTGTAGGTCTTCCTTATGCCGTCCTCGAGCCCGACTTTCGGCTCGAAGCCAAGCACGCTTTTCATGCGCGTGACGTCGAAGACCTTGACCGGGTGCCCGTCCGGCTTTGTCCTGTCCCATGCAAGCTCGCCATCGAACCCTACGACTTTCTTGATTATCTCTATCGTTTCCTTAATCGTGACGCCTTTGCCGGACGAGACGTTTATGGGCATTTCCTCGTGGTGCTTGGCAAGCGCCGCCACGAGCGAGTCTGCCACGTCCTCGACGTATATGAAGTCCCTGACAGGCGAGCCCGTGCCCCATACCTCGATGCTCTTGTCGCCCTTCTGCTTGGCGAAATGGAACCGCCTTATCAGGCCGGGTATCACATGCGAGTTCTTGTCTGAGAAATTGTCGAACGGGCCATACGCGTTTCCGGGTATGAGCGAGACCCAGTCAAGCCCGTATTGCCTCCTGTATGCCACCAGCTGCAGGTGGTTTGCGGCTTTGGCAAGCGAATAGAACATGGCGTTCTTGTCGGGCAGCCCGCCCTTTTCAAAAAGATATTCCTCCTTTATGGGGTTTGGCGCATCCTTGCCAAACGAACAGCCGCAGAAAGTGTAAATCAGCCTCTTGACGCCGGCCCTGCGCGCCTCTTCGAGGAAAATCGTGTTCATGCCCATGTTCCTGTATATGAAGTCTGCCGGATACGTCTTGTTGGCGAGTATGCCGCCTACTTTTGCCGCGAGGTGGTAGACCGCGTCTGGGGTGTTTTCCCTGAAAAGCCTCCTCGCCTCGGACTGCTCAAGCAGGTCGTAGTCCTTGGACGAGATGGCCATGACCTCGTGCCCTGCTGCCTTGAGCCTTGGCACCAGGCTGCTGCCAATGAATCCCGTGGCGCCCGTTACGAGTATTCTCATGTATAAAGCCTCTAATAGTTCTTGAACCTGTAGTCCCTGAACGCCTCGAATCCCCGAGCAAGCTCCCTTATGCCGTCCTCAAGGGGGTACTTGAACTGGAACCCTGTGGCGAGTATGCGCGCGTTTGAAACCACGTAGTTGCGCTTGTCCGGGTCGGAGCCTATCTCCGCGAAAAACACGTTGAGCCCGGGTATCTCATTTTTTATGAGATTGCAAAGCTCTTCCTTGGTAATATTGTAGTCCGGGTGACCCACATTGTATATTGTGTCCTTCATGGAATCCCAGTGGACCATCGTCCACAGGAAGGCGCGCGCAGCGTCCCTGACGTGCAGGAAATTGCGCTTGAACTTGCGCTCGAAAAGCACAAGCGTCTTTTCAGTGTACGCCTTGTAGACGAAATTGTTGACAAGCAGGTCTGTCCTCATGCGCGGCGAGAAGCCGTATAGCGTGGCGAGCCTGAAGCAGACGACGCCCTTGGCGCCCATGAGCTCCTGTTCGGCCGCCACCTTGCTCTTGCCGTAGGTGGATATGGGGTTGAGCGGGGACTCCTCTGTGCACTCCGCGGTTCCCGTGGTTATGCCGTAGCCGGAGTTCGTGGTGGGAAACATTATCCTCGCGCCCTGTTTCCTGTGCTTGAGAAGAGTCTTAATTGCCCCGTGGTTTATCATCCAGGTTATCTCAGGCTTCTGCTCCGAGACCGGGAAACCGACCACGGCGGCAAGCGGGAAAATGAAGTCGTAGCTCTCCTTTTCCAAAAGCTCCGTCATGAACTTCTCGTTCGTCACGTCGCCGAAAACGAATTTGAGCTTGCCTGAATGGAACAGGTTGTAAAGCGTGTTTTGGGAAAACGAGAGGTTGTCCACTACCGTGACCTCAAAGCCCCTGTCTATTAGCATCTGGCAGATTATGGAGCCCAGATAGCCGGAGCCGCCGGTTACAAGCACCCTTGTGCCGCCGTCAGCCATGTCCCTTAGTTTTTTCTCAATGTCAAGTGAAAATTCCGGAATCATTCAAAACACTCCCTAAAGTCGAAAGCGCCGGATGGCGCCATATTTATGTCATTACCAAGATATAAAAACACTCTATCTGGAAAGACTAACATGGCAAAAGTGGCAATCAAGGCTAGGGCCCCTTCAAGGATAGGCATAGGCGGAGGCGGGAGCGACCTGCCCTCATTTTTCAATCGCGAGGGAGGCGCCGTACTGAACGTTGCGATAAACCTGTTCTCCTACACCAAGCTTGTCAACAACGGGCTTGGCAAGACCAAGGTCATCTCCCACGACTGGGACATAGTCCGCTCGTTTGACGAGCTTGGGCTCGAATTCGACTCCAACAAGAAGGACAACATAGACGTTGTCAAGGCCGCCATGAAGGAGGCAAACCTCTCCCCCAAGGACGGCTACGAGCTTGTGATACATTCCATGAGCCCGAAGAATTCAGGGCTTGCGGGCTCGTCGGCGCTCCTTGTGTCCCTGCTTGCCGCCATGTTCAATGCTTCCGGCAAGCCCATGATGGACCGCAAGAAGTTCGCCGACACAGCATACCACGTGGAGCGCGAGATGCTCAAGCGCCCGGGCGGGTACCAGGACCAGTACGCCGCGGTCTTTGGCGGGTTCAATTTCATAGAATTCTCGAAAAAAGGCATAAACATCTCCCCGCTGCGGCTCGAGGAGGACCTGATTTCGGAATGGCACTCGTCCATGATGCTTTTCGAGACCCCTTATGCCAGGAAGGATTACGCCCACAACGTCGAGAGGAAAAAGGACGAGGACATAAAGAAGGGCGGCGAGAGCATCGAGTACCTGAAAAAAATCCGCGATTACGCTTATGGCATGCGCGACTCTCTCATATCCGGCGACGTGATGGAATTGGGCGAGCTGTTGCACGAGAGCTGGCTTGAGAAAAAGAAGCTCCCCGGCGTCTCCTTCCCGGAAATCGAGAGGCTCTATTCGGTGGCAAAGGAGAACGGCGCCTATGGCGGCAAGCTGTCGGGCGCCGGAGGCGGCGGGTTCCTCTACGTTGTCTGCGACGTTGCCGACAGGAAGAAGATAATGAACGCGCTTGCAAGGGAGGACGCCAAATTCGTCAATTTCGATTTTGACTTCAATGGAATGGTATCATGGCGGACAAACTTTTAGAGAAACGGATTTCAGAGCACATAGAGGCTGCAAAGGCATTGCAGTCTGACAAGGCCCTGCTTGGCAAGGTCCAGTCGGCAGCCGACGCAATACTGTCTGCCTATGCCAAGGGCGGCAAGCTGATTACCATGGGGAACGGCGGCTCCGCGGCAGACGCGCAGCACATAGCTGCGGAGTTCCTTGGCAGGTACATGCTTGAAAGGAAGCCAAAGCCCGCGATAGCTCTTACAACTAACACCTCCAACCTGACTGCCATAGGGAACGATTATGGCTATGACACGGTGTTTTCACGCCAACTTGAAGGCTGGCTTTCCCCAAACGACGTGGTCCTTGGAATATCAACAAGCGGCAATTCGGCAAACATAGTCAAGGCATTCGAATACGCGAAGTCAAAAGGCGCTTTCACAATAGCGCTTGTTGGGAAAAAACCCTGCAAGCTAGACTCCCTTGCCTCCGTATCGCTCAAGATGCCTTCCGAATCCACCCCGAGGATTCAGGAGATGCACATATTCATCGCCCATTTCCTGTGCGAATACGTGGAAGCCGGGTTTGTTGAAAAGAAGCTCGCCTAGGCTTGCAAACCACGCTGCAAGGCCGGAAGGCGTTGCGCTGTTTTTTCCAATGCCCCGGCAGCCATTTGCCTCCTCCCGCCCAATTGCTTTTTATTCCATCCTTGGGAAACCAAATCCATGAAAGTCCTGTTTTTCATGCACACTTTCGGGGAGAAAAACGGCATAGCAATGCACGCCGGGCAGCTAATCAGCCATTTCCCGCCTGAAGTCAGGGTGCAGGCCATACACGGCGGCGGCATCTCGTTCCCCCTCTTCTCCTCGCTACGGCTACCAGTCGGAGGCTTTTTCAAGGCGCTTTCAGCGGATTTCGACGTCATGCACATACACGGCTATGGGAATTTCCACTCGTTTTTTGGCGCATGGGCGGCTATCCTCCGGAACAAGCCGCTTGTCTGGACAATACACGGCTACCCGCAAATCCACGGGGCGCGCAGGCTCTTCTATTACGTTTACAGGCACTTCATGGCCCCCTTCATATTCTTCAAGGCGAAAAGAATCATCACGGTCTCTACAAACGTCATCACCCTGCTGCAGAAGGAGACTAGGAAGGAAATAACGTTCATACCAAACGGCATAGACCTCGAGGCCTTCAGGCCGAAATCGGATTACAAGGGCGCAAAATACGCCTGTTACGTGGGCAGGCTCGACCCCGACAAGGGCGTGTTTCGGATGCTTGAGTGCTCTTCCATGCCCGTGAAATTCATAGGCCCCAACGAGGATGGGACCAAATCCGCCCTTGCCGAGGAGGCGAAGAGGCGGGGCAGGGAAATAACGTTTGAGGAAGTGCCCTTTGAGCGCATGCCTGCCGCGTACGAGTCCTGCCGCTACGTTGCCCTCCCGTCAAAATACGAGGGTTTCCCCATGAGCATGCTCGAGTCCGTGGCAATGGGCAGGCCGTTCATCTGCACCGACGTCGGGGAAGTGAGGGCCACGCTTGCTAACCTGTTCGACAGTCCATCCGAGTTCATTATAGAGGGCAACTTGGAGGCGAAGATATCCGCGCTTGAGAAAAAGGACCTGTCCGGCGGGCTTGCTGCGGCACGTGGAAAGCTTGACAAATACTCCTGGCAGTCAATAGCGCAAAAAACGGCTGAAATATACTCGCAAGCCATGGGCGGGCAATGAAACCGGCAGGCTCCAGAAGGCAAGCCGCGTCCCTATTTCTTCCTGCGTGATTCTAGCTCCCTTATTATCCCATAGGCTTCCATGAGGTCTGCTGCCTCATAATCCGGCTTTGCCTCCGGATGCCTCCTGTCCGAGCCGCCATACCCTGTCCTTACAAGTATTGTGGTGCAGCCGCCCCTGTTGCCCATGAGTATGTCCCCGGTCGTGTCGCCTATCACGTACGATTTTTTCAGGTCGATGCCGTATTTTTCGACTGCCAGGTCGAGCATGCCGGTCTTGGGTTTCCTGCAATCGCACATCTCGTTTGGCGCGTGCGGGCAGTAGAACACGTCGTGCAGTTCAATGTCCTGTTTTTTGAGCTGCGACCTCATCTTGCCGTGTATTTCCAAAAGCGTGCACGCCTTGGCAAGCCCCCTGCCTATTATCGACTGGTTTGTCACCACGATAAGCGGCATGCCGAAGGATGAGAGCGACTTTAGCCCCTCAACCGCCTTTTCCTCGAACTCGAACATGTTGGGGTGCGTGACGTAGGTGATTACGGTCTTGTTTATCACGCCGTCGCGGTCTATGAATATGGCGCCCTTCCCGTCCATCCTTGCCTTTTCGCCTATGTCGGATTTCGGGCCTGTTTTTTTCACTGCCATTGTAAACACTCTGCATTGTCATTGGGCACTTCATTCCATTATTTCCCCCGCCCTCGCGAGGTTTTCAAAAGTCCCCATGTCTACGAATTTGCCTTCAGCCACGCAGGCGTAGAGCCTGCCAATCCTGGCGAATTCGGGGAAAATGTCCTTTTCAGTGGAGAACGCAAAGCCGAGGCCTTTCCCCTCCGCAATCCTGCCAAGCATATCAAGGCCTTCCCTTGAAATTATGAACGAGCCGGTGTTGAACACGCCCTCCCCCTCGTTTTGCTTTTCAAGGAAGGACTTCACCCTGCCCGTGGAATCAAGGACAAGCGCGCCTCGCGCCTTCAGGCTGCCCCTCATGCATATTATTGTGGCAAGGGCCTTGGACTTCCTGTGCTTCTCATAGGCCTTTTCGATTTCCATGTCAAGATATGTGTCGCCGTTCATCACGAGGCAGTCGGAGCCTATCATGCCGCTTGCGTGCCAGAGCGCGCCCCCGGTTCCAAGCGGCCTTTTCTCAATGGAGTATCTTATGCCGATGCCCCACTGCGACCCGTCCTTGCAATAGCTTTCCACCTGCCTGTGCATGTAGCCGCACAAAAGCACGGCGCTTTTGAGCCCCATGCCGGAAACAAGCGAGAGCACGTAGTGGATGAAAGGCTTTCCATTCACGGGCACAAGCGGTTTTGGCACGTTATAGGTCAGCGGCCTAAGCCTTGTCCCAAGGCCGCCCACAAGTATGGCGCACTGGAGTTGTTTATAGGAGCCGGAAGCATTTGCCAGCTGATTCTTTCGCCTCCCCGCGGCCTTTCCAATGCCCGGGGCCTTTTTCCTTATTGCCTTCCCGCCCTTCATTTTTCCTGCCATCTTTGGCCTGCCGGTTTTTTTCATTTTCATAATATCTCCTTCTGGTTGAAAAACGCTATTCTTTTTGCCAGGCCGACAAGCTGGCGCGGCACATATGCCTTTTGCAGGACCTTTTCAAACACCTGCACGTCCTCGCGCTCGAAAAGCTTCATAATGTTCAATAGCGCGCCGTATAATCCAAGCCCCACAAAGAAGAACACCGAGAGTATCCCGACCTTTATCACCTTGTCGGAAAGCGCGAAGGCAAGAGTCTCGCCGGTTATTATCCTGATTGCGGTTATCTGGTCTATCACAAGCATCTCAATGCCCTGCAGGAGCAGGAACACGATTATCCCCGCCATAATGTTCTTCCACGCGCTTGACGGGAAATGGAACCCGAATATCTTCCTGGCATAATACTGGTTGAGGCCGCTCATGACAAAGAATGAAATCATGCTTGACAGGGCTGCCCCGCTGATTCCGTACATGGGTATGAATGCAAAGTTGAGGCCTACATTCACCGCAGCGCCGGTTATTACGGAAATCAGCTCTATCTTGACAAGCCTCATGCCAGCAAGCGCCGTGCGCTGGACCATGCCCAGATAGCTTGCGAAAACGCCTATGCTGAAGAGAACGAGGGAGAGATACCCCGGCTCGTACGAGCCTCCGTAAAGCACCCTTATTATCGGCAGCGCGAAGGCGCACAGGTAGGCAGTTGTTGGGACGGAGGAGAACATGACCCATTTCAGGGCAGTGGAGCTTGTCCTGTTGACCTTATTTATGTCGTTTTTCCCGACAAGCTCCGAGACAAGGGGGTAGAATATCCCGTATATAGAGCTTGCGAAAATCCCCGCAAGCCCTGCAAGGCTTATGGCAAGGGAATATATCCCTATCAGGGCGTTTCCGGGCTCGCCGTAGAAATAACCTATCATTATCCTGTCTGTGTATCCCATTATGGTATAGAACGTCGAGATGCACACCATTGTGATTCCAAATGGCACGAGCTCGGCAAGCGACTTGGCGTATTCTGCCGGGGTCGCAAACACCTTGTATTTCGCCCAGGCGTATGCGGATTTCATGTAATACAATATGACGAATGCTGCGAACAGGTAGGACAGGGTGAAGGCCATTGTCAGCACCTGCGCCGAAGAGCCTATCGAAATTATCAGGACAAAGGTTACGGCAAGCTTTAGGAACCCCTGCACAGTGGTGGCTATGGTCGTCTCCTTGATTTTCTTCATCGCGATGAGCAGGGAATTCGCAATGGAGTATGCCTGTACCACCACCAGGTTTATTGCGAAGAATTTCAGGACCGGCGCGAGGGGCGGGTTTTGGAAATATGCCGCTATTGCGTCGGCGAGCAGGAAGGAGGCAAGCCCGCCTATGATGCCAAACACTGTGCCGAACACCACGGTGATTGTCGCAATCCTCTGGGCAATCTCGTGCTCGTTCTTGCCGAGGTGGTAGGGTATGTACCTTATTACCGACTGGGTGAGCCCGAGGTCGGTGAATATGCCTATCATGCCGAATATGCCCATGCCGAAGTAGAACAGGCCCACGTCCGCCTGGGTCGCCATCCTCGCTATTATTACAGTATATACGAAGCCTGACAGCTTGACAAGTATGTTTGTCACGTTTGTCCATATTGCCCCTTTGGCAATCATGGCCGTTTCTTCGTCAAGTTCCATTTTGTTCTGACCTTCTGGCGCTTTTTTTGGCGCCCGTTGCCCTGCCAGGCCGCGTTTTTGGCGCCGGCCGGAGTCCCTTTATGCCCCTGTTTTGAAAGTGAATGGATAAAAGCCTTTAATTGCTTGCCGTGCGAATAATGCCATGCATGCCCTTGAAGGGCGTTGATGTTAATGGCATTGTCTTTTGGAACCAATGGCGTCAGGGGCTTGTTCGATTCCCTTGGGCCGGCGGAATCAGTATCGCTTGGCAGGGCTTTTGGGGCCTATGTCATTTCAAAACGCCAGAAAAAGGGCGGCGCAAGGCCCAGGATAGCGGTGGCGCGCGACCACAGGCTCACAAGCCCCATACTCCATTCAGCCTGCATTTCAGGCGCCCTCTCTTCCGGAATTGACGTTTTAGACCTTGGCCTGTGTTCCTCGCCGACTGCGGAGATAATGGTTCACAAGCTGGCACTTGACGGCGCCATAATAGTGACTGCGTCGCACAACCCGCCCGAGTGGAACGCCCTCAAATTCGTTGACTGGGACGGGGTGGCAATATCGCGCGAGCGCGGGCAGGAAATATCCGCCATGTCCGGCAGTGCCCAGCACGACATAATGAAACTCGGCTCGCTTTTCCAGACAAATGACGCGTCGCTTGTTCACAAGGAGCTTGTGCTCTCCAACGTCGACAGGAAGGCATTCTCCAAAAAAAGGCTCAAGATTGTTCTTGACTGCGCCAATGGCACTGCCGCGCTTGTCGCGCCATTCATTTTCTCGGAGCTGGGGTGCGCCGTGATTACGCTCAATTCCCATATAGACGGGCATTTTCCAGGCAGGCTTTCAGAGCCTACGGAGGCAAATCTCTCTGACCTGAAGGCGGCCGTTGTCTCCACTGGCGCGGACCTCGGGGTGGCATTTGACGGCGATTCCGACAGGGTCGTTTTCATTGACGAGCTTGGCAGGTGGATTGTGGGCGACAAGGGGCTTGCAATCTCGCTTAGGATAGCCATAGACGGCATGAAGGCGTCAAAATCAAGCCCAAAGTCCAAAAAGGTGTTCACCACGGTGGCGACAAGCAGGGTGTTCGAGGACGTTGCAAAGACTGCGGGCCTGGAGTGCGTCTATACGCGCGTTGGCGCGCCATACCTTTCGGAGGACATGTCCGCGCAGGGCGCGTTTTTCGGGGGCGAGGAGGTCGGCGGCATTGTCTGGCCCGAAGTCTCCCTTGCAAAGGACGGGTTCCTCGCTGCTGCCAAGATAGCCCAGGCGGTGTGCTCAAAGCCCCTCTCCAAATACCTTGACGAGCTTCCAAAGTATTACAATTCGAAGACAAAGGTCGCAGCAAGCCCCGCCCAGAAGAAAAAGGCAGTGGAATTCATGAAGGGCCTTGCCCCAAAGGGAGCCAAAAAGACTGCAATTGACGGGGTAAGGCTCGATTTCCCTGACTCGTCATGGGTTATAGTTCGCGCTTCCGGCACTGAAAACTATCTCAGGATTTTCGCGGAGGCGCAAAGCGGGCAGGCTGCGAAAAAGCTGATGTCAGAATACGAGGCAATGATAAGAAAGGAGATATCCTGACAAGCCTGCGGCTTTTCGCTTCCGGCTTTTCATTTTAATGTCTAGCAGGTGTTTTTTGAATGAAAATAATACACGCATTCGGGTCGCGCGCGTGCGCGATAAAAATGGCCCCTATAGTCAAGGCGGGCATGAAAAGGGGGCACAAGAACGTCATTGTCTGGTCGGGCCAGCACTATGACGACAACCTCTACCTCGGCCTGTTCGACGACCTTGAAATCCCGCGCCCTGATTACGACATCCAGGCAAAGGGCAGCGCGCTTGAGATGGGCGCCAAGATACTCGTGGAAATGGAGAAAATTCTCGCAAAGGAAAAGCCTGATATAGTGCTTGTCCACGGCGACACTTTCACTGCCCTCTATTTCGCGCTTGCTGGCGCGTTCTCGCTTGTCCCGGTGGGCCATGTCGAGGCCGGCCTGCGCACATATTCGTGGGAGCCGTTCCCGGAGCAGATTTGCACCAAGACAGCGGACGCCGGCTCGTCGTTGTTTTTCGCGGCGACCGAAAAGAACAGGCAGGACCTGCTTGCCGAGCACGTGCCGGACGAGCGCATATTCGTAGTAGGAAATTCAGTGGTGGACGCGGCCCTGGACTTCGCGCGCATGGGGCGCGAGAAGAGCACTATACTGGAGCGGTTTGGCGGCAGGCTGAAGTCGAAGCCGCTTGTCTTCTGGTCGGTCCACCGCAAGGAGAACATGCTCTCCGAGGAGAGGATGAAAGGCATTTTCGACTCGCTTTTGGAAATGACCGAGGCTACTGTTTTCTGCTCCGTGCTCCCCTCGACGCAGAAGGCCGCGGAAAAATACGGCTACGCGGAAAGGCTTGCCAATGCAAAGCACATAATCTGGGAGCCATGCCTGCCGAAATACTCCGACGCCATCAGGATAATACTCGAATCCGACCTGGTGCTTACTGATTCCGGCGGACTGCAGGAGGAGACGTCGTCCCTCCACGTCCCGTGCCTGACCCTGCGCTACGTTACCGACAGGCCCGAATCGGTCAAGGCCGGCGGGAACAAGGTCGTAGGCTGCAAAAAGGAGGACATATTGCGCGAGTCGAGGAAAATCCTTGGAGACCCGGAGACGGCAAAGCGCATGAAATCCGCCCCGAACCCCTATGGCGACGGCAAGACGAGTGTCAGGATAATCGAGATACTTGAAAGGTTTGAGGGGAAGATGCCGCGCTGGGAAGGCAAGGTAGTGGACCAGTAGGTCCTCTTTTTATTCTTAATCGTGCTAAAAAAACAAGGGTTCCATGCGGCCCATGCCCGCAAGGATTCCACGGTGATTTATTGACAAAGGCATTCGTATTGTGCGGCGGCAAGGGGACAAGGCTTAGGCCATATACCTATACAATCCCCAAGCCCATGCTGCCGCTCGGCTCAAAACCCATACTCGAATTCGTGGTTGACAACCTCAAGTCCAACGGCATAACCGACATTGTAATCACCGTCGGCTACCTGAAAGAGCAGATAATCGACCATTTTGGCGACGGAGCGAAGTTCGGGGTCAAAATCTCGTATTCGGAGGAGGAGGAGGAACTCAACACCGCGGGCTCCATACTCCCCAAAAAGGCGCTTGTGGACGGGACCTTCGTGGTAGTCATGGGAGACCATCTCACGTGCGTGAACCTGAAAAAGATGATGCAGGCGCACAAGAAGGCCGGAAACCTCGCCACCATCGGCCTGAAGCGCCAGGGCGTGCCACTTGAATACGGCGTTGCGCGCATCGAGGGGAGCGAGATAAGGGAGTTCGAGGAGAAGCCAATACTCTCGAACCTGATAAACGCCGGCGTATACGTGTTCGAGCCGGGCGTTTTCGATTACATAAAGCCCAAGTCCGACTTTGCGAAAAACGTGTTCCCGCTGATGATGAAAAACGGCAAGAAGATAACTGCCCACGTCTTTGACGAGTTCTGGATGGACATTGGCAGGATGACGGATTACGAGAAGATAAACGAGACCATATCGATAATAGAGATGGTAAACGGCATAAAGCTGCAGAAATGAGGCTGCAGGCAAGTTGATGTGCCGCCAAAGCCGGGAAAACGCTATAGGGCTTATTTTTATTGAGGTAATGGCAATTGCATTGACTGATAATGTTAATTGGAGGAACTGGGAATATGGCAAACAAAAAGGAAATGCTCAAAGAGGAGATAAAGCACGTCGACATGGCGTCCTTTGACGCCACGCCGATAATAGATTCCATGTCGAAGATGTCCTTCACCGCCCGCGACACTGCGCGCGCCGCGAAGATATTCGACATGATGATTGGAGAGCGCGATTGCGCGGTGTTCCTGGCCCTTGCAGGCTCCACAAGCGCAGGCGGCTGCATGCAGATTTACTCCGACATGGTAAAGTACAACATGATAGACGGCATAATAGCCACTGGCGCGAGCATAGTGGACATGGACTTTTTCGAGGCCCTCGGGTTCAAGCATTACAGGGGCAGCCAGTACGTGGACGACAACCAGCTTAGAAACATGTACATCGACAGGATTTACGACACATATATCGACGAGGAGCAACTGCAAAACTGCGACAAGACTGTCGAGAAGATAGCGGATTCGCTTGCCCCAAGGCCATATTCCTCCCGCGAGTTCATTGCGGAGATGGGCAAGTACCTTGTGAAGAATTCCAAGAAGAAAAATTCCCTAGTCCAGACAGCATACGAGCACAACGTGCCCATATTCTGCCCTGCGTTCTCCGACTCGAGCGCCGGTTTCGGCTTGACTCTGCACCAGCACAAGCACCCAGACAGGCACATGTCCATAGACTCTGTGAAGGACTTCAGGGAGCTGACATACATCAAGATGGCCTCTCCTACCTCCGGCCTGTTCATGATTGGCGGCGGCGTGCCTAAGAACTTCGTGCAGGACACTGTAGTGTGCGCCGAGATACTTGGCAAGGAAGTGCCCATGCACAAATACGCGGTGCAGATAACAGTTGCCGACGTGCGCGACGGCGCGTGCTCCTCCTCGACATTGAAGGAGGCGTCGTCATGGGGCAAGGTGGACACCACTTACGAGCAGATGGTATACGCGGAGGCGACCTCCGTCCTGCCCCTGATTGCAAGCTATGTCTACCACTCCGGCAAGTGGAAGAACAGGAAAAAGCACGAGTTCGCCAAGATGTTTGACAAGAAGTAGGCACTGTAGCGGGGTTTTCATGCCCCTTTTTTTACTTATTTTCTTTTCATCCCCTGTCAATCAGCCTTTCAAGCCCCTGCTTGAGAGTGATTTTGGGGGCGAAGCCGAAATCCGCCTTTGCGGCGTCTATCTTTGCGATGCTTTTTGGTATGTCGCCTGAAAGTGCTGGCTTGAAATCTATTTCCAGTTTCTTCCCTGATAGGGAAATCATTGTTTGCGCCAGGCCCTTTATGCTCGTCTCGACGCCCGTGCCTATGTTATACGCCTTTCCAGCCGCAGCAGGGCTTTTGGCGCTTTGCAATATCGCGTCCACCACGTCGCTCACGTGCACGAAATCCCTGGTCTGGCTCCCGTCCCCGTAAATGGCGGGGTTCTTGTTGTCGTTTATGCGCGCCGCGAACTTGGTTATCACGCCCGAATACTGGGACTTGGGGTCCTGCCCCACGCCAAACACGTTGAAAAAGCGCAGCCTGACCGTCTTTATGCCGTATGTCTTGTGATAAAGCTCGCAAAGCGAGTCCCCCGCGAGTTTGGTGCTGCCATATGGCGCAAGCGGAGCCTTCGGGTGCGCCTCGTCGATGGGCGAGTATTGCGGCACGCCGTAAATGGCAGCCGAGGACGCATAGACAAGCATAGGTATGTCGTTTTTCCTGCACGCCTCGAGCAGGTTGAGGGTGCCGGCAGCGTTTGAATAGAAGTCTTTCACCGGGTTCTTTATGGATTTCTGGACGCTTGTCTGGGCGGCGAGATGGTATATGATGCCTGCCCCGCGCGTGGAGCCCAGCACGAAATGCAGGTTCTTTATGTTGCCCCTGGCATAGGCGGATTCGGCTGTCTCGATTTTTGGCGGCACGAGGTCGATGTTGAGGTATGAGCCCGATTTGGCTACCCTCCTGCACAGATGCGTGCCTATGAACCCGCTCCCGCCGGTTATTACTATCATCTTAACACCAACGCCTGACTTCATCAGTTGGCAACCATGCCCCTATCGCTTGCTTACTGTTTCAATAGAATAAAAACTACCACTGCCGCAATGCCCACGAGGACCTGCAGCCCTACAAGCGCGTATACGAGCCCCTGCTCGCTTATGCCGCCTGCAAGCTTCATTATCAGCTGGCACAGCCCCCTGACCTTCCCCTCGACAGGGTAGAGCCTGCCATCGCGGTTCTCGCCCCACCATTTCTTTGACGGGAACCTGTTGTATGCCTTTATGACGAAGTCGAGGACGTATAGCACCACGAGCACGGCGCCAAGGGACTGGAACCCGCCTATTATTACGGCCGTAGCAAGCGTGGCGCCGATTGAAAGCGTCCCCACGTCGCCTATGAATATCTTTGCCGGGAACTTGTTGAAATACAGGAAAGCCAATAGCGCGCCTGTCATGGGCAGGGTGAACATGAGTATGTCAGGCACCCCGCGCACGTATGCTATCAGGCTTGCAGCCGCGAACATGGCGATTCCCATGCCCGCCTCCAGGCCATTGAACCCCGCAAGCATGTTTGTCAGGTTTGAGGACACGGTTATTGCCAGGGGGATAAGAATCAGCGGGTAGAGTATGCCGAATTCGACCGGCCCTATGAATGGTATGGTGATAATCCTGCTCGAGCCTATTGTTGCCGCGATAAGAGGCACTGAAGCGGCGAACGGCAGGATCGTCTTTGTGACCTGCGCCATGTCGAACAAGTCGTCGTATATCCCGATGAGCGTCATTATTAGTATTGTTGAGAGCCCGGCGAACACGAGGGTTGTCGGGAACCTGATGCCCATGAACACGAAGGCGCCGCTTATGAAAAGCACCCCTGCCACAAGGCCCATCACTATGGTGATGCCGCCCATCTCCGGCACTTCGGGCGTGTCCTTCTTGTTTATGTCCCTGCCCGTAATGCCCGCGGCCGCGAGTTTCCTTGCCACTTTAGGGACTGAATAGAACGTTACCCCAAAGGCAACCGCAAACGACACGGCAATTATGGTTATCGGGTCAATCAATCTCAAACACCCTCACAGAGCCGAAACTGGCTGCCAGCCTGACGCCTTCGGGCTTTGCAAAGAACAGCCTGAACAGGTTCGTGTTGTAGCTTGACAATGGCCAGACCACCATGTTCGACGCGTCCTGGTACGGCATGCCCTGGTTCAGCATGAGAAGCTCCGAATATGAAATCTGCGCAGCTGCCTGCGAGCCGCTGTAAAGCACGCTCTCCTGCACGAGGAGCTTGCCCGTCGCCGGGTCCATGGGCCTTACAAGCAGTGTCCCGTCATTTGCCTGGAAATACGCCGCGCCCTGGGACGTGGCATTGCCGCTGTAATTGCCCACGTAATAATACGCGCGCGTCCTGACCGCAGGCCCGCCCTTGCCAGCTATTGTGTCGGAATTGGCAAACAGGTTGCCGCTCACTATGATGTATTTCACGCCCGCCGCCTTCAGGCCCGAGACGCTGCCGTTTGAGCCGAGGTAGGCCGCAAGCGGCTTTGTGTCCAAAAGCACGTTTTTCTGGCCGAGCACGTATGACGCGAGCTGGGTGTTCTCTATTGCAGCCACCCTGGCGCCGTCCGTGCCGTTAATCTTGACAAAGTCGATTGCGTTCTTGAAATCCTGCGTAGCCTTTGAGAAGTCGTAAATCTGGTGCGCCGCGGCCCCTATGCTTTTAGAGCCTGCCAGGTATGCGCCCGAAAGCAGGCTGACAATTAGGAAAAGCGAGAGCACGGCGGCAGACATGTTCATGTGGACTTCCTTGAACAGGTAGACAATGGAAACCACGGCTACCCCAAGCATCACGCCAAACAGAAGCGAGTTCCAGCCGGCATTTGCGCTGTATGCTATCGCGCCGAAGAATGCCGCGAAGAAAAGCCCCGCAAGCGTGTCGTTTATAGTCCTGTCCTTTGCTTGGGCCTCGCGCACGCCCGCCACGGAACAGTATGCCATGGCAACGCCTGCAGCAAATGGCGCGAAAAAGCTTGCCACAAAGGCGAGCAGGAACGCAAGGCCGTTTTGCACGTCGTATTCGTGCGAGAACTTCCTTATAGCGCCTGCAAGCGACATGCCCGCTATTGCCACCGACAGCCTCGAATCCGAGAGGAACTGGAGGAGGTTTTGCGGGCCGGAATACGAAAAGGGGAGGAATGCCGCCATGCCTATTATGGAAGCTGCGAAGAGAAGCGCGCCGGGGACCATGGTGTCAAGCTCCACCTTCCTGTTATTTGCGAGGTATGAGTGCACAAGCATCGGGACTGCCACGGCAATGCCCGCGTATGCCATCTGCGGGTATGCAGCTATGCCCGCCATCGCAAGGATTGCTCCGGCTATAGATATGTATATCCCTTTCTTGAATGACAGCTCGAATGCCGCAAGGCCGCAAAGCATCAGTGCGGCGGAAATTACAGGGCTTAGGCCTGAAAGAGCGAAGGAGTAGAGGGCCATGCTTGAAAACGCGGCGGCGAAACTCACGGCAAGGGAGCCGAACACGTCTAGGTATCTCACCCTGCCAAGCGCGTACGCGGCAAGCGCTATTATGACCATGAAGAACACGAATGCCAGCCTGTATGAGTCCTCCACCGCGCCGCCGGATATAGGGCTGAACGCCGCAAGAACCGCGCCGGAAATGCCGAACTGGAGTATGGAGCTTCCCTGGGACGCTATGTTTTGCAGCTCGAGGTATGTCACGTTTGGCAAGAGCCCCGCGCCTATGGCGAGGTATGCAAACGAGCCTGAAAGGAGCGCGAGCATCACGATTGCGAGTATCTCTTCCTTGTGGTTTTCAAGTTTCATTTCCAAGAATATGCACCTTTTTTAGGAAAAATTGGAATCATGTCATTTCTTTTTCGCTGTCCCCTTCCTAATTTCCTTGAGTATGGCCGTGGCGTTCTCGACGCCTATCTTGTTCTGGGATATCATGAGTTCGCTGACTTTTTCAATCTCCTCTCCTGCCGCGCCAGCATTGACCGCGATGTTTTTGGCATGGAGCTTCATGTGCCCCTTTTGTATGCCTTCGGTGGTGATTGCGCGCAGCGCCGCGAAGTTTTGCGCCAGGCCCACGCACGCGATTGCCTCGCCAAGCTCGCGGGCGGTCTTTACGTTAAGCAGTTTCAGGCACGCCCCTGCCATGGGATGCGTCCTGACGGCGCCGCCCACAATGCCGACAGGCACGGGAATCTCTATCTCCCCCACAAGGTCGCCGTTCGCGTCCTTGTAATACCTTGTCAGCGGCTTGTACGCGCCGCCAAGGGCCGCGTATGCGTGGCAGCCCGCCTCTATAGCCCTAAAATCCTGCCCGGTCGCTATGGCCACGGCGTCTATGCCGTTCATTATGCCCTTGTTGTGCGTGGCGCACCTGTAAGGGTCCGCGGCGGCAATCGCCCAGCCTTCGATTATCTTGTCCGCGATTCCTGCGCCAAGGGTCTTTGCCTTCCACGTGGCGCTTGCGCGGGCAATCCTCTTTGGCGCGAGGTTGCTGATTATCCTGAGCCGCGCCTCGCCGCCCGCGATTTTCTCTATCTCCGGGGCCGAGAGCTCGACAATGGTGTTTATCGTGTTCGCGCCCATGGCGTCTTTAACGTCCACGTAGAACTTTAGAAGTATCATTTTGCCCGCAGGGGTTTCAAGCGGGCTGATTTCAAGGGAGCGTATCCCGCCTCCGTATTTTGCTATCCCGGCCGCGTATGGGGAGGCGATTTCCATTATTTTCTTTTTCTTTGAATTGAGGGTTTCAAGCGCCTTGTCAAAATCGGGCAGCCTGGCGAGTGCAATCTCGCCAATCATTATCGATTCCGTGCTTGTCGCGCGGAACCCGCCGCACTCCTGCGCCATTTTTGCGGCGTTTGATGCTGCTGCCACGACCGAAGGCTCTTCAAGAACCATAGGGACAATGGCTTCCTTCCCATTGATTATGAAATTGGTCGCAATGCCAAGGGGCAATGGGAAGGCGCCTATGACGTTTTCAATCATCCTGTCGGCAGTCTCAAGCGGCAGGCCAGCCTGCGCGAACAGGGCGTCAAGCTCCTTTTGCTCAAGCATGCCCGTGGCTGCGAGTATTTCCCGCCTTTTTGGGATTGGATGCTTGTAATAGCCTGAAAACTCGTTATGTCCCACTCTAAAACCTCTATCCAATTTGGGCTTTAAGTTATTTAATATATGGCAGGGGTTCCCATGCCACTGCAACCGCCATTTTTTGCCACTTTGATTGGCATGATGCCGCCTGCGCGGTGCTCGCGCAAGCGGGAACGGGCAAAGCCGAAGCTAAGGGGTGTAAATATAGGTGTCAGCAGCAACACGTCTTCCCGCGTAGAACGCAGTACAGGCAATGTCGTAAAGGGGCTTAACTTCCAAGTTCGAAATGGGTTTGGGTGTTTCCCCCTCCCTATGACCGCTGACAAGCTAATCTATGCCAACAAAGGTTTATAACCCTATCTCAAAAGGGCGGGAAACATGTGTTTTCACGCCGAAGAAATTCCTGCATTCACTTGCCCGAAGCCTTCAAAAGCCTCTCCATTATGGCCATTCCCTGGCCTGATTCGCTTACCTGCTGGCAGTAAATCCTCTTGGCCCCGAGCCTGTCGCAGTCCCTGAAAAACGCGAAAAGGTTCCTGGCATAATCATTCTTGCCCCTTGCCACAAGGCATTTCGCGCAGCCGCTTGTTTTTTCCGGCTTTGAAAGCCCTATGTACGCCCACGCCTTGGCGTTTTTGGGCAGGGCCGCCGGGCTTTTGATTATGGCAACCCTGCCATTTGGCGCGTAGTGGCGGTATTTCATGCCGGGCGAGCGTGCCCGCCTAACCCCGCCTTTCCCAGCCCTTGCGCCAGCCCCGCCTGCAGCTATCCCAAGCCCTGCTATTTCCATGATTTTTTCCGCGGGCACCGAACCGGACCTCAATATCCTTGGAAGCCTGCCAGTGCAGTCGACCACTGTGGATTCGAGGCCGTGCCTGCATGCCGGGCCTTTCAAGACAACGGGTATCCTGCCGCCCAAATCCTCAAGCACGTGCGCATACGTCGTGGGGCTTGGCCTGCCTGACAGGTTTGCGGAGGGCGCCGCGACAGGCACGCCGCACTCCTTCAGGAAACGCCTTGCCAGCCTAAGCGAGGGCATCCTGACGCACACGGTCCCAAGCCCTGCGGTGACCTCTTTAGGGATAAGCCTGTTTTTCCTTAATACCACGGACACAGGGCCCGGGAAAAGCGCGTCAATGATTTTCTTTGCAAGGGGCGTGACATTTGCAGCCACCTGCGCGAGCTGGCCCTTTGAGTGGATGTGGACTATAAGGGGATTGTCCGACGGCCTGCCCTTGGCCCTGAATATCTTTTTCACCGCCTTTCTGTCAAGCGCATTTGCCCCCAGGCCATAGACTGTCTCAGTGGGGAAGGCTGCCAAATCCCCCCTCCTGATGGCATTCGCAGCTATTTTCAGCGAACTTGTGGCTATAGTTTTCATGATACCAGCCGTAATGGGGCTTTGCGCCCGCCATCCCTTTTGCCCTGGTGGCCCGCGCGGGCTTATCCGTCCCCCTGCCTTTATCCCTTTATCCCTATGCTATATTTAAAAACCGCCCCGTATAATAAAAATAATCCTTATAACCAAGGGTGGTCCGAGATGCAGTCTATCAGTTACAAAAATGCAGCAATCGCGTGTTTTGCAGTCGGCTTTCTTGGCGCTGTCGGCGCCTTCCTTGCAACCGGTTCCGGCGGCGGGGCTATAGCCTTTGTCGGCGCGGCCCTTGCAGGCTTTGGCGCGCTTCTGGCATTCCTTTTCTACAAATACGGCTATGTCCTCTGGCCGTTTGTCACCACGGGCGCGAGGATTGTCCAGGTGACTGACAGCGGGTATGAAATCCCGCCGTCCCAGGACGTCATACTCAAAAACAAGAACGGCCTCTACTACGCCACCATGTTCCTCGGCGTGAGGATATACGAGTCTGTCACTGACAAGAGCCAGGAGGAGAACGCGATTTACAGCGAGTATTTCGAGCGCGCCATATCATCTGTGAAATTCGTCACGAAATTCTCCATGCTTGTCTATGTCAAGGACCTGACAAAGTACAGGGAGAGCATAGAGACCCGCCACGCGGAGGCGCAATTGAGGCTTTCGCGCGAGAGGGAGAAGCCGGAGCCCGACGTCCTCAAGCTTGACAGGTACGAGCGCGAGGTCGCCATGTGGGAGACCCAGATGAACAAGATGACGCAGGGCGTCAAGCCCATGGGCACGATAGCCTACGTCATGACAAGCGCCGCGGGCGTGTCAAAGGAGGCGGCCACGGCCGCCGTCAAGAGCCAGGGCAATGAGCTTAGGGCCACCATCTCCAATGCATTGAACGTCGAGGTGATGCCCCTGACAGGCGAGGAGATGTTGCTGTGCTTCGACTGGGAACATGTTATCCCGTCGAGCCAGATGGAAACCGAGCAGATGTTGTCCTAAGGTGCTACGATGGGCAGGCTGACAATATCAAACCTTTATAACCGGGACCTGGCAAGGCGCAACATATTCGTCAGGCCTCCGGAGCCTCCAGAGGAATTCCTCATAAACGACCCGACAAACTCCATCTACATCGGCAAGACGAAGATATTCCACGTGCCTTTCAACTGGACATACCAGAGGACTACAAACCCGCACATAGCCGTGGTCGGCATAACCGGGTCGGGCAAATCCTATTTCGTCAAGACATTCCTCACCCGCGCAAGCTTTGTCTGGGGCACCAACGCCTTCATCATAGACTGGGCCGGCGAGTACCGCGACTGGGTGAAGCAGGCCGGCGGCAAGGTCATAGCCCTTGGCAAGGGCGCCTACATCAACCTTCTCGACCTTGGCGGCATGAAGCCAAACGACAGGGTGAAGCAAATCCTGCGCACGTTTGAAATCCTCACAGACATAGGCAGGTACCCCGAGCAGAAAAGGCTGACGGAACAGGCCATAGAGAAGGCGTACGTGAATGCGAAATTCAAGATGGATTCCAAGGTCCAGCGCGACGGGCTTGGCAGGGCGCTAAAGCCGCCCACGCTGCGCGACGTCCAGCGCATACTCGAGGACCAGCTCGACGCGGGCACCTACGAGTTCCCCGCGGAGCTTGAAAACGCCGTATACAGGATAAAGCAGTTCACACGCGAAGGGGAGGACTTCTTCGCCCAGCAGTCCACAATCAACCTCGGCGAGCTCACAAAGTCCGGCCTGGTGGACCTGGACCTTTCAGGCCTCCCGGACGAGGTGTTCAGGGGCCTTGCCGGCCTGTCCATGCTCCAATTCATAAAGGAGAAGATGAGGGAGGAGGGCTGGTCGAGCACCAAGGGCCTCAAGCTCATCGTGGTCCTCGACGAGGCGTGGAAAATCGCCAAGGAGGACACGTCCGACGCAGTCATGATAGTCAGGGAGGGCAGGAAATACCAGTTCGCCCTCCTTGTGGCGTCGCAAAACCCGACGGACATTTCCGAATCCATATTCTCAAACGTGGGCACCACGTTCATACTGCGCGTTAAATTCGAGCGCTTCCTCGACTATCTCCAGACCACATTGAACTTCTCCAATTACATGAGGGGCGAGATAGGCAAGCTTGGCGTGGGGCAGGCGGCTGTCAACATGGCCTTCCAGACCACCGCCCAGTTTTCCGAGACCTTCCTGATTGACAAGATTGAGGGCGAGGAGCCGCTTGAGGAATACTTCCTCAACCTGGAAAACGTGATGAGCGAGGAGGAGAAGAGGCTTGGTACTATGGCGCGGACAGTTTCATTTGAAAAGGACGAGTTGAGGAAAAAGCTTCGCGCGTTCGGCCTTGACGAGGTCCACGTGGAGGAGATTTCCGACCTGTTCAGGAAAAAGAACAAGCACATAGACGTCATATCCTTCGTGATACTCATGGAAAGGTACGGGATAGCCCGCGTCAACATCACGTCCTTCCTCAAGGACATAGGGATTGACGACTCCACGATAATCAACATCTTCTCCAAGGCGGACTTCAAGCGCTTTGGCATGAACGACAAGGACATAACGCAGGTAATACTCGAGGAATGAGGCCGCTTCGGCAAGGCAATAGAGGGGTGCGCACAACATGGCATTCGGACTGGATTTCAACAAGCCCGCGGAAAAGGAAGTGCCAACGGGCATTGACATATGCATAATCTCGGGCGAGCGGGTCACGGAGAAGAGGTACAAGGTCAAAGACGACGCCATAATCTCCTCCATACGCAATGTGAAGAACAAGTTCGGCCTTGGCACCAACAACAGGCTCTACGTGTCACCTGAAAACTACGAGGCATACAAGAAGAAGAGGTCCAAGTTCGAGCAGAAGGTCGTCCTCCTGGGCGCGTTCGGCGTCATAGTGTCGCTTTTCGTCATAGGCGCGAACCTTCTCATGCGCGGCACGTTCGACCTTGTCCAGGTGCTCTCAAGCATCGCACTCACAGTCTTCCTGGTGGCGCTCGCGTTCGTGGATTACGTCCCGGCCGTGGAGGACCTGAAGGGGGGCAAGGCGCAGGCGGGTGCGCAAACAAGCGCGGAACCCGCGCCCTCTTCGGCGGCCCCTGCAATGGAAGCGCCTGAAAAAAAGCCCGCAAAGCCGGCCAGGAAGGCCGCAAAGGGCAAGAAGAGGAAGAGAAAGTGATTTTCCACGGCAGGGCATGCCTGCCAAGCGGTGTTTCAAATGCCTGAACAAAAAACAGCGGAACAGCCGAGGGCCGGAGGCTTTCGCATAGAGGCCACCCTCAACGGCACGCAAAAGGACGTGCTCCAGTTCCTCTCCCCACTCTCGTTTCTCGAGATAGCCTTTGAAAAGGATTCCGTGGTGGCCCTGAACATCGAGAGCAGGGACATACAGAAAAACCCCTACCTATTCTCGATGGTCTATTTCTACCCTGACAGGATAGAGGTCATGTACTCCTACGTCCCGGGCATGAGCCCGAAAAAGCGCAGGCTGGACATACTCAAGTATTTCTTCAACATACTCACGCTCGCGCATGGCACGTACGCCATTGACAACCGACAGGTCTACCAGCTTCTGGAATCTGCCATAAACGACATGAGCGAGTACGTCACAAGCGACTATGACAAGCTCTACTCGTATTACGACAACCTCAAAAAGGAGGTCAAGATACTCCAGAACAAGGTCGCCGAGCTTACGGATTCGAACATCCAGCTCTCCAGAGAGAACTACGACCTCAAGTCCGCAAACGACGAGCTGAAGCTGAAAGTCGACAAGCTAAAGGTATATTCGGACGACGTGCTGCGCCAGAAGGTGCTCGAATGGATTTCGGAGCACAATGGCGAGGTGAACCTCGCGGACTTCTCCCGCGTCCATTCCATCCCTGAAAACAGGGTTGAGCAGATGCTAAACGCGCTTGTGACCGAAGGCTATCTGGACCTTAGGAAATAAGCGCCAGCAGCGACTACTGCCAAGTTGATTCTTCATGAGCCCGGCCCCAAAACCAGACGCAAGGAAAAAGACCGCTTCAGGCAGGGCCGCTCCCGCGCCGGGGCAAAAATCCGGGCAGGCAAAACGCCCCCTTTCCATGAAAATCACGAAAAACACTTACGTGTTCGACGTCAAGAAGAAGTTTTCAGTCTCCAGGAAGTTCAAGCCGCGGCCAGCGCAGGAGGGAATAGGCAAACTCATGTCCGCATTCCCTATCGGGGGCGGCGCGCACCCGCGCAAGCCCGGCGAGCCAGCAAAGCCTTCCGGCATGGCGCCCGCGCAGGAAAAGCCGGCCGCCACATCCCGGCCAATTTACGATTCAGACATTGCAAGGTCGTTTTCAAAGAAAAGCGGCAAGGCCCCCAACCCGCTTCTGGGCATGGCCGGGAAGATGCTTGGGATATTCTTCGTCCTGCTGCTTTTGGGTGCAATGGCGCTGCTTCTCATACTCCCGCCATCGCTTCCCGAGCAGCCTGTGCAGCAAAATGCCACGGCGCCGGTATTCACGGCGCAGTTCCCCGACATGGGCGTGGCGACATATGGCAGCGAGAACGACGAGACGCACACCGTCTATACGCAGGGAAATTACTCGTCTGCGAACCTCGACTATGCCCTGCTCTCCCTGCGCGTATATGACCAGCCGATACCAAGCCAGATTTTCGTGCTTGGCGGGGCGCGCTCGCGCGCGGACTCATACCCAATCTTCAGGAAGGAGCTTGAGAAATACCTCGGGCAGGAGGGCTTTTCAGTCTCGGACCTCAACCCCGCGTATCTTGACAGGCTTCCATCCAATTCGGTCCTCATAGTCCCGACAGGCTACATGCCCGGCTCGCTTCTTGGCTATTCGGACTCGAACTTCACCTACGACACCCTGATTGACAGGGGCGTGGTGGTGGTATACATAGGCCTGCGCTTTGACAGGTTCTACCTTGACGACAAGGGCACCATACTCCAGACCGACAAGTCGGTTGCCGACAGGCTCGGGCTGCGCTTCCAGCAGGTCGGGACGGATTACACCCCCGCCGAGAAGAACGGCACGTCGCTTTTCGACCCTACATACGAGCTCGCGTCCACGAAAAGGCCGGCAAAGGTCCTCTTCGGGGCAGTGTCGGTGCTTGAAGGCTCCAATGGCGGCGCGTTTTTGGCCCTGCCGCAGACCCTCGACACCGGCTGGTCAAGCGACGGCTCGCTTGCCGCAAGGGACGTCGCCAACATAGTGTCGCAATTCGTCTGGCTCACGCCCGTGGCATCCGCATACCAGACAATAGGGCTCAATTCCAGCGGCAGTTCGGGCCAGTTCTTTGTTTACACGAGCCCGTACAAGAACGAGGGGCAGTACGCCCGCTTCGTCTCGACGGCGACGTCGAATTCTACTAGCGAGAAAATCGGCTATGGCAAGAACCTGGTTGTCTGGAAGCGCCAAAACGGCGAGCTGTTCTCCCGCGACGGCGTCGAGGTGCTCTCGTCCTACATAACCGACCAGCCAGTCAGGCTTTCGGCGGACTTCAGGGACCCGGCGGGCGGGAGCAAGATACTCTATCTCCAGACGCTTGAAAACGGCGATCTGGTGCGCACGCCCGTGGCGCTTTCAAGGGACCCGATAAACCTTGGCTCGCTTTTCCCCTTCGACTACAGGCCAGACCTCGAGCCTGGCACCTATCTCCTGCGCATTGTCGACAACACGGGAAACATATACGCCAAGTCGGTTCTTGAGGTCCCGGGCATAAACATAAGCGTGGACAAGAAGGACTTCTCGCGCGGCTCTTTCCTGTTCAGCGTCAATGCCGGCGGCGCGCAAAAGGTCCGCTTCGCAAGCGCCTCTGCCACCATGAACGGCGAAAACGAGAAGATTTACACCCAGACAGACCAGATTGACTATTCCACCGGCCCGCTCGACCCGGGCAATTACACGTTCTCCATAACCGTCGGACCGCGCCAGGGTAGGGGAATCACAAAGGACGTAACCCTGACCTACGTGGTGTCGAAGGCGTTTTGGGACGACCCGCTTTTCCTCCTGCTTGCGGGCCTTGCGGCGGTGGTATTCGGCGCTGGCTTTTTCCTGCGCATACCCGACAAGGAGCTCTTCGGCCTCGACATACCCGACTTCCCGCCCATAGCCAACATCAAGATACCCGTGAGGAAGGACACCGTGGTAAACATATTCAGGCAGGTCAACAAGGACTATTCATGGGAATACATGCCGCTCAAGCTCTCGGAGATAAAAAACGCCTTCAGGAAGCTCTCTCACAACGGCAAGCCCATCATCATAGGGGATTACAACCTCGAGCGCGTGCTCGACAAGATAGAGAAGTCCGGCCTTGCATTCGAGAAGTACGGGTTCTACGGCCTCAACGAATGGATAGAGGCGTCCGGGCACTCGGCCCATTACCTGTGCATGTTCAGGCAGCTGCGCGACATTTTCGTCAACAGCGCGGTGCGGTTCTCGCCCATGCTCGAGTCGGACGACTATGACGTGAAATTCGTGGCGGGCCAGGAGGTATACGTCCACATATACGACTCGTCGTCGGACGTGGCTGCAAAGGCGTTCAATACCGCCCCGCTCGGACTTACGATAATCGTGTTCGAGCGCGAGATTGACAAGGACCGCTTCTTCTCCTCCCTCTCCTCGACCGACCCGGCCAGGGTCAGCCTGAAAATGGAGATTTACCAGGGCAGGCTCAAGCTTGTCACCGTGGCAAAGTTCCCTGACTTCATAAAGGAGATAAAGCCGACTTGAAAGGCAATATTTCTGGAAAGAGGCCGGCAGTCAGGCTTTTTTGGCAGGCTTGTTTTTCCCGGCGTGGATTTTCGCCGCAAGGGCATAGGCGCCAAGCATCATCCTTGCGGCCTTTCCCGAGGAGTATTTGAGCGCCGCCGCCCTAGCCGCCTTGCCATAAGGCCCTGGGCCGGAGCACTTGGAAATGGCCTTTGCCCATTTCTCCGGGTCTTCCGGCAGGGCAAACCCGTTTTTCCCGTTCTCAACGCATTCCGCAGGCGCATAGCCTTTGAGCACTATGGCGGGCTTCGCGCATGCCATCGCCTCGAGCACCGAAAGGCCCTGGGTCTCGAATTTTGACGGCTGGACAAGGCAGTCGCAAGCCCTATATAGCCCGGGCAGGTCCTTGTCCTCGACAAAACCCATGAAATGGAAATAGTCCGCAAGCCCCTGGGACGCGGCCTGGGACCTGAACTGGCCAAGTGCCGGGCCTTTCCCTGCGATGACGAACATGGCGCGCATTGACCTGGCCTTCATGTGCATGGCAATCCTGAAAAGGAACTCAATGTTCTTCTCGCTTACAATCCTGCCCACAAAAAGCGCCACTGGCACGCCTTTTGGCGCGCCAAGTGTAGCCTTGTCCCCCTGCGGCTTGAACCGTGAGGTGTCCACGCCGTTTGGCACCACCATGCATTCAATGCCGTGGGCCTCAAGCTCCCTTTTGGAGTGCGCGCTTGGGACTGTCACCAGGTCGAACCTTGAGAAAAGCCATCTCAAATACGCCCAGCCTGCTGTCTGGAGAGCGCCTGAAATCATCCTGTTCTTGGATACGTAGTGCGTAGCGTCCGTGACCCTTGTATGGAACGTCGCAACCGAAGGCACGCCAAGCCTCCTGGCGCACATGGACGCCGACACCGCCATCGTGGCAAGCGCGTGGGAATGTATCACGTCTGGCCTGATTTTCCTTGCGGGCGCGAGTGCGCCGTGCGGGAATATGGCCACCTTGTACTGCGGGTATGGCAGGAAAGGCACGGAAGGGAAGAGCATGGCGCCCTCGTCCGCGTCAGCCGGCTTGCCAGGGGCGAATACGAATGCCTTGTGCCCGAGCCTGCCAAACTCGCGCCTCAATCCCTGCATTGCGCTCACAACGCCGTCCCTGTTTGGCAGGTAAGTGTCTGAAAAGAAAAGTATTTTCATGCCATGCACATCCGATTCTTGCCAAGCCGCGCAGGCCTCGCGCGTTTTTCCACGCCACTAGCCGGGCTTCACACATTATCCTGGCGAAGCCCCCTCAAAACCGTGAAAGCCCGTAGACGATAAGCGCCAGGGCGGCTATTATTATAACGGGTATGGCTATCCTTGCTATCGCCCAGATGGAGTTGACAGTGCTTATTATCTCTGTCGACTGGCTCGGCCCGAATACCTTTATCTGCACCCTTTCCTTGCCGGAAGCGAATTCGTACGCCTCCAGGTCCCTGTACGCCTCTACCGCGCTTATCTCCATGAGCTCGAGGGCTTCCGGCTCGTCCATGCTTCCAAGCGGGTTAAGCACGCCCCTGACCATGTTGAGCTGGTGCGTGTCCGTAGTATATACCTCCACGGAGCCGAGGCCGATTTTCTCCTTCCTGCACATCCTCGTTATGGCCTCTATGGCCTTTTCCCTGAACTCGGGCGTGACGCCGTTTGAATCCGAAACCACGATGAAGTGGACGTGCCCGCCTATCTCGATTGCGGCGGTCTTTATCCCGCCGGAGCCGATGGACCTCGACTGCGCCTTTGCCCGCGCGAAGCCTATCCTCGTGGCGCCTTCTTTTTCCCTGCCTGCCTTTTCAGCCGCCTGTTCCACAGCGTCGAGGTATTCGAACGACGCCGGGTTGCCCGCGCCGAAATACGTTATGTCCCCTGTCTCGGAATTGTGCTGGTCCACCATTATGGCGTTTGAAACGTGCTTTTCAGCAAGCGTCATGAGCGTGGTGCCGACGCCAAAGTCTATGTCCTCCGTTGTCAGGGGCGCCCTGCTCAGCCCGAAAAAGCCGGTATTGTTTATCCTGAAGCACTGCGCATGCGCGCTTTTTACCCTGCCAAAAGCATAGGAAGCCCTCGCAGCCTCGTGCCTTGCCTTTGCGATTCCCTTCTCAATGACGCCTGCTATCTTTCCAAGCTCGTCATGGGAAACGGGGTCGAAGTCGTGGTTTGCGGTCCCGTGGAAAGCTATGCACTTGCACTCCGTCCTGCGCTCGAGCTCCTCGCAAATCCTGTAAGAGAACTCGGAGCCCCCTAGGTTGCCGAATGGGCCGTAGTGCACGTATGGCACAGCGAAAACTACGTGCTTTGATTTTGCCTTGAAGGACATGAAAGCCACGTACGTCGTTATGTCCTCGCCTATGAAGTCGAAGGTCTCCTCCAGGTCCTGGGACGCGGAGAGCCATTGGCCAAGGAAAAGAGTTATCGCTTTTGTTGCCGAAATCCCGAAATTCCTTTTCATGGGGGCGTCGATAACCCAGAACGCCGCGTATGCGCCCGCCAGGAACACGAAGGCGGCGAAGTAAGTCTTCAGCAGTATGTCTATGGGATTGTAGTTTATGGCTATGTAATTGTTTATGGAGAGGAAAATGGCGTTGAAGAGCGCCTGTATTATGGCGAAAATCAGCCCGGAGCGCTGGAGGTTGAAAACGAACTTGGCTATGAGGAACCACATGACAAACGTGATGCCAAAGGCTATGAAGATTATGTTTTGCGAGTGTATCCCCAATTGCGCCCTGGTGGCTATAGAGGCGAGGAACAGCGCGGCATATACAAGCGCGCACACTGCGGAGAGGAAAAAGACCCTCCTGGGGCTTTGCTTGTTCTTGAATGCCAAGAGAGCCAGAGCGGAGAGTATCGCGGGCGTGGTGATGAGGAATATGCCCTCGAGCGAGTGGAGGAGTATGCCGTCGAAGACCTGCCCCCTCGTGAGCAGCTGCGCGAGGACGCCGAAGAGGGCGCCGGTGAGCATGAGCAATCCGATGGAGGCGAGACTTGTTGGGGTGCTGAACATGAACCGCGTCAGCATCACAGCTTTCTTAGTGTTGTCCATTTTTTCACTCGGCCTGTCCGCGCCTTGCCGGGGCGTTTCCCGCCATGCCAAAAGAAGCGGCTCAAATCCTGTCCTTCTTGCTGCTCGGGCTCTTCTTTGCCGCAGCGCTGTCAAGCCGTTTCCTTATCAGATTCTCAAGCGTGTATGTGTTGGACACGAATTCGTGCGCCATCTGGGCAAACGGCTTTTTCTTCCTTGCCGCAAGCTTCATCAGCTCGACCGTGATGTACCTTATCTCGGAATTGGCAGCAGCGCGTTCGTCGTCCATGTTATAAATTACTTCGTGGCAATAAATATAAGTCTTTGCGGCTGATTATGGGATGAATGGGCTGTTTCTTATGGTTTCTACAAACGCGCACGTGAAAATCTGCCCCGTATGCGGGGCCGAGTCGTCAAAGGTCCAGTTCATTGGGCCCTTCTGCATAGAGCACGTGCCGATTTCCCCGAAATTCCCGGAATCCATAGAGGTCCAGGAATGCGGCAGGTGCGGCAAGGTCATGCTTGGCAACAAGTGGGTGCCAAACGACAGGGAAAAGATACTGGAATTCGCATTGGCGAAACTTTCGGGGGCGGGCGAGCAGGTCACATACGACCTTGACTCCGGCTATGCCACGGCAATGATACCGTTCCAGGGCTCGCTTGTGCAGGTCCAAAAGCACGTGCCAGTCATTCTCAAAAAATCCATATGCACCGAATGTTCGCGCAAAAGCGGCGGGGCGTTCCAGGCCATAATCCAGTTCAGGGGCGAGAACCGCAACCTCCTGAAAAAAACAGCGGACAAGGTTGCAGGCTATCTCGCCGAGAAGTCCTTTGTATGCAAGGAAGAGGAACTAAAGGAGGGCTTTGACGTCTACGCGGGCGAGCGGGCAAAGGCGATTGAGGCGCTAAACGCCTTTGCGCTTGGCTATGTCAGGACAGAGAAGCTGCACGGCCAGACAAAGGAGGGGAAAAGGCTATACAGGACAACGCTTCTTGTGCGCATAGGCAGGCAGAAAAGGGACGACCGCGTGAAGTTTCAGGAATGAACTCCTGTGCGTTCCATTTGGAAGCAAGGCATTTGGTTTCGGGGGATTTTCAATGAAATTCAATGTTTATTCCACAGATATAGACATGACATGGAAGCACGCGGAGATATTCCTTGGCTCCATGCTGCTTCTGGCAATGCTTTCAGCGCCGTTCTATTTCATTGACGTCGGGGTGTTTGGCGGGTTGGTATCGCTTTTCATGCCCTTCCTGTTCCCGCTTGCAGCCATGGGGGTTTCAGGCTATTTCCTCGGCGAAAAAACCGGCATTCCAGACCTGCTGGCGTACAGCGGGCTTTACTTCATAACAAGCATTCTCGGGCTTTTCCTTGTGGTTTCGTCAAGCTCCCTCATATCCCCACAATGGCTTTCACCTGCCTCGTTGCTTAGCCTGCTTGGCATGCTCTTCTCCCTGCCGTTCTCGATTATCACGTTCTTTGCCATAATGTACGTGGCGCTGGAATTCAGAAAATCGGCATTCATCGCAGTGCTAAAGCCATCGCTTGCCGCCTACGTTGTGGCGTGCCTCGCCTACTGGATTGTCGATTTTTCAGGCTCCCTGCAATCTGCCTTTGGCTCCTATGGCGCCAAAATCCTCTTCGCCCTCCTGATAACGCACATACCCCAGCTTGTCTATGTGTTCGCGCTTGCCTATCTCGTTGTCGAGGGCAGGTTCAACAAGGCGAACCTCGCGCTGCTGGTAACATTCATCTGCCTGCTTGCAAGCTCCGTGTTTGATTACATGGTCAGCTTCATGGGCTCGGACATATACGGCTCCGCCGCCCCCGACGCGGTGACATTCGCGTCCTACCTCGCGTTCATTGGCGTTTGCGCCCTGTTCATCTACCTCCTCGCCGCAGGGAAATACAAAATAGGAATTGCGGAGAAGCATGAAGACAAACACGAAGTAAAGAGAAAAAAGTAGAAATATAATTTTTATATGCGGGATGATGGGATTTTAAATGGGGTATCTGTAAGATATTTCAATCGGGATTAAATAAATGATTTGAATGGCAGGAATTGAAGATAATTTATTATCACTTCTTCCACTCCAGCCAACTTATTATCTTCCAATCATATTCATATTTGGCTATCTTTTTTTCTATCTGTATTTCCTTATTTCAGATAAGAGAATTACTTACACTAAACATAATTCAAAAAATGAATGCGGCTTCTTCGAATTAGATTACTTTGATAAAATCATTTTTTCTCTTATAATCGGAGAAGTATTTTATGTATGTTTGGGCTTTTTGTATGGCCTCATTTCTATCTCAATTCATTATTTGACTAGCGGCAACATGATTGTTGAGCAGCTAAACGGTCTAACCACAAATTCTTCTTTTGTAGCTATAATCGTATTGTCAGCAGTTTCGTTATATCAACTCAAGCTCATTTTTGATATCGAAAATAGAGAAGCAATTATTAAACGAAGATGGCGGCAATTTTTTAACATTGTTATGGCTATTCTAGGTATTTCCTTAGGCATCTCACTTTTCGCGTATTATTCAATTATTACTTCTTCTATACCTGTGGATAGTATAGTTTTTCTGTATGCATTATTTAGTTATCTATTCATAGTTTTACTTTATTGTTTTATGGATTATATAGCACGAATTACTGGTTTTCCCTTTGAACTGATTAAATTACCTTTACTTAAAAAAGAACTAACAAAACAATTATTCTTACTTATAATTACCTGTTGTGTAGTGCTTTTTGCATTACTCTTAATTTTACACCCCGTTGGTCAAATTGTTCCAGCAAAAATAGCCATAATAAATGATACTGAACCATTTTTTGCATGTGCGCCTGCAATCGGAATTGTTCATGAGGATTATTACTTAAGCGATTTTACGTCTCATTTCTGGTATTTCATAAAATTCAATAATTCTCTGGCTATATATAACTCTACTCCTGTGATTCTGAGTCTCTACAACAGCGATGGAACACTGAACGTGACTACTCAATTGCCAACCGTTGATTCAGAATTTTCTTTTGGTGATTTGAGATTTTATTATATTAAACAAGAGTTTAGAGATTTGGGATATCATGGCTATCTTGAATTGAAGCCAATAAATAACTCAAATATTACACGTATACTGAGAATATCGCGTTGTTCTTTTATACCTCGAAACGATACAACTCTTCCTTCTGAATATCTCATTAGTATAAATACTCTTAAACCTCGTAATAGCACATTTAAATTGAACAGTCTTGCATACATTGATTTTGTGATTCAGGATCCTACCGAACTTCCCTATAATGTAAATGTTACTTGGATTAAAGATGTGCCACAATTTACTTGGTTCTCTAAAAATCATTCATCTCTAACTTATTGGAGTAGTTATCCCGTAAATTCTAGTGGTAACTGGACAGTCCAAGTGTCCGTAGAATGGTCTGATATGAATGTTTCTTATATTCGGTCGAATCAGACTGACTTCTTAGTAGTAGATAATCAGTGAAAAACAAGTTTCTGTGCCAGGGCCGAGATCGGAAAATTCCGCAGAATTTTACGAGACTTGACCGAAACGCAGTGAGGTCAAGAAGGCACTGGCATCTCATTTCCATTGACCGAAGGTCAATGAGGGCCAGGGCCGAGATCGAGCAAACCACAGGAGGTTTGCGAGAGATTTGCCCGCAGGGCAAACGGCCCTGCTGGTTCATATTCCATCAATGCGAAGCATTGATATGGGCCAGGGCCGAGATTTGAACTCGGGCTAAGGGCTCCACAGGCCCCTGTGCTACCAAGCTACACCACCGTGGCCACTATGTAATCTAAAAGTAGCAGGCTATTTTCTCACATTAAGCATTTAATTAGATTTCCTTTCCCCTCCGAGGGCTTGCCCTATAACTAAGAAGGAAAATGAAAGAAAAAAAGAAGAAGACAAAAAGAGGAAAAACAGTCGAGGGAACCTAATTCCTCTTCCTGTACTCGAAGTAGCCTACAGCGCCGAACAGCAGGACAAGCCCTGACGCCGGAAGGCAGCATGTCGAGGCTTTCGTGTTGTCGTACTCAACAAACGCGCTTCCAGAGCCCGAGCCTGTGTCTGTGGACGAGTTGTCCGCAGGCGGCGCCTGGTTCTTCACGCACGAGCCGCCGTTTGAGTCGTCAACGCAGGTGTATCCCGAGTCGCAGGACGGGTTGCCGTACATGCATCCGTTCGGGACAGAAGACTCGTATTCGCACTGGCCAGTTATCCTGTTGCAAATCTTGCCGCTGCCGCACTTGGGGTTGTCGTACTGGCAGCCGGATTTCTGCACGCACGTAGACGAGCCTGTGTCGCAGGTCTGGTTCGTGGAGCACACTGTCGGGTCGTCAACGCAGTTCTTCGCCACGCATCCGTCGCCTGATGGCTTGAAGCCAGTGGGGCAGCCGCACGTGGTGGACTTGTTCTGGAGCACTCCGCCCGCGCTGCAAAACAGGGGCGCCTGCCCTGAAATGCAGGTGTTTAGCGTGTAGCCGCCAGGGCATGCCGAAAGCGCGCAGTTCCACCCTGTGGCGTCGCTGGTGTCAGCCACATAGCCCGCCGGGCAGCCGCACTTGTTCGCCCTGAAAGAGTATGCCGGGGCATTGCAGTAATAGCCCGTGTAATTGCCTGTCATGCAGTTTCCTGATTCAGTGCCGTCTATGCAGCACAAGCCGTTTGTTGTCCCCGGCGTGCAGGCGGCAAAAAGCATGCCGCCAAGCAGCGCAGAGATTATTGCCATGGAAAGAACGATAGTCCAGAGTTTCATATCTTAGTCGCCTCAATCTTATTTTACCCCTTATATTAAATAATTTGCTTTTTCTTCCTTGCCATTGCCTACCCCCCGGCTGGGCTATCCAAATTGCCTTTTTTTGGCATGGCCCGGGCTATACGGGCATGCTTCCCATGAAAAACAGGGCGCGCTATTCTGCCTTCTTTTTCGCGCGCGGCTTGCGCGCAGCTTTCTTCTTTGCGGCAGGCTTTTCAGCCTTGGCGGCTTCGCCGAGCTTGGACTGCAACTGCATCTGCTTTATGGTATCGTCCAGGCTCATTGGCTTTGAAGGCGCGGGAACTGGCTTTGAAACGGGCGTTGAACCTGTTGTAGCGGGGGCCGGCTTTGCTTGCTGTGTTGGTGATGATTTCATGGCGGGCGCCGGAACTGCCTGTGAAGGGGTTTTTGCCATCGGGGTTGCCGGCTTTGCCGCCTGAGTGCCGCCTGCCACGGGTTTCGTGTTCCTGCCCCAGCCCTTCTTGGTCTCGCAGTCGAAGTCGAGGCACATGTCAAAGGGCTTTTTGCCCGCCCTTATGACCCTGACTCTCGGCGTGCCGCACTTCTCGCATTTCTCGTTGAGCGGCTGTATTTTCGCGCCTGCCGGGAGCGGGAACATGTTGGTGCATTTCGGGTAATTCGTGCATCCCGCGAACTGCTTGCCCGCGCGCGTCTGTATCACGCGAAGCATCCCGTCCGCGCACTTGTTGCACGCGCCTATTATGCTCTCGGAGTGCTCCTTCTGCCTGAACCCGGCGGCAAGCTCCATCGCGACCTCTGCCTCGTTCTGCTTGAACTCGTCTATTATTTTGACAAGCACGTCCTTGCCGTCCTTGACGACTTTTTCCGGCTTGACCGCGCCTGTCTGGATTTTCTCAATCTCGTCCTCTATGTTTCGCGTGAGGTCCTCGTCGAGTATTTCAGGCACGTTCTTGTGCAGGGTGTTATAAACGGAAATGCCAAACGGCGTGGCTGTTATCGAGCCTTTCCCCTCCAGGTAGCCGCGCTTGAAAAGCGTGTCCACGACCACTGACCTCGTGGCCTTCGTGCCGAGGTTGAGCTTTTCAAGGTCGGATATTATGGACGCCGGAGTGTACCTTTTTGGGGGCTTGGTCATTTTCATGTCCATCTTGAGCCCTGTGAGCTTCACATGCTCGCCCTTGTCAAAAGGCGGCAGGGTGACCTCGTCAAGCTTCAGGTATGGCGCGTAAAACTCGAACCAGCCGGGCTCAACAGTCCTGTTGCCCGAAGCCTGGTATTTTTGCGTGCCGGAATCCAAAACGACTTTCTGGCCCTCGCGCTTCGCGTGCGGCGCGAAACATGAGAAATACCTCTTTACTATCAGGTCATAGAGCTTTTTCTCGCGCTCGCCTATGTCGCCTAGCTGCCCTGTCGGGTGTATTGCCGGGTGCGCCGGGTCTTCCTTCTTGCCCTCGTGGGGCTTGAGAAGGTTGGAATCGAGTAGTTTTTTTGCAAGTTTTTCATATGCCGGGTTTTTTGAGAGCGCCTGGAGTATCCTTGGATGGTTGAGTTTCAATGGCAGCTTTTGCGAACTCGTCCTCGGGTACGAGATAAGCGAACCCTCGTAAAGTGTCTGCGCCAGCGCAAGCGTGGCGCTCGGGTCGAAGCGGAACTGCCTGTAGGCCTCTACCTGCAGGCTTGTCAGGTCAAATGGCGGCGACGGCTCCTGGAAAAACTGCTTCTTTTCCATTGAGGCCACTGTTGAGTCCTCTTTCGACTCGGCAAGGGCCCTTTTTGCCTCTTCCTCCTTTGTGAACCTGTCCCTGGAATGGGAAAACTCCACTTCCTTGCACTTGCCGTGTATTTCCCAGTACGGCTCGGACTTGAAAGCCGCTATCTGGTTTTCCTTTTTGACAAGGATTGAGAGCGCCGGGCCCTGCACCCTGCCTATGGACATTACCTTGTATATCCCCTTCTTCCTTATGGCGGACATGAGCGCGCGCGAGAGGTTTATGCCGTAATACCAGTCAAGCATGTGCCTTGCCTCGCCCGCCTGCGCGTTTTCAACGTCGAGTCGCGCCCTCTGCTCGTAAGCGTCCACGAGGTCGTCCTTGGTGAGGGCGGAGAACTTCATCCTCTTGCCGTCTTTCTTGCCGCCCGCGAACCTTATGGCATTGTAGCCTATCAGGCTGCCCTCGATGTCATAGTCGCATGCGGATATGACCTCGTTCGCGCCTGTGGCGAGGTCCTCTATGTTTTTCACGTAAGCGCGGGTATAGCCGCTTGCCTTGTCCACCTCATAGGCGGGCTTCCACTTGATGTCAAACACCGGATACCCGGTGGTCTTTTTCTCCTCGTCAAGGGAATACACGTGGCCCACTGCCGAGGCTATGGCTATGTCAATCCCCTTCCTCTGGATTTCAAAATAGGATATGCCGTTTTTGGCGACCCTCTTTACAGGGCCGTCGGCAAGGGCATAGGCGATTTTTTCAGCCACTTTCGGCTTTTCGCATATTATGAGTTGCATGTTCGCGCCTTTCCAGTTGCTTTTCATGGCAAACAGCCAAAACTAAGCAAATGCAAACTCACCTTATCCTAATCAAGGTTTATATATGGCGCTCTTGATCGGCTTATGAGCGCCATCTGGCAAACAACCCTCGTATTAAATATGCGCATTTCATTGAATATATCCGCGGTTTGCCATAATTGGGGGGATGATTTTTCCCTGAACGCGTAGAAACCCGCCCGCCCATGCAAAAACGGGTTTTTCGCGGCCAAACAACACATTCCAAGTGGTAATTTGCAATGAGGTTCCTTTCAAAAACTGCCGGCCTTGGCGGCTCGTATGGCGACTCGCCGGGGACGTTTTTCGTAAGCGAGATTCTGCCCGACGGCACGCCGCTGCCGTTTGAGGGGAAGTTCTCCCCCGCGCGTAATGCGCAGGATTCCGGCGGGTTTTGCAGGTTTGCCATGAGAAAGTCCGGCTGGACGACCACCGCGGCGCTTTCGGAGATCGCAAGGAAAATGCACGCCTCCTCAAAAAGGTTCAATGCCGCGGGGAACAAGGACAAGAACGCCACCACAGTGCAGCTTGCCTCGTGCCTGGGCGCAAAGCCTGCCGAACTCCTCTCGCTGAACTTGCGGGGAATTGAAATCCTCGGCGCGTGGGAGTCTAATTCAAGGGTGCGCATCGGCGAATTGCTTGGGAACAGGTTCAGGATAAAACATCTAGGCCGGGTGCCGGGCAGTGCCGCGAAGGCCGGCAAAGGCAGGGCAAAGCCGATGCCCAAGGCGCAGGAAAAGCGCACAGTGTCTAAAATCAGAAAGGAGACGGGCGGGTTTTTCCTGAATTATTTTGGCAGGCAGAGGTTTGGCTCATTGCGCCAGAACACGCATGAAATCGGCGTGCACCTGCTTAGGGGGGACTTCAAGGCCGCATGCGAGGCCTACCTTTTTTCAAGCCCGGGCGCAGAGCCAGAATCTTACAGGATTGCAAGGCGAGAGCTTGAGGGGAGCCTCGATTTCAAGAAGGCGCTTGGCTATTTCCCAAGGCACCTGTCAGGCGAGAGGCAGATTCTTTCGCATCTTGCCGTGCGGCCGTCGGATTACGCTGGCGCGCTTAGGGCCATGCCAAGGAGCACACTGCTTCTTTTTGTCCACGCGGTCCAGTCCCATGTGTTCAACATGACCCTTGACTTGCGGCATGACGCGGCTGATTTCAGGCCCTCCCTTGTTTCAGGCGAGCATTACTGCATGGAAAAGGGCGGGTTTTTCATCCCGGGCCTGCTCTCGCCCGTGCCTGATAAGAAATCCGGCGGGAAAAACATAGCATTGCGCCTCGTGGGTCACGAGGCCAAATCCCTGAACCCCTACGAGTCGGAGGCCATGGATTCGCTCTCGATAAAGCCCGAAGACTTCAAGGTCCCCGGCATGCCCGAACTCTCCGCAAGGGGCGGGTTTAGAAGCGCCTACGCCAAGTGCGTGGATTTCTCGTTTGACGGGGAATGGTTCGAGTTCTCATTGCAGTCCGGCTCCTATGCCACTGTGGCATTGGAGGAATATCTAAAAGAAAAGAAAATTTAGCCGAGCTTGTAGCTGTCCTTCAGGCCTGTGAATATCACCATCGCCCTGATGGACCTTTCAAGCCCTTCCTGCGCGCGCGCCCCGAGAATCACGTTGGCGTCTTCGGGCACGTATTCTGTCAGGCTCTCGGCGATGTGGTTGGCGTCCCCAAGCGTCAGGTCCGCCCCGCCTGCAAGGTGGACAAGCGCGCCTTTCGCGCCCTTTGTGTCGATGTCGAGGAGCTTGTTTGTAAGCGTGGCCTTGATAATCTCCTCATTGCGGTCTATGCCTGACGCCTCTCCAAGCGACATCATGCTCACCCCGCCGTTTTCTAGTATGGAGCGCAGGTCTGCGAAATCCACGTTTATGAGCGATGGTTCGAGTATTGTCTCGCTTATGCCCATGACTGCCCGGGCGGTTATGTCGTCTACAAGCTGGAACGCCTTTTCAATCTGGACATTAGGCGCCCAGTCGAGAAGCCTGTTGTTGTCTATTATTACCATGGTGTCCGAGACTTCCTTGAGCCTGTCTATGCCGTCGCGTGCCTTTGCAAGCCGGGCGCGCTCGAGCTTGAATGGATAGGTGACAAAAGAGGCCACCAGGCAGCCGCTTTGCCTGGCAATGTCGGCAATGACCGGGGCCGCGCCGGTGCCCGTCCCGCCGCCCATGCCTGCCACGAGGAAAAGCAGGTCAGTCCCCGCAATCTCGCTTTCAATCTGCTCCTTTGAATTCAAGGCTGCCTTCATCGCCACTTCGGGGTAGCCGCCTGCGCCAAGCCCGTTGGTGACAGACTTGCCAAGGAGGAGCTTTTTCACCCCGCCTGAAATGGTGTTGAGGTGCTTCTGGTCGGTGTTGGCGGCAATCATCGGGACCTTAGAGGAATGCTCTTCCCTGCTCATCCTGAATATGGTGTTGCAGCCCGCGCCGCCCACTCCCATGATTTTGATTTTGGGGCCGAAGAACTCGTCCTCGCCCGTGTCCCCCTCGCCTTTCTTGTCAAAATCGAACATATCCAACACCGCCGCAAACGCGTTTGCATAAACCCGTTTCCCCTGCAGTGCATTATATTGGATTTCATAATAATTATAACCTATCCGCCCGCGCCCAAGGCAGGCATGGGGCCGCTTAATGCCGGCTTTTTGGCGATTCGGGGGGCAATTTTGCCTTTTCCGAATGATTTTTAAATAAATTAACAGCATATTAACCCACGCAATGCTGACAAGCCGGGCAGATGCGGAATTTCCCCGGCGCTTCTTTGTCGCAAAAAAATCGCGAAACAGGTGTATTTTATGAAGATGACAATACCCGCCATAGTTGAGGGCGGAAAGGCCACGGCAGGCCCGCCCTTGGGGCCGGCACTCGGCCCGACAGGGATGAACATAGGCCAGATTATCGCCACTATCAACGAGAAGACGAAAATCTACGCGGGCCTGAAGGTCCCCGTCAAGGTCATAGTGGACAAGGCGGCGAAGACGTTCGAGATAGAGGTCGGCTCGCCTCCGACAGGGGAACTTATCAAGGGAGAGCTCAAGATACAGAAAGGCAGGAAGGAGAAGGGCGAGACAGTCGGCAACCTTACCTTTGCCCAGGCAATGAAGGTGGCAAAGATGAAGCAGGGCGGCACGCTTTCAAAGTCCTTGAAGGCGGGCGTCAACGAGGTCCTCGGAACCTGCGTCTCCCTCGGCGTGACCTGCGAAGGCAAGGATCCCAGGGCAATCATAAAGTCTGTCAATTCCGGAGAATACGATTCTCAATTGAAGGCTGCGTGAGCATGGGAAAAAACCTCCTCCCCTTTTTTTTTATTTTCATCCTTCTTCTTGTGCCACTGTCATATCCCGTGGCGGTGTGGAAAAAGTCCACCGGCAGGCCGGTGATTTCAATCTCATTGTGTTCTGATTCGGCGTATGTGGGCTTTGGCGACGGCTCGGTTAGCCTGTACCAGGCCTCAAGCGGCCAGGAGTCATGGACAGCGTCATTGCCAGGCTCGCAGGTCCCGTCGGCAATTGCGTGCGACGATTCATATGCGTACGTAGGCACCAAATCAGGCGCCATTTACAGGATAGGCTCGCAGACAGGCGCGGCCGAGGCCCTCATGAACCTCTCGGTAAACAACCGCACAACTGGCTATGTCACAAGCCTCACAATGGTGCCGCCTTACATTTTCGCAAGCTCATACGGGGCATACCTGATAAACCCGCAGACCAGGGCCATCAGGTGGTCATACCCTGTCCAGGCGATATCGTCGCCGCTTGGCTTCTCCCAGAACTACGCGTTTTTCGAGGCCAATGGCACGCTCTATTCTGTGGACGCAAACATGGGCACGCTTGTCTGGTCAGAGGCCACGTCGCCCACTTTCCTTTCAGCCCCATATTACTCCCAAAACCGCGTCTATCTCGGCGAGACGTCCAATTCATTGCACGCGTTTGACAGCCTGACCGGCAGGGAACTGTGGAATTTCGAGACCGCGGGCTGGGTGTCTTCGACCCCCGTATCCTATCTCGACATGGTATTTTTCGGCTCCAATGACCATTACGCCTACGCTGTCTCGCTCAACGGCTCGCAGCGCTGGAAATTCAAGACAGGCGAGGCCATACAGTCCAAAATGCAGATAATCTCCGGCACGGGCGGCGAGAGGCTTCTCGCATTCACTTCAAACGACGGGTATTTCTACCTTGTCGACCCCGCGGGCGGCTCGCTCGCGCTTCGCACCCAGACGGGCGGGGCGTCAAGGTTCTTCGCGCCTGTGGACGGCGGCATATTCATCGCCTCCGACGACGGCCAGGTGGGCGTGTATTCCCTCGAATCGGGCTGCAATTTCGACTCCCCGGCGCAGGGCGAGTACGTCAACAAGGCGATTGTCCATGTCGAAGGGACTGCATTCTCACGGCCAGGCGTGTCGGAAGTGCAGCTGCGCGTCAATGGCGGCGAATGGGAGAGCGCCACTGGAGACTCTAAGTGGAGCTATTCATTCGACCCGGGCGACATTGTCCCCGGGCAGTTCTCCGTGGAGTGCAGGGTGGTGGATTCCACGGGCAAGGTCGAGACTGGCGTGTATTCGTCGCTTGACCTTGTCAAGTCCTCGCTTGCCCCGCCTGGCAAGATAGAGGCGCGCTTCGACCCGTGGTACATAACCGCGCCGCAGGCCGTCAAACTCATAGTGACCGACAGCACGGGCACGCCGCTTTCAGGCGCGCAGGTGTCCTTCGAGGGAAAGACTTACACAACCGGCGCGGGGCCGCTTGAACTCATGCCGCAGTCCGCAGGGCAGATACGCGCGGTCATAAACAAGGACGGCTACTCGGAAACGCAGGCGATTTTCTACAACGTGGTCTCCGACAGCAGCGGGACCGTCATTGCCGCGGTCCTCGGGCTTGCGGCGGCGGTTGTGGCCTACCTGCTCTTTTTCAGGAAGCGCGGCGGCGCCCAGCCGGAGCCTGCGAAATAGGCGGGCCAGCCTTGTCCATTTTCCAGTAAAAAGCCGATTCAAAGCACTGAAATACTCATGTTTTAGGGGTTGATTGATTTGCCTGCCAAGACCAAGGTTCCCGACGGGTTTTCCGACATCGCGAAGTTCTGGGAGGATGAGAACGCCTCTGTCCTCTCATACCTGAAAAAGAATTTCAATGTCCCAGCTTTCCCCACGCTTCCCAAAAAGCCGGAGCTTGAAGGCAGGGCAGTCTCAAAGGCATACCCAATCCAGGGCATACTCAAATACCACGGCATATGCGACTGGGAATGGCGCACCACTTTCATGCCCTCGGTCTCATTGAACAATGACGCTGCCTACACTGTGACTTCCGTGGAATTCGACAAGTCGCTTGCAGGCGACGAGGTCGAGATAAACGGCGCAAAGGCGCTTGGGAGGGAAAGCGAGCGCGTCACCCACCTGCTTGACAAGGTGAGAAAGTACGCGGGCTCCAACACGCCCGCGCGGGTGGTTTCAAAAAACGTCATAAAGGCGAAAAAGACAGGCAAGGGGCTTGGCACTTCGGCCTCCGCCTCCGCTGCGCTTGCCACTGCGGCAATTTCGGCAGCATGGGGCGCAAATTACGCGAAAAACACCACTCTAACCTCTGCTTTCGGCAGGCTGCTTGCAGGAAGCGGGTGCAGGAGCGCGGCTGGCGGGATATCCGTCTGGCTCTCATACCCCGGCATTGCGCACGAGGACTCGTTTTCAGTGCGCGTCGACGGGGGCAAGTTTGCCGATATGCGGCTTGTCACAATACCTATAGACTCGCGCATAAAACTCAAGACCGAGATAGCGCACCACCACGCCCCCCTCTCCCCGTTTTTCAAGGAATGGGCAATGCTTAGGAAAAAGCAGATGAAGGAGTTTTTCGCCCACCTCGAGGCGGACGACTGGGAGGCTGTCGCCAAAATGGCCGAGGCAGACACCCTGCTTTTGCACTCCGTCACCATGGGGCATTTTGTCGAGGTCGCCTGGGAGCCTGAGACCCTTGCTGTCATGCGCATGTGCGGCACTCTGCGCGACGCGGGCACTCCGGTGTATTACTCGATAGACACTGGGCCGACAGTGGTCCTCATGACGGATAAATCCGGCCTGAAGGCCGTGGCAAGCGGCATAAGGCAGGTCAAAAGCGAGTATGGGTTCGACCTGGAATCGGTGGAGGGCAGGGTGGCAGGCCCAAGCACGCTTGTAGAGAAATATGAATAGATAAGGGCATGGGGATAGTTTGGGCTTAGGCTGGCTATCTTCGATTCTCATTTTTTCTTTTCCTTCTTGTTTTCCATGCGGGCTTTTTCCGCACTTTCTCCTTTTTTCTCATTACATTTCAAAAAAATCCCAGTGGAACCTCTGATAACTCGCCATTGGAAGAGCAGTCGGCATGTCCTCTATGCCAAGTGAAAAAACCGGGAAAAAGAAAGGAAAAAAAAAGAAAAAACCGAAGCGCGCAGAGCCTATGCCTTTACGTCCGCGGCCTTCTGGTGTATCTTGATGATGTCGGCCTTGATTGTGACAGGGATGGGCACAGCCACGTCCGTAAGCTCCACTGTGACTGTCTCCCTGTTCTCGTCAATCCTGATAATCTTGGCCTTTTCTCCCTTGAACGGGCCGGACATGAGCTCGACAATGTCGCCCTTGCCAAATGACATCACCGCAGGCTTTGCCGCCTCTATCAGGCTGTCAAGCGCCGAAAGCTCCATGTTTTTTGCGAGCAGGCCGCGTATGTGCGGGATTTTAAGCCCCGCCTGCCTGACGGTGACCTCGTCCTGCGCCTCTACTATGAGGTAGCCCTTGAGGTCCTCGAAAAGCGCGATGGAGTATATAGGAAGCTTTTCCTTCTCAATCCTTTTCGCAAGCATTTCAGCCACTATCTTCTCCTGGCCTGCCGTAAGCCTGTATGTGTACAACATCATATCACCATTCTAAAACATGCCCCTGCAAAACCTTTCAGAGGTAAAGCAGCTTCATTACCGAGTGTATCGCCGCGCCAATCAGCCCGATGCCTATCATGCCAAGGGCCGTAATCTTCGCCATCCTGGCGAATTCCTTTTCCTGCGGCCTGTAGGCAACGTTCAATACCCTTATCGACCTCTGGTAAAGCTCTCCAACGAATCCCATCTATACCACCAATAATCGCCTAGTTTATCAGGTCGAGGTCCAGGTCCTCGACGGTTGCGGGAGCCTGCGGGTCCTCGAGCTTGTACTGCGGGAATTTCGCGCCCGCAAGCACCACGAGCACCCTAAGCGAGGATTTCTTCAGCTCCTTTTCCACCCTCGCGCCCCAGATTATGTGGGACACCGGGCTTATCCTCTTTGCCACTTCGGCCACTATGAACTCGGCCTCCTTCAGCGTCATGTCGTCGCCGCCTATGACGTTTATGAGCGCCCTGTCGGCGCTTGTTATGTCTACGTCCAGAAGCGGGGAGTTGAGCGCGGTCTCAATGGCTACAAGCGCGCGCTGGTCTGGCTTCGCCTCTATCGTGGACTCGCCCGTGCCTACGACCGCGCATCCAGCGCTTGAAAGTATTGTCCTCAGGTCCGCGAAGTCGAGGTTCACAAGGCCCGCCTTTGTTACAAGCTCCGCGATTCCCTTGACCGAGCCAGCAAGCACCTCGTCGCACACCTTGAAAGCGGTGTTGAGCGGGAGGTCCGGGGCTATGGTGAGGAGCTTGTCGTTTGGCACCACGACGGTGGTGTCAGCGTGCTTTCTCAATTTCGCAAGCCCCTCTATGGCGTTTTCCATCCTCCTCCTGCCTTCTGACTTGAAGGGGAGCGTGGTGACGGCTATGGTGAGCGCGCCTGCGGATTTCGCCGCCTCGGCTATTATGTGGGCGCTGCCTGTCCCTGTGCCGCCGCCCATGCCGCATGCTATGAATACCATTGTGGCGTCCGCAATCGCCTTTTTTATCTCTTCCTTGCTCTCCTCGGCCGCCTTCTCGCCAACCGATGGGTTCGAGCCCGCGCCCATGCCTTTTGTTATCGTCTTTCCAAGCAGTATCTTCTTGTCGGCCTTTATCTTGACAAGGTGCATTGCGTCCGTGTTCATGGCAATGTATTTGACGCCTTCTATCCCTATCTCGCGCATCCTGTTCAGGGTGTTGCAGCCGCTGCCGCCGGTGCCTATGACGTATATCCGGGGCTTTGTCTGCTCTATGAATTTCAGAAGTTCCGCGTCCTCCTCGCTCACGAGTATGTTGTTGCTCTTTTCAAGCGAGTTTATCACCATAGATTCATTTGCCAATCGAAACACCCTGCTCCAAAGCCGCATGCAGATATGGACTAATCTGCGTCCGCTAGGGCTTATACCTATTGCTTGTTATTTACCCACGAATAATTTATATTAGTATCAGGCTTTCCCGCCTTCGCCTTAGAGCCCGCCCAATCCGGCGCGCCAAAGCCATAATATATTAATAAGATGCTCCTGCCAAGCAAAATCCTATGCCAGGCACAGCTCAAAAATACCAGGAAATCAATTCGCTTGACGTAAAGGTCCGCTCGAACCTAGCATACCTGCAAAAAAACGAGTCAATAGGCCCGGCCCTCCTTGTGTTTTTCGGAGCGCTTTTCCTGCTTTCCGCGTTCCAGTTCTATCCCCTGCCCATAATCGTGCTGCTTGCAGCCCTGTGCGGCGCCCTGGCATATTACATGGCGCCGCTTGGGGTCGCCGCGGGGGTCATACTGGCATTCCCGGCAGTAGCCTACCAGTCGCCGGTTTTCGGCTGGGTTTACATGCTTGTGATTGCAATCACGCTTTTTGAGAGCTTCAACACTGACCAGGGCAAGCAGAACTGGCACATAATCGCGCTTTTGGAAATCATAGTGCTTGCGCCCTTCGCCCCGTTCCCGTTCAGCTTCCTCTCGGGCTTTGTCGTGCTTGCCATGGCCATCTCCGCCCTAATGGTCGGCTCGCGAAAAAGCCTGTCTGTGTCTGTCCCGGCGATTTTCCTTGTGATGCTGCTCTCTTCGGTCTGGGTGGTTGAAAACAGCGGGTTTGTCCCAGTGAACGTGTCGCTTTACACACGCGCCGAGTTCCTCGCAAGCAATGCCCAGCCTGCCGTGGGGTTCGCGGACATGGTCCCCTCGGCAATCAGTTCCATAATGTCGCTTTTCTCGTTTGACAATGCCAGCTATGTCCTGCCCGCGTTCGAGCACATTTTCTCGAACATCGGGACCCTTCTTGTCCGCGACGCGGCGGTCTTCAACCTGGTGTCATGGGTCGTCATACTCTACGCAATAGGCATGCTTCCCGGGATTTCGGATTTCCGCAAGTCCAAATACAAGCAGGCGATAGCAGGCCTGGCGCTTTTGCTTGTCATAGTGAACAACCTCGCTGTCACCATGATTTACGGCGTGGTGTTCGACTTCCTTGTCATACCCTACGTCCTGCTCTCCATAGGCGTGCTCTACGGCCTTGACCATTACGGCATAAACCTTTCCCGCGAGCAGAGCATCCAGCGCGCGAAAAAGACGTCCCAGTTCAGCAAGTTCGGGCTGCAGGACATGGCATCCTCCGAAGGCGCGGTATCCCTTGACGACGTGGGCGGCTATGAGGACGTGAAAAAGGAATTGCGCGAGGCAATAGTGACGCCGCTTGAGAACAAGGAGCTGGCATTCGAATACGGCATCAAGCCCTCAAAGGGCATACTCTTTTTCGGCCCCCCCGGCACTGGCAAGACTATGATGATGAAGGCGCTTGCAAAGGAGGTCAATTACCAGTTCTATTACGTGAAATCAAGCGACCTGCTCTCCCAGTGGTATGGCGAGAGCGAGAAAAACGTGTCCGAGATATTTTCCATAGCGCGCAAGCAGGCCCCCTGCATATTGTTCTTTGACGAAATCGATTCCATAGGCAAGCGCCGCGACTCCTACCAGAACGACGACGTGGCGCCTAGGATTATGTCGCTTTTCCTGCAGGAGCTCGACGGCTTCGCGTCCAAGCAGGAAGTGATTGTCATAGGCGCGACCAACATCCCCAACCAGCTTGACCCGGCGCTGATGAGGCCTGGCAGGTTTGACAAGATAATCTACATGCCGCTGCCGGACAAGGCCGCAAGGGCCGCCATATTCAAGGTATACCTGAAGAAGCTGCCAGTGGCGGCTGACATTGACTTTTCAGTGCTTGCGGACAAGACAGGCAGGTTTTCCGGCGCTGACTTGAAAAACATAGTGACCGAGGCGACGCGGATGGCTGCCTCCGAGGCTGGCGCGGCCAAGAGGACTGTCCCCATCTCGATGAAGCACCTGCTTGCAGTGGTCGCGGCAGTCAAGCCGTCCACTTCGCTTGAGGCGCTTGAGACTTACGAGAAGTTCAGGCTCGACTTTGAGAGGAGGAGCGGCAAGATAGGCGCCGTTGCCGAGAAAAAGGAGGATTCAGTGAAGTGGTCAGACGTAATAGGCCTGGACCACGTGCGCGACGTGCTGAAAGAGGCGATTGAAATCCCGCTTCTCCACGAGGACCTGATGAAGCAGTACAATATCAAGCCCTCGAAGGGCCTGCTTCTCTTCGGCCCGCCAGGCACGGGCAAGACCCTTATCATAAAGGCCGCGGCAAATGAGCTGAAGGCGACCTTCCTCTCGCTTTCCGGCGCGGAGCTGATGAAAAACGGCCCCAACTATGCCCAGGTGACTCTCAAGGAGACCTTCAACAGGGCCCGCGAGCAGGCGCCCGCAATCATATTCATTGATGAAATCGAGACCATCGCCCCGTCAAGGCAGTATTCTACCGGCGGCATAATAGGCCAGCTCCTGACAGAGCTGGACGGCGTGAAGGAATTGAAAAACGTCATGCTCATAGGGGCGACCAACAAGCCTTCCATACTCGACTCTGCGATATTGAGGCCTGGCAGGTTCGACAAGATTGTCTACATCCCGCCGCCTGACGCGGCGGCGCGCGAGCAGATATTCAGGCTCAACATGTCATCCGCAGGCGCATCCGCCCCCGTGCTTGACTATCCCGGCTTTGCCAGGATTACCGAAGGGTTCACCGGGGCGGACATAGCCTCCATATGCCAGGAGGTGAAGATGAGCCTTGTGCGGGCAAGAATCAAGGGCGGCGTTGCCACAGTCTCCAATGCCGAGGTCATGGGCATAATAAAGTCGCGCAGGCCGTCCGTCACTGTGGACATGCTGCAGGAGTTCCTCTCCTTCCTCAAAGAGTATGGGGAGAGGAAGTAAGGGTTTTCAGGCCTGCGGGTTAGGGGAAGCCGGTCTTGTGGCAGGGAAAAGCCGTTTTTTGGCCTTCCCATATGTTTATAATCCTGCTTTCCTCAATATATATTACTTATTAGATGAACTTTTGGTGCTGGGAGGCCTCAATTCCCCCAGGGTTATTTTTACAAAATTAGCATCTAATAGGGGCATTGATGGAAATATGCCGATATAATTATTTCATTCGGGATGGCTGGCTTAGGCAAGTTGCCAGCCAAATGTATTCAGATAACATAATCATGTAATAGATATGGAAGGTGTTGAATCTTTTGGCAATGGCTGGCAGAGGGGCGGCGGGATTCCGAAGCCTATCTGGCAGGCAGTAATCGTTCCCTGACGAATTTCCCGGCAAAAAACGCCCGTGTTCGGCAATTTTGCCTATCAAACTTCGTTCTTGGACGTATTTACTGCGACCAAATATATATGGTTGTTTATATGTTTTCAAAAGATTTATATATCCCAGAAAAAAACCAATTCTGATTCTTCGTAATGTCGGGGCTATCCATGTCCTGCAGCGGGGAATTTGAAACAAAAAGCATTGGGGCCCAAACAGTAAGCCGCCGTTAATTTTCTTAACAGCGTGGCCCCAAAAACTGGCGGCTTTACGAGGTGTAAGCATGAAAGGAATAAACGCAAAAAAGATTGCTGCTATTGCGGCGGGAGCACTTATGCTCGGCGCATCAGTAGCAATCGCTGACGTTGTCTACGGCAATGTCCAGCTTGTTGACCAGACAGGCCAACCGGTTGTGAAGGTCGTAGTCGGCTCAAAGGCAATGGCCTCAGACGGCGTTGCGGCAGCGAACATTGCGGCCACAGTTGCAAACCTTGCATACAAGAGCTCCACGCTCACTGCAAAGGTCATGGGCAACGCGGCGTGCACAGCGGCGGGCGCTTCAGGCTCCGGCGCGGGCACATGCGCAGTGACGAACAAGAAGGCGACACTTGAGGTAACAGTTCCAGGCGTGATTGGTGGCGCATACCAGTTCAAGACACTTGTTAACGACTACGTTGACAGGCAGCTTGGCAACAGGGTAAACACCAACTCAGAGGACTTGTACACTGGTTCCTCAACCACAAGCGACCTTCAGGAGGACATAAACCCCTTCAGGTTTATCACAGGCGGCTCATCTGCGGCAACATACAAGATTGACGGCAGCTCCTACAGCCCGCTTGCGACATACACAATCCAGGACCCGAAGGCTGCAAAGACATACACAGAGTTGCAGAACATCTATGTCCAGACGAACAAGAACAACTACGACAGGACAAAGGCGTCCCCGGTCGCGTCCTACCAGAGGATTGCGTACCAGGTGAGGTTCACAAACGACGACTACGGCCTTGCATACTGCACAGCCTCAGCCGTGACCAACGACTCATCCTGCCAGTCATCCGACCAGACAAAGACCCACAGGGTACCAATGATGTTCCTCGGGTCTGAATGGAGGATTTCTGACTTGAACCCGGTTTCCGGCCTCAGTGGGAACAACACCCAGTACCCGGCAACAGGCACAAGCTCAATAAAGCTTGCGAAGGAGTCTGCGTACAAGATCGTCAACATCGGCGAGACACTTGACGCTGGTGAGTTCAAGGTGAAACTCTCGGACATTTCAGTCGCAGTAGGCGCTGACAACAGCCACCCTGCAATCGTTGACATCCTCGATGCCAACGGCGCGACCCTGTCCCAGCAGCAGATTACGCCTGGCTCGACATACACCTTCACATCTGGCGGCAAATCCGCAAGGATCCACGTTTACCAGACATCTCCTGGTTTCACGTTGAACGCCAAATGGGCTGAAATGGCAGTCTACTCTGACGAGTTGACTCTCACGAACGGCCAGAAGGTCGACAGCGACACAAACAAGGACTGGAAGGTATCGCTCCTTTGGAAGAACAGGGACGCCACAGTGTCACAGGTCTCCGCATTGAGGGAAATCCTCGTATACGCAGACGCGACAACGGGCAACCTCTTCTCGGGCTCATTGAGCAAATACGCGAAGGGCGACTCGCTGACAATCCTGAAAGACCCGGCGGTCTTCTCGCTGACATTCGACGGCATTGACCTCGCGGACGCAGACTACGACGGATTGCAGTTCCAGATACAGACAGGCGTATCCATCCCGGTGAACCTGACAAACGACGACTGCACATCATCGCAGACAGTGTCCAACCCGGTAGTCGCAGTGACCACAGGCGTGTCAAACGGCTTCCAGGTAACGACAGTCGGCGGCGGCAGCCCCTCAAACAACCTGGTCTACTACGACCTCGCTTTGAGCAAAGTCTACATAAAGTCTGGCGACAACAACTGTTACTTCACTGGTGCGATTGCTGCACATGGCAACGTAACAGGCGCAATGAACAGCACAGTGGTCTACAAGACTGCGGGTACAATCGGCAACAGCGGAAATGGCGGCGCAATACTCTTCACCAACAACACGCTTGGCGGAGTGAACGTCACCATCTACGAGGATGCCGGCAGGTTCAACACCACAGCGCAGGCAACAGACGCAATGAACTTTGACCTGTCAAACGCGAGCTCCGGCTCAACTTGGTCATTCAAGCCGAGCGGATCAAGCACGACAGGCCAGGTAAAGTTCACAGACGCGGGCGCGACATCCTTCCACTCTGAAGAGGCGCCGTACATGTCTGACAGGGGGTCCATGTTCACCTCCATGACGACAGATGCGGTCAACTTCAACATTGCGAAGAAGGTCGGCATGCTTCAGTGGACCCTGTCAAGTGAGGGCTCATCTGTTTCAGATGCGTCCCAGTTCACACTCGCAGAAGGCGAGTCCAAGTCGCTCACAGGCGGCGTGGTCGTGAAGCTGGACAGCATCAGCGAGACAGTCGGCTCATGCACTGCATCAGGCGCTGGCGCACCAAGCTGCACAGTCGACATGACCCCGGTCAAGGCGGTTATCCTCCCTGACAACGCGGAGTCTGTTGAGGTCTCACAGCCGTACAAACTCTCTTCCAAGATGGTTGTACTTGACTCTGAGGCATCATCTGCAGGCACTGTAATCACAGTCGGCGGCCCGGCAGTGAACACAGTGACGGCGGACGCACTTGCAGGCAGCTCTGTCGACTTCAACACCGACACAGTTGTTGTCAAGGCAGTTGGCAACAAGATCGTGGTTGCAGGCATGACAGCGGCTGACACAGTGACTGCGGCTGACAGGTTCATCGCAGGCATAAAGCAGCAGTAAGTGCCCAACTAGGGGGGAAACCCCCTTACCCCTTTTTCTTTTTATTTTTCTTTTTTTCCCACGCAAAGTGCTATTTCTCAAAATCAGGAATCCACTTCATGAGGATTTAGGTCCTAGTGTGGCTGGAGCGGTCGAACACGCCCGCCTGAAAAGCGGGTGCCTCGAAGGAGGCCATCGCAGGTTCGAATCCTGCCACTTATGCTCCTTAGCTTAAGCTACCTATTTCTGTTCCTCCATCGCCAATTTGCCCTTTCAGCGCATTAGGGAGAGCCCCTCCCCTTTCCATAATGATATTTAAACCAATCCTATCAAAATATGCCTCATGCGACCATTCAATTTTGCCCTCGTGATATTGGCAGGCCTGCTTGTCCTTGGCGCCCTGCACGCTTTCGACCCCAAGGATTACCTTTATTCAGGGGAGGATGCCAATTCGATTGCCACGTCGACCTTCTCGATAGGCACCGACGTCTATACAGTTGTCTCTTATTCAGGGACGGAAACTTTCCTGCTGAAAAACAACCAGATTGTCCAGGACCAGTCGGCCATAAAGGACGCAATACAGACGAATTACCTTAGAAGCTACCAGATGTCATCATCGGAAATCACGGAGCTTGAGGACCTGATTACCGCGTTCAACGCGAGCAGGAACTTCCAGACCAAATACGGCCCAGCGGAGAGGACGTGCGCGCAATACACCGGGCAGTTGAACAGGGACTGCAATGACCCGCTCTCGTGCCAGGTGTCGTGCTCCGCGCTTCCCGAGCTGTGCTCCCCGGGCTTCTCCTCCGCGTCGCCAGTCGACTACAACGGCAAGACCGAATACCTGGGCAATGTATATGCCAACATATTGACGGACTTCGCCCTCAACAGGAAGGCGCTTGACCAGTATTATTCAACTTTCATGGCGGAGATGTCCGGAGTAACCACGGACAACGTCATATCCAAGCTCGACACGCTCATAAACGTGGCAAGCTCGATGAAGGCCACCGCGAACAAGATGGACACGAGCCTGCTTAGGGGCGGCGACGGCGTGTATTACACGCAGGCGTCCTGCCCGTCAAACGAGACCAACTGCGACGTTTGCCCGACGTGCATAGGCATATGCCCGAAGATGCACTTCGACTACTCCTCGCTTGACAGCGCGATTTCCAAGATGGCGGGGTACAAGGCCCGCGCTGCCCCCCTGTCAAAAATCAACACCCTGCCCGCGCTGATTTACACAAACACGCAGGACAGGCTGGCATACCAGCAGAACGTGCTGACTTCAGGCGACTATTCCGTAAGGTACGAGGCCCTCAAAAAGAGGCACAACTCCACGCTTGCCACTGCCCGCGACGTGCAGTCCTATGTCTCCAACACCACTTTCAACGCTCTTGTGGACTCCATGATAGCCGACCAGTCAACTATAGAGGCGTCGCTTAAGACCTTCCAGTTCAACGACCTCGACACTGTCCTTCGCCAGTACGACTCCGACGCGTCGAAGGTCGACAACATGAGCGCGTCCGTGAAACGGCCCTACCTCGACGCTCTTGACGCGCAACAGGACGTCGAAGCCATTGTAACCCGCGCGCAGTGGAGGCTTGACAAGACCAACAAGCAGCAGGTCGACACATACAACGAGCTCAAGGCGACCCAGCTTCGCTATGACGACAACTTCAAGCCGCCCTACACGCCCACAGACTATACGGTCCTCGTGAAGAACTACAGGACTCTTGAGAACCGCACCCAGTCCCTGATAAACTCATACGCGCTCTCCGGGAACACCGCGTTCCTTTTCATCGGCAACATAGCCCGCGTCACAGTAGACGGCGTTCTTGGGATAACCAACGCCATCTGGCCCGTGACATACAAGACGCGCATCACATACACGCCTCTCATCCCGCCCCTTGCCATACTCATAGGCGCCTTCTCGGCCATATCTGTCGCCATGTTCGTATTCGTGGGCACGCTTGTGAAATACAAGCCCGTGTTCAGGCGCAAGGCCGTCTTTTTCGCATGGACCCTGCTATTGGTGGTGTTCATAGGCGTCGTGGTCGCGTCGTCAGGCGCGTTCTACCTGCTAATCAACCAGGCATCCACCTCCACGTCGTTCTCGGACTTCTACAGCGTGATGAACAGCAGCAGGAACGTGGTCATACTGGCAGACTACACCAATGCCACCTCCGCAGGCACATCGGCGATTGACTCGTGCAGCGCGGAAGTCGCCTCCCAGCTCAAAGGCGGCCTCGGCTTTGACTATACTATAATAAAAATCAAGGACGGCAAGTGCACGGGCAGCAGCGCGGGCAACTCGACTGCGGACTCGTGCCTTGAGAGGCTCTCCGACGTGCCTGTGATACACATTGTGCAGGGCACGCTCAACCAGCCCCTCTTCTCGGTAGTGTACAAGAAGGAGGCGCTTGTCAATGGCGACGCGGCATACATAGCCAAGTGCGACATTGCAAGCGTTCTGCACACGTGAGTGCCCGCGGCCCATGAATCATGTTTCCAAAAGGTGCGTCAAATGGCAATGAACGGCAAGAAAAACAATGCTAAGGAAGAGAATGCGCAGGATGGCGGCAAGGCCGGCCCTGCGCTGTCAGGCGGCCAGAAAAACATGGCAATACTCGTGCTTGCCGTGCTTACCATAAGCATAGGCGCCTACCTGTTCTACCCTGTCCTTTTCCCAAAGCCGTCATTTGACCTTGGAAACCCGTCAACCTCCGACGCGTTCTTCACGAAAATCCAGGACTCCGAATACGCTGTCCTCGTATTCAACCTCTCCGGGACACCGGAGAAATCCGACTACCGCGACAAGGTCCTCCAGTGCGGCGTGGGGCTTGCAGGCTCAAGCGGCCTTGCCCACCTCAACAAGACCATATTCGCGCTTGAGGGCAACATCTGCACTACTACAAGCGGCAATGCCACGAGGGACGAGTGCATAAAGGGCTCGCAGGGCAAGCCGCTTTTCATCTTGCAGGCCGGGGTCGCCGACCTGACGCAGTTCTATGACAATGCCATGGTCATAACAGTCTCGCCGACCTACAACTCGAGCTGCTCCATAAACGTGCTAAACGACACCGCGTCCCAGTAGGCCCGGATGGCTTTTTTCTGGCGGGCATGGCTGGGCAGGCAGCGCCAACGCGCTAGCCGGAATCCCCGCATAGGCGCAGCCCGCCAAAACCCGTGGCTTTCCCCGCTTTGCATACTTTTATATCATTACTTTGAGAACTGATTGGCATGGACATTGAGAAGAAAATCGAACTTGTGTGCAGGAAGCCCACCCAGGAAGTAATCACGGTCGACGAGCTGCGCGGGGTATTCCAGAACTACTCGCACCCCAGGCACTACATAGGCTTCGAGATATCCGGGCTCGCCCACATAGGCACCGGCCTCATGACCACGCTTAAAATCAAGGACATGCTCGCCGCAGGCGTCAAGCCGACCATTTTCCTTGCGGATTACCACTCCTACATAAACGGCAAGCTCGGAGGCGACCTTGACTTCATACGCAAGACCGCCAAAGGCTATTTCAAGGCTGTTTTCAATTCTATGGGGCTTGAGGACTCCAAGGTGGATTTCGTCCTCGCATCGGAGATATACGACAATGACTACTGGGCAAGCGTGCTCTCAATATCCAAAAGCACCACTATCGCGCGGATGCTTCGCTGCACAGCAATCATGGGCAGGACCCAAAAAGAGGCTGTGTATTCAAGCGCCATTCTCTACCCGGCAATGCAGGCAGCCGACATATTCGCACTCGACGTCCAGATTGCCCAGTCCGGCATGGACCAGAGGAAAGTCCACATGCTCGCGCGCGAGGTTGCCCCCAAGATAGGCAAAAAGCCGCCTGTTGCCGTGCATGGCCACCTTGTCATGGGCCTGCAGGGGCCTGCCAAAATGGGCATAGAGCAGAGCCAGACAATCAGGCTGCCAAACCCGTCCGGGCGTGGCGGCATAGAGATAACGAAGACCACCACCACCCTGCCTGCCGACTTCGACGAGGACGAGGAAATGCTTGCCGGAAAGATGAGCAAGTCAAAGCCGGAAACCGCGTTGTATGTCCACGATTCCGAGGAGACGATAAGGTCCAAGATAGCAAAGGCATACTGCCCCGTCGGCGTGGTGGACGGGAACCCGATTATAGAGCTTGCCGAATACGTGATACTGCGCGACGGCACGACCCCGATGGCGATAACGCGGCCCGCCAAGTTCGGCGGCGACCTTGTAATAGAGTCCTCGGACATGCTGCGCCTGCTGTACTCGCAGGGCAAAATCCACCCGCTCGACCTGAAAAACGCGGTGGCGTCGCACATATCCAACATGCTCAAGCCGTGCAGGGACTATTTCGCGCTCCACCCGGAACTCATGGAACCCTTGAAAAACCCCTCGGCAATCACGAGATGAGCCGTGCAGGCAGGCATTTAAATGGCATCCAAGACCCAAAGGAAAAAGGCCGAGCCCCGCGCCGGGGAAGACGAAGAACCTGAAATGCCTGAGAACTCTGAAGGGGAAGGCTATGTCGAAGATTTCATCTCAAAGCTCTCAAACGGGCTTACCCTCCAAAGGGGCATAAAGGTCTTTTTCTCCATTGCAGGCATTGCGGCAAGCGTGCTTGGCATACTTGTGACCCTGATTGCGTATTTTTACCTTAGCTCGGCAATAGGCAGCGCCAAGCTTGCCACAATAAACGAGCTTTCCCACGCATATGACGCGCTTGGCAGCGCCCAGGCAGCGATAATTTCCGCAAATTCCGCGCTTGCCATCGCCCCGGACGCACTTGAGAGCACCGCGTCCTCGCTGGACCATTATTCGAACGCGTCGGCCTCGATTTCCTCTAGCCTCCACTCGCTTTCAGGCTCACTTGCGGGGCTTTCGGCTTTCGGGCTTGACAATTCCATCCCCGGCGGCCTGTCGCAGGCGTCGCAGGAACTCACAGCCTCGGCAGGCGACATGTCAAACGCCTCCTCCTCCCTGCGCAAGATGGGCAAGGGCATGCAAATGGCGTCTTCGGGCCTGTCCGAGCTTTCAGCCAACCTCGACTCGGCAAAGCAAGGCCTCTCGTCGGCCTCGTCTGAAGTCTCCGGGGCGTTTGACGGCATCCAGCTTGGAATCCTGCTCCTCTGCATGGCGCTTTGCCTGTTTTTCGCGGTTTTCATACTCTATTCAATACCAACAGCCATCTGACTCCGGGCATTTTCACGCCGTTGCGCCGGCGATTGGTTTAAATATTGCCGCAGCCAAATTTATGCCGGGAGCATTAATGTTTAGCATGGAGGACCGGCAGTCTCATCTTGCCTTCTTTGTAATAGCCCTGCTCATGGCCCTCCTGCCGGCAACGCATGCCCTGAACATCACGGACTGCCAGCGCTTCGGCTCCATCTCTAACACGAACATATATCTTACGGCGGACATAACCAACAAGCTGGTGCCCTACACCGGCTCGCCGTATTACAACAGGGTCTGCTTCGACTTCTACTACTCGGAAAACGTCACGTTCGACTGCATGGGCCATGCCATAGGCGGCATAGGCGCGTCAAGCTATGAGCAGCAGAGGGCGTTCGACCTCTACAAGGTCAGGAATTTCCAGCTGAAAAACTGCAACATAAGCGGCTGGAGCCAGACTGCCGTAGACGTGATAGACATGCCAAGCACTGTCTCGGAGATATACAGGTACGCAGACAACGTAATCCTTGAAAACCTGAGCGTCACTGCAAATTTCATAGGCGCCTCCTTCTCCGCAAGCAACAACAGCGCGGTAAGGGACAGCAACATCTCCGGGAATTCCCTGACCGGCCTTGGCATCTACGGCTCCAAGAACCTCATAGTCGAGAACGTGACAATGTCTGGAAACGGCCTCCCCTACGCGAACAACAATGGCGGCAGGGGCATTGACGTCTGGTCAAGCAACATGAACAACATCTGGCGCTATCCCGACAATGTAGTCATACGCGATTCCCTGATATACAACAACCCGACCGGCATATTCTTCGGGCAGGGTTCCCCTGCATATGGCGGCATCTATTACGAGCATGTCCCCGGCTATTTCTACGTCTATAACAATTACCTCAACAACCCGAAAAACCTCCAGTATTACCAGACAAGCTCCCAGAACATCTCTCTCAACGCCTCCCTGTCTTCAGGCACCAACATAATGGGCATGGGCCTGATAGGGGGCAACTTCTGGGGCAACCCGTCAAAAACTGGCTATTCCCAGACATGCTATGACTTCAACGGCGACGGGATATGCGACTCCCCGTATTCCTATGGCGCGACCGACTATCTCCCGCTCGCATGGTACCCGCTCTCGGTGAACGTCACGCGGCCGGCAAACAATTCCTATCTCTCAAGCCCCAATGTCACGTTCAATTTCACCGCGGTTTCCGCGGCCGCGGCAGCATTCTACTGCAGCGTCTATATCGACAGCCAGCTCAAAAGCACTTTTGGCGTTTCGAACAACACCCCGGCGTCCTACACGGCGTTCAACGTGGCGCAGGGGTTCCATACCTCGTACGTCTCCTGCTATTACGACATATACGGCATCACCACCGGCAGCCCCGGCGGGATAGCGGAGAGGCGCGAGGTGAAAAGCCCCGCCATCTCGTTCACCATATCCACGGACGTGCCAACTGTCACGCTCATTTCCCCGCAGGACGGCCATTTCAGCGCAAACCCGGGCGTGAATTTCAGCTTCAGCTCTTTTGACAAGGTATCGCCGAACATGACCTGCTCGCTGCTCTTTGACGGCGCGCAAATCTACTCCGGCGTGTTCGCGAGAAACCTGCAGGCCAATTATTCCTATTCGGTCCCGGCAGAAGGCGCTCATTCGTGGTCTGTCAACTGCTCCAACGCGGGCGGCGTGGAGGCAACAAGCCCCTCGCGCACGCTCTATTACGACTCGAGCCCCCCCTCGGTGGCCCTCAACTCGCCTGCCAACGGCTCGACTGTGGGAACCACGTTCCCCACATTGAGCTTCACTCCAAGCGACGCGGCCAGCTCCACGCTTTACTGCATGCTTTACCTCGATTCGGTCAATGTCCTGAATGCCACTGTCCCAAACGGCACTGCCCGCTCCGGCCAGTTCTACGCGGGCATTGGCAGCCACGCGTGGAACGCGTCCTGCACCGACCTTGCAAACCGCAGCGCATCCAGCGCCACGTGGGAATTCACGGTTTCAGTGGTGGACAACACAGCCCCCTCCGTGACCCTGCTCTCGCCTGCGGACAACTCCACCCTGTCGCAAAAGCCCGTGGCATTCAATTTCAGCGCAAGCGACGACTATTCCTACCTGCTGCCCTGCACAGTCAGCATTGATTCGTCCCCGGCAGGCAACCTGACCGTCCAGAACAACACCCCGTCCGTTTTCAGCTACAACGCAACCGACGGGGCGCACAACTGGTCAGTCAACTGCTCCGACGGCTCGGGCAATTCCAACGTGAGCGCCACGCGCTTTTTCACGCTTGACACTTCAGGCCCCGCGATAACCCTCATTTCCCCCGCAGAGGGCGCGCTTCTCACCAACACTTCTGTGCTTTTCAATTACTCTGCAACGTCGCGCACTTCTGCCTCCATGGAATGCGGCGTCTGGGTGGACGGCACCCGGGAAGTGCTCGAGAACATCTCCAACTCCTCGTCCTCGGCGCATTACATACCGCTGCCCTATTCCGACCATTTCTGGTACGTGTCCTGCACCGACCTCCTCGGCAACATGGAAACGGCCAACCTGTCGCATTTCAGGATAGAGCCCCTTGTCCCCCCAAGCGACAACGAGAGCCCGTACGTGGTGGGCTACGACCCATACCCTGATTTCGAGACATACAACAACAACGTGTCGTTCAGGTTCCTCTCATGGGACAACGACGCCCTCACGCTGCCGTGCAAGACTTACCTGGACGGCTATGTCATAAACTCCACCACGATTGGCAACAACACGTTCAACCAGTTCTATTATGTCGTGGAGGGCGGCTCGCACTACTGGTACGCGGTCTGCTATGACAATTCAAGCAACCTCGGGACAAGCTACATAGACTTCTTCACTGTCCACTCCGACACTGTGCCGCCTGTAGTCACCGCGCTTGCGCCGGCCAACAACTCGATAACCTCTAACCCCAACGTGACTTTCAATTACACCGTCTATGACGACCACGACGCGTCTTTGGAGTGCAACCTGACCCTCAACGGCTTTGTCGTTGACACCGCATACGTCCAGAACAACACCAACTACTCGATAACCCTGAACAGCCTGGCTGACGGCGCCCATTCATGGAACGTCACGTGCATTGACAATTTTGCCAACTCCGCCCAGTCAGGGACGCGGAATTTCCTGGTCGACACGCAGGCACCCGTAGTTTCCCTTGTCTCGCCCACGCAGGGCCAGCACTTCAACTACTCCTACATCGCCTTCGCATTCAATGTCACAGACAACGTGTTCCCAAACTCCACCTGCCGCGTGTACGTCGACGGCGGATTCATGGTACAGCCCACTCTCCAAAACGCCACGGAATGGGATTCGGGCTTCCTCTTCTACGAGGGCGCGCATTCCTGGCAGGCCAACTGCACTGACGGCGCTGGCAATTCCAATTCCACCTCCGCCTCATTCGTGGCGGACTTCACTGCCCCCAACGTGACTATACTCGGCCCGGACGACCTCGTGCGTACCTCCAACGCAAGCGTCAATTTCAGCTTCGTGCCCACTGATTCCTATTCGAGCAGGCTTTCCTGCTACCAGAACATAAGCGGCTTGAACAACTATCTTGGCACCACGGCCAACAATTCAATGAACTATTCCCTGCTCCAGCTTGCCGAAGGCGCCTATCCGTGGGAAATAACCTGCTCGGACTACGCTGGCAACCTCGGCTATGGCGGGGAGCGCACAGTCTACGTGGTCCCCAACGTCACCGCCCTCTCGCCCACTGACGGCGCCAACCTGTCCTCCGTTCCGGCATACTTCAACTTCAGCGCGGTTTCAAGGAGCTCGGCAACCCTCAACTGCTCCCTGCTTCTGGACTCCCACGCCTCGAATTCCTCAAGCATTGCCAACGGCTCCTCCTACTCCTTCTCGTTCTCCGAAGTCTCGCAGGGGGAGCACACGTGGCAAATCGCATGCCACGGCCCGGACGGCGCTGACGGCTATTCCGCCGAGAGGCAGTTCTACGCGGATTACGACGCGCCCTCGGTCAACATCACCTATCCCGCAGACGGGCTTGTCATAGCCTCCAACGTGGTGGAGGTGGGCTTCAACATGTCTGACAATTCTGCCGCGCCTCTCATGTGCATGGGGGTAGTCAATGGCCTCAACCAGTCTGAACAGCAGTTCGGCTCGGGCGTCAATTCCGGCGCGGCCAACCTGACATTCTCAAATGGCGACAATTCGTATTACATCTCCTGCATCGACCCGGCGGGAAATGCTGGCAACAGCTCCATCCAGACGCTGACTGCGGACCTCGGCTACCCGCCAAACGAGACGTGCTACTGCAACTCCAACTCAACGTGCGCAAGCGCGATGTCAAGCCCCTCGTGCAAATACATACTCCTGAACCAGAGCGTTTCAAACCCCGGCAATTTCGTCGGCTATGTGTCCGGCTTCAATGGCAAGACTTTCGACTGCCAGGGCTACACTATAACTGGCAACAATTCGGGCTATGGCTTCTACCTTGGCGCCACAAGCCTTGTCCCCTCGTCCTATTCCACTATAAAGAACTGCATATTGAAGGAGTTCACGCCCGCCATATATCTCGGCCCCTCTTCCTCAAGCATCATAATGCGCAACAACGCCATATCCAACAATTTCACGGTTTCGCTCGGCTTTGGCACATTCTACCTCTACGGCCTCTACCTGCAAAACTCGAGCAACAACCGCGCGATAAACAACACATTCGACCTCTATTCCAGGCAGTGCCAGCAGGGCGTCTATTCGATATACATGTCATACTCGTCCTCGAACCAGATAACCGACTCACGCATCTCGACGCGCGGTTACGACTCCTGCTCCGGCGGCGTCAATTCGTACGTTTACGGCATCTACATGTCAGGCTCCCAAAGCAACATATTCCGCAATATCGCCATGGACTCCTACCTGACAGGGGGCGGAAACGCCTACGTCTACGGCGTCAACGCGGGCTCCGGCTCGGGCTACAACCTGTTCGACCAGGTGAATATTACCCGCTCCAACGGCACTTCCGTCTATGGCATGTCCTACCTGAAAGCCGCCTATGGCTTCTACCTGGGCGCCCCTTACAACAATGTCACCAACTCCGCGGCGTCCATTGGCGGCACAGGCCTCTATTCCGCATCAAGCGGGATTGCCGTCTCAAACTCGACTTTCACGAAGGAGACGTACGGCGTATACGCCACGGGCGATTCCGGCGCCTACTCGGATTCGTCCGCGAACAACAACACCTATGGCTTCTACGTCGCGAACCCGCAATCCGCGGTTAACAACACGTTCTCCAACTGCACGGCCCTTGAAAACCTTTTCTACGACTTCAAGTTCGACCTGTCAAACTACAGCGTGTGCAGCAATTCCATAGCGAATTCCACGGGCTCCGGCATGAGGCCGGTCATATACTCCAATTCAGCCATAAACGCCTCCGACATGGAGGCGTCGGAGCTCCTGCTGTGCGGCGCGTCGTCCTCCTACCTCTCAAACGTCACGGTCAGGGGTTCTGACTCTCTCTCGAACAATGGCATAGAGATATACTACACCAATGATTCCGCCTTCAACAACCTCTCAAGCATCCAGAATTTCAAGGGCATGGAGCTGTTCTACTCGAATGGCAATTCAATGTCGGGCCTGGTGGTTGCAAACGCGAGCCGCGTTCTCGAGCCGAACATCCTCTTCTCGTCGCAGGTAATCATCCACGGTTCCGGCGGGAACAACATATCTGACTCCTATGTCTGGTTCAACACCACCTATTGGTCCAATGGCGGCCCGACCCTCGCAGGGCTTTCCATTAACTCGTCTTCGGGCAACAACATATCTGGCTTGTACCTGCGCTCCAACTATTCGCCCGGCTATAACGGCGGCTCCACGGCAACCCTGCGCGGCCTGTCAATATACAATTCCACTTCAAACTCCATAAGCGACGTGTATTCAGCAATAGGCATCTGCTACAGGTACACCTCTGTCATGTTCGGTTCCTACGCCTATGGCAACTCCAGCTCGAACACAATATCCAATTTCACCACAGGCCCGATGGTTGTGGGCTGCTCGCCTAATTCCGTGACGTCCTATGGCATGTACATGGAAGGCGTCAACAACACAATCTCGGGCTCGGCCATAACCCTCGCCAACTACGGCATAAGGCTCGAGGCGGCCTACAATTCTTCGATAATCGGCACCAACGTCACGCATATCTCTGTCTATGGCATGCACATGCGCAACTCCGACGGCAACAACATCTCCGGCGTCTACGTGAACAATTGCTCGGCCGACGGCATAGAGCTCTACGCCGCCGACGGCAATTCAATATCGGGCACGCAGGTCAATGGCTCCGGCACATACGGAATAAACGTTCCCTCAAATTCCATGTACAATTCAATCTCCGGCTCGAACATAACAGAGAGCGGCAATTACGACATCCGCTTCGGGCTTGACAATGTGGCCGTGTGCTCCAACACGCTTTCAGGCGACCTCGGCTCGGGCTACAGGCCCATTGTGTATTACCACAATTCCGACACCGGCACTTTCTCAAGCCAGGACGCGTCCGAGGCGATAATATGCAATTCTACCGGGACGGGCATGTCGGACGTGGACGTGCGCGGCTCGGACAATTACGCCAACAACGGCATACAGGTCTATTATTCGAGAAACATCCAGTTCGCCAACGTGAACTCGACATACAACCGGGTGGGCTACGACCTGTCCCAAAGCTTTGGCCTTTCCATGTCGGGCGCTTATGTGCTCCAGAACCTCTCCGGGCTTGCAGGCTCAACTTGGTCTTCGGTGACCATAAACCGCACCAATGATTCCACGCTCTCAGGCTTCAGCGTGGACGCCACTTTTGGAGGCAGCAATGGCAATGGCCCGCGCTTCTGCGGCGCGTCGGTATATGCCTGCGACTCCGACAGCGGCGGTTCAGGCGTGTATTTCGAGCAATCCCGCAACGTCTCTTTCTCGTCCTACAATGTCTCGGCAGCGGGCGTCGACCCGGCGTATTCCGCGCGGTCCTACGCCTTCTATGTCCTAAACTCGCCAAGCATCACTATCGACAGCGGCACTGCCTCGTCGTACGCCCAGGGCACCACTTCCTGCTCATGGTTCGACGGCTCCTTCACCCAGTATTCGGGCGGCAAGTACAATGCGTTCGGCCTGCTCTCCACTGGCAGCCAATACCTCGCGCTCAACAACTCCGTTTTCACCAATGTGTCTGGCTACGGCTGCATAGGCACGCGTGGGCATGGCATAGGCATATACATCGATTCAAGCTCCAACAACAACACAGTTTCAGGCTCCAGTGTCCAAGGCCTTGCCCAGCACGGGATATTCAGCGCGTCATCGGGCAACATATTCGCCTCAGACTATTCCGGCGCCAACGCCATATCCGGATTGTTCCTCTCATCGTCAAGCTACAACACAGTGTCCAACTCGACGTTCTTCAACAATTCGCTTGCAGGCATAACTTTCGGCCAGAACTCCTATTACAACAATGTTTCAGGCTCGAATGTATCGGAAAACAACGTGCTCGACATCAACCTTTCAATGACAAGCGCGCAGAAGTGCTCTAACCAGATTTCAGGCTCATTCGGCCCCAACGGAAGCCTGATAATCTACCTCAACGGGCAAAACCAGTCGGTCTCCAATGTTTCCGCCTCGCAACTCATACTCTGCAATGCCACGGGCGCCGAAGTTTCGGGCATTTCCGTGAGCGGCTCTGACTATTATGACAATAACGGCGTCCAGATTTACTACTCGTCAAACTCCTCGCTTTCAGATGTCAATTCAACCTACAACCTGCTCGGCTATGACATCTACTCTGGCTCCGGCCTTGCAGTTTCAGGCGCTACTGTCCTGCAAGACCTGTCGAATCTCACAGGCTCAACTTGGTCTTCGGTTACCATAAACAGCACCAATGATTCCACTCTCTCCGGCTTCAGCGTGGACGCCACTTTTGGAGGTTCCAATGGCAATGGCGCCCGCTTCTGCGGCGCGTCCCTGTATGCCTGCGCCTCGGACACGGGCGGCTCGGCAGTGTTTTTTGAGCAGTCGAGGAACGTGACCTTCTCCGACTACTCGGTTTATGCAATCGGGAGCGACGTGAACAACTCGGCGCGCGCTTACGGCTTCTACGTGCTCAACTCTTCAAACGCCACGATAAACCGCGGCACAATCTCGTCCTATGCCCAGGGCTCGCCATCGTGCCAGTGGTTCGACGGCTCCTTCAACCACTTTGACGGCGGCAAGTACAACGCGTTTGGCGTCATGGCTACTGGCTCCAGCCCATACCTCAACGTGAGCGATTCGGATTTTGCCAATGTCTCCGGTTACGGCTGCATAGGGACAAGGGGCCATGCAATGGGCGTTTACCTTGACATCAACGCGCCGGGCTCCATTGTGTCAAACGCCACCGTGTCGGCCTGCCCCCAGACAGGCGTGTCGTCGAATTCCGCGAACAACACAATCTCGTCGTCATACTTCGCAGGCTGCCTCAATTCAAGCGTTGTCGCCAATGCGGCGAACACGACCATAACGCGCTCCGCATTCACCAACAGCACGCCGTATGCCATACTTGTCCAGTCGGCAAACAACACCGTCTCCTCCAACAGGATTTACAACAACAGCTTCGGCCTCTACCTGAATTCAACCGCCTCGAACCTCGTGTATGACAACCTGTTCAACGACACTTCTGGCCTTTACGTGGCAGGCGCGGGCAACCTGTTCAATGCCACGAAGAACAGGACAGTCGGCATTTCCAACATCGCAGGCGGGCCGTACATAGCGGGCAACTTCTGGGGATTGCCGGACGGCACAGGCTATTCCGATACCTGCCCGGACCTCAACAGGGACGGGATTTGCGACGACCCGGTCAGCGTGGCCGGAGGGAGCATAGACTACCTGCCACTTTCTGTTTACAACCCGGACCTTGTCAGGCCGGTCGTCACGCTGATATCGCCAGCAAGCAATTTGAGGACCAATATCACGGAACTCAACTTCTCGTTCAGCGCGTCGGACGACATATCCCCCAACGTATCCTGCATACTCTATATCGACGGCTCGCAGGCAATGTCTGCCACCACGCCCAACAATACCGTCCAGAACTATTCCGCAAACCTGACAATCAAGTCCCATTACTGGTATGCTGCGTGCACCGACCTTGCAGGCAATGTAGGGATAGGCGGCATATGGCGGTTCAAGGTCACAAACCCCGACGGCAGCCTGCCAGGCGAGCAGAACATATCCGTGAGCCTGATAGCCCCGCCGGACGGAACGCGGTTTTCTGCAAGCAGCGTCTCGCTCTCCTACAGCATGTCGGCGGACAACTTCACTGGCATGGGCTGCGGCCTCTACGTCAACGGCAGCCTTGTCTCAAACGACACGCCTGTCTCCAACTCCACGATATCCGCCAACGGCACGTTTAGCCTTGGCCAATACCCCTGGTACGCCTCGTGCGAGGACGCGGCTGGCAACTTCGGGCTTGACGGGCCTGCCTATTTCACTGTTTCAGACGACGCCATCACTACCCTTGGCGCTGCGATATACCCGTCCCCAAGCGCAACCATATATGACAACCTCACAGGGGCGTGCTCCGGCTCCCAGTCAAGCGGCCAGAACCTTTCCTATTACTACGAATGGCACCTCAACGGCTCGCTCAATTCAAGCGGCATTGCCTCTGGCTATCCAAGCGGCAACGAATCCAATGTGTCGGCCATATCCTCCGCCGCACTCGCCCCGGGGCAGGCGTGGACATTCTCTTGCATGGCTGCCAATGGGACTGCGAACGGCACGTGGCAGAACAGTTCCGTGACAAATGTCTATGACAAGATATACGTCTCAAACTCGTCGATTTCCCCCTCCCCCAATGCCACGCTGTTTGGCAACCTTTCAGGCTTCTGCACGGGCGGCGAGTTCAATGGCACTAATATCTCATTCTATTATGCGTGGTTTGAGAATGGCAGCCTGAATTCAAGCGGCTCCACGGCCGCCTACCCGGTCGGCTCGGCAGCAAACGTGGCAAACGTGAGCCAGGGCATGCTCTCCATAGGGCAGTCATGGGTGCTGGAGTGCATCGCATCCGACGGCACTTACAACTCGACCCCGGTAAATTCCACGCCGACGCTTGTCGTGAGCATGGCGCCGTATTTCAATTACACCAATGCCACCAACCTGAGCGGTTTCGTGCGCATATCCCCAAGCCCGACTGCCTATAATGACGAGACCCTGCTTGGCTACTGCAATGCCACAGACCCTGAAAACGACACATTGTCGTATTACTTCAAGTGGTATCTTGGAAACTCGTCAAACCTCACGGGCAATGCGTCGGGCGGCGCCTCCGGGATAGAGCTCAATGTGGGCAATGTGGCCCCCGCATCGCTGGCGCCTGGCCAGTCGTGGACGCTTGAATGCATTGCAAGCGACGGCTCTTCAAACTCGACGCCCCTCAACAGCACCGCGACGTCCATAATTGCGCGCGGCGGCGGAGGCGGGGGAGGCGGCGGCGGAGGCGGAGGTGGCGGCGGAGGCGGCGGCAACTCCAACATGGACGCCCACATATCTGCAAACTGCAGCGGCACGCCCGCCTCGATAACTATGTACAACTCCCTCGGGCTTCCCTTCAACCCGACAATGTCCCTTGCCTATGTCAACGGAACCAGCCAGTCCAACGTGATACTCGGCCCGTCAGGCCCCGGGACATACGTGTTCACGCCCGCCAATTCCGGGGAGTACAAGCTGACTGCGAGCTATACCGGCTACAACAACTATTACGACACGATAGTGGTGCTTGACTGCTCAATCCCAACGTGCAAGAACATCAGCGGCCAGTGCAATTTCGATTACGACTGCTGCGAGGGCATATGCGCCTCCAATGGCACGTGCCAGTTCCCGTCTGCATCGCAAAACGGCACAATCAACATCTCGGTGTCGTCCAAGTGCCCGGGCTTTGAGACGGACATTTTCATCCAGCCTGCGGACGCGGCGGTGACCTTGTACAATTCAAACTCTCCCGAATCGCCCCTGCAATACCAGAGGACCTCCGGCGGCGTATTGTTCTACCCGTCCGCCGCAGGGGAATACACGGTGCTTGCGTCAAAGGCCAATTACTCCGACTCCCAGTTCCGCTTCAGCATATCCGACTGCACGCAACTGAACTGCTCCATACCAGAAGGCCTTATAGGCAACCTGTCCTTCGTATCGTCTAGGAACGGCATGAGCCTTTATTCATATGGCACCAACGGCAGCCTGGCGTATTACACTGTTTCTGGCTCGCTTGAGGACCTGATTGCCACCATGGACGCGCGCTGTTCCCACTGCACGGGCATAGGGACGATATGCTCTTTGGACTCCGACTGCTGCTCGAACCTCTGCTACAATGGCGTGTGCGGCGCGCCTTCCAAGTCAAGCACTGTCACAGCCAAGGCTGTCCTCAACTGCGAGGCGGGCAGCAATTCCCTAGTCCAGGTGTCTCCCGCCGGCGCGTCTGTCCAGCTCTATTACAAGAGCGGCAGCACGATACTGCCCATACAGGTCAACAAGACCCCCAACGGCTACGTGTTCCAGCCGATAAGCGCGGGAACTTATTTCATGACCGCCTCCCAGACCGGGTACGAGCCTGCAAGCATGACTTTCGAGCACACAGTCTGCCCTGCCATTCCAAACCAGTGCAAGGCCGTGAACCAGCCGTGCCTGAACGACTCTTCGTGCTGCTCGTCGTACTGCGACCTGCGCTACGGGCTGTGCGCGGACGAGTCGCAGCGCTGTTCCCCGAATGGGTTCTCCTGCTCGTCTTCGTCTGACTGCTGTTTTGGCACTTGCGCTTCCGGCAAGTGTTTCGGATGCAACGCGGATTCCAACCTGTGCAGGACGAGCGCGGACTGCTGCAATGGCTTCTGCTCGGGCAATGTCTGCATTGTTACGCCAGTCCAGCCAAGCATTGTCACCACCCTGACAACGCCTTCCGCGCAGGTGGAGCTCTGGCCGGTCGTCATTTTCCTTGCAGCCGCGGCAGGCTACATATCGTATTCAGCCCTTGGCAACCTCGGCACGACCGCGGTGTTCTCCCTGCCCCTTGTCGCGGCGTTCTTTGTCGCGCCGGTGCTTGGCATACTGGTCGCTGTCATGGAGTCGGTCGGGCTCTGGATGAAGCTTGGAAAGAAGGAGGAGAAGAAGTAGATGTACAATTATCTAAATAACTAATGAAATTAGGTGATCTGATGCTGGAACCTAAAATAGGTGGGTTTTATGGCAACATATTCATGAAGCCCAAAAAGAAGCGTGAAAGTTTAAGTCCAAGCGTAAAACTAAAGCTTTGGGAAACACTGCCACATACTTGTCATGTTTGCCATAAGCGCATCCCATCTTTTGATGCTGCAGAATTAGACCATGTTCGAGCATTTTCGAAAGGTGGAAAAAAAATGCGATGGGCGCACCGAAGTTGCAATAGATTGAAAAGTAAAAAAGGTCTTACTGCAGCGCAGAAGATGCTTGGAACATACAAACCGAAAAAACGCAAAGCAAGTCGCAAATCAGGAATGGGACATAAAAAGGGTCATATTCCTTCCGATTACTTTAGTTTAGGCGTTATGAATCCTCAACCAAAAATAAAATGGAGGTTTTAATTTCAATGCTACTTTTGCTACAAAAAATTAAGTAATGGGGGGAGAGATTATATATCTAAGAGAACTCTCCTTCAATATATGATTTAACGACTTTATTTAATTCTTTCTCGACATTTGCGCAGGCATACCAAATGTATATCCCAAATAATATTGCAACTGGAGAAGAGATAATGCCAATAATCAATAGAAATATAATTAGATAACCCCACGTAGATACTCCTACCTGTGAATTATAATAAATATTTGTTCCAGCAGTTACTGTCTCAATTTTAGTGCTAAGAGAATATTTCCAAAAATATTTTACAGTTCTATGATATACCGAAACATTTGGTTTTGAACCAACTGTGCGCAGATATTTGCCTTCAACAATTAGCTTTTCATATAGAAGTTTGTCGAGTCGTTTTGAAACTTCAGTAATTGTACCTTTCTTAACAAGAAAACTCTCGTTCATATTACCACCAAATATGGAAGTGTTTTGATTTTGGGGCATTTAAGACTATCTTTTCAGTGTATTCAAATGGCATTTACAACTATCCACACAGAGCGGGTCCTGTGGTGATGCAAATAAAAGCGCCGGGGGGGAGATTTGAACTCCCGAGTAGGTTTCCCCACAACAGGTTAGCAACCTGCCGCACTGGACCGGGCTATGCGACCCCAGCATGAGCGTAAGCGAATGGTGGGGGACTTGCCCGAAGGGCAAGTAGACCCCAGCATGAATGCTCATACTAAAGAGATATCTTCATTATTCTCATTATCAAGATTTAAATATAGTGACAGGAGCCCTCCCGACTTGCCAGGCACGAACCGGGCGAATACCTCACCTGCGACTCCACCGTGTATCTTGGGAGCACCTTGCTTTGCACACGTGGCTGCTCCTTCCGGCCTGACCAAGTTAGCGCAAAAACAAGCGTCCCCCAAGGCAAGGTTTCGACGCCGCAAAATGAAGTCTCGTATCCGACCAATGCCAGACGCATCAGGAAGTTCGGTCCTGCCTAAAGGGGGTTTGCAGCAACAAGAGGCCCCTGGCCTCCCGACCTATCCTGCCGACTAATATAACGAATAAGCAGATTAAAAATCTTGGTATTTGAGGCTGGAACGGTCCGGGAGTTGTCGTCGGCGCTTATTTCTTCGCAGGCTTGGACGCGCCTATATTGTAGATGTTCTGTTCGAGGGCCTTGTTCTTCTCGAGCTTTGCCCCGATTTCCCCAAGCAACCTTTCCTTTATTTTCAGGAATGCGTCCCTGCCGACCTCGACATTTCCAATCGCGTACCTTTTCGCCTTGGTGTTGAAGCAAAACATGCAGTTTTGCAGGTTCTCGCAGTTGTGGCAGAAATACGAGTCAGTGCAATTCGCGCTGTCGCTCACCTCGAAACAGCGGTTCAGCCCGGTGCTGTTGTAGCATTTCATGCAGAATTTTGACGAAAACACGAGCGACGAGCCGAAGCAGTTCTCAGACTGGCGCGGCCAGAAGCAGTATGCGCAGGACTTGCAATATGCCACGCATGACGCCTGGTAGCAGCCGGAGGATTCCCTGTACATGGCGGAGTCGGACATGGCTATGTTCTTCCCCGCGTGCAGGTCGGAGCTGGTCATGCTTATTTTCTCAAGCATGCTCGCCGCGTTTTCCAGGCTAAGGCTTTCTATGCCCTCTTTTGGCAGCGAAAGTTTCCCAAGCTCCTTCTCCTCCTCAAGCGTCACAAGCCTGCCCTCCGCCTCCTCAAAATGGCATTCCGGGGATATGAGCACTTCCTTCCCGCTTATGCTGGAGGCCGTCTTTTTGATTTGCTGGACGTTTTCCCAAAGCCACGCCTCGTAGTCCTTCACTGCGTGAAGTTCCCTGCCAAGCACAAGCCTTGTGACAGCGGCGAACTCCTCCTCGGTCTTTTTGGGCACGGCCTTTGTCCTGAATGTTATCCTCTTTTGGGTCCTGGCAGCCCGCGGCCCCTTCACAATGTCCAATATGGAGGGGGCGGCCTTCTTGCCCTCAAGCTCCTGCCTGATGTCCTCGACAAGCTTGCCGGCAAGCCTTTCATACTGGTCCCTGGGGTATTCGGCATTGCCTATCAGGTGGTGCCTGCCCTTCTGGTTGAACGAGAACATGCAGCTCGTGCAGTTCTCAAGGCTTGCCACATAGGCGCACTCCGAGCAGTAGTATACCTTCAGCCCTTCCATTATCTTGCTGTCGCTGCCGCACTGGATTGTCCTTAGCATGAACTGCCCCTGGCCAAGCAGGTGGCAGCCAAACGTGTATTCGCCGTACCTTATCATGCTGGAATAAGCCACGTATTTGGAATCCGCTATGTCGTTTGAATCCCTGACGCAAAACGAGTTCGAGCACGAGGCCGAGTCGGATATGTGGCCCGAGTTGCCAAGGACCACGTTGCCCGCGTAATATAGCTTTTCCCCCAGCGCCTCGAGCACGGAGTCCATGTCCTTGATTTCGTTTATCCCGAGCCTTGCCTTGGCAAGCATGGCGTCGTAGCGTGCCGACTCGTCGAAACTTATGAATCTGGAGCCCGGGGCGAACCCATTCGAGGAGACTAGAACCTTCCTGCCTGACATCTCGGACACGTGCCTGCCAGCCGGGTTGACGAACCTGGAAAGGTGCCCGGCGTACTCATCCAGTTCGCCTATCTCTGCCTTGAGGAATACCTTGCATGCGCTCTTCCATGCGGAGCCTATGTCCATGGCAATCCATTGGCGCGGATGATATTTAATATCAACATGCGCCTGCCCGCCCTTGCTAGCCTTTGTCGAATTCCTTGAGCATCTCTGCCCCAGGCTTCGTGAGAACTAGGAATACCGGCTTGCCCTTGGGGTTTAGCGGGTGGACGTAGCCCTCGTCCACGAGCAGGTCGATGTGCTTTTTTATAGCCACGTGGCTAAGCTTGAATTTCGCGGCCAGGACGTTGAGGTAGCAGGGCTTGTCCTTCTTCTCGAATTCGGAGATGGTCCTGAGTATGTCCCTGCGTATGTCCGCGCCCCTGCTCCAGTAGAAAAGTATTGTTTTCATTCAACACGCTTCCTGATCTTGTGCATTGTGCTGTATATGCCGTAGCAGGATATCGCGAAGAGGAATATGGCAAGCAGTTCGCTTGAGTCCCTTAGCGCGAGGCTTATCCCCCTGAACCCGAACACAGGGTCGAGGACGAATATCCACTGCGACACTGCAAAGAAGAACGCGGAGAAGAAAAGCCCCGCCCAGTACCAGCCCTTGTCGGTCTCCCTGTAGAGCTTGTATGCGAAATAGACTGCTGCTACTACCCCTATGGCTGTTATAATCCTGAAAAGGGGGAAAATCAGGTTTTCAAAGGCTTCAGGTCCGATTGGTCCGGGCGGCATTCTCTCACCTGTCTATTCTTCTTGCCAGCAGGTTTTTAAATCTTATTACATAAAGGTTACATTAGCCTTACAATGCTACGAGGTTTGGAGCCTATGCCCGAAACAGTCCTGAAGATGAAAGACGTGAGAAAGGTCTACAATACCGCAGGCGAGTTCGTGGCTCTTGACGACATCAACTTTGAGATAAAAAGCGGCGAGTTCGTCTCCATAGTCGGGCCTTCGGGAAGCGGCAAGAGCACTCTTTTGCACCTTCTCGGCTGCCTCGACAAACCGAGCTCCGGCGAGATATTCATAGACGGCGTGGACGTGGCACAGCTTGGCGCGAACGGGCTTGCCGAGATACGCCGCGACAAAATCGGTTTCGTGTTCCAGGCCTTCAACCTGGCAACAACCCTCAATGTCTTCAAGAACGTGGAGCTGCCCCTTATCATCCGAAACGAGGATGAGGCGGAGCGCGCCGCGCGCGTTGAGGGTCTCCTATCACGCGTTGGCCTTCCACACAAGGCGAACAACATGCCCTCCGAACTGTCGGGCGGGGAGAGGCAGCGGGTTGCAATTGCGAGGTCACTTGCAAACAACCCCTGCATTCTCCTCGCAGACGAGCCCACGGGCAATCTGGACTCAAAGTCGGGAAAGGACGTTATGGGCCTTTTCTGGGAGCTTTGGAAGCAGGGCATGACCATAATAGTAATAACCCATGAGCCGCAGGTGGCCGCATATGCCAGCCGCGTCCTGTCCATTCGCGACGGCAGGATAGAAAAGGACGTGCGCCAGAAACCGCACAGGATAGAAGGCCCAAGGCTCAAGGAAAAGGGCATGTGAGGGCCTATATTATAACCAAATCCGAATCGACAAAAGTGAAATGGAAACAGGTGAAACCACATGAAACAAGTGAATGTATTCGTTTTCTTCGCAATCGCCATGCTGGCGCTTGCCTCGGGCGTATTCGCCGCGACAAGCTCCTCTACAAGCTCAAGCTCCAGCTCAAGCACGAGCAATGCCGTGCTGCAGGTGACTGATTACTCTACAATCCCGGCATCTGTCTATCCCGACAGCACGGGCTATGTCAAGCTCACCCTCTCTAACAGCGGGACAGACACGGCCACCGGAATAACTGTCTATTACTCGCACTCGCAGTCTACCGGGCAGATGTCATTCACCGCAGGAGACATATCATCGGGCTCAAGCACCCAGATTACGGTGCCATTCAAAATCCCCTCAAGCGTGCCTACCGGCATATACAACGTGAACGTGGACATATACTACAGCTCTTCGACTTCCGGGCAGGCAAGGAAAACCTCCATGTCGGTGCCCATCCAGGTGTCCCAGTACCAGGCTCTTGAAGTCTCCACGGTGTCTACTGACAAGCAGTCAATGGCTCCGGGGGAATCCGTTTCAGTGGACCTCGTGGTCAGGAACAAGGGCGGCATAATCAACAACCTGGTGATATCCACCCCTGACAACTCGTCTTTTACCCTGCAGGGCACAACGGCGCAGTCACTTGGCAGCCTTGACTCGAACACAAGCGCCAATGCCACGGTAATCCTCCTCTCGTCTTCAAGCACATCTGTCGGGCAGTACACCATACCGCTTGTGTTCACTTACCAGGACGTGCTTGGCAACACGAACACCCAGACGCTCTACGTGGGGCCTGTCAATGTGCTCGAATCCTCGACCCAGTTCAAGCTTGGCATGGAGCCGGAGACTGCCACTGAAATAGGCTCGCAGGCGAAGTTCCTCATCACCCTCGAAAACACTGGAACAAGCCCGATAACCGCGGTAGCAGACCTCAACTCCACCACCGCCTTCACGCCAATCGGCTCGTCAAGGCTTTATTTCGACTCCGTGGGGGCAGGCAAGAAACTGTCGCAGGAAATAGTCATCGGAGTTTCAAATTCGGTTTCCGCTGGCTATTACATACTGCCAGTCAAGGTGACGCTTGGTGCCGGCTCCTCCTCCACCCAGTACATCGGCATAGTTGTCACGGCAACGCCCGAACTGGTCATAAGCGCCGACACGTCGTCGGCAGCCCTTTACCCGGGCGCCACGGGCAGCAAGGTCACAGTGCAGGTATCTAACACTGGCAACAGCGCCATCAGGAGCGTCTACGCCTCCGCAAGCGGCGGGGACTTCCAGCTCTCCGGCACTGCGGACAAGTTCATAGGCACGCTCAACGTGGACGACTACGCGACACTATCGCTGACAGTCAGTGTCCCTCGGACGCTTTCGGCCGGCATGCATTCACTGCCTGTGTCGGTCTCGTTCAAGGACACAAACAATGAGCTGCACGTCGTGAACAAGTCGGTGGAAATCGAGGTCGCCTCAGGCTCGGCTGCTCTTGTTAGCGGCTCAACTACTGGCACCACCAGGACAAGGGGCTATACTATATTCGGCATTGACGCGCTCTACATAGGCATAGCCATAGTGGCGCTTGCAGGCGGATACTTCGGCTACCGCCACTGGAAGGGCAAGGAAAAGAAAAAGAAGGAAGCGGCCATGAAGGCGAAGGAAGGCTCTTCCAGGCAACACGACTCCAAGGGAGGCGCCTAGATGAAGCTCCTTGACACGATCAGGCTTTCATTCAACACCCTGACGCACCGAAAGCTTAGAAGCTGGCTTGCCATACTTGGCATAGTCGTGGGCGTCGCGGCGATAATAAGCCTGATTTCAATCAGCCTGGGCCTAAGCGACCAGATAAACTCCAGGCTCAACACGCTTGGCGCCAACATCATCACGGTCTCCCCGGGCGGCCAGTCCTCCTCGCGCACCGGCATAGGCGGGGTCGGCATACCCGGGCTTGGCGGCGGCGCGGGCGGGCAGAGGCCTGGCGGCGGCACCACCAACACCGGCGGAACCGGCAAGATAACTTTTAGCGAAGCCGACACGCTTAGGCACCTTGACGGGGTGGAATACCTTGACGCCCGCGTTTCCACCAGGTCCACTGTGGGCTACAAGGACAAGAACGCCTCGGTTGAAATAGTCGGGACAGAGGCGGACGCGTTCCTCTCGACTGTGGGCGTTGACGTGCTGCATGGCAGGGGCCTGACAGAGGCCGACCAGTACTCCGCAGTGCTTGGCTATTCCGTGGCCAACCAGACCTTCAACGACCTGGAAATGGTCAACAGGCAGATAACCATTAAGGGCAAGACATTCAAGGTCGTAGGCATACTGAACACTTCGGGCACGAGCGGGTTTGGCAGCTCGGACAGCAGCATCTACATACCGCAGAAAATAGCCAAGAACCTTTTCAACCAGACAACTGAAGTAAGCTCCATAGTCATAGCGGTTTCGCCCGATTACGACACCGACGCCGTGGCCACCTCTGTGGAGGACACGCTGATGGCGCTTCACAAGGTCTCAAGCACGGCAAAGGACTTCACTGTCCAGACCGCGGCCACCATGCAGGCCGCCATTTCAAGCGTTTCCGAAACGCTGACCATATTCCTCGGGGGCATAGCCTCCATTTCCCTGCTTGTCGGCGGCATAGGAGTGGCGAACACCATGTTCATGAGCGTCCTCGAGCAGACGAAATACATCGGCCTTCTCAAGGCCCTTGGCACCAAAAACAGGGACATACTCAAGCTCTTCCTGTTCGAGGCCGGCATAATCGGCTTTGTGGGCGGCTCGCTTGGCGTGGCGCTGAGCTTTGGCGTTTCATACATGCTCAAAAGCTTCAGCCTGCCCTCCGTGCTTAGCCCGGAGCTTGTCATAGGGGGGCTTGCGTTCTCCGTGATAGTGGGCCTTGTATCCGGCGTGGTGCCGGCGCGCAACGCCGCGGCTCTCGAGCCTATTGACGCACTAAGGTACGAATAGCCAGCAGCATTTTTCTGGAGAGTGATTGAATGGAAAAGAAGTTTGCGATTGCCTCTGCGCTGTTGCTCGCCTCCATGCTCGTGCTCCTCGGGTGCACGGGCACAGGGGATGATTCCGGCACAGGCTCGTCCGATTCTGGCACCGTGGATTCCGGCTCCATGCCGCAGGATGGCGGCATGGGCGGCTTTGGCGGCGACATGCCGCCCGACATGCCCGAAGGCGGCTTTGACGGCGGGCCCGGCGGGGACATGGGAGCGCCGCCTGGTTGAAGCCCGCGTTAGATGCCTGCCATGGCGTCCGCTATCCTTCTTTTCATTTTTCCTTCTTTTTTTCAGGCCGACAATGCCCGCAGGAACTGTTTTATTATCCCCTTTATCCTCGTCTTCCTGTTCCTTTCAAAAGAAGCAATGCCCTTTGCCGTGGTGTAATATACCTTCCTTATGCGCGCGCCGTCCTTTGCTATCCTCGAGCGTATCAAACCGCCCTTCTCCATCTGCGAGAGCACCGCGTATATGGTGGACTGCTGGAAGGAGGCCATCTTGAACTCGCGCAGGTCGCGCATTATGTGGTATCCGTGCGCGGGTTCCATGGCGAGCCGCCAGAGCAGGAACTGGGTGAGCATGTTCATCTTCTTGTGCCTTATGCCGCTGCCCATTAGGGCCGTTATTTTCACTGCCCTGCCTTCGCTTTTAACCATGGGGATTATATGCCTGCAAAGCTTTATATATTCTATTATTCAGAATATTCCAATAATCGTAATATCCAGCCCGGCGCAGGGATTTTCCCCGGCGCTGGCATGATGCCGCCAGCCGCATCGGGCTTAAAGTGTGTTTTTCATGACCGACAAAACCGAGTACGCAATAGAATGCAGCGGCCTTGTCAAGAAGTTCGGCTCCTTCACAGCCGTCAACTCGCTGGACCTGCGCGTGAAAAAGGGGGAGCTTTTCGGCTTTTTGGGCCCCAACGGCGCGGGCAAGACCACCACAATCAAGATGCTCACCACGCTTCTCACGCCAACCGCAGGCTGCGCAAAAGTCGCGGGCTACGACCTAGCCGAGGAGTCCGCCTTCGTCCGCGCCAAGATAGGCGTGGTGCCGCAGGAGTTCGCGCTTTTCGAGGAGCTAAGCCCCGCCGAGAACCTCTGGTACATAGGCGAGCTTTTCGGCATGAAGAAGGACTACCTGAAAAAGAGGACGGAGGAGCTGCTGCGCACCGTCAACCTCTACGAGAAGAAGGACGTGCGCTCGGAAGGCTTTTCAGGCGGCATGAAGCAGCGCCTGTCCGTGGCTGCGGGATTGATGCACACGCCCGACATACTTTTCATGGACGAGCCGACCACGGGCCTTGACCCCCAAAGCAGGATAGCCCTGCGCGAGCTCACCCAGAGGCTAAACGCCTCCGGCATGACGGTAATCTACACGACGCACGACATGGAGGAGGCCGACAAGCTGTGCGAGCGCATTGCCGTAATGGACAAGGGCAGGGTCATAGCCCTTGGCACAGGCCAGGAACTCAAGCGCACGCATGGCGGCTACCAGCGCATGACGCTTTCGCTCTCGCGCCACGACGAATCCCTGGCGCGCGAACTCTCAAAGCTTGTAGGCGCGAAGGAGCACCTCTACCGCGACGGCAGGATTGACCTGTTCCTTTCAGGTGACCCGTCCGAGGCAGTGCGCGCTGTTATACCTTTCCTCTCAAAGAAAAAAATAGACATCCATGACATGAACGTCCGCGAGCCAACGCTTGAGGAAGTTTTCATCAACCTGACGAAAAAGGACGTGAGGGACTAAATGGCACCAAAAGGCAAGGCGGAGCACTCGGCCCCTGCGGGCATCTCCCCCAGCCGTGCGGCTGGAGCCAGCGGCCACGAGGGCAACGGCTCTGTCGAGCGGCTGCTGGACGTATCGAAGGTATTCGCCATTGTAAAGAAGAACTGGATGGTGCTCAAGTCGGACAAGGTCCGCCTGACCATGCTTGCCATATTCCCCATAATCATGATAGTTATATTCGGCTATACCGCAGGCGAGGCGCCAAAGCACGTTGCAGCTGCCATAGTGGACTATGACCAGTCCTTCTATTCCCAGCAGGTAATGTCCGCGCTTTATTCGAGCAACCTGTTCTCCATAGGCCACGTCCTCGGGTCGCAGGACGAAGGCAAGGCCATGATAGACAGGGGCGAAATCAAGATACTTTTCATAATCCCCCCCGGCTTCGGGGCGGACATAGAATCCGGCCATACTGCAACGCTATCCATCATAGTCGACGAGTCCGACCCTACAGTTGCCGCCACCACGCGAGCCTCCACCAACGCCTTCGTCCAGCAGATTTCAAACAGCATAGCGGCCGTGAACCTGCAGAGGATAAGCGCCCAGGCGGGCCTTGCAAATTCATATCTCTCCTCGGCGTCAAGGACCCTTTCAGGCGCCTATTCCAAAAGCGGCGCGAGCGAGCTTGACATGATAGGCTACGCATACACCGACGCGAGCCATGTCGCTTCCCAGACTGCCTCCACCATGTCCTCGACCATACGCACGCTAAAAAACAACATGGGCGAGCCCATAGACCAGAACGCGATTGCCGACTCGTTCAATTACGCCTCAAGCCCGGGCGCGGCCCTCTACCTTCTTGCAAGCGGAGACAGCCAGGCCGCGGCACTCCAGCAAATAGGCATGTACCAGGCAATTCAGGGTTCCAACGCGCGGCTTGCAAAGGACAATGCCCAGATGTACGGGGCGGCAATGTCGCTTGCCTCCAAGTCCGGCCAGGACAAGGCTGCGATGGCTTCAGCCGCGGGCCTTGTTGGCTCTGCAAGCGGCGCAGTGGCACAGATACAGTCCGCAACAGCAAGCATCCCGCCCACTCTCATTAGCGTCGAGAACATCGAGCCTTACGGCACGGGCAGGGCGGGCATAGACTTCCTCATACCCAACATACTCGCACTCATCATATTCCAGGGCGCCGTCATGGGCCTTGGCAGGGCTGTCGCAGGCGAGAGACAGGACGGCTCTCTCACAAGGGTTTTCCTCACGCCCACTTCCAATGTCACGATAATTACCGGCACGCTGCTCTTCTACATGCTGCTTGAGACTGTCAGGTCGAGCGCAATAGTGTTCGTAGCAATGCTCCTGTTCGGCGTGGCTGTCAAGGGCAGCCTGCTTGCAGTGCTCGTAATGATTACAATATACTCGGCCGGATGCACTGGCCTGGGCATGATACTCTCGGTCCTTTCAAAGTCCCAGGAGCAATACCAGTCAATAGCGATGCTTTTCTCCCTGCCCGTAATGTTCCTTTCCGGCGTGTTCCTGCCAATCGAGACAATGCCTGCCGCGCTGAAAGGCGTTGCGCAGGTCCTCCCCGTGACTTACATGTCGGATGCCATGAGGGGCATAATAATCAAGAGCTTCGGGCTTGACATGCTCATCCCGGACATAGTATTCCTTTCCATATTCGCGCTTGCGACCATAGGCATAAGCCTGTTATTGTTCAAGCGCGAGTTGATATGAGGCAGGTTTATCTGGCAGCAACCGATTATTTTCAGGAAGGTGTATGAAAAATGGAAAACCGCAAAAAACCTTTGAACCCCGCTATCGCGGGCTTCGCGATACTGGCGCTTGCAATGCTTTTTGGCATAAGCTTCGCGTCGGTGCAGCCCAAAATCCAGCTGCAGAACTATTCAGTCAGCGAGATACCCGCGTCACCGGGTCACGTAATCGCCCTGACGCTTGCCTATAAGAGCATTGAATGGGACAACTGCGCCGACACAGTGTCAGTGCAGCTGTCTACGCCCTATCCGTTTTCCATCCAGGGGCCGGACACGCAGTACGTGAGCACCCTGTGCCTGAACGACTCGCCTTCCAAAGGGACATTCACCTTCCTGCTCCCTGTGGACTCGCTTGCCCAGACAGGCACCTACCAGCTCACATCCGTTGTGACATATGAGAAGAGGTTTTCCAAGTACACGGAGACCAACACGATAAACGTGAGGGTCGGCGGCTCGCCATCCTTCACAGCGTCGGTTTCCTCATCAAACCCGGTCGACGTGTATCCGGGCGACACCGCCGCAGTCACAGTGACGTTCCAGAACACCGGCTCCAGCCTTGTCGAGACGTCGCGCGCCCAGTTCAGCTCCGGCAGCCCCGCAGTCGAGGTTAAATGGGCGGGTTCGTCGCAGGAAACCGGCCAGGTCCAGCCTAGGGCCAGCGTGCCTGCGACTTTTAGCATAGAGGTCGACAAGAACGCCACGCCGGGCCTTTACCCAATCTACGCTTCCATAACATACGCAGACGAGCTCAAGGCCACAGGCGCGCAGAATTTCACCTTCCTGCTGCCTGTGAAGAAAAAGGCTGACTTTGGCGCAGCGCCTGCGCAGGACACGCCTGTCCTTATAGCAAGCTCTGACACTGAAGTCACAATAATGCTCAATAACACTGGCTATGACACTGCCCGCAAGGTCAAGGTGTCCATTCGCCCGCGCTTCCCGTTCAGCACGGACGGCACTGTCAGGTACGTGGATTCAATCGGGCCCGGGCAGTCGGCCCCCCTCCTCTACACTATACACACGGACAAGGACGCCACTGCAGGCCAACAAGTCCTCGGCCTTGTGATTGACTATGAGGACCAGCAGGGCAGGCAGTTCTCGGATTCCGTGGACTTCTCGCTTGGCGTGAGGCAGAGGACGCTTGAGGAAACGGCCTGGGACTACTGGTATGTCGGCGCAATCATAGGCGTTTTCCTGCTCATAACCATAATCCGCAGGATAATCGGCCTTTTCAGGAAGAAGAAATAAGCCGGCCCATGCCGGGTTAAGGCCCGGCGCCCTCATTTCTTTTTTGCCAATCCGCTTATCCCGCTTTTTTTCCCATTCTCCCCCTCCCTGCCACTTCTGGAAAGTATTAAAAGCGGGCAAGCCAATGTAATCTAGGTGTTTGCCTATGGATTTCAGTTCTATGTTTTCTGTGTGGAAAAACGTACTTTTGAAGCCTAAAGAGTCGCTTACGGCGGAGGCTGCAAAGGCCGACGTTGCCCTTATGGACGGCCTTGTGCCATACGTGCTTGCCGCAGTGGTTTCTGCAATCATGTTTTTCCTCGGCCAGTTGCTCGGGCTTTCTTTCGGCGCCAGTGCCATGGGCGCGGCTTTCGATGTCGTGGGCGCCCTTATAGGGGCTGTCTTTGTCCTTGTGGCAGTGGTCGTGTTCTCGCTTCTCGAGGCCGCGCTGCTGTGGATAATCGCCATGGCGCTTGGAGGGAAGGCATCGTACGCGAAGCTGTATTACCTGCTCTCCACGTTCTGCGTCCCAATCTCGATAATCACTGCCGTTGTCGGCATGATTCCGTGCCTTGGGGGGCTTATTTCCCTGATTTTGGGCATATACACGCTGGTGCTATTGGTAATAGCCATGAAGAGGCTCTACGGATTTGACACTGCAAAGGCCGCAATAACGGTCATCGTGTTCTTCGTGGTGCTCCTGGCAATCATCCTGGTCCTCGCTGTCGTCATCTTCGGCGTCGCGGTGCTTGGCGCACTCGGCTCCATGGCTGCAGCGGGCACGGGCGGGCTTTAAGCCCCTTTTTCTTTTCTTTTTCCTTTTTGTTTCACATTCATCATGTGTCAATGCCGGTTCCGGGGGGCGGGGAAGGTGCCAGGGGTGGTGTAGATGGAAGAGATTACTGTCATCACTGAAAACAAGGTCGGCATATTGGCGGACATATGCGAATTATTGGGCTCCAACGGCATTAACGTAGAGTCCATATCCGCCCAGGGCATTGGCGATTCCGGGGTTGTCAGGATAATAACCGGCGACACCACAAGCGCGGCAAAGGCGCTTTCAAAGGGCGGATACAGGTTCAGCACTTCAGACGTGCTCGTAGTGAAGGTCAACGATGTCCCGGGCGAGCTTGGCAAGGTGGCGAGAAGGATTGCCCGCGGCAACGTGGGCATTGAGTGCATCTACCTGCTCTCAAAGCAAAAGGGCGTCATGGAACTGGCAATAAAGGCGGACAACCTTGCAAAGGCTAGGAACGCACTGAAGTAGAAGCTTCCCTGCCCCTATATTTGGCGCCTCCCTACTGCGGCGTATTGCGTATCCCCTCGGCTGAAGCCTTGGGCATGGCGCCATAGTGTGACATAGTATTATAAATGGTTTCAGGGTTAATACTTGCACTCTGGCAGCAAATACTACTAATTTTGCAATATATCCATATCGCAAAGCAGTGTTAGTATTTCGCGGCCGGCAGAAAATCTAAAGTAAGGAGATGAAAAAGTATGGACGGCTCAGAAAGACACGGCGGATACGGAAGAGGCAGGGGCGGCTTTGGCGGCGGAGATCGCGGCGGACCCAAACCTGTGAAAGTAGGCGATGTTCTTGATGTTAGCATCGAGGCAGTTGCAGCCAAAGGCGACGGAATAGCAAAGAAAGACGGCTTTGTGATTTTTGTCCCGGGCGCAAAGGTCGGCGAGACAATCAAAGTGAAGATCACCGATGTCAGGATGAAATTCGCCATCGCAGCAAAGGACGAGGGCGAGAGCGGAGAATCCGCGCCTGCAGAGGAGGAGGCAGCTCCTTCAGAGGAAGAGGCTTCAGCCTGATTTCCAAACTGCCTGCCCTCCGGGGCAGGCCCCTTTTTTCTTTTTATCAGATAACAGCCCTTGTTTTAACCCGCATTTCCATTCCATCTAGCATATGACTTTAGCGCAAGCCGCGGGCTGCTGCTATGCGCTTGGCTAAGAAACACTTGCAGGGCTGGAAACCGCGGCTTATTCTATGTCCCTTGTCTTTTTCTGCCGCATCCTCAAAAAGTCGTAGGCCGCAATTGTCTTTGACAGTATGGTGACTGAATAGAACACGGTTATCATGAACACCAGTTCCGTGAGGAGTTTCATTATGCCCCATTCGAAATTCGGGAGGAACGCCACCACGTCCACTATCTGCAGCGCGGAGAATACCAGAAATGCCACTGCCATGAAGTAGTATGTCTTTGACATGCTCTCCTTCCTGTGCTTGCGCGCAAGCACGAAGAGGGAATAGGTTATCGCCACGGAGAATATCACGGTGGCTGCCTGGAGCACTATAGTGGCAGTGCCCGTGTCAAGCGTTATGTCCATGTTTGCCTTTAGCCTCCTTGGATTATTTATAGCTATCCATTTGCAGCTCGCCTCCCGCAAGCAACTGCGCTCGAGCCTAACGAAAACCAATTGCCTTAAATATTGCCAAAAGCCAGATAGGTGCACAACTTTGCCCAAAAGGCAGGAGGAGGTTTCAAAATGTCACGATTAACCAGCGCGGGAAGGCCGGCCTTGGCTGCCATCCTGCTGTTCTCTATGCTTGCAATGCCCTACGCGGCAAGCAACATCACAGTGCCGCTCTCTTCGGTATCGCTGTATTCCAACGGATACGGCTTTTTTGAGAGGGCAATATCAACGACATTGCCGGAGGGGACAGTAGACCTGCAGGTCATGAACTTCACCCAGACAGCCATACCCGACTCGATTTCTATATCCGATTCGGGCGGCGACCTGCTCTCTTACAGGTTCTTCTCAAGGCTTGCGAACGCCACGGAGTCTAACTCCAGGCTCAAGACCATGTTCGAGCTTTTCAATTCGAGCATAGGGGCCAATGTGGCCGTAGACTCGACTTCAGGGACAATCGCCGGCACGCTTGTCTGGGCGTCCCCGGAGGCGATCGGGATAAACACGGGCAACAGCGTCTCCGTGGTCACGCTTGACCAGGTCAGGCAGATTTCAATGCCTTCGACGTCCTATACCATAAACGACGTGAAGCAGGTCCGCGAATACGGCCTCGCTTTCTCGGAGCTTTCAAAGTCGAGCCAGCACAACATAGGCGTGTCCTACCTCGCCCCGTCCTCGTGGCAGGCCAATTACAAGGTCTATCTCACCCCCGGCTCAGATTCCGGCACGACCGACCTTTACGGCTGGTCCACGATAACCAACAATGCCGGCGAGGACTGGAAGGGAGTTTCAATGTCCGTTGTGATAGGCTCGCCGAAAATGGCAAGCAGCTACAACCCCTATTACAGGGCTGTCGACTATTTCAGCAACAACAAGGCGCTTGGCGCCTCGGAAGTGGCAGCCCCAAGCGTCTCGCCAGGCTATCTTGTGGAGCTCATATCGGGCCAGTACAAGTACACGCTTGAGACGCCGGTGACCCTTGACAACGGCGATTCGGCGTCATACCCGCTTTTTGTCAAGAGCATGACATACCAGCGCGAATACCTGTGGGACACGAACCGCGGCAGCCAGACCGAGAAGGTCATAAGGCTGAAGAACAACGACGCGTCGCCCCTGCCATCCGGCGTATACAGGGTTTATGACGGCGGCGTCTTCGCAGGCGAGGACGCGGTCGATTATGTCGGCAGGAGCGCGGAGGCGCAGGTGTTCTACGCCTACATGCCAGAGGTGCCCGTGGAAAAGGACACCAACTCGACGACCGAGCAGACGAACAACGCGCGCGTGACAACGTACAGTGTCAGGCTGACGGCCACCAACAATGGGGAATCCCAGATAAACCTGAAGATGCGCGACTACATGAATTACGGCGACAAGGTCGAATTCGTGTCAGGCTCCCCGTCCCCGGCTATCGACGGCAGCCAGCTGACATGGCGCGTCGACGTCCCGTCAGGAAAGAACACGACAGTGGCCTACACGTACAAGGTCACGAACTACATCAACAAGCCTATAACGTACTAGGCTTGCTTTTTTTTCTTTTTTTCCCTTTTATTTTTTAGCCTGAGGACTATCTTTCCCATCCTTTGCCGCCTGAAAAAAACAGCTTTGCCCTGATTACCTGTACCTTAGGAATGCGGCTATGCCGTAGAACCCGTGCAGGAACTGCGAGCCTTCGGAAGTGTCAGTCGAAATCACGTGGACAGTTATGTTCTGCTCGTTTGCAAGCTCTATGAGGTCGTCAATGAGCATCTGCTCTTCTTCCTTCAGCGGCTTTGAGCCGTCCGCGCACTTTATCTCGCCAAGCTCGTCCTTGCTCCTTGCGATTTTGGCTATCTCGGTGCCGTCCGCGCACACGTACTTGAACCTCTTGTATTCCAGGCCTTCGGAGACGAGAAGGTCGGACGCCTTCTTGCTTATCAGAGCCTCGCGAACGTCCTTTTCGCCATACGTGGCAAGCCCGCTTGAAGTGATTTCGCGCATGAACCTGTCCATTATCTCCTTCTCGCGTATGGACTCCTGCTGTGAAATGAAATCCCCTGATTTTGCAAGCAGCTCGCGCAGCCCCTGCTCCTCCGTGTAGCCTGTGTCAGCCACTCCGAGGACCTTTATCTGGTAGTTGAAAGGCGACATTTTGACGAAATTGTCCTTTGTGGGGCCGGGGCCGCCGATTATGACCCCCTTTACCCTGTTGACAAAATACGAGTCCATCGCCTCGCCGACGCGCTTGTAATACAGTTCAATGCTCTCCTCAATCAGCCTCTCGTACCTTCTTGCCGACTGGCCGCCTTTCCTGATTTTCGCGTGTGCCGTTGAATTGAGCCTCCTCAATATGTGGATTTGAGTGCCCCTAAGCGTCGCGATGGTGCATTCCCTGCCGTCAAGCACTACGAGGCCGTACGTGTCCTTGACATCGCCCATGGCCTCCAATGGCTCCAGAAAGAACCGGGAGTCGCACCTGTAAATCTGGACGTTTAATGGCTGGGGCGGGAAAATGGAGAAAAGCTCTATGTCCGTCTTTGCCGGGTTTGTGGAAATGTTGCCCGCGAATATGGCCATCCCGTTTGGCGGGGTTTCCCTGAATGTCTTGAGGTAGTTTATTATCCTCTCGAGCGCGTCGACCACGTTCTTGCGGGTGGACTTGGACTTGATGTTTGACGCCTGCCCGGCCTCCTCCTTTAGCTTGCCGGAAGTCTCGTGCAGCGGGTATTTCACGGGTATGTATACCGATATGAGTTCCGTGCCGGAGCCCTTGCACTCCTTGAGGAACCTCAACTGCTTTTTGAGCTGGTATCTTGCCTTTGACAAGTCGTCAGTGCCCTGCGTTTCTGCCATGATAATCAACAATAATCAAAAAGATGAAAAAATATGAAAAAAGGGGCTTAATAAGGCATGTCGACTGCCATCATGTTCTCAAGCCCGAGCTCCACGCGCTCTTCCTTGGTATATAGCTTGTCAAGGAAGAAGTCTTCCCTGTGGAAATCAAGGAGCGTCACCTTGTTGTGGGGCCTTAGGGGTATCTTGAGGTACTGCCCTGTGGCATAGGACTCAATCATGCCCTCAACCTCGGCGTTTATGTTGTGTTTTTTCGCCAGCGAGAGCATCTTCTCAAGCGTTGTCCGTGCGATTTCCTCCACCACGAGGGAGTTTACCTTCGCGAAGTCGAGCTCTTTCTGCTCGGGGCCAAGGTAGTCGGCTATCATCTTGTACACGGTGGTGGCCGAAGGCATGGATGGCATCTCTGTCACGGACGCGTAGTTCATTATCCCGACTTCCATTGCCCTCCTGAACGAGCTCCTGGTGGTGTCGTCGGTGTTGACGAACAGGTCGTAGAGAAGCTCGCAGAGGCCCTTGTGCTCAAGCTGCGCTGTCGTCTCGCCATTGGTCCTTGCGAACTCCTTGAACTCCTCCTTTACGCTTGCCGGCAGGTAGTCTGCCACGTTCAGGTACGGCAGCGTGGTGTCGTCCTCGATTATGCTCTTGAAGCACTCGCGCAGGTTCTTGGTCGAGCGCCTGAACTCGTATCCCGGGTTGATGTCTTCGCCTGCCTTGTTGAGTTCCTTGTTGGCCTCATACTCTTCCATGAGCAGCTTGTTTAGTTCCCCAAGCCCCAGATGTATCTTGTGGGCTGCTGTCAGCATGCCGCACTTGTAGTGGGGCGTAAAGAACATCTTCTTCATTGCCTGGACAATGCCCGACTCCTCGGACACGAGCCTCTGGAACTCATCCTCCGAGAGGATGGCCGCAAGCAGCTTAATGTCGGTGTCAAATGACCTGCCGTCATTGCAGCTTATCCTTATTATCGCGTTGGTGATGTCCTGGACCTTCTTTATCTTCTCCCACCTCTGCTCGTATTCCTGGACGTTTTTCTTCTGGACCTCGAGCATGGCGTATCTCCATACTTTCAGGGCCTTCTTGTAATTGCTTACCTTGCCCTTGCCGCCAAGGTCGAGTTCGTCAAGCTTGCTCTTGAGATATTCCCATGGCTGGTAGTCCTTGGAGTGTTTTGGGTTTCCAAGCATTTTCGCAAGGCCTATCTTGTCCACAAACTGGCCTATCTTCTCGATTTGCTTGTCGCTTGCGGATAGGATGTCGTTGAGGTTCCTGTCAACCCAGTCCACAAACCTCTCGCCGTAAATGTTGTTCCTGTTTACTACCAGGAGCTCGCCGGTCTCCTTGTTGAATACAGTGCATATCAGCCTGAACTTGTTGGTGCTGTCATGGTGGGCGTCCGGCATCTTGAAGTGGTGCTCGTGCACAAGCCCCTGCATCTCCTTCTCGAAAAGCTCCCTCCTCTTGGTGACGAGCTTGCCTGCCTCCTTGACGTCGTTAGTCTTCTCCGCCACGCTCGCGAACATCACAAATGGCGGGAGTGGCATTTCAGCGTGCTGGTCGTGCGCAATTATGTAGAGTATGTCCGCCTTCTTGTTTGTCATGACTATGTTCGGGTCGTCCTCTGAAAGCGTGATGAACCTCCTGCCGAACGTGCCATTGAGGAGCTTGCCGTTCTCTACTATGGTCTTGCCGCCTTCTATAAGGTCGAACCACCTGAAAGGGTTTGCCGACAGGACGATTTCCCCTGCCGACTGGTCTTTTGTAGTTTCCTGGAAATTCTTTATCCTGTGGGCATACCTGTATTTTTTTATTGTCATGGCCACGTCAAGCTCGCTATAACCGGCTTCGAGGGCCTTGTTGACGTAATCGAATAGGAACTGGTCCCTCTCCTTGTTCGGCTTTTCAAATGCCTCGTAGGGTCCTGAAAGCTTGTTTTTGAGCGCGAAATCCTTTATGAGCTGGAATGCGCCGGAGAGCCTTTGTTCGCTAAGCTTCTTGGCCATGTCCTCTACACCCCCTGTGCTTTTCTTGTTCAATAGCTTGGAATACCTAGCTATTAGGAGTTCCTCGCCTTTAACATTCTGGTTTGCAGTTGCTTTCGCCATTTTTCACACCTATTCAATATTAATCGTTTGTCAAAATTGAAAAGCCGCCTTGGCTGTCTGAAATGGCGCTTTGAATCTTTAAAAACATAACGCGTTTTGCCCTGTCACAGCATGAAAGCGAAGGACTCCTGCAGCCCGTAGAGGCGGGAGAAATGCATTGCGCTTTTCTGGTCGAACGCCCCGCCCGCCTTCCTGCTTGTCAGCCTGCTGTCGTAAAGCGCGTTGGGGCTTTTTGCGCCTGTTATCTCCATGTCGCCGCCCTCTATGCGCGCCGACACCGTGCCTGTTACGGGCCTTGACTGCTCGGATAGGAAAACGTCTATATTGGCCCTAAGCCTTGAATAGAAATTGCCGTCATATGCGAGGCGCGCCCAAAGCCGCTCCATCGGCACCTTTGCGTCAAGCTCCGCGCGCGTGAGTGTCAGCCTCTCAAGCATCTTGTGCCCCATAGTCGCGGCAAGCGCCAGGGGCGCCTCGTAATGCTCCGCCATCTTCAGCCCTATTACCTTGTCCTCGAATGACATGAACCTGCCAAACCCTCTTGCGCCTATCACGGGGTTCAGGGATTCGAATGCGGCGTAGCCGGAATATTTTTTCCCGTTAGCCTTTGCCCACGCGAAGCCGCCTTCCGAAAAACCCATTTCAAGCTCAATTGCGCCGCCTTTCCCGCCAGAAGTCCATTTATATGCGTTTTTGGGCATGCCGTCGGCGTCTTCGGAAACGCCCCTCATTGTCCTCGCCCACATGGACTCGTCGGCTGAAAGGTCTGTGCTTCCGCCGTCGGACATGCCTTTCATGCCACCCTTTGCGAGGTAAGCCGCGCTCTCCTCGCGCTTGAGGTCCCAGTCGCGCACAGGCGCGATTATCCTTGCCCACGGGGCAAGGGCGCGCAGGCCGTTTTCCATCCTGTGCTGGTCGTTTCCAGTGCCGGAACTGCCATGCGCAATAGCCTGGCACGCCTCCTCCTTTGCAATCCTTGCAAGGTGCATAGCCAGTATGGGCCTTGACATGCCCTCTGAATTGACATGCCCGTTCAGTATGGTGTTTGCCCGCATCCCGCGGTTGATGTTTGAGAAAAAGTCGCCCTTCGCGTCAATGGCAAAGGTTTTAGTGGCGTGTTTTTTTGCAAGCTTCAGCGCGTTTTGGAATTTTGCCCGCCCCTGGCCAATGTCGAGAACGACCGCGAAGGTTTCTACCCCCATCCCTTCAAGAAGCATTATCATGGCTGTGGAATCAAGCCCGCCCGAATAGCCCACGGCGCACTTTTCCACGCCTTTGAGGTCTGCGGCAGCTGTTTTTTTGACTTTGTCCAACAAGAGCACGATTCCCACCCTGCCGCACGAAGCTTGTGCGGCCTGGAATGAATTGCCCGGCCGCCTTATTATGTTTTTGCCTTAGCCTGCCTGCACGGCAGTCAGCGCCTGCCCCTGCGCCCCGGCTTTCGCGCCTGCGCGGCCCCTGAAAAATGCCTGTAGCCAAGCAACGCCGCAATGCTTGCGGCCACGAGGACCGCAAGTGCGAACGCCTGCGCCCCGTACTGGTCCATCAGGGCGTCAATGCCTTCGATGCCGCCGCTTTTTGCCCCTGCCGGAGCGCCTTCCAGCTTGCCCTTCTCAAGGAGTATGGACTGGGCCTGGGCAAAACTCTGGTCAAGGCTTTGGGCGAACTTGAGTATCTTGTAAGCGGACATGCCCTTTGCCGGGTCCATGCCCGCCGCGTCGTAGAGGTACCTGCCCTGCGTCTGGTATATCTTTGCCCATGCGGATGCGAAGCTGGCATTGTAGAGCCTGCCTATCTCCGCGCCGACCAGGCTCTTGTTCATGGCAATGTAGTCCTTGTCTGATTGGATGAAGCTTGAAACATAATCCGAATCAATGACAGCAGCGTAGTATTCGCCCCTGCCAAAGTCGTTCTTGGCCATGTCCAGGTGCCACTGCAGGTCCGAGTCGTTCACCGGCAGCGCGTCGATGGCGTTTTGGGCCGAGTCTATGTTGGCTTTTGCATACGGCGCGAGTACTGACATGTTGACTGCCACGCCCGTATAGTCCGAAGCCGCCCCAAGCACCAGCCTCGAGACAAGGCACCAGTTCTGCGCATACACGAGGTCGCGGTATGCGAGGTAGTTCTCCTCGCTTCCAGTTGCCTTGCCTATGCTTGTGGTGTTTATCTTGTCAAGGGCCCAGGTCTTTCTAAGCTCTCCAGCGCTCACCCATTCGAAATTGCCAATGTTCCTTTCGGTTGCAGGTATGGACATCACGCACGCCTGCGCCACCTCGTATGCCTGCTCGAGGTCCGACTCTGATACAGTGCCCGTCCTCAAAAGCGATATGTCCACAAGGTGGGTAAAGACGTTGTTGGCAGCGGTGAACAGGTATCCCTTGGCCTGCAGTTCCTTCTGGTTCTCTATGTCCTTTTCAAAAAACGCGTATATCCTGCCATAGTCGCCAGTGCTGTTCTGCCCGGCTCTCGAGTCCTTGAGCCTCTCCTGCGCCACTGCAATCATTGCCTGGGAGACCTTTGCGAATTCCTTCAGGTCTGCGTCGGAGAACGCCTGCTGGTTGCCTGTGAGGTTTTCAGGGAGGCTTGGCGCCTCTATGGTGGAATTGGACGATTCGAGCGGGCTGCCCTGCGGGCTGAACGCAATGCCTGCCGCCTCGGAGAGCGTGCCTGCCTCGATTATCCTTATGCCCGTCTTTTCGGAAACGTCCGCAAGCATAAGTTTCTCGAATATCTCCTGCCTGGGCGTGACTATGGCGTACATGCCGCTTGCGGCAGCCGCAGTGGCCTTTTCAACAAGCCCGCCGACCGCAGTCACCTGCCCGCCGTCCCCAATGCCGCCTGTGAATGCCACGTCCTGCCTCACAGTCCTGTTTGTAATTACCGCAAGCAGGTCGAGTGTCATGCCTGTGCCTGCAGAAGGGCCTTCCACGTAGTTGCTCTCCCCCATGTTCTGGATTGAGAAAAGATAGTCGCAGCCGGTGGAATTGAGCTTTTCAAAATAAAGCGCATTGTCAAACGCCGCCTGTTGGGACTGCTGGGTCGACACGCCCACGTTCGGGCTCGTGGAGAAGAAAACGCTCCCGTTTCCCGGGACGCTCCTGACAGTGATTTGAAGCAGCCTGCCCCCGCTCTCCCCGACAACCGCAGGGACGTTTATTGACTTTTCCACGCCGCAGTAGGCGAAAACTCCCCCCGCAATCAAGAGCAGGGCAAAAATTACTATAGCGTAGTTTGAGCGTGCCATTTCTGCCACCCCTCACTGCTTGGTTCCGATGACTTTCCCAATGCCTGCAATCCTCATCCTGGCTTCGGGCTTTGCTATGAACACGGGCATTGGGGGCAGGGCGACCTTGTCGCCTGTGACTGTCTCCAGAGAGAGCTTCTGCTTTGCCCCAGCCGCTTCAATGCTTTTTATCCTGACCGTGAAATAGTTCATTCCTATGGACGCGGCGACAGTCTCGCCTGCCTTGAGTTCAGTTGCGAAAAACCTGCTTTTCTCGAATTCGATGTCAAAGCTTGCGGCGCATGCTATCGAGCCGGGCGGGGCTATGACGCTTCCCCTGCCTACGTCTTCTACTTCCACGCCTTTCAGGGCGATGCCTATGCGGGAGCCAACGCCGGCCTCCTTAACGTCCTGGTCATGGACCTGGAACGAGCGGGCGCTGAACCTTTTCCCTGAAGGCAGTATCTCGAGCTCCTCGTGAATCGCTATGGCTGAGCCCATGACTGTCCCAAGGGCCACGGTCCCGACGCTTTTGACCATGAACGAGCTGTCCACGGGTATGAAAAGCCCCGGCCCCTGCCTTTGCGGCTTGAGGCTTGCGAAAAAGTCCTTTGCATCCGGCCCTTCGGCAGGCGCTGCCTCGTATTTTTCAATCCTCGTGCCCTTGACAAGGGAGAGGAAGACGTCCTCGCCTATTTCCGACGCGTCTACATATGGCTTCTTGCCAAGCAGGTCCAATACTACAATCATCTCGCCAAGTTCCTTTGACACTGCGCGGGGGACAAGCACGTTGTAATCTGTCATTGAGGCGCAGTAGAAAAGCGGGGCGAGCTTGTCTGGGAAAGAGCTTGGCTCGTAGGCGCAAAGGTAGCTTTCGGGCCCCTTGTAGTTGTATATCACGTAATCCGTGGCACTGCCCTTTTTGCCAAGGTGCCCGGCGTATGTCTTTGCAGTGTCAAATATTCCGATATTGACGTTTTCCATTTCAAGACCTTTTTTTCATGGGTTTTGTTTTCATATTGATGCGTTTTTCACTCTGGAATTTGCATTGCGCCTCTACTTCGCCTTCGGCAAAGTCGGCTCATTTACTTCGTACATGCGCCGGCCGGGACCGCAAAAAGCCGCAGCTTTTTGGGGGACGTTGCCCGCAAGGGCAACAAGGCCGGCGTCTGTTGCGTACTGTTTTGCGCCGGCCGGGACCTAAAATTTCAACAGAAATTTTACGGGACGATGTGCGAAGCACAGCAAGGCCGGCGTCTGTTGCGTACTGTTTTGCGCCGGCCGGGATTTGAACCCGGGTCTCAAGCTTTTGCCAGCCTCTCACAAGCGGGCATGTCGTCCGCCGCCAAAAGGCTCTGGGAAGCTCGCATCCTACCAGGCTGGACTACAGGCGCAGAATCAGTGTCTTTCTTTTCCCCTATAATATTTATAAATAAAGGCGGGTTCATGTTTTCGCCCCGCAGCTTGCCCGATGGCGGCAAAGAAGAGGACAAATTTCAACAAAAATTTGTCCGACTTGTAAATCAATTATCAAATTTACAAGTAGATTAATAAGGTTTCAGCCTAAATCAGGCATAGGCGATTAAAATGGTAACAATTGCTTTTTTCGAGCTTGAGGAATGGGAGAAAAAATACATCTCCCGCAAGTTGCGCGGGCAGCCGCTCGTATTCATCGAAGGCCACATGGAGGAGGGCAACCTCTCCAAGGCGGCAGATGCGGAGGTCGTATCCATCTTCATCTATTCCAAAGTTGGCGAAAAGGAGCTTTCAATGCTCCCGAAACTCAAGGCCATAGCCACGCGCTCCACCGGCTTTGACCATATAGACCTGAAGGCCTGCGCCGCAAGGGGCGTATCGGTATTCAATGTCCCGGCATATGGCTCTGAAACCGTGGCGGAGCACACAATGGCCCTCGCACTCGCGCTTTCAAAGAAACTCGTGCCGTCTGTCGAGAACACGCGGCGCGGCGACTTTTCCCTCGACGGGCTGCGCACGTTTGACCTGCAGGGCAAATACATCGGGATTATCGGGCTTGGGAAAATAGGCTCCCACGTGGCAAAGATGGCCCGGGCCTTTGGCATGAAGGTGCTTGCATACAGCCCGCATACTGACCCTGAATTCGCGAGGAAAAAGCACTGCAGGCTAGTCCAACTGGACGAGCTGCTTGCCAAGTCCGACATAATCAGCCTGCACACGCCGCTTACGCCACAGACGCGCCACATGATAAACTCCGATTCAATATCAAAGATGAAAAAGGGCGCTATTCTCATAAACACTGCCCGGGGCGGGCTTGTGGACGCCAGGGCGCTGGTTGAAGGCCTTGACTCCGGCAGGCTGGCCGCCGTGGGCCTTGACGTTTTGGAGGAGGAGTGCAACATCAAGGAGGAGAGGCAGATTCTCTCGCCGCAGTTCGCAGGCGAGTGCGACCTCAAGACAGTGCTTGCCAACCACATGCTCCTCAACAAGCCAAACGTCCTGATTACGCCGCACAACGCCTTCAACAGCACCGAGGCGCTGCAAAAAATCCTTGACACCACTTTGGAGAACGTCAAGGGCTATCTCTCCGGCAATCCTGTAAACAAGGTAGAATGAGAAGCTTTTCCGGCATGCTAAAATCGCGCGGCTTTGCCTGTCCTGCGTGGCAAGCCGGCGAATTTTTTGCATTGCGCCCTTACAATGCGACAGCCGGGATTTGAACCCGGATCGTTAGCTTGGAAGGCTAGCGTCCTAACCAGGTTGGACGACAGTCGCAAAATACGCGGGTATTAGTATCACTAACTTGATTTTTATTCCATTCGCTTGCTTTTCCAGCTGAAAAAAGAATTAACATGGCGCCAGTCGCCCGTTAGGACAATAGGCCGACGCCCATATAACAAACAAAAAATGTATATGCGGTCTACTTGCACCTTCCGGTGCACACGCAAAATGCCCGTGGCATTTTGGTGCGCCAAATCGCCTACGGCGATTTGAGCGAGTCCCGCATTTTTCTCACTAAGTTCGAAAAATGCGGCGGCCGGGACCGCAAACTTCGGCAGAAGTTTGGGGGACATTGTCCGTTAGGACAATTAGGCCGCCTCTCTGTACAACTAAGCAATTTTTTTATATGCGGCGGCCGGGACCGCAAACTTCGGCAGAAGTTTGGGGGACATTGTCCGTTAGGACAATAAGGCCGCCTCTCTGTACAACTAAGCAATTTTTTTATATGCGGCGGCCGGGATTTGAACCCGGCTCGCGAGATTGGCAACCTCGAATCCTACCAGGCTAGACTACCGCCGCAATATTTCCCTGCGAACCCTGGACTGTTTTTGGCATATTCTCCCGTAAGGTGGAAATGCCGTAAGGTGTTATTATTTCCAAAAAAGGGTTTTAATTCTATCTATTCCCGTTTTCCCGTGAAAAAGCCCGCAATAAGCACCAGCGGGAAAAGCAATGCGAAAGCTGCGGGGAGGCACGGCAGGGCGGCCTGCGCCCCAGTAGCCGCCTGCTGGCCCGATGAATTGCCCTCTTCCTGCACAGACCTTACCAGCCTTGAAAAACTGATTGTCTGGTCTGCATATGGGGTCGATATCCTGACCGGATACGTGTATATTATGTCTTGCTGCCCTTCTGGCACGTCAAGCGTGTACGTGACGTTCGCGCTGCCATATGGCTGCACCCTCAAAAGGGTCGTCTGCTTGTTTTCAATCGATAGCTCCTGTGCCGGGTATAACTCTATCGGGAGGAATATCTCGGAAGGGGTGTGCGACTTTGCCATGACGGTTATGTTCTCCGCAGTCCTGTTGACCTCGGCTGCATTGGCGCCCATCTCAATCTCGCCCGTGAAATTCGCCGTGTCAAGGAAGCCAATGCTGTAATCCTGCCCGAGCGCGGCTTTTGGCTGCCTGTATCCATAGACTACAATCTTCTGGTTTATTGCCGACTGGTCCTGGCCGTATGCCAGCCTGACATGGCTCGCGTCAATCTTGCCAAGCTCATTATAGGTGGGGTCTGCCTCTATCCAGCCATAGCCGGGGACGAAGAACTCGACCCATGCGTGCAAGCCCCATTCCTGCCCCGAATACACGTAGCCTATAGGGAAGCGCGCGGGTATCCCAAGCGCCCGCGAAAACGCGAGCGAGAGGTGGGCGAACTCGTCGCACGTCCCCCTCAATGCCCTGATTATCTCCGGGGTCGTTATGTTCTTGTTCGAATACGCCTTGTCGTATGTCATGTGCTGGTTTGTCCAGGACACTATGCTTGCCACTGTGTCGATTGCAGTGCTTTTTTTCATCTGGAGGGCGGTGTCGCGTATCTTTTGGTCTATTATTACGAGGTTGCCCTGCGAAGTGTAAAGGTCGATGTCGTCCTGGCTTATGTTCTCGCCAGAGCCGCCCACTTTCACGCCCCTGTAGTCTATCTCCATCACGGTGCGAGTCTCAATCACGTTCTGCCTTTGCGGGTTTGCGATTGTGAACTGTATCTCCTGCCCGGTGGGGGTTGTTATTATGGAATAGGGCATCGACGACTCGAAATACGTGACCTTCTGCGTCTGCGAATCCGACGGGTAAAGAAGCGTGAGGTTGGCGTATTCGACCCCGTCCGTGGAGTCGTTGAAGCTGACATTGATGGTCTGGTTTATCTCTATCTTGGCATAGCCTATTTTCTTGACGTCGAGGGCCTGGGCAAAAGCGGAGCATGCCAGGACGAGAATTATTGACAGGAGCGCGAGATGCCTCATGTATTTCTATCTGCCATATTGGTTATATACCTATCACACGGCGGCGGGCGCAGCCCGAAATCGCGCCATGTGGCGCGGACCGGCAGGCGGGCCCTTATCCTGAAACCCCGTTCCTTCCGCGCGCGTATCCGGTTATCCTCTCGAATACTTTTTCCGCTGCCTGCTGCCTTTGGGCCTGGGGCAGTGCGAGTATTTCCTGCGTGCTTTCGAGGAACCTGTCCATGTCCTCGCGAAGACGCGGATTGCCCCTTATTGAAAACAGGTTTGCGAGGGAATATGCCAGGTTCTTGGACGTGCCGGGGTCAAGCGCGGCCATGTTTTCAAGGATTTTACCAAGGACTATCAGGTTGGACTTTTCCATTGCCTGGCTGTTCCCTATGTAGTTTTGCAGAGCGGTCTTTGCGATTTTTGCCGCGCCTTCCTGCAGGGCAGCCATCTTGCCGTCAATCTCCGAGAATGCCATGAGCCTGTCCGCCCGCTTTTCAAGCGCGTCTTTTTTGTCCCTGACCGCGTTTCCGCCTCCGGAGAGCAGGGAAAGGACTATTTCGGCAGCCCTGCCTGCCTTTTCGGCGGGCTGGCGCGAGACATAGGAGGCAAGCCAGCTTACATAGCCCGGCCTTTCAAGCGTGTCCACCTTTGCCATCAGCTGGTTTGCCGCCGAAAGCAGGAATCCCTGGGCAGCGCCGCCAAGCCCTGAAGCCGCCTTTGCGAGGCCGAGGGCAGCCATAGTGCTCTCGTACATGTTCTCGCTTTTTGCCGTCATCACGGTTACCATGTACAGCGATGCCAGGCCCTCCTGCACTTTCTGGTCGGCTATCCTGCCTATTTCATCGGCGTAAGAAGCGGTGATTTTATAGAAATCCCCGAGCAGGCGGCTGTCGATTTTCGCCACCGACGCCGCCATGTTCATTTTTTCCCGCGCTCCTGCCGGGAGCCTTGCTATCCCGTCAAGCATTGCCGATTTGAGGGCGTCATTGCCCGATACTTTCATGCCGTCCTGAAGCTGGGAGAAAAAGCCGTTTTCCTGTTCCTTCTGTTTCATTGCAGGCAGCATGAACAATCCCTATTCCTTATCTCTCCCGCCTTTATTTAACTTGGGGGCTAGGGTGTTCAACTGTTTTTCAGGCGCCACATGACGGCATGCCTGTCTGTTTTTGTAATTCGTGCGGGGGCTTGAAGCCCTCAAGTTCGCCGCACCGAACTTGGGGCGCCATGTCGCCTGTGCGACATGTGCGGGGGCAGAGCCCCTTCAAATGGGCCCGCGGAGAATGCCGCTGCCCGCTCCGCGTCCAACGGACATCCCAAACTTCTATCGAAGTTTGCGATCAGCCTCCGAATCTTTACCCTTAATTCCATTATGGGGGTGTGGGGAAATCAAGGAAAAACCGCTAGGGGGGCGCAGCCCCCCTAAGAGGTTTGTCTAGTGGGCCCGCGGAGAATCGGACTCCGAATCTTTACCGTGTCAGGGTAACGTCTTACCATTCGACTACAGGCCCAAAAAAAGCGACCCCATAAGGGTGCTATTTATGCCAAATGAATATTTATATTGCTAACAGTCCGGGCGGGGTTTAGAAAGGGGCAGAGCCCCTTCTTTTATATTTATATCAGTAGAAAGATACTAACTTCTTGGCTTGTTTTTGCCGCGTTAGCTCAGCCTGGGAGAGCATTCGGCTGAAGACCGAAGTGTCGCTGGTTCAAATCCGGCACGCGGCAAATTTCACTTTTTCCTCCTGCCCTCATACCCCAGCAACATTGCTATCCCTATGGCTATGGGTATGAACGGCCAGAACTTCCAGAAATCCCCCGGCAACAGGTCAAAATTCATGAGCAGGAAAAACACCCCTACTATCAGCAATACTATCCCGCCTACCTTGCTTCCACTGTCCATGTTCTCGCCCTCCGTGTTTCGCTGAACTGCAATTTGCCATTGCGGGGGTTACCTCGCCCCGCCGCCTCCGCCTCCACCGCCGCCACCCCCGCCGAATCCCCCGCCGGAGTGGCCTGATGAAGAGGCATATGCCCCCGAGACGGAACTTGCCATTGCCCCGATAGCCATGCTGTTCATGCAAATGACCGAACTCCTTGCCATGCCCGAACCTTCCGGGAACGTCATCTTGAACGCCTTTGCGACTTTTTCCGATATGCCAAAGGCAGTGGCATAAACCAGGTATTTCTCCCAAAGCACTATGTCCTGGGGCAGCTTGTCCTTCATGAGAGTCATCTCATTGAGGAACCTCTTGAAATTCTTCCACTTGGCTTCCCTCACCCTGCCCTCGTCAGTCCACTTGCCAAGCACCTCCGGCTTTATGGCAACAGTCATGACTGCCGGAAACGCCAGCAGGAATATCCCGGCTGCGAAATACGGTTCCATTATGCCCGCGAATGTCAGGAGAAAGCCTGCGAAAAGCACGAGCATTGAAGAGGCTATCACCAAGTTGTTGCCCTTCCTGTCAAGCAGTTTCTTGGGCATCTCGGTTGCCTCCTTGAAAAATCCATTCGAGAACTCGAGCATGCCCCTCTGGCCCACATAGCCTATCTGCATGTTCTCGCCTTTCATGGCGGCAGAGACGGCCTGCATTGTGTCCCCCAACTCCGGCTGGCCAAAATACTTGAGCTTGAACACGCCTCCCGGCGCGTGGGCCTTTATCAGGCCATAAAGCCTCTGCTGGTGCGGCTTGAGCTGCGCTTTCCCTGTTTCAAGCGGGAGCAGTTCCACTGACTTGGTGCTGCCCAGCATGCCTTTTGTTTCAGTTACCTTCATGTCAAGGTATTTGAGGTGCACAAGCATGAGTATCTCCGCGGATATGGAGTTCGTGTTTTGCCCGGACGCAGGCGAAAGGAGGCTTCCAGCCTCGGCAGGCGAGAAATCGTCCGGCGGTTCGCGCTCGTATATCGCATCGGCGGAATAGCCAAGCTCTGAAAGCGGCTTTTCCCTGCCGTATGCGAAATACGAGTAAAGGAATATCGCGGGGATTGCGGCAATGAAGAGAATCCCAAGCCCGAAGCCAATCGACCTTTTCATGGCCTCGCCTGCGGCATAGTCCTGCTCGCCTTTTATTATCTCGTCCTTTGCCATGTAGTTCTTGGCTTTTGGCAGGGAGGCGCCTGCAAACCATGCCGACGGGAGTATGGAGTTCAGCTCTAGGTAAGTCCCTGCAGGATGGTCCCTTGAAGTTATGGCAATGGTGTTGCCATCAGCGCTGACGTCATAATCCCTTGCGGGCGGGTGGATGAAATACTGGACTTGCGACACCGGGCCCGGGAATGTTACGGACGCCTGCAGAATCCTCACAGGGGCCTGCCACTGGCCGCCCCACAGCTTATAAAAAAACTGCGCCGAGTCCTTTTGGGCGAGAACCTCGTTTTCTATCCTGTAATTGAAATTCGCGGTTTCGGTTTCTCCTGCCGAAAAACTGCCTTTTAGCACAAGCTCGTTCCAGCCCTCGTTGTATTGGGTCCTGAAAGTGCACTGGGACTTTGAGCAGTAGCCAGATGCGCCAGTGATTTCCAAATCCGTCGGCTTTTGCACGTAAAGCTCCGTGAACGAGCCTTTCACGAAATGGTAAGTTATCTGCTCTGATGCCAGTATTGAGCCGTCCGCCTGTATGGAGTAATGGACAACCGCCCTTGTGATTTCATATTCCTTTGAAGCCGCAAAGGAGAGCGCCGGCAGCAAAAAAAGGCATGCGAAAATTGCGATTACCAGTGTTTTTTTTACCATGTTGAGGAAATGCCGTGATTTGTATTTAATCATATGCACATGGTTCCTCTCCAGTCGGTTCTGCCGGCATTTGCCTGCCATGCGTTTTCACCATCTCACGCCAGCACGCATTGCTTATTATTCCCTTTGCGCTCTATCCCATGCATGGAAGTCGCGGGATTCAGGTTCGGCATTGCGGAAATAGCCGCTTCCATTGCCATAGTAGCCATTGCCTACATGGCGTCAGGCTATGCAATGGAGCTTGGCAAATACTCGTATCTTGGCGTTTTCCTGATTACCCTCATTTCATCAGCCACCATCCTTGTCCCTGCGCCAGGCTGGGCTGTTGTGATAGGCCTGTCAGCCACTCTCGACCCTCTCATGCTTGGCATAGCTGCGGGGCTTGGCTCCGGCATCGGGGAAATAACCGGCTACCTCCTTGGCGCTGGCGGTGCCAAGATAGCGTCCCGCAGGAAAAAGAAGGAGAAAAAGCATCCCCACCATGGCAAGGTCATGGAATTTGTGCGCAGGCACGAGGACGCGGGGGTATTCGCGCTTGCGGCAATACCTAACCCGCTTTTCGACATCGCAGGCATTGCTGCGGGCGCAATCAGGATGCCCTGGTACAGGTTCCTGATTGCCTGCACACTAGGCAAAATAGTGCGCTATGTAGTTTTCCTTTTCGCCCTTGGCAGGCTAAGCCACTGGCTATTCTAGGCTTTTTCGGGCTTTGCGCCTGCAATGCCCGCACTCTCAAGCAGCTGGCCAGGGCTCCAAGTCTTTTTGCGCAGGTGACATGATTATCTGCCCCGTTTGCCAATGTCGTATATGCTAAAACTTAGGCGTTTTTTCCCTGAAATCTCGTCAAGGATGGTTTTTTGCAGGGCAGCTTTTGCTTCAGCGAATTTTTCCCGTCCCACTTCCGTGTTTCCTATGGCGTATTTCATGTTTTTCACATTGAAGCAGAACATTGAATCCCGCACGTTCTCGCAATTGTGGCAAAAAAAACAGCCCGCGCAGTCGCGGCACGAGTCGCATTCAAAGCACCTGCCCAGTTTTGCGCAGTGGTAGCAGTTTATGCAAAAAGAAGACAGTCTTATCTCGTGGCACCCGAAAACGTATTCCGAATTCCGGTTGAGATAGTTGCACCCGGCTTTTTTGGCTTCATAGCTCAATGCCGACTTGTAGATATCTTGGCAGTCCCTGTTGAGGCAGGATTCAAGGGTGTTGCTTACCTCCCCGAAAGCAAAATCAGGGCATATGACGGCTATGTTTTCCAAAAGCGCGCCCGCGTTGGCGAGATTGAGCTTCTCAGTTTCTGCCTCTCCAAGCCTTGAGCGGTTTCCCGCATAATCTCGTTCTTCCACTGCAATCATCCTGTGCTCTCCGAAAAGGTCGTACTTTGCATGGCCGGGCGGATAGCTGAATTCAATCCCTGACAACATGGATTTTGCCTTCTTGAGCTCAATGGTATATTCAAGCAGCCATTTTTCGTATTTCCTGACATCATCCAGTGCAAAGCCGAAAAGCAGCCTCGTGGTCTTGGAGAAGGCTTCGTTTATTGGTGCAATGTTTCCCTGCTTGCCGTTCCTTGCCCCTGCGCCTTTTTCCACGGCACGCTTGCGGGCTTTTATTCCATTTACTATGCTTGGGAGAGAAACTGCCTTTTTGCCGGATTGCAATTGCTGGGCTATTTCATCCAAGAGTTTTGCCTTTACTTGCATGTATTTTTCCTTTGGAAGCTCAAGATTGCCTATAACGTGCCTTTTATTGCGCATGTTGAAGGTGAACATGGCCTCTTTGCAGCCGTCCAGGCCGCTGCAGTAGTAAAGGTCGGAAGAATTGCTTGCGATGAAGGTTTCAAAGCACCTTATGCATTTTGGCAGTTCAGTGGAGCGTATGCAATATTGCGCAGGCCCGAAGAACTGGCAGCCGAACATTGCCTCCGCGAAGCTACAGTTGAAGCAGTATGCCATGTAGTCTGAGAAGTTTACGCGGGAAGAGCCAAGCACGTAATTGCATTCTATCGCGTTGCTGCACCCCTGCACAAAGCTTGATTTTCCCAGTATGATATCCCCGGTGTAAACAATCCTGTCCTGCACCGCGCCAATGATAGAGTCAATGTCCTTTATGTCATTGATAGAGAGCGGCGCGTATTTCTTGTTCAAATCAATTTCTTCAAAGCCCTGGTAACTGCCGCCTTCGTAATATGCGGGCGAGGAGAAATGGACTGTCTTGCCGGACACGCTTGATTTTTTCTCTTCAAGGGGCCTGTTGTACTCATTCAGGTAATCCTTGAATTCCGCCAGTTCGCCGACTTCCCTGCCGAAAAGTATTTTGCATGCCCCTTTCCATTTCCTGTCCAATTCCAGATACACTTGCGTGTTTTGTTCTATGTTTGTTCTCATTGGCAATACTTTGCATATGCCAGCTAAAAAAACATTATGTGGCTGACACGCAAGGAAACAAAGAGGGGCAGATAACTGAAAAAAGAAGAAAAAAAGAATTAAGGCAGAAAAGCCTTAGTTCTTCGTGCTGATGAGCACGCCTTCGGGCCTCTTGAACACATTGCCCATCTTTGCGCCGAGAATGGCTTTCACGCCCTTTTTCTCTGCAAGGTCTGCAAACCTCTGGGTGACTATGCCGTCAAACACTACCGCGTGGACCGAAGTCTCCGCCTCAAGCGTCTTGTACATGTCCCTGATTGGCACTTCCTTGACAAGGTTCAGGCTGGCATCGTAGAACCTGGCATGTAGCGTGTTCTCGAGCTCTGAAAGGCTTTTTGCAAGCGGCTCGGGCACTTCGCCCGAAGCAGGCTTTGGCTCGGCCGGCCTTGGCGCCGGCGCCTCCTGCCTTGGCTCGGGCGCTGCCTGCTGCTCTACAACTGGGGCCTCCCTTGGCTGCCTTGCAGGCTGCTCCTGCACGAGGGTCTGCTGCTTCTCCTCCTGTTGCTGTGGCAACTGGTTGACGTGGTCCACCACTACCGGCGGCACGCGCTCCTCGCGCTGCTGGTACCTGCCGCCGCGCGAATCCCTGTCCCTGAACCCGCCGCGCCTTTCCTCCCTGTAATCATTGTTGCGCCTGTCGTCGTACCTTGAATTCCTCTGGTACCTGTCGCCGCCCCTGCGCTCGCCCCTGTCGTCGCCGTGGGAATTGGCCTGCTCATAGGGCACCTTTGCCCGGAGGCATTTTATCATTTCCTTCCTGCCAAGCTCCTCCACTTCCTTGCCATGCGGCGCGCGCGCGACAAAGTCAATGTCGGCCACATTGGCAAGCTCGGTGAGGATGATGTCCCCGCCCCTGTCCCCGTCAAGGAAGACAGTGACCTCCTTTTCCTTGGCCAGTTTCGCTATTGTCGGGCCTACATTGGCGCCGCCAACAGCGATTACGTTCGTTATGTCGTTTTTGAGCAGGTTGAGCACGTCCGCCCTGCCCTCAACGATGATTATCTCGTCGTTCTTGTCGATGTTCGGGCCGCACGGCAGCTTGTCAGCGCCGTATTCTGCAATCTCGGCCACCTTGACCTCCTGCCTGACCATCTCCGAAATCTCCCTGCTTTCAGGAAGCTCGTTGAGAAGAAGGTTCTTCAGGAGGTTCTTCGCCCTCTCTATGAGCACTTTCCTCTTTGCGTTTCTGGTGTCCTCCACCTTCTCGACGCCTATTTTTGCCTCGCACGGGCCTACCCTGTCCACTGTCTCAAGGGCGGACGCGAGTATGCACGTCTCAACCATGTCGAGGGAAGAGGGCAGTTTTATCTTGCCGACCGACTTGCCGCCGCGCGGGTTGAGGTCGACCTCTATCCTGCCTATCCTGCCGTTTTTCTGCAGGTCGCGCAGGTCTAGCTCGTCGCCAAGCAGCCCTTCCGTCTGGCCGAAAATCGCGCCAACCACGTCGGGCTTTTCGACAAGCCCGTCAATCTCGACGGATGCGAATACCACGTATTTCACTGTGTCAATGTATGTTTTTCCCATTCAAATCACTTTTTTGAGTTTTTTCACAATTTGATTCCGGTCCTGGCCTCAAAAACATCCGGAGTGCAATCCATCAAAAGGAGCTTGTTCTGGCTTGCCGCCCCCTTTTTCACCTTTACCCTGCACCCGAGCAGTTCACCGAGCTTTAGCTCAAGCTCGGCGTTTGCCTGGTTGTTTTGCGGCTTGCCCCGCAGGCTGACCGTGACCTTGCCGTTTTTGGCGGCAATGCCGAATTTCCTGCTGTTTGGGCTTGCCCGGATTTTCAGTTCCATGTCTTTCCCGGATTTCTCCAGAAAGGCGGCATCTTCCAAAAAGAGCGCATGAAATATATGTGCTGTGCAATGTTGACAAGCCCGTTCATCGCCCCTTTCGGGGCTTGGGGCGCCATCCTTGCACAGCGCGATTATCTGCTCCAGTGCGGCTTAAATTTCTTCCTCTTCCCTGCATTCTTCGCAGACAAGCCTTCCCTCGAACCTCTTCAGGTTCTCCTGGTAAAGCCCGCAACTGTCGCAAACTCCAGTAAATATTTCATTTTTTGAAAAGCGCAATTTTGCCTGTTCTACAAGTATGTCGGTTATGCCCGGGTAGACCCTTACGAGGTCACCTTCGCTTATTATCCCCACCAACCTTTGCTTCTTGTCTATTACAGGAAGCCTCTTGACCTTGTTGGATTTCATCGCCTTAGCCGCCTTGTCCAGGTCGGAGCCGGCATCTATTACCCTTAGCGGGGTGGACATTATTTCGTGGAGGGTGGTCTTTTCAGGGTCCCTCGCCTCTGCCATTATCTTGTATATCAGGTCGCGCTCCGTCACTATTCCGTCGGCCTTGCCCTTCTTGGTGACAATGATGCAACCCACCTTTGTCTTCCTCAAGAGCTTGGCCGCTTCATCGGCGCTCTTTTCCTGCGGGAGAGTTATGACTCCTACTGTCATTATATCTCCCACCTTGATGTCGTCTTTCATGTCCTTCCTTATGGAAATTCTTATTTATAAACATTGACTTTACATAAATTATCTCGGAGAAGGCGGGGGCAGCCCTGTTTTTTTCCCTGTTATCAAAGGTGGAAACCAATGGCATTTGGCGCGTCGCAAAAAGGGAGCAGGGCGGAACGCGAGCTCATACACGCGTTTTCGGATGCGGGCTTTTGCGTCATACGCGCAGCTGGAAGCGGTGTCAACTCCCTCTCGCCCGACTTATTGGCATTCAAGGGCCCAAAGCAGTTCGCATTCGAGTCAAAGGCCCATGAGAAGGAGAGCCTCCAGCTTGCAAAGGAGCAGTTCCGGGGCCTGCTTTTCTGGCAGGACAATACGGGCATAAGCACCTATGTTGCCTGGCGGCGCAACAGGCTCGGCTTCCGCTTCGTTTCCTTGGGCCTTTTTGACGAGAACCAGGCGAGCTTTTCAGTTTCATGGAAAAAAGCCATCCTGGCGGATGTGAAACTTGAGGACCTCACGGGCAAGCCCCTTGCTACTGGCAATGAAAACAGCGATTAAGGCCCTCTCATCCTCCTGCATCCACAGAAAAGCGTATATATCTTAATTGCATAAATCTGTGCATGTTGCGTGGTTGTTGCATGAGTAAACTCAAAATATCCCGATACTTATTTTTCCTGCTCGTTTTTGCTGTCTTGCCTTCTTTGGTGTCCGCGGCAGCGCTTTCAGGCACTGGCTGCACCGCAGGCGGCAACTGCGTAGTTTCTTCTTCGCAAACAATAGACAATGGCGGCACTTATTACTTCAATTCACTCGTCATAAACAGCGGCGTCACTGTGACACTTGCAAGCTCCACCAATTCCGCAGGCGGCACTGTCACTTTCTACGTCGCAAACGACGCGAACATATCGGGCGCTATAGCAGCTAATGCAGGCAGCAGCAATTCCAACCCTGCAGGCTCCAATCCCAACGGCGGAGGTTATGGCGGCGCAAGGTGCACTACGTGCTGCTGCGACAATCCCGGTGCAGGCGGCGGCGTGATTTCCATTTATGCCCGAAATCTCAATCTCCCTGGCTCCTTGTCTGTCAATGGCGGCACTGCAAGCGGCTGCAATGGCGGCGGCTCTGCGGGCACGATAAAGATGTACGCCAACAAGATAACATTCACAGGCTCCCTTTCAGGAGTTGGCGGCAATGGCGCCAACAATGGCTGCGGCAATGGCGGCGGTGGCGGCGGCGCTGGCGGAAGCCTGATTTTCATGTCATCCACTACTTCTAGCCTTGCATCCGGCTCCATGAATTTCAATGGCGGCACTGGCTATAACGGCGGCGTTAATGGCGGCGGCTCAGGCAGGGCAGGCGGCGGCAGCACTGGCGGCGGCGGCGCAGGCGGGAGCGGCGGGGTTGCATCCGGGGCAAGCGGAGGCTCGGCAAATGCCAACCGCAACATAAAAATCTACAATGCCTACGTGACATCGGGCTCTTCATTTTCCATTTCATCTTCGGGCAGCTCTGCAGGACTTGCAAGCCTGTTCCTGGTGAATTCCTCAACCAAATTTTCAGCCCTTTCCACGTCTTACAGGCCTGAAAAAATACTTGCATGCGCATTTAGCAACCTTTCCGCGCCTGTGGCATCTGCAAATTTCACGCTTCTTGGCAACTCCCAGCAGGCGCTCTTTTCCATCATGACAGCCTCGGACGGCCTTGGCTTGTCCAATTCTACGCTTGATCCATCAATCAACTATTCCATTTCTGTAAACTCTGTCCCTGCAAATGCGGCCACTGGATTCGCATATTCCAATTCAACCGGCTTCCCGGCAGGCTCTAACTCGAGCATTGCAGGGACGTCTGGCGCTGCAATGTATATTGATTGGCTTGCAGGCGGTCAAATCGCAATCAAACAGGGCACAAGGCCAACAGTCCCAAACACCACGGCCTTTGGCGGCACGAGCACAAACTTCTCAGCAGTTTCCGACCTGACAAATGTCGCAAACCTGACTCTTGACAAGCCTGGCACTGGCACAATCATGTTCCCGCCCACGCACAATGTCAATGCGGCCGGGCAGGATTACGACGCAAACGTCAAGATAGGCACCGGCTTCGTATCAGTCAACAGTTCCGCACTTGACTCGTCATTCAATTCCACTGCCACGCTTTCAATGAACCTTAGCGGGCTCTACTCTGGGAACCTCACTCCTGACATTTACTATTATTCTGGCTTTGCCAACAATTCCAGCGCAATCGTGCAAAACGGCGCGCTTTGCATATCCCCAAGATGCACTGGCATGTCCTGGAATTCAACAACCAGGATGCTTGCATTCAATGTGAGCGGGTTTTCAGGCTATAGCGTAAACACAAGCGCTTTCGGCGGCAGCGGCACGGCCCCATTCAACAACACAGCCACTCTCGGCATAAACATCACTTCCACCAACCAGATAGCAGTCTACACCGCGAGTTCAATGAACAACAGCGCGTTCTCCTTTGTCCCTGTAGTTCCGCCTGCGGCTGGCTCCATCGTATTGACGTCAAACGAGTCCTCCAATGTCACAGGCGGGGACACTGGCTTCCTTGTTGAAAACCAAGGCAATGTCAATGTGTCAATCAGCGTTACATCCGACAAAAGTGCCGCATCCTTCATAGGCGGCTCAAGCCCCCTGTTCCAGATGTTTGGCGGTGTGAATGAGACCAGTGCATGCCCTTCGCTGAATGCGAGTGCGCAGGACTTGTCCGCCTCTGCAATCACAGTGTGCCCGTCACTGGCATTTTCCGATTCGCAGGACACAATCTGGGCTTACGTGCTGGTAAAAATAGATTCCGACAGCCCGCCACAGACAAGCACGGCTACTCTGACATTCACAAGCACGCAGGCATAAGGCGGCAAATCCTTTGCGCGTGCAATGCTCATTTTTCTAGACTGCCTGACTTTGCATTTGAGGTCATTCTTCGTCCGCAAAGCCCCTTGACACGAGTGCCAGTGCCAGGGATTTGGAGCGTGAAAACGAGCTGTTGAGTGTCGGCACGAGAAGCGAGAAAGCGTTGTTTTTCACTCCCCGGGCGGCCTGGGCAAGCCGGGCCCTCCTTGCCCTCTGTTCAATGTACCTTCTAAAGCCAAAGGCTATTGCAAGCATCATTGCATATCTTTTCGGCATGCCAAGCCCGCATAGGGCCTCCTTTGCCTCAAATGCAGTTGTGCTTTCAATGAACATGTGCGAGAACAGGAGTATCGAGAGGAGGTAAAGGGAATTTTGCGCCCCCTGCACAAGCCCTAGCGGGACTGCAAGGCCAAGCAGGTAAACCGGGCTTTGCTGCAGGAAAAGCCTTATTGCAAGTGGGGTGAGGCAGAACAGGGAGAGTATTGCATTGTCCCTCACGTATTTTACCATGCCTATGCCGTTTGCGGCCATTATTGCAAGAGCCGCCAGGAAGAAGAACACGGCATAGCCAAGCGGCAGCCAGGCAAGCGCGACCACAACGAGCACCAGCGCCATTATCTTTATCCTGGCGTCAAGCACGTAAAGCCATCTTGCTCCCTTGTTTTCCATGCCAATCGCCATTCCCATCCTGCCGCCCGCCTATAGTTTCTGCATTATCCTGCGCCTTATTGTCTCGTAATTGCCGCTGATGCCCATCTCCTGCGCAAGCTTTGCTATGTAGGGCTGGCGCACGCCCAGTTTTGCCAGCCTCGGATCCAAAAGCGAGTCGGGCTTTCCGTCAATCACTATTTTCCCGCGCCCGTCCATGACAAGCACGCGAGTGGCATTGTCCAAAAGCACTTCTGTGTCGTGCTCCGCCATTATTATTGTCTTGCCCTTTTTCGCCAGGCCCGACAATATGGCGAAAATGTCCGTGGTGGACTTCCAGTCAAGGCTTGAGACCGGCTCGTCCATGAGTATCACCTGGCTGTCCTGCGCGAGGGCGCACGCGATTGCCACTTTCTGCTTTTGCCCCTCGGATAGTGACATAGGGTCTTCATCCTCAAGGCCCGCGAGGCCCACGTCGCGTATAGCCTGCCGGGCAAGCTGCCGCGCGCGCGCCGCCTCCATCCCGCATGCCTTGAGGCCAAACGACACTTCCTCGGCAACGGTGGTGTTGAATATCTGGTCATTTGGGTCCTGGAAAACAAAGGAGCACATTTTCGCGACCTGTTTGGGGTCGGTTTTGGCAGGCTCGCGGCCAAGCATGCTGACATGCCCTGAAAACGCGCCCTTGACCTCGCGGGGGATAAGACCGTTGCAGCACATCAAAAGCGTGCTTTTCCCGCAGCCTATGGGGCCTACAAGGCCCACCAGCTCGCCACGGAAAAAACTCGCGCTCACGCCGTCAAGTACGCGCCCGCCCCTGCCTTCGTAGGAGAATGAGACGTTTTCAAGCTCAAGCGCGGCGTTTTTTTCTGCCATTGGATGCCTTCGCCCCTGGTTCCGGGCATTCCCTGTTATGCGCCCCGCACTATTTATAGGTTGGAGTATCTTTTCGCAAGCCCGAACTTGTAGGCAAGGAGCCATGCGACCGCTATCTCCACTACTGCCTGCAATGCGTTGAACGCGAACACTACTATGTACCATGCCGCGCCCTTGCCAAAGAACAGTATGTCCGAGCCTGTAATGTAGCCGATGAACTCCTCCGCGGGCATCTTGAAATAGAGGGGCCCCGCGAAATAGTAGTTGGCTATTATCATGGCAATGCCCCTTACGATTATGGCGGCCACTACTACAAGCAGGAATGACTTGGAGTTCTCAAACATACGGTAATCCGACTCGACGGGCTTTGACACCTTTGCAATCAAATACAGGGCCCCTGCCATGGCAAGTATCGGAAGCAGCCCGAAAAACAGCAGGTAGGAATCCTTGAGCGCGTCGTAAATCCACGCGCCAAGCCAGAATAGCACGGTGCTTGCGGCAAGCCCGCCTGCAAGTATCAGGACGTTGGCCAGGGCGCCCGGATTGCCCTTTTTCCGTATTATGTTCATTGCCGCGAGTATGATTATCGGGGCCGTGGCGGCGAATTTCATCAGCGCGCCCACAATGCCTGTGGGGGCGAAGAGGGCTATGAACACTGTCGCAAGTGCCAATACCTCTATTGATTCCGCAACTCCGAACATGAAAAGCGCGAGCATCACTGGCACAGCCACGAGGTCTATTGTCATGCCGAATCCCGTGTGCAGCCCGAGCACGGGGTTTGCAATCTGGAGTATGAAAGCGCACGCGGCAAGCATGCCCGTTGCCACTAATTTGTATGTTTTTGCCATGCGTCAAATCCTGCCTTCCTGCTTTTATATACGGCTTCCACGCAAAAAAAGTTCAAGGGCTTTAAAAAAGGATTGACAAGAGCGCGGCTTTGCCCTTGCCGCCGCGCGCCATGCCAAGCCTATGTCCCTTCCTCCCACGAGTGCGCGTATTCAATCTGCTCCTTTGTGGGAGGCTTGAGCCTGATGCCTGCAGCTTCCAAGGCGATCCTTGCGACTTCGTCGTCTATCTCCTTTGGCACTGCGTGGACGCCCGGGTTTTCAGGCGCGCTTTCTGCCATCTGCTCGCAGCAGAGGGCCTGGATTCCAAATGAGCCGTCCATTATTTCGACCGGATGCCCCTGCCCAGTGGGCCTTGCAAGGTTGACAAGCCTGCCCTGCGAGAGGACGTAGAGTTTCTTCCCGTCGTAGTCGTATTCCTCCACGTTCGGCTTGACCTCCCTGTGCTTTGCCTTGGAGTTTAAAAACTTCATGTCAATCTCATTGTCGAAATGCCCCGCGTTTGACACGATGGCGCCATTCTTCATTGCCGAGAATTCCGCCTCGCCAAGCACGTTCTTGTTGCCGGTGGCTGTGACGAATATGTCTCCTATCTTTGCGGCCTGGTCCATTGCCATCACGGAGAACCCGTCGTAGTGCGCTTCGAGCGCCTTGTGGAAGCCGGAGCCTGACAGCTTGTCCTCGCCCAGGTCGCCTGCTATTTCCACCACGACCACGCGCGCGCCCATGCCAGCGAACCTTTTGGCAATGCCCTTGCCGCACCAGCCGTATCCCGCGACAACGACCGTCTTGCCGGCTATTATCAGGTTTGTCATGTTCATTATGGCGTCAAGCGTGCTCTGGCCAGTGCCATACCTGTTGTCAAAGAGGTGCTTTGAATATGCGTCGTTGACCGCGAATACCGGGAACTTGAGCTTCCCCTGCTTGTCCATCGCCTTGAGCCTTGTGACGCCAGTGGTAGTCTCCTCGCACGCGCCAAGCACGTATTGGGTGAGCCCTTTCTTGTGCGCGAGAAGCGTCAGGTCGCACCCGTCGTCTATTATTAACTCCGGCTTTTGGGCCATTACCTGTTCCAGGCACCAGTAATATTCCTGCGCGCTCTGCCCTGCCCATGCAAACACGTTCATGCCCTGTTTTGCGAGCGCGGCAGCGACCCTGTCGTCGGTTGAAAGCGGGTTGCAGGATGACGCCCAAATCTCCGCGCCGCCGGCTTTCAATGTCTCAAGCAGTATGCCCGTCTTCTTTTCCAGGTGCAATGCCACCCCGACCTTCATGCCCTTGAACGGCTTTTTCTTTTCAAATCCCTTCCTGACATGCGCGAGTATGGGCATGTGCATGCGTGCCCAATAGAGCTCCTGCTCGCCTGCGGGCGCGAGTTTTTCGTCCTTTACCTTGCTCATGAAAATCAACCTCAAAAAGCATTTTCCAAAAGCGCCCGAAGGCGCCTTCTCCCGCCCATCTTATGCCCCGCTTTTCTTATATAGGTATTTATCCTAATCCAAGCCATGACGGACAAATCCTCAAAGCCTAAAGGGAGGTTTGCGCTTTTCAACCTATCAGGCAAGCAGCTAGCATCGCTTAGCGGGGAGTCCAAGCCTTTCATCGGGAACAGCGACCCGGCAAGGGTTTCAGCGTCAAAGGAAGCCGCCTCGCTCGTCCTTGGCGGGTACGGCGGGGACATGGCAAAGCTCAAGGCCCGCGTGTCTGAAAAATGGAAGATAAAAGGCATGATAAAGAACTCGGAAATACTCGCGCAAATACCCGGGCAGAAGCGCAGCGCCAAAGTCCTTGCCCTTCTCAAGATGCGCCTCACGCGCACGATTTCGGGGGTCACGCCCGTAGCGGTCATGACCACCTCCAAATGCCCGCACGGCAGGTGCACCTATTGCCCCGCAGGGGAGGGCACGGCGAACTCGTACACCGGCTTTGAGCCTGCCGCAATGCGCGGCAGGCAGAACAACTACGACGCGCGGCTGCAGGTGGAATCCCGGCTTGCCCAATACGAGGTCCTCGGCCATGTTTCCGACAAGTGCGAGCTCATAGTCATGGGCGGGACTTTCAATGCCCAGCCATTGAAATACCAGCACAATTTCATCAAGCGCGCGTTTGAAGGGTTCAATGGCCATGAATCAAGCTCAATGGCAGAGGCTATACTTTCAAACCAGAAGGCGTCCCACCGCGTCATCGGCGTGACTTACGAGACAAAGCCGGACTGGGCGAAAAAACAGGAGGACATAGACAACCTCCTGTCAATGGCAGCTACCCGCGTGGAGCTTGGCGTGCAGGTCCTCTCTGACAGGATTTACAGGAAGGTCAACAGGGGGCATACGCTTGCGGACGTGGTAGGGGCCACGCGCAACCTGCGCGACAATTCCCTTAAAGTGGGCTATCACATGATGCCGGGGCTTTACCAGTCTCCGTCGCAGGACATCGCGGGGTTCAGAAAGCTGTTTTCGGATTCGCGCTTCAGGCCCGACATGCTTAAGATATACCCTGTCCTTGTTCTCAAAGGCACAAAGCTCTATGACGAGTTCAAGGAAGGCAGGTTCAAGCCATACGACACGCAGACCGCGGCGGAAGTGGTCGCAAAGGCGCAAAAGGATTTGCCGCCCTACGTGCGCGTCATGCGCGTCCAGCGCGACATACCTTCGAACCTCATCGAGGGCGGGGCGAAAAACAGCAACGTGCGCCAGATAGCCGAGAGCATAATGAAAGAGAGGGGCTGGTCTTGCAGGTGCATCAGGTGCCGCGAGGTGGGCGTTGCGAGCCACACAAAGGGCAAGGCGCCTTCCCTTGGCTCATTGGAACTTGAAAGGCTTGACTATGATGCCGGAAAGGGCAAGGAGATTTTCCTTTCCTTTGAGGACAAGAAGTCGGACACTCTCGCTGGATTTATTCGCCTGCGCATCCCCTCCCAAACCCTGCGAAGCGAAATAACCCCCCAAACCGCACTCATACGCGAACTTCACGTTTACGGGCAGGAGGCAGCCATAGGCAATGCTCCCGGTTCAGGGAGCGCGCAGCATCTCGGGCTTGGGAATATACTTCTTGCAGAAGCGGAGCGCATAGCAAGCGGGGAGTTTGGCAGGGACAAGATGATAATCATTTCTGGCATAGGGGCGCGGCCGTATTATGCCAAATTCGGCTACAAGGCAGACGGGCCTTACGTCTCCAAGAAACTCTGATTAATCGCCAATGCCTGCGCCAGAATCCTGATTTTTCCATTCTCCCTTTTTCTTTTAAGTTATAATATATGTATATTAATGTATTTGTTGGAATCTTATCATGAAGAAAAGCCCAGCCAATGCCCTGCCGCTTCCGGAAGGCATCATCAAGCCCGAGGTCATGGCATGCGAAGACTGCGCCACAATGCCGGAGCTCATACTCTCCACAGTATTTGGCAAAAGGGTAAGGCTCAATGATTTCGACAGGAAATGGCTTTCAAAGCTTGACATCACAATGGACGGCGCCTTAGCCACGTACAATTGCCTGAAGTGCATGGGCTTTAGCGACAGGAGCATTCTCAAGCAGCCCAAAATACTTGGGAAAAGCGAGGCTGAAGCGAGGGCCACATGGAAATACCTGTCAAAAAAAGGATTCCGCGTTTCCGACAATCCTACGCTTCTCTCGATACTCGCCCGCTCCGTGAAAACAATAGCCCCGCGCATTGACTATCTTGTGTCGCTTGGCGTGAAGCCCTGCCAGATGCTTATGTATCCCCGGCTTGTTTTCAAGAGCATCCAGTCCCTCAAGTTCCGGGCAGGCAGGCTTGCAATCCACGGCATAAGCTCCGCTATTGTTAGCCGCAGGCCGGACCTGCTTTTGCAAAGCGCCAAGGCTATTGACAATAAATTCACGGTATTCAGCAAGGAGCGCGTTTCGACCGGCAAGATAGAGTCACACCTCATACTTCTTACCCTGTCGCCTGAAGTGCTGAGGCAAAGGATTGCGAACCTGAAAAGCCTGGGGCTTGGCGCCCAGATGATCGGGAACAACCTCAACCTGCTGCGCGTTTCCGAGCACAACATCAATTCCAATTACGATTTGCTGATAAAAATCGGCGTCAAGCACTCGAGGATTTCAAAATCCCCTTCAGTGCTCGCGTCGAACAACGGGAACATGAGAAAGTGCTATCTGGCCCTCATGCGCGCCTTTTCAGACCCTTCTGCCTCGGCTTTGGGGGACGAGGCGAGGCTTGCGGCACGCAAGCAGGCGCAGAAAATCGTGCGCTCAAACCCAAACCTTCTGGGCATGAACCCTGTAACGCTTGAATCTGCGCAACAGCAGGCCTATGCAATGAAAATCAAGCCTACGCCGCTTCTGCTAAGCACGTGCCCTCAAATGAAAAGGAAGAAGATAGCCTGCATTGGCAGGCGGCTGGCGGGAAGGGAAAACATGTCCGGCATGGGCGATGCGGAGCGCAAGGAAGCGCTTGGCAAGGCAATGGAGCTTGTGAAGAAATGGCCAAACATACTCACATATTCCAAAAAGGCGTATGAGACGCAGGGCTCGCGGCCTGGCAAGTTCCTTGCTAAAAACGCGCCCGCGATTGCCAGGAACTGCTGATTCGTTTGGGTGGAAAGCATGCACAAGCAAGTTGAAAACAGGATAATCCTGCCTTCAAAGGTCCCCATGCACCAGTCAAGGCATGTGCGCATGGAAATCTCGCGCTCCAGCTTCTTTCCCGGCGAGAAGTCAATAGACTTGGACTTTTTCATGCATGGAAAAAGGCTGCATCAGGTGTCCGGCGGGCTTGTGAGCGCCCCCAAGAGGCATGCGTTCTCCGCCCCGCTTCCGGATTTCCTGTCTGGCATAGGTTCCACAAGCAATTCGGGCCGCCTCGGCTACATACAATACGAAACAGTTGCGGATTCCAATGCCGCAATCTCGCTCTATTACCCGCGCGACAATGCCCACGGCTATTCCATAGGCATTGGCTATTATTTTGAGAAGCTCTCGTGCCATTACCTTGTTTCAAGGGGCTTTGAAACAGTCTCAAGCAAGCCAAAGCCTTCATCCGCGCGCGTGAAGCAGCTTGAGCGCGTAGGCCTTCCAATAGGCATGCAGGTCGGCCTTGCGGAGTGGATGAAGGCGATGGATTTGGGCCTTGAGATGGCCTACGACTTTTTCATGAGGCATGGGCGCATGCTGCGCCAGTGAACCCTGCCTGCCGCCATCCTGACGCCGGCGCCCTTTGCCTAACTATTTAAAGGGGTTGCTGCAAAAATCCAGTCATGTACAAGGGCACTGCAAAGGCGCGTTTTGATGCTTCCGGAATAGAGGCGGGCGACACAATCAGGGTGTCAAAGGCCTCCCAGCAATATACCGGCATACTCATGCCGCGCCCCGGGATAGGCGACCCGTCCTGCGCTATACTGAAGCTCAAGACGGGCTATAACATAGGCATTGAAATCACAAAGGAAACCCTGATTGAGCTTGTCTCAAAGGGCGAGCCTGCAAAGATCCCCGATGCGCAGGCAGCCTCCCCGGCAGAAGCGGCTCCGGCCGCCGGGTTTGTCTCGTTCATAGGCTGCGGCGGCACCATAGCGTCCAAGATTGATTACAGGCTTGGCGCTGTGAACCCTGCTATAACCGCAGGCGAGCTTGTAAGCTCCTTCCCGGAAGTGGCGCGCATAACCCCGATACGCTCGAAAATGCTTTTCTCCGTATTCTCCGAGGACATGAACGCATACCACTGGCAGCAAATCGCATATGACATAGAGGACCAGGTGAAAGACGGGGCGGAAGGCATAGTGCTCATGCACGGCACTGACACAATGGGCTATTCCGCGGCAGCCATCTCCCTGATGGTGCAGAACCCGCAGGTGCCGATCGTATTCGTAGGCGCGCAAAGGTCCAGCGACAGGGGCTCTTCGGACAACCGCGTGAACGTCATGTGCGCCACGCGCGCCGCGAAGTCCGACATAGCTAACGTCTCCCTGTGCATGCACGGCTCTTCTTCCGACGATTACTGTTACCTGCTGCCCGGGACGAACGTGCGCAAGATGCACACCTCGCGCCGCGACGCGTTCCAGTCAATAAACCGCCCGCCCCTCGCGCGCATCGACTATCCTTCCGGCAGGATTTCGCAGGTGTCGCAATACGCGCGCACGAGAAAGCAGAACGCGGGCATGATGAAGATAGCGCCGGACATGAACCAGAACGTCGCGCTTGTATATACCTATCCCGGAATAAAACCCGACATATTCAATTCCCTCTCAAACTACGACGGCGTGGTAATCGCCGGGACAGGGCTTGGCCATGTCCCGACAAACGCCAATTCCGACCCTTATTCGACTTCCGTGATGTCGGCAATAAAGTCCCTTGTTGACAGCAACGTCATTGTGGCGATGGCGCCGCAGACAATTTTCGGCAGGATAAACATGAACATATACACCGCAGGCAGGATGCTTTTGGACATAGGCGTGATTGGCAATGGCTGCGACTGGACGCCTGACATGGCGTTTGTAAAGCTCATGTGGTCGCTTGGCCAGGTCAGGGGGCACGCGAAGGCGAAGGCCCTCATGCTCGAGAACGTGGCAGGCGAGATTTCGGAAAGGATAGAGTTGGAACAATGACAAAATTCAAGGCAGGCCTTGAGATACACCAGAGGCTTTCAGGCACCAAGCTGTTTTGCTCGTGCCCCGCGTCAGCGTCGGATTCGAAAAGCGAGAGCCAGGTGCTCCACCGCTATCTCCATGCTGTCAAGTCAGAGCTTGGCGCGCACGACAAGGCCGCGGAGTTCGAGCAGTCCAAAAGCCTGCCTTTCACTTACATAGTGCCAAGCGACACCGCGTGCCTTGTTGAGTGCGACGAGGAGCCGCCACACCCTTTCAGCCCGGGCGCGCTTTTTGCCACACTCGAGGTATGCTCCGCGCTCAAGTCCACCGTCATGGACGAGGTTTGGGTGATGCGCAAGAACGTCATAGACGGCAGCAACACGAGCGGGTTCCAAAGGACCGCGGTCGTAGGGCTTGGCGGCTCTATAGAGACGTCCAAGGGCGTCGTGGGCATCCAGTCCGTCTGCCTCGAGGAGGAGAGCGCAGGCATCGCGTCCGAGGCAGGGCCTGCAGGCAGGCAGTTCCGCCTTGACAGGCTCGGCATTCCTCTCATTGAGATAGCCACCGCCCCGGACATAGTGGATTTCGAGCACGCTAAGGAAGTGGCATACAAGCTTGGCATGCTTCTTAGGATGAACCCTTCAGTGATGCGCGGGATTGGGACCATAAGGCAGGACCTCAATGTCTCTATCGAAGGCGGGACACGGATTGAAATCAAGGGCGCGCAGGAGCTCGACCTTATTCCCCAATACGTGCAAAACGAGGTCGCACGCCAGTCCGCGCTCCTTGAGATAATAGGGAAGCTAAAAGCCTCTTTCCCTGACGGGGACGTGGAGCTTGGAAAGCCTGTTGACCTGTCCGGCCTGTTGAAATCAACCGAATGCAAGATAATACGCAAGGCTCTCGACTCAAATGGCAAGGCCTATGGCATCAGGGTGCCACGGCACAACGGGCTTTTGGGCCTTGAGGTAAGCCCCGGCAGGCGCTACGGCTCCGAGGTTTCAGATTACGCCAAGCAGGCGGGCGTCAGGGGCATAATACATTCCGACGAGGACCTGAAAAAATACTCTTTCACCCCCGCGGAGGTCAGCGCAATTGTCCATGAATTGCAGATAAACAACAATGACGCGTTTATCATAGTCGCGGACGAGGCGGCAAGGTGCCTTAAAGCCCTTGATTTCGCAGCCGCGCGGCTTAGGATGCTTTACGTCCCGGAGGAGACCCGCAAGGCGAACCCGGACGCAACCTCGTCTTTCATGCGCCCACTCCCAACAAGCGCGCGCATGTATCCGGAGACGGACGTGCCGCCGTTCAGGGTCACTGGGGAACTCCTGTCCCAGGCTGGCGACAAGGCGGCAGGAGGCTTGCCGGAGGCAGTGCTTGAGAGGCTGAAAAAGTCGCTCAATGAGGAGCTTGCTATGAAGATTTTCAGGTCCGAGCACCTGAAACTTTTCGAGGAGCTTGTGGCAAAGGGCCATGACCCTGCAACTGCCGCAGTTTCGCTTGAGGACACGCTTGTGACATTGCGCAGGGAAGGGCTTGACGTTTCAGACCCAACAAATTCCATAGTGCCCGCCCTTGAGGCGTACAAGGATGGCAGGATAGCCAAAAGCGCGATTCCCGACCTTGCCCGCGGCCTGTGTGCTGGCATGGACGTGCAAAAAGCAATTGTGTCAAAGGGGCTTGAGAAAATATCCGGCAAGAACCTGGACTCCGTTGTCATGGCGCAGAACTTTGACGTTGGCGCCATAATGCGCAAGTATAGGCTCAACGTCGAATATTCGGAACTCGAGGAAGCCCTCAAAAGGCTGAAGAAATAGCCGGATTTTCAAATCCCGAGCTCGGGCTTTTTTCCCCCGGGGTAAATGTATTCGTAATCGTTTTTTGTCTTTTTCCTGCCGTACCAGTTTTTCTCTACAAAGACCTTGCTTTCAAACACGGATTTCCTGTAATCCTTTTCCGCTGCTGCGGCAACTGCCTCGCTGGATTCTGATTTTTTGGCATGGCTTTTTGCCTTTGCGGTTTTTTTCACTGCTGTCTTGCCTGCCTGTTTTTGCTGTGCAATCTCAAGCGTGATTGGCCCGTCGTACATTCCTTTGAGCGCAGGGATGAGCTTTTTCCAGTCCATCTTGCCCCTGCCAAGCGCCATGTGCGAGTCCGCCTTGCCGTCATTGTCGGAGAAGTGCATATGCCTGATGTGTTTTTCAAACCTTTTTGCTGATAGGATGACCTGTTTCGTGTCCCCGCCCGAATTCGCAAGTTCGTGCCCTACGTCGTATGTCATGCCTACCTTGCAGTATCTTATCAGGCTTTCAAGCTCGTCCAGGTTCATCGAGAAGTCCATGTAATTTTCTATGAGAAGGTTCATGCCCCTTGCCCTGCAATAGTCGGCAAGCATTGCTATGCTCTCGTTTGTCTGGGCCACCATTTCTTCCCTCGTGCCGTGGAATTTAGGGAGGAATTCCGTGTGTATTGTGATTTTTTTAGCCCCAAGCGAGCCTGCCGCGTCAATGGCATTCTCGAATTCCGCGATGCAGGCGCGCTGGACAGACTCGTAGGGGAATGCCACGTGCAGGTACCAGGGCATGTGCCCGACTATGCCTAGGTTGTATGACAAAAGCATGTCTATTGCCTGGCGCCTATCCCTGTGTATTATTTCGCCAGTTGCTTTCGGGGCTTCCACTGTGAGCTCGAAGTAGTCAAATGAAAGTTCGCCTGCCAGCTCGATCTCGCCAAGGAGCTCTTTCCCCGGCCTGTTGACATATCCTATTATCATGCAAAAAATAGGCTGGAAAGGGGTATATAATCCCCTGTCCTTTTCCCGCGCCGCCTTGCCAGGCGTTAAGGGGCTCTCATGCCCTCTGAAGCCAAATGCACCTATTTGTCCATTAACTACAACATTTAAATATGTTGTTGTGGTAAATAATGGCATGGCAAGGAACACAAAAACAGCCAAAGTTTCAACTTACACCTCTACGCCAGTAGACAACAGGGAAATGACGCTTGGCATGCTGGACTCCATAAGCAGGATGTCAGGCGCTTCATTCTCTGTTGAGCGCGTTGGCGAGGAGATACTCATCAGGCTTGAAAAGGAGAGGAAGGCTTCCCCCTACATTGTCATAGCGGGCGAGAAAAAGCAGGTAATGGAGATTTACTAGCCATATTTTCAATTTCATTTTTCTTTTTTCATCCAGCTTCTTAAAGTTCCAGGAAAGTCCAGTTGTTCGCGATAACCCCTAAAATTTTCCATATCTCTTTTTCAACTGCTTTGAACCATGAATTTTTTTTCATTCCAGCCCAAGCGCTTTCCCGATTAATGCCGCGAATTCCCCTGCATGCGCCGGGCCGTCGGCAGTTATTATCCTTCCGTCCTGCACTGCGCCCTTTTTCTCGTATTTCGCGCCGTATTTCATGAGCACCTTGTCTGTCGGGGTGCCGTATTCGTCGTCAAAGCCAAGCCACACTGTGGCTTTTTTGCCTTCAAGCACTCCGGCTTTTGCAAGTATGGTCGGGGCCCAGCATATGGCGCAGACGAGCTTCCCTGCCTCATTGCTTTCCCTCGCCTTTTCGACTGCCGCGGGGTATGCGCGCACTGTAGGTGTCCCCGGCCCGCCTATGAAAACAATAGCGTCATATCCAGAAGGCTCAATGGCATCAATCAGGTTCTCCACCTTGACAGTGCCGCCAAGTTTTCCCCTCGCAATTCCTGTATTTGTGCTAAACACTGAACAGTCAGCCTTGCCTTTGAGGTGTTCATAGGGCACGAAGAATTCCTCGTCCCTGAAATCCTTGAATGCCAATACGAACGCGATTTTGGGTTTTCCAGCCATGCCATCACCTTTGGACAATGCATTACGCAGTATTTTCGTGCCCACTGCATATGATATTATTTAATACCAATTTAATCCTAATTGTGCAAGGTGTTTTCCCATGTGCGCTGAAAAAAATGAGGACAAATCCACCGGCAAAGCCGTGAAATCCGAAGAACAGTGGGCGTCCTGCCTCACGCCGAAACAGTACGAGATACTCCGCAGGAAGGGCACGGAACTGCCGTTCACAGGGAAATATTACAATGAGCACCGCGTTGGGAAATACTACTGCGCGGCGTGCCATGCCCTGCTTTTCTCGTCTGATTCAAAGTTCGACTCGCACACTGGCTGGCCAAGCTTTTTCAAGCCGGTTTCGGCAGGCGCAATCAAGGAGGCGCACGACCGCTCGCTTGGCATGGAGAGGATTGAGGTCTCCTGCGGCAAGTGCGGCGGCCATCTTGGCCACGTGTTCCCTGACGGCCCCAAGCCCACTGGGCTAAGGTATTGCATTAATTCCGAATCCCTCGACTTCAAGGAGTCCGTGGAAAAGGCGGACACAAAAAAGGGAAAATAATCGCCCCCGCCGGGGAGCAATTCGCAAGAATTGCGACCGACTTGCCCGAAGGGCAAGTAGAACGCAAAATGCATCGATGCATTTTGCGAGGCGGGCTGGCGCTATCAATTTATTGATACGCCCCCGCCGAGACCTAAAAATTCGTCAGAATTTTTATGGTACTTTGTCCGTTAGGACAAAAGGCGGGGGCACGGCTATTTAATCAATGAAATATTCGCCCCCGCCGAGATTTGAACTCGGATATCAAGCTTCGCAGGCTTGCGTTCTATCCAGGTTATACTACGAGGGCAAAATCCGGCACTTAGCGTGCCTGGTTACCTTGTTTTGGGCACTCATTTATTTAAAGGAGATTTATGCTATATTTCCACGATGGCACAGGAAAACGGCTTTGGCGGGGAGGAGACCATCCCTGATTCTGAACCTGATTCTCCAGAAGGCCTTCTAGGCGGCATGGAACCCGACCTCGTTGAACTTGTCGAGTCCGCCCTTGACGAACTGCGCGAGAACGACCTGCGCGCCTTTGTGGAATCTTTCAACCTCCTATCATTTGCCCTGCCGTCCCAGGACAGGCCCATGGTCGAGGGCCTCTACTCCAGCTTCCTTGACGAGGCGAAAGCCCGCGGAGTCAAGCTTTCTCCCCTCGCGTCGCCCTCATGCCCGTTCGCCCTCTCGGAGGAGGAGGGGGAATTCACGCTTTTCCTCAAGGACGACCTGAAGCTTGGCAAGCCCGGCGTTTCCCTGCCTGCAGCGCAGGCTGTCGGCGTGTCGGCAAACATCTCAATGCCCGGGACTGACCAGTTCAAATGGCTCTACGAGGCGAAACGGGTATATTGCGACGGCCTTGAAAGCTTCAAGGCGGCGTCGCAGGCGCCCTCGCCTGAACAGTTGAAAATGGCGTTATTGGAGGCGATGGCGGATTTCGAACTCGCACTCGCGTATTTCCCGCAGGGCGCGTACCTCGAGCGGGACGAGAAAATCCTCAAGGAGGAGATAGGGTTCGATTACGTCCGCTGCTGCAACAGGCTATCCCGCCTCGACCCGGCAAGCGGCAAGACGTGCTCGCTCAAGTCCGAGACAGTGGCAGGCTCGCTCACAGTGTTTGACAGGTTCATACTCTGGGCCCTTGACAGGCTTGGCAGGTAGCCGCCCCGCCGGCAACCATTTTTAATCCTTCTGCTCCTAATAATTACCTCTTTTCCTTAGTTTCAATAATGGAGAAAGGGAATCATATTCAAGCGTAAGGTGATAATTTGCTGAAAAACTGTTCGACCTGTGGAAAGCAGACGTCCAACTATTCCGAGTTCCTCTCGCCATACAGCGAGCAGGCGGTCATAGTCAGGTGCAACCACTGCAGGAAAATCTCCGCGCCCTACACGTGCCCCGCAAGCGGGCATGTCGGGCCCTAGTTTCCTAAAGGTGTTTTTGCAATGGGACAAGTAGCTCTCGTATTGAAGATAACGCCGGAGGACATGGCGGGCTTTGAAAAGCTCAAGTCCGATGTGGCCGACTCCCTCAAGCCGTACAAGATTGAGGACGAGCCGCTCGCATTCGGCATAATCGCGCTCAAGGTAACCTTTGTCATCGAAGACGCGGAAGGCGCGTCCTCGTCGATAGAGGAGAAGGCGCAGAAAATAGCCAATGTCTCGGGCGTGGAAACGGTCTCCTGCGACAGGCTCTGATTTTTTCTTTTTCCAGTGATTTTTCTTCCGGCGTTTTCTTTAATCTCCCGATACTTCCTTTTTCGCCCGGCCCTCGGGCTTTTCCATGGGCCTTCCCGCTTTCTTCCACGCCGCCATCCTGCTATGCTTTATTTCTTTTGTCCCTCAATTATAGCGGGAGCTAACAATGATACGCCTGCTTGAAATGGAGAACTGGAGGTCTCACCAGCGCTCCGCCCTGGAATTTTCCAAGGGCACCAACTTCCTTGTCGGCATAATGGGCAGCGGCAAGAGTTCGGTCCTAGACGCCATATCGTTCGCGCTCTACGGCACTTTCCCTGCGCTAAAGCGCAACAAGGTCAATCTGAAGGACGTTCTTTTCTACGGCTCCGAATCCGCAAAGGTCAGGCTGGCCTTCGACTTTGACGGGAACGAATATTCCGTGCTGCGCACAGTTTCCTCAAAGGGCGCCACGGACGAGTGCGAACTCACCCAGGCTGGCAAGCTAGTCGAGAAGGGCCCGCGCGCCGTCACCTCAAGGATATCAAAAATCCTTGGCGTGGACTTCGAGCTTTTCTCCCGCGCCATTTATTCCGAGCAGAACAGGGTGGACTATTTCCTCTCTCTCGACCCGAAAAAAAGGAAAGGCGAGATAGACGAGCTTCTCGGGCTTGACAGGTTCGAGCTTGCCCGCTCCGGCATCACGGCCGTGCAAAACAGGCTCATAGACCAGAGGAAGGGCCTCGCCGAGAACTTTTCCGAGGAGGAATACAATAAGGCGCTCGCGGAGCTTGGCAGGCTGCAGGAGGAATTCGCACAGGCGGCGGCGCAGATAACAAAGACCCAGCAGGAGCTCGAATCCCTCTCAAGCGCGCAGAAAAAGGCGAGGGTGGAATACGACCGCCTGCTTGGAATGAAGGCAGAGCACGAGAGGCTCGTCCAGTCCATTGCCAATTACGAGGGCGAGGCCAAGGCGCTCTCAAAAATAGCGGAGTCTGCCGACAGGCCTGCGCTCTTCGAATCCCACGCAAGCCTGAAAAAGTCCATTGAATCGCAGAACTCGGCACTGGCGCAACTCAAGGGCCAGATAGGCGTGCTTGAGCGCGACATATCCCAGTCCAATGCCAAAATCGGCTACCTGCGCGCCCAAATAGGCAGGCTCGAGCACCTCAAGTCCAGCGTGCAGGCGAGGAAGGCGGAGCTTGAAACTGCGCGCAAGGGCGAGGGCACGATAGAGTCCATGATTGAGAAGGCGTCCGCAGCGCACGAGGCAGCCCTCGTCGAGGTCAGCGTATTAAGGTCCAAAAAAGAAGAGGCTCTTGGAGCCATAGGCGCCATGAACGCCGCGGGCGCCAATGCCAGATGCCCTGTCTGCTCCAAGCCGCTTGAAGGCGGGGAGCTTGAACACCTCAAGTCGGAGAAGGAAAAGCTCACCGCGGAATGCGACAAGGGAATCGTGGAGGGCCAGAAAAAGGCCAGGGAGCTCCAATCGGCTCTCCAGTCATTGCAATCCCGGCTTAGGCTTGCAACAGGCCTCGAGCAGTCAATATCCCAGCTTGAATCCGAAATATCCAAGATAGCCGACCCGCAGCCTGCCATGGCTTCGGAATCGTCGCTTCTGGAATTCAAGATGCTCCAGAAAAACGAGCTTTCCCTCAAATCCGAATCCATATCGAAAGAGCTTGCGGAAAAATCCGGCGGGCTTGCCAGGATACAGTCCCAGCTCGACGCTCTTGACAAGCTCTCTCGCATAGAATCCGCTAACTCGGAGCTGAAGAAAAGGCTTGCGGCCCTTGGCTTTTCCCCGGAGGCGTATGAGAGGTCCAGGGACTCGCTTGAGGGCCTAAAGGTCGGCATAGCGCGCCTCGAATCGGCGCTTTCGGGCCTGGCAAAGACGCGCTCCAGCATGGAACAGGCTGTGGCTGGCGCGAAGGCGGAGTCCGACAGGCTTGCAAGGATGAAAAATGCCATGTCGGAGATGGATTACAGGGTCGACCAGGCGTCCATACTGAAAAACTCGATACTTGCGACCCAGCTTGCGGTGAGAAACGAATACGTCGGGGCCGTCAACCTGGCGCTTGAGGAAATCTGGCAGATTGTCTACCCCTACGGCGACATAAAGAAGGTCAGGCTGGCCGTGGACGAAAAGGACTATTTCTTCGAGGTGTTCGACTCGCAGTGGCGCGGCCTTGACACTGTGGCCTCCGGCGGCGAGCGCGCGTGCCTCGCGCTCTCGCTTCGCATAGCATTTGCCACTGTCCTAACGCCCAATCTTTCATGGCTCATACTCGACGAGCCTACCCACAACCTCGACTCGGACGCGGTCAAGACGCTCTCTGCCGCGCTGGCGGACAAAATCCCGTCGCTTGTAGAGCAGGTGTTTGTCATAACCCATGACACCGCGCTTGTGGACTATGGCATGGGAAGGGTATACAGCCTGCACAGGGACAAGGAGAAGAACGAGCCCAGCGTTGTCACTGTCCAGTAAGTGGAACTGTTGAAGGGAAAAAAACGCCAGCGCCGCCGCTTATCCCTATTCCTGGCCTTTTTTCTGGAGGTGGAGCATGGCAATCACGCCCCTGTACCTCGCGACTTTCTGGGATACGAGCGTGGCAAGCGTGGACTCGGAATATTCCTTGAGTTCGTACCTGTGCCTTTTCTCGAACATGACGGAGGAGTATATGCCCCTGTCCATCCTTGAGTAGGCAAGCGGGTCTGAAAAATACCTGTCAAGCTCTTCCTTGTTCTTCTGGATTGAAATGTATTCCGACACCAGTTTCGGGATGTTCTCCATGTCCGCCGCGTTTTCCTTGACAAGGCTTGCAAGCACGTAGAGGAACTCGCCCACCGCGCTCTCGCCCTTTTTCACGAACGTCAGGTTCCTTATGTCCGTGATGTAGGCGCCCTTTTTCGTGAACGCCACCGTCTTCGGGCTGAAGCCGCCAAGCAGGGCGCCGCTGTCGTGCAGTTTCGATATTTTCTGGACAAGCGCGCTTAGGGCGTATGGGTTGTTCAGGGAAATGTCATTGTCGCGTATCAGCCCCATGGGCAGCTGGGGCGCCTTGACGAATATGTAGGACTTGTCGCCGCCCGCGTCAGCAACGCCCACTACGGGCGGGAGCATACCGCCAAGCAGGTGCGCGTTTTGGGCAAGCATCATGGCATTGTGCGTCTCAGTCACCCTGCCGATTATCTTTTCCCCGCCGTCGCTAGCAACCACTGTGCGCTCGCCCGTGTCCGACAGGTCGTTGTCAATGACCGTGAACGAGTATTTCCTTGGCCTTGCGCCTTTTTGCGGCCTTCTTACAGTCAGCACTATCCTTGTGGCCTTCTTGCTCCCCGCCTTTGCCCTGCTAGCCTTGATTTTCCACGAATTTTTGGAAACATAGGTCTTTTCGGCAAGCGCGCTTTCTGCCAGGTCGCTTATTATGCCCTTAAGGGTCGTGCCGTCTTCCTTTTCAGTGGTTATTATCCTTGTTTCCTCTAGCATCATGGCTGAGAAGTCGCCTGCCTTATTCACATTGGCTAGTTTTTCTGCTAAAGGCGTTGACATGGTCCCACTGGAAATAGCTTCTGCATATAATTATTATATATGCTTGTAAGAATAACCAAAATTGTACATTAAGGTATATTTACATGCTTCTATATACTTCCAGCCCGCGGCATGGCCGGGTATTTTGACTGACGGCACAGCCTTCCCCTGGCTGATGGCTCATTGCCTAAGCATTTTCGCCGCAGTTTCCGGGTGCACGGAATTCATGACAGAGCCGCAACCCAACTCAAACCCTGCCCACGTGGCAAGCCTGGGCATGATGCGGATGCTCATTGTAAATCCCCTTGCGCCCTTTGGCGCCATTATGTACACTATGTTGTAAGGCGAATAGGACGTTATGGCGTCCAGGGACGCGAGGGTTTTTTGCATTATATCCGCAAGGTCTTCAATTTCATCCCGCCCCAAGTCCAAAAGCGAGCCCGTGCCTGCCTTTTTAGGCGCAATCCACGCCTCGAAATGGAACTGCGACGTGTCCGGGCAGAACGCGAAAAAGGACCTGTTGGACGACACAATTGTTTTCTTGTTCCCAGCCGCCCGCCTGATTATCTTGGCGTGGGTTTTGGCGTATTCCCTTATCCTTGCCGGGACGTAAGGGAGGGACACGAGTTGGGAATGGGTGTGCTCGAGCGACGCGCCAGCCTCCCTGCCCTCGTTTTTGAAAAGTATGGAATACCTGATTTTCCTGTCCTTCATGTGCTCCTTCAGCCTGCCTGCCGCGACTCCAAGATATGCCGCCCAGTGTTTTTTTGAAAGCTCGGACACTGTGAGCCTGTGCCGGGGCGTTTCGACTATTACCTCGTGGTATCCGTACGCCTTTTTCCAGTCCTTCCTGACTGCCGGGAACTTGTTCTCAAAGCACCTCACTGACCAGTAGCTCTCCGCCCCCCCTTCCGGCGCCTTCTCGCCGGGGACTTTGGCAAAAGTTATTTCAGGCGGCGTCCTGGCCTCGTTGCCAGGGCAGAAGAAACAGTCGCGCGGGTCCTGCATTTTCACGTGCCGGCTTTTTTGGAAGTCGTGCGGCCTTGCCGCCCTGCCCGCCGTATATACCACTTCGCGCATCAGGCCGTCGGACACGATTTCGTTCCCGCTTTCGTCTGTTCCCGATGCGCTCATAAGTATGCCTCCACGTCGCTTGCGCGTTTTTTCCTGTCCGCCTCGTACTTTATTGCAAGCCCAGTCAGGAATCCTGACGATTTGGGGGCGTGGGTCTTTCTCGCCCTGATTTTGAGAAACGTCGGGAAATTCACTGCCTCGCCGACAAGTATCGCGTCGCCCGTCCTAAGGGTCGTTATGGACTTGAGCATGTTCTCGTCGATGCCCTCGCATGACGTGCCTATGTGCTTGAGGTCGTTGGGGTTTGTCACCCTTAGTATTATGTTGGAATTGCACTGCGAAAGCGCGGTGACTGACATGTGCACGGGCCGCTGTGAAATCAGGCAGAGGCAGCAGCCGAATTTCCTTCCCTCCCTCGCGATTTTCTCGATAGAAGCCTTTGCGATGGCAGTCCCCTTCCTGCCCTTTTCAGGGGCGAAGTTGTGCGCCTCCTCGACCATTATGAGAGTGGGCGGGAGCTTTTGCGCCTTTACCGCGTTGAATATCCTTGACGAGTAGAACTGGACAATCATCTGCCTTTTCCTCTCGGAGGTTATGCGCGACAGGTCGAACACGTTCAGCCTGCCAGGCTTTGCGAATTCAACTGTCTTGGGGTTCGCCCCGCCCGCTATTATGCCCATCCTCTCAAGCTGCTGTATGTACGGCAGCAGCGCGTCCTTGGTGTTCGGCTTTGCATTCGCAAGTATTGTCCTCTCAAGGTCGGCAAGCGTGCCCTTGGACTTTTTGACGGAGGCGAGGCTTTCCGAAAGCGCCATCATTCCCTTCTGGGTTATTTCTGGATACCACTTGTGCACGAGCGAGGCTTTCAGCCCTGAAAAGGGTATCCTTGCCTCCTCCCCCTTAATCACATTGACGTGCTTTGCGTAATCCCCGCGCGCGAACTGCGCGTATTCTCCGTGCAGGTCGAACACCACGATTCCCATCCTGCCCGATTCCGCCGGGCGCGAGAGCATCTCCTCGATGAGCACCGCGGCAAGGTGGGACTTGCCCGCGCCTGACATAGCAAGTATCGCAAGGTGTTTCCCGAAAAGCCTGTCCATGTCTATGTGCGCCTTGGCATTCGAATTCGCAAGGCTGCCAATCTCAAGCCCGCCTTCAACAAAGCCGAGGAACCTTGAAAGCTCTTCCTCTTCGGGGGTGAATATCTCGCTTCCCGGTGAAACTGGAAAATCCGACCTGTAAATGCCCTTCTCCCCGAGCACTCCAAGGACCTTTGCGACCGCTGTGGCGTATTCCCACTCCTGCGCTGGAAGCGCGCTTGCAAGCCCGGAATTGACTGAAAAGTCTGACACGCCCTCCATTTTCTCGTAATACCTGTTGGAGGAGATTATCTCGACGACCATCGCGATTAGCCTGCCTGCCGGGACATTGGCGCACACGTACTGGTTTTTCCTGATGTCGCCTTTGACAAGGAACGGGAAGTAGAGCGTGTTTGGCATGTCATTGCCGCTTGCGGCGATTCCCACGGGTTCGATTTTCACTGGCATTCAATCAACACGTAATCTTTTTACAATATCCAATTATTTGCTTTGCATGTATAATAGCATTACCCCGGCCCGCCCTATCGGAAGGGGCGGTCGTCGCGTATTTTCCTGTCCGCGCCTATTCGGGCAATCTCGGCCTCGAATATCCTGGCGTCGCGCGGCTTGGCGCTTGCCACCATGTCCGCCTCTATGAGAGGCGGCGGGTATTGGTATCTTTTCCCGAACATGCAAAGCTCCAGGCACGCGGACGCGACTGCGTCCTCGCCCGCCTGCGCGGTTTTCAGGAACTCTATCCTGTACGCCTGCGCCGTGCCCGAGGGCTTCATGTAGAAAAGCATCAGCCTGCCGCCCCACTCCCCGAAATCCTCGAGTATTGAACTCGACTTCTTTTCCTGCGCATAGGGTAGCGACACTGACCTCTCGCCGCCATCAAGCGCGCGCGACATCACGGCGAGGTCGCTTGCCCTCTCGAGCGCTTCAAGTTCCGCAGTCTTTTCAAGGGCTTGGGAAAAGCGCCTGCCGCGCGAGTCCTTTGAGAAGCCGACAAGCATTGTGCCGTTTTTTTCGCATTCTGAAAAAAGCCCGGAATAGTTCTTGACAAGGCTTTCGTATTCGGGCTTGAGCTGCGAGTCCTTTGCCGGCTTGTCCGACACGAGGGGCACAAGCGAGCCGTCTATCAGCAGCATGCCCGGCTTTTTCTCCCGCGCAATGCGCGCGGCAAGGGCTATCTCGCAATCAAGCCGCGCAAGGGACGCGGCTCCCGCAGCCTCGCCGTATTCGAGCCCGCTCCAAGCGAATGATTCGAATGGCGGGTTTTTTGACGGCACGTATTGGTGGGAATCGAGCCTTGAGCCGGAGTAAGCGAACACCACCCCTGCCGCCCTGACAGCCGTTATGTCCATGTACCTGAACGAGTATGATAGCATGCCGCCGTCCACGGCCGCCACCGTGGTTTCAAGCGCAGCCTTCCTGATTTTTTTCACAAGCCCCTGCTCGCTCGAGCCCGGGACGTTTATCTTCTGGGCATTCGATTTGAGCATGGCTGCCGCCTTTGCAATCCCCCGCTGCATCTGCCCGGCTTTCTCAAAAGCGCCCTCAAAGCCGTTTATCATACGGTTCAGTTTGCCTGAAGCACGAATATAAAGGTTTAAGGGCAACAGTTCCAATGGTAGTTCCAATGGACGTGAAGCAGGCTATAATAGTTAGAAGCGACCTTGACATGGGCAAGGGCAAGACAGCAGGCCAGGCGGCCCATGCGGCAGTGCTTGGCTATGCGAAGGTCCTCTCCAAGGACCCGGACATGGCGGAGGAATGGGAAAACTCCGGCCAGAAAAAAATAGTCCTCAAGATTGCAAACGAGAAGGAGTTCTTCGCGCTTTTTGAAAAGGTGAAAAGGGAAATACCATGCGCGCTCGTGCAGGATGCGGGCATGACGCAGCTCGACCCGGGGACTGCCACGTGCTTTGCCATAGGCCCCTGGGAGTCAGCCCAAATCGACAAGTTCACGTCGCAGCTCAAGCTCCTCTAGGCGGTTGCATGGCTATTCGCGTCCTTGTCACAGGCGGCACGATTGACGGGCTGGACTATTCGCGCGAGTCTGACGCCCCTAAGAGGAGGAGAAGCAGGGTCCCCTCGATATTCAAGGACGCGCGGATAACATCAGGCCATTCTATTTCGATACTTTTCCTCAAGGACAGCAGGTTCATCGATTCTGCGGACCTCGAATCGCTCGCATCCGCTTGCCGCAGGTGCGCTGAAAAGCGCATACTCGTAACGCATGGCAGCATGACAATGCCGGCAACTGCCAAATACCTCGCAAGCAAGAAGCTAGGCAAGACGATTGTCCTGACAGGCGCGATAACGCCTGCTGCGCATTCGGTTTCAGATTCGAAGTTCAACATAGGCTTCGCATTCGCCGCGGCGCAGTTCCTGCCCGCCGGGGTCTACGTAGCCATGAACGGGAAAGTGTTCCCTGCGTCGAACGTCAGGAAGAACATGAAGACCGGATATTTTGAAAACGAGCGCGGGCAGAAGCGCTAGGCTTTCTTGCCACCCGGCTTCCCTGCGTTATCAGCGCGGCCCATCTCCTTTATCTCGCGCAGGAGGGTCTTTCCCCTCTCCGCGTCCCTTTCAATCTCCTTCAGCGCTCCATGCTCTATCTGGTAGATTATCCTTCTTCCGGCCTTTGCACTGCTGTCGATTCCGTAAATCAGCTTCAGCCCGCTTGACGTGCCAGTGTTTATCGCCTTGTGCGTGATGTTCCAGCCGTTCATGACGGCGGTCATGGCGCCGCGCGCAGGGTATACGGCCAATATGTTGACTATTATTTCCCTGTCCTCCTGCTTTCCGGGCAGGTCTTTCTTTGGCAGCCGTGCGCCAAAGACCGCCACAGTGCCAAGCCGCATGGCAGTGGATATCATGAATATCGCAGGTATGGCTGAAAGGCCCCAGTAGATGCCGCCATTGAGGCTGCTTACTAGTATGGCTCCCGCGAAACTCCCCGCGGCGTACATCACGCCGTTGAACATGTTGTATTTCGACATGAACGAGGCCCTAAGTTCCCTTGACACCGAGGCGAGAAGGAAATTGAAGGACGCAAGCTCGAACCCGCCCCAGACAAAGCCGGAAAACGCGTTGAACACCAGTATGTGGACGAAATCGTTGGACATCAGCCATATGGCAGGCACAAGGCTCGCCCCTATCGCGCAGCCCACGAGCACTGTCCTGTTGCCATAGGCGTCTATCATCTTGCCCCAGTAGCGCAGCGTGACAGTCCGCATTATTATTGCAATTGCCGTCACCGCGCCTACCATGCCCAGGTCGAATTTCAGGTCCAGTATCATGTAGGGCGTGAAAAACGGCGAGGCGATTTGCGCAGAAAAGTTCATCACGCTGAGGAAAAGGATTACCGAAAGCTCGTTCTTGTAGGAAGGGAGGAGGAAAAGGTGCCTGAGCCCGACCTCGTGCATCAGTGCGGGCTTGAACTCCGGCTCCGAGGTCTTTGACAGGAAATACATGCCGAACGCGCGGGCCATGAACGCTATGAAAAATATTATCGCGAAAGCGGCCTTCTGCCCGAAGCCGAGGTCAATGTCGCGCAGGAAAATGCCGCCAAGGAAGGTCGCGGTGAAAAGCGCCAGGTTGACATACCTGTTGCGGTCCGCGAAAAAGCGCGCCCTCTCGCTTTCAGGCACCAGGTCGGCAATCCAGCTCGACCATGCGGGGTTTATCATCAGGTTCAGGCCAAAGCCCAATGAATACGCCGCAAGCAATGCCCAGAACGGCAGCTCGCCGGGGTAAAACATTATGGCTGCTATTATCAGCCAGGTGATGGCCTGCAATCCGACGCCAGCGACTACAAGCGTCCTCCTGCTCCCTATTTTCCTTAGAAGCGGGCTTGCGATGAACTGGAATATGGAGCCTGCGAGGTTCGGCACTGCGGCTAGAAGGCCTATCTGGAATTCCACGGCCCCGCCCAGCACTGCCGCTGCGGAGAGGAAGTTGTCCCCCAGCCCCGTCATGGCGGAGAAGAGGACGCCGTCGTAAATCGAGTTTTTGAGGTCCTGCCTGCTCCCCGCGTATTTTTTCGTGTCTTCCATTTGCTGATTCCTTCGCGCTGCTTGCCGCCTGTGCACTGGTTTTCGGGCTTAACTAATCGGGGCTAATCTTTAAATCCAATGCGGGGCAGGGGATTGGCATGCTGGCTTTGCCTGCCTGCGGTTTTGGGCGATAACAAAATCAGCAATATCTTTATAAATTATTGTCCGCATAACTTCTAGCACGCTTTTGGTCAGTGGTGTTACTTTGTCCTTGGAAAAAACCGATATCATACGTCATAATTTGGTCCCCAAACACGAGATTGTTTCGGGAAGCGAGAGGGAACAGCTGCTTGCTAAAGTCCCCATGACTTCAATGCCCAAGATTCATGCTTCAGACCCGGCGCTCAAGCTTTTCGGGCTCGAGCCGACGGTCGGCGACATCGTGAAAATTTCGCGCGAGGACGCCACGGGGAAGAATGCATACTATCGTCTTGTGATTAAGTAGTGCGTCAGGCTTACTTGCAATGCCTTAGTGTGTTTGCCGCAAGCCCGATAACGCGCGGCTTTGCGGAAAAATCAGTCCGGTAATTTTCAGCCAGGGTTCATGCAGTTTCCGTTTGGAGATTCAATACAAGGGTGGGGGATTCAATGGCAAAGCAGCTTCTTGAAAACTACTTCAGGGAAAACAGCCTCGTAAAACAGCATCTTGATTCTTACAACAAGTTCATAGACAGCGGCCTCGCGTCCGACTACACCGATGCCGGCATCCAGGCCGTTATCAAGAGGTTCGGCAACATCCAGCCGTCAATCGAGGGCTTCGAGCTCAAGCTCGGGAAAGTCAGGCTTGAAAAGCCCATGATCGTCGAGGCCGACGGCTCCAAGCGCCCCATCTATCCCATGGAGGCGAGGCTTAGGAACCTCACATACGCCGCCCCCATAATCCTTGAAATCATCCCGGTGTTCAACGGCATCGAGAAACCCACTTATTCTGAAGTTTTCATAGGCGAATTCCCCGTCATGGTGCGCTCGAAATTGTGCCACCTCTCGAACCTCTCCGAGGACGAGCTTGTGGAGCACGGCGAGGACGCAAACGACCCGGGCGGCTATTTCATCATAAACGGCTCGGAGCGCTCCCTCGTCTCTATCGAGGACCTCGCGCCAAACCGCATAATCGTTTCAAAGGAAAAGGACGGCGCGATAATAACGTCCAAGGTGTTCTCCACCAGGTGGGGATTCAGGGCGCGCTGCGCTGTCGAGCGGACAAACGACGGCAACCTGCGCGTAGTGTTCCCCGCCGCGCCAAAGGACCTGCAGTTCACCTCCGTGCTTCGCGCTCTTGGGCTCGAGACCGACAGGGAAATCCTCGCCACGTTCTCGCAGGACCGCCACGTGCAGGCGGACATACTCCTGAACCTCGAGGTCGACGACGTCAACGCAGTCAAAAACGGCGCGAGCGCCTTCGAGCACATTGGCAAGAAGGTGGCTCCCGGCCAGGCGGACGAGTACAGGGTGAAGAGGAGCGAAGTCCTGATAGACCAGTACCTGCTGCCCCACATCGGCGGCACTCCGCAGGACAGGCTGAAAAAGGCGTATTACCTTGTCAAGATGGCAGAGCGCGCAGTGCGCGTAGCGTACAAGGACATAGCCCAGGACGACAAGGACCATTACGCGAACAAGAGGATAAAGCTTTCAGGCGACCTGATGGAGGAGCTCTTCAGGTACGCGTTCCAGTTCCTTGTCAAGGACGTCTCATACCAGGCGGGCAGGGCCGACGCAAGGGGCAGGCGCCTCATTGTCCAGACCCTTGTCAGGCCGGACGCGCTCACGGACAGGATAAGGTACTCGCTTGCTACGGGCAACTGGATTGCGGGCCAGACGGGCGTGTCGCAATTGCTCGACCGCACTTCCTACCTCGCGACTGCGTCGCATTTGAGGAGGATAATCTCGCCCCTTTCAAGGAAGCACCCGCACTTCAAGGCGAGGGACCTGCACGGCACCCACTGGGGGAAGCTTTGCCCCAACGAGTCGCCCGAAGGGCCGTCGTGCGCGCTGGTGAAGAACCTCTCGCTTCTCTGCTCCGTGTCGATCGGGGAGAACGAGGAGAAGATAGAGGCCGAGCTTAGGAAGCTTGGCGTGACTATCTAGGCGCGGGGTTTCACGCAAGATATATCGTAATAATTATTGGGTGGTTATGCATGGCAAAAAGAAAAGCCAGGGTCGCAGGTCAGAAGACTTCAATATTCCTTAATGGCAGGCTCGTGGGTTTCCACGAAAAGGGCTCCGCCCTTGTGAAGGAGCTTCGCGAGATGAGGCGCAACGGCACGCTCTCCCCGGAGGTCAATTTCTCCTACAACGGCTCGCGCGACGAGGTCACGATAAACTCCGACTCCGGCAGGGCGAGGAGGCCCTACATAGTCGTGAGGAATGGCAAGAGCCTTCTCACCCAGGAACTTGTCGACGGCCTCAAGACCGGCGAGACGAGCTGGCTGAAGCTCGTCAAGATGGGCGTCATAGAATACCTTGACGCGGAAGAGGAGGAGGACATACTCATCGCCATGAACGAGTCCGAGCTTGGCCCGGAGCACAGCCACCTCGAGATCGACCCGGTCTCTATAGTCGGCGTAACAGTCGGCGTGCTGCCGTTCCCCGAATACAACTCGTCCCCCCGTATCACGATGGCGTGCTCGATGGCGAAGCAGTCGCTTGGCACGTACGCGACAAACTTCAACCTTAGGATGGACTCGAGGGCCCACGTGCTTTTCTACCCGCAGCAGCCTCTTGCCCAGACACGGCCCTATAGCATACTGAAATTCTCGGAGCGCGCGGCCGGGCAGAACTTCGTGGTCGCGATATCCTCGTTCAACGGCTACAACATGGCGGACGCCACGGTCGTCAACAGGTCCGCTGTTGACAGGGGCCTTGGCAGGTCGGTCTTCTACAAGACGTACGACTCCGAGGAGCGCAAATACCCGGGAGGGCAGAAGGACAAGTTTGAAATCCCCACCCCCGCGACCTCCGGCTACAGGGAGGAGAAGGCGTACCGCCACCTCGGCGAGGACGGCATCATATTCTCTGAGGCGGTTGTCGACAGCAAGGACGTGCTTGTAGGCAAGACTTCCCCGCCCCGTTTCCTTGAAGAGGTCTCGGTGTTCGGCGTCAACGAGGAGAAGAAGCGCGAGAACTCTCTTTCCATGAAAAGCGGCGAGAGCGGCACTGTCGACTCCGTGCTTGTCACTGACAGCCTGTCAGGCCACAAGCTCGCGAAAATCAGGATTCGCTCGCTCAAGATTCCCGAGGTGGGCGACAAGTTCGCGTCCCGCCACGGGCAAAAGGGCGTCATCGGCCTCCAGCTTCCGCAGGAGGACATGCCCTTCACGCAGGACGGCATAGTGCCAGACCTGATTATCAACCCGCACGCCATCCCGTCGAGGATGACGGCAGGCCATCTTCTCGAGATGCTTGGCGGCAAGGCCGCATGCTATTCTGGCAAGCTCGCCGACGCGACCGCCTTCAGGGGCGACAAGGAGGACGAGTTCATCAACACCCTCAAGCAGTACGGGTTCCACGAATACGGCGAGGAATACCTCTACGACGGCGCCACAGGCCAGAGGATAAAAAGCAAGATATTCGTCGGAGTAATCTACTACCAGAAGCTCCACCACCTCGTCTCAAACAAGATGCACATGAGGTCGCGCGGCCCGGTCCAGCTTCTCACGCACCAGCCGACCGAAGGCAGGGCAAGGGAAGGCGGCCTGAGGTTCGGCGAGATGGAGAGGGACTGCCTCATAGGCTACGGCGCGAGCATGCTTCTGCGCGAGAGGATGCTTGAGGAGTCCGACAAGACTTCGGTGCTCGTGGACGCGAAGACCGGCGAGGTGGCGTTCCACGACCACGTGAAGAACAAGGACATGTGCATGCTCAACGACAACCCCGAGCTGCACTACGTGGAGATATCCTACGCATTCAAGCTCTTGCTTGACGAGATAAAATCCATCGGGATATTCCCGAGGCTGATGCTCAAGGACAAGTCCTAGGGCTCTCCGCCAATGAAGATTATTTCATGAACAGCTGAATGAACGAACGCATGGCAATCCTGTCTGGGTGATAGAAAATGGTTATTTCCAAAATGGTCGATCACATAAAATTCTCCCTCTTCTCTCCGGAGATGATTAGGAAGATGTCCTCGGCGAAGCTTACAGTGCCGGACACTTATGACGACGACTCCTACCCAATCGACGGGGGCCTTGTGGACCCGAGGATGGGCGTCATCGACCCGGGCCTGAAGTGCAGGACCTGCGGCGGCAAGATAAAAAGCTGCCCGGGGCACTCCGCGCACATCGAGCTTGTCAGGCCGGTCATACATCCGGAATTCGCAAAGCACATACTGCTGCTTCTCAAGTCCACATGCCACAACTGCAAGAGGCTTCTCATGTCGGAGCGCGGCATAGGCGAGCTCGCGCAGGCGATAGAGAGCGAGGAGGGCGAGGACGAGGGTAAGTCCCGCGAGAAGAAGGTCACGAAATGCCCGCACTGCAACGCTATCAATTTCGGCGTGAGGCTTCTCAAGCCCACGTCGTTCTACCTGCTTGTCGACAAGTCCGACAAGGCCGCGGACGCCAAGAAAAAGGAGCGCAAGCTCGAATGGGAGCAGATGCTTCCGACCGACGTGCGCAAATGGCTCGAGGAGATTCCAAACAGCGACCTGCGCGTGCTCGGCTTCGACCCAGTTTACGCACGGCCCGAATGGATGGTGCTCACAGCGCTCATCGTCCCGCCAGTGTCAGTCAGGCCTTCGATAACGCTTGAAACCGGCGACAGGAGCGAAGACGACCTCACGCACAAGCTTGTGGACATCATGAGGATCAACCAGAGGCTCGAGCAGAACATCAACGCGGGCGCGCCGCAGCTCATCATAGAGGACCTGTGGGAGCTTGTCCAGTACCACGTCACCACATACTTCAACAACGAGACTTCGAACATCCCCCCTGCAAGGCACCGCTCCGGCAGGCCGCTTAAGACCCTGTCGCAGAGGCTGAAAGGGAAGGAGGGCAGGTTCAGGTACAACCTGTCGGGGAAGCGTGTCAACTTCTCCGCAAGGACCGTCGTGTCGCCCGACCCTAACATATCCATCGACGACGTCGGCGTGCCCATGATGATTGCCGAGAGCCTGACGGTGCCCGTGAAGGTCACCGACTGGAACATCGAGCAGTGCAAGAAATACGTAGAAGCGACTGAATACCCCAAGTCCGAGTACGTGATAAGGCCGGACGGCAAGAGGATCCAGGTCACCGAAATCACGAGGCCTGAAATACTCGAGTCCCTGGGCAAGGGCTATGTAGTCGAGCGCCAGCTCATAAACGGCGACACGGTGCTTTTCAACAGGCAGCCGTCCCTGCACAGGATTTCAATCATGTGCCACTCTGTCAAGGTTCTCCCCGGTAAGACGTTGAGGCTCAACCCGGCGGTGTGCGCCCCATACAACGCGGACTTCGACGGCGACGAGATGAACCTGCACGTTATCCAGTCCGAGGAGGCCCGCGTCGAGGCGGAGAAGCTCATGAAGGTCCACGACCAGATAATCTCGCCAAGGCACGGCAGGGCAATTATCAAGCCTGGCGAGGACCACGTTTCAGGCGCGTATTTCATGACGCGCGATTCCGCCGAGTTCACGAAGGACGAGGCGTGCCAGATACTTGCCATAGCAGGAATCACGAAGCTTCCGAAGCCCGACAGGGGGAAGAACTTCTCCGGCAAGCTCCTCTTCTCGCTATTGCTCCCCTCGGACCTCAACGTCCACGTGAAGAGGTCGAAGCTTGGCGAGGAGGTCGTCATAAAGGACGGCATACTTGTCAAGGGCTCCATAGAGAGCAAGGCGTTTGAAAACGAGATATTGGAGCAGATATTCCACTCCCACGGCGCGGAGGCGGCGCAGAAGTTCATAGACGACGCGACGCGCGTCGCGGTGAAAGTGGTCACGATGCAGGGCCTCTCCGTGTCGCTTGCCAACTACTCGCTCTCGCCGGAATCGGTCAAGAAGCTGCGCGAGATGCAGTCGCAGTCGATACGCGAGATAGACTCCGCTGTAATCCAGTACAAGAACAAGACTCTGGAGCGCTCGCCTGGCAGGACATTGAAGGAGTCTCTCGAGGACAGGGTCATGATGATTTCTTCCAAGGCCCGTGACTCCGCAGGCAGCCTTGTGGAAAAGGACCTCGGCATGGAGAACTCTTCAATCATCATGGCGAAAATCGGCGCGAGGGGCTCGCTTCTAAACGCGATCCAGATGTCGGCGATGCTTGGCCAGCAGGCCGTCAGGGCGAAAAGGGTGAAGAGGGGCTACAAGGGCAGGACGCTCCCGCACTTCAGGCGCGGCGACATGGGCGGCCCGGCGAAGGGCTATGTCCTCGGCGCGTTCCGCTTCGGCCTCGACCCGCGCGATTTCTTCCACCACTCGATGGGCGGCAGGGAATCGCTTGTCAACACGGCCATCAGGACGGCACGGTCTGGATACATGCAGCGCAGGCTGATAAACGCCCTGCAGGACCTTGTGGTCAACCCCGACATGACGGTGCGCGACTCAAGGGGCGTAATCGTCCAGTACATGTACGGCGGCGACGGCATTGACCCGATAAAGACCAAGTCCAAGGCCATGGTCGAGACCCAGCCACGGGAAGAGAACGACGCATAGGCGAATTGAACCACCCAAGGTGTTTACTATATGGCAACAAATCCCAAAAGCAGAATAGAGCCCGGAGAGGCTGCAGGAATAGTGGCCGCCCAGTCCATAGGGGAGCCGGGCACGCAGATGACCATGAGGACCTTCCACTACGCAGGCGTCGCGGAGCAGGTGCCTACCGGCCTTCCAAGGCTAATCGAGCTTGTCGATTCCAGAAGGACCCCGAAAAAGCCCATGATGGACATTTATCTCAAGCCCGAATTCGCCAAGGACGAGAAGAAGGCCCGCGAAGTCGCCGAGGAGATGGAGATGGTGTCCCTCAACAAGATAGGGAAAATCGAGGAGGACTTCATCGAGAAGAAAATCATCATCACCCTAGACGAGAACGAGATGAAGGCCCGCGGCATAAGCGCGGAGGACGTGAGAAAGAGGGTCAAGGAGGCCAACTTCGGGGCGATCGAATCGCGCGGGAACGTCATCGCGCTCAAGCCCAAGGTCTCCGCTGCCAAGGAGGCGGCGGCAGCCACGGCGGCAAAGGAGAAGGCGGCCGGCGAGAAGCCCAAGGAAGAGCCCAAGAAGAAAATGGAGCTCAAGCTGATAAGGCGCCTCACCGAAAAGGTCAGGACCATCCACATCAACGGCATCGAGAACATCACGAAGGCCATGGTGCTCCGCTCGCAGGACGGCACGTTTTTCATCAGGACGGGCGGCACGAACCTTGCAGGCGTTGTAAAGCACGACAAGGTCGACTCCAAGAGGACCTACACAAACGACGTGCGCGAAATCGAGAAGGTGTTCGGCGTCGAGGCCGGCAGGAACGCGCTTGTCAACGAGCTCAAGGCGGTCCTTGACTCCCAGAACCTCTCGGTCGACACGAGGCATCTCATGATACTTGCGGACGCGATGTGCATGGACGGCGACATAAAGTCCGTCGGCAGGCACGGGCTTTCGGGCCAGAAGGCTGGCGTGCTCGCGCGCGCGGCCTTCGAGGAGACCATGAAGCACCTGATTAACGCCTCGATACACGGCGAGGAGGACAGGCTCATCGGCGTCACGGAAAACATCATAGTCGGGCAGATAGTGCCTGTTGGCACGGGGACTGTCAGGCTTAAAATGAGGCTGAAGTGAGCAAAGCCGGCGGCGGAAAGGCTTTTAAACGCCTTTTCCCCAAATATGTGTGCGATGCCCATCAGCACGGGCATTGAATGTTGATGCTTTTTCCGGGGGAATCTTGGGCCTATGGCCCCCTTTAGCGCGGGTGGGGAAATCCCTGCCGCCGAGGAATGGAACCCGGGAAGCAAGGCTAAGAAGGAATTAATCAAGAAGGAATGAATCATAATCAATAATAGGGGTTGGAATAATATGGCAGACATGTCAAAATCCATCAGGATGAGCGTCGAGTCGGGCAAGGTCCTTTTCGGCAGCAGGCAGGCCGTGTCCTGCGCGCTTAACGGCAATGCCAAGGTCATTGTCCTTTCAAGCTCCGCGCCGAAGAAAATCTCGCTGGACGTGAAGAGCCACGCGAGGATATCCGGCGTCCCGGTCATAGAGTTTCCGGGGCCGTCAAAGGAGCTCGGCTCCATATGCGGCGTGCCGTACCTGGTGTCCGCCATGGCGGTCATAAGCGTTGGCAACTCGGACTTGCTGTCCTTCGCAAAGCAGGATTCCTAGCGGGAAGGGTATGGCTGATGGTTGAACTCACAAGCGATCACCTCAAGTGCATGTCGCTTTTCGAGCAGATGACAAGCGCGATAGCGCTTGACTGCCTTATTGACCCGGGCGCTTTCGTGTTCGTGGTCAAGCAGGGCGACCTTGGCAAGGCGATAGGGAAGAAGGGCGCGTCAATAAACAGGGCGCGCACCGCCTTTGGCAAGAGCGTGTTCGTGGTCGAGGACGCGGACTCCATAGAGCAGTTCATAAAGAACATGTTCTCCAACGTCCAGGTCACGGGCATAAACATCCACGAGAAGATGAACACCCGCGTGGCCTACGTCACCGTCGACGAGGGCGACAGGGGCGCGGCGATAGGCAAGAACGGCGAGAGGATAAAGCTGAACAGGTCATTGTTGATGAGAAGGTATGGCTGCGACCTTCGCGTTGTTTCAAAGCAGGAGATGCCTGATAAAAACATCAGGGGCAATTCTCCCGCGCAACCGCAGCAGTAAGGAAACGCATGATTTAACGGGGTAGAGATTTATGGGAAACGGCGAATTTGCAGGACGTGACATCGCGCGGCGCAGGCGCGGCCAGCGCTGGCTCAAAAAGCCATGGAAAAGGAAAAAACTCCGCCTGAAGGAGAAGTACGACCCCCTCGAGGGAGCCCCGGCGGCACGCGGCATAGTCATGGAAAAGAAGGCCCTTGAGCAGAAGCAACCGCACTCTGGCCTGATAAAGTGCGTCAAGGTCCAGCTTATCAAAAACGGCAAGGTCATCACGGCCTTCGCCCCGAGGAACGGCGCAATCAACTACATCGACGAGCACGACGAGGTGGAAGTGGACGGCCTTGGCGGCTCGCAGCGCGGGCAGATGGGCTCAATCCCCGGCGTCAGGTACAAGGTGGTCAAGGTCAACGGCGTGGACCTCCAGATGCTTGTGCAGAAGAAGAAGGAGAAGCCCAAGAGGTAAAGCGTCCTGATTGAGAGGTTATGCGAATGGAAAAAATATTCAACAAATTTGACGTGGACGGCGTTGTGGTCTCCGACCCGAGCCTCAAGGCCCAAATCACCCTCGGCGGCGTGGTCGTGCCCCATTCTTTCGGCAGGCACGCGAAAAAGCAGCACGCCAAGAGGAAGGTCAACCTCGTCGAGAGGCTTGTCAACAAGCTGATGAGGGGCGGCACGGGCGAGAAGACATCGGGCAAGGTCATCAGGACGCACGGCAAGCTCTCCGGCAAGAAGGCCAAGGCTCTCAAGGTAGTCGAGGAAGCGCTCACCATGGTCGGCGAGAGGACCAAGAAGAACCCGGTCCAGCTCCTTGTGGACGCGGTGCAGAACTCCGCCCCGCGCGAAGACTTCACGAGGGTATCGTTCGGCGGCGTGTCCTACCAGGTCGCCGTCGACGTCTCGGCGCAGCGCAGGCTCGACATGGCGTTGAGGAACCTCACGCTCGCGGCAATCATGGGCGCGTTCGGCAACAAGAAGACGCTTTCCGAGGCGCTTGCCAATGAAATCGAGATGGCGGCAAAGGGCGACGCGGCGAACTCGTACTCCATAAAGAAGAGGGACGAGACCGAAAGGATGGCGCGCTCTGCAAGGTAAGGGTTTTTTCCCTTTCCCGAATTTTTTCTTTTTATTTTTCCGGTTTTTTTCTTCCGGGCTCCCGCTTTTTCTGCTTCCTGGGGATTGGCGCTTTTTTTATCACTTCAGCACGGGCTTCTGCCTCGTGTCCATTATCTTCGCGGAGGAGGCGCTGCGCCTGTGCCTGCTAAGGCCCATTGTGTTTACAAGGCCCCTCTTGACCTCGCTGAATCCCGGGGCTTCCAGTATCAGGTTCAGCTTCGCCACTTTTGTCACGTAGTTGTCGAGCTTGATTTCAAGGAACGCTTCCTCGAGCTGCTCGCCCCTGGAGACCCTGAACTTCTGGCCTATGGCCTCAAGCGCCTTTGCTATGTCGTTTATGGCGCCCGCGTTGTTGGTCTTGTACAGGGTATTCGCCGCCCTCGCAAGCGCCTCCCCGTCCAGCGGCGCGTCCCCGTTCTTTTCTGCAGGCAGGGAATTGAGGAATTCCATGAAAATGTCGATGTACCTGGCATTGCCGTTAGGATAGCCGGGGCTCTTTTCAAGTGTCAGGGGGAAAAGCATCGCCTCTATCATCTGGCTGCCGATTCCCGCCGCGACCTTGGCCGCATCCTTTGCCGAATCCATGTCCTTCCCGACAAACGCGGCCTGCACGAAATTTTCCAAGGCGCCGGAATCGAGCCTGTAATCCGGGTTTTTGGCAAACCCGTCTCCGATTATGGTGGCCGCGTTTGCCTGCGCCTGGACGTTCGGGCTTGCCAAAAGCCCGATGACTGCCGGAATCGCATTCTCGCCCTGCCCCAGCAGGGCGTCAAGCGCCTTGGCGGCTGCCACCGGGTCCCCGTGTTCCAAATCCCTGGCAAAATGCGAGCTTGTCTTTTCAGAATCCGGGACAGGCTTGCGGCTCTCCTCTTCTTCTGCAATGCCCTTAATTATTTTCGCGACTCCTTCCCTGACGGGCGTGATGTTTACCGGCTTGAGTATTGCCGCGACAATGTCCTTTTTCTCGCCGTCTGCCTGGAGCATCCTGGCAAAGGTCTCCTCCAGCTCCTTGTTGCCTGAAACCTTGAACTCCTTGACTATCCTGGCGAACACGCCGGCTATGTCGCTTGCCCTGCCCTTGTCCGCCGTACTCTCAAGCGTCTTGGCAAGGCGCAGGAGGCTGTGGCCCGGGATGCCGTTGGATTTCTTCGCCATGTTTGGGAAGTAGCTTCCAAGCAGCATGGCCGCGTAGCGCGTTTCGCCGCCGTATACGGGCACCTGCTCCATTGCGAAGGGAATCAGGGCTATCTCAAGCGTGCCCGGGCCCATTTTTGCAAGGGTGGCAGAAGTGTTCTTCGCGATTTCGTAATTAGGGTCGCACAAAGCCTTGACCAGTTCGATTACGTCGTCAATGGGCAGCTTGTAATCCGGCTTTTTTTCAAGTATCTTGTCGTAGAGCATCTGGATGGCGTAGCCGGCGCGCTGCCGCACGCCCTGGTCCGGTTTCTTGAGCCTGCCAATCAGCGGAGGCATGGCCTCCTCCCCAAGCCCTACTATTGCCGTAAGGGCCCTGCTCCTGACTTCGAAATCTGATGATTCGAGGTCGCTTGCATATTGCTCGGCGGTTGAAGCTGGCGCCGGGGCTTCGGTTTCGTCCATTTGGCTCACGCTGCCATATTGTGCAGTCTAAATTATTAATGTCTTGCGGCTCTACTTTTTCCTCAATGCAAGGAACAGGTGGTCGAGGTCGTAGGGCGCAAGCTCTATCTCCTGCTCTATCTCGAAGTGCCCCTCCAGCTGTTTTTTCACCATTTCAAAGACCTTGCGCGGCGGCAGCGTCACGTCGATGCTTTGCGACTTCACGCACATGTAGGCTATGCCGCCCTTCTTGAGGAACATGTCGCAGTTTTTTATGAGTATTTCCGACTGGTTCGGCTGTGAGACGTCCTGGTATACCACGTCCACCTCGCCGGCGTCCGCGTATTCGGAGGGGTTGTTGGCGTCCGCGTGTATGGGCATCATGTTGGGCCGTTTCTCGCACACGGCTATGAGGTCGCGCATGGACCTTTGCGCGAACTCGACGCAATAGAGCTCGCCATTCTCGCCGACCACGTCCGCTACGTGCGAGGCAGTGGTGCCAGTTGCCGCGCCAAGGTAGAGGACTTTTGCCCCGGGCACAATCTCCAGCCCCGCCAGCCCCTTCTTTATGGCGCCTGCCAGCTTTGACCTGTACAGGTCCCATATCCTGTACTCGCCAGTGGAATCGCGCACAATCCTCTCGCCGTAGACGCGCGTCCCCGGAGCCATGCTCCTGGTCGCGATCTTCCCTCCTGCGATGTAAATACCCGGAAATTTCTGCTCAATGGCCAAAATCAACACACCGCGGGGGATTCCCCCCGCCGATTATGATTCCTTCAGGAACTTTTTTATTTCCGGCACCAGGGCGGAGCCGATGTCTATCTTCGACACAAAGCCGGTTCCGGGGAACCTGGCCTTTATCTCCCGCTCGACTTCCGAGGGCAGGCCTACGGCTGTCACGACAATCACGTGAGTCCTTATCCCGCCCTTTTTCATCTCCTCGAGGAACTTGTACCCGTCCATGTCGGGCATCATCAGGTCCAAAAGTATCAGCCTGTATTTTTCCGCAATGGAAAGGGCTTTGCGTGGCTTGAGGCTTATGTCCGACTGGAACCCCGCGTTCTCTATTATGAGCGCCATGGTCTTTGCGACATCCGGCTCGTCCTCGACAATCAGGATTTTTTTCATGCCATATCGCCTCTTAATGGTATCATGAGCGTGAAGGTGTTGCCCTTCCCCGCCTTGCTTTTGGCAAAGACTTTCCCGTTGTGCTTGAGCATTATGCTCTCCACGGCGGCAAAGCCTATGCCCATGCCTGCCCCCATGGCGTCGCCATGGGAGAGTTTCCTCCTGCTCTCAATCGAGATGCCTTGCCCCGCGTCTGACACCTCGACGAAAGCGTGCCCGTCCTTTGAATACACCTTTATCCCTACCTTCGCGTTTGAAGTCGCCTTGAAGGCGTTTGCAAGCAGGTTGCCGATGGCAAGCGCCATCATTTTCCTGTCCGCCCTTACCATGGTCCTCTTCCCCTTCAGCTGGCAGGTTATGCGCCTTGAGATGGCCTCGCCTGAGCGCGCCGCGCACGTGTCCCTCGCAAGCTTTGCGATGTCGAAATTTTCCATGCTGGCCTTGGTGACCGAAATCTTGTTCGTGTCGAGTATGTGGTTCACCGCCACCCTTAGCCTGTCGCAGTTGCGCCTCACGAGCGCCATCATCTCGTCATAGTCGTTTTGCCTCTCCACGGTCTTGAAATTCTTGAGCATCTCGACGTTGCCCGCGACGACCGCAAGCGGCGTCTTGAGCTCGTGGCTTATCTCCCTTATGAAATTGTCCTTGACCTTGAGCAGCTCAATCACTTTCCTGTTCTCATTCTCCCATTGCCGCGTCCTCTGCCTCACCTGCTCCTCAAGCTTCCTGGCGTTGTGGCGCAGCATCTCCTGCGCCTTCTTCTTCTCGGTTATGTCGACCCCGACGCACAGGGTGGCCTGCCTGCCTTCGAACAGTATGTTCATGAGGTTCAGGTCGATTAGCCTCTCCTCGCCGCCCCTGGTGCGGATGGGGACGGACTTGCAGGCCCATTTCCTCCCCTCTTTCCAGCCTTTTCCCCTGACCCTTTTCCTGTGCCTTGCGGGCATGAACATGTCCGCGCTTTTCCCCACCACTTCGGCGGGCTCGTAGCCAAGCTGCCCGACCGCCTCATTGGCGAAAATGGCCCTGCCGCCGCCAAAGACTATGGTCGGTATGGGTACCTCCTCTACAAGCTCCTCGTATTTGGTCTTTTCGCGCCCAATGCCCTCCGCGTCCTTCCTGTGCCTCCTGTTCATCTCCGCGACCGCGCTGAAAAGCTCGCTTATCTCGTCCTTTTGCGTCCCCATGGCCAGCTCCGCTTCGGGCGAGTGCATGTTCCGCGCGTTTTTCGCGTATTCGGAGAGGCTCTTGAGCCTGCAGAGTATTACCTTGTCCATGGCCACAATGAGCACAGTTATCTCGACAATCCCCATTATCATGTAGGAGAGTATCAGGTAGAGCATGCTCTGCTTGTAGTTCTTGTACGCCTCCCTCGGGGAATCGACCCCGATTATCATCGCGGGCCTGCCGTCTATGCCGCTTATCCTGGCATATGCCGTAAGCGTCTCATCGCTTGCCTGCTGCGGGTAATAATAGTCCATTGCCGGGTTGGCCTTGAAGTACTCCCTTGCCTCAAGGAAGCCTGCGGGCATGGAATCGTTGTAATACGCGTACCCGGTTACCATGTTGCCCCTGATTTTTTGCGTGCTGCACATGGCATCGGGGTCAAGCGCCCTGGCGATCACGAGCGTGCCCCTCGGCTCGCCGCTCCCGTCGCTTCTCACTATGGCATGTGCGGAGACTAAGTACGGCCGTCCGCCAAGCATCTCAATCCCTTTAGCATTGTCCTCGAGCACCGGGCTTCCCTTGCCGGGGCTTTCAAGCTCCGCCGGTAAAACTGCAGACGCGTTCTTGCCTACATCGAAGGCCTTGCCCTCCACCAGGTTCCCGTCCGGGTCGTAGTATGCAATGACGTTTACGTTGAGCGACCTGAAATTCTGGTCCACAAGGTTGGTGTCATAATATCGGCGGTTCCTGTCAAGCATGTACTGGTAAGTTTCGTCCCACGCGGCAATCGCGGCTGTTATAACGTCCAGGCTCGAGTAGCGGTATTCTATCTCCGCCTTCGCGAGCCTAAGCTGGTCCATCTTGCCGCTTTGCTCCGAGGCCAGGTAATCCTTTGTCAGCACGTTTTGGGCAATGAACAGCGTGGCGAAAAGCATTACTGCAAGCGATATGCCGACCAGTGAAATTACTTTTCCGTATACGTTCAAGCCAGTTCGCCTTTTTTCCAAGCCATCATTCCGGCCCCCTGCTTCCCGGCGCCCGCGCGTTTCATCTGCCCAGGTACCTCTCTATCTCCGGCAGCAGCATGTCGGCCATGTCTGTCTTTGGCACGAAGCCTGTGCCCGGGTATTTGGCCTCGAGCTCCCGCGCGACCTCGTCTGGAAGCCCAATGGCGCTTATGACTATCACCTTTGTCCTGATTCCCCTCTCCTTCATCTTTGCGAGGAACTGCCTGCCAGTCATTTTCGGCATCATTATGTCAAGCAGTATGAGGTCGTATTTGGCGGCTTTCGCAAGCCCCTTCTCCGGCTCTAGCATAATGTCGGCCTTGTGGCCGCGCGATTCTACCAGCATCTTCATAGTTTCGGCGACGTCCTTCTCGTCCTCGACAATCAATAGCCTTGCCATGCCTCAACCTCCTTGGCGGGCTCCGCCCTGGCGGCCTTCGCCTGCCTTTCCCTTCGCGGCAGGGTTATGGTAAACGTTGTCCCCCTGCCCCGCTCTGTCTCGACCTCTATGCTTCCCATGTGCTTGAGAACTATCTCGTTCGCCGTCACAAGGCCTATGCCGGAACCGGGCACCTTGGGGTCGGCCTTGAAATATTTCACGAAAAGGGATTCCTTCTGCTCCTTTGTCATGCCCCTGCCCGTATCTGACACCTTGATGAAAGTCATGCCCGGCGTCTGCCACGCCTCTATTGAAACAGAGCCGCTGTCGGTGAACTTTATGGCGTTTGACACGAGGTTCTTTATCGCAAGCCCTATGAGAAGCTGGTCCCCCTCGTGCCCTATCTCCGGGCATTCGTAGCCGAACCTGAGCCCCTTCTTCATTGCAAGCGGCCTGTGCTCCTCCACCACGTCCGATATTATCTTTTTCAGGCTGAATATCTCGTTTCTCGGCGCCAGCGTTGTTATCCTGCTCGCGTCAAGTATCTGGTTTATGGAGTCCCTTAATCTCTCGGAATTCCTGGCAAGCATGTCGAGCATGGACTTGACCTTCCCAGGCTCAAAGTTTGGGTCTGATATCTTCAAAAGCTCAATGTTGCCCATTATCACGCTTAGCGGCGTCTTCAGCTCGTGGCTTATGTCGCGTATTATGTTGTCCTTGACGCGGGTGAGCTGCTCGACCCTCTCCTTCTCCTGTTCGAGCTCGCGCGTCCTGCTTTTTATCTGCTGTTGCAGCTGCTCGTTGAAGTATCTCTGCATCCTCTCTGCCCGCGCCCTGTCGCTTACGTCCAGGAACTGCGCCATGTACCCTATCCCCGACTGGTCGGCAAGCCCTTCCGCGAGCTTGTGTATCCTGGCCTCTAGCCTGACCATCCCGCTTTTGGTGTTCTTGAAGGCCCCGCTCTTGTTCATCGCGTCGAAATCGACCGCTATCTCGTAGCTTACCGTCTTCTCCTTCTCGAGCTGCCTGCGCCTCTTGGGATTCATGTTCGGGTCGTCAAAGAAGGAGAACTTGTAATCGCCTTTCGAATACTTGAACCCGAAAAGGCTCTCCGCGCTCGGGTTGGCGCCAATTAGCCTGCCTTCCCTGTCGAACACCTCTATCGCTATGGGGGATTCGGTGAACACCTCGCGGAACTTCTCCTCCTGCTCCCGCAGGCCTTCCTCTGCTTTTTTCCTTTCCGTTATGTCCCTCATGAACACGAACATCCTGTCGGGCTTTTCCACGTATGTAACGCTCACTTCGGTGGGAAACGTCGTGCCGTCCTTCCTTTTCTGCACTGTCTCAAACCTCGCGGCCTTGCGCCTGTATATCTCCTTCAGGCGCCTTTGGGTCTGCCCGCGAGTCTCCGTGGCGTCCATGTCGTGTATGTTCATTCCGACAAGCTCTTCCTTTGCGTATCCTGTCATCCTGCAGTAGCTTTCATTGGCGTCGCGTATCGCCCCCTTCCTGTCAAGCTCCGCAAACCCGTCCTGGCTTGTCTCAATTATCGTGGCGTTTTTCAGCTCCAGCGTCTTCTTGTCCGTCACGTCGTGTATTATGAAAAGCAGCATCTCCGTGTTGCCAATCTTTATCGGGCTCGGGTATATCTCCACGTCCTTTATCTCGCCGTTTGCGATCCTGTGCCTGCCAGTCAGGAATTTCGCCTTTTTCTCCCACGAGTCCTTTATCGCCTTCTTGACGCTTGCAGGGTCATCAAGGCCGAGAAGCGACACGTCCCTGCCAACCACTTTTTCCTTTGTGTAGCCGTAGAAGTCTGTCGCGGCCTTGTTGGCGTCAATGAGCCTGCCGGTTTTCGGGTCCACAAGGACCTTCGGGATGCTTATGTCCTCGAACATGTAGCGGTAGAGCCTCTCGTTTTCCTCATGCTCCCGCTGGGCCTTTTTCTTCTCGCTTATGTCGCGAAGGACTATGAGGACATGGCTCATTTTTCCCTCGCCGTTGAGCATGGATTTCAGGCTGACCTCCATGCGCGCCTTCCTTCCGTCGGCAAACCAGTTGTCGCTTTCGCCCCTCCACGCCTTGCCCTGGGCAAGCAGCCTCCCTGCCTCCCTGAAATCCTCCTTGCTGTCCCACCTGTACTTGAAGAACGCCGCCATCGGCCTGCCATAATCCTTTGGGATTCTTATCCCAAGCAGGCTGCTTGCAGCGCCATTGGCATACACTATCCTCCTCCTGTTGTCCAGTATGAGTATGATGTCCTGTATCTGGGAGAGCATTTGCGCCTGGAACGCGAGCTTATCTACCATTTCCTTCTGCCCTGTCACGTCCCTTTCAATGCCTAGGAAGCCAAGCACCTTCCCCTCCCCGTCAAGGAAAGGGGCGACGTTTATCTCCGCATTGTAGGTCTCCCCGTTCTTGCGCCTGTTCGTTATCTCGCCGCGGAACACTTTCTTCTCGTCCCTTATCGTCTTCCAGAACTTCCTGTAAAATGAGTCCGGCGTGGACTTGCTTTTCCACAGGCTGGGCGTGCTCCCCATTATTTCGCTGTGCGGGTAGCCTGTCACCCTGGACGCCGCCTTGTTGGCGTATATTATCTTTCCCGCCGGGTCGGTTATGATAATGTGGTCGAACGCATTGTCAATGGCCTGGCTGAAGAGCATCATTCCGTTGCGCCTGTCCTTTGCCTTGCTTTTGAAATTGCCAATGCAAAGGGCGATGTCTTTCGCTTGCGCACCTGCCTTGCTGCCTGCGTAGTCACGGCTGGCAGTTCGTTTGCCTGCATGGCCCCTTGCTGCCATCTTTTTGGTCGCCATTTTCATCCTTTGGCTTCGGATACGTGATGGGCTGGCATTGGCGGGGTTGTGTGTCGCATTGGCACAATCATGGCGCAAACGAGGAAAACAGGATTTGCCTGCGAGGGCTGCAAGACATGGGCTTTGCCGTTTTCATCTGGCATGGTGCCTGCCTGTTGCGATTCGCGCCAGGCCGTTTGCGTCAGATTTGCCATGTCTCATTAATGATTCAGCCCGCATATAAATCTTGGTATTTTCTAGAATTTTTATAGCAAATATCGCATGCAAATGTAATATGTACAAAAAATCAAGGGGAAAACTATAAATATTACAACGATAAACATATTCGTGCGCAGCCGGAAGTGTGGCGCCCCGCAGGGAGGCGGGTGCGAAGCCGGCGGGCGGGGAGGTTGCCTTTTTGGCCCAAGTGCGGTTTGTAGTGCCCGCATGCGGTTTTTCCTGTTTCCCTGATAGCCATGCGCATTGCTGCCAATCATATTCGTGGGAGGTTATGGGGAATGGCAAAAACAGTGCACAGCAGCGTGGATTGGGCTGATTTGGAAAAAGGCAGGCTCTACGTGCGCGACATGCCGCTTGAGCGCATGGTCAGGGAGCACGACTTCATAGACGCCCTCTATCATACCTGGCTCCACAAAAAACCCTCTCCCCAGCAAAAACGCATGCTCAACGCCGTGCTTGTCTGTTTCGCAGGTGGCTGGAGCATCATCCCGCCTGTCACGTTCGCCGCCCGTCTCGCCGCAACCACAAAGGCTCCGATAGCCCAATGCATTGCTGCGGCCTATTGCGCCAGCGGCCCCTCCCACACGTCTGCCATTGAAGGCGTCATGGCCATCTACCGCGACGTGGAACTCAAGGACATGGAATCCTTTGTCCATTCAAGGCTTGAGAAGGGCGGGCAAATACCCGGCTTTGGCCATCCCGTGGTGGCGCGGGACCCCCGGCCCGTGGTAATGCGCAAGCTGTGCGACGAGCTTGGCATGGTAGGCCCCGCAGTCCGGAAATTCGACGTGATTGAATCCACCCTGAACGGAAAGAAAGGCATTTACGGCAATGTGGACGGAATCAACGGGGCCATACTAAACGACCTCGGCTTTGTAGAGCCTTCTTATGGCCCGGCGCTGTTCCTCCTTGGCCGCTCGCTCTCAATAACTGCCCACATACTTGAGGAATACAAGAACAAGCCGTTTGAAGCCCTCAAGCTCGTGTATCCGGGTTTCCACCAGATTGATTATGGATATGACGTTTCGGAGGGCGATGGGAAATGAGGCAGGCAGGGGCCTATCCAAGGCAGGCGCATCTGGGGATACCTAGGGTAATATTCGCCCGGGCAGGGCTTGGAATACCAATGGTCATGTTCGCCACCTGCGCCCAGTACCGCCTGATGTCCTACAACAGCCGGCACCCCACATGGCAGCAGCCTTTCCCGTTCTTCTATGGCCTGCCCGAAGAACAGGCCGACGAGGTTTATCTCGGGCTGAAACGGCTTTTTTCAAGGGATTTCTACAAGGACATGATGGCGCTTGCCATGCCAAGCCGCGCACTGCCCGCTGCCCTCTCATTCGCGGCCGGCACATTCATGGGCGGCTCGATATCCGCAGCCAGCCTCGGGCTTGGGATAACCATGCTCGTGTCGGCCTACTGCGCTGCCGCCGTGTTCAACAACATCTCCGACATCGAAGGCGACAAGCTCAACAACCCCTCAAGCCCGCTTGCAAGCGGCAGGTACGGCCTTGGCTTCGCGTGGGGCTTAATGGCCTTTTTCATAGCCGCGTCCCTTGCAATCGGCTATCTTGTCTCTCCTGCCATGGCCCTGTTGGGCGTGTTCTACGCCTTCATGGGCGTGATATACTCCAAGTTCACCAAGGGGTTCTGGCCATTGTCTTACGCCACCCTGATAACCACGCACCTGCTCGTCCCGATTGCCGTAGGCTATTCGCTTGCCGCCGGGCACGCGGACGCCAAGCTGCTTGTCATTGTGGGCTTCATTTTCGTCACCGAATTCTTCTCCTTCTCGATAAAGGACTACAAGGACGTGGAGGGCGACAAGAAAATGGGCATGAGCACGATGCCTATTTCCCTTGGGCCCCAGACCGCCTCGAAGCTCACGTCCTTTGGCCTCATCTTGCCCGCATTTTCAATCTGGGTCCCACTAAGCGAGTTTAGGCTGTCCTATCTTTTCCTTATTCTATATTTCGCCGCATGGCTGATAAGGGCAAGCATAGCCAAGAGGCTTGTGAGGGACCAGTCTCCAGGCGCAGCAGCCGAAATGGTTAAGAAGTACAGAATCATACTTCTCCTTCAAATGTGCGCTTGGTGCCTTGCATGGGTGTAAAAGAATTCAACCGTTTGATCGCCTTGGGGATGCTCCGGCTCGAGAACGGCTCCATAACCCTTAGCAACAGGAAGGTCGCCTTCATGCCCATCGGTGTCATACTCCATCTCCATTCCAGCCTGTCTGAAAAATACGGCGCCGAAGTGGCGGACGGGATCATGTTCGAGGCTGGCAGGTTCCAGACCGCAAGCGGCTCTGAAAAGTACATGAAGAACAAGGAAAATCTCGGCAAGCTGTACAACCAGCTTCCAAGGACCGGCCACCCCTCCCTTGAAATGGCAAGGGAAGTGCTCATGTTTGCCGGCTGGGGCGACCACCGCTCGGAGCACGTCGCACCGGACGGCTCGGGGCTTGTGATACGCACTTACAACTCGCCGCTTGCTGACGAGTATCTCGCGACAGTGGGCAAAAGCTCCAAGCCCGTGTGCCATTACCTGCGCGGGCTCCTGGCAGGCTCGGCCGAAGGCGCCTTCAAGTCGGAATACGAAGTGGAGGAGACAAGCTGCAAGGCCACTGGCCTTTGCGCGGAATGCGTTTTCAGGCTGTCCAAAAAAAAGGCAGGCAAGGGCGCTAAGCCTTGACCAGCTTCACGCCGCCTTTCCCTAACTTGAATTCGTGGACGCCTTCGGCGAATCCCGTGCCCCTCATCTTGACGACCGACAGCGTCCGCGTTACGCCTGCCGGGCCGAGGACGTGGTATTCCAGAAGTATTATCCCGTCGCAGAAGAATTCGCTGACAGTGTCGCGCGAGAACCATTTTGAGCTCCGCGGCAGTTCGGATATCAGGGCCGCGGTGCAGTTGAGCCTGCGCATGCGCGACATGGCCGTGTAAATCATCTGGGATTTGACAGAGGAACTCGTGCTTATGGGGGGCGTATACTTCGTCTTTTCAAGGAAGGCTATCAGGTCCTCCGGCAGGTTCCTGTAAGTCGCGCTGTAGACCGACAGTATGGATATCGAGTCGAGGGCAATCCGCTTGGCGTCCATGCGCCTGACGTGCTGTTCCATGTCGTCTAGCAACACGTATATGTCGGTCGGGTCCAGGGTTATTATGTCGAGCTTGCCGTCCTTTATCAGCTTGCCTATCTCTATGCCCATGCTGGCCATCTGCTCGACAAGCGCCTCCTTGTTGGACTCGAGTATGAAGTATACCCCGTTCTCGCCGTTTTTTATGCCGTCAAGCAGGAACTGCATTGCAAGTATTGTCTTGCCCGAGCCTGGCGGGCCTGATATCAGGACCTGGTTGCCTGCAGGTATCCCGTCTGGCAGTATCGTCTTGAGGTGCTGGAAGGGCACGAAAGGCATATAATTTCACCACGCATCTATTTGATATCCTGTAATTGCTATATTTCGAACTCCATTTTCGCCCTGTTTTTCGGCGCATCCATGTAATTTTTATGTATAAACGAGAATCTTTATAAATTGCCATTGCCAAAGGAACACAAGCGGCAAATCCGCCCGCTCCCCGGCAAAAAAGCCTTCAGGCAGCAGGGGCGCTTCTCTGGAAAAAGGAAGTTGACTTCGCATGGACGAGATTGACAAGAAAATACTCGAGCACCTGCAACAGGACGCGGGCACTCCGCTCTCAAAGATAGCCGACCTGATAGGCATACCAAAGCCCACCGCCTACCTCCGGTTCAGGAAGATGAAGGAGCAGGGGATTATCAAGGGCTTCAAGCTCCAGCTTGGCTATCCGGACGGCAGCCTGCACGCCGCGGTCGTGAAGGTCAAGCATTACCTTCTCTCCGGCATGGGCGAGAGGTCGATTTCAAACCTTGGCAGGAAGCTTTCAACAAGGCCGGACGTGGTCTTTGCCGCACGGTTCTCGCAGGACTCCCTTGTGGTGTTCTGGACCGGCGAAGACCTCAAACTGGCGTCTTTTGAGGAGGTCGCAAGCTGCGACTATTTCCCTGCAGACGTGTTCAAGTCCTGACGCGGGGCCATTCGGGTTTCAGATCTGCGCCGCGGGCATGGCGAGCGTTTCGGCGACCTTTTTCTCCAAATCGGTCACCAGGCTGCTTTTCCCAAGGAATTTGACAGCCGGGTATTTTACCTTCAGGTCAGTCCCTACCATTTCAGGCAGCCCGACAGCCGAGACCACCAGCACGCGCGTCTCAATTTTCGCCTTCCTAAGCTCCTTTAGCACGCCCCATCCCGATATGCGCGGCATTATCATGTCGAGTATGATAAGGTCGTAGCCGCCTTTCTTGGCCTTCTTTATCCCGGTTTCTGGAGTGGACGCGGAATCCAAATTCTCGTATCCCTTGGATTTTAGAAGGCCGATTATGCTGGCCCGTATGTCCGCCTCGTCGTCTATTATCAGTATGCTGGTTTTTTTCGCCATCCGTCTCACCTTCATGCCGCTTGGTTTTCATTTTGGCAGGGGAAGCCTTATTATAAACACCGAGCCTTTTGGCCTGTTTGGCTCGAATGTTATGTGGCCCCCGTGCTTTTGGACTATCTGCTGCGTTATGTAAAGCCCGACCCCCGTGCCAGGCCCTGACGGGTCGGCCTTGTAGTATTTCGTGAACAGGTTTTTCCTGTCGGCTGGGGAGACCCCCTTGCCAGTGTCCGCCACCCTTATCTCTATGTGCCTCTCCTTTATGGAAACCTTGAAGTATATAGTCCCTTCGGAGCTGAATTTGACCGCGTTCGAGAGCAGGTTGTTGATGGCGTACACTATCAGCCTGGCGTCCGCCTCCATCTCAAGCCTTTTCCCAGGCCCGTAGTATTTCAGCTCCAGGCCCTTCGAGCTGGCGAAGTCCGTGTAGGTCTTTACCACATTGTCGAGTATGGGCACAAGGTCTATCTTTTCCTTTTGCGGCATGCCGCCCTTTTCAAGCCTGGAAAGCTGAATAATCTCCTCTATCTTGTCCTTTAGCCGCAGTATGTTCCTCCCTATCATTGTTTCGCTTTCCCTGCGAGCTTCGGGCTCCATGGCGGTGTTTTTCATCGCCTCTAGGTTGAGCTCTACCACAGCAAGGGGCGTCTTGAGCTCGTGGCCTATGTTTATCAAAAACTCGTTCTTGCTGTTCTCGTGCTCTTCAAGCATCCTGTTCTTTTCGATAAGCTCGCGGGTCTTCTCGCTTACCTCCCGCTTGAGCCTGTTGTTGAACTCGGTCAGGAATTCCTCGTATTTTTTCCTCTGGCTTATGTCTATCGAGACCCCCGCCGTGCCCGTCACCTTCCCTGAACTGTCGAAAATCGGCGCCTTGTAAGTCTCATACCACCTTCTCCCTTTCCTTGTGGCAAGCTCTTCCTCGAATGCGATGTTTCTTTTTCCCTTTATCACTTCGAGCTGCTTTTTGCGCCTGTTTATGGCTACCTGCCTTGGCCAGACCTGCATGTCCGTCCTGCCTATTATCTCCTTCTCCTTCCTGCCGCAGGCAAGCATGAACTGGCGGTTGACTGTCACGTAGCGCCCGTCCGCGTCCTTGAGCCACGCGGGGTGCGGGAGGTTGTTGAGTATCGCCGCCTGCTCTATCTGTTTTGCCCTAAGCTTCCTTTCGGCCTCCAGCTTTTGCGTGATGTCCCTTGCAACCATCACGCCGCCCGCGAGCCTGCCATCGGTGAAAATCGGCTTGCCCTTGACTTCCAGCCAGAGATATTTGCCGTTTTTGTGCCTGAAGCGCAGCTGCATCGGCTCGAATTTTTTCCGGGCGATTACCTCTCGCATGGCTTCCATTATCCTTCCCATGTCTTCGGGCAAAATGTAGCGGGAAACGTTCGTGCCAAGCATCTGCGAGTTCTTGTAGCCGAGGTGCCTTTCATGGGACGGGCTAAGGTAGGTGTAGTTGAGCTTCCCGTCTACCATGACGAGCATGTCTTCTATGTTGTCCGTAACGAGGCGCAGCTTTTCCTCGTCCTCCCTTATCTTGTCGTTGGCCTTTTTTATCTCGGTGACGTCGTTAAAAATCGTGGCGAAAAATCCCTTTTTCGGGGAGAAGACGTTGACCTCGTACCATTTTTTCAAAGGCTTGCTATAGTCTATGAAACTCGTGCTTCCTCCGCCCAGGGCGACCTTGCCGTATCTTTCTGTCCATGCCTTTTCAAGGCTTGGCAGCACCTCGCTCATTTTCTTGCCTATGGTCCCCTCCCGCTTGAGGCCTGTCAGCTTCTCGAACGCCGGGTTGACGTCCAGGAACATGTAATCCACGGGCTTGCCCTCGTCGTCCGTGATTATCTGGTGGTAGGCGAACCCCTCCTTCATCGCGTTGAAGAGTTCCCTGTATTTCTTCTCGCTCTTTTCAAGCAGCTCCTGGGCAAGCTTCCTGCCTGTCACGTCGTAAAACGTGTTTGCCACCTGCCCCTTCTTTGGCGAGTAGGCGTTTATCTCGAAGTATTTGCCTATGTCCTTGGCATGGCCTATGAAATGCGCAGGCTTGCCTGTCTTTGCGACCTTTATGTATGTCTTGAACCACTCGTCCTCGAGGTTGGAATGTATCTCCTTTGCAGTCTTGCCAACTATCTTGTCGCGCTTGAGCCACGTGAGCTTCTCGAATGCCGGGTTGACGTCCACATACCTATAATCCACCGGCTTGCCTTCCATGTTGTAGACGAGCTCGTGCAGGGCGAAGCCTTCAAGCATCTTCTCGAAAAGCGACCTGTACCTCTCCTCGCTTTTCTCAAGCTCCCTTGTGGCCAGTTTCTTCTGGGTTTTGTCCTTGTCAACGCCCCTGTAGCCTATGACGTTTTTCCTCTCGTCCAAAATCGGCACTGCGTTTGTGAGCAGGCAAACTTCCCGCCCGTCCCTTGCCACGTTCCAGTTCTCAAGGTCCACTATGTTTTTCTTGCCCTTCGCGAGCCGCAAGAACTTTTTCCTGGCCGATTCCGCCTCGCTTTTCCTCATGAGCGAGAACGGGGTTTTCCCGATTAGCTCCTGCGGGGAATAGCCGAGCAGCTTGTTCGACTTCTCGGAAATGTAAGTGTACCTGCCGTGCCTGTCGACTTCCCATATCATGTCCTCGGAACTCCTGACAATGTCCTCGAACATCTTGCTGGACCTCTGGCTCGCGTCCTGCGCCAGCTTGCGCTCGGTGACGTCCCTCAATATGCCAACGAGGCCGGCGTACTTGCCGTCCTTGAATATTGGGCCGCCGCTCTCCTCCATCCACCTTATGTTCCCTGCGGAATCCTTGAACTTGAACAGGATAATAGCGTTGCTTTTTGTCATCTGCGACCTTTTCAGGTTCTGCAATGCCACCTTGCGGTCGTCCGGCATCAGTGTCTTGGTGAATTTGACGCCTATGAACTGTTCCTCGCTGAATCCGTAGCGCTTTATCTGCGGGCCTATGTACGTTATTCGGCCTACCGCGTCAGTGGAATATACTATGTCCGTGTTCTGTTCCGCAAGCGCCCTGTATTTCTCCTCGCTTGCCTTCAGGTCGGCGACCGCCTTCTTCTGGCTTGAGATGTCCCTCTCAATCCCAAGGAAGCCTATCAGCTGGCGCCGCCTGGTCATGAGGGGCGTGATGCTTATCTCGGCGTTGTAGATTTCGCCGTTCCTGCGCCTGTTTGTTATCTCGCCCCTGTAAATCTTTCTATCGGTCTTTATGGTCTTCCAGAGTTTCTTGTAGAATTGCGGCGAAGTTGCCGGGCCTTTCCAGAGGCGGGGATTGTTGCCTATGACCTTTTCGTGGGGGTAGCCCGTTATCCTCGAGACCGCCTTGTTGGCATAGATGATTTTGCCTTCCGGGTCTGTAATGAGTATGTGGTCGAAGGCGTTTTCAATGGCTATGCTGAAGAACCTGTAATTGTCCTTCTCATCCTGGGCGTTTTTATCCGGGAAAGCCGTTTTGCCATTGCCAACCCTTGCCATGTCCGCATTATCCTTCCCTCTGTTTATATATTTTTGGAAACGCGCCAGACAGCAAAGGAGTAAAGCCGCAGCTTTACGACCGACTTGACCGAAGGTCAAGCAGGGGCCAAAAAGTCGGGCCTCCGCTAACTTTGAAATTACGGGCCCGACGGGACCGGGAACTTTCGCAGAAGTTCACGGGACTTTGGCCGCAGGCCAAAAAGTCGGGCCTCCGCTAACTTTGAAATTACGGGCCCGACGGGATCGAGCAAACCGCGGGAGGTTTGCGAGAGATTTGACGCGCCTGGCGTCAAACCGCCGGGCACAAAATGCTAACTGCCAAAATCAGTATCGGGCCCGACGGGATTTGAACCCGCGACTTGCTGATTTCGACTCCCTTTTTTAAGGGATTAAAAGTCAGCCACTCTGGCCAAGCTGAGTTACGGGCCCGCTATAAATGAGTGGCTAATATAGCCGCAAGGGAGTTTAAAAATACTTGCGTGGCCAATGTCCTGCATGGCAGCACAAGGCGAAATATCCCAGGTGACGGACATAGTGATGCCGCACATGGCTAACCATTACGGCACCCTGTTTGGCGGCACGCTTGTCGCGATGATGGACAAGGCGGCCTATCTCGCCGCGACGCGGCGCACGGGCCTCGACTGCGTCACAGTGCACATAGACAACATAAACTTCTCCAAGCCTGCGAAGATTGGTGACGTGGTCATAGCGGAGGCGCGCGTTGTCGGGACAGGGGAGACCTCTGTGAAGATAGCAGTCAGCGTAAAGTCGGAGCGCTTCGGCAAGAGCGAGATGCTCATAGACAAGGCATTGTTCGTCTTCGTTGCAGTCGACAAGAACGGCAGGCCGACCCGCATTCCCTGATTTTCCAGCGCAGGCAGTATTTTATGCGCCTTTTCCCAAACCATTTCCCGGGTGAGAGGATGGCACGCATAGTAGTCAAGAAGGAAAAAGGGCCCGTTGAAGTCAAGCCAGGCGAAAAGGGCGCGTGGATTTGCAGGTGCGGCCTGACAACCAACCCGCCCTACTGCAGCGGCATGCACAAGCAGGTCCTGGACGAGCAGGACGGAAAGCTCTTCAGGTACGAAAACGGCAAGAGGATAGAGGTTGAAGTAAAGGACAAGGCGTAATCCCCCTCCCACATCCTGTTTTTCCCTGGCCTTTCCGGCAGCCGCCAGGAAAAAGTTCTACGCGTAGAACTTTTAAACCTTGCCTGCCAGAACAATGCCATGCCAAACGAACAGCGTGAGAACTACATCCGAGCCATATACGTGATATCAAAGCGCAAGGGCTCTGTCAGAAGCAAGGACCTGGCCGCCTACCTTTCGGTAAGCAAGAACACGGTCTCTACGATGCTTTCAAGGATAAGCACGGAGGGCTATGTCGCTTATGAGAGGTATGGCGCACTCGCGCTCACGCGCAAGGGCACCTCCCTTGCAAAAAGGCTCACTGAAAAGCACAGGCTTATCGAGCTTTTCCTCGCCAAGGTTCTCAAGCGCGACCCCGCGCAGGTCCATGACGAGGCGTGCCTTCTCGAGCACGACTTCTCCCCGCAGAGCATGGCGGCCATGAAAAAACTCCTTGGAAACCCCAAGTCCGACCCGCACGGCAGCCCGATTTACCAGTGAGTGCCCGCCCCTGCAAGATATCCAACGTTAAAGTGTTCCACATGAAATTCCCCAATCCACTGAAAAACGCCCCGGGCTGGCTTGGAATACTCGGGACCAGGCAGTTCTGGTCGTTTTTCGGCACTGGCGTGATTGTCAGCGTGGCATACATCGACCCGGGCAACTGGGGCACTTCCATCAGCGCAGGCGCCACGTTCAACTATTCGCTTTTGTGGGTCATTTGGCTCTCAAGCGCCATGGCAATGCTTTTCCAATACATGTCCGGCAAGCTTGGCATAGCGGGCTACTCGCTCACTGAACTCATACGCTTGAGATGGAAGAACAGGTACCATGTGCTTGCGTACTGGTGCCTCGCTGAAATAGCTATACTCGCAACGGACCTTGCCGAATTCCTCGGGATTGCGGTGGCCCTCAACCTGCTTTTTGGCGTGCCGCTTGCAATAGGCGCCATAATCGCGCTGTTCGATGTCCTCCTGCTCCTCTTCCTCACGAGAAAGAGCTTCAGGAGCCTTGAATACGCCTTCATTTTCTTCGTGTCGGCCATCGGGCTTGGCTATGTCTACGAGCTTTTCATAACCGGGCCGTCCCTCGGGCCCATGATAGCAGGCTCCATAGCGCCCTCCCTCGCCCCGGGCATGATGTTTCTCATAGTCGGCATAATCGGCGCGGTCGTCATGCCGCACGCGCTTTTCGTCCATTCGTGGCTCATGAAGAACAAGGCCAGGCAGCTTGGGCGCACCATAGACGGGAAGACTGCGCTTGAATACCACACCATAGACACCGTGTTCTCGCTTTTCATAGCGGCCCTCATAAACGCCGCCATACTGATAATGGCGGCGGCCGCGTTCTATTCGACCGGGATACCAGTGGCCACGCTGGAGGAGGCATACAGGACCCTCACGCCGCTGTTCGGGCCAATCGCCTCCATTGTCTTTGCAACAGCGCTTCTCTTCGCAGGCATCTCGTCGTCGATAACAGGCACGCTTGCTGGCCAGGGGATAATGGACAGCCTGACGGATTTCAAGGTCAGCCCGACCGTGCGCAGGCTTGTCACGCGCGTGATAAACCTCGTCCCCCTGCTTGTCGCAATCGGCCTAAACATCGAGCCACTGCAAATCCTCGTATACAGCCAGGTCGCCCTAAGCCTTCTAATCCCCCTGCCACTCATACCCCTGATATACTACACGTCAAAGAAGGAAGTAATGCGCGGCTTCGTCAACAGGAAGATAACCACGATTGCCGCGAGCGCCTTCGGCCTCATCATAATCGCGCTGAACGTCTACCTGCTCTGGCAGTTCTTCTTCCCCGCATGACGGCTTGCGCTCACGCAAGCGCGGCTATGCCAGCATCGGAGAACTGCAGGTAGAATATCACTATGAGGTAGATTGCGTAAACTGCAAGCATCAGCAAGCCCTCGCTCCTGCCGAACTGCTTTTTCACTACTGCGAGGTACATGAATATCATGTTCGCCACCACGGCGAAAAGCAGCGCGGCCATGAATACCCCGAGCTGGACGTAAATAGGGTTGATTGCCGCGGCAGCGCCAAGCACGAGCGTCAGGTTCGCCATGTTGGAGCCGATGGCGTCGCCAAGCGCGAGCCCGTAGCGTTTTTTCCTTATCGCCTGCAGGTCTATGGACAGTTCCGGCAGCGAGGTGCCTATCGCTATTATCGTCGCGCCAATGAAGCTTTTGGCAAGCCCGGCGGAGTCGGCAAGCTTAACTGCCGAATCAACCACGAAATTCGAGCTTACTATGACAAGCACCACGCCCGCGCCGAAAAACAGGAAATGCCTGAGTGCCTCGTGCTTTGTAATCTCCCTGCCATTGCCGTCCCCGTCCATTTTCTTTTTCGAGAGCATCCTGTTGCCATACCACACCGCAATCAGCAGCAGGAGGGCGCCTTCGGAGAACCCCAGGGCGCTGCCCATTATCACTGAATGGTATATTATGTACGCCGAAATTATGGTCGTCAGGAGCAGGACTAGGGCGAGGTCGGGCAATACCTCCTTTTTGACCTTGAACCCGTATATGGCCGCCGCAAGGCCGATTATCAGCAGTATGTTTGCTATGTTGGAGCCGAACACGTTGCCAGCCGCGATAGCGCCCTGGTTCGCCGTGGCGGAGGCTACTGAAACGGAGAGTTCGGGCAGCGACGTTGCCATTGCTATCAGGAGCATGCCTATTGCAAGCTGGCCTATGCCGAAAAAGGTCGCAAGCTCGGAGGCGTTGTCTACGACCACCTCGGAGGCTTTCGCAAGTATCACCACGAAGATTACAAGCGTCACAAGCTCCACTAAAACCATGTTTGCCTTTTTGCCCCTTGCCTCTTAAATCGTTTCGCCTTCCCCTGCGCGCGCGTGCGGCCGGCCCGTTCCGGGCTTTTCCGGCGTTTTCGTGGAAAGTTATTTATTTTTCCCTGGGCATATTTTTTACTCGTGGGCAGTGAGTGGCGATATAACCGCCGTTAAGTCTGCCCCGAGTTCTTGCACGCTACTGATTAGGCGCGCAAGCAAGAGGAGGGTTGCCCAGTGACTGCGCAAAAAACCGTATCGGATTTCATAGAAAGGCATTACAGGCATTTCAATGCCGCGGAACTTGTTGACGCGGCGAAAGCGTATAAAAAACACATAGACGGCGGGGGCAAGATGCTCCTTGCAATGGCGGGCGCCATGAGCACCGCCGAACTTGGCATCGGGCTTGCCGAAATGATAAGGGAAGGCAAGATACACGCTATTTCTACGACGGGCGCGAACCTGGAAGAGGACATATTCAACCTCGTGGCGCACAAGAACTACGTCATGGTCCGCAATTACCGCGACCTCACCCCGCAGGACGAGGCGGAACTCCTCGAAAAGGGCCTTAACAGGGTGACGGACACCTGCATACCCGAAGACGACGCCATGATGAAAATCGACCATCTCATGGTGGACTTGTGGGAACAGGCCGACAAGGCGGGGAAGCGCAAGTTCCCGCACGAATTCTTCTACGACCTGCTGCGCTCGGGCAAGCTCAAGGAGCACTACCACATAGACCCCAAGGACTCGTGGATGCTTGCGGCCGCGGAGAAGGACATACCGATTTTCGTGCCCGGCTGGGAGGACTCCACTATGGGCAACTCGTTCGCATCAGAAATCATCATGGGCAGGAAGGTCAGGAACATAGGCACTGTCCGCACTGGCATGGAATATCTCATCGAGCTTGCCAGATGGTACGAGGCCGAGACGCTGGCAGGCCACAACATCGGCTTTTTCCAGATTGGCGGCGGAATAGCCGGCGATTTCGCGATTTGCGTAGTGCCCATGCTGCGCTACGACGTGAAAAAGCCCGACACGCCGCTGTGGGGCTATTTCTGCCAGGTCTCGGATTCCACTACAAGCTATGGCTCGTATTCCGGCGCAGTGCCAAACGAGAAAATCACTTGGGGCAAGCTCGCACCTGAAACGCCAAGGTTCATGATAGAATCCGACGCGACCATAGTTGCGCCGCTGATTTTCTCCTACGTGCTTGGGAAATGAGGCTGCCTGTTGTCAGGTTTAAATACTGGGGCGGAAAAAGCATTGCCAGTGTTGGCATGGCTGGGCGAAATGGCTTGAAAAGGGACGTTTGGTCGTCCAAGATGGGCTTTGTCCTCGCCTCCATCGGCGCTGCCGTGGGGCTTGGTAACATCTGGCGTTTCCCCTACATCGCAAGCGGCAATGGCGGCATCTGGTTCCTTGTGCCGTATCTTGTTTGCCTCGCACTTGTCGGCATACCGCTTTTCCTTCTCGAGGCCGGGCAGGGCTACATCACAAACCACGGCTTTTTCCAGTCCATTGAAAAGAGCAGGAACGTCCCGTTCATCAAGAAAAGGCTTCGCCAGGCCATAGGCCTGCTGCCTGTTGCCGTGAACACCGTAATACTCGGCTATTACCTTGCCATATGCAGCTGGACGCTGTGGTTTGCCGTTTCTTTCCTGCTTGGCCGCCAGCCCACGTTCGCGTCCATGCAGGCGAGCTTCACGCCCCTTGCGGCGTTTGTCATAGTGTTTGCAAGCGCCGTGGCGGTTGTTGCAAAGGGCGCAAGCAGGGGTATAGAGCCTGTCGCAGACAAGCTGGTCCCGCTGCTTTTCATATTCCTTTCAGTCCTGTTCCTCTACTCGCTGACAATCCCCGGCGCGGTGGCGAACGTAACCGGGCTTTTCCTCACTGGCTTTGACAGCATATTCATGCCGCGCACTTGGTATTACGCCCTCTCGCAGGTCCTCTTTTCCCTGTCTGTAGGCTATGGGATAATGTACACCTATGGCATGCACGTCAAAAGCGGCAGGCAGATTTACCAGGCGTCATGGGAAATAGCTGGCGCCGACACTTCCGCCTCCGTCCTCGCCTTCCTTGCCATAACGGGAATCGCGGCAAGCATAGGCATTTCGCAGTCCGGCCTCGCCCTGTCATTCGAGGCCCTGCCCGGATTTTTTGAAGGGCTTGGCATAATCGGGGCGCTGCTTGGCACGTCCTTTTTCGTGCTGCTCTTCTTTGCGGCTTACACCTCGGTGCTTGCCATGTTCGCGCACACCCGCGCGTCGCTTGCTTTCCTGGGCAGGGAAGTAAACGCCATAGTATACGCGGGGCTTTTCGCTGTAGGGGCGGTCTCCATCCTGTCCTACTCGCCTTTAAGGCTTGAGATATTCGGCGCCCGCGTGCTTGACGTGCTCGACTTCGTGTTCGGCACCTATCTCGCGCCGTTTTCCGCCCTTGCGGTGGTCATCGCCTGCGCCTACCTGCTCCCGCACAGGAAAATAGCGGAAAAAATAGGGGTGCCGGCAAAGTACTCTGATGCCTTCTCGTTCGCAATAAGCAGGCTTGTTCCTGTGGCGCTCGTGCTTTTGATAATCTTCTCCCACATGTCCGGCCTGTATTGAGGGAAAAAGAAGAGGGGAAAGGCCGCAGACTTATCAAGCCCTACTGCGGCACTTGGCCCGAAGAGCTTGCCGCCGGCTGGGCATTGACGGTCTTTATCTCGGTTATCCTCAAGTCAAGGTAGGTCGTCTGGCCGAGGTTCTTCTCCAGGGCCACGCGCATCTCTTCCGCCTTGTCCGGGGTAATTGTTTTGGGGGTGTCAAGCGTGGCATACACGTTAATCGCCCCGTTCTTGCCCTGCTCGTATGAGAAGCCGACAAGGCTCGCCCCCACTATCCCCTCTATCTGGGACGAGAGGACAGTGCCTATCGTGTTGTTTATGTTGGAGGACTGGACGCTCTGCCACATTATCCAGCCGAGGGGTATGAGTATCAAAAGCAGCAGGATTGCCGACGTCCTTATCTTCTTCATTATGTCGGCCTCTGCCCCAAGCACCCATTTCGGGCTGAAATTGAAAAGCCAGAATACTATCGAGGACGCGAAGTTTATCGCCACCACGTTCGCTATGAATGTCAGCGCCGCGCCTATGGCGACGTCCGGCCTCCTAAGCGCGAATCCAATGCCCACCGCGCACAGCGGCGGCATCACGGCGACCGCGATTGCGACGCCTGGCAGGGCGGCCCCTATGTTTTTCCTGCTTAGGGCGTAAGCCGCGGCTGCGCCGCTTGCAAGCGCCACGAGCAGGTCGAGGGGCGTTGGGTGCGTCCTTAGCAGGACCTCGCTTGTAATGCTCGCGTTTGGCATCAAAAGCGTCAGCGCTGTCACAAGAGCTATCACGACCGCAATGCCCTTTGCCTCTGCCTCTATGGCCGAATAGAATATGCCCAGGTCGCCTTTGACCGCGCCAAGCGAAAGCCCTATCACGGGCAGGAGAAGGGGCGACACAAGCATCGCCCCGATTATCACGGCCACGTTGTTTGTGAGAAGGCCTATGGTGGCTATTATGGCCGCTATTATGAGCATGATGAAATATTCGTTTGAGGGATGGGAGCCTTCCCTGATTTCCTTGTATACCTCTTCCTTTTCCTCGTCCGTTATGGTCCCGAGGAAATTCCTTATGGAGTCTATTATTTGCATTCCATCGCCTTCGCCCTTTCTATATTTCCTATAATATATATTAGTTGCGATGGCCCGCGCGCGCATGGCAGGCCGCCACCGATACTTTTAAGTTCGCGTTGATTTAAAGTGAATAAGGCTTTCCGGGGAATCGCCAAATCTCGCTTTAATGCACTGCTCCCCGGCGGCACAGGTGGTTTGTTTGAGCATGGACGTATTCACGCAATTAGGGCAATTCGACTGGAACAGCTTCATACCTTTCATAATAGCTCTGGCCGTTGCCTATGTTGTCGCGAAATTCGTCAATTTCGCGCTCAAGAAGGCGGCAAAGCAGTTTGTCGGCAAGACAAAGACGGTCCTTGACGACCTGCTCTTGGAGGCTCTCGACCTTCCCATCGCCCTCGGCCTTGGCTGCGCCGGCCTCTATGTCGCAGGAGTTGTCTCGGGCTTTGACTCTATTCCATTGTTCTGGGCGATACTCAAGGAGCTCGCCCTTGTCGTGGGCGCGTTTTCGGCGTACAAAATCTTCGCCGCCGTGCTGCGATGGTACGTTGTCGAGATAGCGCCTGTGAAAAAGCTGCCGCTTGCGGACATGGAAACCACGTTCAGGCGCCTTGCGGGGCTTTTCATATTCTCGATGGCCGCTATAATGATGCTCGACACGGCAGGCGTCGAGGTCAGCCCGCTTCTAGCCTCCCTTGGCATAGCGGGCTTGGCAGTCGCGCTGGCGTTCCAGGACACGCTGGGCAATTTCTTCGCAGGCGTCTACATTTCGCTTGACAGGCCGATTCGCGAGGGGGATTACATCATGCTTGAAGGCGGGTACGAGGGCTACGTGCAAAAAATCGGCTGGCGCAGCACGCAAATCAGGCTCCTCTCCAACAACATCGTGGTCGTCCCCAACAGCAAGCTGGCATCCAGCGTAATCACGAATTACTATTCGCCCGACAAGGCCCTGGCGGTCCTCGTGCCCGTGTCGGTCGCATACGGCTCCGACCTAGAGAAGGTCGAGCGCATCACAAACGAGGTAGCAGAAAAAATGCAGCAGACTGTCAAGGGCGCGGATAGCGCTTTCAAGCCATTCATCAGGTACGGCTCGTTTGGAGACTCGGGCATAAACTTCAACGTCATCATGCGCGCCAACGAGTTCACGGACAGGTTCCTTTTGACCCACGAGTTCATCAAGGCCCTGCACAAGAGGTTCGCCAAGGAGAAGGTCGAAATCCCGTACCCGAAGCGCGACGTCTACGTGCACCGCCGCAAGTGAGCGCATAGCATCATGGATGAGAAATACCAGCAGTGGGCCTCCCGGCTTGCAGGGCTTGCGCATGCCGCAAGCCGCAGCCTGCGCGGGCTGCTGCTTTCCATGCCCGCCAGGGTTATCCATTTCCTTGCCCGCCTCTACCCCATCGACGATTCGGCATTCTCAAGGTGGAACAGGCTCCTGTGCACGGACCTGGACGGCACCATGTTCCCCCTGAAGGGAACGGGCTGCGCAAAATGCATGCTGCGCTTCAAGCTCCTTCTGGAGACAAACCCCAAGGTAGCCCTCTGCTATGTCAGCGGCAGGGACCTGGAACTCGCACTTGAAGCCATACGCGCCCATTCGCTCCCTGTCCCGGACTTCATAATCTGCGATGTCGGCACCTCCATATACAGGAGGGAGGAGTCGGAGTGGGCCCTTGACTGGGGCTGGCGTGCCGCTCTTGTCGAGGAATGGCCCGAAGGCACCACCGGCCGCATAATCTCGCTTCTGGATGGCGTGGGGGGCCTCTCGCCGCAGCCAGCGCAAAAACAGGGGAAGTTCAAGGCGAGCTTTTACCTCCGCCCGGAGCACAGGCACCGCGCCCTTACAGCGATGCGGCAGCGCCTGCGCGGGGCGGGAATAAGGCACACGGTGACAATCAGCAAGGGCGCCCAATCTTCCCTGCTTGTCGACCTCCTGCCTCCAGGCGCGTCAAAGGAAAAGGCCGTGAGGAAGCTTGCCGCGGACAACCACATCGGCTATTCCAACGCGGTCTTTGCAGGCGACAGCGGCAATGATTATTCCATACTCGCAAGCAACCTCAAGGCCATCCTGGTGAGCAACGCGGAGCCTGTTGTCAGGCGCGAAGTGCTCAAGAAGGCATCAAAAACCAGGACGCGCCATCTCGTCTACGCCGCGCGCGGCAGGTTCGACTGCGAGCGCGGGCAGGAAGTGTGCGGCGTGCTTGAAGGCGCGCTGCACTACAAGGTGTTTTCCCAGAAAAGGGGGCTTCGCGTGCAGATGCACTCCATCCACGGCCTTGTCAATGGCGCGTATTCCGACCTCGGGCGCGACGAGGACACGGGCGGGCAGGTCGTCTATGTCGTGGAGCTCGCAAAGGCCCTTGGCGGGCTGCCCGAAATAGAGGGGGTAGACCTTTTCACCCGCAGGATACGCGACAGGAATTATCCGCATTATTCGAGGCGGGTGGAATACCTCAACAAGAAGGCCAGGATAGTGCGCGTCCCGTGCGGCCCGGACTCCTACGTGAAGAAGACGGGCCTGTGGCCCTTCATCGGCGAATACGTCGCAGGCGTGCTTGAGTTCAACAAAAGCGACGGCATCAGGCCCGACGTCATACACGGCAATTACGCCGACGCGGGCCTTGCGGGAGCCAAGCTCGCAGCGGTCACAGGCGCCATATTCGTTTTCACGGCGCATTCCCTTGCAAGGCCGAAAATGGAAAAGATGGGCGTCAACGAGGGCAATTACGCGGAGTTTGACAGGGAGTTCAATTTCACCAAGCGGCTTGCTGCCGAACAGGCGGCCATAGACGCGGCGGACGCGATAATCACCAGCACTTCCGAGGAAATAGACATGCAATATGGCGGATACAGGATTGACAGGAGGAAATTCCACGTGGTTGCGCCAGGGGTGGACCTGTCGCAGTTCCACCCGCCGCACGGCTCGAAGGCGCCAAAGGAAGAGCTCGTCTCGACCTCGCTTAAGGGCCTGTCGCAGCCCTCAAAGCCGGTAATACTTGCAATCTCCAGGCTTGACAGGCGCAAGAACGTGCCTGCCCTGGTGTCCGCCTTTTGCAACAGCAGCCGCCTGCCGCGCATGGCCAACCTCGTGGTCCTGACCGGCATGAAAAAGAACGCGGTTGGCGAGCAGAGGCAGATATTCTCCGAGCTTGAAAGGATAATCCGGAAAACGGGCAGGCGCGACAGCGTTTCACTTGTGAATTTCGTGGACGCCAGGGGCGGCCTTGGGGAACTTTACAGGCTTGTGGCGCGCTCAAGGGGCGTCTTTGCAAACCCTGCGCTTATCGAGCCGTTCGGGCTGACTGTCCTTGAGGCCAGCGCGTGCGGCGTGCCCGTCATAGCCACGAAATACGGCGGGCCAAGCGAGGTCATAACCGACGGCGAGAACGGCCTGCTTGTCGAGCCCGGGAGCCAGAAGGAAATAGAAGAGGCCATTTACAGGGTGCTCTCAACCCCCATGCTTTGGGACAAGCTCTCAAGGAATGCTATAGTGAACGCCTCGCGCTTCAGCTGGCGCGAGACTGCCCTGAAGGAAGCGGAGATTTTTGAGAAGCTTGCCGAAGGGAGGCTGCACAGGAGCATAAGCCCGGCAATCGGGCGCATGTCCGAAGAGGGTTCCCGCAGGCAGGGTTCCGGTAATTAATATATACCATTAGGTTCAGAGGCATTAAGCAAGGCAGGCAACAAACCAGAAGGTTTTCTTCATTATGGCATCCTCCAAAAGAACGGCTAAAACAAAGACAAAGCCGGCCCAGGCTCCAACGCAGGAGCCGCCCGAAGGTCTTAGCAGCGCAGAAGCGGAAAAAAGGCTCGCGCAGTTCGGCAGGAACGAGATCATGGAGAAGAAGCCAAGCGTGCTTTTGAGGCTTTTCAAGGGTTTCACCACGCCCATCTCCCTGATGCTTTTCCTGGCCGCCATATTGTCCTACTTCGGAGACGAAATATTCGATTTTTATTTCATATTGTTCCTGCTTCTCATAAACGTGCTCATCGACTTCTGGCAGGAGCGCAAGGCCGACGACGCCATTGAGAAGCTCAACGAGAAGCTGAAAGTGAAGTCCAGGGCCCTGCGCGACGGCAAGTGGGACTGGATAGACTCGTCCGAGCTTGTCCCCGGCGACGTGATAGAACTCGTGTCAGGGGACATAATACCCGCGGACGTGAAGTTCGTGGAGGCGAAGAACCTCTCGGTCAATGAGGCGGCCCTGACCGGCGAATCCCTGCCGCAGGACAAGAAGGAGGGAGAATCTACCTATTCGGGCGCATTTGTCGCAAACGGCCAGGGCCTGGCACTCGTGTCTGCGACAGGCAGGAACACGTATTTCGGCAAGACCCTGCTCTCGGTCGAGAAGAGGACAAAGCCCAGCATACTCGAGCAGGACATACTGGGCATCACAAAGTTCCTCTCAATCGTCAGTTTCCTGGGCATCCTGCTGCTTACGGCCGTTTTCCTGGCCCGCGGCCAGCCCCTGATAAAGGTCATTGTGCTTGACCTAAGCCTTGCCATAGCTGGCATCCCAGTGGCGCTACCTACTGTAATGTCCCTTATCATAAGCCTTGGCGTGCTCCAGCTTGCGAAAAAGGAGGTCATTGTCCGCAGGCTCTCCTCCCTTGAGGACCTTGCAAACGTGGACCTGTTGTTTACGGACAAGACGGGCACGATGACGCAGAACAAGATAATCGTGGAGAAAATAGTGCCTTATGGCTGCAAGCAGGAAGACGTGGTCCATTTCGCGTCGGCGGCGTCGCTCAAGGACACGAGGAGCACGATAAACCAGGCGGTCTACACCAAATCGTATGACATGGGCCTTGACGCCAAGGAATGGAACGTGGTTGACTTCGTGCCTGCAGACTCGGACACCAAGATGAGTTACACGGTTGGCGTGCTGTCAGGGAAGAAGTACAGCATAGGGGTGGGCGCCGCGCAGGTCATTGAAAAGCTCTGCAATATTTCAAAGCCCCAGAAGGCGGCGTTTGCTCGCGATATCGCTTCCGCCGCCGCCGACGGCTACAGGGTGCTCGCGGTTTCAGCCGCCACAGGCGTGAAAAAGGACGGCATGGAGCTCAAGGGCCTGCTTTTGCTTTCAGACCCTGTAAGGCCCGACGCCAAGGAGACAATAACTTTCCTCAAGGCCAGCGGGATTGGAGTGCGCATGCTCACGGGCGACCACAGGGCAATAGGGGAGCGCATAGGCGCAGTTCTCGGCCTTGCCAAGGGCGAGGTATATTCCCAGGTGCTCCCCGCGGACAAGCTCAGGTACGTGGACGACGCCAAGGCCGGCCATACTGTCGCAGTGACAGGCGACGGGGTGAACGACCTGCCGGCAGTCAAGTCGGCAAACGTGGGCATCGCCGTGTCAAACGCTGTAGACGCGCTCAAAAGCGCCGCCGACATAGTGCTTTTGTATTCCGGCATATCGGTCATAAGCGACGCGCTTATCGAGTCGCGCAAGATTTTTGCAAGGCTATACAGCTATTCGGTCTACCGCATATCCGAGAGCTTCAGGCTGATTGTCACCATCATAATATTGGGGCTTTTGAAGGCCGCCTTCCCGCTGACGCCGATACAGATAATACTTTTGGCCCTGCTAAACGACGTGCCAATCATATCGCTGGCATTCAACAGGGTGAGGATAGCTAACAGCCCCGCCAAGATAAATTCAAAGCACAGGCTCATCCAAAGCACGCTTTTCGGGCTTGCCGGGATACTCAACAGCCTGACGCTCTATTTCGTCATGGTCTATTGGATGCACCTTGACTGGGACACGATAGCCACGATGTTCTTCCTCAAGCTCACAATTTCTGGCCACCTGCTCATTTACGTTGCGCACACGGCCGAGCGCTGGTACAAGTACCTGCCAAGCTGGCCTGTCATAGGCGCGACGGTCGCCACCCAGATTGTTGCCACGTGCCTTGCGGTGTTCGGCATTTTCATGACAAGCATACCGCTTGAATACGCGGCCTTTGTCTGGGCATGGGCTTTTGCGTGGATGCAGCTGGCGGAATTCATGAAGGACGTGCAGAAATCCATAGTGGCGCGCACAGGCTGAATCAGCGATTCTGGTTTTAGCCCGGCAGCCCCGCGTTGGCGCTTTCATAGGCTGACAGGCCTTCCCGCAGGTCGGCATGGGAAAATTCGTGCCTGCGGGCGCTGCCGACTATCCTGCACCCTTTGTTTTCAAAAGCATAGACCGCATTCGAGGGAATGTGGTAGAACAGGGGCTGGCCAGTGCTTGAGCCCACGCCTTTTACATATACGGTTTCTTCAGTGCCGCCAATGGGCGCGGTCGTCTTGAGAAGCATCCTCGTTTTGGCGGCTTTTTTGAAAAATTCCTTGGTCTGCCCGCAGGTGTCGGAATCCCTGGGCCTTATTGTCAGGGATTCCATGACGCTTGGGTGCAGGAAAGGGTCCTTTGAGAGCATGTGGCCCCTGACGATCGCTATCGCCTGGGACATCTTGCCCTCTGCGTCGTCGCCCCTGTAAAGGAAATGGCTTAGCACCCCGAGGACGATGTTCTCGATGAACTGGAACCTCTGGCTTTTCGGGAACAAATGGAGGCTCCTGTTGGTATCCTCAACCGCCCTCAAGCCAGCCTTTGCGTAGTTTATCGTTGTGAGGTAATATTTCAGCTCAAAGAAATATTTCAGCCTCGCGGGCTTGCCCTCTTTTATCTCTATTGGAACGTGGCTTAGCAGGTAATTGAGCTGGACAAGCGCGCTTGCCTTGCAGATTGAATTGGATTCAAGGCCTGCGTAGAGGTGGTTTATCTCGTAGGCCTGCAGCCCGGGCACCATGCTTTTCAGGTTCCTCTCCTCCAGCTTGAGGACTATCTTGTCCCAGAACAGGCCCGGCTTTGAGCCGCCTTTTAGCGCTGTGCCGCCATTGCCCCTGCAATCCGCGGCATTCCAGCCGGCAATCGATTTTTGCATGGTTATATTGAGTGGTAAATCATTATAAAACATAGATTTTGTGCCCGGCAGGCAGTTTTTGCCATACCAATTAAATACCATAATCCCGAAATAATCGCATGAACAAGATATTAGAAGAAACGCTGGCCATGAACAGGAAGCTGTCCAGGTTCTACCCTTACGGCATACTTGCCCTTTTCGCAATCCTCATGCTCACCGTGATACGCACGAGCCTTTTTGGCGCTGTGGAGCCTGAAATGCACATTTATTTCGAAATAGTCTTCCTCCTTCTCATAGCAGTGCTTGGCGAAATACTCGTCACATATTTCAAGCAGCCCTCGGTGATGGTGCTGATGCTTCTTGGCATACTGATAAGTTCCAGCTTTTTCTCGCTCGTGTGGGGCGTGCTCCTGGCATTGGGAATAAACATCTCTGCAGAGCCGCCCCAGATACTGCGCGCTGACCAGGTGATAAGCGTGTTCGCGCAGCTTGGCGCAATCATACTTCTCTTCAAGGTGGGCCTGCACAGCAAGCTTGAGGGCATTTTCGCCCTTGACAACCTGCTTGTCGCGATTGCGGGCGTCGTGGTCCCGTTCGCAGCGGGCTATCTCTACGCGAGCTACACAGGCGGCAATTTCGCCTATTCCATGTTCACGGCAGCGGCCCTGACCGCCACTTCGGTAGGCGTCACTGTTGCGCTTTTGAAGGAGTTCAACCTTGTCAGCCAGAGGTTCGCGCAAATAATTGTCGGCGCGGCCGTCATTGACGACATACTCGGCCTGCTCGTCCTCTCTCTGGTGATAAACCTGACAGGCGGCACAGTTTCCATCGAGCCGATGATACAGACAGGCCTCACTGCCGCGGTATTCATACTCGGCAGCGTTGTCGCGGGCAGGATTTTCGTCGACTACCTGGACAGGGAATGGCCTTCGGGCTCCGGCGCCATAATGCTCGCGCTCGCGCTCATGCTCTCCTACGCATACGTGGCGGAATTCATCCGCCTCTCCGCCATAGTGGGCGCATTCATGGCTGGGATAGTTCTCAACCGCAGCAGGCATCTGAGGGAGATAGAGGACAAGACAAGCGGGCTCGAGCTTTTGTTCATGCCGATATTTTTCATAAGCCTTGGCATGATGGTCGACGTGACTTCGCTTTACGCCTACGCAATCCCAATCGTCATCATTACCGCGCTGGCTTTTGCTACCAAGATAATCCCGTGCGCATTCGCAGCGCTTGTCGCGGGCCTGAAAAAGAAGGAGGCCCTTGCGGTAGGAATCGGCATGTCGCCGCGCGGCGAGGTCGCGCTCATAGTGGCATCGCTGGGGCTTACAAACGGGGTCCTAAGCGTTTCGGAGTATTCTGTAATTTCCGCGATGGCGCTATTGTCGGCTTTTCTGATGCCGCCTATGCTCACGCGCGTCCTTAAAGGCAAGTAGGCGCGGGCCCTTAGCAGGCTCGCAGGAGCAGCCCCTCATCCTGCATTTCGGCATGGGCGTTTCCCCCATGCCGCTGACGGGATGTCCCATTATCTGGCATATCCTCTTCTCGGTCTCCTTTGAAACGCAGTGCTCCATCAGGCACGCCTGCCGCGCGGCCTCCGCCTTGCTTATCTTCAGGCAGTCGGCCAGGAAGCGCTCCAGAAGCTGGTAGCGCCTCATGACCTTCTCCGCCTCCCTCCTGCCCTTTTGCGTGAGCTTGGCGCCCTGGTACGCCTTGTGCCTGACAAGCCCTTTTTTGGCGAGCTTGGCAAGCATCTCCGTCACGGAGGCCGGCGCCACCGCAAGCGCGCCTGCCAGGCCGCTCGTCCTCGCCCTGGCGCCCTTTGCGGACAGGGCGAGCATCTCCTTGAGGTACATCTCCTCGGATTCGTTTGAAGAATGGATTCTTTTTTCCACGCCCTAGAATGGCCCCGGCAGGCTTATTAACCTTGCTCCGGAAATATTTAGGCGCACCTAAATTAGCGCAGCGGCGACAAGATGGACATGGCAACGAACATACTGCAGAAAAAGGGGGCGGCCCTCCAGCCTGCCTGCTCCACGTGCAACATAGGCTGCCCCACTTCAAGCGGCGTGAAGGGCCTTCCAAAAAACGTCCGCGACAGGGTCGACGGGCTTGTGGAGCGCATGCGCGCCTTCGATTCCGCGTGCGCCAAAGGCGGCACGCGCGTGTCCGGGGACAGGGTGGAGAACCTGACGCAGGACATAGTCGCCCTGTTCGCTTCCATAGTCGGGGACTACAATTCCATTATTTCCGAGCAGGGGCAGATATACCCCACCCTCAAGCACGACGTCGACAGGCTTGTGGGCCTCCACTCCAACGGCGTCTTCTCAAGGCTTGTAGAGCTTTCAACCAAGTGAGCTGTTCAAAATGCCAGAGCCAGCAATCCATTCTTCCCAAAATGCCAGGACCATCGCCTTGCTTGACAAGGCGCAGCCAAAGTCCAAGCTGCAGCAGCAACACGGCTTGGGAAACCTGGTGCTTCGCGGCAGGATTGGCAACATGCCGCTCATGATGGAAGGCCCGTGCGGCGGCTGTTCCGGCGGCTCATGCTCCACGTGCAAGGGCGGCAGCAACAATACAAGCAGGCAGCCAATAGACCTTTCTGCTGTCAACCTTGACAGCCTGTTTGCAAAGGCTGGCATGGACGTGAAAGGCGTCGAAAGCGCCATCCCAATCGCCGTGGCCGGGAAGAATTCCATGCCCAACCAAGTATTTTTGCACGGCCAGCCGCTGGTGCCTGCCAAGCAGGAGCCGCTCGCGCAAAAATCTGCAAGCCTGCCAGTTGTGGCTATATGGCATTTAGAGAAGGACGAGGAGCGCGTGAAGGGCCGCAAGCCTGACGTGGAAGGCTCTTGGGGACAGGGCGTGGCTGTGCCCTCGGAAACAAGCCCTTCCGGCGGCAGCATTGCACAGGCTTATCCCGGCCCTGATAATGCCCGTGCCGGCCATATTCCAAATCAACAAAAGCAGGAGCTTGACGCCGTGTTTTCCCTTTTCTTCGGCAAGGCGGGAAAGGATTCCATCGTTGCCGCCCTGGAGGCAACAGATTCCACCATTGCGGCGGCAGGCAAGAAAAACGCGCAGCACGCGGCTGGCAAGCTCGATGAAGGCGGCGTGCTTGTGAAGCATGGCGGCAAAAGCAATGCTGGCAACGAAGAGGAAGGAAAAAAGCGTGGCGGGGATGCCGAAGGCACGGGAAAGGGCGTTGCAAAAGGCTCCCATGCAAGGCAAAAGGCAGGAGAGGATTCGACTGAAAGCGGGCAAGAAGCAAGGCTGAAAAACAAGCACGGGAATGGCGGCGGGCATGGCAGCCATGATGGCAAAGGCATTGGCCCCAAGGGCCTGCCACCCGATGGCAAGCAGGGGATGAAAAAGTCGGGTGCAGCCAAGCCCAAAGAACTGGACCTCGATAAAATAGAGGAGGGCCTCAATTCCCTGCTCCTTGCAAGCTCAAAATCGCGCTCGAGCGGGAAAAAGCCGGTAAAATCCAAATCCCGCGCCCGCTTGGCGCTGCTTTACGGCAAGTTGCAGGCTGTCCTTGCAAGGCCCGGCCGCATCCCGCCTGCGAAAAGGCGCAGGCTTGAGAAGCTTCTCGAGCTTTGCTTCCTGCTTGCGTTCTCGGATTAGCGCGGGCAGCGGCGTGCAGGGAATTTTTTTAAACAGCGGGGGCAATACACTATTGGCATGGCATCCGGGCCAATCGCGTTATAGGAGGTATTTTCATGAAGGGATATTCTATTGACATTGAAAAGGAGACTTTGAAGAACACCTATTTCAGGAAAGTCCTCTATACGGCAAAGCACAGCCAGCTCGTTCTAATGTGCCTCAAACCCGGCGAGGAGATAGGCGCGGAGACGCACAGCCACCTTGACCAGTTCTTCAGGTTCGAGCAAGGCGAGGGCGAAGTCGTAATAGACGGCAACAGGCACAAGGTCAGGGACGGCTCCTGCGCCATTGTCCCTGCGGGCGCTCTCCACAACGTGATAAACACGTCCGGGAAGTCCGACCTCAAGCTCTACACCATATACTCGCCGCCCGAACACATTGACAAGGTCGTGAGAAAGACGAAACAGGACGCCATTGCCATGCCGGAGGAATACGACGGCAAGACTACGGAGTAGCGCGCCTTGCCAGGCGGCAAGCTCCGCCCCATTTCCCTTTTATTTTTTTCCCCGCAATATCACAAAACCACTCCTTCTTTGCAAGCATTACTTGCGTGGCAATCCGAAACCTTTCCATTTTATCCATGAGTAGGGTAAGCGCCATGAAAGCCATAGATGTAAAAAGCCTCTCGAAAAAATACGGGGATTTCAAGGCCCTCGACGGGGTGGACCTTAGCGTCTCCGAAGGCGAGGTTTTCGCTCTTTTGGGCCCCAATGGCGCGGGCAAGACAACGCTCATGCGCATCCTGACCACGCAAATCCCGCCCACGTCCGGGCTGGCGTCCGTCATGGGCATGGACGTGGCTCGCGACGGGGCGCAGGTGCGCAGGCTTGTCAGCTATGTGCCGCAGGAAATGAGCGTGTGGATGGACATAAGCGGCTACGAGAACATGCTCATCTACGCCAAGATTTACGGCCTGCCGTCTAAAAACATGAAAAAATCCATAATGGACTCGCTGGAATTCATGGGCCTTGGCGATGCCGCGGACCACCTTGTAAGCACCTATTCCGGGGGCATGATGAGAAAGCTCGAAATAGCAAGCGCCGTCATGTCGAAGCCGCGGGTGCTTTTCCTTGACGAGCCCACAATCGGCCTCGACCCTGCATCGAGGAAGGCTGTCTGGGAAAAAATCACCTCGCTATCGAGCGAGAGCGGCACTACCGTGTTTTTCAGCACCCACTACATGGACGAGGCGAATTCATACGCTGGCAGGATATGCATCATAAGCAATGGCCGCATAGTGCGCTTTGGAACGCCCGAGGACCTCAAGCGCGGCATAGGCGGCACAAAACTCTCGCTTGAAGTCTCCAAACAGCCCACGCAGAAGGACATGAAGGCAATACGCTCCATGGACTCGGTGCATTCAGCGCGGCTTGCCGGCGGCTCGCTTGAGATAGTGCTCATGGCGGAAGGCGAAAAGCTCGATTCCATGCTTGCATGCCTCTCCTCCATGGGGCTTGGCATTTCAAGGATGTCCTCATCCCAGCCGACGCTTGACGACGTGTTCCTGAAATACGCTGATTCCCATGACTCCCGGGCGGCAGGCGTTTCGGGCATAAAAAACACAAGGGACAGGATACGCAAGTCGTGATTTCATGTTTGGCCGGGCACTTGAATACGCATCGGAATGGCTCCGCGTCGCATTCGCGCTCATAGAGCTGGAATTCCGCAGGCTCATGCACGACAGGACTGAAATATACCTTCGCGCGTTCCAGCCAATCCTCTGGCTGGTGCTTTTCGGCCCCGTCCTTGGCGCGCTCAAGGCCATACCCACAGGCGGCGTGCCCTATATAGACTACATAATGCCCGGCGTTCTCATCCAGTCGACGACAATGGTCGCCATACTGTTCGGGCTGATAATGATATGGGAGCGCGAGACCGGCGTTCTCAAGAAACTCGTGGCAAGCCCGTCCCCCAGGATGGCAATAGTGATTGGCAGGTCATTTGCCGCAGGCGTGCGCGCCCTTTTCCAGACAATCTTCATCATCCCCGTGGCGCTTATCATAGGCGTGCAGGTGATATTCAACCCATTGTATTTCCTGCTGGCACTCGCAGTCATATTTGTTTCCGCGGGCGGGTTTGCTGGGCTTTCAATACTCGTGGCTTCCGCCCTCAAGTCGCGCGAGAGGTTCATAGGCCTGGGCTCGGCAATCATGTTCCCGCTCTTTTTCGCAAGCAATTCGCTTTATCCTATTGAAGTCATGCCGCAGCTCATCCAGTGGTTTGCGCGCATAAACCCCATGACCTACATGGTCAGCGCAGTGAGGGGCCTGATGATTACCGGCGACCTCACGGGCCTCCCGGCCGACATAGCCGCCATACTAATCTTCGACATCGTCATATTCGCCATAGCGGCGAAAAGCTTCAGCCACATAATGGAGTGAGCGCGGCGCTTCAAAAAAAGCCAGGGAATACGCCTATTCAATCAAATCCTGAAAAAAAATAAAATTGCGCCCAAAGGGCGCAAATTCTTTCCTAGTTGCCGAAGAGCCAGCCGAGTATGCCTTTGTCCTTTTTCTCGTTTTGCGCAAGTGCCGAGAGCCTTGATGTCTCGTTTTGCATCGCGCTTATCTGCTCCTGTATGAACGAGAGCGTCTCATTGTCGCAGTCCTGGCACTGGTCCATCTGCTGCGTGAGCAGTTGTACCCTTTGCTGGTTCTGCTGCGCCTCCATCTCAAGCTCCCTCGCAGCGGAGGAGTCGCCGCCAAAAAGCGTGCGCATGATGCCCGACCTCTTTGAGATGTTAAGTTCAGCCCCTTCAGCAGCCTTTATTGAATTGTTGAAGTCCCTTGCAATCATGGAGACGTTCTTCCCTATGCCTGTCAGGTTTTCAATCCCAAGCAGCGCATGGACCGCAAGCCTCACCCTGTTCTGCGTTGAATTGCCTTTTGCCTCTTCCTTGAACATTTCCATTTCCTGCTGTATCTGCCTGCTTGCCTGGCTAACGTAGTCCTGCCGCGCAACCCTCTCCTTTTCCATCTCCTGCTCCATTCCGGACTGGTTGTCGCCGTGGTTCTCGTTCCTGTTCTGGTTCTCGGCCCACGTGCCGTTCACGCTGCCGTTCCCCTGGCCGAACTGGTTCTCCATGTTTTCCCCGTTTGGCCTGCTGCCATTGGCCCAGTTCGTGGAATTGTTGCCCGTCATGCCATTGCCATCGTCGCCCATGCCAGGCGGCTCCGGAATCCAAGTGCCATTACCATTGCCCTCCGGCATTCCCATGCCGGAATCGCCGCCCTGGCCTTCAGGCACGTGCCCTGAAGATGGCGGCGCTGCCCAAAACGCCGGCAATGCGGCAAGGCACAGTATAAGGACAATCCCAAAAAACAGTTTTCTCATCGGCTTCACCGTTTCCTTTAGGCGTTGAGCCCGTAAATAAATGTTTTGCTTTTGCATGCCTGCGCATTTTTGGGTTTTTGCTTGGTCCTGCTGCCTTGTGGTTTTTTGTAGGTAGGCATGTTTTTAAACTCGCCAACCGCAATTTTACCACACATCATGGAGGAATTTCTATGGCAATGCCTGCTAAACTAATAGTCAATATTGACCATGACAAGACACTGAACAAGGATTATACTACTACAATTGCCGCAGGCAGGAACAAGGCCCTGGACCCGCGGGAAATGCTTGCCAAGATGAAGCAGCAGTCAATTTTCTTTGACAAGCAGGGCCAGGGCATTGAAACCGAACAAGTAATCCAGAAATACATGGAAGCCAAAGGAGTAAAATCAATCAGCACACTTGTAGACATCGCGCGCCTTGGCGAGTGGGCCCTCTATGAGGAAGGCTGCATGACAAAGAACGGGCTTATCGAGCTCAAGGCCAGCCTGCTTGTTGGGCTGACAAAAAGCGAGCTTGACGAGGCAGCCCATCTCGCGCCGCGCACGCTTGCGCCCCATGCATTGCATTTCACAAGCAACCTGGCCAAGGCAGGCCATGCTGCCATAATCATGAGCGACGGCTGGGCTCCTGTTGTCAAGGGGGTCGTCGACTTCCTTGCCCTGAATGGAGTGAAAATCGAGTCATTCTGCGGTCACACTCCTGTCTTTGAGAGCGGCGTTTTCACTGGCGGACTGGTTAAAGTGAACAAATGGGAAGAAGCCTACAAGATTTACGACAAGCTCGGCTTCAAGCAAAACGGCTCTGGGGTTTACGAGCACGCAGTCTCAATAGACGACTCCGCGGCCAACCTGGAACAGATGAAAAGGCACGGGCTTGCCATTGCCTACAATCCGACTGCCAAGGACACGAAGGCGTTTGATACTGCCGGGTTCAAGAACCAGAACTTCTGCAATGTCTGGGAAAGCGAAGGCGACCGCAGGCAAATCCAGACTGACAAGAACTTTATGAAAACTTGGCAGGACGTGAAAAACTACGCACTCTATGCCAGCAACCCGGAAAAACCTTCCTCCTGGTTCTTCGTTAACATAAACATGGAATAGGCCCGCCTTTCTCCACGGTCCTTTCCTTTCCCTGTTTTTCCCGCCTTTTGCGGCCAGGAAACAGCGAATCGGCAGTCCATTTATTCATCCTGGCAGTCAGATATTCTTTTATACATCCTTGGCGATTGTCTTTCCAAGGCATGATGGAAGTCTTGCAGTTCGGGGGTAGATTGTAGTTATGGCAAGAAGCGATTCGAGCGGTTCCGACAAGTCATTGATAGGGGGCATTGTGAGCCTGTTTTTTCCCGGCCTCGGGCTCCTTCTGACTGAAGACAAGAAGGTCGCAGGCGTGGCGATGTTCGTGTGCGCCATGATTGTCGATTTCGTTGTTCTGATGTTTGGGGCGATAGGGACTTTCCTGTGCGTTATCGGCTTCCTGCTCTGGCTTATCATCCCGATAGTCCACGTGGCGGCGGCGATATACACCTATGACTCGATAAAGAAGGCGCAGGGCGAGGCGGGCTTGATCTTCAACTAGCGCCCTTCCTCTCTTCTTTTTTATTTTTCCAGTTTTTTCCTTCCTGCGGATAGTTATTTATAACAGGCGCGGCAAATCCCGTACAGGAGGTCGTTTTCATGATAAAATCCAAAGGCTATGCTGCAAAACAGGCAAAGGCCGCCCTTGGCCCTTTTGATTTCCAGCGCAGGGAACCCGGGCCGCACGACGTATTGATTGACATTCTTTACTGCGGCGTGTGCCATTCGGACATACACCAGGTCGCAAACGACTGGCAGCACTCCTCCTATCCCATGGTGCCAGGTCACGAGATTGTGGGCAGGGTATCTGCCGTAGGCTCCCAAGTGACGAAGTTCAGGGTAGGCGACAACGCGGGCGTGGGCTGCATGGTCGACTCCTGCCGCTCGTGTCAAGCGTGCAAGGAAAACGAGGAACAGTTCTGCCCGCAAGGCGTCTGGACCTACAATTCGCCTGAAAAGCAGACTGGCTCGACAACCTATGGCGGATATTCCAACAACATCGTAGTTGACGAGGCTTTCGCGCTCAAGATTGCGCAGGGCGCGAACCTCGCGGCGACAGCCCCGCTTCTTTGCGCAGGCATAACCACCTATTCCCCTCTCAGGCACTGGAAAGTCGGGCCCGGCAAGAAGGTGGGCATAATCGGCCTTGGCGGGCTTGGGCACATGGCTCTGAAACTCGCGCGCTCATTTGGCGCGCACGTGGTCCAGTTCACCACTTCCCCCGGCAAGGTCGAGGACGCGAAGAGGCTTGGCGCGCACGAGGTCATGCTCTCCAAAGACCCGCAGGCAATGGCAGCCCACTCCAACAGCTTCGACTTCATACTCGACACCGTGTCCGCGGCTCACGACATCAATGCCTATATCTCCCTTCTCAAGCATGACGGGAGCCTCGTGATAGTCGGGCTGCCCACTGCCCCGTTTGCCCTTTATTCCTCGCAGCTCACGCACGGCAGGCGCTCGTTTGCTGGCTCTCTCATAGGCGGGCTGAAGGAGACGCAGGAGATGCTCGACTATTGCGCGTCAAAGGGCATTGTCTCGGACATCGAGCTCATCCCAATCCAAAAAATAAACGAGGCGTTCGAGCGCACGGTCAGGTCGGACGTGAAATACAGGTTCGTAATCGACATGTCAAGCCTTGAAAAATAAGAAGCGGCGGCAGGCATTCCCCTGCCCCGCCTTTTTTTTAACGGATTCCCTTCTGCCAACCTACTTTTTCATGGCTTCCGTCCGCATCTCCTTTGGCATCAGCTCTATTGCGTAGCGTAGCGCCGTGCGCGGCATCTCGTGCCTGTGCGCGCAGACATAATCGAACACTTCCTTCTGGTGCTTCCTGCTCGCCTCCTTCAAAAGCCAGCCATAGCCTTTCTGCACCATGTCGTCCGAATCGAGCAGGAGAATGTCCGCAATCTCAAACGCGTCTTCCAGGAACCCCTCTCTTGGCTGGAACTATGAGCGAAACGGCCGCTGCCCGCCTCATCCACCTGTTCCTGGACTTTGCCCATATTTTAAGGTCTGAAACCCTCTCCGGGTATTTCTGGATGAAATCCCCGACCGAATGGTTGCAAAAGCCGTCGCATTTTGCCCAGTTGTTTATGTACCTGTCTATCCATGACCTGAAAATTTCGAGGTCTGCCGGCTCGAACTGCTTTGCAAGCATTGGCACCCATGTCGAGACCACGAATGCGTCCTCGCAATAGTCCGACTTGAACAGTTCGGTGCAAAGCCCGAAAATTTCCCCCTTGCCAAGCCTGCCGACGGACTCTTTCCAGTACTTGTTGGCTATCTTTACCACCGTGCCTGTCTTGACGCCGTAGAGTGAGACCCCTTCCTTGAAAAACCTCTTCCCGGACTCCATCGTCTTCTTGTCGGAGTTTGCCTTGAGTTCCTTCCTTATTTCTTGAATTATCTTGTCCATGCGCATTGATTGCATGGAATGTGTTATATTCGTGCCTGTGAGCGGTCAAAAAGAGGATTATTATACCTGCCCGCCAGTAATTCAAGCCGGCGGCAACATGGAAACCGGGCAAAAAACCAAATCATCTGCCGATTTCAAGGCAATGGGGGCTGCAAAGGCGATACGGCACCTCGATTCAAGCGCCAAGTCGGGCCTGTCCAAGGCCCGGGCGGCAGACCTGCTTGAGAAGCACGGCCATAACGAGATAGAGGAGAAACGGCCAAACCCCGCGCTGCTTTTCCTGTCCAAGTTCTGGGGCCTTACCGCCTGGCTTCTCGAGGCAATAATCATCATCTCCCTCCTCTCGCAGAAATATTTCGACATGATCATAGTGCTTGCCCTGCTCTTCCTCAACGCAGCAATAGGCTTTGTGCAGGAAAAAAACGCCTCCGATTCCATCGAGGCCCTCAAAAGGAGGCTGCAGGTCACCTCCCGCACGCTGCGGGATGGCAAATGGGAACAGCTTCCGGCCCGCGAGCTTGTCCCGGGCGACATAATAAGGATAAGGACGGGCGATTTCGTGCCTGCCGATGCTATTGTAATCTCCGGCGAGATATCCGCCGACCAGTCCGCGCTCACAGGCGAATCCGCGGCTGTAGCCATCAGGCGCGACGGGCTTGTATATTCCGGCTCCATAGCAGTGCAGGGCGAGGCCACGTGCATAGTGGTGCTGACTGCCGCACGGACGTATTTTGGCAGGACTGCCCAGCTTGTCCAGCTGGCACGGCCCAAGCTCCATATAGAAGAGGTAATCTCGCAGGTGGTCACGTGGCTTTTGGCAATGGTGCTTGTGGTCCTCGCAATCGCATTCGCCTATTCTCTTCTTGAAGGGTTCGACCCTATCGCCGTCCTCCCGCTTATGCTTGTCCTGCTGCTTGGCGCAATACCGGTCGCCCTCCCGGCCATGTTCACCGTCAGCATGGCGCTTGGGGCCCGCGAGCTCTCCTCCGGCGGCGTCCTCGTCACTAGGCTTAGCGCGCCTGACGACGCGGCAAGCATGGACATACTCTGCGTCGACAAGACCGGGACTATGACGATGAACAAGGTGGCAGTGGCAAGCGCCATGCCGCTTGGCGGGTTTGGAGAGGACGACGCCATACTCTACGGCGCCCTCGCCTCGAGGGAGGAGAACCGCGATTCTATAGACCTGGCGTTCATCGCGGCCGCGAAGGAGCGCAATCTTCCCATATCTGGGTTCAGGCAAAAAAGCTTCGTGCCATTCAGCCCCTCCACCAGGCGGACCACTGCAGTAGTGGAAGGCAAAGAAGGCAGGTTCACGGTCATGAAAGGCTCTGTCGAAGTGATAAGCGGCATGTGCGGGCTGGACGCGAAATCGCGCCGCGCCATCGGCGCTTTCGTGTCGGGGTGCGCCAAAAACGGCAACCGCGCCCTTGCAGTGGCGCTCTCTCGGCAAGGCTCCAAGCCAGTCCTTGTGGGCCTTGTGGCGCTTTACGACCCGCCGCGCCCGGACTCCCCTGAAGTGGTTTCCAGGCTTGGCGAGCTTGGCGTTTCCGTGAAAATGCTCACAGGCGACGCGCTGCCAGTGGCGCGGGAAATAGCGTCCATGGTTGGCATAGGTGGCAGGGCAATCAGCTTCTCCCAAATCAGGCAGGCTGGGTTTGGGAAGGCCGCGTCGCTTGCGGAAAAGGCAGGCGTGTTCGCGGAAATCTATCCAGAGGACAAGTACGCGATTGTGAAGGACTTCCAGTCAAAAGGCCACATAGTCGGCATGACAGGCGACGGGGTCAATGACGCGCCCGCCCTCAAGCAGGCCGAAGTGGGCATAGCCGTCAGCTCGGCAACCGACGTCGCAAAGGGCGCGGCAAGCATAGTGCTGACACGCGAGGGTCTTTCCAACATGCTTGAGCCTATAAGGGTCGGCAGGATGATGTTCAGGCGCATAAACACCTGGATTGTGAACAAGATAACAAAGACGATACTGCAGGTATGCTTCATAGTCATTGCGTTCATCCTTACAGGGCAATACGTGATATCTTCGTCCGCAATGCTGCTTCTGGTGTTCATGATAGACTTTGTCACTATATCGCTTTCAACCGACAATGTCAAGTGGTCGCGCAAGCCGGAGAAATGGGACATTGGCGCGCTTGTCAAGGTTGCCCTGGCGCTTGGCTCCCTTCTCGTGGCCGAATCCCTCCTGCTCCTGCACATCGGGCTTGCCTACCTCGGGGTCTCGCCCGCCATGCTTAGCACCTTCAGCTTCGAGATACTCTTCTATTTCACTGCATTCCTCATATTCGTCGCGAGGGAGAAGGGCAGGTTCTGGGAATCCGCCCCGGGCGCTTTCCTGTTTTCAGTCATAGCCATAGACATGGTGGCGGCCGCGTTCCTGTGCACGGCGGGCGTTCTGGGCCTCTATCCTATGCCGCTTGGCCTGACCGCCCTTGTCATAGCCTATTCCGCGTTCTTCTCTCTGTTTGTAAATGACTGGATAAAGTCCCTCGTGCTTTGGGACAGGGAAGGCTGAATTAGGCATAACCCTCTATGTTTTTTGCTGCCGGGAAGCACATGCTTGCGAGAATCTGGTATCTGTGCACCTGTTTGCCACGCATCTCCTTAACAATGCGGCAGCCACCGAGAAAAAAAGGCAGCGGGAAACGGCAAGTTTCAGCCCCGCGTGCGAGGGCAGGTTCTTCCACTCGCTTATATAAGTTTTTCATGCCCTATCTGCTAAATGGCACTTTTTGATGTTTTTCTGGGGGCTTTGCTCGTCCTTTCCGCAACATCCGCCGGTTCGCTTTTGATTATGGCTTTCAGGCGCATTGGCCCGCTCGGGTATTCCATACTGCTTTCCTTATCAGCTGGGGTGATGGCATATTCAGCAATTGAGATGCTTGGCGCGTCCAACTCCTCTTCAGGCGCCATCACGGCCGTGTCCGGCTTGCTTATCGGGGTCGTCGCCATATTCCTTATGGACAGGCTGCTCCCCCACGCGCATGCGAGAATTCGCGGGCGCGAAATCGAGGCCTCGAAAAAGAAGGCAGTCATGCTCGCAGGTGCCATAACCATCCACAATGTGCCAGAGGGCTTTGCGGTTGCTTCGGCGTTTGCAAGCTCCAGCCCTCTCGGCTGGCTTGTAACTGCGTCCATAGCCCTCCAGGACATTCCGGAAGGATTCATGATTTCCGCGCCCCTGGCGTGCTACGGCGTGGAAAGAAAACGGGCACTCTTCTTCGGCTGCTTCTCGGGCTTTGTCGAGGCGGTTGCAGCGCTGACAGGCTATTTTCTCCTATCTCTGTTATCGGCACTGACCCCTTTCGGGCTGGCATTTTCTGCCGGCGCCATGGCATATGTGGTTCTGGCGGACATATTGCCTGATTCGTTCGCACGGGGAAACCGGCGGGCAGCCGGCGTATCGTTCATTGCCGGTGCGGCCTGCGCGTTCTTGCTTGCGAAAGTTTTTTTGGTCTAACCAGTCATCTTAAAGACAGATAGGGCACTGCGGCAATCCACTCCTCGCTTTTCGTAAACTACTGGGCTAAGCGGCTCGTGCTTGGAAAAAAAGAATAAAGGGGCCGTTAAGGCGCGTTTTTTCAGTACTTGTGCCCCTTGTTTGCCACGTATTTCCTGAAAAGAGCGGCAAGCTTTTTCGTGGTCTCCCCGGGCCTGCCGTCCCCGACCTTGCGCGAGTCTATGCTTTTGACCGGCACTATCTCCGCAAGCGTGCCGGTGAGGAAAATCTCGTCCGCGGTGTAGATGTCAAAGTGAGTCATGTCGGCCTCCTCGACAAAAAAGCCGTTTGCCCGCGCCATTTCTATTATGCTGTCCCTTGTTATCCCCTTGAGCGCGCCGGAGCTTTCAGGAGGAGTCTTAATCACGCCGTTCTTGATTATGAATATGTTGTCGCCAGAACCCTCCGCAACGTAGCCGCTCTCCGAAAACATTATTGCCTCGTCCTTGCCCATGTCTATCGCCTGCGCTGCGGCAAGCACCGAGTTGAGGTAATTGAGCGTCTTGGCCCTGATGGGTATTGCGCAGCTTTGCACCCTCCTTATGGAGGAGGTTATTATGTCAGCGCCCTGTTCAATGGATTTCTCGCCAAGCAGGGGGTCGACCTTCCTTGCTATGATAATGTATTGCGGGTTCTTGCACGTGCGCGGGTTGAGCCCGAGGTCGCCGGCGCCTCGCGTGGCAACTGCGCGGATGTAGCCGCTTTCAATCCCGTTTTCCTTGCATGTCCTGATTATCTCCTCCTTGAACTTTTGCCTGTCTACAGGCATCGGCAGGCTTATGGCACGCGCGGAATCGTACATGCGCTCAACATGCTCGTCGAGCTTGAATATGCAGCGGCCATACACGCGTATGCCCTCGAACACGCCGTCGCCGTAGAGCAGGCCGTGGTCGAAGACCGAGATGCAGGCATCCTTTTCCTCAACCATTTTCCCTGAAATGTTGACCTTGGCCATGTTATTCCCCCAAGCAGCGTGCAGCCTGCCCATTAAGCCCTTCTATGCAATGACTGGCTTCCTGCGTTTTTCAAACCATGTTGTATATGTAGCCGAATATCGCGCCTGCAACTGCGCCGTCTATGAGCGCCCAGATGCCGCCTATTACCGCTCCCGCGTACGTCGGGGCGTAGCCAATGTACATAGAGCCCATCACATTGACGAAGTCAAGGCAAAAGCCGCCTGTAGCCGCGGCGAAGACGCCTGCGAAGAACACTCCAAGGCCCCACGTGACGCCTGATGCCACGGCGATTTTTTTCACGCCGATCTTGCATTCCTTTGAAGCCGCCATCCGAATCACCGTTAAGTGCTTTTGCGCCGGCCCCAAATAAACCTTTGCGCGCCGTCGGGCTAGAAGTAATACCATATGCCCCTGTACTCTCCAGCGCCGTCCCCCTCTGCCTCGAGGCGCTTGAGGCAATCGTATATGGGCACGTCAGAGTAGCCGTATGGCTCCACCAGCTAGAGCTTTGACTCCCATGGGTAGAGCCTGTGCACCCTCCTGCCGTCAGGCATCACCATTATTGCCTCGTGGCCCTGCCGCCGCCCTTTGCAAGCAGTATCCCCTTAATTTTGCCGCCCGCTTACCTGGCGTTGAGGTAAAGCAGCACGCCCGCGGCTATGGTGGTGAATATCGCGCGCATGAGCGCGAGCGGGCTTCCTGCGGCCCCGTAATTCGCCACGTCCGTGAACATGACGGGGCTTGACATTATGGAATGCGCCATGAGCACGTAGGCAAGCACAATGAGCCCAAGCGTGAATTCGCTTTTTATCCTCATGTACATGGTTATGTATTGCGCTATGAGGAACGCGAGCACCACCACGTTTATCACGTTTAGAAGCACCGCCGCCGTGAGGAATCCGCCGGAGTTCCCGTTCATCATTCCATAGCCGTACCCTCCCATCATCCCGTAACCATTTCCCCAGCCGCCGTTGCCTGAAGGGAACGTAGCCCCCACGTAGAGCCAGACGAGCAGGACTGTAAGCATGGCCAGCGCTGCCGATACGGCAAGCGCCTTGGCGTTCACGTCCAGAATGCCCGGCTCATCGCCTTTTCCTGGTTTTGAAGATTTTCGGGAGTTCATCAGCAACAGCCTCCATTTCGGGGGAAAGGGTATACGCTTTTCCATACCCCTCCCCTATGTTGTCCACAAGCGCGTGTTTTTTGAGCACATCCAGGTGGTGCTGGACTGTCTTGTAGTCCAGGCCGAGCGCGTCCGCTACCTGTTTGGCGTTCATCGGCCTGTCCTTGAGAAGCATCAGCATCCTGCCTCGGTTTTCGCCGCCTCGGGAGCCTGCCACAAGCCAGTAGAGCAGTTTCTTGACTATCATCGCACCATACTTGCCCCTGCGTGGTTTTAATCATTGCGGACACTGGGCAGGAAAAAGAGAAGGGCTGCCTATCCGCAGCCAAACCCGTTGCCATCGCCATCATCGCCCGACATGGCATTCCACATGCGGCCGAACCATCCATTGTCCTGCCGTGTGCCGTTGCCCCACATGTATTCGTGCATTTTCTCCATGTATCCGTAGAACTCGTCCGGAGTGTAGTTGGTCCCGAACACGCTGTTGTGCGCCTGCGCCATGTATCCGTAGAACCCTCCGTCCGAATCATTGGGGGCCTGCTTCGCATAGTAGTGCGGCTGCGTGCTGTTGGCATAGCCGTATCCATAGCCGCCCATCATGCCGTATCCGTTTCCATAGCCCGTGCCATAGCCCATCATGCCCCAGCCGCCGTGCGCGAAAACCGCGGGAATGCCTATCGCAATGATTGCGGCAAGCGCGAGAATTCCCGCGCCTATTCCAATGACCTTTTTTTCCATGTGCCATTACCTTCGGGCTTTCCGGCAAAGCCGGCCATGCCGTTTTACAATGGCATTCGCAGCCCGAATCGGTTGCCCCGGGCCTTTAAAAAAGAATTTCCCGAACTTGCCGCATAATTAGGCCCAAATCCAGCCCAAATCATGCCGCAATCGTGCCTTCACGCCTTGTCGCGCGCAGGCAATGAATATTTTTTGAACCCTCCCTTGTCAGGCCTCGTGCCGCAAAAATAGATAGTCCTCTTTTCAAGGTCGTAGATATAGGAGCATCTCGTGCGTATCCACCAGTTCCCGCCGCTGCATATGCTCCTGTCCGGCCATCCCTTCCTGTCGGAGAGGAACCTTATTATCCCTTTCAGGCCTTTCACATTGCCGATTATTTCATTCCCCCTCTCGTATCTCGCTCTCGCCCACTCCCGCACTGATTCAAGCTTTGAGCCGTTTTTCGGATTGAGCTTCACGCTGAGGTTTGTCAGGACCCCTTTTTGCGCAATCCTTGTGGCCGCGAATGAGTATGGGGTCTTTTCCACGGCAAAAGCATTTTTTCCGTCGGAAATAATGACATTGCAGGAAGTCTTGCGCCTTTTTATCGCGCTTATGGCTTTTTCAAGCGTGGGCTGGTCAAGGATGTTTCTTGCAAAATGCGATATTGTCCTAATCCTCGCCCTTGGATATGGCTGGAGCGTTGCCTCGACAAAACCTATGCCGAATTCGTTTAACCCCTCGCAGTGGCCCTTCCTGTCAATGACAAGCAGTTTTTCCGCCTTCCCGCCTCCTTTTTCCAGCGCAATGCGGGTCTTGTTCGCCCTTTCTTCCCTGTTTTCCCTGTCCCTGTTCTTGAAAATGAAGAACCTGCAGTCTATCCTTTTCGCCCCGAGCGTGCACATGCAATCATCTATGCCGCTTCCGGTTTTAATAATTCGCCCGGGATTCTGCCGCTGCATCGCAGCCTGAAGGCAAAAGGTATTTCAATGGAGCAGCGCATATCGGCTATGCATATGAGCAATGCAGCATTTCCGCCCTGATGGCTTCTTTGTCCTTTCCGGCGTGCGCGGGCATTGCCCCCAGCGTGATATCATGGACCTTCCTATTGACACAGCCGAAAACAGCCGCTTGCTGACAGTCCTCAAGAACCTCGTCTTCCCGGAGAAGGTCTCGGTCATAATTCCGTGCTACAACGAGGAAAAGACGGTCGCGGGCGTCATACGCGAGTGCCTCGAGTCCCACATAGTCTCCGAAGCCATAGTCGTGGACGACGGCTCAACCGACGGTTCCGTGGAGGCCGCGCGCGCAGCAGGGGCGCGGGTTGTCAGGCACATCAAAAACAAGGGCAAGGGGGCAGCAATAATGCGCGGGGCAAAGGCTGCCAAAAACGACGCACTCGTGTTCATAGACGCGGACCTGGAAGGCTTCACCAAGGACATAGTAGAGAAACTGGCCTACCCTGTGATAAACAGGGAATGCAACATCTGCAAGTCCACTTATTCGCCGCTCGAGGGGCGCATCACAGATTTCACTGCAAAGCCGCTCCTTCTCCACATATTTTCTGACCTCGATCTTGGCCAGCCTTTAAGCGGGCAGTTCGCCATACGCAAGGGACTGCTTGGCGTGCTCGACGTTGACCTCGACTGGGGCGTCGACATCGCAATCATACTTTCCGCGCAAAAGGCGGGCGAGAGGATAATGGAGGTCAACATCGGCGAGATAAGGCACAAGCACAGGGAGCACGCGTCAAAGGTCAAGACTGCGCAGGAAGTGTCCCGCACAATACTCCAGCAAGCCGGGTTCCTTGCGAGGAAACACAAGCTCGTGGCTCTCGATTTCGACGGCACCCTCGTAGAGGGTAGGAGCATCGACATCATAGCGCGGGAACTGGGGTTCATGCCAAAGCTTGCCAGGTGGCGCAGGGATTTTTTTGCCGGCAGGATGGGCGAGAGGCGGCTTAGCGCGTCGATAGCGCGCGAGCTCAAAGGCGCAAGCGCTGCGGATTTCGCGAGAATGGCCGCCCGCGTGAAAAAGCGCAGGTTTGCAGACGAGACCATAAGCTACCTGCGGCGCATGGGGTACAAGATAGCTGTAATTTCCTACGCATACGACCTGATAATCCATTCCGCCTTCAAAAAGCAGGCTTTTGACTTTGTGATATGCCCCGAACTTGAGGTATCGGGCGGCATGCTCACCGGCAGGATGAAAGTCCCGAAATTCCGGGGCGGCAGCAGGCTTTTTGACAAGGGCAGGGCGCTCAAGAACCACATGCGCAAGGCGGGCGCCACAAAGCAGCAGACGATAGCGGCAGGCGATTCATCTGGCGACAGGGAGATGTTTGGGGCCGCGGGAGTTTCAGTCTGTTTCGGCAATGCGAAGAAGTCGGGCGCGCAGGAGGAGATATGCTCACTTGCAGACCTGCTCATTATCGCAAGCTAGGGCCCGCGCCAATGAGCTTGCAGGAATGCGCCTATCCAGTGTTGCCCCGGGCAGCTAATAGCCGGGGAACATCTTCCATGTCCTTTTCCTGTAAGACTCGTATTCCGCGCCGAAAGCTTCCACAAGCGCGTCTTCCTCGACGCTTATGCGGTAGGCGTAGGCGACCATGCAGACCATGAAAACAAGCAAGGCGCCTGGCCATGTCCCTATGGCAAGGGGCAGCCCGGCAAAAGTCATCAGGCTCCCTGTGTATGACGGGTGCCTGGCGAACCTGTACGGCCCTCCTGTAATGAGGCTCGCCTTTTCCCTGACCTGCACGCGGACCGTGAAATGCCTTCCAAGGACTGCGATTGACCACTGGCGGAGAATTATGCCGCAGGCGGCTATCCCAAGCCCTGCGTATTGCAGCGTGCCGCCGAAAGTCCCAATGTCAAGGCCCCTGAAAACGAATGTGGAGAACACTGCTATCCATGTAGCGACCACGACCACCCAGTAGGAGCCCCTGTCCTGGCTTTTGGCCTTCGAATTCCTCCTGCTCCAGACAGAATTGACTATTTCACCAAGCACCCAAACGCTGAATATCGCCTTGAAGGCGAGCGATGCCGCCTGGGACGGGAACCATTTGTCCGGGAATATCTGGGCCGGATACATGAGAAGCGAATAAGCGAACATAAGGAAGCCTATCACGCTTGCAAGAAGTATGAAATCGTCGAGCATCCTGCCCGAGCTGACCCACGCGAAGCCCCTGTGCAGCCCGTTTTTCGGGCTCCCGCCCCCTGTTTCAGCGCTATCCCTATCCATTGGAACCTGACTCTTATTTCCCCTGAATCTTTTTATATCCGCACGGGCTTCGGGCGTTTTGGGATTCGACGCCTCCATCCCCGGGCATCATTTCGCCTTCATCCTTGTGAGCTTGTCAAGCATCTGGTCCAATGCCTCGACTTCTTTTTCAGGCAGGGAGAGCAGCATGACCTCGTAGCCCCTCTCGCCGCGGGCTGTCTGGACGCCTATGCTTGCAAGCCCGAGGAGTTTCCCGATTATGGAGCGGTCAATGTTGTAGTCCTCTATCTTCTCAATCGGGACGTGGTTCTCGTCCTTTGCCCAGATGCCGTAGACTGATTTTATCTCGCTGTCGTCCACCACGTATTCTGTGAAGTAGTGCAGGTATGCGTAGTGCGAGAGCTTTAGCAGGCTAAGAATGCTTAGAACTGCCGCCATCACAAGCGCGGGCAGGTTGTAGTCCGGATAAAGCGAGCTGATTATGGAGCCTGCTATTACAAAGAGCGCGATTAGCCCCAGGCACAGCTTGGCATACGGGTGCAACGCCGGCCTTAGATGCTTTTCCATAAAACCATTTTATTGGCCCTGTTAAAAATACTTTTTGCCCTCCTGTCCCCGCCGATTTACTTTGGAGGAGGCCCAAATGGCGTAGGGTCAAACACAGACCATACGTATGTTATCTTGCCATCTTTTACCTTGTACCAGCTGGACATCACGATTTTTGCCGGAGGCGTTGCCGTCTCCATCCCATAGAAAACGCAGACGTCCTCGCCGTCCTCAAAAACCTTCCTGACCTCGTATTTGGGCCCAAGGGACTTGAACAGGCCCAAAAGCTTTTCGGGCTTGTTGTACGTCTCAGCCGAATTCCCTGTTATGGATGCATTCTCGTCCATCAATTTCCGTGCCGCATCATAGTCGTGATTGTCAAGAGCCTTTATGTAGGCAAGGACAACTTCCTTTGGATTGGTTCCGTTTTCCATGCTCTCACCTTTTCCAACTCTCTCTATTCCTCGATTTCCTTTCTCTTCAGCGGCTTGCCGTGCAGGTTGCAGCCCTTTGCAGAGCACGTCTTTGCCCCTGCCTTCCATTGCTCCTCTGTTGCCACGCCGTGGCAGCTCCCCTCGCAAACGTATACTGTTTTTTTCGCCATTTTCACCACCCGGAAGGCTTGGCGCGGCATCATATTTAAATATGACTAATTTAATATGAAATAACCGGGCGCTGCCTATCTGCATGGCATTGGCTTGAATGGAAATGGCGCGCAAGCCTTGGAGGAAATTTTTATGCAAAAAATGGCAACATGCCTATGGTTCGACCACAACGCGGAACAGGCTGCGAAATTTTACACGTCCATTTTCAAGGGTTCCAAAATACTTTCAGTATCGCGTTACGGGGATTCAGGGGCCGAGGTTTCAGGCATGGAAAAAGGGAGCGTCCTAACTGTCAGTTTCAGGCTCAATGGGCAGGAATTCATGGCATTAAACGGCGGCCCGGTATTCAAGTTCTCCCCTGCCGTCTCTTTTGTTGTCAAATGCAAGGGCCAGAAGGAGATTGATTATTTCTGGAAAAAGCTGTCTTCAGGCGGCAAGGTCGTTGAGTGCGGCTGGCTCACTGACAAGTTCGGGGTTTCATGGCAGGTCGTGCCCGCGTCTCTTGATAAACTCACGGGCGGCCGGGACGCCAAAAGGGCGGAGCGCGTCATGTCAGCCCTCCTGAAAATGAAAAAACTGGACATAAAAAAGCTGGAAGCGGCTTACAAAGGCAAGTAGGCATTTTTAACTCAAATGCCTCCATCCAATTTCTTTAAAGGTCTATTGCATGGCACGCGAATCGCGCGCGAGGCAAGTGAAAAAGGCGATACGGGCCCAATACGCGCTTCTTGCGTATAACCTTGCCGAAGCCGCATTTTCCATGTTTTTCGGCTCTGCTGCCGGCAGCATAGCCTTGCTTAGCTTCGGCCTTGACAGCCTAGTTGAATCAGCCTCGACTATAATAGTCACCCACAGGCTCGGCATCTCCGGCCGGGTTTCCCTGAAGGAAGAGAATGCGCGCGAGCGCAGGGCCTTCATGTTCGTGGGTTATTCGTTCATTGCCCTTGCCATTTATGTGGCATTCGAATCTGCAAGGAAGCTTGCGACGCATGAGGTTCCGGAGGCTTCCATGCCCGGCATCATTATCGCGGCTGCCTCCATTATGGTCATGCCCGCCATGTCGCGGTACAGGCACGACATAGGGCACGAAATAGGGAGCAATTCCCTAGTGGCGGACTCTAAACAGACCATGCTTTGCGCCTACATGTCGGTTGCCCTGCTTTTGGGCATTGGGCTCAACTTGGTTTTTGGCTGGTGGTGGGCCGATCCTCTGGCGGGCCTTGCCATAGCTGCCCTCGCTTTCATGGAAGGCAAAAAGGCTCTTGAAGGCAAGACCTGCTGCTAATGGAACTAGCTGGCCCTGCGGCGGCCTGTTATTTCCTCACCCTTGCCACCATGCCGCCATTGGCCTTCAGGATTTCGGCTGGCGCGGCCTTCACAAGCGCGTTTTCAGACCCGCCTCCGGCATAGACGAATCCCTTTTCCATTACCTTCTCGTCAACCACGAAGCGCGCGCCATAGCCAAAGGGCGGCGTGCCGCCGCAGGGATAGCCTGTCTTCTCGAATATCTGTTCAGGGCTTGCAATCCGCGGCCTTTCAATTCCAAGCGCGAGTGCCAGGTATTTGGCGCTTGCCCTGTCCTCGCCTTTGACTATCGCGACAACCAGGTTTCCCTGCGAGTCGAGCATGCATATGCTTTTCGCGAAATCCTCCGCTCTTGCGTTTACAGCCAACGCAGCCTCTGACACGGAATGGCACGACTGCGAAAATGAAAGGACTTCTGCGGCTATCCCCTTTTCGCCGATGAATGACTTGAGCTTTCCCTCATAAAATCCATTGTCTTCCATGCACTCAATTCCTGCCCGCGCCCTTATATTCTGTTGTAACACTCCCTCATTCAGCATGCGCCGCTGTTTTCGCTATGTTTATATTCGGGCAGGCTGATTTCATTGCATGGACATAATAGGCAGGGCGCCAATCAATGAAATCGTATTCATTACGGGCAAATCCTCCATGTATCTCGCATGGCTTGGCGCGATAGCCCAGGCCATGGGGTTTAATGTAAGGGTGGCCGGCATGCCAGATTATCTTTCATATTCCTGCCTCGCCTTTGCCGCGTTCGGGGCGCTTGTTTCCCTGGCAGGGCTGATGCATCTGGGCGCTTCTGTGAGCCTTGGGCTTCCAAGGGAAAATACGGAATTCAAGGACAGGGGCATTTACAGGCTAAGCAGGAACCCCATATATCTCGGGTTCAACATCATGACTATCGCGGCTGTGGCTTATGCAATGAATCCAGCGGTGGCCCTGCTTGGCATCTATGGCATGCTTGTCCAGCACAGGATAATCCTTTCAGAGGAAAAATTCCTGAAAAAAAGGTTTGGCATCAAATACTCTGCTTATTGCAAGAAAGTCAGGAGATATTTCTAGGCCGCCATTCCCTGCCGCCTGTTTGCCTGGCGCAGGCAAAGGGCTTAAGACTCTTTTCAGCCTATCCTGTCAAGCACCATGGTGACGCCTTCCTGCTGTACCCCGTAGAGGCAGTCCTGGCATCCGCGAGTCTCTATCCTCTCAAACTCCGAGCCGCCCCTGCTTGTATAGCCTGCAATTGATTCCTCTACCAGGGCCGAATGGTTGAGCTGGTCCGCGCTAATCCTGTTGGCGTCAGGGTCTGCAAAAAGCGGCACTATTTGGAAATACCTGCCATTAGGGAAATTGATGCCTATCATCCCGCCCCTCCGCCCGGGCTGCGGCATTACCGCCTCGGAAATGTCGTCCGAGCCCTCGCTTGACGGCTCGCAGCCGTTTGTGCAGCCAAAGAACGGGTCTGAAACCTTGACGCGCCTGACGTTGAGCAGCCAGTTGTCCTCGCCTTCGAATTCAGGCATCGGCTCCCTGACGCACTCAAACGTCACTTCAAGGCTGTATGTTATTATGTATGGCGTCATCCTGGTATCCGGGCTGTCTGCCATTTCATGCTCTACCTGGCCTGACGCGCTGACTGTTCCGCTGTACGTTCCGTCGTAGGGCGAATGGCATGGCCGGGATTCGCCCCCATCCCCCTGCCCTTGCAGCACTTCCGCTGACTGGTTTGCAGTTGCAGGCAACTGGGCCTGGTCCTGCCCCTCGCCAGCGCACCCGAATATTGAAAACAGAATAGCAGCAGCCATTATTAAGACGAACAGGCGCACATGCCCCACCCCCCATGCAAGTGGGCTTGCCTGCTAAATAAGCCTTTCGCCAGGGCCGGGCCGCCCCCACTGGGCCCTATTTCCGCCTGGGCTGCATTATGCTTGCCACGTTGCCTTCCGTGTCAGTGAAAGAGGTGAATATCCCCACCCCAGGTATCTCCTCTGGCTTCCTGTTGATTTTCCCGCCCGCCGCCTTTATCTTTTCCATGCTCTTCTCCATGTTTTCCACCTGTATCACGAACGAGGGGGCGTGCGTGAGCGGGTCGTCACTCCTCTGGTAGAACCCGCCGTTTATGTTCCCGGGCTTTTTCACCATCCTGTCCTTGTCGGTCTCGGTTGTAGTGACTATGACGTATTCCCCCATTTCCTTGCCAAGCTGTTCCGTTTTCCAGCCGAAGCTTGATTCGTAGAACTTGCGCATCCTGTTCTTGTCCCTCGCGGGCATTTCAAAATGCACTACCGGGTCCATTGCCATGTTAACGCCTCCTGGGTTTTTCAGATTTTCAGCACGCAGCGGAAGCCGCGGCCGCCGTAATACGATTCAGCTCCATTATGGTATATGAAAACAGCGCCATAGCGCCTGTCCCCAAATATGGCCCCGCCAAGTTTCCTTATGTTTGGAGGCGTCTTCAGCCAGCTTGAAGTATTTGTGTCGAACTCCCCGAGTTTTTGCAGTTCCCTGTATTGCCCTTCGTCCAGTAGCCCTATGCCCATGTCGGAAGCCATGCCCATGGCGCTGCCTTTGGGCTTGAATTCTTTCCTCGACTCCAAGGCCGCATCATCATAGCAGAGGCTCCTGCGCCCTTTTGGGGTTTCCTTTGAGCAATCGTAAAAAACGCATTCGCCGGTCTTCTTGTCCAGGCCCACCACGTCAGGCTCGCCGCCAGTCCTCTCCATTTCATTGAGAGAATAGAGCATTGCGGCATTTCCTTCCAGCCTTGACGACACTTTGGCCCATTCGATTCCTTTATGCCTGGCAATGTTTTTCTCAAAACGGGCTTTCAATGTCTTGAGCAGTTGTTCGCGCTGTCCTGCAGTAAGCGCCTTTCCTGCTACATGACTTGCTGGTTTTCCGGTTGCCATTGATTTCATCCCCGTCTATCCGCCATCTGCCTTTTTTGCCCTGTAATATAGTATGGCAAGGCCGGATTTCATAATCCTTGTTTTGAAAAGCTCCAGCCCAAGCCTCTTCTTTATCCCCCTGAACAGGGGCTTGCCTGCCCCGAGCACTATGGGGTTTACCATTATCCTGTACTCGTCAATCAGGCCTGCATCTATGAGTTCAAGGGAAAGGTCGGAACTGCCAAAAATTGCAATGTCCTTGCCGGGAAGGTTCTTGAGTTTCCAGACTTCTGCCGCCGGATTATCCTTGGCAAGCCTGGAATTTTCCCACTCGGCATTGTCAAGGGTCCTTGAAAAAACGACTTTCTTCAGGCTGTTCATTTTTGCCGCAATCACAGGGTCGTCTTTGAGGGCCTCTTTGCTAGGCCAGTAGCCTGCCATGAGCTGGTATGTAACCCTGCCGAATACAAGGGTGTCGATGCTGTCAAGGAATTCCGCGGCATATTCATTGTATTCCGCGTCCACCACAGGCCCGTGCCAGTCAAGCTCGTGGTTAGGGCCTTCAAAATACCCGTCAAGGGAAACCATCATCTGGAAAATCACTTTTCTCATGGCTCGCACCGGGGCTTCTGCATTGGGTATCAGGTCAGAACGCGAAGCCCGCTTATTTCTTCCCTTTCTTCTTGTTCATGCTCCTCAGCCCGACCCATATGCCGTCGGGGTCCTTGACCATGCCCATTGCGATTTCCTTGCCAACCCAGAGGGGCATCGCGACCTTGTAGCCCTTTTTCACGAGCTTGCCGAATTCGGTTTTGGCGTCCTTGACCATGAAAGTCAGATGGTCCATCTCGTCGCCTTTCTCATATGGCTTGTAGAGCTTGCAGGAAGGCGTGTAGTGCATGAGGCGCAGGCACTGCCCCGTGTCCTTGCTCAAAAGGGTTATCACTGTTTCGCCGGGCATGTAGCTTTTCCTGTCAGTGACCTTCATGCCCATGTATTTCGTGTAAAACTGGAGGGATTTTTTCACGTTCCTTACCCTGATGCTCACATTGACAAGTCCCATGATACCACCCCTAAGTTCTTTCGTGGCAGGGTTTATACGCCTTTTGACCCGCATATATGATAAAAACAGTGGTAATTCTACTGCGGCCGGTTCGAATGGCGGCTTTCTGTCATGCTTAAATATCCGCCATGAGGAAATGGGAATGCAGGTGATGACAACGGTGATCTCCTAGCCCGCCTCGCCTTCGGGCGTCGCGGGCGGTGAAGAGCGACGGACGGTCTGATGCATATTCATTAGCCTGAGCGGGTTGGCGGGCATAGGCAATTGCCAAAGTTAGCTTGTTTTCATTAGGCAATTGCCTGAGTTTTCATTTTCGGCAAATCTGGAGGGTTCATTTCCGCGGAAGAATGCCGCGGAAACCTAGGATGATAATGCGCTTCGACGTGGAGTAATGACAGATGCCCAGTCTATGTAGAATTCGACAATCAGCTTGGCAAGCTATAAATAGGTCTTAACTCAGGACAGGCGCCGAGGTGAGAAACATGAGAGTTTTAGACGGCAGGACGCCCGAACGATTTTTCAGGACCAAAAACAACTGGGTTGGTGTAGGCACCGAAAACCGGCGCATTCTGGTGGATTTCGACCAGGAGAAGGCGGCGCAAGGAGCGGCGGAAGGCACCCGCTACATGTACCTGTTTTGCCTGGTAAAGCTGGCCAAGGAGTTCAAAGGCCGCTCGTTCAAAACCCTCCAGAAAAAGGACATCATAACGTTTTTCGAGAAGTGGAAGGCTTACAAAAGCCCCAGCCTGAAGGTCTCTATTAAGGCGTTCTACAAGTGGCTGCACGGCGGAACCTACCCGGAATCGGTTTCTTGGATAAAAACCCACGGATTCGCTAAACGCAAGCTGCCGGAAGACCTTTTGACCCAGGAAGAGGTCAAGAAACTGGCAGATTCCTGCCTCCATCCTCGCGACAGGGCGCTTATTTTGCTATTGTACGAGTCCGGCGCAAGGGCCGGGGAATTGATAGGCATCAACCTGAAAGACGTTAAGTTCGACGAATACGGCGCGGTGATAATGCTCAACGGCAAGACCGGCATGAGGCGGGTTAGGGTAATAGACTGCGTGCCGGACTTGAAAGTTTGGCTCAACAACCACCCGCGGGCAAAAGACCCCAACGCTCCGCTATTCCTCGAACTTCGGGGAAAATTCAACTACCTTGGCAACCACGCTACGCTGGCGAATATCCTTAGGGCGGCTAAAAGGAGAAGCGGGCTCAATAAGAGAATCCATCCGCACCTTTTCAGGCATTCCAGAGCAACGCACTTGGCGCAGGAGTTTACCGAACAGGAGCTCAAAATCATATTCGGCTGGAGCGGCGGGTCGGATATGCCTTCCACCTACGTCCACCTGTCCGGGGCTGACTTGGACCGCAAAATGCTTCAGAAGCGGGGCTTGGCTTTCGAGAGCACGAACGGGAAGAGAGAAGACCTCAAGCCGGTGCTTTGCAAGAACTGCAACAAGGAGAACTCGGCAACTGCGCGGTTTTGCAGCCAGTGCGGGATAGCGTTCTTCATCAAGGACGCGGTAAAAGCCGACCAAGAACGGAAGGACGGGCTAAAACTGCTCAAGGCAATTCTGGGCGATGAGAATTTGGCAAGCCAGGCAAAGGCGAAAGCGGAGCAGATTGCCTGATTTCCGCGGAAATGGGGTGCCAGCCCAGCCTTAAATACCCGCCAAGCGCAGCTCATGGGCTGGCGGGAAAATGGTGGCTATAAACAACCTCGAGAAGCTCTTCTCTGCATTATCAAAAGGCCCGATAACCTTCAACAAGCTGTGCAGGGCGTCTAGGCTCCACCCGAGGACAGTCAGGCGATACCTCAAGGTTGTTGAGTACATCCAGATGCAGGAAAAGGTGACAATAGAGCGAGAGGGCTTCAAGGTCGTGATAAGAAAAAAATGAGCCCGCCGTATTTTTCTAAAGCTTTGCCAACCTTTTTAAGAGTCGCATTGGAAGAAAGGGATATGGTTGGCACAATCAGCACTCCTCAGATAATAACCGTCCCAGACGGCTATATCTCCGACTATGTTGACCAGAAATTCAGGCGAGATACGCCGGAAGAATATGTCCGTCAGAATATAGAGAAACGACTTGTCAATGAGCACAAATACCCACCTGAGCAGATATCGGTTGAGATGAAAATCAAGGTAGGGTCTGACAGCAAGCGTGTTGACCTCGCGGTATTCCCCGAGGGAGTCGAGAAGAAGCAGGAGAATATCTACATAATCATTGAATGCAAGAAGGAGAACGTAGAAGCATCAAGCCGCAAAGAGGGGACGGAGCAGCTAAAGAGCTACATGGCGGCATGCCTAAATTGCGAATGGGGGATGTGGACTAACGGCAAAGCGAAATACGTGTTCCGAAAGATTGCAAAACCTGGCGCCAAAATTAAGTTCGACGAACCGAACGATATCCCTTCAAAGGGGCGGGACATATCCGAAATTGACCGCCCGACCCGCGAATCGCTGAAGCTTGCAACGGAAGACAACATGCTTTTTGCCTTCAAGACCTGCCACAACCATATATACGTCAATGAGGGGCTCCAGAAGCAGCCCGCATTTTTCGAGCTCCTCAAGATAATTTTCTGCAAAATACTCGACGAACGCAATTTCCCAAAAGCATTGGAGTTTTATGCAAGCAGCGAAGAGAAGACATCTTCGGATGGACAGCTCAGTGTCAAGAACCGAATTGACAAAATTTTTGATAAGGTAAAAAGTAGATACCCGACAATCTTCGATAAGAACGATGAAATTAAACTAAAACCAATCACGATAGCCCATATAGTGAGTGAACTCCAAAAATACTCTTTCCTCGACACCTATATTGATGTGAAGGGCAAGGCTTACGAAGAAATCGTAGGCGCAAACCTGCGCGGAGACAGGGGCGAGTTTTTCACCCCAAGAAATGTGCAGCGGATGGCAATAAAAATGCTTCAAATTGGTTTGGAAGATAAAGTTCTGGACCCGGCATGCGGCACCGGAGGATTTCTAGTCATTGCTATGAACGACATAATACGACAGCTGGAGGCAAGCGCTAAAAAGCCGAAGAAAGAATGGAATGATAGCCAAAGGACGCAGATAAGCGAGAAGATAAAAGAAATCGCGGCGCAGAACTTCTTCGGATTTGACATAAACCCAGACCTAGTGAAAGCAACCAAAATGAATATGGTCATGAATAATGACGGGAGCGGGAACATAGTGCAGAATAACTCACTCGCCCAGCCGCATGAAATGTCAGAAGAGGTAAAGTCTGCCCTTTGCAAACGCTTTGAACTTGAAAAAGGGTCAATACGCAGGTCAAAGGACTTGGCGTTATTCGATGTGGTCGTAACAAACCCGCCCTTTGGTACAAAACTACCAATCAAGGACCAGAATATACTTGAACAGTTCGACCTTGGGCATGTTTGGAAAAAAGATAAGGAAACCGGCCTCATATACAGAACTGAACAGCTTGTTTCATCTAGAGCACCAGAGGTTCTTTTCATCGAGCGGTGCCTGCAATTCCTAAAACCAGGGGGCAGGATGGGAATAGTTCTCCCAAATGCTATCCTCGGTGCGCCGGGTCTGGATTACGCCTCGGTAAGAGAATGGCTTCTACAGAAGTGCAAGTTAATCGCGAGCATACAACTTCACCCCGACACATTCCAACCTGGCAATGGCACACAGACCTCAGTACTTTTCCTACAGAAAAAAACCGATGAGGAACTCAGGCGGGAACAGGAGCATGGCAGGATTGCAGATTATAGCGTCTTTTTCGGCATGGCAGACAAAATAGGCCATGACAAGCGCGGCGTTCCAACCTACAAGCGAAACAAGGAAGGCGAAGAGCTTCTCGTGCCAGAAGAGGATATCCCCGAACTTGACGTGAACTCAAGGGAGACCGTTACTGTTAGAAATTTACCAAAGAAACGAGTTCTTGATGACCAGACGCCAGCAGTTGCTGAGGTCTTCCTAAAATGGAAGGAAAAACAGGGAATTAGATGGTGAGTCTTCAACATCAAATTCAGCTGGAAATGCAGAAGGATATACGCTGGGCTTCTGTCAAAATTTCAGAGGTAGTTGAGCGGGGGCAGCGACTAGAAGCAAGTTACTATGATGTGGAAGGGAAAAAAGCCAGAGAACTTATAGCAAACTGCTCGTTTCCATCATTGCCCATAAACGCAAGCCAAGGCTTTGCCAAAGTATATCATCGTCCACGATTCAGAAGAATATTTCTAGATGAAGGAATACCGATATTTACTGCATCTCAAATTCTAGAAACTGCACCAGAGGCAGATAAACACGTTTCTGGCAAGACGGATACCGACTTGCAGCCACTATATCTCAAGAAGGGACAGATTGTGATGACCTGCTCTGGGAGTGTTGGTTTTGTTAGCTATGTGAGTCGCATACTGGATGGAAAACTTTTTTCACATGACCTTCTCCGTATCGAATGCCACCAAAAAGAGGATGTGGGCTACATCTACGCTTTTCTTAAGACAAAGATGGGCTACAAGATAATTACCACGAGCAATTACGGCTCAGTAGTAACACATATCGAACCGGAGCATCTTTCTTCTGTACTTGTCCCGAATGCACCCGCCAAATTCAAACACGAGATAAATGAAAAAATTATGAGAACCTTTGAACTTCGCGACGAGGCAAACGAACTACGACAAAAAGCAGACACGCTGCTCTATCAGCGTCTCGGTATTACGCCCCTCAACGAATTGAAGCCCAAATACTTCAACGGAAACAATATCCGCAATTTCGAGCAGAAAGCGAGTAAATTGGAAATGCGCTTCGAAGCACACTATCACGTGCCGATTGTTGACGAAATTGAAGCCCAGCTGAAGAAAACCGGCCTCGAAGTGGTCAATGTCGGCAACCAAAGAGTAAGCAAGGCGATAATATTACCTGGCAGGTTTAAGCGCATTTATGTGGACGAAGCACAAGGTGTACCGTTCCTAAGCGGTGGGAATATTATGGAATTTGACCCACCTGACATTAAACATCTATCGAAATCACTCCACAGTAATGTAATTGAGAAGGAAATAACCATACATCAAAATATGGTTCTCATTACTAGAAGCGGTACGGTTGGAAATGTTGTTCTTGCGCCCCAGCACCTAGATGGATGTACAGCAACTGAACATATCATTCGCGTTGTACCGAGCGATGCAATAAACCCAGGTTATCTATATGCCTTCTTAGCTAGCGACTACGGCAGGCAGCTCATCCTGCGTCAGAAGTATGGCTCGGTTGTGGATGAGATGGATAACAAACAAGTTGCCAGCATTCCAATCCCAATACCGAACCGAAAAATCATGGACGAGATAGGAAATCTTGTGCTTGAGGCAAACGACAAGCTTTCAGAAGCGTATTATTTGGAAAAAGAAGCGATAGGACGAGTCGAGGAATTGATTGTAAAAAATCAGAAATAAGCTGCTGGTGAGAAAATGACTCTCTGGGTTTTGAAAGGCGGAAGTCGCGGGGAAAGAGAATCGCGAATGTTGGGTTCGTCAATATTAGGTATAGGTTGGGAAGAATTGCCTGACCTAAGCAACATTAAAACTAAAGACGAGCTTCTCGATTTATATAAAAAATCTTATCCGCAGGCACCCGATGGAAGAGTTCGCAATCATGTGGGTCAGATATTTGCTTTTTTACGCACTGCAAAGATTGGTGATTTGGTCGTAGTTCCGCTAAAAACTACATCATCAATAGCGATAGGCACGATAAGTGGGGACTACATCTATTCCGAAGAAATAGGAAAGGACATGCTTCATCACCGCAAAGTCAACTGGATAAAAAAAGATTTGCCAAGAAGCAAAGAACTGTTTGGGCAAGACCTCCTTTACACCTTCGGCGCATTTCTTACCTTCTCGAAAGCAGAGCGTAATAACGCAGAGGAACGAGTGAAAGCCATAGTCGCAGGCAAAAATATTTCAAAGATAGAAACTATTGGTACGGAAGAGCAGGAAACAACAGCTATAGACGCAGAAGTTGATATCGAACAAATTGCCGAAGATAAAATACGAGAAATAATCTCGAAGAAATTTAAAGGACATGAACTAAGCGCGCTCATTGCTTCAATCCTAGAAGCGAAGGGATTTACTACTACGGTCTCGCCACCCGGAGCAGACGGCGGAGTAGACATACTTGCATCACCTGGCATTCTTGGTTTTGGTGAGCCAAAAATATGTGTCCAAGTAAAATCCTCAGATGCCCCTGTTGATGTTAAGATATATCGTGAGCTTAAGGGCACGATGGATTCATTCAAAGCGACTTACGGCATTCTTGTCTCGTGGGGAGGCTTTAAAGACACTGTTCGGCGAGAAGCCCAGAATGACAGTTTTAAGATAAAACTTTGGGATTCCGGCATCATAATAGATGAACTCTTGAAAAACTATGAAAAACTGGGCGTAGAGATTAAAGCAGAAATGCCACTCAAACACATATGGATTGTATCGGAAATTGAAGACTGAACACCCACCCCATTTCCGCGGCAATTTCTCCTTTCCGCATGGCATGAACGTGCCACAGGATACGAACGTGCCCAATAGTGCACCTAGGAATTAATCCACTGCTAGATGCACTAGCCGCATGGAAAAACACAAAATCGTTTTTGGGAACTCGCAGTTCATGCGAGAGGTCGGCGACCAGTCCGTGCAGCTGGTTGTGACAAGCCCGCCCTATTTCGACGTGAAGGACTACGGGAACCTTCGCGGCAACATAGGCGCGATAAGCTCCTACAAGAAGTACCTGAAAGCGGTAGGAGAAGTCTTCACGGAGTGCTACCGGGTGCTGGAAGAAGGCCGTTATTGCGCTGTAAATATTTCGGACATCATCTCCGCAGCGCACAAGTACCCCATCCCCGCGCACTACGTTTCCCTGCTGGAGGGAATCGGCTTCACCTACCGCGACGATATTATCTGGAAAAAGCCCAGCGGAGTGGGCGCGAACGGAGCGGGCGGGGCTTCCAAGCGCTTCGGGGTATTCATGCAGAACCCCTATCCCATGTACTACTACCCGAACAACATACACGAGCATATCCTGATTTTCAGAAAGGGCAGGTTTGACTTCAAGAAACTCTCGGCCAAGAAAACCGAGCAGGCGAAGCTCGACATCCTTGAGGCGAAAGACTTTATCTCGAACGATATCTGGGAATTCTGCCCGCAGATAAAGAACCAGTACAACGAGCTTGACCACCCGGCCATGTTCCCGGACATCCTGCCGGAAACCCTCATCAGGCTCTACACATACCAGGGCGAAACGGTGCTGGATCCGTTCCTCGGCTCGGGAACCACCACGAAGGCCGCGAAGAAGCTTAACCGCCACTCCATCGGCTACGAGCTGAACCCCCAATTTCTCCAGGTAATGAAGCGGCGAATCGGCTTTTCCGATGATGACAAGGACGTTGAGGTAGTTTTCAGGGGCTGCGAGCCCAAGGAGGTGGTTGAGTGAACAAACTAGGGTATATTGTCCTGCTTGGGCTGGCTGGCCTGGCCTTTGCGGACACGATAACCATACCGGCAGACCAGCCGATATGCAGGCTTTACGGCCTGATACAGACTTTCGGCACTGCTGCGGGCGTGCTGGTTGCGGCTTACGCGGGTTTCATCTTGGCGAGCTCGCACGAGATTGAGGCGCGCAACAATAGTAAGCTGCTGCTTGCCGGGGTAGTCACCGGGCTGGTAATCATCTGGCTTGCCCCGCTGGTCGTGAAGAGCCTCGTTGGCGCAACCGACGTGTGCGGGTGGTAGGCACGGTGGACTTCAGCGGCATCGCAGCCTCCCTAAAGGTGCTGGCGGTATTCTTCGGGGTTATTGTGTTCGCCTATGCTGGCTTTGTCATCATAACGAACCAGAACCCCGAAACCCGGAACGAGTGGAAGGAGATAATCGCGGGAGTCCTCATCGGCTTCTGCATCCTTTTCCTCGCCCCGCTTATCGCCAGCACCTTGGCGGGCGGAACCTATTGCAGAGGTTGAACCATGAAAAAATTAGTGATATTGCTATTTGTTCTCGGGGTTCTTCACGCCCGTCCTAGCTGCGATGCCCGCCAGTACCACGACTTTGTTTGGGCGTCGGGCTATTCCGCGCCAATCAGGCCGCCGGATACGATTCTCGACAACTGCGCGAATACTGGCGTTGATCCGGCTATCTGCAATTCGTTTGCTAACCCGAACCTGACGAATTCAGACAAGCGGCAGCTAGTCCTTGCCGGGTTGGTGAACACGAGCGCCTTTCCCGATTTTGGAGCTGCTGAAAATTGGAACCAGAATATTCCGTATGCGAAATACGCGCCCGATGGGGTAGCCACGCAAAGCTCGACCAATATCCGCGATGCCTGGAATAAAATCGTGGCAATCTACCCTTCGCTTTACGGGAAGGATGGCTCTTTGCTTGTGAACAACACCGGCCAGGTTGATTCAAGGCATGGCTTTTCGTTCGTTGTGCAAAAAGAGACCTTTCCCTCTGATTGCTCGACAAGCTATGAGATTTGCGGCTATGATTATCAGGTATCGGACGCTTTCGGCACGCCTTCCACTTCTACGCTTGGCATCAGCACGCAGTACCTCATTCACCATTCGCAGTGGGTTACACACTGCTCCACCTCGTTTTACGGCACGTTCTGCTGGACGACCTGCGACTACGTTTACAGCGATGACCGGCGCGATTCTATGACGCTGACCGACCAGCAGCCCGATTCTTACCAAAGTCCGAACTTCACCGCGTCCTCATTCATTGATTCAATGAACGGGCGGCTTGTGGATGGCTGGCTTGATGTGGCACTGCCCGTAGAATCGAACTTTGCCAAGTTTCGCATAGGCAATTCCACCATCAAGTTCAAGGAAAGCGGCTACACGCTGTCTTCAAATTACACGCCGTACAACGCCATAACCCCGCAGGCAAACCAGCCGCCCAATAGTATTGAGTTTTACGGCCTTGCACTCCTCTCCCGTGAAAGAAATTATTCCAATTCCACCCGCTTTGAGAGAATCCATTTCTTGGCGCCAGCGGAAGCCCTTAACTGCTCCTTTGACTTTTACGGGCACTTCAGCCACGTTCACATGGATGATTTCTGCCTCCTTGACAACCAAACCCCAGTAATTAGCCTCTTGATGGCAAGCAGGACAAACTCAACGATAACAATCGGCGTCCGTTTTTACGACAACCAGACAGGGAATCCACTTGTTTCCAAGAACATAAGCCTGTCGCACGGGAACCAAACGCTGTACGTTCTCACGGATCAGAACGGCAGGGCAGCCGCTTCTTTCGCCTTCAATCCCAATTCGCCTATAGTCACAGCCGTTTTCCAAACCGACTTCATCACAAAATCGGCGAAGGCGCAGCTCACGATACCCGCGGATTTCCCGTATTCCTTCGACTATCTTTTCTACTTGGCGGCGCTTCTGCTGGCGCTTTACCTACTCTACAGATACGCACGCAAGGAGGTGTTGAAGTTTGAAAACAGCTAGCCTGCTTGCCCTCCTGCTGCTAGGCTCTGCACTTTTCGCCCAGACCATAGACTTCCAGATAACCCAAAGCACGTGCAACAATACGGGCAATCTGGTGGCGATGCTCCAGAACCTGCCAACCTGCCTGGTCGAGTCGTTCTTCAGCTTCGTGTCCAACGGCCTGATAGTGGCGATAAAGGCGTTCGTTGCCGCAGCCTTCACGCTCCTGTTGTCCGTTCCTGACCTCAACTGGTTCTGCGGGGCGTACAATCAGGTGATGGCGCTGATCGAATCCCTGTACACCTTGCTGATAATGGGGCTCGGGCTGTTCTACATCATCCGCTCCAGCGATGTGGAGGGGCGCTTGACTGCAAAAAGGTGGCTCAAAAGCCTGTTCCTGATGATAATTGCGCTCACCTTCTCGTTTTACATCTTCAAGGCCATGCTCGACATCAACCAGTCCATAGCCTCCACGCTCCTTAACCAGGCGACAACCGATTTTTTCAGCGTCCACGCCTCGCTTTCGGACTTCGTCTTCGCAATCGTAATACTGCTCGGGTTCGTTTCTGCCGCGGTGCTGACCTTCGCAACCCTGCTAGGCCGCTACTTGCTGATTCCATTCCTGCTCCTGCTTTTCCCTTGGGCGATTTTCTTCTATTTCGTGCCGGTTTCGGAGGGCTTTGGGCGGTTCCTGCTCAAGCTGATAGCCTTGATTCTGTTCATGACCAGCCTTGACGCCCTGATAATCCTGGGCTTTTACTCGCTCTTCAATACCTCCGACCCGACCTTGGCAGACCCATTTATGCGCGCTATGGCGAGCATTGCGGCGCTTGGGGCGGTGGGCTTGGCAAACCTAGCTATCTACATAATCGCGCTCCTGATGGCCGTCCAGCAAGGCCTGAAGCTGGCTGGCGAGGCAATCGCGCAGGCAGTACGGATAGCCGTGCTGGCTTCGTTTTTGTGATTTTATGGGCTACGATATACCAGACAAGGTGCGCTACAAGGAAAAGATAGTTTTCGGGCTGGACGGCAAGCAGCTAATTTACGCGCTCGTCTTCGGCTTTGTGGCACTTCTGGCCTACGGGCTGCCGCTGGAGGGGGAGCTGAAGCTCGTTTTGCCCTCGTTTATCGCAATAGCCGGGCTTGGCTTCACCTTCTTGGGGCTGGAGAACCAGCTTTTGGAGCGCTATTCGTATTTCCGGGCGTCGCACCTGAAAAAAGACCTTGCCAAATTCTCCAAGAAGATAAATCCGATAGAGCGAACCGAGAACGGCTGCCTTGTGCTTTCCAATGGCGAACTTAGGGCGGTTATCCGGGTTTCGCCGCTGAACTTCGCCCTTTTCGATGATGACAGGAAAAAGGCGCTGATATCGAATTACCGGGATTTTCTTAACCACCTGAACTATCCGGTGCAGATAGTGGTGCGCACGAAAAGGGCGTCTCTTGACAGCTACTTCGAGAATCAGGAAAAGGAATTGAAAGGGGGCTTGGAAGAACTTTATGCCGACTTCAAGGCGCACGAACTTGGCTTCCTGCTGGAAAACAGCGTAAACGAGCGAGAGTACTACCTGATTATTTGCCTCAGGCCGGAACCCAAGAAGCTCGCGGAGGCGTTCATCAAGCTTGGCGAGCGCACGCAGATAATCCGGGAAAAGCTCGCGGACTGCGGAATTGAGAGCAACCGGCTTGAAGATAGGCAGCTTGCGCCGTTCTCGGCTTCCTATTTCGTGGTGGAGGGGTAAAAATGGGAAAGCCTCTCCTGAAGTCGGTAGAAATTGCCCCTGCCACGCTTCGGCTTAACGGCACTTTCCACAGTATTGTGCAGGCGGCAGGCTATCCCCGCGAAGTGGAGGACGGCTGGCTACAGGCGTTCATGAGCAAGAACGACCAGTACGATATTTCCATCCACATAGCACCGTCCAGCGTGAACGAGATGCTCGCGTTCCTGCATAACCAGATAGTGCGGCAAACCGCAGACCTGATGGCCTCGACTGCGAAAGGAACGCCCAACCCCTCTCTTGAAATCAAGCTGGCGGACACCAAAAGGCTCCATAATGCGCTTTACAAGGGCGAAGAGAAGCTGTTCAAGGTATCGCTTTACATCAACAACAAGGCGAAGGAGAAGAGCAGCCTGAACCTTCTTCTTGAGAAGTGCAACGCGAACCTTAACGCGCTACTGATAATCCCAAAGCAGGTCAGGTACAACGTTGTGGAGGGGTTGATTTCCGCCATGCCGATAGGGATAGACGCAATTGGGGCGCAGAGGGATTTTCCGACCAGCTCCCTTGCGGCTACCTTCCCGTTCCTTTCGACAGCTTCCACTGAGAAAAAGGGAATACTGTTTGCTCACGAGGAAACAAGCCTCAATCCGGTTTTCATTGACTTTGAGGCCATGTCGAACAAGCACTTTTTCATAATCGGGATTTCCGGCTCGGGCAAGAGCTACAGCGCGAAGTACCTGGTTATGCAGGCGCTCTTTGCCGAGAATCCACGAGTCTATATACTGGACCCGAACGCGGAGTATGCCGACCTGTGCCAGTCGCTTGGCGGGGAGAATATAGAAATCTCCAGGGAATCCGAGTGCTGCATAAATGTCTTCGGCCTGAATGGGCAGAGCCTGGGCGACAAGTTCCTTTCGCTGATTACCGTTTTTGATATCCTGACCGGCGGATTGACCGAGGCACAGAAGGGCGTGCTGAATGAGGTTTTGCCGCGCACTTACGCAAGCAAGGGAATTTATCAGGAAGACCAGCAGAGCTGGATAAACGAGCCGCCTATTTTCACGGACTTGTACCGGGAGCTGAAGGACTTGCACGCTTCC